>NZ_DFBS01000002.1:24186-82893 GCF_002366715.1 Halomonas sp. UBA3074 | reverse complement strand
GACATCAAGAGAGCGGTAGCCTTTTTTAGGATGTCTTTTTCCATCTCAATGTCACGGATGCGCTTTTCAAGCTCGCGAATCCTGAGCTGATCGGGTGTCATGGGCGTTGCTTTAGGGCTTTGGCCATCACGCTCTTGGCGTAACTGACGAACCCATTTATCCATGCTCGAATCCCCCACATTCATGGCTTCAGCCGCTTCACGAACCGTGTAGTGTTGATCGACGACTAGCTGTGCTGCTTCGAGTCGGAATTCAGGGCTAAAGTTACGTTTTGGTCTTGTTACCATGCTGCCACCTAGTGATGTCTTGGTGCATATTAGCACCTCTAAGTAGGTGGCCAAATTCACTATGCCACTACAATATTAACCGCATGCGGGAAACGTTGGCCGCTACGATCGGCGATATTCACCGAGGCGCCAGCCAAGTGAACAGCGGCGTCGGGCAAATTGTCGGCGTTAATGAAGAACTCTCGACCCGCACCGAAGAACAAGCAGCCTCCCTGGCCGAAACGGCTTCCAGCATGGAGCAGCTTACCGCCACCGTTAAGCAAAATGCGGAACACGCTGACCATGCGCGCACGCTTGCCACCCGGGCAGCCGACAGCGCTCAGCGCTCAGCGCGGCAGTGACTCAATGTCCTCGGTGACCGCGACCATGGCGACGATTAACGAAAGCGCGACACAAATGAGCAGCATCGTTAACACCATCGACGGCATTGCCTTCCAAACCAATATTCTGGCCCTTAACGCCTCGGTAGAAGCCGCCAGGGCCGGTGACCAAGGCCGCGGTTTTGCGGTGGTTGCCAACGAGGTTCGCCAGCTTGCCAGCCGCTCCGCGTCTGCTGCCCAAGAGATCAAAACGCTGATCGAAGCATCGGACAGCAAAGTGGTCGAAGGCAGCTGCCAAGTACGCGATACCGGTGATGTCATTAACGGCATGGTCGATGACATCAAGCAGCTCAGCACGCTGGTCCAGGAAATTTCGGCGGCCACTATCGAACAGAGCAGCGGTATTGAGCAGGTCAACCAAGCGGTCACCCAAATGGATCAAATGACCCAGCAAAATGCCAGCCTGGTGCAAGAGAGCAACCACGCAACTCAAACGCTTGCCCAGCTAAGCGCTCAACTGCGTCAGTTGGTGGCTCATTTCCATATTAACCAAAACCTGGAGCAGGCCCAGGCATTACCCGCCTCCACGCCTGCCCCACGGGCAGCTTATGAGGACAGCGATTTTTAAGCGTCATGATCGTGAGTGAAGCGCAGCAACCCACGTGAACAGCGGCGGCAAGTAACCTTGCCGCCGCCTTTACTTTAAAAAAAGCTCATGTCTTAACGCCCTAGGCCGATAGAAAAACCGTTGGTTACTTACATCGGCTAGGAAGAACATGACACGCTTAACAACGACGCAAAAACTCTGGGGTACGCTGGGCATCATCTGGATCGCAATGCTGCTATTAGTTGGCTGGCTCGCATTAGAAAATCGCCAAACGATCGAGAGCGAGCGCCGCGACAGCATTCAATTTGTGATCGAGAGCGTACACAGCCAAATTGAAGCGCTGCAAGCCCGTGTGGCCACTGGCGAACTCAGCGAAGAAGAAGCCCAGCAGCGCGCAATCGACAATATGTCTAGCGTTAGCTTTGGGGGCGGTGAATACCTGTTTTCTTTCGACAACGATCTGCGTATCGTTTCCCACCCCAATCGCCCCCGCGGCGAAGACATGAGCGCCTACCAAGATGCCAGCGGTATGGATCTTTACGCTGCATTCCTTGAAGCTGCGCAATCTGGCGGTGGCCACGTAGACTACTACTCTCGCCGCATTACCGGCGATGAGCAGGTGCCCAAAATCAGTTACGTCGCCTACCTGCCTGAATGGCAGTGGTCGCTGGCGGCTGGCGTTTATGTCGATGACATTAACGAAGCGTTTATTGCTGGCTTGATTCGCTCGGTGGTCATCCTGTTGATTATTGGCGTACCGGTAACGTTGCTGATGGGTTGGGTGATTCGTGATGTTTCCCGCCGCTTAGGCGGTGACCCCCGCTACGCCGCCAGCGTCGTGCGCCACATTGCCGACGGCGACCTCACCCAGGTAACCCAGCTTTCAAGCAAAGATCAGCAAAGCCTGCTGTTCGATATTAACCGCATGCGGGAAACCTTGGCCGCCACGATCGGCGATATTCACCAAGGGGCAAGCCAGGTGAATAGTGGTGTAGAGCAGATTGTCGGCGTCAACGAAGAGCTCTCGACCCGGACCGAAGAGCAGGCAGCCTCCCTAGCCGAAACGGCTTCCAGCATGGAGCAGCTTACCGCGACCGTTAAGCAGAACGCAGACCATGCCGATCATGCCCGCACGCTGGCAACTCGCACCGCTGACAGTGCTCAGCGCGGTAGTGACGCCATGTCGACGGTGATCACCACCATGGCCACGATTAACGAAAGCGCGACGCAGATGAGCAGCATCGTCAACACCATTGATGGCATTGCTTTCCAAACCAATATATTAGCGCTGAATGCCTCGGTAGAAGCCGCCCGCGCGGGGGAACAAGGGCGCGGTTTTGCGGTGGTTGCCAACGAGGTTCGCCAGCTTGCCAGCCGCTCGGCTGCTGCCGCGCAAGAGATTAAAACGCTGATCGAAGCATCGGATAGTAAAGTGGTCGAAGGCAGCCGCCAAGTTCGCGAGACCGGCGACGTGATCCATGGCATGGTCGACGACATCAAGCAGCTCAGCACGCTGGTGCAGGAAATTTCGGCGGCGACTATTGAACAGAGCAGCGGTATTGAGCAGGTCAACCAAGCGGTTACCCAAATGGATCAAATGACCCAGCAAAATGCCAGCTTGGTGCAGGAGAGCAACCACGCCACCCAAACGCTTGCCCAGCTAAGCGCCCAGTTACGTCAGTTGGTGGCTCACTTCCGCATTAACCAGAACCTACAGCATGCTCAGGCAAGTCTACCCACCGCTTCACCCGCCCCGCGGGCCGCTTATGAGGACAGCGATTTTTAGCCTTTGTCATCGCACAGATACCCCTTCATGTCATTGCGAACGCAGTGAAGCAATCTCGGGTTGGCTGCCACCGCGGGCTGGGATTGCCGCGTCGCTTCGCTCCTCGCAATGACATAGGCACGTACATTGCGAAGCTGTTCCCTGCGACATGGCAAACCGTCTCCCTTCGTCATTGCGAACGCAGTGAAGCAATCTCGGATTGGCTGCCACCGCGGGCTGAGATTGCCGCGTCGCTTCGCTCCTCGCAATGACATAGGAAGGTTCATTGCCAACCGTCTCCCTTCGTCATTGCGAACGTAGTGAAGCAATCTCGGGTTGGCTGCCACCGCGGGCTGAGATTGCCGCGTCGCTTCGCTCCTCGCAATGACAGAAAGAGAAGTTCCTCGCGGCGTGGCGTTAATTGCCATAACAAAAAAAGCGCCTGATAATGGCTTATCAGGCGCCCTTCAATATTAGCAATACAAGAAGTTTTAAACCTTGCCTTGGTTATCCAACTCGACCGCTTCGTGCATACGCGTTAACAGGTCGGGCACGGCCGCCTGGACGCGGTTCCAGCTGGGAATAAAGGGCCGCTCTCGCGGGTTGTCCAGGAATAAGTTGCCTGCTTCCAGCAGGTTGCTGGCGAAGAGTTCGACCGCCTGCTCTTCGCTATGGCGATCGAGGCTCAAACCGTTCATGGTCGCATCGTGGTCGTAGGCTTCGATCAAATCCAATGCAAAGCGGTAGTAAGTGGCTTTGAGCGTGCGGAAGTCTTCGCTGCTAAAAGTAATCCCTTGCGTGGCCAACTTGCGATACAACGCTTTGGAGATATCCAAACTCATTCGGTTCAGGCCGCCGTTAGGGTTCTCTTCACTTACCGGTTGGTGCTTGTGGTCGTAGGCATCGGCGATGTCCACCTGGCAGATCTGGCGCGTCGAGTAATTACGCTGAAGTTCCGACAACACCCCGATTTCCAGCCCCCAGTCGGCAGGGATTCGAATGCCTTCGAGCACCTCGCTACGCATCGCAAACTCGCCCGAAAGCGGGTAGCGGAAGCTATCCAAATAGTCGAGATACGCCAGCGGCCCGCAGACGGTTTTCAGCGCCCGCAGCAACGGCGTCACCAGCAGTCGAGACACCCGGCCATTGAGTTTGCCCTCCGCAATGCGGGGGTAATAGCCTTTGCAGAAGCTGTAGTTGAAATTGGGATGGGCGACCGGATACATCAAGCGCGCCAGCAGGCCGCGCTCGTAGGTAAGAATATCGCAATCGTGTAGCCCCACCACCGTCGAGCGGGCTGACGACAACATATACCCGGCGCAATACCAAACATTGCGCCCTTTGCCAGGCTCCAACGAGCCAAGCCCGTGCTCTTCCAGCTCCGCATCCAGCGCTCTCAGGCGCGGGCCATCGTTCCATAAAATGCGCGTATGCTGTGGCAGGCGCGAAAAAAACTCCCTGGCGAATAAAAACTGCTCACGGTCGGCGCGATCCAGACCAATGACGATCTCATTGAGATAAGGCACTTTAACCAGCTCATCGACTATCGCTGACAGCGCTGGCCCCTCTAACTCTGAAAACAGTGACGGTAAAATCAAGCCCATTGGCCGCCGACGAGCGAACTGGCATAGCTCCTCTTCTAACGCCTCCACTGAACGCTTCGTCAGGTTATGAAAGTCAGTAATAATGCCGTTTTGATGAAAGTCACTCATGCGCTTGCCTCCCTGGATTCGTCGAACTGCTCTTGATTAAAGAACGGCTCTCCCACAACAGCATCCCCCTTCTCCGCCGTCGCTAAACGGCGTTCGTCTCGCCCCCACCAGTGGGCCACCCCCTCAGCCCAGCCGGTTGGCCCGGTTGCTTGCGTGCGATAAAGCGCAATGTTACGCGGCTCAACCACTAAGTCATGACACCCACGAATCACCACAGCCTGATCCACCGCCTCAAGCATAGAAATATCATTGGGCCCATCTCCCAGGCCTAACGAGAGAGGCGTTCGCCCCCTCAACGCCGTAAAGCGCTTGACCAGCCACTCCACGGCGCTGCCCTTATCTGCTGCGCGCCCCATCACATGCCAGAAACGACCGCCTTGAGTAAGCTGCAGGCCATCTCCTTCCAAGGCAGCACGAAACGTTTCCAAGGCCGCGTCGCTGTCGTTCCACAGTAGCGGCTCGCTGCCTTCCCGCTGCCGCGCATCACGGGCGCGGGGCTCATCCAATCCCGTCAGTTCCATTACGTCTTTTACACTCAACTCCCCCATGCGGGTAAATTGAACGTTCAAGCGCTCGCGCCATACCTTTAAACGCGCACGTATAAAACCGATATCCACCCCAGGATGTTTGATTACCACGCCATCACGACCACCGCCAGGGCGGTCTAACCGCGCATGGCACCAGCCTGGCGGCAGGCCAATCACCGCCCCATTTTCGGCAATGAACGGCGTCGCGGTGAGGCCGAGCGCTTCGCGCAAGGGAATCAACTCCGCCCGGGTTTTACTGGTAACCGGAATGACCGGCACGCCCATTTGCTTAAAACGAGCCAGCCATGGTGCGGCCGGGCTGAAGTCATAGGTGTGGTGATCCAGCAGCGAGCCGTCTAAATCAGTCACCACTAAACGCGGCGGCAGCATCGGGTCGGCTGATGCGGTGGGTGAAGATGGCGATGGAGAAAGCGGCGCTGAAAATTGATTTGATTCCGGCATGGCACTACCTCTTTTCGGTCTTAGCGCATCATCGATGTATTTGGCTAGGATAGCTAATCGCTAAGTCCCGCAATGGTTCGGCTAAGAAAAAGATAGCAAGTTATAAGCCAAAACGTAGAAACGTCGTTTTAGCAGCAGGTTACGACGCATTTGATAATGCCCCGCGAGCTGATTCCTTCACAGGCACCAAAAAGAAGCAGCTCAAAAGCACCAAAAAGGTGCATGAAGCACTTTAGTGCACTTTTCGCGTCGATAAACGTAAAAAAACTAACACAACACTTGGCAGCGCTGCATAAATAGCTATACTGACCTTGTACCCACTGGTTGTCCTGTACACCCCTCACCTGATGCCAGTGGGCTGCAGTGAGCCAAGCCCTTTCTACCCGCCTCCCCCGGCGGGTTTTTTTATGCTGGAAAAGTGTGATACACCGCGGGCAGAGATTGCCGCGTCGCGGCGCTCCTCGCAATGACATATGGGCTGTCATTGCGAACGTAGTGAAGCAATCTCGGGGTGATGTGCCACCGCAGACTGAGATTGCCGCGTCGCTGCGCTCCTCGCAATGACATATGGGCTGTCATGGCGAACGTAGTGAAGCAATCTTGGGGGGATATGCCACCGCAGACTGAGATTGCCGCGTCGCTGCGCTCCTCGCAATAGCGTGTGAGCTGTCATTGCGAACGTAGTGAAGCAATCTTGGGGGATGTGCCACCGCAGACTGAGATTGCCGCGTCGCTGCGCTCCTCGCAATGACATATGGGCTGTCATTGCGAACGTAGTGAAGCAATCTTGGGGGATGTGCCACCGCAGACTGAGATTGCCGCGTCGCTACGCTCCTCGCAATGACATGGGAAGGTAGAGCCCTACTCCACATGAATAACGACTTCAACCCGCCGGTTACGCGCACGCCCTTCTGCGGTGGTATTGCTTTCCAGTGGCCTGGTGGCTGCCAAGCCTACTGCGCGTAGGCGCTCTGCATCGACGCCTGACGCTTCGAGCGCTTCCACAATGGCGATGGCGCGCGCACTCGAGAGCGCCCAGTTGGAAGAGAATTCTTCAGTGTTGATCGTTTGGCTGTCAGAGTGGCCTTCCACCCATACTTCGCCGTCGTAGCGCTGAATCGTCTCCAGCAAGCTACCCACTAGCGACGACCCATCGTCGGTCAACTCAGCCGTAGCGGAAGGAAACAGCAGTTGATCCTGCACGCGCAAACTGATCCCCTCGTCCACCCGTGACACCTCAACGCCTTCCAGGTCGGGCAGATACGTGGATTCTTCAACGCGCTGCGACAGCGCCTGATTCAAAGCCAGCGCACCTGATACCGACTCATCGCTAACCGGTTGCACGTTCACCGGCGGCCGATCGGTCAATACCACCATGTAATCCGCCAAGGGTGACGAAAAATCATCGCTGCCAGCGGGCATCAACAGTTTGGGCAAAGTGATGGCGGGTACAACGGGCGCCGGGGGCGGTGCGGCCAAGAGCGGAGGAACACCGTGACTAACCCGCCGGGGGCGCGCAGAAAGCGGCGGCAAGCCCGCCACCCCCAACGAAGCACTCACCGCCATAGGGCTCAGCCTTTCACCACGCCAGGTGTGAAGCGTCGCGCGGTCAGGCATCGCTTGCGCTAACGCCTCGGGTAAAGGGATTTCAAGCGGAGGAACCGATGGGTTAATCTCATCTTCGGCGGTATCGCCAGCTAACCATTCGGGGCCAGCCGCGCCAGCGGCTGCGATGATGACCACGAAAAGCGCCACCAGCAGGGTCATAATATCGAGATAGCTAATCATCCAACCGCTATTGCTATCGCTTTCCTGATAAGCCGACATCAGCGAATCATGGCGCGGGCCGCTGCGGTGATCTTCAAGCATTAATATGGTCGCTCATTCAAGTTTTGAACCTCTTGGCCGATGTAGCTAGGTAGATCTGATCAAGTGCGCCGCGCTAGGCAGTTTGAAATCAGTACCTTGATTAGTATTGTCAATCAAATCCTTCGCATCAGATGCGTTGAATTAAGCACGCTGAATCAGGTACTTCACATTAAGTATTTCGAATTAGGCTCACTGAGCTGGCTATTTCTGAATCATTACACCGAATGAGTCATGGCAAACTAAGCATCAGGAAAACTAGGCATCAAGAAAACTAAGCATCAAGAACAGTCTATCAAAAGCCGTTTTGTAGCGAAAAAAGGAACCCGCAGGTGCGCACCCGTCCCTCATTAAGTCGTTTACCCTATTTCATACGTCCTGTTGGTTTGGGGCTGGCAACGCTAATGCTCAGCGGCTGCTTTTATGCCAATACCTCACAAGCGCCCGTTGCCGTCACCTACCCCTACACCGAGCAGCAACGCATGCAGGCTGCCCACCACTGGGATGTGCTCGCGCGTCACGAAGCCACCAGCATTTTGCAGCGCGAGCGTGTCCGCAATCGCGACTTACATATCAGCGAAGCCGACCATGGTGAGCTCCGCGCCTACAGCGGTGGCGAGTTCGAACGCGGCTTTCGCACACTGCTTACCAGTGAGCTGGTCTCTCGCGGTGCCAATCTCACCACGGTACCAACGACCAATAGCGCCAACATCACTATCGATGTGGAAGTCGTCGAGCACCGGGACCGCGATTTTATCCGCCCACCGATAGGCGCTTTCACCGCGCTTACAGCGGGTATCGCCGTGGCGACCATCCCGTTTAATCAGTGGAGCGAACCCGCCTTGGGGCTGATTCCGGCGGGCATGCTCGCCGACGTCACCAGCGGCAATTGGACCAGCACCAGCAATGAAGAAATTATCGTGACGACGCAAATTATCGACGGCGAACGAATTCTCTACTCATCTTCCAACATTTACTACATTAATGCGGGCGACCGCCGTCAATATGCCCCGCATCGCGTGCCCCAGGCGCCTACCACTCCCACCGTTCCCCTTACTGATACGTGGTAATGTCATGCTGATCACACTTTTTAAGGCGCAGCGCGCTTACGCTATCAGCCGTATGGCGTTCTTGAGCACCGCACTTCTGCTACTGGCAGGCTGCAGCGCAATGGGCAATGCTAACAACACCGCCGCCGAACCGGAACCCGATCTTTCTGAGCTGGTGCACGCCGCCGCCGAACAGATGATTGCCAACAACCCGGACCTGACGCGCTATAGCCCGATGATTGCCGCCACGTTCGTCAGCATCGACAACCTTAGCCAATCTTCCACGCTTGGCCGGATTAGCTCTGAAATCATGGCATCGGCACTTTCGCGCCAGGGCATGCAAGTGCGTGAAGTCAAAATGCGCGACAGCATGTTTATCGAGGAGAGCGTGGGCGAGTTGATTCTGTCACGCCAGGTGCAGCGCCTCAGCGCCCAGCACAACGCCCGCTCTATCCTGATGGGCACCTACGCACAAGGCCAGGACTACATCTATGTTAGCGCCCGAGTAGTACGCGCTGGCGACGCCATGGTGCTCGGCAGTGCCGATTTCCGCCTACCGTTAAATAACAACACCCTCAGTTTATTAGAAGGCCAAGGAGGCTGGTGAGGACTTAAACGCCTAACCATGCTTCCATACTGAAGGCCACTCCTGCCTTACCAAGTACACATCGCCCGACAAGTCGGGCTCCTACAATGGCTCGGTGCACGCATAAGGTTTTGTAGGCGCGCAATTCATTGGGCGATCAGCAAGGATCGAGGCACCGTAAGTGAATGCTTCTAGAAAGCCTGATCGCCCGGCAAGTCGGGCTCCTACAATGGCTGGGTGCACGCATAGGGTTATGTAGGAGCCCAATTCATTGGGCGATCAGCAAGGATCAAGGCACCGTAGGTGAATGCTTCTAGACGGCCTGATCGCCCTGTAGGAGCGCAATTCATTGCGCGATCAGCAACGATGCTTCTAGAAAACCTGATCGCCCGAAGAGTCGGGCTCCTACAAGGGCTAGGTGCACGCATAAGGTGTTGTAGGAGCGCAATTCATTGCGCGATTAGCAACGATCGAGGCACCGTAGGTAAATGCGGGTAGTAGGCCTGATCGCCCGACGAGTCGGGCTCCTGCAAGGGTTGGGTGCAGGCATCAGGTTTTGTAGGAGCGCAATTCATTTCGCGATCAGCAAGGATCAAGGCACCGATGATAATTGCTTATAGACGGCCCGATCGCCCGACAAGTCGGGCTCCTACAAGGGCTGGGTGCACGCATAGGGTTCTGTAGGAGCCCAATTCATTGGGCGATCAGCAAGGATCAAGGCACCGTAAGTGAATGCTTCTAGAAAGCCTGATCGCCCTGTAGGAGCGCAATTCATTGCGCGATCAACAACGATGCTTCTAGAAAACCTGATCGCCCGACGAGTCGGGCTCCAACAAGGGCTAGGTGCACGCATAAGGTTTTGTAGGAGCGCAATTCATTGCGCGATCAGCAAGGATCAAGGCACCGTAGGTGAATGCTTCTAGACGGCCTGATCGCCCTGTAGGAGCGCAATTCATTGCGCGATCAGCAACGATGCTTCTAGAAAGCCTGATCGCCCGACGAGTCGGGCTCCTACAAGGGCAAGGTGCACGCATCAGGTTGTGTAGGAGCCCAATTTATTGGGCGATCATTATTGATCCTGCCCACCAAAAATCACTCACTCTCCGCAGGCAAAACAACACTGATGGATCGCCCGGTTTTATGGGCCATCGCTTCAATGGCGGTTTTAAGCACGCGCTTGGCCTCTGCATCACCATGCACTAGGCGGATTTCCTGCGGCCAGTGGCGCATGCGCTTGATGAAATTGAGTAAATCGCGTTGGTCAGCGTGGGCGGAGTAGCCGCTAATGGTGGTCACCCCGGCGCGAATATCATAACGCTCGCCATCCAACATCACCCAACCCCCCTGGGGCCCGTAGCGCTGTATATCGCGGCCCGGTGTGCCCGCGCCTTGGTAACCCACAAACAACACCTGGTGGCGCGGGTCGCCCAGCATGGCTTTCAAGTAATTAACGACCCGCCCACCGGCGCACATCCCGCTGGCCGCAATCACCACCGCGGGTCGGCCGCTTTCGGCTAAATAGCGAACCGTTTGCTCATGGGTTTCATGGCTATCGACGGTATACAGCGCAGCGAAGTTGAGCGGGTGCCGCCCTGCCTTCAAGCGCGTCTGCGCTTCAGCGTCCCAAAAGGGTTTTAAATCGCGGTAAACCCGAGTAAAACGCGCCGCCAACGGCGAATCGACGATAATTTCCAGCGACTGCCACAGCGCATCATTGCCCGCCCGATGAATAATGCCCTCTAACTCATAAAGCAGCTCTTGGGTGCGCCCAATACTGAAGGCAGGAATAATTACCGTTCCCTGATTCGTCATCGCCTGCTCGATCGCCTTTTTCAGCAACGTCGCTCTTTCATTACGCCCTTCGTGCAGGCGATCACCATAGGTCGACTCCAGCACCAGCACATCCGCCCGAGCAGGCGATTTCGGCGCAGGCAGCAAAGGCGAATTGGCCGCCCCCAAATCACCCGAGAACACGACCCGCTCACGGCGCTTTGAACGAGGATCGGCTAATACCACCTCAACGTAACTCGACCCCAGAATATGGCCCGCCCGCTGCAGTTTTATCTTCATACTTAAAGAGGAAGACTCTTCTACGGTGTGCCACTTCGCATAATCGATCGGCACTAACTGCTGCTCGACCCGTTCTAAAAACTGCTCAATCAAACGCGAATCACGGGTAAAGCCGATTTTCAGCGCATCTTCAATCACTAGCGGTAATAGCTTTGCCGAAGGCTTCGAGCAAATGATGGGGCCGGTAAACCCCGCCGCCAGGAGATAAGGCAGCCGCCCCACATGGTCGATATGCACATGGGTAATCACCAACGCTTTGACCGTGGAAATATCAAAATCGATCGAGAGCTGCGCGAAGCTATCCTGCTGGGCGTCTTCGCCTTGGAACAGCCCACAATCGATTAACAGTGAAGACTCACTCTGGCTGAAGAGTTGATGGCAACTACCAGTAACGCCGCTGGCACCGCCGTGATGAACGATCGTGGATAAGGAATTCGATATGGAATGTGTTGCCATCATCAGCTCTCCAATTAACGTCTATAGGCCATTAGCTTTATTAAATAAAACTAATACCACCTCGACGATGCAATAAGAGAGCACGAAAGGCAATATTTAGTTAGCAAAAACCCGCCAACACCTGTTGGGTGATGGCGGGTTTACAAGCGCCTGTATCAGCGGTTAAAAAACAGGCTCAGCGCTTAAAAGGTATAAGTAACACCCAGCACCGCGACCGGGAAGAGCGGGAACTTATCGATATCGTCTTCAAGGCTTTGCTCTTCAGCACGAATATCATCGCGTAACTGGGGGTTGAGCGCTTCGAAGTTACGGCTTGTGCTCAAAGACACATCCACATTGGTGGCCACAACGCCGAACTCAGAGAAGAATGAGAACCCGCTCTGGTGAGAGCTGCGCCAGCCAAGCCCTACATACGGCTGAGTGCCGTCTGAGACGGTCGCAGTCCCCACGACCGAACCAATTTCAGCGGCAGTATAAGTACGGTCATTGAATTCGTAGGTGGTGTCGTTATCCGGTGTGCCGACCACGTTCGCTTCGATATCCGGCATCATGATGCCTGCCGATAAAAAGAAGCTGCCGCCAAACGGAAAATAATCCAATTTGACGCTAGACGCTTTCATTTCAAAGTCAGCGTCGTAGTTGACATCATCTTCATCGAAGTCGGTGTCGTAATCCAAACCATCGGTGTAACGGGCGGTTACCGCTAGGTTTTCATGGAAACGCCAAGAGGCATCGGCACCAAAGCCCGTGGTACCCGCAATAGCGGAAACAGAAACCTTTTTATCGTACGCGAAGCTAGTCCCGGCGAGCATCGTCAACGTGACAGCGCTGACGGCTAATGCGAGTGTTTTTTTCGTATTAAGCATCGTTTTCATTATCCCTTGAAATTTATTCGGCTGTTATTGTACGGAGACCCCACCATACAGCGTTTCCTGCTACTTATGCGTCACTCCAGGCATGAGTCCGAACCAACAAATACTACTTCAGCATTCGTAAATCATGTGTAGCAAATTGTTAATCCCGCCATCTGAGACTACTGAGATTTCTAATCCAGTACAACCTACGTTGACACCGTCATTAAGTAGCTTCAAAGGCACTCATGACGCCGGACTGACAATGCGCATAGCAAGTAGCCTTATTAAGTTGAATGATGCTGCCTAGCGCGTACCGAGAAACACCCCCACAGCACGGCAAGCAAAAAGGCGTACATCATCACCCCACTGTTATGAGTTAAAAATGCCTGCGAAAAACCGAAATCGATAAAAGCAACGGGAAGCAGCACACCCGCCACCGCAAGCGCGCGTAATTCAAGATTGGTAGCAGCGATGTGCCGTGCAAAAAGCCGCATTGGAACGAGATAAAGGGCTAACAACACCGCCAAGCCCACCACGCCACGCTTGGCAAAAGCATCGATGAACTCGTTATGGGCATGGCTATAGTGGGTCGCGATAGGATCGATCATCCCATTATTGGCCAGCATTTGGATGCCTGCTTGATAGCCATTATCGCCCCACCCAAAGAACGGCTTTTCCAGTATCAAGTGATAGGCACCCTTCCACATCTCAAAACGTGCCCCAAGGGAGGTCTCAGAGGTTTCCCCCGACACATAAAGCGCAATATCACTAAACGCCTCTTCCACCCTTAGCTGAACGCCGGTTTGCGGCAGGAAATAGACCAGTAACCCACCCAGCACCACGGCAATCAAGGCGCCTATCTTCAATTGACTCGGTAATTGGTGGCCATAACCCCGATAAAGCACCAGCAGTACGAAGGGCAAGCCAATCCAGCCGCCTCGGCTACCTGAAAACAGTGAACCAAGCATGCCTGCCACGGCCCCTACCAATAGCAAAGCGACCCAGCCCGTTCGGTGCGGTTGCACCATCGCCCAACCTAACCCCGCCAAACAGAGAATCCCCAGCAGCATGCTCAAGTTGCCAAACTGAATAACGAAGGTAAAACCGCCCGCCCGCAAGGCTCCCTCGACCAACTTCTGCCAGCCAGCCCAACAGCCTGCCCCGATAGCCCCAAGCGCCAAACCGCTCCACAGCCAACCCAAACGGGGTGGGCAAGCCATCACTAACAGCATGGCAGGCACGGCCAGTAGAAAGCGTATGGGCTCATCGAACCCCCGGGTGCCTTGGCCATCCCACCACGCGGCCAACATGCCAATGAAGGCGTAAGCCATCAACGCCGCCATCACTAAGTAGTCCTGGCGTTTCAATCCAAGCACAGGTTGGGTAAACAATAAGAGCCCACTGGCCAGCAGCAGCATGACCGCCCCCAGCGAATAACCGCTTGGCACGATCAACGCGATGGCGCCCAGTAGGAATACTGCCAGGCTGGTATAAGCGCGCATGATCGCCGCAAGAGAGAAAGGAGAGGCATTGGGTAAGCTGGGCATAGCTGTTCCATCAACTAAGTAAGGGGTAAAAACAAAAAAGGTCGGCACAAAGGCCGACCACTTTAACATAAAGATCTTAATTTGAAGGCGCACACCATCGCGAAGATGGCTTCGCCCGGCAGCTCAAGCACTACTCACTTGGCTAGATTGCTCAATAGGCATTCGGGTTCACAAACCCTTTGAAGATGGTCAGCGCGATGATGCGTAAATCCAGCCACAATGACCAATTGTCGATATACCAGAGATCATGTTCGACGCGGCGTTCCATCTTATCGAGGGTATCAGTCTCCCCCCTGAAGCCGTTCACTTGCGCCCAGCCGGTCATTCCCGGCTTGACCTTATGGCGTTTCATATAAGATTCGACCAGTTCTTTATACTGATCATTGTGTGCTAACGCATGGGGCCTCGGGCCAACCACGGACATTCTGCCTTGTAGCACGTTGTAAAACTGGGGCAGCTCATCCAAAGAGGTACGCCGCAAAAAAGCACCAAACTTGGTGACTCGAGGATCACCGCGGCTTGCCTGCGTGACATGGCCACTCGACTCCTCATGAACCTCCATGGAGCGGAATTTGTACACCTTAAACCGCTTGCCATTGATACCCATGCGGTACTGCTTAAACAGCACTGGGCCGGGCGACTGGCATTTAAGCACCAACGCAATCACCAAGCAGATCGGTAGCGATGCCAGCAGAAAGATCGACCCCATCACCACATCTTCGATTCGTTTCAAAAACCGCGCCGTTTCGACCATGGGCGTCACGCTTAGGTCGATGGCAAAACGCCCCGCCACTTCGCTAATTTGGTGATTCAATAGCTGAATTTCGCCAAACTCAGGGATAAACCGCACTTCCACCGTTTGATGCCGCAAGCTATGGACAATTTCACGCACCGTGCTGCCCATCTCCAGCGGCAGGCAGATCCAAACTTCTCTGGCCTCGGATGTTTCCACGCGCCGCGCCAAGCACTCCAAAAACGCCTGATCGGGCGCACCCTTCAACCGCTGAACACCCGAGATAGCAAAACCCTCGCCAGGCGATTGGCGCATACTCCTGGCCACGTTGAGCAAGTTCGAGCCTGGCCCCACCAGAAACACCCCGCGCAGATTCTGACCATGGGCGCGGGCATACTTCAAAACCAACATAATCGTGACGCGAACACCGCCTGCCAATACCAGCGAGATCAGCATGGTCATGCCCAGCCATAGGCGCGAATAACGCACCGATGCATCAGCCAGGTAAATAATCGAAGCAGCCGCCAGCGTGCCCCCTACCCAAACCCCCACCAAGCGAAACAGAATGGTGGAAAGCCCAGTGGTACGCCAACGAACGTAAGCATCGTCAATGAAGTTAGCCATCACGATGAAAACAGAGATTAAGAGCAGCCCGACGATGAAGCGCTCATGCACATCGAAAGTGCCAAAGCGTATGTAGTGAGCAATAAAGCCGCCCACAAAGACCAGAAACGAATCGATAAACGGTACGAATACTTGAGCGGGGTAGCGCTCAGTGATGGGACTACGTTTAGTTTGCCTCATTAAGACTGCCGCCTCTCATCCAACTGATCTAACAACTACTCGACCAAGTGTTGGAATTGCTTAGCTACTAGCGGCTTAGCGACTATGTCCATAGTGCCTCCATGGTTAAGCACCTCTTTGCTACAACATTATAAAATAGTAGGCAGCTTAACCTAATGATCGCTTGTTAAACGCCAGTAGCTTGAACACATGATAAAAACGTCCGCTATCAACACTGAGTGATGCGGACGCTATTGCACAGAGCTCATCAACGGTTTACATTAACGCATAAACACATCAGCTGAAGAAAAAGAACTCCCGGCCTTGTCCTTCTCTGAAAGAGCGAAATCAACCGCTAAAACTGGCCATTCGATGGCTAATTCTGGATCATCAAAACGAATGCAACGCTCTGAACCTGGGTGATAATAATCAGTGGTTTTGTACAAAAAGTCAGCCGTTTCAGAAAGTACCACAAAGGCATGACCAAACCCTTCCGGCACCCAAAGTTGGCGGCTGTTTTCGGCTGAGAGCTCAACCCCCACCCACTGGCCGAAGTGTGGTGATTCACGGCGTAAATCTACCGCCACATCCCACACGCTACCTTGTACAACCCGAACCAGTTTGCCCTGAGGCTGTTCTAGCTGGTAATGAATACCGCGTAAAACGCTCTGGCGCGAGCGGGAGTGGTTATCCTGCACGAACTCACGCTGGCAGCCGGTGGCCTCTTCAAAGGCCTGTTGGTTAAAGCTTTCCATGAAGAAGCCGCGTTCATCACCAAACACCTTAGGCGTTAAAATCACCACCTCAGGCAGGGGGGTTTTTTCAACCAGCATTAGTGGCCTCCTTTAGCATCCAAACGGTGCAATAAGTATTGGCCGTAGCCGGTTTTGGCGAGGGCTGTGGCGCTCTCACGCAGCTCTTCATCGCTTAGCCACCCTTGCTGCCAAGCAATCTCTTCCAAACAAGCTACCTTCAACCCTTGGCGGTGCTCTATGGTTTGCACGTATTGGCTGGCTTCCAGCAAGCTGTCATGCGTACCCGTATCCAACCAGGCAAAGCCACGGCCCAGGCGCTCAACATGCAAGTCACCGCGTTCCAGATAGGCGTTATTGATGCTGGTAATTTCAAGCTCACCACGCTCAGAAGGCTTCACCTGGCGGGCAATTTCAACCACATCGTTATCGTAAAAATAGAGACCAGTGACCGCATAAGGTGATTTCGGCTTAGCAGGCTTTTCTTCAATAGAAACGGCCTTGCCGTTCGCATCAAACTCCACCACACCAAAACGCTCAGGATCTTTGACCAAATAGCCAAACACCGAAGCACCGCTTGCCTGGTCTGAAGCATGCTTTAACTGCTCGGAAAAGTGCTGACCATGAAATATATTATCACCCAGCACCAAGCACACCGGCGCATCACCAATGAAATCTTCACCAATAATAAATGCCTGGGCTAAGCCATCAGGGCTGGGCTGAACAGCATATTCAAAACGCACGCCGAACCAATCGCCATTGCCCAATAAATTTTCGTACTGAGGCAAGTCTTCCGGGGTGGAGATAATCAAAATCTCCCGAATACCCGCCAGCATTAATACCGAGATCGGATAATAGATCATCGGCTTGTCGTAAATAGGCAGCAGCTGCTTTGAAACACCGCGCGTAATCGGGTGCAGGCGTGTGCCACTTCCTCCCGCTAAAATAATGCCTTTACGTTGCATCGTTGTTGCTCCTTGCTCATTGCCCGTATTAATTACGCGAGCTTGATATTTCTTCCACGGTTAGCGCCAACTGGCTCTGCCAACTGGGCATTTCAATTCCCAACGCGCGTTCAATTTTAGCAACTGCCAACCGTGAATTCAGTGGGCGGGCAGCGGGCGTTGGGTAATCACTGGTGGGGATGGCGGCTACATTTTCGGGGGTAATCGATAACGACAACCCACTATGGCTGGCCAGCTGAAAAATCTCACAGGCAAACCCTTGCCAACTGACCTCACCCCTGGGGACCAAATGATACACGCCACTTTCAATACGGTGGGCAACTTGCGCATTGTGTAAGGTAGTTAACGCCTGCTGGGTGATTAGCGCAATCAGGCGCGCAGGGGTTGGTGCACCAATTTGGTCACTGACAATGCTTAATGCGCTGCGCTCAGCACCTAACCGCAGCATGGTGGATAAAAAGCTTTTGCCAAAAGCGCTATACACCCAACTGGTACGAAAAATTAGATGCTGACAGCGGCTGTTAGCCACCGCTTCATCGCCTGCCAGTTTCGTGGTGCCATAGGCGTTACACGGCCCCGTGGCATCTTCTTCCTGCCAAGGGGCGCTGCCTTCACCGTTGTACACATAATCCGAAGAGTAATGCACCAACCAGCAAGAACGCTGCTGGCAGTACTCCGCCAACTGCGCAGGGAGTTCCGCATTTAACCGCGTGGCCAATGCCAAGTCCGATTCAGCATTGTCCACCGCTGTATAGGCCGCCGCATTCACTACCATGTCCGGCTTGTGTTGGGCTAAGTAAGCACTTACCGCGCTCGCATTAGAAAGATCCAGCGCTTCTCTATTGGGCGCCAGAATGCTACCTACCGTGGCTAGCTGGCGGCGCAGCTCAAAACCCACCTGGCCACTACCGCCGGTAATAAGTACTTTCATTACCCATTCCTTTTAAGACATACAATTAAAATCTGGCGACTACTGATTGAGATTGCCGTGTTGCTGCGATCCTCGCAATGACAGTAATAGAGCTACAAACTCCCCAAACGTTCACCCTGATAGCTGCCATCCTGTACACGCTGCCACCACTGCCGGTTATCAAGATACCACTGCACGGTTTTTCGCAACCCGGTTTCAAAGGTCTCTTCCGGCTTCCAGCCCAGCTCACGCTCGATCTTGCTGGCATCAATAGCATAACGCAGGTCATGGCCTGGGCGGTCTTGCACGAAGGTAATCAAATCACGGTAAGAGTTTTCGGCGGGCACCAGTTCCTGAAGCAGGTCACAAAGCGTTTCGACCACTTCCAGGTTGGCTTTTTCATTATGGCCGCCAATGTTATAGGTCTCCCCTACTACCCCTTCGGTAACCACTTTCACCAGTGCACGGGCATGGTCTTCCACATACAACCAATCGCGCACCTGCTGACCATTGCCATACACCGGCAACGGCTTACCCGCCAGGGCGTTTAAAATCATCAGCGGGATCAGTTTTTCAGGGAAGTGATAAGGCCCATAGTTATTGGAACAGTTGGTGATCAGCACCGGTAGGCCAAAGGTGCGCAGCCATGCCCGCACCAAGTGATCAGAACTTGCTTTGCTTGCCGAGTAAGGCGAGCTAGGGGCGTACGGGGTTTCTTCGGTGAACAGGTCTTCCGGCCCTTCCAAATCGCCATAGACCTCATCCGTTGAGATATGGTGAAAGCGGAAAGCGGCGGCTTTTTCCGGCGCACTCGTTTGTAACTCCTTCCAATAATGGCGGGCCACTTCCAGCAGTGAATAAGTCCCCACAATATTGGTGTGGATAAACGCTGCCGGGCCATCAATTGAGCGATCCACGTGAGATTCCGCCGCCAGGTGCATCACCGCATCCGGTTGGTAGCGATGAAAAATAGCCGCCATGCGGGAGGTATCGCCAATATCCGCCTGCTCAAACGCATAACGCTCGCTGCCTTCAACTGTTGCAAGTGACTCCAAATTACCGGCATAGGTGAGCGCATCCACATTCACCACTGAGTGCTCGGTATGCTCAATCAAATAACGTATTACCGCTGAACCGATAAACCCAGCACCACCAGTCACCAAAATGTTCATATCAACACCACCGCTTACCATCAAAAAGTTTATTAACCAAAAACTCAAGCCATCGCCCATGCGGCGCTGATAACGCTCACCCACCAAGAGTTTAATGCAGTGATATAGTAAAAGGCACCCATGTTTGGTTAGCCTGAAAACCGCTGCAATAGCCTGTCATTGCCACTCAAAGCTGACAAAAGCAGAAGCGCCACCCATCGTGCTCGCATTGGTACTGCACGATGGGTGAATAATGGGCTGCAACTTTACCCTAATGCGGAGAACAGCGCGAGATAGCACAATACGTCTAGCCCGCCTCAGTGGCTGTTGCCAAACGAACCACTTGAGGATATTTCTCAGGCATAAACGGTTCTGGCTAACAGTATTGTACGCCGCCTAGCGCCCTCCTTCCTTCTAATCTGCTGTGGATAACCACTCAAGTCGCGATAAATTCTCCCGGTAGCTATCGTTAGCTTTCATTGTTGATTTACTCAAACGAAAGCCCCTTAGCGTAAAGCCTATGAGAAGGCCCTAGAGTCGTGACAATGCTACTCATACTTCCTCATAGCTAAAAAGTCTTATTGGTAAGCTATTTCTTAAATAGCGTAGGCACGCTCCTGCCTTAAAAATGACTCATCTCTTTGTTATTCACGCGTGTGTCGTTAGCTAACACCTCAATGATGAGAAAACATCAATAAGCCCCAGCAGCAACATCGGGCGAACCAAGGAATTAGCTAGGATAATGAAAAAAAGAGAGCCTATTAGCGTGAGCGTTACTACTGGCATCCGCAACCGACGTGAATGCCGACACCTTCGAAAAGCGTGCTGCTATCTGTGCAATTAATAGCACCACCGGCTTTGGTGGTGACGTTGCCTAGCGCTTCCGCATAAACCTGGCGTTAACTGGCCGCTACATGTGGATGAGTTGGACTTAAATACCGACTTTAAAGAAGACGGTGTTGATTACGATGCCGAGTTTGGCATGAAAGCCGCCAGCCTCAAGGTGGATTATTTTTCTTTTGACGGCGGTTTCTTCCTTTCGGCGGGGGCAATGATGCCGTAAATCGGCGTAAACGTAACGGGAACCTCGCAGGACGGCATACGCTATGCGTAAGAGGGCAACACCAATACCGCAGCACAGACCGGCTCTGTAGCAGGTACCACAACAATGGCAGATGCACTCAGCCATACGTAGGCGTGGGTTGGCATAGTTCCCACGAACGTTGATGTCTCGCTTCGCACCACGATCGGTATTGAAAACCTCGCCCCAAGACTGCAATCAGGCATTCGTGCCGAAGAAGCGAGCTTGAAGGATGCTCTCGACAAATTACCGATATTCTCGGTCGCGCTGACCGGTATTCGCTATACGTTCTAAATGCACTGACTAGCGTCTATGAATGCTAAGGCAGCCAAGTGGCTGACCGCCATCATCGTCTAAGCAGTGCCTCAAATAATCGGCACGAACGGCACACAGCCGCTGAGCATAGTGACCATCAACAACACAGCGCTTACCTTAATCATCGAAATCAAAGCTCAAATCCTCATCGTTATCAAAGAAGCTATCTAGGTTTTCAGGGGCGGCAACGTAGCCGGGGTTCAGCCTCGCCAAGCGGCCTAGCAGATGCGTTTGGGGCAGGGAGAGATTTACGGCGTAGGCAATGGGTAGCGCCTGGGCGTTACGCAAGGCCAGAAATGCCTCGTCATCCAGTTGGCTAAGCGCTTTCTCGTCGATCATGTGCAAGCCGTTAATAGAGAGGCCTAACTGGCTGTGTAGCGTTTCCGGCCAGGGGGTAATGACGTTGGCTTTGGCCAATGCCGAGAGCGCTTTCTGAGTCGCCTGGTGTTTACGGTGGCTGGTTTTGAGCACTTCAACACGGGTGGCAACGGCTTCACTCATTTGGCCCTGTTCATCGAAAAACGGCTCGCCTTCCTCTGCACCCAGCAGGCCAGAATCACGGTCAAAGGTGACAAAGCCCTTCTCCCCCACGGTCACGATCTCGAAGGGATAAGTGGATAGCCACGCAGGACGGTAATTGCCTAGCCACTTGCCGTCTTTGATAAACAGGTTGTGGCCTGGTTCGGTACCGCAGACACCGACTAATCGCCATTCCCGGTTCTCTTTGATAAGCGCTAACGGCATTGTAGCAGCGGCTTTGGCCAGTTCACCGGCGTGTAGCGGCATCAGCGCCTGGTTGGCGGCAAAGCTAAGATCAATAGGCGGATACCAGGTCTTGCCTTGGCATTCCTTGGGGCTTAGTACGAGCGGTGTGGGCATAGAGCCTCCCGATAAAACGTAAGCATTGAGGTACAAAAATTGAGGAAATATGGCTCAAGGAGCAACGTTATTTTCTCAGCCTTCGCAACGAATAAAAAACCCCCAGCCGAGGCCAGGGGTTAGATCGTACTTCATCTGGGCAAGTAAGCACCTTAGCGCTTACTGCATCAGGCGGCCTGTACCTCACCACCCGATGGCTTCAAAGGAGCAACGGGGAGATTGCCCTCCCCCTATGACCTAGGTCAGATGACCTTAGGCAGCAGCGGTGCCAGCAGACAGGTAACCGCCTGCGAAGGAGACGTCTTCTGCAGATACGCCGGTTAGCTCAATGGTTACAACATCATTAGTACCAGCGCTGTTGCCACCGAAAGTCTCAGTCTCAACGTAAAGCGTCAGGTTACCGCCTACTTCCTGCCACAAGATTTCCAGCTCGCCAACGTTACCCACGTTGTCGTTGATATCGCTACCTTCTGCAATTTCAACCAAGCTGAAGCCTTCACCGAAGAAGATCTTATCTTCGCCGGTGACACCAAAGCCAGTCAGAGTTTGATCACTGCCTGCTTCAGCAAAGAGGTAAACATCGTCATCAGCGGTGAAGTTGTCATTACCTTCAAGCAACGTTACACCCAGGCCAGCCGGATCGGCATCTTCGTCGTTCTCAATAGCAGCCTGCGCATCTGTTACTGCTGTATTTAGACCAGCCAGTTCAGTGTTCAGTGAAGCCAGCTCATCAACAAGCGCTTCGGTACCCTGCCAGTCTGTCACTGCTTCTTCGAAGTCAGCTTTATTAGACTGTGCTCCAGCCAAAGCTACCAGGTTAGCAGAGTAAGTATCGATATCCGCAGCACCAGCAGCCACGGCACCTAAAGGAGTACCGTCTTCAGTTGCTTCGGAGTAATCCAAAGTTACGGCATTGTCACCAGCAACAGTAATCGCGTCTTCGGCGTCCAGTGATGCAAAAGTAGCTGCACTACCGTCGAATTCTGAGTCTTGCGCTTCCAGAACATCAACCATTGCAGATGCAAGCGCCGTTTCTGCAGAAGTCACTGCGGCTAATGCACTAACGTCCGCCTGGGCAGCCGTCAATACTGAATCTAGGAAAGACTTCGATACAGTAGTGGTTGCGCCACCACCCAAAGTAATAGTGTAAGCAGTTCCTGCGGTGTTTAGCGCAACAGCGGATGTAAACGAAACTTGACCGTTAGAGGCAACAGAAGTGACATCAATCGTTGCACTGGTATCGGTTACTTCCACTTGACCTGCTACCGCTGCACCTGCGGTAGAATCTTGGAAAGTAACAGGGCCAGCTGTATTAGCCGTTGAGGCAACCGCTCCGGCAGCCGCATAAGCTTCGTCTGTAGCAGCGTCCTGAACGTCTTGTGCATCCAGTGAAGCCTTCAGAGCGTCAGCTTTTTCTTGAGCGGTCGCTGCTAAATTAGCAACACCAGCTTCTAGCTCTTCCGCAGCGGTGTCGACATCGTTTTGTGCAGCTACAATTGCTTCGTCAAGATCGGTCTGAGCAGTTGCAATACGGGCGTCTTGAGCAGCGTCGCTCAGAGCGTTGAATTGCGCGCCACTTTCATTAATGGAAGCAGCTGCGTCGGCTGTACCAACTAGGACATCAGCGGCGTCTTCGTGAGCTTCTGCAATGTTAGCTTCGGTTACATCAGCAGCGCTGATGTCGGTGCCTACATCAGTACCATCGGCAGTAATGGCTTCAACGAACTCGTTAGAGTAAGCATCCGTTAAGAAGTCAGCGATAGCGGTTTGCTGCGTGGCAACGGCTTCACGAGCATCAGCCAGAGTCGCCAGTGCTTCAGTGAGCTCTGCGACTCTCCTATCTCCCTCGCCTATTGATTTACAAGGCTTTTTACCTCCTCTCTCAGACCCCTTTGATCTTTTACTTCGCTATATCTATTTTTGATAGCAGATACGTATATTTTGAATCATCTTCAGAACAAGCATTGGTGCAGCCTCGGGCCGCTTTTCAGTTTCTTCTCCCCATCTACTTGTCCTTCCCTTTCTCCATTCGACGTTCTTCCAACGCTGCGAAGCCTTTTGCGGTCACTGTAATGGTCAGGCTGTCAGTGTCCCCCAATAGGTCTACATCGATCCCCCGTTCTCGGAAAAGCCGCATCATGGCGGTCAGCGTGTCGGCTCGCATGGCCATTTCCAGGGTTTCGTTACGGGCGACCGTGGATTTGGCCACACCTAACGCATCTGCGAATTCCTGCTGACTCATGCCGAGGGCAGCCCGGCCCATGCGCATGGCGAGCGCAAAACGGTTTTTTTCTTCCATTAGGGTTTACACCTCACGGTTCTGAAGCTATAAAGTACGTATTCGCTATCACTGATAGCGTATACGCATCATTAGTACGATATTTAGCCAAATAGAGAGGAACCGCTCATGCCGTCGCAGAACCTAACCCAAGTCTTTGTGGATCGTAGCAACCTGTGCCCAAAGGGCAAGAAAAAGGTCGACTATTTCGATCTGAAAGTCACAGGACTGCTGCTAAAGGTGCTCTATTCAGGTCAAAAGACCTGGTATCTACGCTATGCCACCGATCATGGGCGTATGAGGGAGAAAAAGCTGGCCTTGGCCTCAGTGCTGTCGCTAGCGGAGGCCAGAGAGCTTGCTCGAGGTCACTTAAGTGACATTGCGAAAGGAAACGATCCCTTTGACCGCAAGGCGGCGATGAAAGCGATCCCGACGCTATTAGTGTTCATTAATGAGACCTACATGCCCTACATTCGTAGTCATAAACGCTCCTGGGAGACTGATCAGATACTGTTGCGCGCCCATGTGCTACCTAACTGGGGTCATCTGCACCTGGATGAGATAACCCAACAACGGGCGATCAAGCTGTTCGCCGATCACCGTTTAACCCACAAACCTGCGAGCACCAACCGCGTATACGACATGCTTAACACGGTGTTTCATCTGGCGATCCGGTGGGAGACAGGATTGACCGCAAATCCGCTCAAGAACGTGCGTCGTTATAAGGAAAACAACAAGCGAGAGCGTTATCTGACCGAGGAAGAGGCTAAACAGCTGTTTGAGGCATTGGAAACCACGAAAGCGCCCCAGTTAAGGGCGATTGTGACCATGCTGCTACTGACCGGCGCCCGATTGAGCGAAGTACTGAACGCCCAGTGGAAGGACTTCGATACTCAGGCGCGGGTGTGGACGATTGAGTTCAACAAGAGCGGTAAGACCCGCTACGTGCCATTGTCCGATTCAGCGATCCAGCTGATCGAGAACATGCCGCGCATTGAGGGTTGCCCGTACTCCTTCGCCAATCCGCAGACAAAAGAGCCATATACAAGCATTCACTACGCCTGGGACACCGTGAGAAAGCGGGCGGGACTCGCGGACCTGCGCATTCACGATTTGCGCCACAGCTTTGCCAGCTTCCTGGTCAACGGGGGTCGGTCGATCTATGAGGTGCAAAAGATCTTGGGCCACACCCAGATCCGCACCACGCAGCGCTATGCGCACTTGAGTCAGGAAACACTGCTGGAAGCGGCCAGCACGGCAATGAACAGCGTGCCAATACTGGCTTCGCTGCCATTAGCTAAAGTAATTGAGGGTCGATCTGCACGACCACCCCGACCGGCGTTAATCAGCCACAGTCCGCCGTCCCTGGCACCATCGGAGGGACTTACCGGGGATAGCAGCGCATCAGGGAATGGCGCTGGTTAGAAAGGCAACAAAAAATAGGCAGAGACGATAAGGGCAGCCCCGGTTGGTGGCTGCCCTTTTTTGTGCGTCAGGCGGGTTACTGGAGAAGGTGGGATCAGTGCTGCGTCTCGGCACGGAGCTTTTCGACTTCTTCAACCGGTAGTTCTTCGATTTCTGCAATCAACTGATCATTCATTTCGGTACGAGCGATCAATTTGCGTGCCGCATTGCGCTTGCTTTCCAAAACACGATGCTCAGCCTCCTGCAAGGTTTCCTGGCGCCCTTTCTCGATACCTAGCTTCTCGCCTTTCTCAATAGCTAGGCGCTCAATCGTATTCACGTAAGGCATGTGCTTCTCCTCCTGTATGGCATGAACCGCCTGTACAAATTCGTTTTCCAGGGCGCTCGGCAGCTGGAGCATCCAGTCGATGATGATAAATAGCTGTACGACCTGGTCGCGGTTGTAGCCCCGCTCATACAACAGCCTGATCAGCGCTACTTTGACATCCTTGCGTGTGGCACCGTCTTTCACTCGCTTAGCCTTAATCTGGGCCATGACCACCAGAGCGAAGACATTATTGCTGGCTTCCAGCTGTGACCAATGATCTTCCCAATCAATCAGTTTAGCCATGGGGAAGGTAAACGTCAGCTCGCATCCCCAGCGCCCATAGTGAAACGTGGTGGGCCGGAAGTTCTTACGAGTATCTGCCAATACCGCCAGGCTGACCACATCCATGTTGTAGCGATCCCGCAGCCGGTACTGATAGGTAAACATTCGTTTGGCAAAGTCTTCCTCTGGCTCACCCTGCACCTCGACATGGATCAGCACCCAAGTCTCACTGCCATCTTTGGCGTAGACCTTGATCAGCTTATCAGCGTGGCGTCTTCCACTATCAGCATCAGGTGTAATCTGCTGAAGCTCTGTATCCAGAAAGCTGTAGCCCTTTGACCAGTCCACCTGCTCATTGATCGCCGGGAACAGTAAATCCAGAAACTCTTCAAAATAGGATTCCAACGCCATCTTCCACGGGCTGTCGTGATCGGCGCGTCGACTATCGTCTTGATCGCTCATGCTGACTCCTGTCTCAATGTCATTATTTTACCACAACACGCCGCGTCCAATGCTCAACCGCTTTTCTCTCATTCTATCTATCGGCTGCGTAAAAAAAGAAAACCCACCTAGACAGCCCCGCCCCACGCTGCCGGTCAGGGCAGGCGTGAGACAGGGAGGGAGGCAGGCAGCATCGACGGTATGTGGTCAGAGTGACCTTACAGCCACCCCCGTTCGGCAAACGACGTGTAGCCTTCATGGCCCACCACGACATGATCCAGCACCCGAATATCCACCAAGCCCAGCGCTTCCTGAAGCCGCTGGGTAATGCGCCGGTCGGCATCGCTGGGTTCAGGATCACCACTGGGGTGGTTATGCACCAGAATCACAGCGGCCGCGTTGTGCTCAATGGCGTGCTTGATGACCTCGCGGGGGTAGACACTCGCGGAATCAATCGTGCCCCGGAATAGCTCATCAAAGGCGATCAGCCGGTGCTGGGTGTCTAATAGCAACGTACCAAATACCTCAAAAGGGTAGTCGAGCAGCAGGGTTTGCAGGCAGCGATGGACTTCATCGGGGCTGCCGAGTTTATTGCCTTTGCTGAGCCGCTTTTGGGCGATCATCTTGGCCAGGTGTAACAGCTGGGCGTCGGTCACGTCGCCATTGACGCGATAGGTGCCGGGGGTTTCCCCGGCGATCAGTTGGGGGTTAGTGAGTAGCGAGGCGTTAAGCGGTGCGTTCATGGTGTCTCCTGGGGGGCGTTTCTGTAGAAAAATCCGTAGAAAAATATCCGGCGATTTATGCTGCTAAATCAGCACCTTTCAGCTCCGCAAAGCGCTCGGTGAGCTTCCATAACGCGCGATTTAAGCGCACGTCTTCGGTCACGCTGTTAATCGCTCGGGTACGGGTGGCCCGACCGGATTGAGAGCGACCACGTAAGCCGCCCTTGAAGAGGTTTTCCTGGGTACGGTTAAACACGCTCCACAGCGAGCCGTTGGCATCTTCACTGCGGCGGGCTTCGAGTACATTGCTCGGTTGGATAGGGCTAGCCTGCTGCCAGTCGTCGCCATAGCGCAGCGACAGGGCCGCTTCGGCAAACAACTGGGCTTCACCCCGGCTGATTAACGTGGATTGAAACGCCTCCACCCCCTCGGCAATGCGGGGGACTTGGTGGCTGAGTTGAATCGAGCCTTCCAGGATCTCGTCAACGATCTGCTTGCCGTGACGCACGCGAATACCGCCCACGTCCCCGACCGGCGTGACCATGCCGTTGAGGCACACCAGCCGAAACAGCCCCAGATCGAGCTGAAAGGCCGCCGTGCGGTCGTGGCTGTTGGTGAGCACCAGTTCGGTGACGCTATCGCCCACGGTCATTTGACGGTCGGGGTCTTGCCGGAAGCGGATCATGTGCCGGGCTACGCTCTGGCGTTCAGCTTGGCGAACGTTGGTCTGTTGGGCGCGTACCGGGTACCAGCCCTCGGCCTGTAGGGCATCGACCACGTTGATGGTGGGCACAAAGCCGTAGCGATCAGATACCGCTTCGTCGGGTTGGCTAGCAAAAATGGCGGGGGCAGTACGGTGGAGTTGGTCGTGAGTGAGAATACGCATGGAAAATCTCCTTCATTATTCGGTGAGTAAGGCATTGCTTACCGTGCAACCACGGCATAACGGCCCGCGCCAAACAGGCAGCGGGCAGCGTTAAGGCAGTGGCAGGGTTGGTTAGGTAAAGGTGAAACGGAGACAAGTGCTTAGGCGCGTTTGGCCTGACGTGGTGGGGGCTGTTGAGTTTCACTGCTTTGCGGGGCGTCAGCTTCTCCGGTGGGTGCCTTCACCTCGTCTTTACCAAGTGGCTGCTGGCTTTTAGCCTGCAGCTTGTCCGCTAACGTGACCGGGGCATTGGCGTCCTGCTTGCCCGGTGGCGTTTCGGGTGCCTCGGGGTAGAACTCCTCGACCACCTCCGCAGATTCTTCGGCACTGTCTTCAAAGGCGCCGTTGGCAAAGCCTGCCTTAGCGGCACGATCCAAGGCTTTCTGATCAAACCCGGTCGATTGGTGAAACTCATCCAGACGCCTCGCCTCGGCCAGGGTCGCTTCCAGCGTCCAGCCCTCGCGCAAAGTGATATCGACGTAGAAGATCGCCGTGCCCCGGCTCTGGCGGGTGGATTTACCCCGTAGCCGTAGTTCCAATGGCATACAGGCCAGCCGGTTACCCGAGATCGCTTTGAAGTAAGCGAGCCGTGCGGCCAGGGTGCGAATCGAGTTGAAGCCGGTGGTGCGGAAGATAAAACTGCCCAACGGGTCATCATCGCCAATCAACACGTTCAGCCGCCCGTAGGGCTTGCAGGCGCCGCCCTGGGCCAAGGGACAGCCATCGGGAGAAGGACAGTCCAGCGTGACCATGCCCTCCTGGGTACGCCGCTTGCACTGCTCGCCGTCGCCGACGCACAGCGGTCTGGCCGTTTGTCGGTCGAACAGCGCGTACTCGGCGCGTAGATTGAGGTCGGGGTCACTGAACAGGAGCCGGATGGGAATCGTCCTGAGCTTGCCCTCCTGGGCGCTTCGCAGCTGCTCATCGAGCGGGTGGCGTATCCAGCCCTCCTTGGTCTGGAGCTGAGAGGTGATCGTAAATTGGTCGTCTTTTTGCGGCAGACGTTTGCCGTTGTTCTCAACCAGTTTGCCGATGGTGATCCGCCCCAGAATGGGCGGGGTAATGGCTAAGCCTTTGAGCATGGGAACCTCCTGACGACATCAAGGGTGAATTAGGATCGCTGCCCCATAACGCACAACGCCCCAGGCGGCCGGAGAGCCGCGCTGAGGCGTTTGTTTGAATAAGGCAACTTAGGTGTGGGTTGGTACGGCAACCGCGCACAGCGGCGCTGTGTGGCGCGATGACTGCGACTAACGCACCACCAACCGCCGGGTACCGGGATGGGCGTGCAGGTAGGCGGCGCACAAGGCCGGGTGTTCCTTTTGCAGCGTCTTGGTATCCAAACGGTTGATCGGCTTGCTCTGCTTCCAGCTCAGTACACCGCTGGGAAAGGTCGCCAGTGTGGCGGTGCCCATCGCCTGCTGGAGTTTATGTTTGAGTTTGGCTTCTTCCTTCTTGGCATCGTCCAGGGTATGACGTACCCGCTGTAGATCGGCAAAGGTTTGGCTTAGCCCTACGTCGTGGCACAAATCGATGGTCTCGCCATCGTCCTGGGGAAACAGCGCTCGCAGGGCTTGATCGGCTGAGTCACTGCCATCGGCAGGCGGTGGCGTGTCACTCTCCACGTAGTTCCAGAAGTGCCGCTCCAACGCGATTAACTGTTCGATCATCGCCTCGTCGCGTTCGATACGATGGATCTGTAGCTCATGTCCACCCAACAGCACGGCCACGTCAGCGGCCTGTTGCCCGGTCACCGCTAACTGGTGCATGACCTGTAACTGGACGTACTCGGGCACGCCCTCTTTCCATAGCTTGGCCCCGTAAATCCCGGCGGTCTTACACTCCAGTATCTGCACGTCGTCATTGCCCACCACCTCGCGATCCAGGTTGGCCAACATCCAGGGATGCTCGACGTGTTGCAGGATGGCGTTAACCCGCTGTACCCGGTAGCCGGTGTGCTGGGCGTAGTGATCCGCCACAATGGGTTCGAGGACTTGGCCCCAATGCAAGGGGCTGGTCAACTGCTCGTCTCGGCTGGGTTCCTTGGTATCGAACTGCCGTCCGGTCTTGTCCATCCAGAGTTCGAGTTGTGATTTATACGGATGCAGCCCCACAGCCGCCGCCGCGTCACTACTGCCAATCCCGCTTTGGCGAATGGAGAGCCACGCTTGACGATCCAGGGCGCGGGTATCGACCAAGCGCCGCGCTTGCTCCCGGTAGCGACGTTGGGGCGGTGTAGGACGCTGACTGCGCGTCTCACGTTTGGGTAACGGCACCCCGCGTTGTTCAATGGCTGCGCTGATCGACGTGATCGAGGCGTTAGTGGGCAGTGGTGAAGCGGTGTGGGTGGTTTGGGGTTGAACGTGTTGAGACATGGTGTTGCTCCTGAAATTTTATCGAACACGGCATAACGGCCCGCTTCCTCAAAGGCAGCGGGCGAGTCGTCGTGATCTGTCATGTTGGAAAGGAAAAGGATCATGGCGGTCTTCACACCGCCGTTGTGACAGGCTTACTCGATAGACAGGCGAAAGGTGTGTTGGCAGTCAGCGCAGGCAAGGTTATCCAGCACTTTCTGATCAAGCTCGGTGCCCAGCTTGGCACCGGCCACCCCGAAGGTTGTGCCGCCCACTAGCCCGCCGAAGACGGCCCCGGCCAGACTGGTCACGGTCATCACCATCGGCCCGGCCGCAAGGCCAATAAGTGCCCCGGCCTTGGCGCCTGATAACGCTCCGGCAGCGCCGATAGCGGTACCGCAACCGGAACCGGTCGCCGCACCAAACTTGCGCCCCACCTGGCGCGCAGTGACGTGATGCGAGCCGCAGCGCGGGCATTGCATCGACATAAGGGTTTTCCTCCAGTAGCGATGAAAAGGAGATCAGCGATGGCATCCGCTGACAGCTTCATGGAGGTAGTGTGTGGCTGAGATTTTTTTGAATCGACTTCCCCACCAGAACAACGTGGCCATCAAGGCCCGTCTTCCCCAGCCATACGTCAGCCACGGCAAAAGGTGGGGTTTTACGGCCTGCGACGGCCACTACCGAGGAAAACGGACAGGACGATGTAATTGTTTACCCCCTTCCCGAATAGGATGCAGCGAGCCGTGACGTCATCCCGTCACGGTGTCTTGTTTGGGTTGCCCAACGGAATTTTCTAATAACGTGTCTTTTGAGACGTTGATAGGGTTTTGCTGGGAATTGGGAAGCAACGCATAGACGTCACCGGGAGAGCAGATAAGCGTTTATGACGGGGGAGTAATATAGGAATTTAACGAGGGTGTCTTAAGGTCTTTATGAGCACTGATGGGCTCACTTGTGATAGCCCATTCAAGGGACTCACTATCCTCCAAGACGTCGGCCACCATAGCCCACGACTCATACCGTCCACTCCTTCGACAATGCATTACTCAACACACGCAACCTAGGCAATCAGGCGTCTTCAACACGCCGGATGGCAAGTACGTTGTTCTTTTTGGTTGCTAGGCGATTCTTAATATCGCCATGTCGGCTTCCCATACGCCACAAGATCACCGCTGCGGATTGTTCATCCAACCTATCCGCGAGGTGTAACCCCATGTTTGATCATCGACCACTGCGTCATTTCTTAAACGACAAGCTGCGCCTGTACTACGACGATACCTACTACGGCTACAGCGTGCAGGTCGAGGACGGCCCCTTGATTGAGAACTACCTGGAAAGTTCTCTGTTGATGCTCAACACGGCAACGAACATCAACTACAACACCTTTGCCTTTCGGATCGAGCTGCGCTTCCCCAAGGTCATGCCTCGTCTCCCCATGCACGACGACAACCAGGTACTCGCCCGTTTCCTGCGCTTCCTACGCTACGAACTGAAGACCGCCAAGACCAAGTACACCACTCAGCTCCGCTATATCTGGGCGCGGGAGCAAGACACCAGCATCAAACCGCACTACCACCTGATGATCCTGCTCAACAAGAACGCCTTTGACAGCCTGGGGGTCTTTGCTTCTGATGAGTACGACATGTACTCACGCGATAACCTTTACCACCGCATGATGCGTGCCTGGTTGAAAGCGATGGGCTATGACCATGACGATCCACGCTTCCAGCAGCTAGTGAACGTCAGCAAGAACAAGATTACGGGAGAATACTGGACGGGCATCCTGCATCGCGACGATTGGTTCAGCATGGACGAGGCGATGTACATGGCCAGCTACCTGTGCAAGGCATACAGCAAGCCGATTGGTCAGGGTATGCATGTCTTTGACGCCAGTCGTGTCTAATCGTATGCGCAAGGGGTCCGTCAAGGGCGGACCCTGTCGTGCTGACAAGATGGATCACTCTCATTTCTCAATCTCCTTACAGGAGTCCTGCCATGATGCACAGGCCAACGTTTCCAACAGTCCCAACATCCCCTTGGGCAACGTCGCTGGGGGCTCATGCCCACCCTCCACCTCACACCATGCCCTACACCTCCCAGCCTGCAGAACCTCCCTTCCACGATCCTCTCAGCGAGCATCGTCTGGCCATGCTGGAACGCAAGGAGCCTACCCGGCGACTGGTGCGTGACGTGATTGCCATTCGTCGCCTACGCAAGCTCAGCCAGGCGGACCTGGCCGATGAACTGGGAGTCAGCAAGCGGACGTGGCAGGAGTGGGAACAGGGCCGTCGCCTGCCCTCAGGCGTGGGGCGTGCCCTGCTGGAACGCTGGGCTAGTGAGCAGGCGGAATGGTCGGGGGATTCGGGCGATTAGTGGCGCTAAGTCATTGTTTCTTTGTTTTTGGGAATTTATCTCAGACAAACAAGTGACAAGATCTTTTTAGCGTTTATGAGAAAATAATTTTCCATTCTGATAAACTCTTTGGCTCCCGGTTGTTCCCCGATCACGACACTGCCGAGCCACTGCCATGACCTTGCCTCCCGACGATCCCGCCTCTGCCAAGGGCGCTCCCACAGCCAATCGCTCGATAGCGATGGCCTGCTCGTTTAATCGTCGTGAAGACACGGGTAAGAAGGAGTGGATACTTCCCTCCCATGATCCCGTGAAGCTGTTGCCAGATATCGACAAGGCCATCCTGGCGATCCCGCAGCGCCCCTTGCAGGATCGTCTACTGGAAGATGACTTTGTGGCGGTGCCGCTGACACCGGCCCAACTGAAACATCACCGACGTTGGCGAGTGAAGGAGCGCAGTCGGTTGCACCAATATCGCCTTCATCTGGAAACCTTGATGCAGCTGAATGATGGGCGCTATCATCTCAGCTTGTATGCGCGGGCGTTTCTCCACCATCTCCAATGGTGCTGCCAGGAACCTTATGAACGTCGTGACCTGGCCCTACCCGAACCCCTGGCACGTCAGGTCAGTCAACGTTTTCAGGCATCGCTCGAATCGTTGACCCAGGAGCTCACCTCTCCCGCTTTTAAACGTCGCGTCAAGGAGTCGGAGACCCTTGCCAAGTCACGCGCTTCATCCCTGAGAACGTGGATGCGGGCGGCCTTCCGCCAAGCGCCGTACTTGCTCTGGGTACCGATACAGCTGGGTTATCGGAACCCTCACTACGCTGACCTGGCACAAACCCTGAAAGATCGCCAGACGTTTCTCAAGAACCGCCGGGGGAATCCGCTGTTCAACTATTTAGTGGGCTACGTGGGGAAGCTTCATTACTTCCCTGGGAAAGGGTTGGTACACGACATGATCTTCCTGTATGACGCTCGATACGTTCAGGAAGGTGCCTCGTTGCCGCAGGCATTCGCTAAACGCTGGCACGATGCCACGCACTATCACGGGACAACCTGGACCGAAGGCGAGCTGCTACATCCTGAGGCTCCCAGGATCAACGGCGTATGGTCCCTGGACACTGAAGAAGACCGTCAACGCCTGAAGCAACTGATTCACTATCTAAGCCATTACGATACCTACCTGCACTACGACATGCCCTCGCACACACGAACCCTGGTGACGTCGCAACGTCCGGGCAAGAAACGCGCCACGAAGAAGAAGCCAGCCAGCGGATTGCTAGCCAAAAGGACACGTGAGTTGTCATCCTGACGGGGCAACCTCCCAGGACACTGAGCGCATCTGACGGATGTTCAGAGGATCGCTGGCCCTGGTCATACGGATGCTTTATCCTGTCGCGCATTGTCTTCCTATCGTCAGGCCAACTCATGACCGACCCCATTACTCAGTACGAACAGTTGCAGCAAGAACAAGCGCGCATTGCCCAACAGCTCAAACAACTTGAGCAGGACGATGCCTACCAAAAGGCGGTGGCGTTCAAGCAAGACATCCAGGACGTCCTGGCCAAACACGGTAAGACCGAAGCCGAGCTGTTACAGCTCTTCGGCCACTCTGCCCCAAAGAACACGCGCAAACCATCGCGTCAAAAAGGGGGTAAGTCACAGCCGTTAAAGCGCTACACCAATATTCATACAGGGGATGTCGTAGAGGCCCGGAGCCTCCGAAAACCCAAGCTACAGGAATGGAAAGAAGAATACGGTGAAGCCGAAGTGAAACGCTGGGCGGTGGTGATCGAAGACACCGCATCACCCTCCAAGACACCGTAACGCGCTTGCGTGTAACGTACGCATGCGATAGCGCCCTGACCGGGCGATTGGATTACCCCATTACACAAAGGACGTTTCATGCGGCTTTCGCCCGACCTTCACGCCGATCTGCGCCTGACCCCCATCGACAATGCCGTCCTAGCATCAAAGGAACGCACCATTGATCTGCTGGTCACGGACATCCAGCCCTTGGCCTCGCGGTTTCCGATTGTGATTTCAGCCTTGCCGCAACTGGACCTGTGCGCCCTGGTGACACCGTCCGATACCGAGAACCTGTTTGCCGAGCATACGCCCGTGGCGTGGCGGCACTATCCCCTGGTGTTGGCCTCGTTGTTGCGAGACGACCATCCTGGGCAGGTCTCGACCCCAGGCGTTCGCGAACTATCGCCCGCCGTGGTGGTGGCCACGGATGCCCCGCATTTTCAGCTGGACGTGGGGTTCAGGTTGTTTGAGAACGGCGAGCCTACCCCTTACCTGCAAGGGCTAATCAAGACGCTAGAGGCTTGTGCCCAGGACGAAGAGCGAACCCATGAGCTGGTGGCCTTGCTGCATCGCGCCGGAGTGTTGGAAGAAGCAGAAGTGACGCATCTGGGCGAGGTAGTCGAGTGCTATCTGGTCAACGACAAGGCATTGAGCACCAATCTGGATAAGGCTGCTAAAGATAGCGATAACGTAGGGCAAGCGATCTCCCTGGCCCTGGCCATTGCCGATTCCCAGAAAGACTTGAAGGTGGAGCGCCGCACAGACTAATCGATAGAACGCTCAACGCGGCCCTGAGGCCGCGTTTATGTCATTACGCTAATCTACGCCTTAGTTAAGAAAGCTGCGCCTCCAGCGCCGCTGCCAAGTCGGTATAACCGCGCTTCTTGCCAAGCTCAAAGGTGACAGATGACATGCGCGATGCGAACTCACCCGCCAACGCTGACTTTTCGTCAACAACCATGGAATGGATAAAGAAGCGCAGCCACTTTAGATCCGCCTTTTCGGGTACCCCTTCCCAGTCAACGGCACGTGTCGACAGCGACTCCATGACACCCCATTCCTTACAGACAAAGCCGCACGCCTCGGCTGTAAGGAAGAACGCTTGGACACACTCCCGCTCGATCCAGTCGGCTTCTGCTCCAAACGCGGTATGCGTATCGTCCCACAACGCCTGGAGCTTTCGGCACGAATGGGCCATCAGCTTGACCTGGGCTTCTCGTAAGGGGGTGTTGTAGCTGACCGGGCTTACGTGGATCTTCAATGGATCTTCCTTAGGCGTGAACGGCGCGTAGCAGTAGGTGGCATAGAACGCCGCTCAGCGCGGCATTGGTCATCATGGACTATTAAATAATCGGCACGAAGGGTACGCAGCCGCCCAGCATGGCAGATATTAGCAACACTACGCTTACCTTAAGCATCGAAATCAAAGCTCAAATCCTCATCGTTATCAAAGAAGCTATCTAGGTTTTCGGGGGCGGTGACGTAGCCGGGGTTCAGCCTCGCCAAGCGGCCTAGCAGGTGCGTTTGGGGCAGGGAGAGATTCACCGCATAGGCAATGGGTAGTGCCTGGGCTTTTCTCAGGTTCAGGAACGTCTCGTCATCCAGTTGGCTAAGCGCTTTCTCGTCGATCATATGCAAGCCGTTAATAGAAAGGCCTAACTGGCTGTATAGCGCTTCCGGCCAAGGGGTAATGACCTGGGCTTTGGCCAGTGCCGAGAGCGCTTTCTGGGTCGCCTGGTGTTTACGGTGGCTAATCTTGAGCGCTTCAATACGAGTAGCCACGGCCTCGCTCATTTGGCCCTGTTCATCGAAAAACGGCTCGCCCTCTTCCGCGCCCAGCAGGCCGGAATCACGTTCAAACGTCACCAGGCCTTTCTCCCCCACGGTAACGATCTCGAAGGGATAGGTGGAAAGCCACGCAGGGCGGTAGTTGCCCAACCACTTGCCGTCTTTGATAAACAGGTTGTGGCCTGTTTCGATACCGCAAACACCGACCAAGTGCCATTCACGATTCTCTTTAATGAGCGCTAACGGCATCGTTGCAGCGGCTTTGGCTAATTCACCGGCGTGTAGCGGTATCAGGGCCTTGTTAGCAGCAAAGCCGAGATCATGCGGTGGGTACCAAGAGAGCCCGTGGCATTCTTTAGGGCTTAATACGAGCGGTGTGGACATGAGGCCTCCCGGTAATATGTAAGAAATAACGTACAAAAATTGAGGAAATATGGCTCATGGAACAACGCTATTTTCTCAGTCTTCGTGACGAATAAAAAACCCCCAGCCGAGGCCGGGGGTTCGTCTTACGTCATCTGGGCAAGTAAGCTGTTGAGTGCTTACTGCATCGGGCAGCCTGTACTGAACCACCCGATGGCTTCAAAGGAGCAAGGGGGAAGTTGCCCTCCCCCTGTGACCAAGGTCAGATGACCTTAGGCAACTTCAACAGTGCCAGAAGTCAAGAAGCCATTTTCTAGGTTGACATCATCAGCAGAAACACCAGTCAGCGTGATGGTGGTGATGTCAGCAGAGGCACCAGCACTGCTGTTACCAGCGAAGGTCTCTTCTTCGACGAACAATACTAGGTTGTTGCCATCTTGCTGCCACAGAATTTCTTGAGCAGCGGCATCACCAACATTGTTGTTGATAGTTTTGCCATCTTCGATCTGTGCCAGGACGTAGCCTTCACCGAAGTAGATTTTATCTTCGCCATTAGCACCAAAACCAGAGAGTTGCTGATTGGTGCCTTCTTCGAACAGATAAACATCGCTTTCAGCGGTGAAGTTGTCATCGCCATTCAGCAGAGTCACACCCAAACCACCGTCTTCTTCAGAATCAGTGATAGCTTTTTCAGCTGCGACTACCGCTTCATCAAGATCACCTAACTTACCATCCAAAGCAACCAGCGCTTCCCACTCAGAGATGGCTTCGTTTAGGTCAGTCAGCGCTTTCTCATCAGCAGCCAGTACAACGCGCTCATTCAGAATGCCTTGGGCTTCAGGTGCAGTTTCTGAGGTAACACCATTAGCATTAGCTGAGACCGTAGGTGTAATCAGTGCTTTATCACCATCCGAGGTTGCAGTAAAGGCTAGCTCAGCACCATTGGCAGTCCCGGCGCTGAAGCTATTAAGAGAGCCCGTAACCGTACCAGCAGCGGCATCTACACCAGCGAGGTCAGCGAATGCACCGGCAACCTGATCAGCAGTCAAATCAGCGGCTGCAGTCAGTGTTGCGCCGTCGATGGTTACCTGTTGTCCAGCCACCAACGATTCAAAGGTGACAGTCTGAACTTCATTCGTACCCGGCGTACCAGGCGTAGGAGCTACCCCAGGAGTAGTTTCAGTGACTGTTCCAGTGTTGTTAGTGGTAATTGCAGGCACATTCCCAGCTAAAGTGCTTTGGTAAGAAACACTTGTACCACCAGAACCATTTACGATCCATTCACCAGAAAGGGTGCCTGTGAAATCACCATTTGCGACAGCAACGCTTGAATCAGCAAAAGCGTTTGCCACTTGCGTTGCTGTAAGAGCACCACCGTTAGCAGTAAGGGTAAGACCCGCCACAGAGGCTGATTCACCATCGGCAAGCGATACGAACTCAACAGTATTCACTTCCGGCGTACCAAGCGTACCAGGCGTACCAGTCGTGCCAGTGGTAGTTTCAACCACGGTAGGCGCGTCAGGAATTACTGGGGCGTTTGCAGTCAGATCAAGAGCAACTTCTGCTGGCTTATCAGCAGCGGATGTATCAGCACCAATAACGCTATCAGAGACATCATCAGCAGTGATGGAGTCGTCTTCGTTTTCAAGTGCGATGACCTGAGCGATGGCACTTTTCAGAGACGCTTTTGCGTCAATTTCTGCGTTAGCGGCATCTGTTTCCGCTTGCAGTGAAGCGAGATAGGTATCAAAACCGGAAAGGTCTTCCAGAGCAGTCTCGGCAGTAGTGGTGTCTTCTACCGTCCACTTACCATTAATGTTTTTAGCGACAACAGTGCTACCAATTTCCAAGGTAGTCACGCCGTTAACAGCACCTTCAGTTACTGCGACGTTGTTAACTGTTTCAAATTTAACTTCTTCGCCGTTCTCTGCAATATTCGCTGCTTTAGCGGCGTCGATTGCAGCTTCATAGCTTGCAAGACGAGAATCTACTGTGTCGAGGGCAGCAATTACACCAGCATTGGCTTCAGCTTCCGCATCAGCAACAACCTTTTGTTGATCAGAGATAGTTTTCTCTGCAGCGGAACGACCATCAGCGATCAGGCCAGCTTTAGTATTATTACCAGCATTTGCAAAATCGACGTTAGTTCCAACTGCCGCATCTAACTGGTTATCAACAGTAGTAGTTGCCAAAGTTAACGCATCATCGACTTGCTGGTCAGTTGCTGTCTCAGCATTAGTCGGTGCTTGATCCGCAACTTGCTCGTTTTCCAGGGCAGCAACCAATGCGTCAGCTTTATCTTGCTTGGCACCTGATAGGCCAGCCAGTGCTTCAGTGAGCGCTGAAGTATCGGTCGGCAGCGGCTGGGCTACCAAGCCTTCTTCTTCACCGAACTGCTGGAAGTGATCCAGCGGCGTCAGGCCAGCTTCTTGGAAGGCAGCCAGTACGTCGTCGGTCGTTTCAAAACCTTCAACGCCGTCAGCTTGCAGCTGGGCCAGCTTGTCTTCCAGGTAAGCTTGAACATTGAATTCTGCGTTCGGGCTCAGAGCTTCAGCAGCGCCGTACTGGTTGTAGTGTTCCAGCGGGCTCAGGCCAGCCGCTGCGAAGGCAGCAATCACGTCTTCAACTGATGCGAACTCTTCACCGTCTTCTTGCAGCTGGGCAAGCTTCTGGCTCAGGTAAACATTGGTGTCGAAGTCTTCGTTCGGGTTCAAACCTTCAACCAAACCGTACTGCTCGTAGTGAGCTTCGGCAGTTAGGCCAGCCGCTTCGAACGCTGCTGCTACATCGGCTGTGGATTCAAAGCCCGTCTCGCCATTTTCTTGCAGCTGTGCAAGTTTCTGTTCGAGATAAAATTCAGTATTAAAGCTAATAGCCATGTAGGTACTCTCCGTACATATGCATATGTTTGGGCGCCTTCAATAGCACCCGTTTTTGTGCTTGCCTATTTTCAACCCCTGGGGGATCCCTTGCTGAAAACAAGTGGCAAGCTAGCAGGCGGTTCCGGTTGCTAGACCATTGCCTGGTGCAGAAGATAGCGTCTACTCCATTACAAAATCAAGTCAACCTTTGCACCTACTGTGAATCGCGCGATTCACTGCGTTCGATCATAGCAGTCCTTCTTAGGACCTACCACTTATTCACTAATTTCTTTTAATACATTAGCAAGCATTTACGCGCGTTACGCAATCACTTTAACCGCCGTTTGAGTGAACGGTAAAGGGTTTTCGCACGCCGTTCTATAACTTGTGACGTACGCGGTGCTGTATCTACCGTCACAGCCCCTTGGCTGCCCCGCAAATGCGGGCTGGGCTTGGCAAAGGGGTAGTGTTGTTCGAATGCCGGTTCCTGAACGGAATCCGGGTGGCGGGTGTCGGTTACCCGGTAACCCGCGGCCTGGGCAGCGGCGGCGAAGATGCGTTCCAGCGCATGCGCCAGGGTGCCGTCCGTTTGGCCTTCTTCGGCTTCGAAGTCGTCGTCGGTCATCTCAAGCAAAGGGTCCATGGCTTCCGGGCGGCACCAGAACATGGAACCGGCGAAAAAGCCTAGCTCGTCCAAACTAATGCGAATGCCTAGATGTTCCAGCAGTGTTTGCGTGCGCACGGGGCTTTGCGGGCTGCCCCAGTAGCGAACGTAATCCAGCCAGTGGCCCGCGGGGCCGATCATGCCGATATCCGGGTGGCGGTTGAAGGCATCGATCACGCTGGCCACTTGCTTTTTAGAGCCTAGCAGCTGGCCCAGAAATTCCTGGCGCCAGAGATCGCCGTCCTGGCGGTGCAATGAACGCTTGGCGTGGATTTTACATACCTGGCCGTAACCCAGCGGGCGAATGGCGCTAAGCATGGTCAAAAACGGCAGCACATCACGCCCTTTATTGGGCAGCGTGGCGCAGCGTGCATCCGGCACGGTTTGCTGTATACGGGCAACGGTACCTTCCGGGGCGTGCTCTGGCAGCGAAATGTAGAGGTCGTAATCGCCTTCCAGGTAGGCTAGGTGCGAGGCCATCTCGTCCCATAGCTCGGTGTGGTAAAGGTGCAAAATGACCGCGGTTTCGTGGCGTTTTTCCCAATTGGGCAGCGTATTTTCCAGGGCAAAATTGGCGGGCTTGGTGTAGTGCTTCACCACTTGCTTGGTGGCTTCCAGGTAAGCGTAGCCGTAACGGCGGTCGGGCTCTAAATAAGCGCCTTCGGCCCATTCGTTCCAGGCGTTGATAAACACCAATTTTTCGTCACCTGCCAGCAGGTCGGCTTCACGGGCGGCGCCAGCCAGCCATTGCTGGTAGCGGCCTGGGGTAACGTTGGCGAAGGTGTGGCCACGGCCGGGTTTGCGGGCGTCGTTGTCCCAGCCGGGGGAAACGGTGCGGTAGCGGGTATAGTCGGTCGCTGGTTTGGCTAACTGGGTAAACACCAGATCGGCGTAGTCGTATACGCTGCCTTCAAACGCCGGGTTGAGCAAGGTGAGCTGGTGCTCAATCCGCTTAGCGTGGGTTTGATGCGGGGGGAATTCCACCGAGGCATCGAACCCGTAAGGGCGTGGGTCACCGTTATTGAAGCTTTGGGCAGAGACCAGATGAATCTCGCCAATGCCATGTTCGCGGCAGTAGTTGCGCCATACCTCGGCGGTTTTGTTGGCATCGGGCAGAATATCCACCCGGTACACAATCAACAGCGGCTTGCCGTTAACGCGCAGGTAGTTGGGCTTTTGCAACAGCGGGGCGATATCTTCGATAAATTCGATATCGTCTTCCGGCAGGTGCTTTTGCTCCATCAGCACATCGCTTTCTTTGCCGTCCCAGCGGCGGGTCCAGTTTTCATTGGCCCAGCAGAGGCAGAAGGGAAAGTCGATATTGGGGTTGTTGGCGAATTGGTCAATCGGCCGCTCTAACAAACGCTTGCGGCCACTGAACCAGTAGTAGTGGAAGCAGAAGGCTTCTACGCCGTAGTGGCGGGCCAGTTCGGCCTGGCGTTCTTGCACTTCGGGCAGGCGTAGGTCGTAGTAGCCTAGCTCACCGGGGTGGCGCGGCTGGTAGTGACCGGCAAACTGCGGTACGGCCTTGCCGACGTTGGTCCACTCAGTAAAGCCTTTGCCCCACCAGCGGTCGTTTTCGGCAATGGGGTGGTATTGCGGCAAATAGAAAGCAATCGGGCGCAGGCGCGACTGTTCTTCCAGGGGCTGTTCGGCCAGGGGGACGTAGTCTTCGCTGCTACCGACGGTTTGCGCGAACATTTCGCCAAACATTAGATTGGTGCCTGCGTTGGCGCCGCCCTGCCCTTCCTGCTGCTTACTTTCGGCCACGGGGCGTGGCTGATTGAGGTAGTGAACCAGCGGGTGCTGGCGGGTGCTAAGCAACCATGGGTGCTGCTGCAGGTGGTTGAGTGTGTCGAAATTGGCTGAAGGATCGCGGGCTTCATAGCCGCCAAACCGCTGGTAGTGCTTGAGCGGGTCTTGGCCGGTGGCCTGCACATCAGGATTATGCTGCAGGTACCAGCTGGCATCGAACAGCCCTGAGGCGGCAATTTGGTAGCGCTCTGCGCGGGCGCGTTTGATTTCGCTGGGCAGGTGTTTCAGCCGCCTCAACAGCTGTTTGGCAAGCCACATGGGATTGTTGGCGTGGCTAACCGTGCCTGCGTGCGCTTTTAGCAGTTGGCGACGTTGGTGTGTTTCGTGCTCTAACGCTTGTTCAGTTTTTTGAACCGTTTCTTCTGCTTGCTCTAGCTGCTTTTCTGCGCGTTCGCGCTCTTCATCAGCGGCTTGCTTAAGCGTTAGCACACTCGCTTCGTGCTGGGCCTTGATCTCAGCAATGTAGTCGCCGCGCTGTTCTAACTCTAGGTCACGGGCATGGACCAGGGTGCGCTGCTGGTTGACGGCATCACTGTGTTCAATATCGGCCTGAAAGAAGGAGCTACGCAGTTCGGGAAGCTTTTCTTGGCTGGCCAGTGCCACCCAGTAAAGGGGGTCGGGGGTGCCGCCTTGCCCCTGTGGGCGCGCTTCGCTATAGGTGGTGTGATTTTTTTTGCGTGTGTCCCACATGGCGGAGCCGTATACCACCCGCTGGCCGATCAGCGTGCTGTTGGCAAAGTGGCTTTTGAGCAGTTGCTCGAACTCCTGCTTGTACAGCTCTTTGACGTGGTAGGGATTGTCGTAGCCGGGTTTTTCGCTGTATTCGTGCTTATCGGGGCTGGAGATAATCAGCAGGCCTTCGGGGCGCAGCACGCGCTTGATCTCTTCCATCATCGCTTCGTGGCGATCGTGGTGTTCGATAGTTTCAAAGCTGACGACCACATCGACACTGCTATCAGGTAGTGGAATAGCGGCACAGTCGCCCTGGCGGTAGTTAAGCCCTGGGTAGCTGTAGGTTGCCTGGGCATGTTCCACGGTGGCGGGGTCGACATCCACCCCCACCACACTGGCGGCTGTTTGCGCCAGGTAGTGGCTGCCATAACCTTCGCCACAGGCAATATCGAGCACGTCTTTATTTTCTACGTAGCCTTGGGCTAAGTAGTAACGGTGCATGTGTTCGGCAATGATGTCGCCGGTTAAAACATTGGGTAAGTAGCGCTCACCGGTAGGCGTTAAGCCCTGTTCGTTTGTTGTGTTCATGCGTGTTGGTCTACCTGTAGTTCGATTTGGTGCATGGGGATGCCCACCAGGCCGTGACTATGGCTGCTGGAGTGTGACTTGAAAAACAGGGCATCGTGCAACCAGTGGTGCTGTACGTGGTTGTCTTGAGTGCCATCCGCAATGGCGGTGCTGATACTGTAATCCCCTTGAGGCAGTATGGGCATGCGGAAGGTGAAGCTGGCAGCAATAATGGCGCCAGGCAAGGCACTCACCGGGTCGTCCTGGTAGGTGATAAAGGTGTTATCCCCAAACAGCGTTTGGCCCAGTCGGTCTTTGATATAAAACCCCATGATAGGCTGCAACATGGGTTGTTCTTGGTGGATGCGCGCTTTAATCGAGAGCATAACTTCTTCCCCGCCGACCACCCAGGTAAGCGGGTGCCCTTCGCGGTCGTGAAGCAGCACTTCTTCCATAATGGCGCCTTTTTTGCCGAACCCTTCTGCATCGGGGTCGAAGGCAAAAATCTCCAGGTCGTTGCGGTACGGGCTGGCGTTAAGAATATCCTGTCGCATATCGCGGGGGACGGGGCGCTTGCGTTGCTTTTCGTGCCAGTCGTCGTTGCGCTTGGTGGTGCCGCTTACCCCTTGGTTAGACTCAAAAAAGGCTTTCAGGTAGGCGTCGGCCACTTCCTTGGGCGCGCCCTCGGCGGCTACCTTGCCTTTATCAAGCCAGATGGCTCGCTCGCATAGGTTCAAGATGGCGGCGGTGTCGTGGCTAACAAACAGTACGGTGCCGTGTTCCATAAAGCGGCGTAAAAAGCGCATGCATTTTTGTACAAAGAAAGCGTCGCCCACCGCTAGCGCTTCGTCTATTACTAGGATGTCGGCATCGACATGGGCAATCACGGCAAACGCGAGGCGCACGTACATGCCGCTGGAGTAGGTTTTTACCGGCTGGTCGATAAAATCGCCAATTTCGGCAAAAGCGAGGATATCGTCCAGGCGCTCGTCGATTTCGGGTTTGCTTAGCCCAAGCACCGAGGCGTTCATATAGACGTTTTCACGCCCGGTGAACTCGGGGTCAAACCCTGCGCCTAGTTCCAGCAGCGCGGCTATACGGCCTTCGGTGCTGATGGTGCCTAGCGTTGGCGTTAGAGTGCCGCAAATCATTTGCAGCAGGGTCGATTTACCCGATCCATTGCGGCCAATGATGCCCACTGTTTCACCGGGATTTACCGTGAAGCTGATGCCATCCAGGGCTCGGAATTCGCGACCATAGGTTTTGGGCGCTTTCCCGGTTAACCGACTTACCCGTGGCATCACAAACTGTTTCAGGCGGTCACTGGGCTGTTCGTAGATTTGATAGTATTTGGCGACGTTTTCGACGGTGATCGCCGTGTTCTTCTGCTCAGAGGACATCAGCAAATCCTTTACGCGTTTTCTGAAACCAAGCAAACCCTAACCATGCCACTACCAGCGATACTGCAAGGTATTTCAGCAGCCCGCTTATATCAGGCAGTTGGCCTTCGAGTAACACTACCCTCGCCTGCTCAATAATGAAGGTGAGAGGGTTGGCGTTTATCATGCCGTGAAAGCTTTCAGGCAGGGCCGAGATGGGGTAAAAAATCGGCGAAAGAAATAGCAGCATGGTGGCAACCAGCCCCATGGTTTGGCCTATATCACGCAGGAAAACTCCCAGTGATGCCAGCAGCCAGCTAATGCCCATGGCTAATACCATTAACGGCAGCAGCACTAAGGGCAACATCCAGAAGGTCCAGGTAATTGAGCCTAGCACCACTAACTGGGCGAGTATCAATACCAGCGTGCTAATCGCGGCATGAAATAGCGCTGACCCCAGCGGTATCAAGGGTAAAATTTCCAGCGGGAAGACGACTTTTTTAACGTAGTTGGTGTTGGTGAGTATCAGGCTAGGCGAGCGTGTGAGCACTTCGGCTAGGATGCCGTGAACGATGAGCCCGGCAAATAGCTGTAGGGCAAATACGCTTTTACTTTCTTCGCCCCCTACTCCCCAGCGCGCATTAAAAACAACCGTAAATACAAAGGTGTAAATGACCAGCATAATAATGGGGGTAACAAACGACCAAGCCAGCCCTAACAGCGAGCCTTTATAGCGACCGACTACATCACGCTTGATTAGGCGTGTAATTAATTCACGATAGCGCCATAGGTGCACCACCATGGCGCGGGGTGCCACCGTATTTAAAGCATGTGGGTTCATTGGTTCTCTTTACACCATTCGATGTGATGAATTTGAATATGTGAGTGGAAGGTGCCGGGCCCTTTCTCTCCAGGTAGGAATAAGGGCGCAGATATTACCTTAGTCACCCTTTGTTAAGAAGTGCGGCCGCTAGCATGGCCACGTTGCCTTGCCATGTTTGCCGGTAAACGCGTGCTTGCATTAGCCCTTGTAGGCGTTGCCATGGGTTGCCCTGGCGTGAAAGGCGGTAACGGTCGAAGCACGCTTGGTGCTGGGGTTCAAGCCATTCCCGATGCGCCGTGAGTGCGGTTAAATTACGTTCAATTTGGATACGGTGGCCTCCTTGCCATAGGTGTTGCATTCTCGATAATAGACTTTTCATTCCCCGCTTCATGCCGATCAGGTTGCTGGCGTGCTGGCGGTAATCTAAACAGGCGTTGCTGTCGTAAAACACATTGCCGCCACACCCGCTTATCAACAGGTAACACCACCAGTCGTGTAAGCCCGTATCTTCCCCATGGGGGGAGCGCACCAGGAAATCGCGTGCGGCTTGGTTAAAGACCATGGTGTTGCCGCTGGCTATGTTTTGTACCAGGGCGTTTTCAAAGCTTGCGGGGCGCTTTTGCAGCGTTGAGTAGCCCGTTGGCTTGCCTTCCTCATCCACCAGCCGCGATCTCGCGGTGTACAGCATAGGTTGACTAGCGTTACCCGCTGATAGCAGTGTTACTGCCCTTTTAAGCTTTTCGGGGTACCAGCGATCGTCCTGATCAGCAAAGGCGTAATAGTCGCCTTGAATCGCCACGTTGCGGACCAGTGACATAAAGTTGGTAGCAAACCCTTGTTGCTTGCCTTGATAAATTTTCAGGCGCTGCTCTCCCCAGCGCTGCTGGTAGGCTTTCAATATGTTGAAGGTGCCGGACTGGGGGCTGTCATCTGAGACGTGCAGCGTCCAGTGCGTGTGCTGCTGCCGCTCAATCGAATCTAGCTGCTCTGATAGATAAGCTTCACCGTTATAGGTTCCCATTAAAATGGCAACATGAGGGGTTATAGGCGGGGTGACCGTTTCCATACTTGTACTCAAAACGCGATTGCTCCGTGTCAGTCAGCTGACCAGCGGGTAGTATACGCAGATGCCTGCCGGTTTTTTATAGGCAGACGCCATTCACTTACCTTGAGCTTGACTGATTTATGCCCGTTGCAGTTCCCCTTCGCTCTTCTGTGGGTGTGTGTGTCCCCACATTAAATGCTGGCCCCATGTGGCATCATTGGCTAGCCTGCATTGCCCCAGCGGCCGCGGATTTTCGCGTTTTGGTGGTGGACTCTTCTTCTGACGATGGGACGGCCGAAGCAGCCCAGCAGGCAGGGCTCGAGGTAATGGTGATTGAGCGTTGTGAGTTTGACCACGGGGGCACACGCCAGCGTGCACTTGCTCATTTAAGCGACTGCGATATCGTGATTTTTTTGACCCAGGATGCGCTGGTAGCAGACCCGGCGGCACTTTCCCAGCTGGTAGCGGCGTTTGATGACCCGAACGTGGGAGCCGCGTTTGGCAGGCAGTTGCCCCATCTTGATGCCACCCCTATTTCAAAGCATGCGCGTTATTTTAACTATCCTGCCACGTCGCGCGTGGTCGATGATGCGGATATCCCACGCTTGGGTATTAAAACGGCGTTTCTTTCTAATTCCTTCGCGGCTTACCGTCGCGACGCCCTCTTGGACGTTGACGGTTTTCCTGAAGGCACCATTCTTAGTGAAGACATGATCGCGGGTGCCAGGTTGTTAAAAGCCGGCTGGAAAATCGCCTATTGCGCCAAGGCGCGTGTCTTCCACTCCCATAACTACTCATTGCGGGAGGAGTTTCAGCGTTATTTCGATATTGGCGTCCTTCATCATCGCGAGGCTTGGTTATTGGACTGGCTGGGCAAGGCTGAAGGTGAAGGTGGGCGGTTTGTGCGTTCGGAAATGCGTTATTTATTACGCGAGGCGCCGTGGCGGCTGCCGGAAGCAGCGCTGCGTACGGTATTAAAGTATGTGGGCTATCGGTTTGGTAAAGCGGAAAATAAGCTGCCGCTGAGATTAAAGCGCTGGCTTTCTATGCATAGCCATTACTGGCATTAGCCTTAAGCAGCCTAGGGTTGGTAGTTAATGAACCCGCGCGAGAGCGTCATGGCGAGTATTTTTAAATCAAAGCCCAACGACCAGTTATCAATGTAATAAAGGTCGTATTCTACCCGTTTTTGCATCTGCTCTAGGGTGTCGGTGTTGCCGCGGTAGCCGTTTATCTGCGCCCAGCCTGTCATACCGGGCTTTACACGGTGGCGCTGCATGTAGTTTTGAATAACGCCTTGGTAATACTTGTTGTGATCCAGCGCGTGGGGGCGTGGTCCTACCAGCGACATTCTTCCTTGCAGTACATTATAAAGCTGTGGCAATTCATCCAGGCTTGTGCGGCGTAAAAAAGCGCCTAGCGGAGTAATGCGAGGGTCGTTTTGACAGGCTTGCTGGGTGCTCTTGGCTTTGTGAACGCTCATGCTTCTAAATTTGTAGATCCGAAAGCATTTGCCATCAATACCATGCCGGTGTTGTTTAAAAAGTACCGGCCCGCCCATCTTCCATTTGACTAACCCAGCAATTAATAACATCACCGGTAAAAAAACAATAAATATCAACCCGCCTAGTAAGCGGTCTTCCAGATTTTTTATAAGCCTTAATGGGCTACTGTCTAAGGGGCTGTAATTAAGCTCTAGCGAATATAGCCCAACCACCTGTGCCATGCGGTGGTTTAGCAGGCGGATATCAGAAAGGTCGGGGAAATAACGCACATTGACGGGAATGTTAATCAAACTGGCGGAGACCAAACGCACTTTATCGCCGTCGCTTAGTGGGTAGGTGAGCCAGATTTCATCAAATTCTCTTTCAAAAGAGCTTTCTTGGGCCAGCGTGTTTAGCTGTTTATGGAAGTGATCAGAGTCATCATCGGTGTAGGCAGTTTGCAATTTATAGCCCGCATAAACCATGGCATTCAGGTGGCCTTCCAGACGTTCAATATTGCTACTTCGGCCAATAATAACGATGCGTTTGCGGTTTTTGCCTTTGGCGCGGAGGTTCCTGAGATAAACATACAGCGCAGCACGCATTGCGCTGCCGGTGATCAACACGGCTACCGACGACACCCCCATCCAAAGCCGGGAGAAATTTTGGGTATTTTGAGTAGCAACCAGCAATAGACTCAGTAATACAATGGTTGCCAGCCAGCTAAGGCCATATACGCCCAGCATGCTGAACAAACTACGCCCCCGCCATGGTTGGTAAAGCCCTAACAGCTCACCAATCGCGGGAAGCAGCAGACTGCCAATGACCATTAGAAAGAGGTAGTCATCTTCACGGTAGTTAATGTGAGACATGCCCCACAAAATTAACCACGACACCATGATGGCGATAGCTGCGTCAAAGCAACGCATGGCTCTCCGTAGCCAGTCGTTACTTTGCGTACCTTTCAACGCTGCCATGAGGTTAAATTTATCCTGAGCTGGTAGCGGTTAGATCAGTCAACGAGAGCAATAACACCATCACACTTCCCAGATCATCACTCCCGAGCTCCCCAATGGCTGACTGCAGTGCCAGGCTGTCTAGGGCGTATTCTCCAATCGTATCCACGTATTGAATTCGCTGATCGTAAAGACTGGCACGGGCATCAAGTACGTCTACTAAATCGCGAAGCCCTAGCTGCTCGCCACGCTCGGCGGCTTCTAGGAACAGTTGGCTGGAGGCGATAGCCTGCTTGAGAGCTTCAATACGGCGCACATGGCCACTTAATGAGCGTAGCCGCTGACGCACTTCCTGCCCGGCAAGGTTAAGCTGATTATCAAAAGCCGCTTGGCTGGCATTAATGCTTTTTTCACCCTGCCTGACATTGGCGGTGGTATAACCGCCGCGGTAAATAGGCACGCTCACTTCAACACCGGCGCGGTAGTCTTCGCTCTCGCGCAGTACATCGTCACTGGTACGGTCAGAGTAGCTTAGGTTGAGGTTTACCTCTGGGTAGTACCCTGCCCGGCGTGTGCTGGCATCTGCTTCTGAAATGCGCTGTTCTTGGCGCGCTAACAGTACATCCAGGTTTTGCCCAGTGCGGGCCAGCCATTCTTCCTGCTTGCCCCACTCGCTTGTTAACGTTACTTCCGATAGCTCGCCGATGGCTAAACCTTCAAACGTTGGCAATGTGCCAGTTAAGCGTTCTAGTGTACTGCGGGCGTTATCCAGTTCGTTTTCTGCCTGAACGGCGTCTGAAATCGCTTGATCCAAACGTGACTGGGCTTCCAGCAGGTTGATGCGGTCGCCCACGCCTAGGTCATAAGCACGCTGCGCTTGGCGCACCTGCAATTCCAGCGATTCTTGCTGGGACTCTAGTAAACCGAGACGCTGTGAGGCTAGGTAAGCTTGCACGTACGCTTCGCTAACTTGAAGCGCCAAGTCACGCTCAACGACGGCCAACTGCAATTCGGCGGCGTTTACCTGGGCATCGGCGACATCCATACCGCGCCAGCGCTCTAAACTGAATAGCGGCTGCTGCAACTGTACTTGCCAGTAGTTTTCTTCAATCTCACCGGGGCGCTGTGATGGTTGGTCAAGGCCAAAATCATCAGGCGAGGTTTGAATATTGGTAGAATCTTGCCATAGGTAACCGCCTGTGGCGCTGACTTGCGGCAATAGCTGTGAACGCGCCATGGGAATTTCTTCCTGAGTGGCTTCAAGCTCATAGCGCTGGCGTTCAAGATCCGCATCGTTCTTAAGCGCGAGACCAAAGAGTGCTGGTAGCGAGGGCAACTCTGCGGGCAGATCAGCCGTCTCTTCTAGCGCGGAGAGCTCCTCCATCGCAGCTGCACCCGCTGGCATGTCTTGCTGGGCGTACGCTTGCTGGGCATAAAGGGGGTGGCTGACCACGATAATGGCTAGCGCGAGCGGTGCTATCTTGGCAGTTTTGGTCAGCAACATACTGATACTCAATCCTCTCGAATGGCGCGTGACAACATATCGGAGATCGGTTTGGCAATGTAGCTGGCAAACGTCCGCTCTCCGGTACGCAGCATTACTTCGGCGGGCATGCCGGAAAGCAGCTGCATTTGTTCTGTCATGTCTTCACGGCCTTCTTCGGTTACGCGTACGCGTGCACGGTAGTACTGTTCGCCAGTGGCTTCATCTTCGAAGCTGTCCGCACTGACGTGGATCACTTCACCATCGATCACATCGGTTAAACGCTGGTTGAAGGCGCTGAAGCGTATTTCCGCAAACTGGCCTACAAAAATATTATCGATATCGCGCGTTGGAATACGTGCGGCTACCACAAATCCATCGTTGGAAGGCACGACATCCATAATGGTATCGCCGGGGCGGATAACGGCGCCTACGGTATGCACTTGGCGGCCGACCACGGTACCGGAAACCGGCGCGGTGACTTCGGAGCGCTCTACTTGATCCTGCAACGAAATGATCTGCTCTTCTGCTTCGGCAATTTGTGCCTGTGCGTCACGCAGCTGTTCGCCGACTTCTTTCTGAAACTCTTGTTGCTGGATCTCACGCTCCATGCTGTTTTCGCTGATTTGCGAGCGCAGCTGGGCAATGTTGGCGCGAAACTCGGCATTGTCGCCTTCGTATTGCAGCACTTGGCGTTCTAGCTCGCGTAGGCGTTGGTTATCACCCAGGCCTTCGCGATAGAGCGAGCGGAAATCTTCGGCTTCGGAACGTAAGGAGCTAACGCGACGCGTATTAACACTGATCCGCTCTTCTAGCCCTTCGATCTGTTCACGCATCTGCACACTCTGCTCGTCCAGCGCTTGCAGGGTGCTTTTCAGCGACTGACGGCGAGCGGCAAATAGGCTCTGTTGCACGGCAATGACTTGCTGCACACGCGGGTTGTCGGCATCTTGGATATCGTCAGGTATTTCCATCATGTCCGCCCCTTCTTGCTCAGCAAGCAAGCGGGCTTCCATGGCACGATTAATCAGGTACTGGGAGCGTGCAATGGCAAGCTGTGAGCTGGCCTGGGTGTCGCTTAACACTACCAGGGTGTCGCCCGCTTCTACTTTATCGCCATCTTCCACTAGCAGTTGTTCAACAATACCGCCTTCCAGGTGCTGTACGGTGCGCTTGAAAGATTCAATCGAGACGCTACCCGGCGCGACTACTGCCACGGCTAACGAGGCAGTGAGCGACCACAACACAAAACCACCTAGGGCAAAAATTAGGATGGCATAGCCTAGCTTGCGGTAGCCTTTGTCACTAGTGGGCAGTTGTTCGCTAGCTTCGCCGTCAATCATCACCGGCCTATTGGGAGTGACATCGATCTCGGAAGAGGGAAGTTTCTGTTTTTCATCGCTCATGACTTCTCCTCATTACCGCGGCCACCGGGGATAGCTGAGAGGCGGGCCGTGCTTTGCTGGCTGACTTGTTCACGCGGCTTTTTGGCAAACTGGGCAAGCACTTGGTCACGTGGCCCAAACATGCTGACTTGCCCTTCTTTCATCACCAGTAGCTTGTCCATGTTTTTCAGTACGCTGGTGCGGTGGCTGATCACAAATAGCGTGGTGCCTTCGGCTTTGAGCTGGGCGATCGACATGGCTAACGCTCGTTCGCCTGCATCGTCCAGGTTGGCGTTGGGTTCATCAAGCACCACCAGCACCGGGTTACCGTATAACGCACGGGCTAGCCCTACCCGTTGGCGCTGCCCGCCGGAAAGCGCGCCGCTGGAAGCGGAGATGACCGTGTCGTAGCCGTTGGATAATTCCAGGATCATTTCGTGCACACCGGCTTTTTTGGCGGCCTCGACGACTTTCTGCGGGTCGATATTGCCGAAGCGGGCGATGTTTTCACTGATGGTGCCGTCGAACAGTTCGATATCTTGGGGCAGGTAACCAATATAGGGGCCAATTTCGTCGCGGTTGTACTGGGTAATCGCCCCGCCATCCAGGCGTACATCACCGACTTGAGAGGGCCAAATACCCAGCAGCACCCGCGCTAACGTAGATTTACCCGCGGCGCTAGGCCCAATAATACCCACGTGTTCGCCTTTCGGTACGCTGAAATTAATGCCGCGAATAGTCGCCATACGCGACCCAGGCGGTGCAGCGGCGACACCTTCTAGCGCGACCACACCCTGCGGTGCAGGCAACGACATTTTGCGCTCTTCACCGGGGATCTGCGTCAGCAGTTCATTTAAGCGCTCATAAGCACCGCGTGCGCTGACAAAGCCTTTCCAGCCACCAATCATTTGGTCGATAGGCGCCAGTGCACGCCCCATAAGAATGGAACCGGCAATCATCATGCCGGGAGTCATTTCGCCCTGAAGCACGAGAAACGCACCGAGACCCAAGATCAAGGATTGGAACAATAACCGAAGCACTTTTGAAGTGTTGGTTAAAGCGCCGGCCCTGTCGCTGGCCTGGGACTGTTTCGATAGGAATTCGTGATGGCGCTTGGACCAACGCCCCATGATGCCGGGCAGCATCCCCATGGCATGCAGTACTTCAGCATTGCGTAAATTTGAGTTGGCTAGGTTTTGCGCTTGGATGTGCTCGCTGTTGGCTTCGGCAAGCAGCTTTTTAGTGGCTTTCTCATTGGCAATGGCCAACCCTAGCAAAATGATGCCCGCACAGGTGGCAAACACGCCTAACCAGGGGTGAAAAATGAACAGTACGCCGAGGTAAACGGGCACCCAGGGCGCATCAAAAAAGGCGAACAAGCCGTTTCCGGTTAGGAACTGGCGCAGGCTGGTCAAATCGCTCAGCGGTTGAGCGCTTTGGCCGCCCTGCGCGACTAAACTACGGCGGAACATGGCGCCATACAGGCGTTCGTTAATAGTAGTATCTAGCTTATTACCTACGCGCACTAAGATTCGCGAGCGTACTAGTTCCAAGCCTCCCATGACCATAAAGAGAAACACTACGACCAGTGTAAGCATTAATAGGGTGTCAACGCTTTGGGTGGAAAGCACCCGATCGTAAACTTGTAACATGTACAAGGGAGGAACAAGCATCAGTAAGTTGACGAACATACTGAAAAAGCCCACCGACAAGAACGAACCTTTGCAGGCTTTTAACGCCCGCTGCAAATCCGTTGCTTCCTGTTGCTTTGCCATGAAGGGTTCACCGTTGAATCGAAGAGGAGTCAAGCGCAGAAAATGAATGCCGCAGCATAACAGAAACGCCCCTACCGGGGGTAGAGGCGCACACCGCACCACTGCAGTATGAAGTCTCCCCCCATAGAGCATTGTCGTTTATTATGAGAAACCAGTACCGGTAGAGAAATCAACGGACCGCGAGCTGAAGTCTCCCTCCATCATGGTTTCGCATCGCAGTTGCTCCACCTATTTGTAAGCCAGCAGGCACCGGGTATGGTAAGAGCCTGATCGCCCGACAAGTCGGGCTCCTACAAGGGCTAGGTGCAGGAACTCACGCATAACGTGTAGAGAGGAGTAGAGATGCCACGGGGTCATGCGCTGAGGAGGGGGCGGCGGTGCTTGCTGGGCCACTATTACCTGATAACAGTGGTGACGGCTGACCGATCGCCTTATTTTCTGGATTTTACGCGTGGCTGCGCGGCGGCACGGGCGTTTGCCCAACCTTCCGTGTGCCAGCATGCAACGACCTGGGCATACGTTGTAATGCCCGACCATATTCATTGGCTATTGGCGTTAGAAGGCGACCTTTCACAGGCAGTGAAACTGTATAAATCGTATGTATCGTTGGCTTTGGGCAAGCCGGTTTGGCAGCGCGGTTTTCATGACCGGTTAATTCGCGAAGAGGACGGCGTGCGGGATACCGCACGTTACATCGTCGCGAATCCGTTAAGGGCTGGGTTGGTTAACCAAATCGGCGATTATAGCTTTTGGGACGCCCGTTGGTTAACGCCGAACGACGCTAATCGAGTGATTGTATGAGTTGGCATCCTGACTGCCCTGTAGGAGCCCAATTCATTGGGCGACCAGCAAGGATCGAAGCACCGAAGGTAATTGCTAATAGCTAGCCTGATCGCCCGACAAGTCGGGCTCCTACAAGGACTGGGTGCAGGCACCGGTTTTCCGTAGGAGCCCAATTCATTGGGCGATCAGCAAGCATCAAGGCACCGAAGGTGAATGCTTCTAGATAGCCTAATCGCCCGACAAGTCGGGCTCCTACAGGGGCTGGGTGCACCCACCAGTTTTCCGTAGGAGCCCAATTCATTGGGCGATCAGCAAGCATCGAAGCGCCGAGGGTGAATGCTTCTAGATAGCCTGATCGCCCGACAAGTCGGGCTCCTACAAGGCTGGGTGCAACCACCGGTTTTTTGTAGGAGCCCAATTCAATGGGCGATCAGCAAGCATCAAGGCACCGAAGGTGAATGCTTCTAGATAGCCTAATCGTCCGACAAGTCGGGCTCCTACAGGGGCTGGGTGCAGGCACCGGTTTTCCGTAGGAGCCCAATTCATTGGGCGATCAGCAAGCATCAAGGCACCGAAGGTGAATGCTTCTAGATAGCCTAATCGCCCGACAAGTCGGGCTCCTACAGGGGCTGGGTGAACCCACCAGTTTTCCGTAGAAGCCCAAATCATTGGGCGATCAGGATCGATCGAGCTACCGTGTTTGCTTATTTATAAACCGGCAAACGCGCGCAAACCTCAGCCACTTTATCCAGCACCTTCGCTTCGATGGCACTGGTGTCTTCGCCTTTGGCTAGCACATCGAGAATGTCGCAGATCCAGCCAGCCAGCTGAGTACACTCTTCTTCACCGAAGCCGCGCGTGGTCACCGCCGGGGTGCCGATGCGCAGGCCGGAGGTGACGAACGGGCTTTGTGGGTCGTTCGGTACAGCGTTCTTGTTCACGGTGATGTGGGCACGGCCCAGCGCCGCATCGGCGTCTTTACCCGTTACGCCTTGCTTGATCAGCGAGAGCAGGAAGAGGTGGTCTTCGGTGCCGCCAGAGACGATGTCGTAACCGCGGTCGATAAACACCTTGGCCATGGCCTGGGCATTTTTGACTACCTGCTGCTGGTAGGTTTTGAACTCGGGCGACATGGCTTCTTTGAAGCACACGGCTTTGGCCGCAATCACGTGCATCAACGGGCCGCCCTGGCCGCCGGGGAATACGGCGGATTGGAGCTTCTTCTCGATATCGGCGTCGTTTTCGGCCGAGAGAATCACACCACTCCGCGGGCCGCGCAGGGTTTTGTGGGTAGTGGAGGTGACCACGTGGGCATGGGGCAAGGGGCTTGGGTAAACACCCGCCGCGACCAGGCCTGAGACGTGGGCCATATCCACCAGTAAGTAAGCGCCTACTTCATCGGCGATTTCGCGGAACTTGGCCCAATCGACGATTTGTGAATAGGCTGAGAAACCGGCGATGATCATTTTCGGCTTGTGCTCACGGGCAAGCTGGGCCACTTGATCGTAATCGATCAACTCTTGGTCATTGAGGCCGTACTGGATGGCGTTGTAGTGCTTGCCCGAAAAGCTTGGCTTGGCGCCGTGGGTCAGGTGGCCACCGGCATCCAGGCTCATGCCTAGAATGGTGTCGCCTGGCTTGACCAGTGCCTGGAAAACGGCGCTGTTGGCTTGCGAGCCGGAGTGCGGCTGAACGTTCACGTAGGTCGCGCCGAACAGCTCTTTGGCGTAATCGATCGCCAGATTTTCAGCGATATCGACGAATTCACAGCCGCCGTAGTAACGCTTACCGGGGTAGCCTTCAGCGTATTTATTGGTCAGCTGGCTGCCCTGGGCTTCCAGTACGCGTGGGCTGGCGTAGTTTTCAGAAGCAATCAGTTCGATGTGGGCTTCCTGGCGCGCCACTTCTTTCTGCATGGCATCAAACAGCACATCATCGAATCCGGCAATTGTCATATCACGGCTGAACATCGGCGGGAACCTCGTAACGAGAAAGGATCATCATGGAAGAAGCGAGGGCGCTATCATAACGCAGCCTGCCACGACTTTCATCGCATCCGCGTCAGGTCGTGCATGAGTCTGCTTCATGTTGCGACGGGTGAAGTGTGTTCGCTAGCGGGGTGTGGCGATTTGGGTATAGTGTGCGGCCGCTGGTTCAGATTGCCGCGTCGCTGCGCTCCTCGCAATGACATGGGGTGGTGTCGTTGGGAGTGCCCTGCTTTGTCATTGCGAATGCCCTGCTTTGTCATTGCGAACGTAGTGACGCAATCTTGGTTTTGGTGCTTTGTCGATGCAGCTAAGTGTGGCGATCTTGGGGTAGTGTGCCAACGCTGGGTGAGATTGCCGCGTCGCTGCGCTCCTCGCAATGACATGGGAGAATAAAGCTCCTCGTAATGACATGGGGTGGTGTCGTTGGGAGTGCCCTGCTTTGTCATTGCGAACGTAGTGACGCAATCTTGGTGTTAGTGTTTTGTCGGTGCAGGCGGAGTGTGGCGATCTGGCGGTAAGCTGCCACCGCTGGGTGAGATTGCCGCGTCGCTGCGCTCCTCGCAATGACAGGGGGGAATAGGGCTCCTCGCAATGACATGGAGAAGAATAACGCTTATCTTAATAATGCTTAACCTAACGAGCGGCTACCATGTATTCCAAACGCTTTAATCGTGAAGTATACATCACTCGCCACGCAAGAAAGCGTATGCAGCAGCGGGGCCTAAACGAAGCAGAACTCAGTGAACTGTTGGAAACAGGCAAGACACGCTTTAAAGATGAAACTAGACTGTGGATAGCTAAAGCGTTCGTGCAGCGCACCGACAACCTTGTGTGTGCTGCAGTAGTATTGGAAGATCAGCTCATTGTAAAGACGGTGATGCACCATTTTGAATGGGAGGAAATGTCATGAGAACGACCTATGATGAGGCCGATGATATTTTGGTGCTCCATCTATCGGAGAAGCCTATTGACAAAGAGGTTTCTCAAGACTGGTTTACGCATATCAGTTATGCCGATGACGGTTCTATTGTTGAAATTGTTATTCTTGACGCGTCAAAGCAAGGAGCCTGGCCGTTGCTGAAGAGCCATGCTGCCTAGCTCTCAAGTCGCTGGCATCTTTCACTTCTTCCAACGCCCTTCTGGCATTACGATCACTCTCTTTCTTACTTCTTTGGGAAAGCAATGAAGTACCTCAGGCTTCCTGCCACCGCTAGTTCAGATTGCCGCGTCGCTACGCTCCTCGCAATGACATGGGGTGGTGTCGTTGGGAGTGCCCTGCTTTGTCATTGCGAACATAGTGACGCAATCTCGGGGGTTGTGCTTTGTCGATGCAAGCGGAGTGTGGCGATCTTGGGGTAGTGTGCAGCCGGTGGTTGGGATTGCCGCGTCGCTGCGCTCCTCGCAATGACATGGGGGAATAAAGCCCCTCGCAATGACATGGGGTGGTGTCGTTGGGAGTGCCCTGCTTTGTCATTGCGAACGTAGTGACGCAATCTCGGCGGGCTGTGCTTTGTCGATGCAGGCGGAGTGTGGCGATCTGACGGTAAGATGCCACCGCTGGGTGGGATTGCCGCGTCGCTTCGCTCCTCGCAATGACATGGGGGAATAAAGCTCCTCGTAATGAAATGGGGAGTGTGTTTTGCGAGTTATCTCCTTTCGTTATTATGAACAAAATAAAGTACGCTTAATAAAAACTCGTTGCCGCTGGGTCAAATTATGTCGACAGCCAACAATCTCTATTATGTCTATATGCTGACTAATCATACTCACCGCGTTCTCTATATAGGTGTTACGAATAACCTCGAGCGTAGGCTTTATGAACATCGTCAGGGTTTAACACCAGGGTTCGCCTCAAAGTACCGCTGCCATAAACTGGTATGGCTAGAAGAGTCGAGTAGCATAGAAGACGCTATACGGCGCGAGAAACAGCTTAAAGCTGGGTCACGCCAACGTAAGAACGCTCTGGTTGATGCGTTTAATCCTGAATGGCGAGAGCTTGCTCCGTACTAATGGAGAGGTGTCATCGCGGAGGCATATTTTCATGTCATCGCGAGCGAAGCGCGGCGATCTTGGGCGAGCGTGCCACCGCAGATGCAGATTGCCGCGTCGCTGCGCTCCTCGCAATGACATGGAGAGGGTTGGCGCTTTTCGCAATGACAGATGAAGTGTCATCGCGAGCGAAGCGTGGCGATCTTGGGCGAGCGTGCCACCGCAGATGCAGATTGCCGCGTCGCTGCGCTCCTCGCAATGACATGGATAGGGTTGGCGCTTTTCGCAATGACAGATGAAGTGTCATCG
>NZ_DFBS01000002.1:155-24133 GCF_002366715.1 Halomonas sp. UBA3074 | reverse complement strand
CTCGGGGTTTCCTGCCGCCGCTGGTTTAGATTGCCACGTCGCTGCGCTCCTCGCAATGACATGGAGAGGGTTGGCGCTCCTCGCAATGACATGGGGAGGGTTGGCGCTCTTCGCAATGACATGGGGAGGTAGAGAGCTCCTTTTCCCATCAATTTGCATTTTCCTTCACTCTGAAAAATACTGTATATTCATACAACATTTTAAGAGTCAGGATACCGACAATGCCGGGCCAGTCTTTTCACTTTACCCCCGCTTTGCCGTTAAGCGCTCAGCCGTTGCCGCATTTAACTTTTTTGGGCCGCGCTGGTTTTAGCGGTTTTCCTTCGCCTGCGCAGGATTACGAGCCGTGCACGCTGGATCTCAACACGCGTCTGGTTAAACACCCTACCCAGACGTTTTATGTCACCGCTACCGGCGACAGTATGGAAGGCTGGGGGATTTTTGAGGGCGATCTGCTCGTTGTGGACCGGGGGATCGAGCCGCGCCTGGGGCATATTCTGGTCGCGATGCTGGAAGGCGAAGTGCTGATTAAACGCTACTCGCTTTACCAGGGCACCCCGCATCTATGCTCGACTCACCCGCACTACCCGCCTCTGCCCCTTGAAGGCAGCGACTGCAAACTGTGGGGCGTGGTGCGCGCGGTCATACACGAGTACGTACGATGATTGGCCTGGTCGATGCCAACAACTTTTATGTCAGCTGTGAGCGGGTGTTTCAGCCCCACCTAGAAGGCCGCCCGGTGGGCGTGATGTCGAATAACGATGGCTGTGTGATCGCCCGTTCTGCCGAGTTGAAGGCGCTGGATATTCCGATGGGAACGCCCGCCTTCAAACTGGAGGGACTGCGCCAGCGTGGCGAGATTCATCTGCTCTCGTCTAATTATGAGCTTTATGGCGATGTGTCGGCGCGGTTAGCGCAGTTGTTGCGTGACGCCTGCCCAGAGATCGCGCCCTACTCGATCGATGAAATGTTCATCTACTTAGATGGCTTTACCACGCAACAGTGTGAGGCGCTGGGGAAGCAGTTGCGCCAGCGTATTCGCCGCCACCTGGGCCTGCCGGTCTGTGTGGGGTTGGCCCCGACTCATACGCTGGCCAAGCTGGCTAATCATTTGGCTAAGCAAGACCCCCACTATGAAGGCGTTTGCTTATTGCAGGGGCAGGGCCACACCACCGAGGCGCTGCTAAAGCGCACCCCGGTGGGCAGTGTGTGGGGCGTTGGGCGTCGGTTGGCCGAGCGTTTGGCCATTGGCGATATCAACACTGCCTGGGATTTACGCGAAAGCGATGAAAAATGGCTGCGTAAGCGTTTTTCGGTGGTGCTGGCCCGCACGGCGCTGGAGTTGCGCGGCACGCCCTGCCTAGAAATGAACGCGCTGGACCAACCGCGCCAGCGCATTATGACCTCGCGCTCGTTTGGCCAACCGACCGGCGAGTTTGCCGAAGTGCACAACGCGCTGCGCCGCCACGCCCAGCGTAGCGCTGAAAAACTGCGTGAACAGGGCAGCATGGCGCGTGCAGTGATGGTGTTTCTGAACACCAATCGCCACCGCCGCGACCAGCCGCAATACTTTCCGCAGGCGCTGATACCCCTGCACTCGCCCAGCGACGATACGCGCGTGATTCTCGAGGCCGTACGCCAGGGGCTGGAGCAGATTCACCGCCCCCGCTTTCGGTTTATGAAAGCCGGTGTGATGCTGCTCGATTTGGTCGATGCTAAAGAGCATCAGCTTTCGCTACTGCATCCCCCGGCCCGTGATCGGCATCCGTTTTTGATGGCCACGGTCGATCAGATCAATCAGCAGATGGGGCAAGGCACCATTAGCTTTGGCATGACCGATGCCCCCGCGGCTTGGCAGCTACGCTGCGCTCACCGTTCCAACAGGTTTACCACGCGCTGGGATGAGCTGATGAAAGTGGGCACTCACCCCGGCGCGGTGGCCGCCGCCGAGGCGAAGGAAAAGGCAAAGCAGCGCGAGCAACACACCCTAGCCAGTGCGAAGCGCCGAGCGCAGCCGCGGGCTTAGGCTTTCCCCTAGCGCTGCCATCACCACCAGAATCGCCAACAGCCACGGCCAGTGGGCGGCAAACGAGACCTGATAGATACCCAGAGCATCGACAAAAATCACCACAATGCCGAGCGGGCTCACGTAGCGCACCATGGCCAGCCACAGTGCATACGGCAGCGGTGAGAGCCCCAGCTCCTCGCGGAAAGTGTCGCTCTTCAATACAAAGCCCGCCAATACCACCATGCCCAGGCCGCCCAGCGGCATCATCCAACGCGAGGTCAGGTAATCCAGCCAGCCGAAAAAGGTTTTGTCTGCCAGGGTCCACTCCGCGCCCAGGTTGAAGGACAGCATCGCCAGGGTACTGATCAACCACAGTACGATACCGGTGCCCCACGCGGCCGCCGGGCGCGAAAGGCCTTTGTTATCGCACAGCCAGGAAACCGTGGCTTCGACCATGGAAATCGCGGAGGTGAGCGCGGCCATGGAGAGCATCAAGAAGAACAAAATACCGAACAGCGTGCCCAGGGGCATTGCCTGGAACGCCAGCGGCAGGCTCATGAAGATCAAGCCTGGGCCTTGGCCGGGGTTCATACCGTTGGCAAAAATGACCGGAAAGATCGCCAACCCCGCCATCAAGGCCACGACCGTATCCGCCACGGCAACGCTGACGGTGGTGCGGCCAATGGAAGCCTCTTTGGGTAAGTAGCTGCCGTAGGTAAGAATCGCCCCCGAGGCCAGCGAAAGGGTAAAGAAGGCGTGACCCAGCGCGGCCAGCAGGCCTTCGCTGGAAAGGCTGCCCGCGTTGAACGAGAACAGAAAGTTAACCGCCGCGCCAAAACCGCCGGAAAACAGGCCAAAGCCAATCAGCACCACCAGCATGATCACCAAGCCCGGCATCATCCAGCTCACGCTCTTCTCGATGCCCTTCTGTACGCCTTTGCCTACGATCAGCATGGTCAATAGCGTGACCAAGGTACTCCAAAACCCGAGCGTTAGAGGATTGGCGTTATTGGCGCCAAACACGGCCGCCATATCGTCGACGCTGCTGCCGGAGAGGCCACCGGTCAGCATTTTCCATAGATAGGCAAACGACCAGCCCGCCACGACGACATAAAAGGACAGCACCATAAAGCCGCAGAGCATGGCCATCCAGCCAATCAGCGACCACACCGAAGAGCGCCCTGATTCATTGATCACGCGGCGAAGGGCGTCCACCGGGCTGCCCCGGCCACGGCGGCCAAAGGCGATTTCCGTCATCATCACCGGCACGCCCACGGCAAAAATGCAGGCCAGATACACCAGCACGAAGGCACCACCGCCGAATTCACCGGTGATATAGGGGAATTTCCAGATGTTGCCCAGCCCCACCGCCGAACCGGTGGCTGCCAACATGAACCCCCAGCGGCCTAGCCACTGAGTGCGAGGTTGCCCAGAAGTGGTCATTGCCCGTATCCCGTCAGAAAAAAGGCGCTCATCCTAAAGGATTTCGCTGGCAATGCCCACTCGGGTCTAGGCGCGTCCTCGGTATAAGCGCCCGCTAGGGTTTAAGCGCCCTATAGAGTTTAAGCATAAACCGCCGCCTTGGCGGCAGCGTCCAGCCGTTGGGCGGTTTGATCTACCCGGCGTAAACAGGCCAGCAGGATGGCACCAAGCGTCACAAACCCACCGGCCAGCCAAAGCCCGACGCCGTAATGGCCAGAGGCTTCGGCCAGCATGCCGGTGAGCGCCGGGGCGCAGATTTGCGCGGCCCCATAGGCCAGCGTCATCTGCCCCATCAGCCGCGCGGGGCTTGAGGGGTACAACCGCCCCGCCATGGTCAGCACCAGGCTCACGCAGCCCAGGAAAGTGCCGCCGTAGAGCACGGCGCTTAGCAGCACGATTGCCGCATTGGCTGTGATGGCAGGCAGCACGATGCCGACGACCTGAATGCCCATGGCAATGATCAGCGCCCCGAGGTAACCCACGCGGCGGGCCACCAAGTCCCATAGCATGACCGCGGGGGCGGCAGCTAAACCGGCCAGGGCAAAAGTCCAGTTACCCATCCCCGCCAGCAGCGGCTCACGCTCGACAATCGCGACGAGAAACGTAGCGCTGATCACATAGCCGTAACCGGCGCAAAAATAGGCCGCCAGCATCCAGCGCATAAAGGTGCGGGTGGGCGGCATGGCGGGTTGGCTGTTCGCGGATTGCCCAACAATGGGCTTCTCCGGGCGTGGCAGCCAGCACCAGGCAGGCACCAGCAGCACCACCCCCAGTAGGCTAAAGCCCCACCACTGGGTCTGCCAGCTCAATGACAGCTGAAGCATCATCTCCACCGCGACCGCCGCGACAATCATGCCTAAGCCCACCCCGGCAAAATGAATGCCCAGCTCACCGCGCTGGCGATGCTGGATCAGCCAGTGAAGTATCAAACCAGAGGCCAAAAGCATGGACGCGCTGCTGGAAAGGCCGGCCAAAAAACGCAGCCCCGCCCACAGCCAGAAGTGTTCGGTAAGTGCCATACCGGCGGTGGTGAGCACCGCCAGCACGAGCCCGCAGCGAAACAGGGTGTCTTTGATATAGACGCTGCGAATAGAGGCCGCCAACACCGCGCCCAGCATATAGCCCGCATAGTTGAGCGCCGCTAGCCAGCCGCCATCGGCGTCGCCCATCCAGGTTTGTTGCTGCATGACCGGCAGCAGCGGCGTATAAGCGAAACGGGCGATACCCACACACAATATCTGGCTAAACACGCCCGCCAATAGCACTCTAAAGCGCTGCGAACCTAGCGTTGCTGCGGCCATCGGGCTGCTCCTTAAACACTGCTTTTATTATATTAGCTAACGCTATATTGATTAGCGCGCATACAATTTCATGCATAGTAAGGTGTTTTGGGCAGCGCGTCATGGCCCCTTAGGTCGGGGGCATGACTTGAGAGGTCAGGCTAGAGAGTTACCTCCAGGCTTAACAGCAGAAATGACAGCGTTTTGCCGTGGCCATCCAAATTGAGCGCGCCGTTAACGCCGCCTTGCAGCACATCGTCTATCACGAAGTTCATACCTGCCAAATTAGGCAGCGGATAACGACGCACCCGGCTGGCGCCGCGATGGGAGAAGAGCGCCAGCACTCGCTCCTCGGTTATCTGCTCCAGCAAGGTGGCGTAGTGATCCGCGTCATAGGCAAACAGCGCCACGTTGAGGCGCTCGCCTTTATCCCCCGCACGGGCGTGGGCCAGTTGATGAAGGGAAACCGACGTGAGCGGACGCGCTGCGGTTGAGGTGTGTTCAGCTTGCTGCATAGCGCTCGCTCCTGTGGGTATCCTGGGCCGACGGTTCAAATAGCGCGGCATGGGCGTGAATATCGCTGCGCTTTACTAAGTACGAGGCGGTAAACACCCGCCGTTGGAACTGGCGACGCACACCGCCACCGCCCGCTGGCCCGGCACAATAGAGCGCCAAAAGCTCTTGCGTGGCACGCGCCACCCAGCGCCGCTCGCTGTGCTCGGCCGCCAGCCGCAGCCGGTAATCACCGCTGGTAGAAGGCGCGGCGCTTCGCTGTAGCTCGCCGCTATCGCTATCGAACACACTGGCCAGGCCGATGATGTCCAAACGCGTTCGCAGCTCCGCCGGGGCGCGAAATACCAGCCGTTCGCGCAGCACCTGGGCGGCCAATTGCGCCCTTGCCAGCGCGTTGGGTCCGGCGTAGGAGATTTCCGCTTCGCCCTGCCAGCCACCCTCGTAGCACACGGTGGTTTTGAGCCGTTCAGGCGCGGGCTTGCCGCGAATACCGGTGACCGCCACGCGATTGGGCGCCAGTTGACGTACCTCCGCATGGGTGAGATCCACGACGACATCCGGCGTCAGGTAATTGGCGGGGTCGTGGACTTCATAGAGCAGTTGCTCTTTCACCGTTTGCTCGGTAACGCAGCCGCCGGTATTGGCGGGCTTGGTGATGATCAGGCTGCCATCCTGCTCTACTTCGATGATCGGATAGCCGACGGTGGCAAGGCCCGGCACGTCTTTAAAACCCGGATCAGCAAAGTAGCCGCCGCTCACCTGGGCGCCACACTCGGCCAAGTGGCCGGCCATCATGCCGCAAGCGAGGCGGTCCCAGTCGTCCCAACGCCAATCGAAGTGGTGCATCAGCGGGGCTAAAAACAGCGCCGGGTCGGCGACCCGCCCGGTGACCACCACGTCTGCCTGCATGGCTAACGCTTCGGCCAGTGCCTTGGCGCCCAAATAGACATTGGCGGAAATCAAGGCGTCATCGCTGGGCATTTCCAGCCGCTCGGCTTCCCATCGCTGTAAATCCAAGCTGTGTAGTTGCTGGCGGATATCATCGCCATGCACCTGGGCAATGCGTACGTCGGCACGGCCCAACTGAGCAGCCAGCGCCGCAATGACCTGGCACGCGCCACCAGGGTTGGCGGCCCCAAAGTTACCTAGAATTTTAATGCCGTGATCCAGACAATCCCGCAGCACCGGTGCCAACAGTTCGTCTAACAGCGGTTCAAACCCGCTTTCGGGGTCTTCACGCATGGCCCGGTGGGCAGCGGCCAATGTGCGTTCGCCCAGGGTTTCAAATACCAGCGCGGCGGGTTGCTGTCGTTTGATCAGCTCTGCCACCACGGCCACGGCCGCATCGGTACGGTCACCGGAGAAGCCCGCGCCACTGCCGAGTAAAAAGCTCATCAGTGTGTCTCCTTGGCCTGAAGGGAGGGATGATCGCTGGCGGTCGCTACCCGCTCGCTATCCAGCAGCGCACGGCGGCGTATAAACAGCCCAATGATCAGGGCGAGTGCGGCAAGCGTGGTGAGCCAGCCGGGCGTTAGTGCAAGCCCAATCACTGCGATTAGCCCCAGCACATCGATGACGCGCTTGCCCGTCATGGCGACACGCGACATTAGCGCAGCAAATGCAACGACAAACACGACGCCCTGACAACTGGCCAAGACGATCTCCAGGACAGAGCCAAAGCCCGCCAGCGCTGGGTAGATCAACAGCAGGAAAGGAATGACATAGATCGCCGCCGCCAAGCGTACCGACTCAACCGCCGCGGGCAGCCAGTTGGTGTCGGCGATGCCCGAGGCCACGAATACCGCAATGCAGACCGGCGGAGTGATCACCGAAAGTGTGGCGAAGTAGAAAACGAACAGGTGGGCAATCAGCGGCTCGACACCGATGGTGGTGAGCGCTGGCGCCAGCACCGATGCCACCAGAACATACGCTGCCGTGGTCGGAATCCCCATGCCCAAAATCAGACACACACCGCCGACGATAAAGGCCACCAGGAACAGCGATTCGCCGCCGACCGTGACGATCAAGCTGGCCAGCGTTACGCCGATGCCGGTCATACCGATCATCGCCACCAGAATCTGCGCCCCGGCCAGCAGCACGCCGATAATCACCATACCTTTGCCTGCATCGACCAGGCCCGCCACCAGCTTGCCGAGAATCTCGCGCAGCGGCATTTTGGAAAGCAGTGCAAACGGCACAAAGGTAAGCACGGTCATCAGGATGCCGTAAAAAGCAGACATCTGAATCGAGCGGCCACTCAGCACGCCGTAAAACAGCCCACCCAACGCCGCCAGAATGGGAATGATGCGTTCAGGGCGTATCACGTCTGCCCAGCTAGGCAGCTCATCAGCCGGCACCACCTGTAGCTGACGGCGTTTGGCCACTAGGTGGATGGTGACAAATACGCCCAGGTAGAAAAGGATGGCGGGCAGCAAGGCCGCCAAGGCGATACGCAGGTAACTTTCACCCAGAATTTCCGCCATGATAAAGGCCGCCGCGCCTAAGATCGGCGGTGCGATTTGGCCGCCGGTGGAGGCCACCGCTTCTACCCCCGCCGCAAACGGACGTGGGTAGTTCAAGCGTTTCATCATGGGAATGGTGAAATTGCCGGTGGTGGCGACATTGGCCACCGCGCTACCGCTAACCATACCAAACAGCCCGGACGCGACCGTGGCCACTTTAGCCGCACCACCTGGCGAGCGGCCGCTAATACGCAGCGCCAAATCCATAAAGGTATTGCCGCCCCCGGTGTGCAGGAGTAAACAGCCGAACAGCACGAAAGCCGCAATGGTGGTGGCAGCAACGCCCACCAGCATGCCCCACACGCCAAGATCACCCAGGTAAATGGTTTCGGTCATGTAGTAGAGATCGAACCCCCGGTGGCCGAGCGGCCCGGGGATGGCCGCGCCGAACCACGCGTAAGCTAATCCCGCTAACACCAGCAGGGGGAAAATAGCCCCAATGGCGCGGCGCGAAAGCTCCAGAATCGCCACCAGCAAAACGCCGGTCAGTAGCATATCGCGGGGCGTTGCCCAGGGTAATTCGACCAGAATTTGTTCGTGGTTAAGCGCCACATAGCCGCAGGCGCCCACCACACCGACTGCCAGTACGACATCGATAGCGATACCCAGCGGACGCCAGCGCTTGCCATCACCCAAGGGATAGACCGCAAGCCCCAGCAGAATGACCAGCGCGAGAAAGATACTCCGCTGAATCAAGCTCTCGAACGGCCCAGTGGCGGAGGTATAAAGGATTAGCCCGCCCAACAGCAGCGCCAAGCCTTTGGTGACTGTCTCACGCATGATCATCTTCTCCCAATGGCCTTACTGAACGGGCTGCAAGGCTTCGGGGATGTCGTACCCCTGCTCTTCGAAATAGCGCGCTGCACCGGCATGAAGTGGCACGGTGCCAACTTCCAGGGTCATCTTCACCATATCGGCATCTTTCATCGCGGCAAAGGCGTTGACCTGCGGTTCGGGGTTTTCCATCACGGCTTTGACGATTTGGTAGGCGGTCTCTTCATCCATATCCGGGTGCGCGTGAACGGCAACCCCAAACGCCCAGGTGGTGTAAGCGGGGATACCGTCTGCGGCGCCCTCAGGGATATCGACAATCGCCACATCGGGCATTTCACTGCGCAGCGTGTCGGCCTGCGCGTCATCGAGAGAGAGCACGCTGATGGGAGTAAACGTCGCGATATCCATGGAGGAGCCATCCAAACGCTCACCGACCCCTGATTTCACCGAGCCCATCACCCGCCCATCCTTCATGGCGTCGACCATGTCGGTGGTAGAGCCCCGCACGTAGTCCGGCTCGATGCCGAGGGTACGCATGACCGCTTCGGTGGTTTTCTCAGTGGCTGAGCCGGTGATACCGGGGTTGAAACGCACGCCCTCCAAGTCGGCGAAGGTCGCTACGTCGGCATCCTGACGCATCACCGCGTTTTGTGGCGCGACGGTGTAGACCCATAGCAGGCGGTTATCGACCGGGCGGCCTTCAAAATCTTCCTCACCGGCGTAGGCGTGGTAGCCGGTATTAGTCGTCACCAGCCCCATATCAATCTGATCGCGCCCCAAACGACGCAGGTTATCCACGGTAGCGCCGGTTTCGGCTACCGAAGAGCTGACGCCTTCGACCTGGTTGTTGATGATCTGATTGACCGCAACAAAATAGCTGTAGTGGCTGGAGGAGCTGGAGGTAGAACCAATCAGCAGGCGCTCATCGGCATGGGAAGTGGCAGCAGCCAGCACCGCGGCGCTTGCCACCATGGCGGTAAGTAGCGTTTTCATTGTCTCTCCGAAGCTCGCTGTACGAGCCTTTGTTATTGTAGAGCGGGTTGTTGTAGATCGGTGACCGCGACGCACAAATCGCGATAAGCCAAGCATGGTGCGCCGGTTTCATTTTGTATATTGAATAGTTTTTAATTTATGTTTTACTTTCTAAATGAATCCAAGCATCCAGCAGTTGCGCGTTTTTGTTGCCGTCGCCCACTCCCGCAGCCTTGCGGAGGCCAGCGAGCGCGTGCATCTTTCCCAACCGGCGATTTCGATTGCGCTACGCAAGCTGGAAGAGAACGTCGGCGGCGCACTGTTTGCCCGCACATCACGTCAGCTTGCCTTGACTCCGGAAGGCGATGCTTTCCTACCGGTTGCCGTGCGGCTATTGAATGACTGGAACGAAGCCTTTGAGGATCTCAACGATCAGTTTTCCAAACAGCGTGGCAAGGTGACCGTGGCGGCGCTGCCGACGTTGGCAGCAGGGTTATTCCCCCGGGTGATCACGCTTTTTCATGAAGCCTACCCGAGAATTAATTTGAGCCTGCACGATGTGCTGGCCGAGCAGATCAACCAAATGGTGCGTGAAGGCCGTGCTGACTTGGGGCTTTCCGTGCCGCCTAGCGACGCGGACGACCTCACCTTTGAACCCGTTCTTGAAGATAGCTATGTGGCGGTTTGCCCGTGTGGCCACCCGCTGCTGGCGCAGTCGGCCGTGGCGTGGCGTCAGTTGGCTGCCTATCCGTTTATTGGTATCAATCGGCTTTCCAGTTCACGCCAGGATATTGACCGCATCATGCAGAGTGTCGGGGAACGGCTGGATATTTTGTGCGATGCGCGCCAGATCGCCACGGTGGGCCGCATGGTGGCGGCGGGGTTGGGTATTAGCGTGCTGCCCTCGCTCAGCTTTCGCCAGATTGCCACCGACGGCATCGAACATCGCCCGCTTGTCGAGCCGACTATCCGCCGAGAGTTAGGCATTATCTTAAGTCGACGCCACCCCCCTTCCGCCGCGACGAGCGCCCTGCGCCAGTTGATTCGCGAACACGCATAAGACCTTTTTATGAATACGCGATTTCCGCTCGGCTTTCTCTTCGCCTTTATCTACAACCGCGCCGAGAATCTGGCAGACTAGAGATGACGAACATCCACCTGACTAAGTGAGCGATATCGATGAGCGATACTTCCAAACCCTGGACACAGCCAATGCCCGACGCGCAGTTCAAACTGATGCGCGATATTCTTGCCGCCCCAAGCCCAGTGGGCCTTGAAGCGGCGATGACTTACGGCGTGCTCAAGCCGCATTTTGAGAGCTTTGCGCCTAAAGGCTGGCACCTTCATCAGTTCAAGGGCAACGCGGGCGTGGTGCTGGACACCCACCCCGGCCGTGACGACATGTTCAAGGTCATGCTGATCGGCCATGCGGATAAAATCCGCATGCAGGTGCGCTCGATTGGCGAAGACGGCAAAATCTGGATCAACACCGATTCCTTCCTGCCCACCGTACTGATCGGCCATGAAGTGAAGCTGTTCAGCGAAGACCCGGACGCCCCCGGCAGCTACCGCTGCATTGAAGGCGGCACGGTAGAGGCACTGGGCGCCATTCACTTTTCTGACCCCGGCCAGCGTGATGGCAGCAAAGGGATCAAGAAAGAGCAGATCTACCTGGATTTGCAGATTCATGGTGAGAACAAGAAGCAGCAGGTGCTGAACCTGGGCGTACGCCCGGGCGATTCGATTATTTTTGATCGCCCTATCCGCCCCGGCTTTAGCCCTAATACCTTTTACGGTGCTTACCTGGATAATGGGCTGGGCTGCTTTGTGGCCGCCGAAGTGGCGCGCTTGATCGCGGAAGCGGGCGGTACCAAAAACGTACGCGTGCTGTTTGCCATTGCCAGCTACGAAGAAATTGGCCGCTTTGGTAGCCGCGTCATGGCGGGTGAAATGAAACCAGACGCGCTGATCGGCGTTGACGTTAACCACGACTACGTAGGCGCGCCAGGCATTGGCGACAAGCGCATGCAGCCGCTGGAAATGGGTAAAGGCTTCACCATGGCGGTGGGCTCGATTGCCAGCGAACAGCTCAACCGTATTATCGCGACGGCCGCTAAAGCGCAGGATATTCCGCTGCAGCGCGATATTGTCGGCGTCGACACGGGTACTGACGGTATGGCGGGTGTGCTGGCTTCTATCGATAGTGCCGCCACCTCGATCGGCTTCCCTATCCGCAACATGCACACTATTTCGGAAACCGGCCACACTCAGGATGTGCTGGCGGCTATTCACGCCCTCACCCAGACCCTGCAGGCGATGGACGTCATGCCTGATTTAGAACGTGAGTTTCAGGATAACCACCCGCGCTTGGACCAAGCGAGCCCGCTTCCCCATCAGGGCAGCGACAAGCCTGACAGTGACAAGCCGGAAAGCGGCAGCGATGACGGCAAAGATACCAAGGCGGAAAGCAAAGCAGCGAGCAAGGCAAGCAGTACCACTGCCCCTGCTGCCAGCAGTAAAGCCAAGAAAAAATCGAAAAAATAAAATAGCCGTATAAAAAAAGCCCCAGCCATTCCTTGGCCGGGGCTTTATCAAACCTTCCTTGATCATCCTCACAAACGTCCTGTTTGTGCTTCCTTGAGAGCGTTTAGCCGTCCTGGCGTTGCCTTCCCTGTTTCCACTTCCTTGTGGTGTGTGCCCACAATGAACCTGATAGCGCTGTGTTTATCTATCCTAGGTTATTAAATCAAAAAAATATTGCTTAAATATTAAATGAGCGTTGTTGCGTCGATTTTATCCACGCTTTTAAGACATTTCGCGTGGCGAACAAACCTATCGGCACTTATACTTAAATTGTATCGGCAACGATACTGATCGACACGGAAGTTACCACGCCTGAACCAACATTACTCTTAAGGGAAGGAGGTCAGCGTGCGCGATATAATAATTAGCAATAGAGTCAACGGTTTGGATGTCATCTGTCGCCATTGCGGTAATGCAGAGTCACCCAAAACAACGTTTTTTAACCGTTTCCGCTTAGAGGGAACGGGGAAAGACACAGCCACAGTGCGCTGCTTAAACTGCCAAACAGCGGTTGAAGTACCCTTGAACGAACTAAGTGCACTCTACTATCACCATGCTTGCTAATTCGCGAAAAGGTTAATCGCCAGGCCTGCTGGTGAAAACGAAGAGAGTAGATGACAAGCGCGTTTACTCTTTTTTACTTAACAAGCAATTGGCAATTTATTAAAAACTTCATCACTTCGTCATTAGCTTGTCACTTTTTTTAGAAACAAAAAAAACGGCCAATCCTTGGCCGGTTTTTCGCTAAGTCATCCTTAACCTTCTTCCACAAACATCCTGTTCGTGTCTCCTTATGTGAAACAAGCCTTCCTAGCTTGCTTTTCCCTATCGCGAGCTCCTTTCGCTGCGTGCACAGTGCGCTTTCTGGCAGCGGGATTATCTAACCTGTGTTATGAAACCGAAAATAATTTGATTTTAATAGCTTTTTTCCCATTTCCAGGCCAATGACCGCAACCCCATCACGCTGTAAGCGCTCTATCGCCCATCGCCTCACCCAATTTGCTGCCCATAAAGCAGCAACAAAAGCTAATCGCTATGCACTAATAGCGAATTAAAAGCGATGTAAACCAAGAAATAAAACAAGCGTATAAAAAAACCCTAGCCACTCCCTGGCTAGGGTTTGATCGCCGCATCTTACTTACTCACAAACGTCCTGTTTGCGCTTCCATGAAATATTAAGCCATCCTAGCTTTATCTTCCTTGGCAACACCTCCTTGTGCTTAAGAGTGATGATGCGCCTTTTAACCCCCGCTTTAACTAACCTAGGTTAGTAAACACACAAATAATTTATTAATCTGGGCTAAACAGTAGCGAAGCGATGATAGCGATTAGCAAGTCGACTTAACCAAGGCTCTTCTTAAACAAAAACTCACCAAGGGTGATAAAATAATAATCTTTTGATTAATAATTAATTTGACGGCAATGCACCTAACCGCAAAGTTATTTAATAACAAGGACATCAAATAAAACAAACGATTGACTTACTTTATTGCTCCATACAAAAAATAAAGCTCAGCCATCCACTGGCTGAGCTTTATCGCGTCTTCCTTAACCTCACATCACAAATATCCTATTTGTGCATCCTTGGGCTACTCAAGCACTCCTTGCTTGATCTTCCTTTTCGCGAATTCCCTTCGCTGTATGCACACTGTGCGCTTTATATAAGTGTGTTTATCTAACCTGTGTTAGTTAAGTGGAAAAAAGATTATTAAACGCTTGTTTGACTTATAAATAGACGGCTTGCCAACCTTCTAAATGAACACATACAATCATGCACGTTTGCTTAACCCTTCTTACAGACAGTGAGTGCGATCATGACCTCAAAACAGTGGTGGCCAGCCGCCGTACTTAGCCTGGCAATAGCCCCGCAAGCCTGGGCACAATGGGAAGGTAGTCTCGGAGCTGGTGTTTTGTATGCGCCCGACTACCTGGGCAGTGACGATTACGATGCCCAGCTTTGGCCCTCAATCAACCTAGACTACGGCGATACGCTTTCGATTAGCCCCCGCAGCGGCATCGAGTGGCACGCTATTCGCAGCGGCGACTGGACCGTGTCCCCTTTTATTGGCTATACCTTTGGGCGTGATAACGAAGGCGATATTGCGGCATTCGAGGAAGTCGACGGCGGCGCCACGCTCGGGTTGCGCGTCGCGCTGGAGCAAGGACAGTGGCAATACAGCCTCGCGGGAAGTACGCCAGTATCGGGCGATGTGGAAGGCGCCGAGTTCGAGGCCTCCGCCGCTTGGCGCTTACCGCTTAGTGAGCGTGCGTTTTTCACCTTTATCCCCAGCGTGGCTTACGCAGACGAAGAGTGGACGGAGTCGATGTTCTCGGTTTCCACCAGCGACAGCCTGCGTAGCGGCATTGCACCCTATAATCCGGATGGCGGCTCATGGCGTTTAGGGGTCAGCAGCAGCTTAACTTACGCACTAACGCCTCAATGGTCAGCTACCGGCTTTGTGGGCACGGGTTATTTGACCGACAATGCGTCAGACAGCCCCATCGTTGACGATCTAGGCAGCGAATGGCAAACCGTGACAGGCGTATCACTCAACTATAATTTCTAATTTTTCTAGCCGTTTGGCCACACAGGTTGCGATCACCCTATCGCCCCTCAACGAGGGCTAACGCGTTGAGGTTGGCAAGCATATTCGGCTTGGCAACATTGATAACTCATTTCTGTATAAGAAATTTACGATAAAATCTTGTACAAGAAACAGTATCCATATAACATCAATGGTGTTCGCGGTAAGGACATCGCGTGGCAAAGGAATGTTCGCTCGGGAAGGGCGAAAGCACACCAAGGATGGTGCAGGCATCTCAAAAGCGCTCCCTCACGGGGGCGCTTTTGCGTTTAAGGGGATAGTGCTCGTTAGTCTTTTACGATGACTTCGCTAGCCACGCCATCAGCGTTTCAGCCGTTTGCGCGGAAGATGGTGGGTTTTGCCCAGTAATCAACTGCCCATCTTCTCGCACGTAAGGGGTGAAATCCTCTGCCTTGCTGTAAATGCCACCACACTTCTGTAGCGCATCTTCCACCAGATGCGGCACGATGTTCGTCAAACCCACCGCCTCTTCTTCGCCGTTGGTAAAGCCTGTGACTTGGCGTCCTTTAACGAGGGGTTCACCGTCGCTGTTCTTGGCATTCACCAACACGATCGGCGCATGGCACACGCTCGCCACCGGTTTGCCCTGAGCAATGAACGTTTCGATCAGGCGAATAGAGTCTGCGTCGTCGACAAGATCCCACAACGGGCCGTGGCCACCGGGGTAGAATACCGCGTCAAAGTCATCGGCTTTCATATCGCGCAAGCGGTGAGTTGCCGCCAGCTCTGCATTAGCCTGTTCATCTTGCTTGAAGCGGCGCGTTTCATCGGTCTGGCTGTCTTCAGCGTCGCTGGTGGGGTCGAGCGGCGCCTGACCTCCCTTGGGCGATGCCAGCGTAACGTCAGCCCCTGCGTCTTTAAAGACATAATAAGGGGCGGCCAGCTCCTCGAGCCAAAAACCGGTTTTATTGCCGGTATCGCCCAACTGATCGTGAGACGTGAGTACTATTAAAATGCGCTTGCTCATATCTTTCTCCTGGCGATGGAACATGAGGCGGTGAAAAGGCGTTACGGTTAATGAGTGGGGGCCTGGATGGCGGAATACAAGGAGACATCTTAAGTGAGTATTGAAGCGCGGGACTTTTACCGCAACGGGCCTGACCACCGCCAGGGGCAAGCCAGCAGTTTTGCCTTGATTCGGCGCCAGTTCGATTTCCGCTCTATTGAGATTGGCCGCTGGGTTACCAGTGCCGAGCGCGACCGTGCCGCCGAGCTTTTTCATGATGCGCTGTGCGACCTCATGTTGATACTACAGGGGCCAGAGGCGCTGATTTCGCTGCGTGGTTCAATCGCACTGCAGTACGGCAGCGGTGGTCGGCCTGGCGTTTCTGCCCACTACGACCCCAGCCAGCGCAGCTTTGCGCTGGCCAAAAACGCGGGCCCCGGTAGTATTGCCCACGAGTGGTTCCATGCCTTTGATCACTACATCGCCAATAAGTGTTTTCGCGACACCTCCGTTGGCATGTTCGCTTCTACCGCCTGGCTCGCCGATGCAACGCCTATCCCCCACCCCCTAAATCAACGGCTGATAAATTGCTTCAAGGCCGTACTGATTCAGCCAGCGGGCGATCAGCCTAGCGATCTGTTTCAGAGCTCGGTGCAGATGGATAAAAGGCTGGGGCAACTCTATTACAGTAAGCCCGAAGAGCTTTGCGCCCGGGCCTTTGAAGCCTTCGTGCAGGATGCAGCCATTACCAATCATTTCCTAGTCAAAGGTACCAAAGCGTCACCCGAGGCCGAACGCGGGCTTTACCCCCAGGGCGAGCAGCGGGAACGGATTAACATTACGTTTAGCGACTACTTTGGCGGTCTCGGGAAGGCGCTGCGGGATACAGAGTAAGCATGACGGCGTTCGAGCCTATCTAGCGCGAGGGGGGGTCATAAAGGCATTCTGCTATGACGTAAAAGCGATTGACCTACAATCGTCACGTGTGAAATGGTGCATTCCCGACTAAACTGAAGTGTCTTAACTACTCAAAGGAAGAGAAAATGCCCTCTACTACCACTATTGTCGTTATCGTTGTTGTTATTGTCGCTGTGCTTGGCATTGGATTTGGCGGTATTTTGCCTTTTTAATGGCCTTTTTAATTTAGAAAAGTAGCAAAATCTTATATCTCCTACCCAGCCTTCACTGCAATCATTAACAAACTTTAAAGATTTATAAAAACTGGCCTCTAAGAGGCCAGTAACTAGCACTATATTGCCATATAAAATTTTAATTCCGCCTTTTACGCAATAAATAAAGCATGATATCGACCGTCTCTGTTTAAAATAGGTTTTTCAAAATAAAATAGTGCTCTATACTTCTTAACTATATTAAGTGATATAGCCTAGTAATAAGCTGACTAACCTCCTCAGTTTACACTTAATAGTCGCATTCAAGCAGAGACACTGTCGCTGAGGGCTTCAATCCTGCCGAACATGGAGCCGAACATGCCTACTGCGCTTTCACCCCAAACTTACTTGATGATACGTAAGATAGAGAGCACGTTTGCTCTCACTGCCGAGGAAAAACGGGCACTTCAGGAGTTACCGGTACAAACCCAAGACGTTAAGTCTAACCAAGACATCGTTCAAATGGGCGATGAACCGAGTCAATGTTGCTTGCTTTTGGAAGGTTTTTCATGTGTTTACAAGTTAACACTTGAAGGCAAACGGCAAATCATGGCGCTGCATATACCTGGCGATATGCCTGACCTGCAAAGCCTGCATCTACAAGTCATTGATATTAATATCGCCTCACTCAGCCCTTGCAAACTGGGCTTCATTCAGCATAAAGACTTACATTTTTTATTTGAACGCCATCCTCGGCTCACTAGAGCATTTTGGCATGAGACGCTCGTCGATGCCTCCATATTCCGAGAGTGGTTGTTGAATGTGGGGCAGCGCGAAGGCTATTCGCGGATCGCGCACATTATTTGTGAGTTGTTATTACGCCTTCGGGCAGTGGGATTGGTGGAAGATGATTCGTTTGAGATGCCCATTACGCAAGCGGAGCTAGCGGATGCCACGGGCATGACGCCAGTTCACGTCAACAGAGTTTTACAAGCACTTCGTAATGACGGTTTAATTGTTACTGAAAAGCGAAAGATCACCATCCCTGACTGGCAAAAACTGCAGGAAGCAGGCGAGTTTGACTCTCTATACCTACATCTTGAGAAGAAGTAATGTACCGAGCGAGCGTTGAACTGCTTGCTTTTACTTAGCTAACGGCCAATACGATCATTAACCCCAATAAAAAAGGTGCATGCGCACATGCACCTTGGGCTTTCTTCGTGGTTAGCTTATTCGCTATCGTCAGATGTGGCGTCTGTCTCAGCGCCGTTTTGGTCACCCGATTCACTGTCACTATTTTCATTCCTAGCGTCACGGCTAGCCGCGTTAGAGGAGGTTAGGTTGTTTCCTCCTCGCGCGCTTTGGGCGTTTGACGAGCGCTGCTGGTTTCCATTGTTAGCGCTACCTAGTTGACCATCGGTACTTTGTTGACGCACCGCGTCTTGCATGCCCTGTAAGTAGCCTTGCCGATAGCCTCGCATTAATCCTTGCTCGAGCCCTTCCTGCTTACCTTCTAGGTAACCTTGGAAGTAGATGTAGGATTCCTGCTCACTCGCTTGTGATTGATCAGAGTAACGGCCCTGCTGGCCTCTCTGGTCCGAACGATCATGGTAGCCATTGCCCCTACTCTGCTGGCGGTTCTGGTCGCTACCTGATGGATCTGACTGATAGCTTCTGCGGTAGTCGTCCTGACGGTATTCATCGCTACGGTAGTCACGACGCTGGTCATCGCCCCAGCTTTGGTTACGCTGACGGTCGTTTTGATAGCGCTGGCTACCTTGATGACCGCTAGTTTGATAGCTTGGTTGATTATTTTCAGAACTGTCGTAGCGGTAGTTACCATTACGATGATCATCTTGCTGGGCAAGCGCCATATTGGACGCAAGCGCCGTAGTGACGGCCGTTGCCAGGATCATTTTTTTAAACATTACACCCTCCAAGTGCTTCTATGATCGCGCCTTTCAGGACAGCCGATCGCTAAGCCATCGACTGTCCGGCTGACGTAAATGGTGAAACGGCTACGCTATTAATTGCGCCACTCGTCAGCGTTGCTATTGCGATCCTGCTGGTAGCGGTCTTGTTGGTAACGATCATCCTGGCGGTTCTGATCGCGCCACTGGTTGCCGTCGTTATAGCGATCCTGCTGATAGCGATCATCTTGGCGATTCTGATCGCGCCAACGGTTATCGTCGCTGTAGCGATCCTGCTGATAGCGATCATCTTGGCGATTCTGATCTCGCCAGCGGTTATCGTCACTGTAGCGATCCTGCTGGTAGCGGTTTTGTTGGTGACGATCGCCTTGGCGATTCTGATCTCGCCAGCGATTATCGTCGCTGTAGCGATCCTGCTGGTAGCGGTTTTGCTGGCTGTGATCGCCCTGGCGGTTTTGGTCGCGCCAACGCTTGTCGTCGTTGTAACGATCCTGCTGGTAGCGGTTTTGTTGGTTACGATCGCTCTGACGGTTCTGATCACGCCATTGATTTTCCTGGCTGTTGCGATCCTGACTATAGCTATTCTGATTTTGCGATTGGTTATCGTGCTCCCACTGCTGCGCCATGGCAGTGCTGGTGGTGGCCAACGCGGTGGAAATGGCTGCCGTGATAAGTAGCTTCTTGAACATGACCAACTCCTTTAGTCATCAAATGAAACTCAATCCTGGCTATCAATCCTTCCTAGCCAAGCCTTGCACCTATCAAGCTAGTTGGCGTCTTTTTGGGATTCAATGCTTAAAACAGGCGTTATGGCGCCATAACCTGTTTATTAATTTTTATTAAAAACAAAAATGAGTTTTATCTGAGGCATAACTATTCCTCAGATAAAACTCTTCCACTTAGCTGTTAAGTATTAAACACGGGTTTAATTCAATGGCGCTAATTTAATCGAGGAGAGACAACGTAAACAGCAGGCAACAAAAAAGCCCGTTGATGGCTCAACGGGCTTAATCTAAATTCTGTGGCGGAGGGGGAGGGATTCGAACCCTCGAAGCCTTGCGGCTTACACACTTTCCAGGCGTGCTCCTTCGACCACTCGGACACCCCTCCGCGTTTTGACGCTTTTGAAAGACGATGCCTTTCGCGACAGAACGGCGCATATACTATGGGCTAAGCCTCGAAATAGCAAGCCTTTTCAGGCGCATCGCCCTAGGCTGGCAACACGGCGTAGTTGCCGTTGGCTTCCAAACAGAGCGTCTCGCCGCAATAGAGCTGATGGGTTAGCGCAATGCGCCCTTTCCCCCGCTCTTCGAGCTTTTGCGCTAATTGAGAAACCCCTTCAGGCGCTGTGGGTGCGCAGACCAAACGGTAATCATCGTTGACTGGTGCCAGAAAGCGCTGGGTGGCTTCAGCAACGACCACATCGCGGGCAAGGCCCTGCTCACGCAGCCATAGCGTTACCCAACACCAGCCCTGCAGCGTCGTTTGTGCCGACAGCGCGCCACCAAAACCGGTGCCTTTATCGTTAAGGTTCGGCGCCAGCGCTAACTGCCAGGTCAATTGATCGCCCTGACGCGACATGTCGCTAATGCCGAGCGCACTCACCATGGGAATGGCGTCACTCAGCCACTGCTGAAAAGCGACCAGATCGTCTGGCTGGCCTTCTGGCAGCGGCAAACGTGGATGGGGAACGCCAGGCTTACGAGGTAGGCTCATGGTTAGCTCCAGCGTTCGACAAAGTCGGCTATGTCGTGTTGCGGCACGGGTTTGTGTCGCCCTCCCAGGGTCCCCAGGTAGATGAACGCGACGACCTCATCGTCTTCATCCAGGCTTAACCCTTTGCGAACCACTGAGTCGAAAGCGTACTTGCCGCTGCGCCACATCGCGCCTAACCCCAACGCGTGGGCGGCCAAAAGGATACCGTGCGCTGCACAGCCAGCCGAGATCACCTGCTCCATTTTAGGCACTTTTTCGAGTTCCGGCGTGACCTTCGCGATGACGGCAATAATCATCGGCGCTCGTAGCGGCTTTTTACGCGCCGCGTTAAGCGTTTCATCGCTGGCGCTTGGGTCTTCTTGGAACTCGGCCTCGGCAAATAACTCACCCAAGCGCTCGCGCCCTTCTCCACTGAACTCAATAAAACGCCAGGGGCGTAGCTCTTTGTGGTCGGGCGCACGTAGCGCTGACTGGTAAATGGCGCTGAGCTGTTCGGCGCTGGGGGCTGGTTCCATCAGCTTGCCCATTGAGCTGCGTTCGTGAAGAAGCGTGAGTGCATCCATCGGTGACTCCAAGTCCAATCGTGTGAGGCTACGGTAGTGTCATTATTGATCGCGTTATTATTTATAACACTGCCGTTTACTGCCTTGCTAGGCGCAGCGGCGTGGGGGGCGTTAACCCGAGGGTGGCTCGCCAGGGGCTAATATCGAGCCCGCCACGGCGCACATAGCGTGCCAGCACGAGCAGTTGTACGGGCTTTGCCTGCGTCATGATGTCGGTAAAAACATGCTCGACACAGTGTTCGTGGAAATCCTGATGCTGGCGAAAGCCAATGAGGTAGCGTAACAGCCCTTCGCGGTCGATCTTGGGGCCTTTATAGCGAATCAGCACGCTTCCCCAGTCCGGCTGGCCGGTGACGGGGCAGTTGGACTTCAGCAGGTGGGAATAGAGGGTCTCTTCGACGATCTCGTCCCCTACCGAGAGATGCGCGCTGCTTGGCGTATAATCGTTGATGGCAATATCCAAATCGTCCAAGCATTCGCCCGGCAACTGCTGTGGTGAAAGCTCTGAGGCATCCACATCAAACAGCTCGACACTCACCTCAGCCCCCGCCGCCACGGCGAGGTCATTGGCCAGCGTTTCCATCACTTCCTGACGGCTATAAAACCGGGATTGATTAAAGCTGTTGAGGTAGAGCTTCCACGATTTGGATTCAATCAGGTTGGGCGAATGCGCAGGCAACCGAAAGCGCGCCACAGCCACAATCGGTTTGCCGCGACTATTGAGCCAGGAGACTTCAAAGGCGTGCCACTCATCTTCGCCCACAAACGGTAAAACGCCCTCATCAATACCCAGTGGCGCCCGGTTGGCCGCCCGGGGGATGGGGTAGAGAAGCCCCGCGTCGTACTGCTCAGGGTAAGCGGAGTCACGCCCCAGGGGGGCGTGTTCTAACGTGTCTGGACGATGCGCCATTAATAATTACTCTCTCTTACTGTGCTGTATAACCACTAGCTGCGAATACCTTTACCACGCTCTAGCATGGTTAACGCCACCACAAATAACACGATGATAAAGGCGAAAATAGCAGTCAGTGCCCAACCAACGGGGATATCCGAGACACCCAGAAAGCCGTAGCGGAAGACGTTCACCATGTACAGAATGGGGTTGAGCATGGAAACGCCCTGCCAGAAGTCTGGCAGCATCGAGATAGAGTAAAACACCCCACCCAGATAAGTCAGCGGCGTGAGAATAAAGGTCGGCACGATAGAAATGTCATCGAACTTGTTCGCCAGCAAGGCGTTGATAAAGCCACCAATGGAGAACAGCGCCGAGGTGAGTACCACCACTAATACCGTGAGCAGCGGATGCTCCATGGTCAAACGCGTAAAGAACAGCGAAACGACGGTGACGATCAACCCAACGCCCAGCCCGCGCGCCATACCACCCAGGATAAAGCCGGCCAAAATCACCCAGTTGGGCATTGGCGAGACCATCATCTCTTCAATCGAACGCTGAAACTTGTTAGAAAAAAAGCTCGATGCCACGTTGGAGTAGCTGTTGGTAATCACCGACATCATGATCAGCCCCGGGACGATAAAGTCCATGTAGCTGAAGCCATCCATATCCCCAATCCGTGAGCCGATCAGGTTACCAAAAATGATGAAGTACATGGCCATGGTGATCGAAGGTGGCAGCAGCGTTTGCGGCCAAATGCGCGTGAAGCGCTTGATCTCTTTGAGCACCAGCGTCCATAGCGCGATCAATGTTTGCGTAGCGTTCATACGCGCTCCTCCTTCTTCTCGACGCGCTGGTCTATTGCCCCTTGGCCGCTACCTTCTACCATCGACACAAACATCTCCTCCAGGCGATTGGCCCGATTACGCATGGATACGACTTCGATGCCCTGCTCGCTCAACGCTTTGAACACATCGTTCAAGCGCTGCCCACGATGAACCAGCAGCGAAAGCTGAGTGGGCTCTATCTGGTGTAATTCAAACCCTTCGATGTGAGGCACTTCTGTGACGGGCTCAGCCAAATCGATCAGGAAAGTCTCGGTATCAAGCTCAGCCAATAGCTCTCGCACGCTGGTATTGCGCACAATGTCGCCATTATTGATGATCGCCACATTGCGACACAGGCTCTCGGCCTCTTCCAAGTAGTGCGTCGTCAGAATGATGGTGGTGCCTTCATCCTGGTTGATCCGCCGCATGTACTCCCACATGCTGCGCCGCAGTTCGATATCCACCCCCGCGGTTGGCTCATCGAGAATCAGCAGCTTGGGGCGATGCATCAGCGCCCGGGCAATCATCAGGCGGCGCTTCATGCCACCGGAGAGCATGCGCGCACTGCCGTTGCGCTTTTCCCACAGGCCAAGATCCGTCAGCAGCTGCTTGGCACGGGGTAGTGCTTCGCGGCTGGTCATACCGTAATAGCCCGCCTGGGCCAGTACGATATCGAGCACCTTTTCAAACTGGTTGAAATTGAACTCCTGAGGCACCACCCCTAGTTGGTATTTAGCCTTGGCGAAGTCTTTATCAACATCAATGCCAAAGATGGACACTTGGCCCGCGGTTTTTTGCACCAGCGAGCAGACCACGCCCAAGGTGGTGGATTTACCGGCGCCATTAGGGCCCAGCAAAGCAAAAAAATCGCCCTGTTGGACGTCGAGATCAATACCTTTGAGCGCCTGAAAGCCGTTGCCATACACTTTGGTAAGGCCACGGATCGACAATGCCGGTTCGGCCATGAACATGTCCTGTCAGCAAAATAAGAAGAGAAGGTAAAACATTAGGGCGCAAACGACTTTTTTCAAGTCGGGCAATCGAGCCGAGCGCCAGACACGCAAAAAATGACGCCCAGCCAATAGCTGATGCATCAATAAAAAAGAAAATTAAGTACAGATGCGCTTGGAGCGGGAAAGGAGATTCGAACTCCCGACCCTCGCCTTGGCAAGGCGATGCTCTACCACTGAGCTATTCCCGCAACGCAAACAAAACGATGTGCAACACTAGATGGCGTCCCATAGGGGGTTCGAA
>NZ_DFBS01000002.1:0-127 GCF_002366715.1 Halomonas sp. UBA3074 | reverse complement strand
TGGGACTTATTGGAACAAGAAAATAATGAAATCCGGTTCCTAAATCTGGAGCGGGAAAGGAGATCGATGGGGCTGCCACCAGCCGGGCTGGCGCACCAGATCCCGACCCTCGCCTTGGCAAGGTGAT
>NZ_DFBS01000042.1 GCF_002366715.1 Halomonas sp. UBA3074 | reverse complement strand
TGCACTCAGTTTCTGCGGCCAAGATGTTTAAAAAAACGACACTGGCTCTGACCGTTAGCGGTTTACTTGCAGCCTCCGCAGCACAAGCAGCCACCGTTTACGATCAAGACGGTACCGATCTTGAAATCTACGGCCGTATTGCCATGGGGTTTGAAGGCGGCGGTGTTGATGACGGTGTTGATAACGGCGAAGAGTTCCGTAATTTCGGCTCCCGTTTACGCATTACCGCTGGTCACCAGATTTCTTCTGATCTGCGTGCGTTTGCCCGCGTAGAGTGGCGTTTTACCGGCGACCAGCGCAACCAGGAATCTGGTTTCGATGAAGTGCGTAACAGCTACCTGGGCTTGGAAAGCCAGCAGTTTGGTACCTTCATGGCCGGTAACTACGATAGCTTCTACGATAGCAACGTCATGACGCCGTTCGACGTCTACGTTGAGCGTGGCTATGAGTTTGCTGGCGGTGGTGTCCAAGCACGCGGCGATTCGATTGGCTATAAAACGCCTGTACTCAGTGGTTTTCAGGCGGTTATTTCTGCCAAGCACTTCTCTGAACGTGGTTTGACTGAAGCAGAGCAGAGCGATGAAGGAACTGAAATCGCCACTCAGGGTGGCGTTGTCTATGAAACAGGCCCTGCTCGTTTAGCGCTTGGTTATGTGGACGATAAGGTACGCGGTGGCGGTAACGGTGAAGTGCGTTACGGTGCTACGGGCGAGTATGTCTTTACGGACGCTTTCGCTGCTCGTGTGGGGTATGAAACACGTGGGGATGACGATGTTAACGGTGGCGGTTTCGATAAAATCGGTGTTGGTGCTACTTTCGCTATCGATTCCTGGAAGTTCTTCGCCGACTACTACAACATCGAAGTAGACGGCGCTAGTGATGAGCGCAACGCTTGGGCGTTAGGGTCAATGTACAAGCTGTCTAGCAATTTCGATATGTTCCTCGAACTGAACGATCGTAATCTGGATGCCGTCAATGACTTTGAAGAAGATATGTACTACGCATTAGGTGCTCGCTATCACTTCTAATCAATAGAGTGATGTTAGTGGTAGTGTTGCATTGGCATTTTGCTTTAGTACTTTGCTTTAGCAATTTGCCTAAGTTCTTTAGCTTTTAGCTAGCTCGCATGTTTCGATCTTTACCGGTGTGGGTAACTCCACACCGGTTTTTAGTTTGCCTTTAATGTGGCTTTAGTTATTTGGTTATATTAAATCACCCGTTTTCTGATTTGCGAAGAGAGTTGTTCAAAACCAATGACGACGACCAAAATAACCAAAATAATGGTTAACGCTCGGTCATAGTTAAATAAGCGCATAGCGGCGGCGAGTTCGACCCCGATACCGCCTGCGCCCACTAAACCAAGTGTCACCGCAGAACGCAGCGCTTTTTCAACGCTGTAGAGGCTGGTGGCGGTCATTGAGGCCAGCGTTTCCGGTAAAATGGCGCCGCCAATCACCGATAACCTGCCGGCGCCAGTGGCGCTCAATGCGTCAGAGGGGCCGGGATGAACCTCTTCAATACGTTCTGAAAAAAAGCGTGCCGCAAAGCCGATAGTGTCCATGACGATGGCCAATACCCCTGCGATTGGCCCCAACCCCACCGCTACTACAAAAATAAGGGCCCAAATAAGGTCAGGGATGGTGCGCATGGTGGCAATCATCAAGCGCGTGATCGAGCGTAACCAGGGGGCTGGTGATGTATTTTTTGCGGCCAGCAATGCAAAGGGGACACTCAACAAAACCCCAATAGTGACACCGACAATGGCGATGTTAAGGGTTTCAAACATAGACCACGCCAAAACATCTAAGCTGGATAAGTCGGGAGGAAAGGCGCGTCCTAGAAAGTGGGCCAGGTTAACGGCCCCACACAGCAAGCGCTCAAACGTTAAGTTAGTGGCCATCACCCCCTGAACAAAGAGGGCGATAAAAACGAACGCCACTCCCCAGGTAAACGGTGTGGGCATGGCAAATCGCGGCGGTAACGGGGTAATGGGACGACGATGGTTAGACATAAGGATCTCTATATTAACGAACGGAGGGGATAGCGGCGGTATTAGTGCTCGGGGCTGCGGTTTGATCCACCCGCACATCGCCTTGATAGAGCTGCTGCATAGTGGCTAGCGCCACCTGTTGACGAGGCTCATCAAGCACTATTTGTCCTGCTTTCATACCAATAACGCGATCACCATACTGCTGGGCCAACTCCAGCTGGTGCAGCGTACACAGCACGGTGAGCTGGCGTTCGGCTACTACCTCAAGGAGCAGATCCATAATTTCTTTGCCTGCTTTTGGATCAAGGCTGGCTACCGGTTCGTCGGCAATAATAATGTCGGCATCTTGCATCTTGCATCAGGGTTCGGGCAATCGCCACGCGCTGCTGTTGGCCACCGGAAAGCTCGCGACAGTCAGTATGAGCTTTATGCGCTAAGCCAACGCGTTCAAGCGATGCCATGGCGCGTTCGCGCAATTCATGGCTAGCAAAACAGGCCAGCGAGGAGAGCAGTCCAAAACGTTGTTGCCCCATGGCGCCATACAGCACGTTTTGAAACACGCTGACGTTTTGTACCAAGTTAAACTGTTGAAAAACCACCCCTACCTTGCGCCGCAATTGGCGTAATTTGGGTTTAGAAAGGGCGTTTAGGGATTCGCCAAAAATGCTGATATCACCGCGGTCGTGGGGCGCCAATCCGTTCAGACAGCGCATCAGCGTTGATTTTCCACAGCCGTTGGCGCCTAGCAAAATGACGCACTCGCCTTTACTGATTTCCAGTGTTAAACCACGTAAAACGTGCAACTTGCCGTAGTGTTTATGGACGTTGTGGACGCTAATAGCTTTCATAAAAAAACCTCCTGCGTTGAGGACAGGAGGTGAATAAGGTCAATGTGCATGCTGAGGCCTGCTGAAAAACAGCACATCCTTGTGCTGAAGTGAAACGAAAAAGGGTGGGGTTATAGAGCGATACCGGCCGCTTCGTAGGCACGGCGTACCACGTCGTAATCTTCGTTGGTGCGGTCAAAGCCGAGTGAAGAGTCGCGGTTTAAGAACTTATCTTCGTTACGATCTGTGGCGATTAGCGCATTCCAAAGCGTATCGGCATTGGTTTTAAGAGTTTCGCGTAGGGCAGTTTTGCAGGCGTCATCAAGTGAGCCGCGCATAACGACTGGGTCGCCGGGGAGTACATCGCTTTGGGCAATCACACGATACTCGCCGTTAGGATCCATGGCCTGAATTTCATCGATATCCCGGTTGCCGCCGCCCATGGCATCAACATCACCGTTGACGAGCGCGGCGATGCGCGCATCACCGGCCATGATGATTTCAAGATCGCGTTGAATGTCCAGGCCGGCGTCCACCAGCATCTGACTCGGGAAAATATGCCCGCTGGTAGAGCCCACGTCTTTTAGTGCTACGCGGCGGCCTTCCAAATCTTCAAGCGTTTCGATATCACTCTCGGCAGGCACAAAAAAGCTGCTGCCGTAGTGAGGGCGCTCAATGGCAAACAAAATCTCAATATCGCTTTCGCGATCGAACAGAACGAACTCAGAAGGACCTGCGAAAACAAGCTCAACATCATCGTACTGAAGAGCGGTACCTGCGGCAGTACGGTTGCTCAAACTGAACATCTCAAGCTCAAGACCAGTAGTGGTTTCGAATGCTTCGGCGAAGGGGCCAAAGGCGTCTTCTAGCGGCCCCATGCCTTCAATGCCGGTATCCGCCATACGAATGGGGTTAGGGCACACATTGCTTAAATCGTCATTGGCGAGCGCCGCGGGTGCGGCCATAGCGGCGGTCCCTGCGATAGCTAGACCAAAGGCAGCTTTGCATACATGCAGTTTACGAATATTGGCTTTATACATCGGTAATTTTCCTGTCAGCGAAACGGCCTATGAATTAGGTGGCTATCAGCGTGGCAGTCGACAGTGACGGTACCGTGTAGTGATGATGACGGTTTGATCACAGGTTGATGACATGCCGAAGTTTTCTTTATCGCTAGCGTGCCAACCAGCCGGTAGGAGGTGAGCTGCGTCAGGCGGTTTCGAGCGTAATGGGTTGGCAGGAGAGGAGATCACTATCTACGCTCGTAAGACGAGTCATTGATTCAAGGAGGAGTCCGATGAAAATGTATGTACGCTTCGGCGCTATGATCGTGGCGGCCACGGTGATCATGCTGGGGTTGATGTATCTAAATACTTACCAGCTAGACCACGTGACGTTCAGTGAGACACGTACCTACATGGCCATCGTAATGGGCGCCACGATGGCGGTTGTCATGTTGGGTTTTATGCTCGACATGTACACCCGAAAGGGCGTGAACATGGCTATTTTGGTGGGCAGCGTGGTGGTTTTTGCGGGCGCTTTGTGGCTGGTGCGCAGCCAGCAGACCGTGGATGATGTTGCCTACATGAAGGCGATGATACCGCACCACTCCATTGCCATTATGACCAGTGAGCGTGCCCAAATAGAGGATCCACGCGTGCGTGAACTCGCCGATGCGATTATCGAAACGCAACGCGAAGAGATCGCCGAAATGAAGGCCCTAATCGCGGATCTCGAGAGCACTGATTAGCGTCACTAAAAACCGTTAGGGCCCGCTGGAGGGCGACACGGAGAGTTAGAACGTATTCGTTCGCTTCCCCGTGGTGCTATCGAAGGGGTGTAATGCCTCGCGAGGAATATAAAACCGTAAGGTTTCACCTTCAGCTACAGGCGGCTGCCCCGAAACGCGAATCACCGTAGGCTGTTCGCTATTGGCAAGCGTCACGTACAGGTGACTTTCCGCACCGGCAGCCTCAAACAGAGCAAGGGTCGAGTCGACAGCTAGGTGCGGCACTGCCGGTGGCGTCAGGTGCATATCATCTGGGCGAATACCGACGATATCGGTGCCTGCAGGCAGGTTATCCAGCAGGCCGTTGGCGTCTTGCGCCTTTAGGTAATCCACTGACAGCATGTTCATGGCGGGCGAGCCGATAAACCCGGCGACGAACAGGGTGGCGGGGCGCGCGTAGATCTCCATCGGCGTGCCTACTTGCTCTATCTGCCCGGCATTTAGCACTACTAGGCGGTCGCCAAGTGTCATGGCCTCCAATTGGTCATGTGTCACGTACAGGCTGGTAGTTCTCAGGCGCCGCTGCAGCTGTTTGATCTCGACACGCATCTGTACGCGCAGCTTGGCATCCAGATTGGAAAGTGGCTCGTCGAACAGAAACGCCGCCGGCTCGCGCACCAGCGCACGGCCCATGGCGACACGCTGGCGCTGACCGCCGGAAAGCTTGCGCGGTTTGCGCTCTAGAAACTCCTCAATCTCGAGCATTTTGGCGGCAATTCGCACACGCTGTTCGATCTCATCTTTGTTAAAGCCGCGGTTTTTCAGCCCATAAGCGAGATTGTTGTACACCGACATGTGCGGGTAGAGCGCATAGTTCTGAAACACCATGGCGATATCGCGCTCGGCGGGCTCAAGCTTATTGACGACGCGTTCGCCGATTTTTAGCGTGCCTTCGGTAATCGTTTCAAGCCCTGCCACCATGCGTAGCAGGGTGGATTTGCCGCAGCCGGAAGGTCCCACCAGCACCACAAATTCCCCATCTTCAATATGAAGGTCGATGCCTTTTACCGCATTGACGTTGCCGGTATAGGTTTTTTTCAGCCCTTCCAAGGTAATGCTGGCCATCTTATTTCTCCGTCTCGGTCAGGCCTTTCACAAACAGGCGTTGCATAAACAGAATCACTAACACCGGCGGTAGTGCTGCCATGACGACTGCCGCCATCACCAGTTGCCACTGTGGATTCTCTTCCGAGGTCATGCGCTGAATGCCCATCACAATGGTGGTGTAGTTGGGGTCGGTAGTGATAATTAACGGCCAGAGGTACTGATTCCAGCCGTAAATAAACATGATGACGAACAGTGCGGCGATATTGGTAATGGAGAGCGGCAGCAAAATGTCCTTAAAGAATTTTAACGGCCCGGCGCCATCCACTCGCGCTGCTTCCAGCATCTCTTCAGGAATGGTCATAAAGAACTGGCGAAATAAAAATGTTGCCGTGGCTGAGGCAATTAAGGGAATCGACAGACCGGCAAAGCTATTGAGCATGTTTAGGTCTGCGACCACCTGGAAGGTAGGAATGATGCGTACCTCTACCGGCAGCATCAATGTGACGAAAATCAGCCAGAAAAAGAACATCCGAAAGCGAAAGCGGAAGTAGACGATCGCAAACGCTGACAGCAGCGAAATAGAGAGCTTTCCTACGGTAATGGCCATGGCCATCACAAAGCTGTTCCAGAGCATCAGGGCGGCTGACGGTGAATTCGCCGTCGATATGCCGGACTGCCACATCTGGGTATAGTTTTCGATCCCATGATGGCCGGGTAACAGCGGTAGCGTACCGCGCACTAACTCACCCGGTGCCTGTGTTGACGCCACCAGGGCGATATAAACCGGAAAGATCACCAGCGCGACGCCAATAATCAACACGGTGTGGGCGAAGAAATTGGCCCAGGGACGGTTTTCAACCATGGCAATACTCCAGCGAGGCCGATTTAATAATTGACGCGCCGCTCGATAAAGCGGAATTGAACGATGGTGAGCATGACCACGATCACCATGAGGATCACCGATTGGGCGGCCGATGAGCCCAGGTTGAGCCCCACGAAGCCGTCGGCATAGACCTTATAAACCAGTATGTTGGTCGACTGGGCCGGGCCGCCTTGTGTGGTGGCATGGATGATGCCAAAGGTATCGAACATGGCGTACACCACGTTCACCACCAGCAAGAAGAACGTGGTCGGCGTGAGCAGTGGGAAAATAATCGTCCAGAAGCGCTTCGTCGGGCTGGCGCCGTCAATGGAGGCGGCTTCAATCAGTGATTGGGGAATGGACTGCAAACCCGCCAAAAAAAACAGAAAGTTATAGGAGATCTGCTTCCAGGCGGCGGCAAAAATAACCAGCAGCATGGCGTCACTGCCCGAGTTACGGTGGTTCCACTGGTAACCCACCATTTCCAGCATATAAGGCACGATGCCAATGGAGGGGTTGAAGATGAACCACCACAACACACCGGCAAGCGCGGGGGCAATGGCGTAGGGCCACACCAGTAGTGTGGTGTAGGCACTGCGTGAGTGAATCATCCGGTTGACGGTGCTGGCCAACAGAAGGGCCACCGTCATCGACAACATCGTGGTGCCCAGTGCAAACACCACCGTGACTGACAGTGAGTTGAGATAGCTGCCATCGCGAAATAAGCGAGCAAAGTTCTCTAGGCCGACAAACGTCGTTTTAAGCCCAAAGGCGTCTTCGCGCAGTAGTGACTGGTAGAGTGCCTGGCCCGCAGGCCAGATAAAGAAAATCAGCGTTACTATTACCTGGGGCGCTAGCAGCGCGAAAGGCAGCCAGCGACCTGGAAAGGTCATGCGTTTGGTTTGCATGGGTAGCTCGGTAGCATCGTCATTAATACGTGACGTAATAAACGACTTCGCCGCCTGCCTATAAGAGCAAGCGGCGAAGTGAGTGCTTATTTACTGATTGGCAGATTCAAAGTCACGCAGCAGTGCATTGCCGCGTTCCACCGCGTCATCGGCGGCCTCTTGGCCTGATTTGCCCCCGGTCATCACGGCTTCCATCTCTTCAGAGATCATGTCGCGAATCTGGACGAAGTTGCCAAAGCGCAGGCCTTTGGAGTTCTCGGTCGGCTCATTGAGCGTCATCTGTTTCAGCGAAATATCCGCACCGGGATTCTCGTCGTAGTAGCCCTGTTCTTTGCTCAGATCCCAAGCGGCTTGGGTGATGGGCAAGTAGCCGGTTTGTTGGTGCCACTGTGCCTGCACTTCGGGCTGGGAGAGGTACTCAAAGAACGCTGCCACGGCTTCGTACTCTTCGTCGCTATGGCCCTGCAGTGCCCACAGGGTGGCGCCACCGATGATCGGGTTCTGCGGTGCGCCTTCTACGTCATCGTAGTAGGGCTGCATGCCAAAGCCGACGTCAAATTCTGAATTGGCGGCGACATCCGCACGTGAAGCAGAAGAGCCGAAGAAAATCGCGCAGTCCTGGGAGTAGAACATCGGTTCAGCGTCGGGGCCGGAGCCGGGGCCACCCCATTTAAAGACGCCTTCTTCCTGCCAGTCGTGGAGATTGTCCCAGTGGCGAGCGACCAGCTCATTGTTGAAATTCAGCTCGGTTTCCATACCGCCAAAGCCATTCTCCAGCGTACCCAGCGGCACGTTATGCCAAGCGGAGAAGTTTTCCAGCATTACCCAGCTAGGCCAGGAGGTGGTAAAGCCACAGCTGGCCGCACCCGAGTCGACGATTTGGCGTGAAAAATCGGCTACTTCTGCCCATGTTTGTGGGGGCTGCTCGGGGTCCAGGCCCGCTTCTTCAAACATGTCCTGGTTGTAGTACATGATTGGCGTAGAAGAGTTGAACGGGAAAGACAGCATATTGCCGTTGGTGTCGGTGTAATAACCCACGACGGCGGGCAGGAAAGCTTCATTATCAAAAGCGCGACCATGCGCTTCCATCAACTCATACACCGGGTAGATGGCGCCTTTGGCGTTCATCATGGTGCCGGTGCCGACTTCAAACACCTGCAGGATATGCGGCTGCTCATTGGCACGGAAGGCGGCAATGGCGCCCGTCATCGTCTCGGTATAAGTGCCGCGGTAGCTAGGGGTAACGTGGTAGTCATCCTGTGACGCGTTAAACTCTTCGGTCATTTCTTCAAGAATTTCGCCCAATTCCCCGCCCATGGCGTGCCACCAACTAACGTCAGTGGCGGCCTGGGCAGATAGGCTTAGGCTGGCAGTTGCCACCCCAACGGCAAGGGCATGCAGTGATAAGCGAGACATAACGGCTCCTTGTGGGCCTGAACGTCATCAGGCGTTTCGTGCGTTGTTAAGTATTTTTGGATGTACTGAACAGTAGAAAGGCGCGATGACGTTTTAATGAACGCAAAGTGAATAGCTGATGACAGCCGTTGGAACGGGCGGGAGTAGGCGAAGTGGTTGAGGGGTGATAGGGTTAGCGGCAATCGATTTATACACGCTATGTTGAAAGCTATCCTGGAAAGAGAACGTTATGTCCCACGCCATTGAACTGCTAGAAAAACTGGTTGGTTTCGATACTACCTCCAGCGAATCCAATTTGGCGTTGATTGAGTTCGTGGAAGGCTATTTGACTGCGCACGGCGTTAGCGCCGAGCGGGTAATGAGCCCGTGCCACACCAAGGCCAATTTGATAGCAAGAATCGGCCCGGATGCGCCGGGTGGGGTGATGCTCTCGGGGCATACCGATGTGGTGCCGGTAGCCGGGCAGCCGTGGTCCAGCGATCCCTTCACACTGCGCGATGGCAACGATGGGCGGCTCTATGGGCGCGGCACCTGCGACATGAAAGGGTTTATTGCCAGTGTGCTCGCCATGGTGCCTACCTGGGCGAAGGCGCCTTTACAGCAGCCTATCTACCTTGGCTTTTCATACGATGAAGAGATCGGCTGCGTCGGCGCGCCCAGCCTCATTAAGCGCTTTTACGAGCACTACTCGACGACTGCCCATGTGATCGTGGGCGAGCCCACCAGCATGCAGCCCGTGGTGGCCCAAAAAGGGGCCACCAATCTGCGTACGACCGTGATCGGCCAGGAAGCTCATAGCAGCCAAGTCAATCAAGGCACTTCAGCTATTCACGTAGCGGCAAGGCTAGTTACCTTTATCGAAGACGCCATGGCGGCATTGGTCGGAGAGGGGCGCGTCGATGAAGCCTTTAACGTGCCGCATACCAGCCTGCACGTGGGTAAAATCAAAGGCGGTACGGCGATCAACATCATGGCGCGGGAGTGTCAGTTCGAGTGGGAAATTCGTCACCTGCCCACGGATACTTTCGATGAAATATACGCGCGCTTTGAGGCCTATTGCGCTCAGCTAAGCGCTGAGCTGCAGGCCAAAGGCAAGCACGTTGAAATCATCACCGAGCCGCTAAATGTGACAGTGCCAGGCTTGGCTGATCGCGAGAACGACCAGGTGCTTCGCTTGGCCAAAGACCATTTGCCAGCAGGATGCTGCGACCATGCAGTGGCGTATGCCACAGAAGCGGGGCAGTTCCAGGGGCAGGGCTTGCAAACCATCATTCTTGGCCCTGGTAGCATCGCCCAGGCGCATCAGCCCGATGAATATATCGATATTGAGCAGCTTGAAGCGTGCGAGGATTTTCTGAACAAAATGGGCAAAGCGCTGGAAACGCCTTTTTAAAACTGCGTTTGTTTGGGCCAAATAAAAATCCCACCCGGTTAAAGGGGTGGGATTTCTGGCATTACCATTTCAGTGCTGAGGATGTTGTTCAAACAGCTCGGCTTTGGCATGGCGCATCACATCTTCGCACGCCTGTTGTTGCGCTAACTGCGTCAACAGGCGCTGAGTCACTTCGAAGCCCTTGCCTAAGCAAGTATCCACTTCCTGTGGGCTAACCGCTGGCGTCACGCGGTAATCAATTTTTACCGTGCGCCCGCCGCCTTCTAACCGGTCAGCAACGCCTCTGAGCCGCCACGCGATTTTCTCTTTCCAAGTTGCTGATTCTTCCGCGCCTTCGTTTACGCTAAACGTGCACTGCCATTCCGGTTTAAAGACCTTCATAGGAGAACCTCCAAAATATTTGGAAAGAATGAACAATCGTGATTCGTACTCCATCGTCTGAATGTGTTGCCCCACTACTATATACCTAACGGGTCATGAATATCGAAACAAAAGTGATACACGCCGAGCGACGCGCATAGGACGTTTCGGTTAGGCTATAGAAGATGTCAATAACGAGCTTTTTTATGACCCCCACGAATGAGCTAAGTTGCCCCTGTGGTAGCCCGTTAACGCTGGATGAGTGCTGCGGCCGTTATCATCAAGGCGCCGCTGCGCCTGATCCTGAAGCGCTTATGCGCTCTCGCTATTCTGCCTTTGCATTAGGCCTTAATACTTATTTACTAGCCACTTGGCACCCCTCCACACGACCAGAAGTGCTGGAGCCTGACCCCGATACAGCCTGGAAATCGCTGGTTATCGTGCATGCCGAGCCAGCTCTCGCCCATCGCGGCCAAGTGCACTTTCGCGCCTTTTTTTGTAGCTATGAAGGGGAGCGACGGCGTAAACGCTGGCACGTGCTGGAAGAAGTATCGCGTTTCGTTAAAGAGGACGAGCGCTGGTGGTACGTGGATGGCGCGCCCACACTTAACCGCTTGAAGCCACGCCGAAACGACCCTTGCTTATGTGGCAGTGGGCGCAAATTAAAGGTATGTTGCGGTGAATAACCTGGTCGTGCAGCCTCTTCAAACTGACAAGCAGTGGTACCTCTACTTGCTGGAGTGTCAGCGGGGTACCTATACCGGGATTACCAACGATTTGGCAAAACGCTATCAAGCGCACTGCCTGGGTAAGGGAGCACGCTATACGCGTGCCAACCCGCCCGTTGCCTTGCTGGGCGCCGAGCCGTTTGAAGACCGCGCTGCCGCGAGCCGGGCTGAATATCAACTAAAGCAGCAAACCGCGAGCGACAAACGCCGTTGGGCCAAACGGTGGCCCGTGCGCTTGGAAATACCCGGTTAACGATCTCTAGAAGCCAACCGATTAACTGCTACCGCTTGGCGTAGCACCAAGGAGCCGACATGCTGACGTTTTACTCAGAGGATAGCCGCTTACGTCAAGCGCGCACGGAGTTACACGACGGCGCCTTGGTCACTCCCTTTGAGTGCCCCGAGCGCCTTGATCTAGTGCTCAATCAGCTTCGTCAGGCCAAGCTTGGTGATATTCGTACGCCCCTTGCCTATGGGGTAGCGCCGGTGCTGGCGATTCACGACGAACAGTACGTGACTTTTTTAGCCAACTGTTGGGAAGCATGGGGCGCCGCCGGGCATCAGGGCGAGGCCATCCCCAATATCTGGCCAGCCCGAACGATGCGCGGTGACCGTATTCCGCGTTCGATTAGCGGCCAGCTAGGCTATTACGCGCTGGCAGCGGAAACATCGATATCAGAAGGAACCTTTGAAGCCGCCATGGCAAGCAAAGATGTAGCGCTTGGCGCGGTCGAGCATACCCTGCAAACCGGCAACCCCAGTTTTGGGCTATGCCGCCCCCCAGGCCATCACGCAGCTCATGATCAGTTCGGCGGATACTGCTTCTTCAATAATGCCGCGGTGGCTGCCCAGCGCGCATTGGATGCAGGCAAGCGCCGGGTCGCTATTCTTGATGTCGATTTTCATCATGGTAACGGCACTCAGCAGATCTTTTATGGGCGCGACGATGTCCTGTTCATTTCGTTACACGGTGACCCCGAGGTAACCTTTCCTTACTATTTGGGCTACGCTGATGAGTGTGGAGAAGGCAAAGGGCAGGGCTTTAACGTCAATTACCCATTACCGCCCGGCACCAGTGTGGCGACTTGGCTGGCCACGCTAGATCAAGCGTTAGCCCAAATAAAGGCAGCCGAATGCGAGTGTTTAATCGTCTCGCTTGGGGTCGACATTTTTGAGGGCGATCCGATAAGCGCCTTCACCTTTACCAGCGCCGACTTCATCGTTTTAGGTGAGCGCTTGGCGCAAGCAGGCTTGCCCTGCGTGTTTCTCATGGAAGGGGGCTATGCGGTAGAGGCAATCGGTGTCAATGTAGTCAACGTGTTACAAGGTTTTAAGCAGGTTTTTGAAAAAGACGCAGCAGCGTCTCAATCAACGGACAAAGGTTAACCAGTGACAGCGGCCCGTAAATCGGGCAGGCTAATGCCCTTTCAACGGGGCAGGGAGCTCGCGCGTGGCAGTGTATGGTGGAATTCAGGCACATGAATTGGAACGTTGGCTTAATGCGTTAACCAACGCCGCCTATGACCGACGCTGCCCGCTGGTAAAAGTACACGGTGGCAATGCCCGTGCGCGAACCGCGCGCCAAGACCTGCTGCATCTCGCTAACGACTTTCGCTGTGGCACCTTTAGCCGCGAAGAGAGCGCCACCGCCCTTGGCCGCTGGTGTGAATGCTACCTTTCCGAAGCGGAGTGGTACGTACTGGTGGGCACTCGCCAAGCACCGGCACAGCCGCTAAGCGAAGAAGAGCGTAGCCTCACCGTACTCAAGCAGCACCGCGTGGGGTAAGTCTCGCCATCCGTAAGCCCTATTAATTAGAAATGAAAAAAGCTCCCGACCAGGGAGCTTTTTTATGGCTGGGACAGTTGTCATGGGGTATTGGTACGCATTGCTATAGTTTGCTTTTATTAGCATTTAGATCGGCTTATGCCACTATTCGTATCTTCACTGAGCGTGCTGTCTTATGAACACGACGAACAGTTTCCCCCAGCCAACATTGCTTGAGCGTTCCTTTCCCCGCACCACAAGAACGCTCCTTGAGACCTATGCAACGCCTGCCTATCAAGGCTATCAATTGGAGGCGTGGGTTTTTGATGATGAAGCCGAGCGCCAGGCAACGGAGACGGCCTTCAACGACGCCGGGATTAATGCGCGTCTACGTAGTGCCTATAAACCCTTGGTGCACTTCTTTTTGGAAACATTTTCATGGGCGTCAGTGCAATCGGTGGTGATTGAGTATCCCGTGCTGGCGCAAGCGCCGCGGCGCTTTTTGCTGGAAGCCTATCCGCTGGCAGCCCTGCTACCGCAAGGAGTGTCGCTTCGTTGGGAAGGGGTTGAAACGACGCCTGCCTCAACGGCTCCCGTTCACTATCGCGTGCAAGTGGAGCGAAGGTTTGAAGGGTGGGAGACGCATGTGGTGACAGCGCCCAACCGCCATCATCAGGATCATGTGGGTGAAGCGCAGTACTCGCCCTGTGGTTGGCTGCGGTTGACGTCGCCTCAAGGCGACGTCAGTGAGTCACGCCTGGAGACCGATTATGAGGCGCTGTTCCAAGCGGCGATGGCGACGTTAGCTTCCACCCAATGGCAGCCCGCGCCGCCTTACTTTGAAGAGCTCAATTTCACCGTACATTGGCCGAGCAGAGACCGCCGATTGGCATGGGACGACGAACATATCAGTCTCAGCGAGGCGTTGCATGAAGAGCTCTACTTTTCCACATTGGAATATTTTCAACGCCGTGCAGGCCTTGCGCTGGGTGATCGTTCTATTCAGCCGGGGCAGATCGTGCCGGAAGTATCCACTCAGGGGGAAGCCGCCTATCTGCAGATAAGCCTGCGCCCCTTGGCGGTTTTTTCTGCCGAGCGTGATGACGTCGCGCTAGAGAACGCTCAGCAAGCCATTGGCACTGCCCAGATCAAGCCGGTCATGGCCGCCCTTGGCGGTCAGGCGCTCTATGCCACCACTCGGGCAGGCCGCGCAGTGGAGGCGCGCTATCTTCTCGGCAGTGACCGTGCCGTGATGATCAGTGCCGGCCAGCACGCCAACGAAACCTCCGGAGTGGTAGGGGCGTTACGTGCGGCCCAACAACTTTGCGGAGCGCCTGGGGCCCACTTTGTCATCTCGCCGCTAGAAAACCCTGACGGTTACGCACTGCAGCACCGTCTTATCGCCACTCAGCCGCGGCATATGCACCACGCCGCGCGCTACACCGCCTTTGGCAATGACTTGCAAAGCCAGCCGCTCGGTCGCCCTTTCGAGCATGCGATCCGCGAACAAGCGATCGAAACCAGCGGTGCCGAGTTGCATATCAACCTGCACGGCTACCCCGCCCATGAATGGACGCGCCCATTGAATGGCTATGTGCCGCGTGGTTTTGAAATGTGGACGATTCCCAAAGGGTTCTTCCTGATACTGCGCCATCAACCGGGCTGGGAAGCGGCGGCGAAGCAACTGGTCGACACCGTGACGCAGCAGCTTGCCCAGGTGCCAGGCTTAGTCGCGTTCAATGCCATACAAATCGACTTGTTCGAAACCCATGCGGGCGCGCTGACCTTCCCTGTCGTCAATGGCTTTCCTTATTTGCTGTCAGAGGATCCCGACCAGCTGACACCCCTGATGTTGATAACCGAATACCCTGACGAGACAGTGACCGGCGATGCTTTCGTGCAGGCGCATACCGCGCAAATGGCAACGGTGATAGCGGCCTATCACGCCTTTCAAACGCTCTTATTGAATCGCTGATCCTCATGACGACTAAACGATCGCACTGTTATAATGGATAAATGAACAGTGCCTTCGTTACACCAACCGCCTCTCTCGATGATCCCTTCTACTACCTGACGAACTTTCGCTTCGTCCTGGCGTGGGTAGGGGAGCGTCACGCCGATCTGCTGTCAGTCGACGAGCGCGACTTCATTGATCAATTCGAACGCTTGCCACGCGAATCGCAGGCGCTGCTGGTGCGCATGGTGATGCGTAAAGGCGAGCTGTTTCGGCTCAGCAAGCTCCGCTATGCCGAAATCGGTGACAGCGCCAAGGCAATGGCGCCGCTCATCGCGCTGGGGTGGGTGGATAGCGACCCGGTGATCCGTGTTGATGAGCTGTTTAACCAGCTGCGCCTGGCCGAACTGCGCCAAGTCTTGGCGGAAGAGATACGCGCCGCTGGGCTCGGCGCGTCCAGCGCCAAAAGCGTGCTCTTCGAGGCGTTAGCGAGCCAACCGATCGCCCCTAAGCCGCTATGCCAATGGTGGCCTGACCCGCCTGATCCAGTCATGCGTCTCCAGGTGATGGAGACCTGCGACCGTTTGCGGCTGATGTTCTTTGGCAATCTACGCCAGGACTGGGCCGAGTTCGTGCTCACGGCGCTGGGGCTGCAGCGTTTTGAGACGGTACCTTTCACCCTTCAATCGCGCGCCTTCCAAGCGCGCCACGAGGTGGACGCCTACCTGGCCCTGCATCGGCTGCGCGAACGCCTGGATGCCGGCGAGTTACCTAACGAACTCTGCAAGCAAGTCCCTCCGCGTTCTGATAACCGCTGGCTGGATACGCGCCGTGCGCGGTTGCTGCTCCAACTGGGCCGCGACGCTGAGCGGCGCGGTGAACCAGCGCTGGCGCTGGGGCTCTACGCCGAGGCGGGTAGCAGCGAGGCGCGCATTCGCCAGTGGCGGTTGTTGGAGCGGCAGGGAGAGCATCAGACCGCCTTCCGGTTAGCGGCTCAGGCATTGGGAAATCATCCCAATGAAACGGAGCACCAAGCGCTAGCTCGGCTGCTGCCACGGCTGCGCCGACGGCTTAAGCTGCCACCTGAACCGAGCGCCTCCGAACCGCCCCATGAGCGCTGGAATCTACCGCTTCCTGGCCCGCAGGGTGTCGAGCGCGCGGTGGTAGAGGCACTGAGTGAGCGCGAGGCGCCGGTCTGCTATGTGGAAAACAGCCTGCTGACAGGGTTGTTTGGCTTGCTTTGCTGGCCAGCTATTTTCGCCCCCCTGCCGGGTGCCTTCTTCCACCCCTTCCACAATGGTCCCGCGGATTTATACCGCGATGATTTCGTGGCCCGGCGACGAGAGGCGTTTAACGCCTGCCTGGCGCACTTGGAAAACGGCCGCTACGGCCAGGTCATTCGGGCAACCTGGCGGGAGAAGGTTGGCCTGGCGTCTCCCTTTGTGCACTGGGCCATCGTCGATGAGGCGCTGGTGGAGCTGGCGCTAACGTGTATTCCCGCCGAGCACCTGCGGCACTGCTTTGAGCGGCTGCTGGAGGATCTAAAAGCCAATCGGGCTGGCCTGCCGGATCTGATTCAGTTTCTACCCAACGCGCCCGCCGGCGAGCCGCGCTACCGGATGATCGAAGTCAAAGGCCCAGGCGATCGCTTGCAGGATAACCAGCGCCGCTGGCTAACGTTTTTCCACCGCCATGCCATGCCCGTCGCGGTGTGTTACGTACGCTGGGCGGACAACGGCGAGCCTGGCGTATGAGCACCAACTACCGGGTGGCGGTGCGCGCCCTGTGCGATTTCACCGCCCGCGAGGGAGATCTCGATCACCGTTTCACGCCTGCCCCCAGCGCCCAGGAAGGCATGGAAGGACACACTCTCGTCGCCAGTCGACGCGGGGCAGACTATATTGCCGAACTACCTCTCTCTGGTCGTTATGAACAACTGACTGTCACTGGCCGAGCGGATGGTTTTGATCCCGTGAACCATCGCCTGGAGGAGATCAAAACCCATCGCGGCAGCTTGGAGCGCATGGCAGCTAATCAGCGTGCGCTGCACTGGGCGCAAGTGAAAGTCTACGGCGCACTGCTATGCGCTGAGCGAAGCCTTGAGAGTATCACCGTGACGCTGGTGTATCTGGAGATTGCCAGCGGCAAAGAGACCCTGCTCACCCATGATGCCACTGCCGACGAACTCCAGGCGTTTTTCGTTGAGCAGTGCCAACGCTTTCTCGCTTGGGCGCAGCAGGAGGCCGACCACCGCGAGCGCCGTAACGGTGCCCTTTGTAACCTGCGGTTTCCCCACGCCACGTTTCGCCCCGGCCAGCGTGAACTCGCCGAGGATGTTTATAAGGCGGCCAGCACCGGGCGTTGCCTGCTTGCCCAGGCGCCCACCGGGATCGGCAAAACCCTGGCTACGCTGTTTCCCATGCTCTCAGCGATGCCACGTCAGCAGCTCGATCGCATCGCCTTTCTGACCATGAAAACCCCGGGGCGCCGGTTGGCATTAGACGCCCTGGCCACCCTGCGTATGGGTGATAAAGACGAAACTCTGCCGCTGCGTGTGCTGGAATTGGTGGCGCGGGAAAAGGCCTGCGAATATCCCGACCGCGCCTGTCATGGCGAGTCCTGCCCGCTGGCCGCGGGCTTTTACGATCGCTTACCCACCGCGCGCCAAGCGGCCGTCGAGCAGGGGTGGCTCGATCGCCAAGCGCTGCGCGAGGTGGCGCTCGCGCACGATGTATGCCCGTATTACCTCAGCCAAGAGCTGGCGCGCTGGGCGGATGTGATCGTCGGCGACGTCAATCACTGGTTTGATAGTCACGCGCTGCTCCACGGTTTGGCACAGGCCAACGAGTGGCGGGCTGGGGTGCTGGTGGATGAAGCGCATAACTTGGTGGAACGTGCCCGCGGGATGTATAGCGCTGAACTCGATCAGCAGCGCCTCAATCGACTACGCCGTGTCGCGCCCAGTCCCCTCGCGGGCCCGTTAGGACGCTTGGCTCGCCAGTGGCAGGTGGTGATTAAAGCAGCAGGCCTTGAGGCGGCGGGCGATAAAGGGCCGCCGGGCTATGCGCTACTCGAGACGCTTCCCGATAAGCTGGTGGGGGCTGTCCAACAAGTGGGGGCCGCGATCACCGATTACCTCGGTGAGCACCCGGATCAGGCCAGCCTTGAACTGCAAGAGCTACTGTTCGAAGCCTTGGCGTTCTGCCGTTTGGCAGAGCACTTTGGCGAGCACTCGCTGTGTGATCTTACCCGCCATGGGCGCGGCCGGGCGGTGCTAGGGTTACGCAACGTGATACCCGCGGACTTTCTGACCGCGCGGTTCAATGCTGCGCACGCGGTGGTGCTGTTTTCCGCCACCTTGAACCCTGCGCATTACTACCGGGATCTGCTAGGGCTGCCAACGACGACGGCCTGGCGCGAAGTGGCCTCTCCCTTTGCCGCGCGTCAGTTGGAGGTGCGTATTCACCACGATATCTCGACGCGCTTTCGCGACCGCGATGCCTCCATCGCGCCGCTAGTGGCCGCCATGGCGCAGCAGTATCAGCGCAGGCCCGGCCACTATCTGGCTTTCTTCAGCAGCTTTGCCTACCTGGAGGCCGCGATAACGCGTTTTCGTGAGGCGCATCCTGACGTGCCGGTCTTCAGCCAAACCCGTGGCATGCCGGAGGCGCAGCGCGATGCCTTTTTAGCCCGCTTTTCCCCCGGCGGAAGGGGTATCGGTTTCGCCGTGCTGGGTGGCGCCTTCGCCGAAGGGATCGACTTGCCCGGTGACCGCTTGATAGGTGCGTTTATCTCTACGCTGGGCCTGCCTCCCTTCAATGCGTTCAATGAAGCGCTCAAAGCGCGTTTGGGCGCCCGGTTTGGCCAGGGCGATGATTACACCTACCAAATTCCCGGCATGATCAAGGTCGTGCAGGCGGCCGGGCGGGTGATTCGAAGTCCAGAAGATGATGGGGTTGTGGTATTAATGGATGATCGTTTTGCCCAGCCTAAAGTACGCGCACTGCTGCCAAGCTGGTGGCAACTGGGCAATCACTCATCTTATTAAGGACCCTGCACGCTCAATGGCGGATCTACTCTGGTACCAGTATTTACTGATCGGGCTCATCTTTGCCTGGAGCGGTTTTGTCAGAACCAGCCTAGGGTTTGGCGGCGCTGTACTGGCGCTACCTTTCCTACTCCTGGTGGTCAACGAACCGCTGGTGTTCCTGCCGATTATTGCCATCCATCTGCTGATTTTCTCCAGCTGGATTGCCTGGAGCGGGCACCGCCAACTGCAGCAAGCGGAAGTGGCAGGCGCTTCGCCGGAGAGCAATATCGATTGGGGCTATCTGTTCAAGGCCCTAAAAATCATGATCATTCCCAAGCTGATTGGGGTGGTGGGGCTGCTGACACTGCCCGCTAACGTGATGACCAGCATCATCTTTGGCATCGTCTTCATCTATGCCATTGGCTATGTGCTAAACAAGCCGTTCAAGAGCAAGAATAAGTATGTGGATTACGTGCTGCTGGCACTCGGGGGCTATGTCAGTGGGACGTCACTGATTGGTGCACCGCTAATCGTGGCGGTGTTCGCGACGCATGTGGCCAAAGCGCAGTTGCGGGATACCATGTTCGTGCTGTGGTTTATTCTGGTGATCATCAAGATGGTCTCGTTCCTGATTGCAGGTGTAGACCTTCAGCTCATCCACCAGCTGTGGCTGCTGCCCTGTGCGTTCATCGGCCACTTGGCGGGCGAGAAAGCCCACCGCTATATGCTCAAAGCGGACACCGGCCTGTTCTTCCGAGTGCTCGGAGCCGTGCTGATGTTGGTTAGCGTTGTGGGGCTAATTCACCCGCCTGCGTAAGTGCTGATGCTTAAAGTTGGCTGTCTGCCTTAAGCGTCGTCTTGCTCAATATGATCAGCACGACGGCCAGCAGGCCGCACACCACCGCCATGCCGGTAAACACATTACGTAGCGACTCCAGCCAGATGACGGCCGGGGCGACCACCACTGGGGAGGCGAACTGGCCGAAAAAGAAGGTCGAGGTAAAACCGCCAAATACCCGGCCGCGCACGCGCTGAGGCGTGATCCGCATCAGCCACGTGGTGGTATTCGGCATAAAGGCACCCAGGCCAAACCCGGAAATCGCTGCACCCACAATGGCCATGGCGTAACTTTGGGTGAAACCCACCACCAAAAAGCCGGCGGCTGCCAGGAAAAAGCCGAGCACATAAATGGTCATCACCGACAGGAACGGCTTGTAGTAGCCATAGCAAAACGCCACGATGCTGGCCGTCAGCGCTGACATCGAGAGCGCCACCCCAATGGCCATGCCGCTAATCTGGCCCTGTTGAGAAAGCAGAAAGGGCAGTTGGGCAGGGAACATGTAAAACATCGCCATGCTGATCATAGCGATCAGATAGGCAAGGCCGGTGCGCCCGATATCTACCTTGACCGGCGCATCGCTGGCATCATGGCTGTTGTTATCACTGGATTTGGGTTCCTGCAGAATTGCCCAGGCATAAGGCAAGAGCAGCACGCCAGTCAGGTAAAGCAAGAACGGCCCACGCCAACTCCAGTCGGAAAGCAGCCCGCCCAGATTAATAAAAATCACCCCGCCCAACGCCATGCAGCTACTCTGCAGCCCCAGAAAACGGGCGCGTTCGGCGCTATCGAAATAATCCCCCACCAGCGTAGTACTGATGCTTAGAATGCCAGCCACCGCGATGCCCATTAGCGCCCGGGAGCTCAATAGCAGATCCACGCGATCAATGAAAAAGCCCGAAACACCGGCAAAGCCATAAATGAACAGCATCGCCAGCAGTAGTTTCTTGCGCCCAAACCGGTCCGCCAGATACCCCATGAGTGGGCTGAACAGCGTAATCATTAGTGCCGGAATGGTCAGGATCAGTTGGATCAATACCTGCGGCTGATCAGGGAAGTGGCGGCTAATACCCGGCAGGGCAGGCGCAATAATTGCCCCCGACATCACGGTCATGGTGCTGGCGAACAGCAGTACGGCCTTAATATGCGTTAACTGGCGAATGGTCTTGGCCCACTTAGCAAGAGAAAGAAAGGGTTCAAAGCAACCACCAATCTTAGCATAGTTGTTAGCAGGCTATTTTATTTTTGAGTGGCGCTGTTAATAGCAAGTAGCTGCGAGTGCTACCTATTTGTTGGCTAATTTATAGGCAACAAAAAACGGCCACTTGCTATATTAGCTAAGTGGCCGTTTTTGATGGAATTTTTGGTCGGAATAGCAGGATTCGAACCTACGACCTCTGCCTCCCGAAGGCAGCGCTCTACCAAGCTGAGCTATATTCCGAAAGTTGCTGAGAAGCACTTGCCTGCGCTCAACAACGGAGGTGGATCATACTGAGCCAGACGTGTTTTTTCAAGTCTTCGGCTGTGTGATCTAGTAATTTTTATGCTTGGCGATCAACCGCTAAGCGGGCCAGCTGGGCCATGCTGTCGCGGTAGGCGCTGGGCGGTAGGGCGTCCAATTGCTGCAGGGCTTTATCGGCCATCTCTTCGGCGCGCTGGCGGGTGTAGTCGAGTGCACCGGTGGCGTGAATAATTTCCAGCACGGCGTCGAGCTGCTCAAGCCCGCCATCGCGAATCACCTGACGGATCAGCTTGGCTTGTTCCGGCGTGCCTTGCTCCATGGCGTGGATCAGCGGCAGCGTTGGTTTGCCTTCGGCGAGGTCGTCGCCCACGTTCTTGCCCATGGCTTCGGCGTCGCCCTGGTAATCCAGCAGGTCGTCGATGAGTTGGAAGGCGAGGCCCAGGTAGCGGCCATAATATTGCAGCGCCTGCTCTTGCGCCGGCGTTGCTTCTGCCAGCACCGCACCGCTGTGGGAAGCCGCTTCAAACAGCATGGCGGTTTTGCCCAAGATGGTCTCGAAGTAATCTTCTTCAGAAATGCTGGGGTTGCCGATGTTGGTCAACTGCAGCACTTCGCCTTCGGCGATGATGCAGGTGGCGCCGGAAAGAATCGCCATAATACGCATCGAACCCACATCGACCATCATTTGAAACGAGCGGGCGTAGAGGAAGTCACCCACCAGTACGGAAGGCGCATTACCCCAAGCGTCGTTGGCGGTTTTCTTGCCACGGCGCATGTGTGATTCATCCACCACGTCATCATGCAGTAGCGTGGAGGTGTGCATAAACTCAATCAATGTCGCCAGCGGTATATGCTTGTCGCCGGTGTAGTTGAGCGAGCGGGCGGCGAGTAGCGCCAATAAAGGGCGCAGCCGTTTGCCGCCGCTTTCGGTAATGTACTGACCGATGGTTTCGACCAGCGGTACTTTGGAGTTGAGTTGCTCGACAATCGTCCGGTTGACGGCGGCGAAGTCATCGGCCACCACGGCGTGCAGCGGTGAAGGCGTTGGGCTGACGGGCTGGGCTGAAGAGACGTTGGCGGTCATGGAATCCGTTCATCGCGGCAGAGGGAGGCGGGAAGGGCCGCCCGTATTTGCGGTGTAGTTATGGCCAGAGTTATGACCATCGTTATGGTCATCTAGTGAGGCCATGCTATGGGGCTGCCTGTTGGGCGTCAAGATACTCGCGCCGGTTAGGCGTCAACGTCAACGCCTGGGGTAATTGACAATGGGCTGTGGTCTTGTGGTATGCATAGATAGTCGTTATAATCCGCGACCCACTCATCATGCTCCCTGTCAGATGGCTCCAAAAGGGGCGCCACTCGCAGCAGGTCGATAAGAGCGAAAAGCGATGAGCGCTGCCGAAAGCGGCATTAACGACAAGTCCGGAGAGCGACATGTACGCAGTTATTAAAAGCGGTGGCAAACAGTACCGCGTTCAAGAAGGTCAAACGCTCAAGCTTGAGAAAATCGAAGTCGCCACCGGCGAAACGATCGAGTTTGACGAAGTGCTGATGGTTGCAGACGGCGATGACTTCAACATCGGTGCGCCGATGATCAGTGGTGCTAAAGTCTCTGCCGAGGTGGTTTCCCACGGCCGTGGCGATAAAGTGACCATCATCAAGTTCCGTCGTCGTAAGCACCACATGAAGCGTCAGGGCCACCGCCAGTGGTTCACTGAAGTCAAAATTACCGGAATTTCTGCGTAAGCGGTCAATTCCCTTAGGAGGATTTTGCAATGGCACATAAAAAGGCAGCTGGCTCCACGCGTAACGGTCGCGATTCCGAGTCCAAACGCTTAGGTGTAAAACTCTTCGGTGGCCAAGCGGCGACTGCGGGTAACATCATCGTGCGTCAGCGCGGCACGCGTTTCCACGCGGGCACAGGCGTAGGCCTAGGCCGTGACCACACGCTGTTCGCACTGAGCGACGGTTTTGTGAAGTTTGAGACCAAAGGTCCCAAAAACCGCAAGTTTGTTAGCATTGTTTCTGCCTAAACGGCGAATGCTATGCTCGTGACTGTGCAAGTTTAGTGACGAGAAAAAGGCCCCGCTATGGCGGGGCTTTTTTGTCGGTTAAATCTCTTTTCCAATACGCTTCACCACGATGTTTTTACCACCTTATCTTTATCAGTATGCTGGTGGGAATAAAGGGTTGGGCAACGAGTTGGAAAAAAAGTAGTGCATATTAGGGCGGCGGAAGCGGCCGGGAGAATCCAATGCAGTTCGTCGATGAAGCCTCGATTATTATTGAGGCAGGCAAAGGCGGCAATGGCTGTCTGAGCTTTCGCCGCGAAAAATATGTGCCCAGGGGCGGCCCCGATGGGGGCGATGGCGGCCATGGCGGCAGCGTTTATCTGATTGGTGACGATGCGCTCAACACCCTGATCGATTTTAAATTCCAGCGCTTCTATAAGGCCCAAAACGGTCAGGGCGGCATGGGCCGTCAGATGAGCGGCAAGGCCGGTGAAGACCTGCACGTAAAAGTGCCGGTGGGCACCACGGTCATTGATGAAGATACCCTGGAAGTCATCGCCGATGTGACCGACATTGGCCAAGTGGTGTTGGTAGGCGAAGGGGGCCGACGTGGGCTGGGTAATATTCACTTCAAATCTTCGACCAACCGCGCACCGCGGCGCACCACGCCGGGCACCGAAGGCGATCGCCGTAACCTGCGCCTGGAAATGAAAGTCATGGCCGATGTGGGGCTGCTGGGAATGCCCAACGCGGGCAAATCCACGCTGATTCGCTCGGTGTCTGCGGCCAAACCTAAAGTCGCCAACTACCCGTTTACCACTCTGGTACCCAACTTGGGCGTGGTGAAGCTGGGTATGCACGAGCACTTCGTAATGGCCGACGTACCCGGCTTGATTGAAGGGGCCTCAGAAGGCGCTGGTTTAGGGCTACGTTTTTTGAAGCACCTGACGCGCACGCGGCTGCTGTTTCATGTGGTCGATGTGGCGCCGTTTGATGAGTCTGACCCGGTCGAGGCCGCCAAGGCGATAGTCCACGAGCTGGGGCAGTTCTCCCCCGCGCTATCTGAGCGCCCCCGTTGGCTGGTGTTGAACAAGTTCGACCTGCTGCCAGAAGATGAGCGCGAAGAGCGCGCCCAGGCGATTATCCAGGCACTGAATTGGGAAGGCCCGGTATTCCGCATTTCCGCGATCAGTAGCGATGGCACCGATAAGCTGGTGCAGGCGGCCTACCGCTGGCTGACCGAGCAGCGCCGTTTAGAGAACGAAGATGAAGAGGCGCTGGCGCGCGAGCAGGAAATGCGTCGCCGTATGGAAGAGGAGTCGGTCGCGCGCACCGAGGCGCGCCTGGGTCGTCGTCGCAAGCGTGACGATGAAGATGATGACGATTTCGACGATGATGATTATGAAGTTGAAGTCGAATACGCCCCTTAGTGGTATGTAGCGGGTGTCTTCAGTAGTAAGCTTAAGTTGATAAGCAAAAAAGGGGCTGCGTTCGCGCGGCCCCTTTTGTAAGTGTCGGATTGAGGCGGGGTGGCATGGAAAGTAACGAGCAAATCCTAGGACGCGGCGCGTTGAGCCGTGCGCGGCGGGTAGTGGTGAAGATCGGCAGTGCGCTACTCACCAACGATGGGCGCGGGCTGGATGAAACCGCCATTGGCGGCTGGGTCGATCAAATCGCCGCCTTGCACCAGCGGGGCGTCGAAGTGGTGCTGGTCTCATCAGGCGCCGTGGCGGCAGGTATGGTGCGCCTGGGTTGGCAGGTGCGCCCCAGCGCCGTGCATGAACTGCAGGCCGCCGCCGCGGTAGGCCAGAATGGCCTGACTCAGTGCTATGAACAGCACTTTGCCCGTCATCGCATGCTCACCGCGCAGATTTTGCTTACCCACGATGACCTTTCCAACCGCAAGCGCTACCTGAATGCGCTCTCGGCGCTGCGTACGCTGGTGGAGATGCGCGTGGTGCCGGTGATCAATGAAAACGACACCGTGGTCACCGATGAGATTCGCTTTGGCGATAACGACACCCTCGGCGCGCTGGTCGCCAATCTGTTGGAAGCGGACGCGCTGCTGCTGCTGACCGACCAGGAAGGCCTGTTTGATGCCGACCCTCGCCATCACCCTAACGCCCAGATGATTGCCGAAGGGCGCGCCGACGACCCGCGCTTAGCCGCTGTAGCGGGCAGCGGTGGGGCGCTGGGACGGGGGGGGATGAGTACCAAAGTGCGGGCAGCGCAGCTGGCGGCGCGCTCCGGAGCGGTGACGGTGATTGCCAGTGGCCGCCAGCCTGACGTTATCAATCGGATTATGGCCGGCGAGGCGCTGGGCACGCTGCTACGACCTGACCAGGTGCCCATGGCGGCGCGCAAGCGTTGGCTGGCGGGGCAGCTGCAGGTGCGCGGAACGCTGGTGCTGGATGCCGGAGCAGTGAAAGTACTGCGCGATAAAGGCTCCAGTCTATTAGCGGTGGGGGTACGCGGCGTGCAGGGCAGTTTCAAGCGTGGTGATATGGTGGTTTGCGTAGATGAGCAGGGCGCCTCAGTGGCGAAGGGGCTGGTGAACTACGGCGCCGATGAAGCGCGCCAGTTGGCGGGCCAGCCCAGCCACCAGATTGAAGCGATTCTTGGCTACGTGGAAGCCCATGAGCTGATTCACCGCGATAACCTCGTGGTGGTGTAAAGGATCGTCGCTAGCCCACTGTTGGTGGCAGAGGTATCTGGCGTGGCCAGTTATCGGGTACCAAAAACAGCCGCTCATAGCGCTGCTGCGATGGGTAATGCAGCATGACCTGCTGGGGCGCGCGCCAGGCGTGTAGCTGTTCGATAACGCCGGGCAGTACCTCGTCGATAGGGCGAAAGGCACGCGTTGGGGGCGGTGCCAGCCAGTGCGGTTTTTCCAGCCAGACCATCTCTGGCATGACGGAAAAGCGGGCCGCCATCTCAGGCCAATCGCGACAGTAGCACCACGTCCCCCGGCGATGATCGGCGGTGGCGCCTTCGGGCGCAGGCATTGCCGCATGCCACGGGTAGTAAAGCACGCCCGGTATCGCCAAGCGCTGAGTGAGCTGCCCGCCTAATCGGCCATCCGCCACCCCAATATCCCGTGGTGCAAGCCAGTGAGCGAGGGTTTGCTGCGCGAGGGCCGTGGTAGAGAGCGGCAGTTGATGGCGGCGCAAGTGGGCGCACTTCAGCGCAAGGCTGTCTAGCCCGCCGGGGCCAATCCAGCGCGCTGGGCTCGTTGGCGCGCCTGGCCCTTCCGGTAGCCCGAGGTAGAACTTAATGGCGACTTCCAAGTGCACTGGCGCTGGGTTAGCGCGGGTGCGGTAGAGCATGTCCAGCTCGCCGAGCGTGTTGCGTTTTCGGTTGATGCGCACGTTACGAGCCAGCAGCCGCGTATTGGGTGCATGGTCTAACAGCGTGTGCCAAAGGCGTTCATGGTAATGGCCCATGCGCATGCCACGGTTGCCCTTCAAGGCGGCTAATGGCGATCGGCCAAGCTGGTGCAGCCAGGGCAGCAGCCTATTCTCCAGCCCCAGCTCTTTCAGCGTAGGCCGCCCACCGCAGGGGATCGGTGGCGGTAGCTCCACAAGATCCGGTGTGGCGGCCAGCCAAGCTAAATCCCGCAGTACGGGATCATCCAGGCCTAAACGTAGGCTTTCGTCGTCACCGCCGTCATTCAGCACGAATTTCTCCTCAACACGTTGATTAAGTCGGCGCTCTGGTTTGGCCGCCAACTGCTACGCTGTCAACACGTTATAACGTTAATCTCTTAAAGTCCTACCCTGACCATGGAAAAGGAGCGCACTGCATGGGTAACGCTAAGACGAACAAGGCGACGTCAGACAAACAAAAGGCCAGCACAACGCCCCGCCAGGTGCCCCAACGGCAAGCTGAAAAAACGGCGCCTCGCACGCTAACCCCAGAAGTGGGGGCGGCGCTGTTCGAGGATGCCCGTTCACGGCTCGAAGATGTGTTCAAGGCGCTCGATATCCACGCCGATGCCCAAGCGCGCCTGATGCAGCCCAGCCTTTCACTACAGGTGAGTATCCCCGTGAGGATGGACGATGGCCGCTTAAAAGCCTTTCCCGCCTGGCGGGTGCATTACGATACCAGCTTGGGGCCAGCCAAGGGGGGTGTGCGCTTTCATCCGGACGTCAATCAGCATGAAGTCACCACGCTAAGTTTCTGGATGGCGGTGAAATGTGCGGTAGTGGGCCTGCCTTATGGCGGTGGTAAAGGCGGCGTTCAGGTCGATGCCAAGGCGCTCTCTTCACTGGAGCGAGAGCGGCTGGCGCGCGGCTACATCCGCGCCATTGCCGATATCATGGGGCCCGATCGAGATATTCCGGCGCCTGATGTGAACACCGACGCGACGGTCATGGGCTGGATGATTGATGAGTATGAACACATCGTGCGGGCAAAAATGCCGGCGGCGATTACCGGAAAGCCACTGCCGTTAGGCGGTTCACCAGGGCGCGTGGCCGCCACGGGGCGGGGCGCGCTAAAAGTGCTCGACTTGTGGGCTGAGCGTGCAGAGCGCACACCCGAAGAGACGACGGTGGCGGTGCAGGGGTTTGGTAACGCGGCTTACCATTTTGCGCGGTTAGCCAGTGAACGTGGCTACCGAATTGTGGCGGTATCGGATTCCAGCGGCGCTTGCTACAACGCGGATGGCCTCGATATTGAAGCGGTTAAACAGGCCAAGTCGAAAAGCGGCACGGTGGCAGACAGTCAGGCAGGAAAAGCGATAAGTGGCGATGCGCTATTGGCCTTGGAGGTCGATGTATTAGCGCTGGCAGCGCTTGAGAACCAGATTCACAGTGACAATGTGGATGAAGTGAATGCCGGCGCTATCCTAGAGATCGCCAATGGCCCACTGACCAGCGATGCTGATCAGGTGCTTGCTAAACGAGATGTGCCGGTGCTGCCCGATGTCCTTGCCAATACAGGCGGCGTGATCGTCAGTTATTTTGAGTGGCTGCAAAACCGGGCAGGAGAAAAGTGGCGCGAGGAGCAGGTCAATGAGCGCTTGGACGCGCTGCTAAGTGAAGAGGCTGGCAAGGTGCTAGCGCTCGCGGAGGCAAGTGGTATCACCTATCGTCAAGCTGCCTATCGCCAGGGTATCGAGCGCATTGCGGCCGCCATTATGGCGCGGGGTAATTGTCAGGATTGCCGCTAAAAGAAGTGGGTTACTAATAACAGTCGCTTTAAAGCGCAGCGGGCTCCCCATGGGGAGCCCGCAAAGCGGTTAGCTAAGATGATTAATCACGGTCAATTTGGGTAACTTCAGAAGAGCTCTGGCGCACGCTGATTTCTAGTTCACGGCCATTCTCTCCGCGGCCTTCGACATCAATGATGCCATTTTTATTGATATCGAGAGATTCAAACTCGACCATACCTTCCTGGCTGGCAACGTCTAGCGCTTGGCGGATATCGTCTTCACTCATACCCCAGGCACCGGTAATCTGGCGCTCACGTTGCTCCTGCAGGGTTTCGCCGTTATCCAAAGAGAAATCCACGTCGGCATACCACTCCTCGTCCAACCAGCCTTCTACTTCTACGCGGTTAGAGCTTTCAATGCTAATTTCTTCGTAGTGGCTGAAACCGTAATCATTAGCGTGGTTCAATACGTCATCGATGCGATCCATTGCCAGTGCGTCGTCTGCCTGAACACTGCCAGCAGCAGCGGCAAGCAGCAGGGCGGAGGTCGGGATCAGCAGCATTTTTTTCATGGTGTTCATAGTAAATTCCTTCTTTACGTATTTAAGCGTGGATGAGTGACTGCCACTCAGCGAATGCGACAGGGAATTTATACCACCGCTATACTTTCCTTAAGCTGACAAAACCATTCATCTAGCGTTCATGTTGCCTTTGGCATGCTGGCCCTATGTGTAAACGTCGATACTCTCTTCTAAAGCCGCTGCGCTGCGTCACGAAACGCACCCGGCGCAACGTGACCGGTATAGCGTTAATGCTATTACTGGTGGGTAGCGCTGTGGGCGATCAGCCTTGGGAATCGCTGCACGGCGAAGTCAGCCGTGGTGAAGTCGTGCCACTAGACACGATTTTGGATTGGCTCGAAGCGCACTATCGAGGTGACGTGCTGGAGGTCGAGGTGGAGCGTGAAGGCGGTTACGTCGAGTACGAAATCAAATTGCTCGGCCCCCAGGGGCAAGTCGTTGAGTTCGAGTTTGATGGCCAAAACGGCCAACTGATGTCCATTGAAGGTGTCCGTATTAACGACATGCAGCGTTAAGGCGTTGCGCCAATCGCCAGTATGCCCGTAGTAAGAAGCGCCAGACGTTAATCGTTAAGAAAAGGGTAGTTAGCCAATGAAGTGTTTGCTGGTAGAGGACGACCAAGCGCTAGCGCGCGAACTGAGCCAAGCGCTTCGCGACGGTGACTGGCTGGTCGAGCATGCGGCGACCGGACAGGACGCTGATTTTTTAGTCCGCACCGAAGCCTACGACACCTTGATTTTAGATGTAGGACTGCCCGATGGCGACGGTACTCGCTGGCTGGCGGCGTGGCGGGAAGACGGTATCGATCTGCCCGTACTCATTCTAACGGCTCGAGAGCGTTGGGCCGATAAAGCCGCCGGATTTTCCGCGGGTGCAGATGATTATGTCACCAAGCCCTTCGAGCCAGCGGAAGTGTTGTTTCGGCTGCGTGCGCTGGTGCGCCGCAGTCACGGTCACGCCCATCCGGTGCTGAAAGTGGGCGAACTGAGTTTAGACACCCACACGCAGCACGTTACGTTGGCAGGGCGCCCAGTGGGGTTGACCGCGCAAGAGACGCGCCTGCTGGGCTATCTAATGCATGCCGCACCGCGGGTGGTGAGCCGGACAGAGCTGGCGGAACATGTGTACGACCGCGACCATGAGCCCGATTCCAATGTGATTGATGTTCAGGTTAGCCGTCTGCGCCGTAAGCTGGGCAGTTGGCGTATCGTTACCCAGCGGGGCCAGGGCTATCGGCTATTAGAAGAAGAGCCAGCGGCCGAATGAGCGCCAATGCAGCGTGGCATAATCAATGGCAAAGACGTTGGACAAAGCGCTCTATCAGTCTGCGGCTCTTGCTGGCCGTGCTGGTGATGGTAGGGCTCGCGCTACCGATTGCTGGCACACTGCTTTCCCACCACTACCGTGCCTCGGCCACCCAGGCGTTTGACGAGCGGTTGGCGGCAACCCTTAACGTCATCATGGCGGGCGTTACCTATGACCGTTTAGCGCAGCAGCTTGTCCTCGACCAAGCGCTGGGCGACCCGCGTTTTGAAAATGTCTACTCCGGCTGGTACTGGCAAATTACCGACGGTGCACAGAATACCCTGGCGTCGCGCTCGCTTTGGGATCAACGTCTGCCCGTGGTTGAGAACGAAAACCTCAGTGCACGCTCGATTAGCGGCCCGCGTGATCAATCGCTGCGCATGGTGGAGCGCGACATTTATCTGGCCCCGTTAGAAGCGCCGCTGCATATCAGCGTGGCCGCCCGGAACGACGTGTTAGCCGATGATATTGGTGAATTTCAGCATCTGCTGTGGGGTGGGCTAATTGGCCTGGGCGCCTTGCTCATCGGTGTATTAGCACTGCAGGTACGCTGGGGGTTGGCACCGCTGCGCCGCATGCACGCCAACCTTCGTGATGTGGAGCAGGGGCGCAGCGAGCAGTTAGACACCCGGCTACCGGAAGAACTGGCGACCCTTGCGAGTTCCATGAACGCAGTGCTGGCACGCGATCAGCGCTTAATAGAGCGTGGACGCCATACCGCTGGCAATCTAGCCCATGCACTGAAAACGCCGCTGAGTGTGATGCGGCTTCAACTGCGCCAGTTACCTGAGGCAAACCGCAGCGCTTGGGAAGTAGAGTTAGCACGTATCGATAGCGCAGTACGCCACCACCTCGCACGCGCATCGGCGGCGGGTGAAGGCGTGCGTTTTGCACCTATTACGTTGCACACTACACTAGCGCCGCTGCTGAACGGGCTTTCCAGGCTCGCTCAGCGGCGTGGTATCGCGCTGCGTCAAAGCTGGGGACAGGCAATCAGAGTGCATATGGATGAACAAGATATCCAAGAGCTGGTGGGTAATTTAATGGACAATGCGCTGCGCTGGGCACAGAGCGAGGTAGAACTCGATGTACAGGCCGTTGAGCAGCAGTTGGTGTTAACCGTGCGTGATAATGGCCCTGGCATGTCGGAGGCGGAGTGCCAGCAGGCGGTTCAGCGTGGTAAGCGGTTGGATGAACAGCGCTCTGGCAGCGGCTTGGGGCTGGCCATCGTGACCGATCTTGTCGCCCTTTATAGCGGCCAAATGCATCTTACTCGCGCCAGCACCGGCGGGTTAGAGGTAGTCGTCGAACTGCCCGTAGTGGCGCATGGATAACGGAGACCTCATTGGATGAATGGCACTGATACGCTGCCCGATATTTTAGTTGGCCCCTTGTTAAGACGTCTCAGCACGACCCGGCTGGTATTCTGGATGGTCGCTACCCGGCCGCTAAACATGACCCTGGTGCTACGGCCTGAGCAACCTGATGCCGAGTCGATAGGGTTGGCGCATCATCACCAGTGCCTTCCCATCGGCCAACGTGCTTTTATTTATCTCATTGATGTCGCGCTTGAGTCACCGCTGCCTTGCGATGAGCGCATCGAGTACGACCTGCAAGTGGAAACGCTAAGCGGCGATTGGCGTTCGTTGCCCGAGTGGGCGCCGTGGCTATGTTATGACGGTGCCGACTACCCCGCTTTTGTGATCGCATCACGGCATCATCGCCTGATGCACGGTTCCTGCCGTAAGCCTCATCATGACAGTGCCGATGGCCTGGTGCGTGCCGATAGCTGGCTAGCCGAGCAGCAATCAGCGCCCACCGAGTGGCCTGCTTGGCTGCTGATGACCGGCGACCAGGTGTACGCCGATGACGTGGCAGGGCCGATGCTACGCGCCGTGCATGCGCTCATCGAACGGCTAGGGTTAGTGGACGAGCGGCTGGAAGGCGCCACGGTCGACGATAGCCAAGCGCTCTATCAATCGCCCGATAGCTACTATCGGCGTGCAGAGCTGCTGCCGGATTTCACCAGCAATGCCGCGCTGCGCGAGCGCTTTTTCGGTGGTGTGAAAAAACCGGTTTTTACCTCGGCCAACGCGCAGAACCATTTGATGACGCTGGCCGAAATGCTCGCCATGTACTGTTTGGTGTGGTCACCGGTGCCCTGGCAAGTGATCACGCCCGACGCCCCCGCTTTAGATGAAAAAGATGCCGAACTCTATCGCCAAGAGCAGGCAGTGATCGACGCCTTTGTGGCGGGTTTGCCCCAATGTGCGAGGTTGATGGCGCACTTGCCCAGCCTGATGATTTTCGATGACCACGATGTCACCGATGACTGGAACCTGACGGCTGACTGGGAACGCACTGCCTATGGGCATCCGTTCTCTAAACGGATCATCGGCAATGCCTTGGTCGCTTATTTGCTCTGCCAAGGATGGGGTAACGATCCCGATAAGTTAAATCCATTGACTCATCACGCTTCAACGCTGCTGAGTGATGGGAGCCAGCCACTGGTATGTGCTGAGCAGAATGGGTTCATTGAACGACTACTGCGTTTTCAGGGCTGGGAATTTCAGGTCCCCGGCACCCCCGCACTGATTGTGCTGGATACCCGCACCCGACGCTGGCGCAGTGAACGCAGCCCTGGTCGGCCCTCGGGTTTAATGGATTGGGAAGCGCTCATGGAGATGCAGCAGGCGCTGCTGGGCGCCAAAAGCGCCGTGATTATTTCTCCCGCACCCATGTTTGGCGTTAAGTTGATTGAGAGTATTCAAAAGCTCTTTACCCTTGTGGGTAAACCGTTGGTGGTCGATGCCGAAAACTGGATGGCCCACCGTGGCGCAGCCAATACGCTGCTGCAGATTTGGCAGCACTCTAAAACGCCCGGCAACTACGTGATTTTGTCGGGGGATGTGCATTACTCGTTTGTTTACGACATTGTGGTACGCCATCAGCGGCGCTCACCGCACCTGTGGCAGATCACCTCAAGCGGGATCAAAAACACCTTTCCGAAAGACCTGCTGAATACCTTTGACCGCTTGAATCGCTGGCTATATGCACCGTGGTCGCCGCTCAACTGGTTTACCAAGCGGCGCAAACTCAGCGTGCACCCCCGCGACCCTGACCGCGCCAGCGCCGGTGAACGGCTTTGGAATGCCAGCGGCATTGGCTTAGTGACACTGGACGAAAAGGGCCACCCTATCGATATTCGCCAGCTCGACGTCGATGGCAGTGAGGTGGTCTTTCCGCCGTCCGAAAAACCTCTTACCTAAATGGCTGCTGTGGTTAACACGGCTTGATGTACGCTGCGCTAACGCGTTGACTGTCATGATAGCGTCACGAAAATGACGCACGATTGCGACCTCCCCATCACCGCCAGGGACGGTTGCACATCAGTACCCGGCTACCTTTGTGAGGTGAAACGCCTGGGCTGATGAATAGGACAGTAGGCAAATGACCGCACAAGAAGCGCAGTGGCTTAACCAGATCATTGCGGCTGAAGAGCTGCATGTATTATTCCAGCCCATTGTGGATGCCAATCAGCAATCGATTTATGGCTACGAAGCGTTGATTCGTGGTCCCAAAACCTCACCGTTGCACTCTCCGCTACGGTTGTTTGACGTGGCCACCCAGGCAGGCCTGCTGGTGGACTTGGATTTACTCTGCCGACGTTTGGCAATTCAGCGTTTTGCCGAGCTTGAATTGCCCGGCCTGCTATTTCTCAATGTCATGCCGTTGACCATCGTCGAGCGCGACTTTCGCGAAGGGTTAACGCTGGGCTTCATTCGTGAGAGCGGTCTGTCCCCTGAAAGGGTGGTGATTGAGCTCACCGAGCATGTGCCGATTCATGACTATGACTTAATGCGCCAAGCGGTAGCACACTATCGCGACATGGGCTTTCAGGTAGCGCTGGACGACCTGGGGGCAGGGCATTCAAGCCTGCGCCACTGGTCGGAACTGCGCCCTGATTTCGTCAAGCTCGATCGACACTTCATTTCTGGTATTGATCAGGAGCCTGCCAAGCGTGAATTTCTCCGCTCGATTCTCGATGTGGCGCGTAGCCTGGATTGTCAGCTGATTGCCGAAGGGGTGGAGACCGCGGCGGAACATCTTTGCCTATGGGAACTCGACCGTGGGCTCGCCCTGTTGCAAGGATTCTACTTCGCTCGACCCAGCCAGCATCCGCCTTTGCAGCTCGATATGATGCTGCCCTCGACGATTCAGTTAAAAAGCCCGGCGGGCCGCACAGCGCGCTCTATTTTGCGCACGATTGAACCTATCACCACTGACTGCGCGGTACCGCTCATCTCCGAGCGGTTTCGCCGCCAGCCCAACTTGCGCTGTGTGGCGGTGTTGGAGAACGGTAAACCCTTGGCAGTGGTGCGTCGCAATGCCTTTTTGACCCTGTTTACGAATCCTTATAGCCATGCGCTGTATGCCAAGCGGCGCGTGCTGGATGTGGCGGATGCACGCATGCTGGTCGCAGAGGCAGATACCCCGCTTGAGATATTGAGTCAGCAGTTGACCGATAGCCACGATATCGAGCAGGAAGATTTTGTCATCACCAATGACGCAGGTGATTACGTGGGCATGGGCAATATCGTTGACCTTTTGCGTGAAATCACCGCGATACAGGTACGCCAAGCGCGTCATGCCAATCCGTTGACCGGCTTGCCGGGTAATATTCTGATTAATGAAACCTTGATGACGTATCTTGCCGCAGAGCAAGGCTTTGCCGCTGCTTATGTCGACTTGGATAATTTTAAAGCGTTTAACGATGCTTACGGGTATGCCCGAGGCGACCAAGTGATCATTTCGCTAGCGCGGTTGCTACAGGCGCAAGTGGAGAGTGCGGGTGGCTTTATCGGCCATATAGGCGGTGATGATTTTATGATGCTACTGCCGTTGAATCATTGGGAGAGCGTTTGTGGCCAAATCCTACGCTCTTTCGAAGTGATGGCGCCCGGTTTCTATGAAGATGCCGATCGGCTGAGAGGGGGGATTCAGATTGAAAACCGCCAAAACAGTATTACCTTTTTCCCCTTTGTTAGCGTGTCGATTGCGGTAAAGCCTATCACCGAGACGGCGACTTGCAGAGCGCTGGATATCGCCGCTGAACTGTCTGAGTTGAAGCACCAAGCCAAAAAAATCCCCGGTAACAGTCTGTTTGTTGAGCGACGTGGTCACTGCGTTAGCTTATAAAACATTCTTTTCATGTGACGTTCGCCAAAACGTCACCAAGCGGTCATATAACTGCCCCGCCGTTGTCATCTGAAGTGGTCAGGATTGTCGCTATCCTTTAACAACACGTTAGGTGCCCCATGCAGACGTTATCTTTCTCCCGCACGCTGACCAGCGCCGCCGTTGCCAGTGCCTTCGCCTTGGCGGCCGTGAACGCTTCAGCGGATCTTTCATCGCGTTATGTCGATAACGACGGCGATATGATCGCCGATGTACCTAGCGATGAGTCGCAGTGGGTCGATCCTGATACGCTCGTGTTTGCTTACACGCCGGTGGAAGACCCCGCGGTTTACGCAGACGTATGGTCTGATTTCCTGGCGCACCTGAGCGAAGCAACGGGCAAGGAAGTGCAGTTCTTCCCCGTGCAGTCCAATGCCGCCCAGCAGGAAGCGCTGCGCGCTGGCCGTTTGCACGTTGCCGGCTTTAATACCGGCGGTGTACCGGTGGCGGTGAACTGCGGTGGTTTCCGCCCGTTTGCCATGATGGCGGCCGAGGATGGCAGCTTTGGCTACGAAATGGAGATCATCACCTATCCGGGCAGCGGCATTGAGTCTGTTGAAGACCTAGAGGGCCGCCAGCTTGCGTTCACTTCCGAGACCTCTAACTCTGGTTTCCGCGCGCCTTCTGCCCTGCTGCGCTCCGAGTACGGCATGGAAGCGGGCGAAGATTTTGAAACCGCTTTCTCAGGCTCCCACGACAATTCCATCCTGGGTGTGGTGAACGAAGATTACGACGCGGCCGCCATCGCTAACTCCGTGGGCAGGCGGATGATTTCCCGTGGTGTCGTGAATGAGGGTGATTACGAGATTATCTTCACCTCAGAAACCTTCCCGACCACGGCATACGGGTTGGCAAACAACCTGAACCCTGAGCTTGCCGAGAAAATTCAAGACGCTTTCTTCAGCTATGACTGGGCAGGTACCCCGCTGGAAGCGGAATTTGCCAACTCTGGTGAAGCGCAGTTCATTCCGATTACCTATCAGCAAAACTGGTCGGTTATTCGCACCATTGCCGATGCTAACAGTGTGACTTACGACTGTGACTGACCGCTAAGGTAAACGGTACTGCACGGCCAGGAAGGCACCCCTTTCTGGCCGTTTCGCTATACAGACGAGGCGGGAAGAATGTTGACACTAAGTGGCGTTGGCAAGCGTTACCCCACCGGGGATCGGGCGCTGACGGACATTGAGCTCACGCTGCCCAAAGGCCAGGTAATGGCGCTAATTGGGCCATCCGGCGCGGGTAAAAGCACCCTCATTCGCTGTGTGAATCGGTTAGTGGAGCCCACCCAGGGCAGTATTCGCCTGGAAGGCACGGAGTTGACCAAGCTTTCAGGGCAGAAACTTCGCCAGGCGCGCCGCTCAATGGGGATGATTTTCCAGGAGTATGCCCTGGTAGATCGGCTCACCGTGATGGAAAACGTGCTATCCGGCCAACTCGGCTATGTCGGTTTTTGGCGCAGTTTTTTACGCCGTTATCCTCAGGAAGCGGTCGTCGAAGCCTTTCGGCTACTCGAGCGGGTAGGATTACCTCACGCCATCGATAAGCGCGCCGATGCCCTTTCCGGAGGCCAGCGCCAGCGTGTCGGTATAGCCCGGGCGCTTTTACAAAGCCCCAAACTACTGTTGGTTGACGAGCCTACCGCCAGCCTCGACCCGAAAACGTCGCGCCAGATCATGCGCTTGATTCGCGAGCTATGTGCTGAGCGCGATTTGGCAGCGATCATCAATATTCACGATGTTACCTTGGCACAGCAGTTTGCTGATCGAATTGTTGGCCTGCGTGCTGGGCAAATCGTCTTTGACGGCCTGCCGAGTGAACTGACCAGCGAAATGCTCACGACCATTTATGGCGAAGAGGATTGGGATACCACCTCCGAGCCGCTGGATGACGAGGCCGATGACTCGGAAACGTCTTCTTACCAGCGCGACCTGCCGGCAATGGCAGCAGGGAGTGCTCGATGAGCGAACGGGCTGAGACGCAGCTAACACAAGGGCAAGCACGCCAGCAGGCGGCCCAGCGGGGCCAGTGGCGGCGCCTGCCATTGATTGAGAACCCGCGGTTGCGTTGGGGATTGGTCATTGGGGCGGTGATTTACTTAGTGGTGGCGCTCGCCTCGGTCGAGGTGAACTGGGCGCGGGTAGCCGAAGGCGCGGGGCGGGCGGTTAACTTCTTGGGCGCCTTTATGCAGCCTGATTTTATCAGCCGCTACGACGACATAGTGGCGGGGCTGCTGGAAAGTTTGACCATGACGCTGACTTCCACGGTAGTGGGCGTGCTGCTGGCGATTCCGGTGGGCCTGGGCGCCGCGCGGAACATTTCGCCGCTACCGATCTACTTTATATGTCGCGCGATCATTGCCGTTTCGCGGACGTTTCAAGAAATCATTATCGCGATTCTGTTTGTGGTCATGTTTGGCTTTGGGCCGCTGGCGGGGATGATCACCCTGGCTTTTGCGACGATTGGCTTTATGGCCAAACTGTTAGCGGAAGACATCGAAGACCTGGACAGGCGCCAGGTGGAAGCCGTGCGGGCAACCGGGGCAAGCTGGTGGCAAACCATGAACCATGCGGTTCAGCCCCAGGTCATGCCGCGCTTGATTGGGCTTTCGGTTTACCGGCTGGATATCAATTTTCGTGAGTCGTCGGTGATTGGCATTGTGGGCGCGGGCGGCATTGGCGCCACGTTGAACACCTCGCTGAGTCGCTATGAGTACGATACCTCTGCCGCTATTTTGCTGATCATTATCGTTATTGTGTTGTTGTGCGAGTACAGCTCGAGCCATGTCCGCCGCTGGACCCAGTGAGCGCTTATTAGCCGCCCCTGGCCTGTTATATTTGGAGAATCGCGATGCCAGTATCTACTAACCCCCAGGGTCTGCCGGTTTGGCGGCGGCGCACCACCCGCGCCCAATGGCTGCAGTACCTGGCTTGGCTGGCGGGTGTCAGTCTCTTTCTGCTCTGCTGGAAGATGATTTCCGACAATACCATGTGGGTATTTGTCGAAGACGCTGGCCGTCAAGGGGCAGACCTGATCAGCCGCATGACGCCGCCGGAGTGGGGCTACGCCAATGTGCTCTGGAAGCCCATGTGGGACACCATTAACATCGCCACCCTGGGCACCGCCATTGGCATTATGATGGCGTTTCCCGTGGCGTTTATGGCGGCACGTAATACCACGCCGCACCCGCTGGTGCGTAGTCTGGCGCTGATGATCATTGTTTCATCCCGCTCGATCAACTCGCTGATCTGGGCAATGCTGCTAGTTACTATTCTTGGCCCGGGTGTATTGGCGGGGATTATCGCCATCGCCCTGCGCTCGATTGGCTTTGTCGGCAAGCTGCTTTATGAGGCGATTGAAGAGATCCACCCGACGCCCGTCGAGGCGATAAGCGCGACCGGGGCAAGCCGCCTGCAGGTGATGAACTATGGCGTGCTGCCGCAAGTCATGCCTGCCTTTGCCGGTATTAGCGTCTATCGCTGGGATATCAATATCCGCGAATCGACGGTGTTAGGGTTGGTGGGTGCAGGCGGGATCGGTTTGCAGCTAAATGCCTCGATCAACAGCCTCGCCTGGGACCAGGTCAGCGTCATTTTTATCATGATTTTCGCCACCGTACTGGTGTCCGAGTGGGTTTCCGCGCGTGTGCGTCACGCGATTATTTAATCGACAGCGGCATCAATAAGCGAGGGCTGAGTATGCGTTTTCCCGATGCGGAGATCACCACCATTGATTTGTTGCGCCACGGTGAGCCGGTAGGCGGGCGTATGCTGCGTGGCGCCACCGATCATCCGCTGAGCGAGACGGGCTGGCAGCAGGTGACCGATGCCGTTATGCGCCATACGGTCGAAGGCCACCTGCCTTATGACGCGATTGTCACTTCGCCCCTCATGCGCTGTCGTGAGTTTGCGCTGTGGCTAGGTGAAGAGTTTGACTTGCCCGTTCAGGTGGAGGACGACCTAGCCGAGCTGCACTTGGGGCAGTGGGAAGCTAAGACGCATGCCCAAGTGTTTGCAGAAGAAGGCACCGAGCGAATGAATGCGTTTTGGTACGATCCAGCCACGGTATCGCCGCCGGGTGGTGAAACTATTCAGGCCTTTGATGCGCGCCTAGCGGAGGTGTGGCAGCAACTGCTTGCCAATCCTCCAGGAAAGCATGTGCTCGTCGTGGCGCATCTTTTTGTCTGCAATGGCCTGCTGCGCCAAGTAATAGCGCAACCGCTTTCGCGGATATTGGCGATGGACCTGCCTTACGCTGCGCTGAGCCGGGTGCGTCATGAGCGACACTCCCTGGGTGAGACAACGTTTGTCGAGTGGATAGGCCGTTAACCATTGGCGGCTAGGCAGGCTTTGCGCGATGATGGGGGCAAGTAGGTTTACCGGAGCGGCTGCCCATGTGCTTGGCTCGTCTGTTGTCTTTACCTTGCGGTTCTATAGCAATGAGTAGGTGGCTGTTTGCCTGCTTGTTAATGCTGTTACTGGCGGGCTGCGCAAGCCGCGACCTTACCCCTATCGAGGCGCCTCCCAATCGCGCCGGGCTCTCTATGGAGCGTGCACTGATCCTTTCCCACGCCCAGCAGGCCATTGGCACGCCTTACCGCTTCGGTGGCAATACGCCGGAAGGGTTGGACTGTTCAGGACTGGTAGAGATGACCTACCGAGCGGCGGGGATACGTGTGCCACGCACCGCCGATGAGCAGTTTCGAGCGCTGCCTTCCATCGCATCGCCGCGTCCAGGCGACCTGCTCTTTTTTGGTGACCGCCGTAAAGCCACCCACGTTGGCATTTACCGTGGTGATGGCCAAATGATTCATGCACCCGGCAATGGCCGCGCCGTGGTCAGCGTGCCGTTAGAAATCGACTACTGGCAGGCGCGCTTTTTGGGGGCCGCGAGTCCCGCGCCTTAAGTTATTGCGATCGGGGCCGATAACCTACTGTGGCTTTGAATAAACCTAAGCGGTAACACAATGTGAATAGGTGTGTTGCTTCATAGCGCAGCCGATTGGATAACGGCGCCATACGTGTCCGGCCCTACCCGTAGGGGTCGATAACGAAAGGTCAGTCTTTAAGGGCCTACAACAACAAGGAGAGCAAAGACGTATGTATGAATCCTTGAATTTATCGAAGGAACAGTCTTTGTCTCAGCTATCCACCCAGCCAATATCCGTACTGTCTCGCTCAACGCTGATGCCAAGATCGGCCATTAGCTATTCAGCCTCGCTTGCTGAAACGGTTTTTTGCTACGCCAACGAGGCGATCATCATTACCGATGCGGAAAACCGGGTAATGGACGTGAACCCTGCTTTTTGTGAGTTAACGGGGATGACGCTGGGCGATGTGCAAGGCAAAACGCCAGAAGCGTTTAGTATATTGCCGCTGAATGACAGCCGCACGACGCGCGTGATGCGTGAAGAGCTACAGTTGCGTGATCGCAGTAAAAGCCAAGTGAGTTATCGTAGCCACGACGGCCAGTTTTACCCGGGGATGATGTCGATTAACCGTGTTCGCGACGAGCAGGCGGTCATCAATCACCATGTCATTGTGCTGGCGGATCTCTCGGCCATCCCCGCGCATGCACGTCACCTCAACCGGGAAGTCTATTTTGATGCCTTGACGGGGTTGCCCAACCTGCAACTGCTAACCCAGTTGATTCAGGAGTCGATGCAGCATGCAGAGGCCAAGCAGCTACCGTTGGCGGTATGCTCATTGGATATCGATTTCTTCAAAAACATTAATGATCGATTAGGCGCGCCGGTGGGTGATGCGCTGCTCTCCTCGTTTTCACAGCGCATTAGCCATCTGCTGTTCGGTGATGACGTGTTGGCGCGGGTAGGCGGTGACGAATTCGTGCTGTTGCTGCACCACGGCGTCGACGATGATTTTTTTGACCAGTTGTTAGCCTCCATTCGCCAACCGCTGATGGTCGATGGGCAGAGCATCCATTTGACGGCCAGCTTAGGGGTCACGCTTTACCCGAATGACCACGTTCAAGGCGATGTGCTGTTACGCCATGCCAATCAGGCGATGTACCGTGCAAAGCAGCGTGGCCGCGATACGTTTCACATATTCGATCCTAACCACGACCGCTTGCTGCAGGTCCGTCACGAACAGCGCCAGCGCTTTGTCGACGCTCTCAATAACGACGAGCTGTGTCTTTACTATCAGCCGCAGGTAGATATGCGCAGTGGCAAGGTAGTGGGGGTCGAGGCATTGATTCGTTGGCAGCACCCGGAGCAGGGATTGCTTGCGCCTGGTCAGTTCCTTCCCATTATCGATGCTACGCCGTTAGAAGTAGACCTTGGCGAGTGGGTCATCGAACGAGCGCTCTGCCAGTTGGCGGAGTGGCACACCCAAGGTATCGCGTTGCCCATCAACGTGAACATAAGCCCGACGCATCTACTCGCCAGTAATTTTAGTCAACGCCTCGCTGAATTGTTGGCACGTCATCCTGACGTGTCGCCTTCGATGTTAAAACTCGAAGTGCTGGAGAGTGCCGCCATGCACGACACGCAGGCCGCGCTGCAAAATATGTCGCGCTGTCAGGTGCTTGGCGTGAGCTTTGCCATTGATGATTTTGGTACCGGGTTTTCGTCACTCACCCATTTGCGCCAGCTGCCGGTCAATTTGATCAAAATTGACCAGAGTTTTGTGCGCGATATGCTTAGCGACCAAGACGATATGGCGATCGTAGAGAGCGTTATTTACATGGCGAATCGCTTTAAGCGGCCCATGCTGGCAGAAGGGGTGGAAACCCTTGCCCATGCGAAAGCGCTCATAGGGCTGGGGTGTGAGCTAGCGCAGGGCTACGGGATTGCGCGTCCCATGCCCGCCAAGGCATTGCCAGCTTGGCTGGCGGCCTGGCCAACGCGGGCAGATTGGAACTCCCTTGGGAAATGAGGCCGTTAAGCAGCCTGCTGCTCAGCGGAGGCGTCGGGCGTTGCTGAAGCCATCGCGGTGGATGAATTCGTCGCGGGGCTCTCACTGTCTGGCGCCGCCTCGTCATCCTTTACTTCAGTGGCACCGGCGCTGCGAGCTTGCTCCATTTCACTGCGTTGCATGGCGGCGTCAAGCTTGGCTTCGAGTAAATACTGCCGTGCTTGAGCGGCCACCTGATGATCTTTCGGCGAGGGGTCGGCAGGGGCCATGGCGGCGGCGATCACGGTCTGCATTTTTTCGATCGTCGCTTGGGGGTCGTTAGGCACCGGGCCGTAATCAATCGGCACTTCGCCAGCGACTGCGTAGCGCTTACCATCAGGGCCCACTTCATAATCGTAGCTGGCGCCACCGGTATAAGCACCGCCGGCCACTTGGTGAGCCATCTCGTGCTGGCGTACTTCGCGGTCGGTCTGCTTAAGCTGTTCTAGTTGTTGAATCTCTTCCGGCGCCATCGGGGTGCCATCAGCCCGTTTTGGGCCTGCTGTTTCACTGCTGTTTTCTTCACTGGTGCTGGAAGCGTCGGTAGAAGCCGTGTCTTTGTTAACAGCGCTATCTTTCGGTGCTTGCTCGACACGCGGTGAGTGCGAGGCCACTGATGGGTTGGCCCACGCCGTGAGCGAAGAAGTGCTGATGGAAGCCATGGCCATAGATAATTACCGACAAAGTACGAGTTGGGATACCATGAAGTATTAGCGAGCGATGCAGACAGTGCAAGTGAGCGCTATGGGTTTTATCGATGAATCATCAACGTTTTGACTATCACGCTTCGCTATCCTGATCCTTTCCAACGGTCCCCACACTCTATTCCCACACTCCTATGCCCACTATCGACGTTGCCATTAATCTGAATTATGACGAGTGCTTGGCCCATTACGAAGGGCGCATTGCGAATGTGCGCACTCGCAGCGTCGATGGGCGTTGGGTCATATTTCCTGCCGAGGCCATTCGCCGTGTGGTCGGGCGTGACGGTGTGCACGGTATTTATCGGTTAAGTTTTTCTGAACATGGCCGATTTATCAGCATTGTTGCATTAACCGGACGTTGAGTTGCCTATGCACCACGATGAAACAACGATAACGATCAATGAGCTGATTTATTCCATTATTCCCAATTTAAACAGTGCTGAAAAGTTAGTCTTTTCGACCTTGGAAAGCTTGATCGATGCCGCCAATAATCCGTTGGACATTCTGAAACGCACTGATCAGCGCCAAGCTTTTAGCTTGGAAGTTCACCGTATAAGACTCAACCTGGAACATTTGCTTAGCCGTTACCGGGACGAAGTAGACGCCGTGTTGCGCAGCGAGGGCGAGCATAAAGGGCCCGTGGTAGCGCCGGATAAGCAGGAAGCGGATGCCATTCTGGGGGCGGTAGAAATCTATCGCCATGTCTGTGCGTTTCAGCGCGGTGAACGCCCCCACCCAGTGCCGGGGGTTGGGCTCTACGCCTCGCAAACTGATATAAGCTAAACAGTCACAGCATGGCATCAACATTGCTTGTATAATGTGCACTTGGACTTTCGGGCTCACCCGCTTGAAAGCAAACAGCCGGCTTACCCAGCCTTGGCTGTCGACACATTAGGAGATATACCATGTCTGCCTCACCTGTCACATTGATGGTGGCTCGTCGCGTCGAGCACGGCCGCTATGCTGATTTTAACCGTTGGCTGAACGAAGGCCGTGAGCTAGCGGCTGATTTTATGGGCTACCTGGGTTCGGGTGTTTTAGCGCCCCCTGCTGATGACGATGAGTATCAGATTATATTCCGTTTTAGCAGTAGCGAAACGTTAGCCGCCTGGGAGCACTCTGCTTCACGCCATGCGTGGTTGGCGCGCGGTAAAGGCTTGTATGAAGCGCCTCAAGAACATCGTGCCATGGGGTTAGACACCTGGTTTCAAAACGGTGGCAGCAGTGCGCCGCCGCGTTGGAAACAGGCGGTGGCCGTTTGGCTGGCCTTCTTTCCTATCTCGCTGCTTTTTCAATGGGTATTTGGTGGTGTATTGGCCGACTGGGCGTTGGTGCCGCGGGTAGTGGTTAGCACCATGATGCTAACGCCAGTCATGGTGTTTGTATTTATTCCCCTCTCAATGCGCTTATTAGCGCCCTGGCTGCAAGGCAAATGGTCACCGCTCGATCTGTTAGCACGGTGGCGTCATGCGCCTCGGTAACCGTTAATTTTCGTTAGTTCGATGCTTTCATGGGTTCAACGCTGTGTTGGTGCTAATCTTAGTCTATTGATCCTATGATGATGGTCTTTATGGTACTAAGCTGAATGTGCCAGCAGGAAAGGATTACTGTCGCCAGTGCAATGCTGGCGCATAACTCAGCTCATGGAGTATTTATGATTCACGTTCACCATCTGGAAAAGTCCCGTTCGCATCGAATTCTATGGTTATTAGAGACGTTAGAACTGGACTATGAGCTGGTCGTTTATCAACGCGATGGTAAAACTCAGCAAGCTCCCGACTCGCTGAAAAAAATCCACCCGCTTGGTAAATCACCGGTGATTACCGATGGTGATATTACCGTGGCTGAGTCAGGCGCGATTATTGATTATCTGCTGCATCGTTATGGTGAGGGACGCTGCCAGCCGGCATCCGATGAGTTGCATGACTGGGTGGATTACCGCTACTGGCTGCATTACGCCGAAGGCTCACTGATGCCGTTGCTAGTGATGCAGTTGGTGTTTAGTCAAATCCCCAAGCAGTCGCCTTGGCTAATCAAACCGCTGGCGAAAGGCATTAGCGATACGGTGAGAAAACGGTTTTTAGCGCCGCAGCTAAAACAGCACCTTACCTTTATTAATCAGCACTTATCAGCAAAAGGTAACTTTGCGGGGCCATGGCCTAGCGGTGCGGATATTCAGATGAGCTTTCCCCTTCAAGCCGTGGCGGCTGTTCAATCGCTAGAGCACTACTCTGCCATTGCGGCGTTTGTGGCGCGTATTGAACAAGACCCCGCGTGGCAGCGAGTGGTGGAGCGTGCTGGTCCGCTTACTTTGCCTGGCCAGTGAACAGCCGCTATGCGTTATTCGGTTGCTGTCAATAATAGCCGCCAATGGTTTAAAAAGGCTGTTACTCCTGGCCGGAGTGGCAGCTTGAAAGCGGGAGTAGGGTTTCTGTTAGTGACGTGTTTATGCGCGCCTAATGGTTTCGCAAAGGCTAGCCAGGACATCGCCGTTTTCAATCTCACTGAACGCTCGACGTTCAGTGGCGTTGAACTTCAGGTGAATTGGTTAGGCTACGCCGACACGCTTGCCGATACTGTCTTATTAGCCTCTACGGCGACGGTTCCTATTGATGTGCTACGCCGTGCTGATGATTACTTAGGGCGTTGGGGCATTGTCTTATTAGTGGTTTTTTTACTGCTAGCGCTGTTAGCCAACCTGCTATTAAAACGCCGTGTCCAGCATAACCGAGCGTTGCTGCAAACCAATAAAGAGATGTTAGCGACTATTTTAGATAGCGTTGATGCCTTTATTTATATCAAGTCGCCGACCTTAGAGTACCAATACGTTAATCGCCGTATCAGTGATCTCTTTGGCCTGCCCGCCGATAAAATCATTGGTAAGCGCGATGCTGAGTTTTTTGATGCGGGCAGCGCCGCTGAAATGGAGCAGGTCGATCTCAATGTCTTGGCGTCGAGTAAAAAAGTCACGGTTGAAGAGAGTAATGTTCTCAAGGGAGAGAGCCGTGTAAGAACGTTCTTGTCGATTAAAATGCCGCTCTCGATGTCTCCCGGTGCACCTCCCTCGCTGTGTGGAATTTCGACTGAACTGACTGACTATCTGGAAATGCAGTCGCGTACTCACTTCCTGGCCTTCTATGACTCGCTGACAGGGTTGCCAAACCGTCGACTGCTGATGGACTCCTTAACGGCCGCCATTGACCATGACGAGTGGGCCGCTTCGTATAGCGCCGTGCTGGTGATCGATTTGGATAACTTTCGGCTGGTCAACGATATTCAGGGTCATGAGAGTGGCGATCAACTATTGATCAATGTGGCCGACCAGCTTCGCCAGCGGCTTGAGGAAAACTCTACATTAGCGCGCTTTAGCAGCGATGAGTTTGTGGTACTGATGAACAACTTGGGCGAGCAGCAGACCGAGGCCGCCCTAAAAGCAGAACGTGTTTCCCGCCAACTGTTGGAAACGATCGCCCAAGTAAGCAGCGGCCACTCGTTACCCATTAGTGCCAGTATTGGTGTTTCCCTGTTCACCGGGCGCGAACATAGTATGGATAATGTGCTGCAACAGGCCGACATGGCCTTACAGCAGGCCAAGAGTGGCGGGGGCAACACGCTGTGCTTTTTTAACACCGATATGCAGACCAGCGTTTTGGAGCGAGCCAGCCTCGAAGCTGACCTGCACAAGGCGCTTGAGCGCAACGAGCTGGCGCTTCATTACCAAGTGCAGGTTGACCACCAGGGCGTGACACTTGGAGTTGAAGCCTTATTGCGGTGGTATCACCCCGAGCGTGGCTGGGTTTCACCGGCGACCTTCATTCCGCTGGCTGAGGAGAATCGGTTGATTGTACCGATCGGTTATTGGGTACTTCGGTCGGCCTGTGAGCAATTGGCCAAGTGGTCGCACCAAGCTGCTTATGCCCCTTTAAGCATTTCCGTTAACGTGAGTTCGGTGCAATTTCAGCAGACAGACTTCGTAAGTGATGTCGAGGCGCTGTTAGCAGAGACGCAAGCGCCGCCAGGTCGGTTGGTGTTGGAGGTAACCGAAAGCCTGTTGATGCGCGAGCCCATCCGGGTACGCAATACTATGTTAAAACTGCGTGCCAAGGGAATTCGCTTTGCGCTGGACGACTTTGGTACCGGCTACTCATCGCTCAGTTATCTAAAACGCTTGCCGCTAGATGAATTAAAAATTGATCAGTCGTTTGTTCGCGAACTACTCACTGACAAAACAGACGCAGCGATCGTGGATACCACTATTTTGCTCGCCGTCAGTTTAGGTTTAACCGTCGTTGCGGAAGGGGTAGAGAAAAAAGAGCAGTTGGAATGGCTAAGGGGTCATGGCTGTTACCGTTATCAGGGCTATCTGTTTGGACGCCCCACGCCGATTGAGTATCTTTTCGAGAGCTATTAAGTGGTGGTATCCCCCTTCCCAGGGACTGGGAAGGGGGATGCAGCTATCAGGTTGCCACCCGCTGAACTAACTGAAAAGCGCAAAGCTCTCAGCGTTAAGCCACATGTGGACCAGAATGCTGGCGATGTAGCCGAGCAGAATAACCGGCGACCAGCGCAAGTGACCCATAAAGGTATATGACCCCCTTGCCTGCCCCATGACGGCTACCCCCGCTGCTGAGCCAATTGATAGCAAGCTGCCACCGACACCGGCGGTTAAGGTAATCAGTAGCCATTGGCCATGCGACATATCGGGCTCCATCGTTAGCACCGCAAACATTACAGGAATGTTGTCGATCACCGCCGATACAATGCCTAGCGTAATATTAGCCGCCGTCGCGTTCCAGCCGGTGTAAAGTGCCTCGGACAACAAACCGAGATAGCCCATGAAGCCAAGCCCTCCGACACACATAACCACCCCGTAGAAGAACAACAAGGTGTCCCACTCGGCACGCGCCACGCGGTTAAAGACATCAAACGGCACCACGCTACCCAACTGCTCAAGCTTACGGTTATCCCCTTGGCGACTATAGCGTTCGCGCTTGCGTTCCAATGAACGGGGTAAGCTGCGGCGCAGGTAATAGCCGAAGAACTGTAAATAACCCAAGCCGGTCATCATGCCCAGGACGGGCGGTAGGTGAAGCACCACGTGGCACAGCACTGCGGTAATAATGGTCAATAAAAACAGCACGACAATGCGACGTGCACCACGCTTCATCCAAACGTCCTCATAAACGCTGGCAGGTTTTTCATCTTTGATAAACGCACTCATGATCGCCGCCGGAATGAGGAAGTTGACCAAGGCGGGGAAAAACAAGATGAAGAATTCCTGAAAGGCGACCATGCCCGCTTGCCATACCATCAGCGTGGTGATGTCGCCGAAGGGGCTAAACGCGCCCCCCGCATTGGCCGCCACCACGATATTGATACAGGCAACGTTAATAAACCGCTGGTCGCCTTCCGCCACTTTTGTCACCACGGCGCACATCAGCAGCGCCGTGGTGAGGTTGTCGGCAATCGGTGACAGGACAAAAGCCAACCCCCCGGTCAGCCAAAAGAGTGTTCGGTAGTTGAAACCTTTGCGGAGCATCCAGGAGCGCAGTGCATCGAAAACGCGGCGCTCTTCCATGGCGTTGATGTAAGTCATGGCCACCAGCAAGAACAGCATCAGCTCGGTGAACTCCAAAAGCGTGACGCGGAAAGCGTACTCAGACGCTTCCGACATACCGTTTTGAACATACACCCAGCCGATGAGGCTCCAGATGATACCGGCGGCCACTAATACCGGTTTAGACTTACGCATATGGATCTTTTCTTCCGCCATGACCAAGGCGTAGGCCAGAACGAAAATAGCCACTGCAAAGAAGCCAACGGCTGAGGTGGTTAAATCTAATTCACCTGTCACCGCAAACGCATTGGGGCTGACGCTAAATAGTAAGGCCGCTAACAAAAAAAGCCAGCTACGATATAATCGTGGCTGGCAAGAGGGCTGGCACAAGATAGGCATGTGACGATTATCCTCATCGTTAAGTTATTAGGAGTAGTGTAAAAACTGGATTATTTTACCAGCCTCTATTGCGCCGCAATACTTTATTAAAACGAACGAAAGTAGTTCTTCTTAAGGCAATAGCATGTTTTTTTAGGAAATTAATCTTTTAGGTAATAGTAACTTTAATGATATTCGTTTTGTCTTAGCGTCAATTATTAAGGTGCCATTATACTATTGCCGAATAGTATTATTTAGCTGTGGCTGGTTCTTATAACGGCATTGGCTAATGCACGGTTTACAGTATCTTGCCAGTTCCCCATAACAGCCCTTCATAATAGCGGTGCTAACCCCATCCTCTGTGGCGAGGGTAAGTGCCCGTGAAGGCCCAGTCATGGTATGTTGAGGCCTGCCACCTCAGGCCTAGTAGGATAAAAACAGGCTTAGTCGGATAAAAACGAGGCCCGTGAAAACGGCCCTGGACACGTTAAGGAACTCACGATGCGCCACCCCTTTCGCTCCCTCCGTCGCACGCTTGGCGTGTCGGCTGCTTCGCTCGCCCTCGCCGCTAGCGCTTTCTCTGCCCATGCTGAAACACGGGTCACTTATAAATCGGCGTCGGCTGGCACCGCTTACTATCAGATGGGCGTCGAGCTCTCAGAAGCCATCCGGCAGGGCACGGATGACGCGATTATCGTTACCCTGGAAGAGAGTCAGGGCTCGGTTCAAAACGTCATGGAAGTCATGGCGCGCCAGGGTAACTATGTCTTTACCACGCCGCCTGCATTAGTGGAACAGGCGATGGCCGGCGAGGGCGCCTTTGCCGAACGCCAGAATCCTCGCTTTCAAGAGATCCGTGGCTTATTCCCCATTCCTTCTATCACCATGCATTTTGTGCTGGCGGGCGATGAAGGTGTGACCGATATGGCGGCACTGAAAGACAAGCATTTATTGATTGGTCGAGGCACTTTTGGCGCCCGTGAAGCGGCTCGTTACTTAGCCCTGTTCGGCCTGGAAGAGAGTGTGCAAATTGCCGACGCCGCTATTGGCAGCGGCCCCGACGCGCTCAAAAATGGCCAGATTGATGGCTTTGTGACCGCAAGCTCCTTTCCATCGCCCAATGTGATCGAGACCGCTGCTAGCATGCCGGTATCCCTGGTGAGCCTGACCGATGAGCAAATCGAACAAACCGGCGCACCGCGCCAAACGATCCCTGGCGGCACCTACCCCGGTGTTGATAAAGATGTCGAAACCACGTCGCTGCCGGTGATCGCCTACACCACCACGTTTATGGATGATGACACCGCTTACATGCTGACCAAAACGTTTTGGGAGCGTCGTGACGCGATGGCGGAAGAGGCTGCGTGGTGGGGAAGCATTACCCCTGCGATGCTGGAAAATATGACCGGTACCCTTCATCCAGGGGCGCTGCGTTACTATGAAGAAGCCGGTATCGAGGTGCCTGATACCCTGCGCTAGCCGTTGACAGTAGACCTTTGCAACAGGTCTTTGCGTTTCTCTTTACTGCCATGGTGCTTGCACTGTGGCAGTGCTGTATTGATCCAGTAGTGATAATAGGCGATTAGGCATGCGTGTTTTTTCCCTGCCGCAAGCGACGGCTTCTTTGCATGATGGCGCCGTGGCGCCAGGCTGGATAGCGCTGGGCGCAACCAGCGTCATATTTCATCTCGGCTTGATTTTTTATGGCCTAACCCCTGCCCTGGTGAGTCGCCCGTTGCATATGGCGCTACTGTTGCCGTGGGTGCTGGTTTTTATGGCCAAAACGCCAGTGCAGCGCATCAGTGGCTGGCTGCTGACGGTTTTAGGTGTGGCTGCCTGCGGCTATATCGCGTTGAACGAAGCAGCGCTAGCCAATCAGTACGGCTTTATTGATACCCATCTACAGATGGCCATTGGGCTGTTTCTCATCGCTCTGGCGCTTGAGGCAGCGCGCCGGGCCATTGGCTGGCCGCTCCCACTGGTGGCCCTGCTGGCTTTGCTATACGGCGCTTTTGGTCAGTATATACCGGGCGCCTTTGGCCATCCTGGGCTGCCCTTACCCAGCATGGTGGGCTCGTTGACGATTGCCGAAGGCGGGCTATGGGGCTCGCTTACCGGCGTCAGTGTCAGTGTCGTCGCCATTTTCGTGATTTTTGGCGCCGTGCTGAATGCCGGCGAGGCGGGCCAGGGGTTCATGAACCTGGCGAGCGCTGTCGCTGGGCGGCTTACCGGCGGGGCCGCCAAGGTGGCCGTGATTTCCTCCGCACTCATGGGCTCTATTTCGGGGTCGGCTTCGGCTAATGTGGCGTCTACCGGGGCCATTACCATTCCTTCCATGGTACGCCTGCGGTATCCACGCTCGCTCGCTGGCGCTGTCGAGGCGGTTGCCTCGTCGGGAGGACAGATCATGCCGCCGTTAATGGGCGCTGGCGCGTTCGTGATGGTAGAGCTGACAGGCACGCCCTACACCCAGATTATGGCCGCGGCGATGCTACCGGCAGTCCTCTATTTTTTGACCGTTTGGGTGGGCATTAATGCCTATGCCACCCGGCATGATTTGCAGCCAGTGGCTGAAAGCGAACGCCCCAGTGCGAAAGACGTGGTCATTACTTCTTTATTTTTCGCGATTCCCTTCGTGCTGTTGTTAGAGCGCATTTTCAACGGCGGTTATACCCCTCAATATGCGGCTAGCATTGCCATTTTTGCAGGCATGGCGCTGCTGTTTTTCAACGTGACACTGCGCTTTTCATTGCCGGGGTTTACCAAGCGCTTATCAGAAGCAGCGGTAACGGCTGGGCGTCAGATTGCCGTGATAGGTGCCATCATCCTCTGTGCTTCGTTGGTTGTCGGCGTGCTGTCGCTGACCGGATTGGGCGTTAAAATTACCTCCGCCATTTTGTCGCTCTCCAATGACATGCTATGGCCAGCGTTGCTACTCACGGCACTCGCTTGCTTGATTCTGGGTATGGAGGTGCCAACGACCGCTGCCTACGTAATCTGTGTTTCCGTCGCCGGTCCGGCTTTGACATCGCTTGGTCTGGAACCGCTCTTGGCGCACCTGTTCGTTTTTTGGTACGCACTGCTGTCGACCATTACGCCGCCAGTGTGTGGCGGCGTGTTTATCGCCGCGGGCATGGTGGGAGAGAACTGGCTCAAAGTCGCCTTCAAGGCCATGGCGTTAGGGATCGGGCTATACATCATTCCTTTGGCGATGGTCGCTAACCCAGACATCATCCAGCTGGCGTTTAATCCGTTTGACGCTCTGTTTGATGGGGTAAAAGTGGCGATTGGCTTAGGAGCGATTTCGTTCGGCGTGATTGCCCGCAAAGCGTTCTGGCTACGCGTCGCCCTTGTCATCGCAGGGGCGGTGCTAATTTTCGTGGTTTAGCTTTGTGAGTCAGCGTCCAGTCTAAGCGGTGAAGACGCTGGCAGGGGCGTTGTGGCGAACAAGACCCAGGTATCCAGCGCAGGCCCCAGTGATGTTACTAAACGCAGCTGGTCGGGGGCCTGTGTTAGCACCTCTTCAGCGCAAATGCCCGCCTCAAAACGTCTCGCCAGCAGCCCTTCAGCCACCGCCACCGTGGTGGGTGCTTCTATAATGTCGGAAAAATCCGTTAAATCAGTGTAATAGCGTGTGGCGGGTTGCAGCGCCACGTGGGCAGGCTTAGCAATGGCGCGTTGCGCTATCAGCGCCAACGGCTTGCTGCCAGCGATAAACGTATCTACCGGGTAAGCACGGTGCATATAACGGCCCACGCAAGCACCGTGTGCCGAGTGAGCCGTGCATTGCAGAACATGGCTAACCTTTCCCGCCACCAGCGCCTGAAAGGCGTCTTCAAACTGGCTGAAGAGCGTCACGCTACCTGTGCCGGAACAGCGCCTACGTAGGTAGCGCCAAGCAATCAGTTCATGGTTGTTCCCGCTAGGTCCTAAGGTCGCAATGTGCACGGTAATTCCTATCTCTTAAGCGTAAAACTAATAAGCCAAAGGCGCTGGGGCCTTTGGCTCATCGTTATTAAATCGTCACAGTGCTCAAAAAATCGTAAAGCTCAGTGTGATATAGGCGGCATAGCCAGCGAGTAAGACGGCCCCTTCCCAACGCGAGAGGCGCATGCCGGTATACAGAAACAGCACCAGTATACCGGCGGCACCTAGCATGACCCACTGGTCAAACAGGGCCACGCGTGGGGCAAGTGGCAGAGGCTGTAGAAACGCTGAAATACCCAGGATGCCCAGCACGTTAAAGATGTTGCTGCCAATAATATTGCCGACGGCAACATCGGCATGACGGCGCAACGCAGCAATCACCGACACGGCCATTTCAGGCAAGGACGTTCCCACCGCAACAATGGTCAAGCCGATCACGGCTTCCGAAATACCCATGGCCTGAGCCAGGCCGATGGCACCATACAGCAGTAGCTGTGATCCCCCTATCAGCATGCCTAAACCAATCACCAGCGCTAAGACAATCATCCAGCCCGAGGTGGGAAGTTTGGTCATCTCTTCGGCTTCTGAGGCATGCATATCTGCCGCAGGAATGTGCTGTCGGCTTTCGCTGACATATGCCCAAATAAGATAGCCGACGAGACTGGCTATAAAGATAGCGGCATCAATGCGGCCTAAAGCGCCACCCAAAGAGAGGCCAATAAACAGCAAGCTGGCAAGCACCATCACCAAGCCATCACGACGCAGGGCGAGTGGCTGAACCGCCATTGGGCAGATAACGGCACACAGGCCCAAAATCAATAAGATGTTGCCGATATTGCTGCCCACGATATTGCCAATAGCGATGTCGGGCTGTTGGTTGATGGCAGCATCAATAGAAACGACCAGCTCGGGAGACGATGTGCCGAAGCCAACGACCACCAGCCCGGTCAGAAGGGGCGATACACCCGCTCTCTTTGCGCCAGCGACAGCGCCACGGATAAGAGACTCCCCACCCAGCGTGAGTAGTACAATTCCCGCCAACAAACTAAGTCCATATAGCATGTCAAAACCTCTTCCAAAGTACTGCCCAGGCCGCGAATCATGCGGGGTTTACCTGATCAGTAGAGCGCGCCAGGCGGTCGAATTAGTGGGGCCCGGCTCACCGCCAAGATTACTGCTATTTTTATTAATTTGCGCGATTTTAACGCGCTGATAAACGCTATTTTCATGAATTTAAAAACATAAAGGCTTTGACCTGCCAATGCTTACGTGGCAAGGTGTGCGCAGTTAGTAAGTTAGCAAGCAAGCATGGTTCCAGCGACATTCGAATTCTTTCGGTAGTCTGTAATTGTATTCCTTGTTCTACTCACTATTTATCTGGGTAATACCAGGAATTTTACAATTCGCGATTAGCGAAAAGGATTCTCATCATGGCAACTGGCACAGTTAAGTGGTTCAACGATTCTAAAGGTTTTGGTTTCATCGCACCGTCTGACGGCAGCGACGACGTCTTTGCTCATTTTTCTGAAATTCAGTCTGATGGCTTCAAGACTCTGCCTGAAGGCGCTAACGTCTCTTTTGACGTTACCCAAGGTCAGAAAGGCCTTCAAGCATCAAACATCAAGCTGCTTTCTTAATCCTAGCGATTATTTAAGTTCTCGAATCGTTTAGATTCGATGATCGGGCCCCGCTAAAGCGGGGCCCGATGCGTTTGTGCCTTCACAAAAACCGCCTAAGCCATCATCACTGTATCTGCCGTCAGTCACAGTGCCCTGCGTTCTCTCTTTCCTAACAACATCAATATGCCTTTATAAAACAGCTTGATTAAATGATATGTTATATTGTATCTTTTTGGCTGATGTTATTTCACAACGGGGAAGGCAGGATGGGCGTCAGCAAGATGGTCGAGAGTAAAATGAAGGTATCGCCACTCAAGGGTATGAGTGCCTTAGCATTCAGTACGTTGTTACTGGCGAGTGCTCACTACGCCAGCGCTGATGAGCATGACCACGATCACGATCACGATCATGCTCATCATGACCATGACCATGACCATGACCATGATAGCGATATCTATTCTGGCTACTTTGAGGATGAGCAGATCAAGGATCGCTCGCTTTCAGACTGGGCAGGGGACTGGCAATCCGTCTATCCGTACCTACAAGATGGCACGCTAGATGAGGTGTTTGCGGATAAAGCAGAGAGTGGTGATAAAACCGCCGAAGAGTACAAAGCGTATTACGAGATAGGATATGAAACGGATGTAGAGCGTATCGTTATCAACGGCAGCAACGTCACTTTCTTTGCTAACGGCGAAGAGATGTCGGGTGATTATCAGTACGATGGGTATGAGATTTTAAATTACGAGGCGGGCAACCGGGGCGTTCGCTTTATTTATGAGCTCGAAGGCGAGGGGGCTGACGCGCTTCCCCAGTACATTCAGTTCAGCGACCACAGCATTTCCCCCACTGACGCAGACCACTACCACCTTTACTGGGGCGATGATCGTGAGGCGCTGTTAAAGGAAGTGACTAACTGGCCAACGTATTACGCCTCAGAACTAAGTGGCGAAGAAATCGTGGAAGAGATGCTGGCCCACTAAGCGGTCTTAAGCATACGTTAATGATTGAAAAAGCGCTGGCTATCATGCCAGCGCTTTTTTGTTATGGGCGCTGTGAAAGTAGGATTCAAAACAGAGCGACGACACACTTTCCGCCGTTGCCCGCGATAAAGGAGTTCGTCGGCTTGGCGTAAAGCAACGATAAGTTATTAATTTAATAATCTCACTGTAAGCTTCGCAAGCTTTTAGGCTCTTAAATCCTGATAAGGCCAGGCGTCATTGGTGCTCGGCTAGCCGAGCAAACAGCGGCATCAGTAGCGCGAAGAGTTCCGCCTGGGATGAAATGCAGCATTTGGCATAGAGTTGGCGGCGGAAGACTTTAACGGTCTGCAGGCTAACTTCCAGGTGGAGGCTGATGGATAGGGAGGAGTGGCCTCTTAAAATAAACAGGGCCACTTCGGCTTGGCGTGGGCTCAGGCGAATACTGTGTTGCTGATTCAGGGCTTCTCTAAGGCGTTCCTCTAGGGGGGCGGGCGCCGCTTTACTCACACCTTCAAAGCGGTAGTCTTGCCAGTGCTTTTTCAGTAGCGAGCTGAGAGTGTTTTCGTACTGATGCAACTTCTCAAGTTCACGATGATTGAAAGGCTTGCCACTTGAGCGATCCCTACCCAAACAGGCGGTTATGGTGTCACTCTCGGTGACGTTGGCAAACACTGCTACCTCGTCGAGTAGCGTGGTCTGCTGGTAGTAATTCTTATAGTAATGCGTGCGTCGAAAGTGATCGGGTGCGATGTCTTTCAATCGACGTATGCCCTGAACATCGCCCTTCAGGTGCTCGCGGTAAAACGGATCCAGTAGGTAGTCTCCCCCTAGATATTGGCTATCCATGGGTAGATAAACCACAGGGTCGGTGTATTCCCGATAGAGCACTGCTGGCCGGTGTTCACCGTGATAAGCGATGATAATTAAGTTATCGAAGGCCGCTAGACGTTTCACCAATGTGGAGAAGTGTTGAGGCAGTGCAGGCGTTCCCAAGGCCATGATGGTCTCGGCCAGTGCCTCGTCATGTTCGCTTTGAGTCACTACTTACACATCCGCAAGTCCATACCACGCTAGGGTTATATACGATCCGATGAGCTGCCAATACCGTTCTAAAGAGGTCGGCTACCAAGCATCTCAGTCTAGCTGGAGAGCTGTAACGCCAGCAACTGAGGGTTATTAGCCGACCCTTAACGGTAGCAAGCTGGACTAGCCTCGGCGGCTGGCTTGATCAACCACCTCTTCGTTTTGTGCCGACTCAGCGGTTGCCCGTTGACGGTTCCAACGTCTCCTGGAGATGGATCATGACGGATAACAATATCAAACTGGAAAGAACACTATCCCTAAAAGCCGTGGTGCTGTTTGGCCTAGCCTACATGACGCCATTGATCGTGCTGGGCACCTTCGGGGTAATTGCCAGCACGAGCAATGGCGCCGTGCCCACGGCTTACCTCATCACCACCGTTGCCATGCTATTCACGGCCTACAGCTACGGCATTATGGCGCGCACTTATCCGGTAGCCGGGTCTGCCTATACCTACGCCCGCAGAGCCATCGATTCGCGCGTTGGCTTTATGGTGGGATGGAGCGTGCTGCTGGATTATTTCTTCCTGCCGATGGTGATTTGGCTGATCGGTGCGGCTTATTTGAACGCGCGCTTTCCTGACGTGCCGAGCTGGATATTCCTGCTGGGCTTCATTGGCATCACCACTTTCTTGAATATCTACGGCATCAAGCTCGCGTCCAAAGTGAACTCGTTGCTGATGGTTTTCCAAATACTGGTGATCGCCTTCTTCGTACTGCTTTCAGTTCGTCACGTATTTGCGACCGGCGGCACTGATGCACTTTTTAGCCTGGGGCCGTTTTTGGGTGAAGAGGCCGGTTTCACCGCGATTGCCGCGGGTGCAGCGGTGGCCGCCTACTCTTTTCTTGGCTTTGATGCCGTTACCACACTGACCGAAGAAACCATCGACCCAAAACGTAATATTCCCAAAGCCATCATGCTCACCGCACTGATCGGCGGCGGTATCTACGTGCTGGTAGGTTACACCACCCAGCTGGTTCACCCAGGTGGCAGCTTCGTAAACGCCGATTCCGCTGCCTTCGAGATTGCCACCACCATCGGTGCGGATCTCTTCGGGGCTATCTTCCTGGCTGGCATGGTGCTCGCCCAATTCACCTCTGGTCTGGCCGCTCAAGCAAGTGCCTCTCGGCTGCTGTTTGCCATGGGACGAGACGCGGTGCTGCCGCCCAAGCTGTTCGGTGCGCTGCACTCGCGTTTCCATACGCCGGTGTTCAACATCGTGTTAACGGGCGCCATTGGCATTATCGCCTTGTTCCTCGATGTATTATCGGCCGCCTCGTTCATCAACTTCGGTGCCTTCATCGCCTTCACGATGGTGAACCTGTCAGTGATCTTTTTGGTCAGCAAAGACGCCGATGCAAAGCGCCAGTATGGTGTGATCAAAGGGATGTTGGTGCCACTCATCGGTGCCCTGATTAACCTGTGGCTGATGAGCAAGCTGGATATCAACGCCTTTATTCTTGGGCTGATCTGGCTCTCCATTGGTCTCGCCCAACTGGCTTATCTGACTCGATTCTTCCGCCGCGAGCCGCCGGAAGTGGCCTTTGATGACTCTGAGCCCGAGTCAGTGCCTACCTCGGAAAAAGCGACCTTTTAAACGGAGATTTGTTATGTCCAGAAACTTGCCTGTCCTTGTGGTGCAGGAAGCTTCGCGGCCGCACGGCACTGACACCGAACTGCTGGACTTCGAGGCCGAGCTGGCGGTACACCTGAGTGACTTCGGTGCTGATTTTGAACAGCCAAGGATGGTGGTTTTTCCAGAGCTTCATCTATGTGCTGCTACAGGTACACCGGAGCAGCGCAGGGAGCAACTGGAAGCCGCGGCTGAGCCGATCGATGGCCCTCGCGACCACCATTTGTCACGTATCGCCCGCAACCTGGGAGTATGGCTGCTGCCTGGCACGGTATGCGAGCGGGGAGAGGACGGGCATCTGTACAACACTGCGCCGGTGTATTCGCCTCAAGGTGATCGAGTAGCTGCCTATCGAAAGTGTTTCCCCTGGCGGCCTTACGAACCCTATCAGCCGGGCGATCGCTTTGAAGTGTTCGAGGTGCCGGGCATAGGCCGGGTCGGCCTGGCCATCTGCTACGACATCTGGTTTCCTGAGATGGTGCGTCAGCTAGCCTGGTTGGGGGCGGAGGTGATCATTAATCAAGTGGCCACCACCACCTGTGACCGCGCCCAGGAGCAAATCCTTGTGCAGGCCAATGCGATTTTCAACCAGGTGTATATGGTGAGCGCCAACTCCGCTGCGCCTGCGGGGGAAGGTCAGAGCCTGATCGTTGATCCCGAGGGGCGCATCCGCGCGAGGATGCCTGGCGCGACTTCGGGTATTCTCACCGATGTACTCAACCTTGAAGAGGTCGAGCGAGTACGTACCTTCGGCACGGCGGGCTTGAACCGCATGTGGTCACAGTTCCGTGACGGTGACCCGGTGCTGGAGCTGCCTATGTATGAAGGGCGCATTGATCCTCGTAAGTGGAGTGAAAAGCGTTAATCAGCCTCCCACTATTCTCTCCGACCCTGCGTTATATCCACTCCGTGCAATTATGCCATCGCCCCGGTGATGGCTATTGCCTGCGATAAGTTACTTTTTCCGATGGCTTTTACCGCTCATCCAACCAGCGGTAAAAGCTGATCCTTCCCAGGCTTGTGTCGGGATCGGTTGTTGGGCATAAGGTTAATCGTCGTGTGGATAGGGAGGCTTATCTTGGCTTTCTGCTTGAGCCTCTTCTTGTTGCTGTCGATAGAGTTCTGGTTGTTCGATGTACGTAAATGGCACGCCAAACCATGCGGCCGTCGTTGCCCGCCAAAAGAATAGTATGAGTAGAAGACTGAGTGCTACATAGACTTCGAGACCTATTAACGCCATTACTTCCTGTAGCAAAGTAGACGTCGTATCAATGCCGATAATATTCGGAAAAGAGTTGAACAGAATGATTAAGGCGGTACCGAACAGGATATTGCCCGACCGTCTTTGCTCGGCCTCTGAATCCCTCGCCCGTTTTTGGCGCATTAGGTAGTAGTCAATCATGTACGGGTCATTACGCCTGTAGGCAATTTTTCTATAATAAGCAATGTGCACATAACCCTTTGGCTGCTCTTGGCTTGAAGAAGGGGTCAAGCGAAAGAGTCCTGGCATCTCAAGAATGAGAGCTCTAAAAACGATGCTGGCCATAGGCGTTAAGAACGCTGCCCAGACCGTGAATGAAGCGAGCACGATGATCACAAAGTTTAAATTACTGAGGATGGGTGTGTTTCTACTATCCCATTCTGCTAGCCCCATTAGACCAGCAAGAATCATTGCCAGATCAAGATAGAGAACGAACTGGACCATTTGAGCAGCTCGCTTACCTTCCCAGGCTTTGTCCAGGATGCTGACAAATTCTTTTAATGTCGTTTTTACACTCATGGTGCTGAAATGCCCGTGGCTAGGTTCATTGGCTTTAAGCGTAAGACGCTTTGAATTTAATTTGAAGAAAGCAGTGGCTTCGGCACGTTTCCTGGATTATTCCCAGTAACCCATCCCAAAAGTGTCATGAGGATAACGACACCCTACGGGTGCGTTGGTGCGTCCGAGTGGCTGGTGTTTAGAGGCTGCTGATGTGCAGAGAATAGCGGGCTGATGGGGATGCTTTTGGAATGTTGGCTTACACCTCTGCCATGGCTTTGGACTCAAGATGCTGAAAAAGCACGGGGTATTGAAAAAAGCCAGTCATTCATCGCCCGTCATAACAATATCAAACGATTTTTAGCTTGAGTGGGGATTTAGGGTGAGAAAACAAAAAAAGCACCCGTAGGTGCTTGATTTGTAGGGGTGTCTGGTGGAGGCGGCGGGAATTGAACCCGCGTCCGCCAGCACGCGCCTATTGGCTCTACATGCTTAGATTTCGTCATTTGATTTAACGCGACTGACTCCGACGATCAGGATTCAGCCTCGCGAGCCTTCTAAAGTTTAACGCTTGGCGAGAAGACACCACCAAACGCGGTCCTATCAGCTTTAGCTCGTATCCCCTCAGTGATGAATAGGCACATCACCTTGGGGCCAGACAAGAAGCTAACAGTTTAAGCTGCTAGCGCGCCTTGAGCGTAGTTTTCGTCATTTGCGACTATTTTTCGTGATGTGGGATTTACGAGATACATCACGCTCTCGGCATGCACCGCAAGGGTTGTCACCGGCGTCGAAACCATGTCGCCCCCTGATTACAGGTGAGCATTCTAACGTGCTCACAGCAAATTGACCAGTTATGCCTTGTTATGTTCCCGCATAATTCGACCTTTTTGGCGGCTCCAGTCACGATCTTTTTCGGTCGCGCGCTTGTCATGCAGCTGTTTACCGGTCACTAGCGCCAGCTCGCACTTTACCTTATTGCGCTTCCAATAAAGTTTTAACGGCACACAGGTGTGGCCTTTGTCCTGGGTGATCGAAAAGATCTTGGCGATCTCTTTGCGATGCAGCAGCAATTTACGCGTGCGGGTTGGGTCGGCAATTTCATGGGTGCTTGCCGTGTTGAGCGGCATGATGTGGCTACCCAGCAGAAAAGCCTCGCCATTGCGCACCAAAATATAGGTGTCGGTAAGCTGCGCTTTGCCAGCACGCAGGCTTTTTACTTCCCAGCCCGCTAGCGAAAGCCCTGCCTCGAAGGTCTCATCGATATGGTACTCAAACCGTGCCTTCTTGTTTTGGGCGATAACGCTGCTACCGGGCCCCTTACTATTACCTTTCTTAGTGGCCATGGAACCTCATAATTAATCTGTCAGTGGCATCCCCTTCGTTATTTGGGGAGGCGTGATACCATTTAGAGTCTGAAATAATGTTTCCCATGATACGCTTTGGGCACTGTGAAGTCAGCGGAGAGGTCAATGCCAACCGTCAATCGTTCCGCCTTGGTGCGGCACACCCCCCAGAAAATGTTCGATCTGGTCAACGATTTTGAGCGTTACCCGGAGTTCTTACCCGGTTGCCGTCAGGCGCGCTTAATTGAGCATGATGAGGAGCACCTGATCGGCGAAATGACCCTTGGCCGCGCCGGCGTCGAGCAAACCATCACCACACGTAACGATCTCTTTGCGCCTGAGCGTATCGAGCTTTCGTTGGTAAAAGGCCCCTTCAAACGCCTAAAAGGACGCTGGCTGTTTATCCCGATGGGGGAAGATGCCTGCAAGGTCAGTTTAGAAATGGAGTTTGAATTTGCGAATCGGCTGCTCGGCATGGCCTTCGGAAAGATTTTTCAGCAAATAGCGGGGCAGTTGGTCGATGCCTTCACCAAGCGCGCAAACGAGCTATATGGCCGCTGAAACGCTAGCGGTTGAGGTAGCCTTCGCATTGCCATCCAAACAGCGCATAGTGGCGCTGAGGGTGCCTGAGGGCACTACAGCGCGCCAGGCCGTTGCCATGGCGGATTTGCCTGCGCTATTTCCTGACCTGCCTGAAGACACCTTTACGCAGGCGCCGTTAGGAATCTTCGGTAAAGCACTACGCGACCCCGGCACCCACGTGCTGCGGGCAGGGGATCGCGTAGAAGTTTACCGGCCGCTGGCCATCGACCCCAAAGCCGCTCGCTTAGAACGCGCCAAGCGCCAACAAGCGAGCGAGTCTAGGCGGTAGCCAGCCTTAAGACTGTGGTACTGGCTGAACAGTCGGCGGTACCGGCGTTTGGGTGCTATCTGATGGTAAGGCATCCATGGGGTCAACCCCTTCGGTGGCGGGCCCTATGCTGCGCTCACCTTCAAGCGGTAAGTCTTCAGACAAATCCCCTTCTTGCTCAATATTCATCAATCGGCCCTGCGGGTCGAAGGTGAGCGTGACACGGCGTTGCTCAACATCGCCGTATGCTTTGTCTAAACGGAATACATAGTCCCACTGGCTGGCATCGAAGGGCGCTTCTAACAGCGGCCGCCCCATCACGTAGGTGACCTGTTCTTGCGTCATGCCGGGCTGTAGTTGGCTCACCATTTCTTGCGTGACCAGGTTGCCTTGGGGAATATCGCGCTTATACACGCCAACGTAGCTACAGCCACTAACAACGGTCAGGGCAACGGAGAGCGTGATGATTCGAGTCAATTTTTGCATTTGGACCTATTCTTCACTATCGTGGTTTCGGTTGATCATACCCGACCTAACCTGTTACTGCGAAGAGCGACCATGGCCGATCAGAACCATGAATTGCGCAAAGCCGGTCTGAAAGTGACCCTGCCGCGCGTCAAGATACTTCAGATTCTCGAAAATGTTTCGGGTCAGCACCACCTTAGCGCGGAAGAAGTGTATAAAACACTGATTGATGCGGGCGAAGATGTTGGCCTGGCGACTGTATACCGCGTATTGACTCAGTTTGAGTCAGCGGGTTTGGTTATTCGTCATAATTTTGACGGCGGCCATGCAGTTTTTGAGATGACCCAAGAGGATCACCATGACCACATGGTGTGCCTTGAAAGCGGTGAAATCATTGAGTTTGTCGATGAGATCATCGAGCGTCGTCAGCAAGAGATTGCTGAAGAGCATGGCTACGAACTAGTGGATCATGCCCTAGTGCTTTATGTTCGTCCGCGTGGTTCCGATGTGACCCGCCAAGACAGCGGGCCGACGAACAAGAAATAATGTTCGCGGTTAGGCACGGCACACGGCTCGAGAATATGAACGCCCCTGCATTACCTGTTCGAATTCGCCATTAAGGGAATTGGTCCGGTAATCAGGGGCGTTTTATTTTGCTGCGTCTAAAGTCCCGATAGGTGTATTTCTTGATAGGTGTCTTTCTTGGCAGAGGTATTTCTAATCAGTGCGGTGGGCGCTGACTGGCGTGCAGCATTTCGCGGGCATGTGCCAGGGTTTGGTCGGAAAGTTTGACGCCGCCCAGCATGCGAGCCAGTTCACTGATGCGCCCCTGTTCGTCGAGCAGGGCCATCTGGGTTAGCGTGGTGTCGCGTTTTGCCTGCTTCTCAATATGCAGGTGCTGGTGCGCCTGTGCCGCCACTTGGGGTAGATGGGTCACGGTCATTACCTGGCCGTTCTCACCCAGTTTGCGTAACAGTTGACCGACGATTTCGGCAGTGGCGCCTGAGATACCCACATCCACTTCGTCGAATACCAGGCTGGGTACTGTCGAATGCGTGGCTGCGACCACTTGAATCGCTAGGCTGATCCGCGACAGTTCGCCGCCGGAGGCCACTTTGGTTAATGGCCGGGCAGGCTGGCCGGGGTTGGCGCTAATTAAGAACTGCACGCGGTCAAGCCCTTCAGGGCTCGGCGCCTCTTTCGCCGTGACCTCGACTTCAAAGCGGGCTTTGCCCATGGCTAAGAAGCCCAGCTGCTGTTGCACTTCTTTCCCTAAGCGAAGTGCCGCTTTTTGGCGATTGTCGCTCAGCTTTTTCGTTTCTTGGCGGTAGCGTTCGCGGTATTCGACGACCTGAGCGCTCAAGGCCTCAAGGTCATTGCCACCCTCTTCCAGCTGAGCAACTTCCCGCTGTAAATCGGCATGTAAGGCGCATAGCTCTTCTGGCGCCACGTGATGCTTGCGGGCAATCCGGTGCACATCGGTCATGCGCTCTTCCACCCAGGCGAGCCGTTCAGGGTCTAGCTCGGTGGTGCTGGCCAAGCGATTAAGTTCGCTGGAGGCCTCTTCCACTTGAATGCGTGCATCACTCAGCATGGCCAGCGTGTTCGCCAGCGTGCCCTTGTCGCTGCCTGGCAGGGCGCTCAAGTGGGCAAAGGCTTGGTTGAGCAAAGAGAGCGCGCCGCCTTCATCGCTGGCGCAACAGTCAGCGGCAAATTGCGTTTCACGCAACGTCTCTTCCGCGTGTGCCAGGGTATGCTGCTCTTCCTCTAGGGTAGCCAGCTCGCCTTCGGCCAAACCGAGCTGGTCCAGCTCTTCCACTTGGTAACGCAGTAGCTGCCGTTTGGCCTCCACTTCGCTGCCTTCCTCGCTTAGCTTTTTTAGCTGACGGCGGGCATTACGCCACTCGCGGAACGTGTCAGCTAATTGGGTAGTGGCATCGTTCAGGCCTGCGTAATCATCCAGCAACGCAAGGTGGGTCTCTTCACGCATTAAAGCGTGGTGGGCATGCTGACCGTGAATTTGAATCAGCTGCTCGCCGAGGGATTTGAGATCCGAGATAGTCGCAGGGTGGCCGTTAATCCACGCTTTGGAGCGCCCGTTGGCAGTAACAACACGGCGCAGCAAGCACTCTTCGGCAGGGAGTTCACGTGCCGTTAGCCACTCGACGGCGGCGGGCAGATGCTGAATATCGAAACGCGCAGAAAGATCCGTGCGCTCCTGGCCATGGCGCACGCTGCCGGCGTCGGCGCGTTCGCCCAAGCAGAGCCCCAAGGCGCCCAACAGGATTGATTTCCCCGCCCCGGTTTCCCCGGTAATGGCCGTCATGCCGCCGGTTAGGTCGAGTTCTAAATGATCAACAATAGCGAAATCTTGAATAGCGAGCTGAGTAAGCATGACGCCTCCCAAGGCGGAACAGCACAGGAGCTGGATACTTATCCAATAGTTGTTGATTTATACAGTAGTTAATAACTCACTTCAATGCACCTCTTGAGATGGAATTTATGGCCCCCATATAGCGTGCATGATCAATTAAAGCGAGTAACTAACGGCTTACTTCTTTGCGCGCCGCCCGCGTGGCCGCGCTCTACTTTTTAGGAGCACAACATGGCGAAAGAACCGCAAACCCCAATGGATGATGAGTTGGCCCGCCACGAGCACGAAGCCGAGGGCGCTGAGCAAGCGGCCGAGAAGGTAGCAGAAGAGCGCTTGATGGAAGGCGAGCTCGAAGGTTTGATCAATGATGATGAGCCTTTGGAAGGTAACGTCGATAACCCTGAAGCAGAAATGCTGGCTGCTCAGGTAGGTGAATTAGAGCAGAGCTTGGCCGATGCCAAGGATCAAGCCCTGCGTGCTGCCGCCGAAGCGCAAAACGTACGCCGCCGTGCCGAGCAAGAAGCTGAAAAAGCGCGCAAGTTCGCGCTTGAGAAGTTTGTCAAAGAGCTGCTGCCGGTCGTTGATAGCCTGGAAAAAGCGCTTGAAACCATGGAAGAGGGTGCCTCGGAAATTCACCGTGAAGGCGTTTCCATGACCTTGAAAATGCAGCTGGACGTACTCAATAAGTTCGGTGTGGAAAGTATCGAACCTCACGGCGAACCCTTCGATCCTCAGGTACACGAAGCCATGACCATGGTACCCAACCCGGATCTTGATCCGAACACCGTGATGGACGTTATGCAGAAAGGCTATCTGCTTAATGGACGCTTGGTGCGCCCGGCGATGGTGGTAGTGAGTAAAAAAGCCGATTAAGCCACTGGCGGCACACAAGTGAAAAAAGTGTGTGAAAAAAAGCCCTTGAAATGTCAGCGGCGGCCCCCAAATAAAGGGCAACCCCGCGGGGAAACCCGCAGACACGCTTTAAAAGTCTAAATTTTCAGTTTTGTAACAACCGAATTCGAGGTTATTGCTATGGGACGTATAATTGGTATCGACCTGGGCACCACTAACTCTTGTGTGGCCGTGCTCGATGGTGACAGCGCTAAAGTCATTGAAAACGCCGAAGGCGGCCGCACAACGCCTTCTATCATCGCTTACACCGATGATGGCGAAACGCTGGTAGGCCAAGCGGCCAAACGCCAAGCGGTGACTAACCCAGAAAACACGCTGTATGCCATCAAGCGCCTCATTGGCCGTCGCTTTAAAGACGACGTTGTCCAAAAAGATATCAAAATGGTGCCGTACAAAATCACCGAAGCAGATAACGGTGATGCCTGGGTTGAAGTGAAAGGCAAAAAAATGGCACCGCCGCAGGTAAGCGCGGAAGTGCTGAAGAAAATGAAGAAGACGGCTGAAGACTACTTGGGTGAAACCGTCACCGAAGCGGTGATCACTGTGCCGGCTTACTTCAACGACAGCCAGCGTCAGGCCACCAAAGATGCTGGCCGTATCGCCGGTCTAGACGTTAAGCGCATCATCAATGAGCCGACCGCAGCCGCACTGGCCTACGGTATGGACAAATCGCGCGGCGACAAAACCATCGCGGTTTATGACCTGGGTGGCGGTACCTTCGATATCTCGATCATCGAAATTGCCGATGTCGACGGCGAAACCCAGTTTGAAGTGTTGGCCACCAACGGTGACACCTTCCTGGGTGGCGAAGATTTCGACTTGGCATTGATCAACTACTTGGTCGACCAGTTCAAGTCTGACAGCGGCATCGACCTGTCTGGCGACAACTTGGCCATGCAGCGTCTGAAAGAAGCCGCAGAGAAAGCCAAAATTGAGCTTTCTAGCGCTCAGCAGACCGACGTGAACCTGCCTTATATCACTGCCGACAACACTGGCCCGAAGCACCTTAACGTTAAGGTGACCCGTGCCAAGCTGGAGTCGCTGGTGGAAGAGCTGGTTCAGCGCTCGCTTGAGCCGTGCAAAATGGCACTTAAAGATGCTGGCTTGTCCGCGTCTGAAATCGACGAAGTGATCCTGGTCGGTGGCCAGACACGCATGCCGATGGTGCAGAAGAAAGCCGCTGACTTCTTCGGTAAAGAAGCACGCAAAGACGTTAACCCGGACGAAGCGGTTGCCGTGGGTGCAGCGATTCAGGGCGGCGTACTGGGCGGTGACGTTAAAGACGTACTGCTGCTCGACGTTACCCCGCTTACCTTGGGCATCGAAACCCTGGGTGGCGTGATGACGCCGCTGATCGAGAAGAACACCACCATCCCGACCAAGAAGACACAAACCTTCTCAACTGCGGATGACAACCAGACGGCCGTAACCATTCACGCCGTACAGGGTGAGCGTAAGCAAGTGTCGCAGAATAAGTCGCTAGGTCGTTTTGACCTTGCCGACATTCCGCCGGCACCGCGCGGTGTGCCGCAGATCGAAGTCGCCTTTGATTTGGATGCCAACGGTATTCTGAACGTATCGGCGAAAGACAAGGCCACTGGCAAAGAGCAGTCCATCGTCATTAAGGCCTCTAGCGGTTTGTCCGAGGAAGAAGTCGAGCAAATGGTACGCGATGCCGAAGCGCACGCTGAAGAGGACAAAAAGTTCGAAGAGCTGGTACAGCTGCGTAACCAAGCGGATGGCATGATTCACGCCACGCGTAAAACGTTGGAAGAAGCGGGCGACAAAGCGACTGACGACGAGAAGCAGGCGATTGAGACGGCCATCAGCGAATTGGAAGAAGCGGTTAAAGGCGACGACGTCGACAACATCCAGAAGAAACTGGATGCATTGACCGAAGCCTCAGGCCAGCTAGCCCAGAAGATGTACGCCGAGCAGGCAGAAGCGGCTCAGCAAGAGGGCGGTGAAGGTACCGAAAACACAGGTTCCAAGCCGGAAGATGATGTGGTTGACGCCGAGTACGAAGAAGTCAACGACGATCAGAAAAAGCAGTAATAACCTCTTTCTGCCAAGGAAAGCGGTGACGCGGGAGCTTACTCCCGCGTTGCTGTTTCCGCGGCCAAGACGCACGTAGCTAACGGAATAGATCATTACCTAGCTAAATGTGCAGTTGAGTGCGTAGCTAACCAGGAGGCGTAGGGCCTATGTCCAAACGCGATTATTACGAAGTCCTGGGTGTCGAAAAAGGGGCCGATCAGAAAGAGATCAAGAAGGCCTATCGCCGTCTGGCGCAAAAATTCCACCCTGATCGAAACCCGGACGATAACACCTCCGCGGAAAAATTCCGCGAAGTGTCCGAAGCCTATGAAGTGCTGAGCGACGGCGAGAAGCGCGCTGCCTATGACCAGTTTGGCCATGCGGGCGTTGATGGCCAAGGTGGCGGCGGTGGTTTCGGCGGCGCAGGCGCTGGCGATTTCAGCGACATTTTCGGCGATGTGTTTGGCGATATTTTCGGCGGAGGCGGTGGCCGGCGTCGTGGGCCAAATGCCCCGGCACGCGGTTCCGACCTGCGCTATAACCTAGAGCTGGATCTGGAAAATGCCGTTTCAGGCACCACAGTCGATATCCGCGTACCGCGCCATATCGAGTGTGACCGCTGTGATGGCGGCGGCGCGGAGCCCGGTTCTTCTAAAGAGACGTGCCCGACCTGCCACGGTCACGGTCAAGTGCGCATGCAGCAGGGCTTCTTTGCCGTGCAGCAAACGTGCCCGACCTGCCATGGCTCTGGCCAGCACATCAAAGTGCCGTGCCATAAGTGTAATGGCGAAGGGCGCGTACGCGAGACCCGCACGCTTTCTGTGAAGATTCCGCCGGGCGTGGATACCGGTGATCGCATTCGTTTGAACGGCGAAGGCGAAAGCGGTGTGAACGGTGGCCCACCTGGTGATCTATACGTGCAGGTGGCGATCAAGCCGCACCACATCTTCCAGCGTGATGGCAAGCACCTACAGTGTGACGTGCCGATCAACTTCGTCGACGCAGCGCTAGGTGGCGAGCTTGAAGTGCCCACGCTCGATGGCCGCGTGAAGCTGAAGATTCCGCCGGAAACCCAAACAGGCAAGCTGTTCCGCCTGCGCGGTAAAGGCGTGAAGCCCGTACGCGGTGGCATGCCTGGCGACTTGCTATGCAAGGTGGTGGTAGAGACGCCGGTGAAACTCAACGACGAGCAGCGCGACCTACTGCGCCAGTTGCAACAGAGCTTCGACGACAGCAACAGCCACAACCACTCGCCGAAGAAAACCGGCTTCTTCGACAGTGTGAAAAGCTTCTTTGAAGATATGAAGCCGTAACGGCAATACAGTTCAAAGCGTAATTAACGTCCCAGTATCTTTAGATGCTGGGGCGTTTTCTGTTTATAGCTTATCGCTGCAAATGATCCATGCGCCACGCTAACGCTTCGCGATCAGGTTGCCACCGTGCCGATCTAGGGAGCATTAACGATTGGCCATCTAACCTGGATTTCTCACAGGGTATAAA
>NZ_DFBS01000028.1 GCF_002366715.1 Halomonas sp. UBA3074 | reverse complement strand
GGCCAGTTTTACTTGACCACTACACCTCACTCTCTAGTATTACTTTAAGAGCAACGCACTAGTAGCTTGGCGAATTATTCAGCGGTGCCTTGCCATCCAACCGATAGGAATTGTCTACCATGTTCAACGGCCTAAGTGCTTTTCCGCTGACCCCCATGAATGAGCAGGACATTAACGAACGCGATGTCGTTAGCTTGGTAAAGCACCTAGCTGATGCAAACGTGGACTCTATTGGCGTGCTGGGCTCGACGGGCTGCTATGCCTATTTAAAGACCGAAGAGCGTGCCCGAATTGCCAAGCTCTGTGTGGAAAACGCTGGAAGCGTGCCTGTCGTTGTCGGTATCGGCGCGTTGCGTACCCGTGATGTGCTTGCGAATGCCGAAAATGCCCAGCAGGCAGGCGCTAGTGGGGTGCTGCTGGCGCCGGTGTCCTATCAAAAGCTCACTGACAGTGAAGTGTATGAGCTCTATGCCACCGTTAGTCGCTCGCTGAGTATTCCGCTTTGCGTGTATGACAATCCCGGCACCACCCATTTTGAATTTAGCGATGAGCTGCATGGGCGTATCGCTCAATTGGATCAGGTGCGTTCTATCAAGATCCCACCGGTGGGGAATGATCTAGAGGCGGCACGTGAGCGTATCTCACGGCTACGTGCGCTTATTCCTTCCGAAGTCACACTCGGCATCAGCGGCGACCCGGCTGCCGCTACCGGGCTTAACGCCGGTTGCGATGCGTGGTACTCCGTTATTGGTGGGCTCTATCCGCGCGCAGCGTTAGCTCTGACGCGTGCGGCTCAGGCGGGAGATGTTCAGCAAGCCCAGTCGCTTTCCATTGCGTGGGAGCCGCTATGGGCGCTTTATCGTGAATTTGGTGGCAGTCTGCGGGTCGCCGCCACTATCGCAGAGTTAACCGGCAAGGTGAGCCAGCCCTGCTTGCCCTTGCCGCTCAAAACGTTGCAGGGGGATGATCGTAAAAGGGTAGAACAGGTCATCGAGCAGCTAGATTTTACATCGTGAAATAAAAACGCCCAGCCAAGGCTGGGCGTCATCACTGCTCAATCGACGTTTACTCAACGAGTTCCAGCAGGCGGTCAGGGTAATTAGTGAAGAGACCGTTAACGCCCATGTCTATTAAGCGCTTCATCTCATCGGTTTCATTGATGGTGTAAACATGTACCGGCAAGCCGTTTTCGTTCGCCTGGCGAATAAAGTCGCCATCAATCACTTCCTCACCTTCGTAGATGAAGTTGGTACCTAGCCCGACTGCATAATCTGCCACTGATTGGAAATCCTCATCAGTGATCTCAGCCGGCCCTGGTGTCACACCTGTCCACTCGACTAGGCGTTCATCATCCTCTTCACTGGGGTAATACCAGACTAATTGGATCAGCGGCACATTTTCGTTTAATTCATGCACTTTCAACAGGCTATCCTGCTCGAAAGACTGGACCAGAACGCGACCGCTCTCGATCAAATCGTGCTCTTCCAGCAATGCTACAAGCGCTTCTTCCAGGCCAGGGTTCAACTGTGGCGACTTGGTTTCGATGTAGTAACGAGCGTCGTGACCAAAACGCGTTAACAGCTCATCCAAGGTCAGTATTTGCGCGCCTTCAAAAGCCGTGTCGGCACGGTCAGAATTTTGCTCGTTGAACCACGTGCCGGTATCCAGCGCTTTCAGTTCTTCCAGCGTGTAATCATTGATCTCGCCTTCACCGTCACTGGTGCGGTCAATGGCGTCATCGTGAAACACCACGACCTCGCCGTCGGAAGTAATCTGCGCATCCAGTTCTAAGTAATCTACGCCCCATTCATGGGCTAGTTCATAGGCTGCCATCGTGCTTTCCGGCGCATGGCCACTAGCGCCACGGTGGGCAATTACCTGAAAGGATTGAAGATCCTGAAGCTGCTGCTCTAAAGAGGAGCTTTCTGCTAAAGCGGTGGTGGTCACACTAGCGAAAAGGCTCAAGGATATTGACGTAACCAGTAAACGGCGTTGCATATGAATTCCTTTCTTTGAATGCTTGTTTAATAACCCTACACGGATTACTTAGTGAAAGCCAAGCCAGCCCTCAACGTCGCCTAGCCCAAAGCAGTTAGGCGTTTCACCAAAGACTGCGCTTCTTTCCTGGACGTTATACGGCCAACCTACTTCCATCGCCGATGTTAAGTATCTGCTAGGCTCTGAACGAGCTAAGCGCCTTTAAATGCCCGCGCCGCACTTCTGGCAGCGAAGGTTAACGTTGCGGTAGTGGCTTAACGGAGTCGAACGATGGCAAACCTCGTGGTGTGCGCAGACGGCACATGGAACCGTCCAGAAGAAGACCTAGAAAATGACTTTCCCACAAACGTGCTTAAGCTCGCTCGGGCTATTACGCCGGCTGTGGGTGAGGCGCGCCAGCATGTCTTTTACGATTGGGGGTTGGGCTCTTACCACACCAGTCTCAGTGCAGGTGCTACTGGCATTGGAATTCATAAAAATATTTTGGATGGCTACCGTTATATCGTTCAAAACTTCACTCACGGCGACAAGATTTACCTGTTCGGCTTCAGCCGTGGCGCTTACACCGTGCGGGCGCTAAGCGGTCTGATCAATAACTGCGGCATTTTAACTCGCGATGATGCACGGCTCATAAGTAACGCCTGGAAAATCTACAAAAGCCCTGCCAAAACCAACCACCCAAGCGGCAAGGCTGCCCAGCAATTTCGCGCAAATTATAGTCGTGCTTCACGCGATATACATTTTATCGGTGTATGGGACACCGTCGGCGCACTCGGCATTCCGTTTAGTATCATGGGACTTTTCGAGAGCCACGATGAGTTTTATGACACCAAGATGGGCGCCAACGTCGCCACTGCCCGTCACGCCCTTGCCATTGACGAAAAGCGCGAAGATTTTATGCCGACTATCTGGACGCCACGGCAGTGCGTAGACCTCAAGCAAGTCTGGTTTGCAGGCGTGCATGCGGATATTGGCGGCTCTTACCAGCCAGATAAAAAAGGATTTCAAGCCGCCGATACGCCGCTTGCGTGGATGCTGGACGAAGCGAATGCCGCTGGCTTGGTCACCGAGCCGCATATCCGCGATAACCTAACCGACGGTGTAAAAGGCCAACTCCACAACTCCCGCAAGCATGTCTACCGCTTTAAAAAACCGTTAGACAGACCGTTACAGCTTGAAGACATTCCGATGCTGATTCACCCCAGCGTCAAGACTCGCTACGAAAACGATGAGAGCTACCGCCCGCCTGCACTGAAACAGTGGGTAGAAAAGCATGGTTGGGAAAACCTGAACGTGGGCCAGTGAAGCCACCCTTGGTTAATGACCAACGGGTTGAATTACGTCCATGCGCCTACATGAATAGCTTATAGAGCAATGCACAAGGAGTCGTTATGACAACGTTAGTGATTGGCGCGAACGGGCAGATTGGCAAACAGTTTTGCGAGCTGGCCCAAAAAGCAGGCACGCCCATCAAGGCGATGATTCGCAGTGAGGAACAAGCAGCCTGGTTCAAAGAGCAGGGCATCGATACCGTGGTAGCTGATTTGGAAGGCGAGTTTGTGCACGCCTTTGAAGGTTGCGATCAAGTGGTTTTCACGGCGGGCTCTGGCCCTCACACCGGGCCAGACAAAACCTTGATGATCGACCTGTTTGGTGCCATTCGTACTGCCGATGTCGCCAAGCAAAAAGGTCTCTCCCGCTACATCATGATTAGCGCCATGCGGGCAGAACAGCCATTAGAGGCGCCCGAGAAAATGCGCCCCTATATGGCCGCAAAATTTGCCGCTGATGCCCACCTACGTAATAGCGGTATGCCCTACGTGATTCTCAAGCCAGGGCGTTTGACCGATGAGGCTGCCAGCCAGCAGTTCGCCAGCTCACTGGAGGAAGCAGGCGACAACCAAATCTCCCGCGCCAACGTGGCCCATGCGTTACTTCACATTGTGCAAAAGCCCGCTTTGGTTAATCAGGAGTATTTGCTGTTAGATGGTAAGCGTTCGATTGGCGAGATTGTTAGCTAGTAAGAGCTAAACGTGATGGGTTGTTAAATCATTGTTTGGATCAGTTGCTAACTCCCGCTTAAGCCACGCTGCAAGCAGCTCACTTTGGCGGGAGACACTCGCAACGTTGCCTTGATTGGGCAGCCACAGGCAAAGACGCGCAGGCGTTTCGATACTGCCCCAGGGCGCCACTAGCCGCCCGCTCCTCAGGTCGTCTTCTACCAATAGCGTGGGCGCAATCGCCACGCCCAGGCCTGCCACGGCCGCTTCCATCAAGTAGTAAAGATGTTCAAACCCCTGGCCCTCGCTGAGTGATGCTTCAAGTGGCGCCAGCGCAAGCCCTTGGGCGTTGGCCCACTGCGGCCATGCCTGAGGGCGCGAGGAGGTGTATAGCAACGTGTTGTCGAATAGCGTAGCCGGGGCGGCGGGATCGCACTGCGCGGCCAGTTGTGGGCTAACCACCGCGCATATCTGCTCAGGGATAAGCTCAACGACGTCCACATCCGCGGGCCAGGGCGGCTCGGAAAACGCCAGGGTGGCACTGGCATCCGTTTGCTTGCCGGGCTGTTCACTTTCACTCACCACCACTTTAAGCTTGAGCTCGGGCAAATCGCGGTGCAGACGATCCAGCCGAGGAATCAACCAGCGTGCTAGTAAGCTGCCAGGGCAGGCGAGCGTGAAGGGAACGTCTTCCACCTCACGCTTGAGCGCGGCGCAACTATCCTTCAAACGTGAAAACGCTTCACCTACACCACTCTGTAACCGTTCCCCGTGCGTGGTCAGGACTATACCTCGGCCCGCTTTGGCAAACAGCGCGACACCAAAATGCTCATCCAAGCCTTTTAACTGGCGGCTGATAGCGCCATGAGTCACGCTTAGCTCATCGGCAGCGGCGGTGACACTTCCTAATCGGGCAGTGGCTTCAAAAGCGCGCAAGGCGCTAAGTGGGGGCATGCTGTGTTGCATGGCGTGGCCTGCTGATAGTTGACTTAAACTCACCTATTGCTGACATCTTATCGATTTTTATCACCGCCTGCCTGCGCTATCTTCATCACAATCTTAAATTGCTCCGCTCAATCGCATTCAGAGGTCGTGATGAATAAACCAATGGATTTATCTTCAAGCTTGCCCGATGCCAACGGCTTATTTGGCAGCTTCGGTGGCCGCTTTGTCGCCGAAACCCTAATGCCGCTGATTCTAGAGCTGCAAGACGAATACACCACTGCCAAGAACGACCCTGAGTTTCAGCGCCAGTTGGCCTATTTCCAGGGTGACTATGTGGGGCGGCCCAGCCCGCTCTATTTTGCCGAGCGGCTGACCGAGCACTTCGGCGGGGCGAGTATTTACTTGAAGCGCGAAGAGCTGAATCACACTGGCGCGCACAAGATCAACAACTGCATTGGCCAAGTGCTGTTGGCCAAGCAGATGGGCAAAAAGCGCATCATCGCGGAAACCGGGGCGGGCATGCATGGCGTGGCCACCGCGACTGTGGCGGCGCGCTTTGGTTTGCCGTGTGTCATCTACATGGGCACCACGGATATCGAACGCCAGCAGACCAACGTATTTCGAATGAAGCTGCTGGGCGCCGAGATAGTACCGGTTACCTCCGGGACCGGCACGCTCAAAGACGCCATGAACGAAGCACTGCGCGATTGGGTCACCAACGTTGATGACACCTTCTACATCATTGGCACCGTCGCCGGGCCGCACCCATACCCCGCCATGGTGCGCGACTTCCAAGCGGTGATTGGTCACGAGACCCGCAGTCAGATGTTTGAGAAAAAAGGCCGCCTGCCTGATTCGCTGGTGGCCTGCGTGGGCGGTGGCTCCAATGCCATTGGGCTGTTTTACCCGTTCCTCGACGACCCAGACGTGAAGATGATTGGTGTGGAAGCGGGCGGAAAGGGTGTTAAAAGCGGCCTGCACGCGGCCAGCCTGAACGGCGGCACCCCCGGCGTGCTGCACGGCAACCGCACCTACCTGCTGCAAAACGAGGATGGCCAGATCATCGACGCCCACTCCATTTCCGCCGGGCTGGATTATCCCGGCATCGGCCCCGAGCACGCCTGGTTACACGAGCAAGGGCGGGTCGAGTACGTCTCTGCCACCGACGACGAAGCACTAGAAGCGTTCCAGATCTGCTGCCGCCAAGAGGGCATCATCCCCGCATTGGAAACCGCTCACGCTTTAGCCGAAGTGGCTAAGCGTGCGCCCACGCTCCCCCGCGAGCACTTAATGGTGGTGAACCTCAGCGGTCGGGGCGACAAAGACATGATGAGCGTGGCCCATCACCTGGGCGATAAATTCGGAGTGAAAAACGTATGAGCGCGCTACAGGAGAACAGGCTAGTGGAGGAGAGCAGCATGAACACGACGTCGCGTCTTGAAACGTGCTTTGCTGCGCTCAAGCAGCAAAACCGCCCGGCGCTGGTCAGCTACCTCACCGCTGGCGACCCAGATGCAGAGACCTCCCGACGCCTATTGCACGGGCTGCCAGAAGCGGGCGTCGATATCATCGAACTCGGTATGCCATTCAGCGACCCGATGGCCGATGGCCCCGCCATCCAAAAAGCCGCACTGCGTGCCTTGAATAATGGCCAGACCCAAGCCAAAACGCTGGAAATGGTGCGCCGCTTCCGTGAAGAAAACAGCACCACGCCCATTGTGCTGATGGGCTACTACAATCCGATTTTCTGCTACGGCGTCGAGCGCTTCTTGACCGATGCTGCCAAGGCCGGCGTCGATGGCCTGATCGTGGTAGACCTACCGCCCGAGCACGACGAAGAGCTTTGTCAGCCAGCGGCGCAACACAGCATCGATTTCATTCGCCTAGCCACGCCGACCACCGATGCCAAACGCCTGCCCAAGGTGCTGGCGAATGCCTCCGGGTTTATCTACTACGTTTCTGTCGCAGGCGTCACCGGCGGCAGTGCGCCCACGCCTGAAAAATTGGAAGGTGCCGTCGCCGGGCTTCGTAAACATACTGACCTGCCCATCGCCGTCGGTTTTGGTATTCGTACTGCCGAACAAGCCGCCACCATTGGCCGCTTCAGCGACGCGGTCGTCGTTGGCTCTGCACTCGTCGACTGTATCGAAAATGCCAACACGCCTGATGACGCTGTGGAGCGTGTGCACGGCCTAGTAAGCGAGTTGGCGGAAAGTGTTAGGGCTTGCAGGGGGGCATAGAACGAACGAAAGAGACGTTGAGCTCACCAATACAATGACGACAAAAGAGCAGGCAAGAGATGCCTGCTCTTCGTTAGCAGTTTGAAGTGAGAGAACTCACCACGAATTAAAATGGAAAACCGTGATGGCTTCCATCCGGCAATTCGATATCCAAACGAACGCGGCCACCTAAGGCTTCAACGTAGCGTTTGAGTGAACTAAGTCGCATGTCTTGACCAACTTTCTCAAGCCCTGCCACTGTGGGTTGTTTTACGCCCATCGCTCCAGCAACTTCGGCTTGAGTTTTCTCCGCCAACTGACGAATCTCGGCAAGCCTTATTTCAAGCAGCATATCGTCGGCTTTCGCTTCAGCTGCTGTGACAACCTCTGGCTTTTCTCTAGCCAGTAAATCTTCCAGTTTGCGTGCCATGGTTACCACCTCACTTAAGTGTTTCCAGGTGAGCCGCGTACTCTTTGTCGGCGACTGGAATCATTTCATCGTAATAGCGCTTGTCGTTGCCGCCTTTATCACCAGCGCACAAGATGATGCCGGTGCGCTGGGGGTCGAACGCAAAAAAGGCCCGGATAGGACGCCCAAGGCTCTGAATACGCAGTTCTTTCATATTGGTGTACTTCGAGCCGTAGACTGTATCTGCATATGGTCGAGAGAGCATTGGCCCTCGTTCGCGCAAAAGAAGGATGGAAGTCAGGACGTTCTCACGATCCGCCTCTGGTAGCGAGAAGTACCATTCTTCAAACGTTTCTGTCTGCTCTATAGACCACATGGAAGCCTCTTCTCATTATAGGTTTTATGCTATATAGGTCTTGGCCTATATTCAAGCTGATTTTAACCCTCTAAGGGCTAGATGCCCTATCTTTGCTGCTGAAATAGGTAACGGTTGCCGGTTACGCCTATGCAGGCAGCTTTATAAACTAATGGTTTGCTAACTGGTTATGAGCTTGATCTGCTAAAAGCGCTAGCAAAGCAACCCTTGCACGAAGGAGAAGACGTTTACTGTTCGTCAGGCAACGCAACTTATTTACTGACAGTGAAGGGCCGTGCATAGCCGTGGCGATTTGGGCAGACTTCGCTAATCCCTCCTACGCAGAATCTGCCGCCGCCGAACAAGCGAACATATACATCACCAGCGCGCTGGTAACTGAAACAGGTTACGCAGCCGATGCGCGGCTGCTCTCTGCCATGGCCAAGCGCCATCAGTTTCCGGTGCTGCTAGCCAACCACCTCTCCAACACCGGCGGCTGGCAAACGGCCGGTAAAAGCGGTGGCTGGAATACCTCTGGCGAGCTGGCCATTGTGGCGGATGAAGGCGTGCCGAGTTTGGTATTGGTAGATGTAAGCCAATACAAACTCAAGGCAACTAAAGCCACTTTCTCATTTCGTTACCCAACGCTTAGCGACGAAGCAAACCTGCCCAATAGCAAATGATTAAAACGTAATGCGCTGCAGCGCCACCCTTATCACTGTTAAAGCCACCTCGTTTATCTAGATTGGATAACTATCATTTTTTAAGTTTATGGCTTCTGTCGTTACTCCGCTTGGTAATCACCGTTATCCCAACTAGGGTCAATAAAGTTTATACGCGCTGGCTTATTTCCCTTCTCAATCTTCTAGTAGGGAAAAAAAAGTGGGTCTTAGGCCTTTGCCAAGTTTTTATTCGCAACGATTACTGATGGGGAGCTACTATGAAGCCCGATAACACGTTTGACCCTACGCGCCGTCAAGTGGTGGGCGGGTTGGCTACCGGGATGGCGGCGGCGATGGCCGCGCCCGCGTTTGCGCAGTCATCCGCGTCCTCTTCTTCGGCGTCAGGGAGCGCAGGCAGTAACGCTAATACCAGTGAGGCAGGAGGCCCCATTTACCAAATGCAAAATCCGACGAATAAGTACCCAGAGCCACCTTTTCCCAAACAGCCGTTAGAGTGGCCAGGGCTTGCCAGCGAAATGACACCACGCCCAGACCACGGCGAAGAGAGTTATCGCGGCAGTGGTCGCCTAACAGGAAGAAGGGCGCTGATCACCGGTGGTGATTCCGGTATTGGTCGTGCCGCCGCGATTGCCTATGCGCGTGAAGGCGCCGACGTGGCGATTAACTACCTGCCCGCAGAAGAGTCAGATGCGCGTGAAGTCATTGAACTCATCGAAGCGGAAGGGCGTAACGCGGTCGCTATCCCAGGCGATCTACGTGAGGCGTCTTTCTGCAGTGAGTTAGTGGAAAAGGCCGTTGAACAACTGGGCGGGCTGGATATCCTGGTCAACAACGCTGGGCGTCAGCAGTGGCAGCCGTCGATTATGGACATTAGCCATGAAGCCTTCGACGACACCATGAAGACCAACCTGTACGCCATGTACTGGATCACCCAGGCGGCTATCCCGCACATGGAGCCGGGCTCAGTGATCATCAACACCACGTCCGTGGTGGCTTACGATCCGCCTAAAATTCTGCTCGATTACTCCATGACCAAAGCGGCCATTGTGGCGTTCACCAAAGCGCTGGCGAAGCAGGTGGCTGAGCAAGGTATTCGCGTCAATGGTGTCGCCCCCGGCCCGTTCTGGACCCCACTTCAGCCCAGCGGTGGCCAGCCACAGGACGCCGTGCAATCGTTTGGCGAAAGCACCCCGCTTGGCCGCCCAGGCCAGCCGGTAGAGTTGGCCGCTACGTATGTATTGCTGGCTTCGCCAGAATCCAGCTACACCACCGGGAATATACACGGCGCGGGCGGTGGTGCTGGCGACCCCTAAAACTTGCCTGATCACGTTTTAAACAGCCGCCCAGGGCCTGGCATTCACTTGTTCAGGCCCTGGTTGCTTTTGAGGGGCGTTAGCACCCTCAGCAGTCCCGCCCATGAACGTTGCATGACCCAACATGAGTGCCTAACCCAACATGAACCACCTAGCACGCTAGGGTATTTGCGTGTAGCCATGTAAGAGATCTGCGCAATTTTGTGTAAGACATGGCTTACATTTTTGTGCCAAACGCTAAATGTTTGCCGCTTAGCGCCGATAAACCACTTGGATAGTAGCAAAATGCGCTCTGCCTGAGTGCAAGTCGTTACTGTGCTTGATTTCACTCTGGCCTACCCCCTGCCGAGCGCAGCGGGCTTTTACGAGATTCCCCCATGCTCCTCCTAAATTGAAGCGTCAAACTCCGGCTGGCCGTGAGTTTAGGTGCCTGTATCTTGATGTTGATCGTTGTCGGCACGATCGGCCTCTATAGCCTTAGCAAAACCAACGATGCCCTCACCGACACTTATGAAGGGAACGTGCTTACATTGGCGGATCTGAGCAAGATCAACCAAGCGTTGCTCGGCAACCGGGTTAAAATCACCGCCGAACAGCGCGATCGGAACCCCGCCTCGGCCTTAACCACACAACAGGAAGTGGCTGAAAACGACGCTATTATTGACGCCGCATGGGCGGATTACTTTCCTAACCGTGTGTCTGATGAGCAAGAGCGCGCCATCGCCCAGGGCTTTGCCGCGTCGCTGGCCGAGCTGCGTGCTGGTATCGATGAGATCAACACGGTCATGATCGAAAATGACTTCGAGGCCGCACGCGAAATCGCCACTACCACCTTGCGCGCGGCTTACCCCAAGGTATTAACGGCCATTCAGGAATTGATTGAGCGCAACAGCGTTCAAGCCGCTGTCGCTAACCAACAGGCTGCAGCGGACTACGCTTGGACCCGAAATTTCGTGGTCGGTGTAATGGCCGCCTCCGTCATCTTCAGCATCCTGCTCGCGATATGGTTGATCCGGGGCATCATGACCCCGCTGGGCAAGGCCCAGGATCTCGCCAACGCCATGGCGCAAGGAAAGCTGGATAACGACACCAACATCACCTGCAAGGATGAATTTGGCGAGATGCTGCGTGCGTTAAAAGCGATGGAAACCAAGTTCTCTCAAGTAGTGATGTCCGTGCGTAGTAACGCCAAATCCGTGAATGTCGCCGCTGATGAAATCGTGCTAGGAACCGACGACCTCAGTCGTCGTACCCAAGAGCAGGCCGCCAATATCGAGCAAACCGCGGCCTCGATGGATGAAATCACCTCGACCGTGCGTCAAAACGCCGATAACGCCTCCGAAGCCGACAAACTCGTGCACGATGTCAGCCAGCAGGCCAATGCCGGGGGAGCGATCGCCGGGCAAGCCGTTGAAGCGATGGAGGGCATCAACGCCTCAAGCCGTAAGATTGCTGGAATCGTTGGGTTGATTGATGAAATTGCCTTTCAAACCAATCTGCTAGCGCTGAATGCCTCAGTTGAAGCTGCCCGTGCGGGCGAACAAGGCCGCGGCTTTGCGGTGGTAGCCAATGAAGTTCGCAACCTGGCCGGGCGTAGTGCCGATGCCGCCAAGGAAATCAAAAAGCTGGTAGAAGAGAGTATCAGCCAAGTGGACAACGGCTCGAACTTGGTCAACCGGGCGGGCAAGTCGCTCGAAGATATCGTCAATGGCGTGCAGCGTGTGACGGTGCTAATGGGCGAGATCGCGACCGCCAGCCATGAGCAGTCTCAAGGGATCGAGCAGGTCAATACAGCCGTGTCGCAAATGGACAGCGTCACCCAACAAAACGCGAGCCTGGTAGAAGAGTCCAGCGCGGCAGGGCGCACACTGCAGGATCAAGCGGCGGCGCTGTTGAAAGAAGTGTCGTTCTTTAGGGGCATGCCCACGAGCACGCCCCCCCGCGCACTGCCTGCGGCAGCAAAGCATAACGACGCTCGGCCACGGGCCAGTCAACGCCCCACGACCCACGTGCTGGGTGCCCCCAAAGACACCGAGCAGTGGACCTCTTTTTAAGTACCTAAAAACTGACAAGCGCCCCAGTCGGGGCGCTTTTGCTATATGAGCGCTAATTGTTCGCTATCTCAATTCCCCTCAAGCAACCGGCACCGTCCCCCCATCGATCACGTACTCCGTGCCCGTGATGGTTGCTGCCAGCGGTGATGCCAGAAACGCAATCAGATTGGCCACTTCAGCAGGCTTTGAGGGGCGGCCAATGGGGATGCCGCCTAGCGAATTCATGATGATCTGCTTACCGCCTGCGTAATCGGTGCCAGCTTCTTGGGCGATTCGCTCGGCCAGCGCAACGGCGGCTTCCGTCTCGATCCAGCCCGGCGACACCCGAACCACCCGCACCCCTTTGGGCGACACTTCCTTGGACAAGCTCTTGCTATAGGTGGAAAGTGCTGCCTTGGCCGCTGCGTAAGCCGTGGTTGATTCGGGCAGGGGGAGTTCACGCTGAATGGAAGTCACGTGGATAATCACCCCATCGCCCTGGGCCAGCATGCCGGGCAGCAGGGCGCGGTCCAGCCGCACGGCGGGAAACAGGTTGATGTCGAGTTCCCGCTGCCACTCCTCCTCACCAAGGGCCGCGAAGCCGCCGCCGGGCGCGGATGAGCCACCCAGCACATGCACGATAATATCCACACCGCCCAAGCGTTCGTTCACCTCATCGGCCACCGTGGAGCAGCCTTCGGCCGTCGTCAGGTCAGCGGTAACAAACAGTTCCTCGGGTAGGTCGGTGGGGCGAGTACGGGCGGCAGTCAGTACCTTCGCGCCTTCCTCGCGAAAGAGTGCCACCGTAGCCGCGCCCACCCCTTTGCTCCCCCCGGTGATCAATACGCGTCGCCCGTTCAAGTTCAGGTTCATTAGTGGATCTCCAATGACTGGATTTGCGACTCGGCAAGCTCAAACGTGTGGTCAAGTTGCACCGGGCTGCCGGGGAAGTTGCCGGTCACGGTGGCGGTCACCACCATCGTGTTGCCTTGTTGGGAAACACTGGCCGGATCGACGCTGTACTCAATCTTTTCGCGGGTAGCGCGCATCCACGCTTGAATAGCGGGTCGTCCGCGGTGCGTCTCGCCTTCGTCGAACACACAGGCATCGTGGGTAAAGCATTCCGCCATATGGCTAACATCCGCCCCGTTGCTGATGCGGAAATAAGTGCTGATCGCGTCTGGTAGTGACAAACTCATGATGGTCATCTCTCGCAAGGGTTAATATGCGAGAATCTTCTACCTAGACTGACGCGTTAACAAGAACGCACAAAAAGGTAAGTGGCTCACTCATGAGAAAGATTTATACGCCCGCTACCGCCGCAGGCGATGTGGAAAATGTATTAAAAATGCTGGATGGGCGCTGGAAGCTCATTATTCTCTTTCATCTGTTCGATGGAAAAGTGCAGCGCTACTCCGATTTCGAAAAGCTCATCCCCGACATCTCCCAGAAAATGCTCGCTCAGCAGCTGCGCCAGCTGGAAGCGGATGGCATCGTGGCCCGCAAAATCTATCCCCAGGTGCCGCCGAAAGTGGAGTACCGCCTCACTGAATGGGGGCAAACGCTCTGCCCAGCGCTAGATGCCTTGCTGAAATGGGCCGAGCAGAAGGAGCACTTCAGCCACTTAGCCGGACAGAACGACCAAGACACCGCCGCCACCCAATGAGAGCCCACTGATGCACTACCGCACCATGACCATCAACGATTATGACGCCGCCATTGCCCTATGGAGCGAGAGTGAAGGCGTAAGAATTCGCGACGCTGATTCGCGGCAAGGCATCGAGAAATACCTGCTGCGCAACCCCGGTCTGAGCTTTGTGGCAGAAGTTGAAGGCGAAGGAGAAGGAGAAGGAGAAGAAGAGCTGGTAGGAACGATCATGGCGGGCCACGATGGCAAGCGCGGCTATGTTCAACACTTATCGGTAGCGGATTCTCACCGCCGGTTAGGCATCGCCACACGGCTGGTCAGCCTGTGCCTGGAAGCGCTCAAAAACGAAGGCATCCAAAAATCACACCTGATGATCCTTCCCGAGAACGACGCCGCCCAAACGTTTTGGGCCAGCCAAGGCTGGGCCTACCGATCCGATATTCTGCTCTATTCATTTGTGAATGGCGATAACCAGAACGTTTAGCCCGGCAGGCTAAGCACCCTAGGCTGGCGCTTCAATCAAACTTGCTCAGCCTGGTTTTCTTTTCTTGGGCGGGCGTGAAGGCATTCGCCACGGTGCCTCTGGCTAAGTATCATCTTCAGCCTAAACCAAACCACAGAAGTCATCACTCATGCCGTGCCCACCTTGCCCACACTGCCAATCCGAATTCGTCTATCAGGATCAACGCCTGTTCATCTGCCCCGAATGCGCCCACGAATGGAACCCTGCTGAGGTTCAGGCGGAAGACACCGTCACGGTAAAAGATGCCCACGGCACGCTGTTAGCGGAAGGCGACAAGGTCACGATGATCAAAGACCTCAAGGTCAAAGGTAGCTCACTGGTACTCAAGGTCGGCACCAAAGCCGTGATCAAGCGATTAATGGACAGCAAAGATCACCAACTAGACTGTAAGGTCGACGGCGTCGGCGACATGATGGTGACCGCCCACTTTGTGAAAAAAGCCTAAACCAGTCCAGGATGCTTCTTGCCACCTCACGACGCCGTCAGCAATAACCATCCAACAAGGAGATACGAATGAAAGCCATCGTGTTTGACGTATTTGGCACTATTGTTGATTGGCGCTCCAGCTTGATTCATCAGTTCAGGGGGCTTGAGCAAGAGCTGGGGATTGATCTACCCAGTGAAGAACTCGCGGATCAATGGCGGCAGCTTTATGCGCCTTCCATGGACAGGGTGCGTAGAGGGGAAATCCCCTGGACGGTACTCGATGAGCTGCATCGAGAAAGCCTGGTCAAACTACTCGATCAACAGGGGATTGCGCTAGACGAAGCGACCATTGATCGCGTCAATCACTTTTGGCACCAACTAGAACCCTGGCCGGATGTGCCGCTAGGCCTACAGCGCCTGAAAGAGCACGCCATCATCGCCACGCTGACCAACGGGAATGTCTCATTAATGGTCGATGTTGCCCGTCACGCCAAGCTACCGTGGGATATGATTTTTTGCGCCGAGTTATTCGAGCACTACAAGCCTGACCCAGAGGTTTATTTAGGGGCTTGCCGCTTGCTACGCCTACCGCCGGAAGAGGTAATGCTGTGCGCAGCGCATAATGCTGACCTGCGTGCTGCCCGTGCACAGGGAATGAAAACGGCGTTTATCCCCCGTCGCACAGAGTATGGCCCCCACCAGAGCAAAGATTTAGAAGCAGAAGAAGCGTGGGATTTTGTGGCTGAAGACCTCGTCGCGCTGAGTGAGCAACTAATAAGAGATACAAGCGGTTAATAAGAGATAACAGGCGGGCTTAGTGCTGGATCTCGGCCCGCAACCTTTCTACTTCTTCGACGCTCAGCTCTTCGATGTCGGCGATCATCTGGTCATCCATTTCGGTGCCGTCACTGCATCATTCAAAATCCCGCGCTTAGCTTCAATCAGCGTGAGCCAGTCGCGGGCACGAGTGATGCAGGTTTAGACCATCTTGCGGCTGAGAATCGGGTTGGGTGTTTGCGATAGCAGCGGGGCAGTGTGCAGAAACGCCGAACCTTGGGATTTGTTTACCGTCATGGCGACCACGGTTTTTACCGCGTGCAGGCGGGAAGGGAGCGCCCAGTGAATGGGGTTGTCTGCGTCATTGGTCAGAAAGCGACTCTTAAGAACGAGGGTCAGGCACCGCCATCGCCACTAGGCACGAAACTACCCAGCAGGCGGTCGACTTCCTTGGCAGGCATCGGACGGTAGAAGAAGAACCCCTGGACGAGATCGCAATGCATTTCGCGAAGCAATGACAACTGTTCGGCGTTCTCGACACCCTCGGCCACCACTTCCAATCCCAACCGATGACCGATGAAGATGGCACCCTCCATGATGGCTCTATCCTTCGGCTGTGTGGGAGCGTCGTTGATGAACGAGCGATCGATCTTCAGTGCGGTGACTGGAAAGCGCTTGAGATAGCTCAGGGAGGAATAACCGGTCCCGAAGTCGTCGATAGCAATGCGAAAACCGCGATGATAGAGACGCCGCAGGTCTTCGAGGACGGTCTCTTCGGCTTCGATCAGGACATTCTCCGTCAATTCGATGCCGATATCCCGCGGACCTAAGCCCTGACGCTGCAGCGAGTCCTCGAAGCGCTTGAGGGCATCGCTACGCAGCAGTTGTCGCCCGGAGACATTGATGTCGATGCGGTGTTCATGAAATCCCCTGGAACGCCATTCCACCTGCTGGCGGCAAGCCTCTTCGATGACCCAGTCGCCCAAGCGATGGATCACACCAGTTCGCTCGGCCAGCGGGATAAACTCAGCAGGCGAGATCGGCGGTCCTTCGGCAGGCTCCCAACGTAATAAGGCCTCGAGATTCTCGATTCGCCCACTGGCCGCCGAGACCACGGGCTGGTAGTGGAGGGAAAATTCACCGTTGTCGAGGGCTTCCTCAAGCCGCGCCGAGAGATAGTGCTGGCGAACTAGCTCATCATAAAGCTTCTGTTGGAAGAAGCGTACAGCGCTCTGACCATCCAGTTTGGCACGATTCTTGGCAACATCGGCATTACGGATCAATTCGCGTGACGATTCACCATTCTCGGGATAGAGCGCCACACCCAGGCAGGCCGTGACCTGACGCTCCCGACCATCAAGGGCAAAAGGTTCCCGAAAGACATTCTGGACATGGCGAACGACCCGTCTGACATCGGATTCCGAATGGACACCGGGAAAGGCCAGCACGAATTCATCGCTAGAGACGCGGGACACCAAATCAGTGACTCGCTGGCACTCTCTCAATCGCCGAGTCAGCTCAATGAGCAAGCGATCGCCCTGATCATAGCCAAGGGCATCGTTGATTTCGACGAAGTGATCGAGATCCAGGTAGATGGTTGCCAGGCCATTGCCCTGGCGGCGACAGGAATCCAACAGACTGTCCAGGTCGACCTCGAATGACTGACGATTAGGGAGATGGGTGAGTCTGTCGAAATGGGTGGCGAATTCCAGATCACGATGAGCGCGCTTTTGATCGGAAAGGTCGACATCCACGCAGAACATCAAGGGTAAGTCGGTATGCTCATTGAGCATTAGATGCTGCGAAAAGACCGATATCAGTTCACCGGTTTTGTGCTTGAGCTCGAGTTCACCGGCGGGTATATCGACCCCGTCTTTGATCCAGTCAAAATGCGCCTGGATCACCCCGTCACGCATGAAATCAGGAATGATCAGATCTTCCAGTAGCTGTCCCTGGGCTTCGTCAGCGGTATAGCCATAGAGGCGAGTGCTACCCTCATTCCAGTAAATCACTCGCCGGTCACGATCATACCCTTGAACCGCCACCTTCGGCAGACTTTCCAGCAGGGCGCGGAATCGTTGCTCACTCTCAAGATACTGGCGGCGTACTAACTCGACTTCTTCCCTGCCTGCATCATGCGAATCGGTGCCATCCGTTGGGGGAGATTCTGACACCGCCAACACCCGCGCACCGAAAAACCCCCTGCGGTTCTTCTTCAGGCGTTCCGGATATCTGGGATGTCGGGAATCGCTGGGAGTCATGGGATCCATTTAAAGGAAAAGCAATGTCAAGAACCGTCATAATGATAACAATAGTCACTTTGTTGTGATTATCCTACACCTATGTGTAGTAGGTAACCTACATATATACGTCATCCGCGGTAAGATCCTGTTTTTAAAAATTACTCTTTCTTAGTACATTTCTTTGACATACCTTTGCAAATCTTTTCATTTCTCTCCTGTTGACCGCGTTCTTACGCCGGCAACACAGGGCAATTCCGCCCAGTTGACAGGAGAATACCCTCATGAAACTCGATACACTCAAGCATGGTTTCGATCGCACCTCCATGCCCACCGACTCACTGGCCGATTACTGGAACCCGGGAGTAATCGACTCGCTCAAGCATCAGGATTGGGCGCAAACCGACATTCGTAAAAGGATCGATTTGATCGCCTGGCAGGGTTTTACCGCCGAGCTGCCGCGGGATCCCTATGTCAATCAGCGGTGGAAGCGGATGTCCTGGCTCGCACTGAACGAACAGGGAGATGTCGAGGACATGGGCCAATGCCCGATGGCCCAGGGGGGAGCCTTCAACGACGCGGAAAGCATGGCGGACCGCCTGCGGTATTATGATCCGCTGACAAGTGAATTCATGGCACGCCCGGATGTGAAGAACTTCGTTCGCGCCTGGGCAAAGCTATGGAGTATCGGGGCGCGTGAACCCATTCTGATGCAGATCACCGGGGTTCGCGGGGAAGGCAGCATCGACCCCCTTCAGGGTCAGGGAATTCATGCCGATGGCTGCAAGGCCCTGAGCATTCTGGTCCTCAATCGAGAAAACGTAGCGGGGGGTGAAAACCACCTCTACGGCGATAAAGCTGGCACGCAACTCTTGGTCGATATCACCCTTGATCCGGGTGACATCCTTCATCTGAACGATGACCGGCTATTCCACAGTGTCGACGGGATCGAACAGCTCGACAGCGAGGCACCCTTCGAGCGGTTCATTATCATCATCAATAGCCGCTTCGTGGACGACTTCCAGAACCGGATGTTGCGTCGCCACTTCCCTGATGCGGTTCTCAATGAGAGCTACTGACACTCTCGGTAAATTGAGAACCTAACAACACCCACGCCCTCGGAACTCCGGGGGCGTTTTGTTCACCCGAATCTTTAACTAGGAAGTTGGTGGTTTGCCGCCGTAAATAGGGATCAGATGCCCCCACCGCCGTTTTTGCTGCCGCCCAGGCAGTGGCAGGCTATGCCATGTTGGCGCTTTATGGCATCTGGAGCAGCTACACGCCACTGTTTGCTGTCAGCGGCCTGATATTCGTCGCTGGTTTTTTGCTGGTGCTGCTTAGCCGCGGTGTACAGCAGCGCCACGCGCATCTTTCTATCCAGCGACTTACAAAGCACTCTGCACACCACTCTTCAAAGCACTCTACACACCACGGGAGGCAATAATGGAACTCTACCTAAACGCAACCTCGCCCTACGCGCGCCTGGTGCGCATTGTGTTAATGGAAAAAGGCTTGGCAGAAGCCGTGACGCTGAAGTGGTGCGACCCCTGGGCAGACGATCCAGATCTGTTAAAGGCCAACCCCGCCGGGCGTATTCCTGCACTGATAACAGAGGAGGGCACCCGGCTTAGCGAATCAATCTTGATTGCTGTTTACCTGGATAGCGTTAGCCCCAACCCGCCAATGCTGCCAATGCTGCCAATGCTGCCAGCAACCAGCCTGGGGGATGTGCTGCACCTGGCGGGGCTGGGCCAAAACCTGATGGATGCCGCGTTCACGACCGTGATTGCCAGAAAGCATTATGGCAACGAGATTGACGCAAGCGAGCTAGGCCAGCGGCGTTCGCGGGCCATTCAGCGTCTGTTGAATCAGTTGAGCAGCGAGCTTAGCGAAAAACAGCAGACCTCAACTATCAACCTGGGCAACATTACTATTGCGGTCGCGCTAGATTACTTGGCTTTCAGGCTGCCAGAGGTGAAGTGGAAAGAAGAGTATTCGCAGCTTCAGGCTTGGTATGCTGGTGTAATTGCAAGAGAGAGCTTTCAGCAGACTGCATTTTGTTAGAACTTTCTATCAGGATAAGTAGGATGAAACTTCTCACTTGTTCCACTGGAGGCTCTTCAATGTCCACGATTATCTGCTCATCCATTTCGGTGCGAGCGATCAGATTTCGGGCTCGCGTAGGTGACCCGTAACGGCGCTGCGCTTATTTCATGAAGGCAACCAAGGAGCGGTATGCGCAACGATGAGCTAAACGACCGTGCTGAGTTAAACGACGACGATGCGCCACGCTTTACCACCCCCGCCGGTGAGATCATCGGTTGGCGGGACCGCGGCGTTATCCGCGCCACGGGCATTCGCTATGCCCGCACCCAGCGCTTTTGCGGCCCAAAAGATGAGCCGCCATCAGCCGCGCCCATCCAGGGCACCGAGTGGTCGCCTTGCTCGCCGCAAAACATCATTCCCGAGCTAAACGCTGTGCTGGGGATTAGCGCCCAGGCGTTCTCCTCCTGCGAAGGCGCGCTACATTTGTCGGTTACCTTGCCGGAAAGCCCCTCGCCAATGCCGCGCCCAGTGATGGTCTGGATACACGGTGGTTCTTACGTGTTTGGCGCCGGTGATCTCCCGGTGTTCGACGTACGCCCGTTGGCGCTTGAGCAGGACGTAATTGTGGTCGCAGTGACGTACCGGCTTGGCCTGTTAGGCTTTCTGGGCGGCTACGCCAATCGGCCCGCCAATTTAGGCCTGCTCGACATGATTTCGGCCCTGCGCTGGGTGAACACCAATATCGCGGCCATGGGTGGCGACCCCGCCAACGTCACCCTGTTTGGCCAGTCCGCCGGGGGCGACGCGGCGGCGCATCTGATGATTGCCGAAGGCACCGAGGGATTGTTCCAGCGCGCCATTATTCAAAGCGCGCCGCTTGGCATTAGCCGTGGTCGGGCAAAAATGTACGCCAAGATGAGCCAGCAGGCGGCCACGGTAAACGACGATGCGCCACTTGAGGATATTTTGCGTCTACAGACCCAAGTAGCGGAATCCGTCCGTAATTTTGGCCTAAAAGCGGCCATGCCGTTCGGCACCCAGTACGGCCACTACCCACTGCCCACTGAGGAAGAGGCTGATGCAGCCTGGCGTCGCGCGGCCGCAAAAATAGACCTGTTTATCGGCTACACCGCGGAAGAGAATGCGCTGTTTGTGGTGATATCGCCCAGCCTGATGCGGCTGCGCAACACGCCCTTGGTGGGGGAGGCACTCAGCAGGGCGATGGTGGCTGTCACCACACGCAAGGTCTACATACGCGATGCGCACACGTTTGCCCGACGCCATGTGAAGGCGGGTGGGCGCGCTTACCTGTATCGACTGGACTGGTGCAAGGGCCGCTACCCGTTTGGCGCCGCCCACACGATCGACCTGCCGCTGCTACTGGGCGAGCCATCCAGCTGGCAACATGCCGATTTGGTAAAAGGCGTGGACGAGGCCACTCTGCTTGAACGCGGCCAACCCATGCGCGCCCTGTGGGCCGATTTCGCGCGTACCGGCCAGCTTCCGGCCACCGGCCACATCGGGCCGCAGGTGCTGGAATGGTGGGAGGTGAGCTAGCGCTAGCTCATCTTGAAAATGGGGATGCCAGACCACTACTGGGTAATAGCAGTTAAACTGCTAGCCCAACGCGATAGCATCGTTTTTATACAGGCTAAAAAAGGACTACCTACTCGATGAAAGCATTTCAAATTGGCGAACAACACAGCACCAACACCTTAAGTGCCACCACACGACCAGAACCTATCGCAGGTCCTGGAGAAGCCATTATTGCGCCACGATTAGTCAGCCTAATCAGCCGAGACCTACAAATACTCACCGGCACCTACGGCCCATTACAAGACCCTAAGCGCGTGCCTGGCACAGAAGGCGTGGGCGATGTGATTGCCGTTGGCGAAGGCGTAACAGAGGTCAGCGTTGGCGACCGCGTGGTGTGTGGTCACTTTGCTCACTGGCGCGAAGGCCCTTTCAGTGCCAATATTTTCTCCCACGACATTGGCATCACCCACGACGGCTGGCTAGCTGAAAAAATCCTGCTGCCTGCAGCATCACTCATTCGCTTACCTGACAACATCCCAGATCAAGATGCAGCGGTTCTCGCATCCGCAGGGCTAACCGCTTGGAACGCACTGGTAGAAACCTCCAACATAAAAGCAGGCGACCTCGTGCTGTGCCTTGGCACTGGGGGCGTGTCGTTAGCCGCGTTAAAAGTAGCGAAAATGCACGGTGCACGAGTAGCGATCACCTCATCAAGCGACGAGAAACTCAGCGTTGCTCGTGAACTGGGTGCCGACATCACCATCAACTACAAACAATACCCAGATTGGCCTGCCGAGCTAATGAAGCAAACCAACAACCAAGGCGCCGACATCATCGTCGAAACCGGCGGGCAAGACACCCTAGGCCATTCCGTTGCCGCGGCGGCTGTTAATGGTCGAATCGTTATCATCGGTGTTACCCCAGGGCAGAACTCACCGATCCCCAACTACATCAGCTTCATCACCAAAAACATCACCATCAAAGGCATCGCCAACGGCAGCCGCGCCATGTTCGTCAACTACATCAACGCACTGGCAGCAAACGACAGTACCGCCCTCATCAGCAAAACCTTTGACTTTGACGACGCCCCTGAAGCCTACCGCTTCCAAGCTGCCGCCAAACACATCGGCAAAGTACTGATTAAATTCTAATATTGCGCTAACCAGCTTCAAAAACAAAAACAAGAAGCTGCTGCGAGATTTTTTTCTAAGGGTTATTGAGTTAGCTTTTTTATTTACGATATCAACCAAATCAAATTGCCGTTTACCTGGATAACGTAAGCCCCACCCGCCAATGCTGCCAGCCTCACCCATTCTGGCATGCTCGCAACGAAAAGCTTTCAGCACGCGGCATTCTGTTAGCACTTTCTGAGCGGTAAACGTAATGAGCGTTGGCCTGAATTTACAACTAACCTAGTTAAAGCGTATTGAGGCCGCAGGTGACGCTATGCTCAGCTAGACATGGCGCATACCACCGTCTCCTAGTCAGCGGTAATGGGCATTGTTAGCGGATGTGCAGCAACCTGGGGAACACAATGACAAAACAAAAACTGATCCTGCTATTTGATGGAACGTGGAACGACCCCGAAGACCAAACCAATGCTTATCGTATTACCCGGTTGATCCATGATGACGATGACGGTATCAGGCAACGGTTCTATTACGACCCCGGCGTAGGGACATCCAAATTTCAGCGCTTTACCGGCGGAGCCTTCGGTCACGGGCTGGGCACAAACCTACAGGAAGGCTATGACTGGCTGGCAAGGCGTTACAGTGAAGGCGATGAGATCTGGATATTCGGGTTCAGCCGTGGTGCCTACACCGCCAGAAGCCTGGTGGGGATGATTCGTAAATGCGGGCTAGTACATGTCGTCACACCAGGGTTGCTCGATAAGGCCGAAAGTATTTATCGAAACCGCGATTTGCACCCCGATTCAGAGGTGTGCACAGGGTTTAAGGAGCGCTTCAGCCGCCAGCCCAGGATTCATTTCATTGGCGTGTGGGATACCGTTGGCGCGCTGGGCGTGCCCGGAACCAACCTGTTCAAAAGCAAATACGATTGGCACGATACCGAGCTTTCCAGCATGGTCGATCATGCCTATCAAGCGGTCGCGCTGGACGAACACCGGTCGACTTACAACGTATCGCTCTGGACAAGCAAGGATGGCAAGCAGAAAACGGGCAATCGCGACGTAGAGCAGTGCTGGTTTATCGGTGCCCACGCCAATGTAGGCGGCGGCTATGGCGCTGACGATACACTGGCCGATATATCGCTGAGCTGGATGTTATCCAAGGCGCAAAAGGCAGGACTAAAAGTAGCGCCCTTTGATGTTGCAGAGAATGCCTGGAAGACAGCGCCCAAAGATTCGTTTTCTGATTTTCTGAAGGGGTTCTACGCCAGATACAAACGCCTTGGAAACACCACTGACGGCCGATTTTACCGACAATATTCGGAAGTGATGCCAGGGCAGTGTGCTGTGAATATTTCAGTCGATGAGAGTGTTTGGAAGCGCTGGGCCGATGCAACGTGCGAGTACCGGCCACGTACCTTGACTGATGTCCCCCTTTCCCCACCGGAGGAGTAGGCCGGGGGGCATTATTGATTGGCATAGGTAGCCTTCACTCCAGCACCCAACCAGCTAAGCGATTACTATGACCACCACACAAGCCGCCCCCATCACCATTGCACTCGCCCAACTACCTATTAGCAAAGCGGCGGTAGACAAAAACCTACAAACGCATCTGGCCTACATAGAACGCGCCGCCGCGTTAGGGGCCAACGTAGTAGCCTTTCCCGAACTCTCGCTGACCGGCTACGAGCTGGCGCTACTCAGCCAATTGGCCATGCCCCGCAACGATAAAACCTTTGCCGCGCTCACCACCGCTGCCGTGGCCACCAACACGGTGGTGATCGCAGGCTGCCCGCTGCATAACCCAAACGGCAAACCCTACATTGCAGCGGTGATCTGCTTCCCAAACGGAGAACACACCTTCTACCTAAAACAGCACCTTCACGAAGGGGAAGATGTTTATTGTGCCCCCGGCCACGAAAGCGGCCTTATCAACGTGAATGGCATCCGCATTGCGCTAGCCGTTTGTGCCGACTTTACCCACCTTAGCCACTCAGCCACCGCTGCCGCCCAACAAGCGGACGTTTACCTAGCCAGTGCGCTGATCTCCCCAGGCGGCTATGCCAAAGATGCCGAGCTACTTGCTGCAATCGCTCAACGCCACCAACTACTGGTACTGCTCACCAACCACGTTTCCACCACAGGCGGCTGGCAAACCTGCGGCAATAGTGGCGGCTGGAGCGCAGCAGGAGAGCTAGCGGTTAGCGCCCCCGGCACTCAGCCCAGCTTAGTGCTGTGCCGCATTCACCACGGTGCCATAACTGGTAGCGTGGAAGTGATGACTCACACTCATTACAAAGAATCAGTTATCGACTAAAAACTAAGCTGCCGAGGTAGGCTTAACTTATGTTTGCTGCTAGTCTCGAAGTATTAGAGCGAAAAACGCCGCAGGGAATATAAGATGCAAGATGCCCGCATAACGCTTCACCCAAGCAAGCAGCGCATGCAAGTGCAGGTTGATGGCATTCTGCTAGCCGACTCCACCAATACGCTGGAACTTCACTAACATGGCTACTCGCCACGTTACTACTTCCCACGTGACGAAGTGCGGATGGACTTACTCACTGTTTCGGAAACGACCACTTATTGTCCCTTTAAAGGGCATACGGTGTATTTATCGCTGGGTGAGAATCGGGATATTGCTTGGAGTTATGAGGAGCCGGTTGAGGGGATGGAGGCTATAGCGGGTAGGGTGGCGTTTTATGACAGATGAGTGAATGATGCTTTTCGACTTAACACTATTATGTCATTAATATACTGTCCAAAAAAATTTTAATTTTATTGTTAAGGAATGTGATGAACAGCGGTAATCCCCCCGAAAAACCAGG
>NZ_DFBS01000022.1:135619-364297 GCF_002366715.1 Halomonas sp. UBA3074 | reverse complement strand
CACTCAGTTTCTGCGGCCAAGATGGCATGAAATAAACAACTCAGTAATATCACTAAATAAGGATATTGATGACACTGTTGCTAAAATATATGGCCTTTCTGATGACGAGATAGCCCTAATTAGTTTTTATTGTCAGGATTAGACATTATCCACTATGATCACCTTGCATTAAGGTGATCATAGTGTAGTTTGTTGCGTTTCAAGTGGTTAGTAGATTAATTTTGACACGATATTTTTTGTATAGACACATTTTCTACTGAGATATTAATAGTCAGCACTTCCCTTTTGCCAGCCTCGATCTTAACTTACCCCATATCTCTTTCTCCTATGCCGCCATGATTTTGGCTATGCGATCCTCAAGCACCTCATGAAAGGTCTCCACCCGTTCAGAAATGGTGCGGATCATGATGTCGTCGCGGTAGGCCCGCTTGATAAACAGCGGCATACCGGGCCAATAGCTCACAAAGTCGATCCATTCCCGTTCGCTGACCCATAGACCACCCTGGCATTGGGGTATGTGTTCATCGGGTATTTCTCCATTCAACAGCACTTCGATTTGGAACTTGGGCAGTTTGGTTTTGATTTCTAGCAGGCCGCTAGCGCCTACCAGGCTGTCTGGCGAGTAGCCCACCTCGTGATTAAGGATCAGGCCCACTTCTTGGGGCTGGGGTTCGCCGGTGGCATCGCAGTAAAGCGCACGTGCCACACCTTCCAGTTCATGGCCCCGGCGGGTATGCGCGTTACCCTGAAACGGCTCGGCCAGTTCCCCGGTAATCCGCTCGCCGATCAACTGGTGCATGTAGGTAATGGCTCCGGCACCCAATCCACCAGGGCCTTTGCCTTTAACCAGCAATGACTTTAGCTCCGACATGGTGACGCGCCCTAAGCGCGCCGACAGCCACTCAGGAGAGCCTTGCGACATATTGAGTATCTGCATGAATGCCTCCTTTACTCAGATAGGATTGGTACGCCGTTCACTTAACGGCTCGCTTGGTGAGAGATGCCCTGAGCTTATCGAAGTCGCTATACGGCACTTGTACGGCTGAGCCGTATTTGCCGCTAAACCACTCCTGGGTCGTTGCGGGGCATTGGCTGATCAGGCGTTGGATTTGGCCTGCCTGGAACGGGGTTATCGTCTTGATACCCGCCTTGGTACTGGCGTTGCCATTATCATCCTGGCCGCGTGTGGTGATGTTGAGCAGTGCGGAAAGTACATAACGCTTGCCGTAGCTGGTAGAGGAACCAAACGCCTGCACGGCGTTTTTGTTACCACTCATATCCGCAGGCAATAGCATGCTGGTCTCTTCACGGTGACCATCCTTGTGCATCAGTACACCGGTTACCTGGATACCGCGCTCCTGCGTCTGAATACGAAAGCTCACCGCAAAGCCGTGCTTCTGCATGATCGGTCGCACGGTATCGACGATATCCTCCAACGTGGCGTAGCAACCGTTGTTGGTTTGCCCGCGCTCTTCAATACTGGGCAGTTCGGTCTGCATGGCCGCCATGGCAGCGCTATAGGCCATCATGGCCTGACGGTCCATGACGCGTTCCTGCATTTGTAGGAGACGCTCCATTTTGTCGATATCGACATCGGGGTTGAGGGCAGCGCGTTCAATTACCTGGATGATCGCAGTGCTTTCTGCGGTAGAGGACGACTCAACGGGGGATGCAGGCATAGCGGTGACGGCAGCGGCGTTGGCTTTGGTTGGGGGAGTTACCGGGTGGGAAGAAGAAGTTACCACATTAGATGATCGTGCCATGGGGCACCTCCATTGAAACAAGAAATGGTGGTGATGCCGTGTAGCCAGGCATCGTTATGAAGTGTTCGCGGCATTACTCCGCTAAATGCTGGGCTAGCTCATTGGCTTTAATAGGCACTAGCCGTACCTCAGCTCGATAAAACGTGCCTTGAGCGCAGACCACGGTGTCAGCGCGGTGGGCATGGTTAGCTATTAGCTCTTCAGTCAGACGCGTTAAAGCAACTTCAATGGCATGGGAAATAAACGTCATGGCAGTACCTCGCGGCATAAGCCCCACAGCAAAACGCCCAGCCTTTGAGGGACTGGGCGTCTATGCCGGGGAGATGGTGAATATCATTGGTTTGGAAAATCGCAGTAAGGGATAGAACGACGCCCTACCGATAGGTTAGTTAAGACACTAGCGCTAATGCGGCATCCAGGGCTTCTTGCTTGAGCTGGGCGCCCTGGCCGAACCAGGCCGAATCCATGCGGGTGTCGTTGCTGCGTGCCCGTTTGTCGTGATCCACGTACTCGGTCACGGCATTCAGCAGGCCCCAGGCGGTGTCTTTGGCGGTAATTAAGTGCGAACCTCGGCCTTCTCCGTGGTAGAGCTTCTGCACTTTATTCAGGGCCCGGTAGTTGGGTAGCTTAGAGGGATCATCTAACGGCTTCTCAGCCCCACAAATCACCGATTGAAAATAGTGCTGTGCTTCATGATGATCAATCTTGCGTTCTGCCAAGGCCTTCATGCGGTACATGAAGTCATTCCACTGCGAGACAGAAATCCCCAGCTGGCTCTTCACCGCTCGGGGATCAAACTCCGAGCGATGCGGCACTTTCACAGCTTGCGAGGTGCCATCCACCGCAATCTGCAGCGTGTTATTACACACCACCCTTACCGTAGTAGGCGTGGCCATCGTGGCTAGGGTTCCATCACAGGAGGTAGCCAACAGCAGGTAGTCATTAACCTCATCCTGGCCTTTAAGCGAGGTGCTTAAACCACTGCGTGCCAAGGCCCAGAACTTACGACCGCCTTTCAGTACCCCAGCGGTTTCCAGCTCATAGCCGGCGTACTCGGTAAGATCGCGGTAGAACTCCAGAATTTCTTCAGGTTGAACCACTTTATAGCGTTGGGACACCACCGATAGCGGTACCTTAGTATCGGAGCGGTAAAGCACCTTTTGTTCAGGGAATGAGTGAATACTGCCCAGGTGGCTTGCACCCTCGGCAATAAAGCGTACCGGGGCTTCTTCAATATGCCAGTTCATACCAGCCTGTTGCTGCCAGACTTCCAGCGGTTGGTGACGAGAAAGTTGCTGCCCCAGGCCATGCCAAGGGGTATCGCCAACGTAAGCCATTTGTTCAACGAGATGAGCCATTACAAACTCCTTGAGGGTTTTCAAAGTTAATGAGCGCGCACGGCATAGCGGCCCACTACCTTTAGGGGCAGTGAGCAGGTAGTGTTCAATGAGGTTCAAGTTACTTAAAAATGAAACTGAGCCGATAAACTCAGGCTATGAAGGCGCTATTACTAGGGGCGGAACGTATGGCCACAGGACTGGCAGGCGTAGTTATCGAGGACCTTTGTATCCAGTTCTTCGCCTAGCTTGGCCCCGGTGACGCCTCCCGCCGTACCTCCAACCAAACCACCGAAAACAGCTCCAGCGAGACTCCCCACAGTGACCCCTACTGGGCCCATCCAAGCACCAATCAATGCACCGGTTTTGGCGCTAGCCATGGCACCGGCCGCCCCACTGGCCGTGCCTGCAGTTGCGCCGATAGTTCCTCCTACCTTACGACCAGTATTACGAGCGATGACACGGTGCGAACCGCAGCCAGGACAATATACAGACATGAAAACCTCCTTGAGATAGTCAGCGAAGAAAGCAATATGGTTTGCTATCAAGGAGGTAGTACAGGTTTTAAATTTGGTTGAATCAGTTTTCGGGGATAACAAATGAATCAGAATCAAAGTAGCTTAACGCTAATTCTCACAGGACGAATTAACAGTATTAATCAGCTAATACTGGGAATTGAAGGATTCTGTCCTCGGCATAGGCCTAATTCCATAACAAAGCATTTTAGGTATCTTTGTTATTAGATGAATAACGAGATAACTAAGGAGTGATATGGCTATGGGAACCAATAGCCATTTGATGGTTACTAGCCAAAATAGTGCTCATACATAGCAATGAATGAGGTAACTACTTGCGAAGGGAGGTGAAAGCAGGGAAGCAAACAGAAGCACAACGAAGAAGTTGCTTAAGAAACGTTGGATCGTTGGAGCAACGCATGAAAGCGGCAAGGAAGTAATTTCGTACATACCGACGCGATGGTACGAGCGAAACGCTCGAAAGCCTTTCGAATCGGAGATAGCCCCATGTACGATCCCCATCAAGACATGATGACAGAAGACAGCACGCTGGAAATGTTGTATGGACTAGGCGAATTAAACTTCGAAACCAACGCCTTTGGCCAAGACATTTTAACACCAACATTTCATGCTTGGTTAATTGATTTGATTGAGGTTGATAAGCGATTGAGGGACTTGTCCCAGCAAATTAGCTTTCTAGATAGTGAGTATCTGATCCAACCGGTGGCCTTCGGTAGTGAAGAAGTAGTGCAGCTCAATACGGACCCGCTGCTCGATACGTTGCAGAATGCTTTTACGGTGCTAGTAACCATTTTCGATCCTGAGCAGCCGATGCCATACCGACCAAGCCCCTACGTGCAGCAATTCCTGTGGGCTTTCAAGGAGTGCGCTTATCTACAGGAGGAGGGATTCCACACTCAACCGACCATGACACGCGAAATCGCTGAGCAGACAGTGTTGGAGCTAAACGCCCGTCTGGGTGCATGGTACCAGGGCTTGATGCAGCCGGCCTTTACCAAACAATGCAAACGTAACAATCTCAATAGCCTAGCTAACTACAGAAGCCTGAAGCGTTTTATCAGCGAGCTTTTTGCTCACCATAACCGTCTATTGGTCCTGCGCGTAGACCTTGCCTATAGCGAGATTGATGGCCCTGGGATCGATTACGATACCGTCAGGCATCATCGTGAGCAGTTGTGTAGTCTATTTTACCGTCATGGGTTGTTTACTCACCTGCTGGGTTTTACCTGGAAGCTGGAGTGGCGCCCAAAGAAGGGCTTCCATTACCACTTTCTATTCTTCTTCGATGCCAACCGAGTGAGGGAGGACGTAACGATTGCTCATCAAATTGGCCAATTATGGACGCAGCAGATCACTGGCTGCCAAGGCCACTACCACAACTGCAACCGAAACGCTGAGAATATCTACTACTACAATGCCCTTGGCGAGGTAACGTATTACGATGCTGGCAAACGTCAAGGTCTAGACCTCCTCGCCCAATACTTGACCAAGCCCGATGAGTACGCCTCGATGGCAGTGCTGGGACGACGCACCTTCCAGACCAGCCATGTGCGTCGTAAACCTGAAGGCCCACGTCCAGGCCGACCGAGGCAGCGCCAGTCAGTCTTCTGAGGCGCCATTCCTGGTTTCGTTCTTATTCACTTAATGCTCCGTCAGCGACGGATCCACTACGTCACTGCCCCCAGAAAACTGGGGGTTCCTTCGCCCGTGCCTATGTTATGACAGCATTGCCGGACCGACTAATAAACAGATTGGAGAGTAAATGCCATGAGCGAATCTTACAGCGATAGATGGAGACACCGGTACCTCGAGCAGCACCCCGAAAAGGCTACTGAAAGCCAAGCAGGACAGACTGAACTTATCGAGCCTACTTACAGGACTTATCCATTCCCAGCTACGACCCAAGCGGTTCAGCAACCACATAGTACTCTGTACCCAGTACCGGTCACAAAGGGGCAGGTATCAGGAGATGCATCTCAGCAAACACATAAGCTAGCTGCCCAGAGGGCTACCTCCCAAGCTTATAAGTCTACTAGGGAGCTAGTGAGCGCCGCATGCGAACTGCGTTACCAACTGCGCCTGACCCAGCGCGCCTTTGCCAAGCAGTTGGGTATCAACCCACGCACTTGGCAGGAATGGGAGCAAGGGCGACGCCTTCCCACTGGGCCTGGAAAAGCCTTGTTGGAGCAGTACCTAGCTGTAAGAGGCCCCGGCCCACTATGACTACTGCGTTATTAACAGGACCGGCATCCACCGATCCTTTAGAGGGTTCAAATCACCATGAAGACCGGCACGGATTATCAGGTTCGTTTAGTTCGGGCAGCGTATTATCCAAATTTTTTACAGTAAATCGGTGGGACGCGTTACCGAGGACAACATTGATCTCACCGGCCTCTCTAAACTTGGGCCAAAAGCTTCTGAATATATCGCCGCACACACGACAATCAGTATAAAACGGGTTCTGATAGAGCTCACCATCAACAACGACATCAAAGCCAGGCAAGTCTTCTGAGCTGAAGTACTCTCCATCTATTTTGACTAAAGCCGATACATAGCCGTCTTCAATAGGGCATGCAATTGCAAGCTGGTTATTGGTTGAGTCCGTAACCGAATATTCAACAACGCCCATGCCATAACCTTCCGACCATGACAGCGATGCCGCGGCCACAGTGGTGGATACCACTAGCAGGGTAAAAGTGAGCAAAAATTCAAATCTAAGCATGATTAGTTTCGATACCCGTCAGGGTAGAAATTACCGTCGATATTGGTTCTAGACTCATTACATCTCTCGTCTAGTTTTTGGCCGTCTCGGTAGAGCTCGCAACTCACCATATCCCCTGCTGACCAGTCAATCATGGCGTAATAATCAATTCCAGAACTGAAATAATGTTTTTCAGGACCGTCTTTATAGATATGACCACCACCCTTTGCCACACCCTTGACTTCGGTTAAAAACTCTCTATCAGGGTAGGATTTTATAATTCTTACGGCATCAAGAAGGACACCTTTGTCCCAATTCACCCTGAATTCAAGATCCCCGTTACTGTAAAAGCGCTCCTCGACACCATCTTTAACAAAGTCTGGATAATAATCAGATGGATCGGGCTCTCCCACTAGAACGCGAGTCACCTGCCTGTACACACTCCCGTCTGAGTTGTAATCAATATCATGCTCATACGTTTTTTCACCATTGACATACTTTGCGCTCACATAAGGCTCGCCAAGCTCGTTATATTTAACCACATCCCCATGTTGGCGCCCGTTATCATAATTTGTAATGGTATTAAAGGAACCATCGGGATTATAGTTAATATATTCACCGTGTCTTTGGCCATTTTGATAGTGAGTCAAAAGATGAACATGACCATAATCATAGCTACCCTGAAAACCTGATTGTAAGCCGTTTTCAAATACCAGATCCGTCAGCAGGTCGCCATTAGGGAGCCATTCTTTATATTCGCCGGCAATCTGGTCATTTACATAATCAACCTGCTTGACCAACTGGCCATTTGCTGGGTTATATTCGGTGAATTCCCCATTTTTATGTCCATTATGAAATTCTGACTGAGAAATAAGCTGATCATTACTTGGGTTCCATACTTTCAGGACGCCATCTAACTTACCGGCCAGGGTATGGCCGGCAGCCACTCTTGCCCCGGCAGTGTTACTGCATTCGAAAGACCCGCTCGGCACGCCTTTCTCCATTTCTAGTCGGCAAGAGCCAACCGTCATAACACCAAGAAAATTCATGGGGTAATCTGTAACCACGCCCGAAAAAGGCTCTGTTTCTTGGTATTTATAAGACAAGCCATTATAAGACTCTAGTTGCCTGTAGGATATTTCCTCCTGGCCGCATCCAGACAACAGCAAAACCACGACCGTAAATGGCAATAAAAAAGCGAATCTAATAGCTTTCATTTGTTCTCTCTATAAGATGATGTATCGCTTATATCGGCACGGTCAGGTTAATTCTTTAGGTTCGCTACCTTTTTATTTCAGTATAATTCGCCTCACAGACGAACCTTGTGCGAGCGATTCGGCCAGAACGTCCACGTCTTCGATCCAAGTCCGGGCTAAATCAATGGTCCTTCATTGGCGGGCTTTTCCTGCCATTATCTTGAAAGGGCTACAGAATATTCTTTCTTCGTTGCCTCCTGCCCGCCACGTACCATATACCAGCGGCAACATGTAACGGAGCCAAGACATTACCCAACCCGCAATCTCATCGCGGGGCTTAGCTACTACAGCGCCTCAGGCAGCATCAACTACCACCACTTTGAAAAAGCGATAGAGGCGGGACCACATCGCCCGCTACCCGATCAAGCTCGATGAGTACGCGGCCAGGCTAGTGACAGGCCGCACTTTCCAAACCAGCCAAGTACCGCTTTGCCATAACGGCCATGTCCCTGACAACGACACCAATTCTGTTATCGGCGTTCTGCACCGATAACATCATTGCAACTCACATTCTGGCCAATAGCCAGAAGAGGTCATGTTTTTCCCGTTCCGCGAAAAGGCCACTTTTCGTGCATCAATACGGCAGTCCTGAGCGCGCTTAATGCGTCCACTGGGCTTGGCCAGAGGCGGCTCCAACGGGCGGTAGAAAAGCACGTTTCGATACCTCACAGCGGGCCAGCCTCATAATGCTCGTGTTACTTTCGAAACAAAGCAGGATATTACAAGAGTTTTAATGACAAAAAACCCGCGCTTTCCTGCATAATAATCAAAAAAGCACATAACAATATCCTGACATCCTGCCTTACTAGATCGCGCTATCCCTTCTGAGGTCCCATTTCCTGTAATAGAGTTGAGGGCTGCATTTGTTAATTTTCCAGTGATACACGCTTTCCTTACCCTTGCGACCCGCTGACTCTACGGTCACCCCGTTCGCCTTCATCAAGGCCTTACTCTCTTCCAGCTTAGGGCCTAACTGCCGGGGGCTACGCGGCCAGTTGTGCTCCTGCGCCCTTTCAGGCCTATGACCTTCCAGAGCTTCAAGTAGCTTACCTGCAGGCATCTCAAGATTGTCTTGCCCGGAGGCCTCGAGCAAGGATTGTACGGCCTCCACGATAGGATACTCATGAAGCTCAAGTTCATAGCGCTGCTCCATACAAGCTTTCATCTGCTCATCGAACGCTTCCGGTCCCAAGCCCATCGCCTCGGCGGCTGCCACACCGATGCGATAAAAATCCATCAGCCCTGGCGGACAAGCCACGATACTGATGTGCTGCCAACGAGGCGCAATCTGACTGAGTAAGGTGACAAGACTGCCAAATCCATCGTGCAACCTATTTATTTTCGTTAACTCCTCGAGATACCGATCTTTGAAAGCCTCTATGGGGGGCAACCTAACCAGAATGCTCCGGTCGGCCAGTTCGGGCTCAGAGACGAGACTCGCCAGGCTGTTGAGCACGATGGGGTGTTCAATTCTCACTTGGGTGCTGGCTGAGCGCCTGCCCGGGGAAATCTCCGTTAGCTTGCCCTGTAGCAGCTCCAGCAGCCCACGCTGCATCTTGCCAGGTAGCCGTTCCACACTGTCTAAGCTCAGAATAAAATCGCGCTTGGCCTGATCAAACAAGGCCTTCGGTTGAGAATGAATGTCGACAGTTAGTGGCTCGATACTGGGATCAAGCAGGTGCTTCAGCGCCTGCTGCAAGGTGCTCTTCCCGGTATAGCGTCCGCCCACGATCTCCAGAAGAACATTCTGTGCATTCGGCAACAGCGTGGCAAGCATCCAGGCAACGAGAAGCAACCGGACATTTTCGGGGACATTAAGCGCCGCAAGCAAGTCCTCCAGCGGTTCATGATTGATACTGCCGTAATAAGGAGGAAACGTTGCGGGGCGGCCATTCTCCAAGCGCAAGAAGCCAATAGGTGCATCAATGTACTGAGGCAGCTTATAACTTCCACGAGCATCAAATTCCAATATCCCATCAGACGTCTTCATATAGAGTATGCCAGACCATGACATTACGGTGAGACCCACGCTCACATTGATCTCTACCGTCAACGAATCATCACCCCGTAGGACAGCGAGTGCATGCTCGACTTCCGCTCGCGTCACGGATAGGCCAGACTGGTTGAAAACTAGACTTTGGATCTTGTCGATGTAGCCGTCGACCTCCAAGGGACCCGCCATTGCAGTCGGCCTATAAATCAATAGCTGGGCTCCAAGTTCCGTCACACCCTTGATGAAGTGGCTACGCAATAGCTGACAAATCTCTCCCACGTTTCGGTCTTTACGGCTGCGGCGTAAAGCACCATTCCGGTTCTGCAACGGCATGGGAGGAGCCAGAGCCTGTCCCGTGGATTCATGCCCCGGCTGCCACCCTGTCCCTGGCATGGCGTGGTCAGTTACGGGGCAACCGTTGAGGCCGGGGTAAGGATAGAGGTCTTGGTTCATGGGGGCCTCCTGAGGGGCTTTAAGGATCGACGAATACAGGCTTGCGAAAGCCTCTATCGATAAAGAAGTTCTGGCGGCTCTGCAAGCACGGAAGAAAGGAGGCCTTGAAAAAGGCCTTGAAGGAAGCATCTTAAGTAGCCATCTATAAGCGAGTATCTAGCGCTCATGCCTTACCAAATCCTCCTCCCCGTCCTACTGCAGAGCAGCCAATGAAGTCGTACAAGGCAGAGCAATAGTCCAAAGGGGATTCTCATCCGTGCTTAATGCCTAGAATACAGCCACCGATAAGCTGTTACCTTCTGACCTATCACGTGCGTCGCCCGATCGAAGCTCAACACTTAATGTTTTTTTCCATTTGATCAGCCTGAGATAGCAGATCATTGATCTTAATGGCATCATGGACATTGCGCAGCCAAATACCCAACTGCTCTGGGGATGATCTCTCTATTTTCGCCTTGTCTTCGATGTTCAGCTCACCGAATTTCGATTCCATAACCTGAACAAGGGCATCAGCGATCCCCGCTTGTCTTGCTTCGCATTCCCTTGCGAATGACTCTGTTTCAGTAATGAAAGGAATATCATGTTTACGCCTAGGGCGTGCCATGGTGGTAATCATGCGACGCTTGAACAAGACTTTCTTTTTTTCAAACGGCAAATCAAGAGCTTTCAAAGCCTGCCCCACCTGAACTGCTAGCTCTTCTGATTTCAAAGGAAAAAATGGCCAATCAGCCCAAATATCCAATATTTTTTCGACATACCGATTGGTTAGATTATTTTCAGTAGCTCGGGCATTTTTGGGGGGGTCTGCTTGGTACAACATTTTCGTCATTGTAGTAATCAGATGCTGCGTTTCCGATTTTTTGGGTTCTCGATTACCCCCAGCACTCCCACGCCGCCGGTCACGCACAAAGTTTTCTCGGTGTTGTAGAATTTTGATTGCACCGAGTAGCTGGTACCCATGGGCCATGATTTCTAATAGGGAAGGCGCCGATTGCTCGACCTTGGTAGGCAGCAGTAATAAAGATCGTAAGCTCTCAGGCGCGGCCTGGTATTTCACTGCAGTATAAAGCTGTTCCTCTAACTGCTTGATCGTCAAATCAAGCATTGCTACCTGTTTTAGACAAGCCCAAGTATTTCTAATAATCAGACCGGAAAGGTCATCGACGTTCGCTACCGTCCAACTGGTATTGTTGAAACCTTCTTCGTCCCCTTCTCCCCTTTCCTGAACTGCCTTGATGGCTCTTTGGTATTGCTCATCATCAAATTCGGTCAGCTCATGTAGCGCATCAAATAAGTACTGACGCTGGTTGCCTAAGTCATTTAGCCATTGCCTCCTATCCTCCACGTAGGGGTCATTCTGTCCCGAGGCCTTAGTTTTTTTATGCTGACGTAAACGCAATTCAAACAGAGAGAGCTTCTCTTGGCTATTGGGCTCCGTAGTCATTTTTTTCCGCTATTTCCTTAGTTGACCATGGTGCGCAGTGTACCCCCAGTCAGCGATAAACGTCATCTTCAGCGACTGTATCAAAAACCGAAACCACACCACCCCTCATGCGTCAATATGTCGACTGAAAAAAAGAAGATATTCAGCCAGCCTCAGCTTCGCCAATACGGTCCTGCCACCATGTCGGCATACAAAACATTAGTGGAACAAGGACATGGCTTACAGATTACTAAGACCTGAACAAGTCGCTGAAAGCCTAGGCATGAGCCTTAGCTGGGTCTACAGCAACAAACACTGTATCGGGTTCATCCAGTTTGGCAAAGCCGTTCGCTTTGAGCATGAGGCCGTTGAGGAGTACGCTAGAGGATGCAGGCGCGATCCTCAGTTAAAAGGGGATCGAAAATGGGATACACCGTTTCAAAAAGAAAGGACCGTGAAACGTGGATTGTCCGCGCAAGGGTCAACGGCCAGCGCACTCAAAGAACTTTTCGCACAGAAGGAGAGGCAAGGCAGTATGCACTAAAGGCAGAAGCCCAACGCCAAGAAGATGAGTTCAATGGTGTTATGGGCCGCAAGCCCAAATACACTTTTTCAGAGGGTTTGCAGCGGATGGTAAGCGAATACGACGTTCGCTCCCAGAAGCAGCACATACTACTGGTCGCTAGATGGATGGATGAGCATTCCCCAGGCATCATTATTGGCCAGGAACTACTGGATGCCACACGAAGGATGCAGAAGGCTCTTAAAGAGAAGGGGTTGGCGCAGTCAACCATTAACAACCGGATTCAGGTCGTTAAGCGAGTGCTGTCGCTGTCGTATCGCGAATGGGACTGGATCGACTTACCGCTCGACGGAAAGCTACGTAAGCCCTCGCCTAAAAATGAACGCCATGTTTATCTTTCCGAATTGGAGCTTGCTGAGTTACTAGAAGCCGTACCCGAGCGGTATCAGGTCGAACGGAAGGTGATATTGTTAGCCATGCTGACAGGGATGAGGCGCGGAGAGCTGATGGCACTGGAACCGAGAAATGTCTACAACGGCCGAATCGTGCTCAAACCACACCAGACGAAAAACGGTAAACCCAGGGTCATTCCGCTTTCTGAAGAAGCAATACCGCTGCTTGAAAACTTACCGTTTGCAATAACGGGAGATCGAGTCAGGGGAGCGTTCGAAAGAGCTCGAGAAGCCATTGGGCGTCCAGACATTCGTTTTCACGATATGCGCCACTGCTACGCTTCATTACTAGCCAGTAAAGGGGAATCACTAACGAGTATCAGAGATTTGCTGGGGCATTCATCGCTGACAGTGACCAGCCGGTATGCCCACGCTGATCCGACACGATGGGATAGTGTTATTGCCAGATTGCCGCGCATCGGCAACCAAATAACAACCAAGCACTGACAAAAAGAAGCTCTAATCTCTGTAACCAATTGATTCTATTGGTGGGCCCAGTAGGACTTGAACCTACGACCAAGGGATTATGAGTCCCCTGCTCTAACCAACTGAGCTATAGGCCCGAAAAGCGTGCATATAATAGCGAATGTGGCGGGGAGAGGCTACCCCCATCGCGCTATCTTAGTGGCATTGCGGGACTTTTTTGCGGCACTTATTGCCAGTCACAGAGTCTGGGTGGGTAGTTATTGCTCTTGTGAACCGTTCTTTATGCGGAGACGCGCTGTGAAAGCATTGATTGCTCTATTTCCTCTATTGTTGGCGCTGCCGGTGCACGCGGATTGGCAGCTTGATCCTGGCCAGTCTCAGGTGCAGGCATCGATTACCCAGTTGAACGGCGAAGCGCCGCAGACGCACCATCATCAAGTACGTGACCTGCAAGGCGAAATCTCCAGCGATGGCACGCTACGCCTGCCGTTGAAGTTGAGCCAAACCGATGTGCTGGAACGCTTTGGCGAGCTGCCGCCGTGGGTAGGCTTGCTGGCGAACACCACCCTGGTAACGCTAGAGGCGAAAATGCCGCCAGAGCGCTTGGATGGCTTGGATATTGGCGAGTCGCTGGTCGAGACGCTGACCTTTCGCGTTCAGTCCGACATGATTAATCAGCAGGAGTCCGTGCCGCTGCGCTTTACCCGCGAAGGCTTGAACGAGATACGTGTGACCCACGCCGAGCCGATGGTGATGGATGGCCGAGCGCTGATGGCCAACAGCACGGTGCGCACCGTGCTGTCGATGCTGGGCTATCAAGAAATTGACGAGCACGTGCCCGTCACCCTCAATGCGCTCCTGGTTAATAGATAATCGGTAGCCGTTAAAGGTTGCTAATTGCTTCTACATCCCCCGCCTGGGCTTCGCCGGTTTGTACGCGCCACTGGGCGGCATAGTGGCCGTTAGCTGCCAGCAGGCTTGAGTGGCTGCCCCGCTCGGCCACTTGGCCTTTCTCGATCACCACGATCTCATCGGCATGCACAATGGTCGAAAGCCGGTGAGCAATCATAATCACCGTGCGGCCGTGGGCGATGCGCTTGAGCGAACGCTGAATGGCGGCTTCGGTTTCGTTGTCCACGGCGCTGGTGGCTTCGTCCAGCACCAGAATCGGCGGGTCTTTAAGCAGCGCCCTGGCTAAAGAGAGCCGCTGGCGTTGGCCGCCGGAAAGCCGCACGCCCCGCTCCCCTACCGGCGTATCCAGCCCTTGGGGCAAGGTTTCGATAAAGCTCCACGCCTCGGCGGTTTTGGCGGCGTCGATAATCGCGGCTTCGTCGGCATCGGGCTTGCCATAGGCGATATTGTCTCGAATGCTGCCTTCAAACAGGTACACATCCTGGCTGACCAGGCCAATCGATTGGCGTAACGAGTTCATGCTGACGCCGGTGATCGGCTGGCCGTCGATGAGTACGCGCCCGCTTTCCGGGTCGTAAAAGCGCAGCAGCAGTTTGATCAGCGTCGATTTACCCGAGCCGGTCGCGCCGACTAATGCCAGGGTGTTACCTGCGGGCACGTGTAGGTGAATATCATCGACTCCAACTAAGCTGGTGGCGTAGTGAAAGCTCACATTGTCGATGGTCACTTCGCCACGCACCGGCTGGGCAAGCGGTGTGGTGCTGTCGTCTTTAACGGTAATCGGCACTTCGAGCAGATCGAGAATACGCCGCGTGCTGGCCATTGCGCGCTCGAACAGGTCAATCACCTGAGCTAGGCCGGTGAGCGGCCAGAGCAGCCGCTGGGTCAGAAACACCAGTACGCCGTAAGCACCCACATTTAGCGAGCCATTGAGCGCCATCATGCCCCCCACGGTGAAGGTGGCGAGAAAGCCCGCCAAAATCGCCATGCGGATGACAGGAATAAAGGCAGAGCTAACTTTAATCGCGCGGCGGTTGGCTTCTACATAGGCTTCGCTGGCATCGCGCAGGCGCTCAGCTTCGCGGTCTTCGCTGGTAAAGCTTTTAATCGTGGCAATGCCGCTTAGGTTATTGGATAACCGGCTGGCCAGATCCCCTACTTTCTCGCGCACGTCGCTATACAGCGGCCCGGCTTTGCGCTGGAAGAAGAACGCGCCCCAGATAATCAGCGGAATAGGCGTAAATGCCAACAGCGCAATCAGCGGTGAAAGCACAAAGAACACCGCGCCCACCGCTATCACCGTGACGACCACTTGAATCAGGGCATTGGCGCCCCCGTCTAGAAAGCGCTCGAGCTGATTGACGTCATCGTTCATGGTGGCCACGAGCTGGCCGGAGCTTTTCGATTCAAAGAACGCCATATCGAGGCGCTGGGCATGCTCGTAGGTATCCTGGCGCATATCTGCCTGAAGCCGCTGGGCCAGATTGCGCCACAGGATTTGGAACAGATACTCGAACAGCGACTCTCCCGCCCAAATAACGAACGTTAGCACCGCCAGCATGGTGATCTGCTGCTGGGGCGTTTCAAACCCCAAACTCGCCACAAAACTCTGTTCTTGATTCACGACCACATCGATGGCGACACCAATCAAAATCTCGGGGGCAATATCAAACAGCTTGTTGATAACGGAACAGGCGGTGGCGGCCATGATGCGTCGCCGATAGCTTTTGGCGTAGCGCAGCAGGCGCACCAGGGCTTGAAAACTGTGTGCAGGAGAGGACACAAGTATTCCTTACTGAGTGGTTATCGAGGCATTAGAGTAATGAAATAGCCCCGCTATCTCTAGCGGGGCATCCGTTTTTAGCAGGCACCTCGCCCGGCTGATGGCTAATAAGCAGGCTCTGAACAGCGCCTCACGTTGGCCAACAAGGGGCTGCCGGTATCAGGGTCGATGAGTAGCGTGCAATCGACTTGATAGAGCGTGCGCACCAGATCAGGCGTTACCACCTGCGCGGGCGGCCCTTGCGCCACAATCTGCCCTTCGCGCATGGCGATGAGATGGTCGGCATAGCGGCAGGCGCTGGCGAGATCGTGCAACACCATCACGACGGTGCGGCCATGGTGAGCAAGGTGTTTGACCAGCTCGAACACTTCAATCTGGTGGCCTAGATCCAGTGCCGAGGTGGGTTCGTCCAGCAGCAGTAGCGGGGTTTGCTGGGCGATGGTCATGGCGATCCAGGCGCGCTGCCGCTGGCCGCCGGAAAGCGCATCAATTGGACGATCCGCGAGCGACTCAAGCCCTGCGGCTGCCAGGGCATGCTGAACCACCCGCTGATCCTCCGCCGACCACTGGCGCAACCAGCCTTGATGAGGCTGGCGGCCAAAGCGGATGAGTTCGGTCACGGTCAAGCCTTCCGGCGCCACCGCCTCTTGGGGCAGCAGCGCCAGCTGAGTCGCTAGCTGGCGAGTAGGCAGTCGTTGAATATCGGCGCCGTCCAACAGCACCGTTCCGCTGTCAGGTTTATGAAGGCGCGCAAGCCCGGCCAGTAGCGTCGATTTTCCGCAGCCGTTGGGGCCCACAATCGCGGTCACTTGGCCTCTGGGCAGAGCAAGATCCAAGCCATTGATCACCTGCCGGGCGCCATAGCTCATGCCGAGTGATTGGGTCGACAGTGACGGTAATCCGGAGTTGGAAGGTTGGCTCATGTAAAGCTCCGTTGCGGACGCATTAATATCCAAAGTAACCACGGCCCGCCGACCACGGCGGTGACAATACCGACCGGAATCTCAATCGGCGCCAGCAGCGTGCGCCCGGCTAAGTCAGCCAACACCATCACCAACGCCCCCGCCAGCGTCGCCGCCGTAATAGGCACACCGCGTGAACTCGACAGCGAGCGGGCAATCTCGGGGCCAATCAGCCCCACCATACCGACAGGCCCTGCCACCGCAACGGCCAGGCCGGTCAGCGCCACCGAGAGCAGCAACACTTCTAGTCGGCGGCGTTTGACGTTGACCCCTAAACCGCTGGCGGTGGCCTCCTTAAAACGCAGCAGCGTCAGCGAACGAGCTAACATCAGCGCCGTGATCAAACCTAGCACTAACCCAAGCATCAGCAGCTGTAGCGCGCCGCTGGGGCGGGCATTGAGCGAACCCACCGTCCAGGGATAAGCGGCATTGGCGGTATCAATGGTGACGCGCGCCAGCATCAATTGCGTTATCGCGCCAAACACCGCCCCCACGCCAATGCCCGCGACGATAAAGCGATAGCCTTGGGTGCCGCTGCCCGCCGCCAAGCCAAACGTGAGTACCGCGGCGGTGGTCGCCCCTGCCAATGCCATGGCGGGGGGCGCAATGGAAACGCCGATGCCGACGATGGAGGCCACCGCAAACGCAGTCGCGCCATTATCAATGCCGATAATACCGGGTGTTGCCAGGCGATTGCGGGCGAGCGTTTGCATCAGAATGCCAGCCAGGGCAAAGGCCGCACCGGTGCAGGCGGCGGCGGCCAATCGCGGCAGGCGTAGCTCTTGCACCACGAAGTTCGCCATCATATCCGCCTTGCCAAACAGCGCGTGCAACACCGCCATCGGGGCGACGTTGACGCTACCCAGGCTCAGGTAGAGCACGCTGACCAACATAAACGCGCCTAACAAGCTCGCATTGACCGTTACCGCACGCTGCTCCAGCAGCACACTCTGTTCGCCATGACGGCTTCGCCAAGCGAAGCGCCAATAGCCTGGGGGTGGCGAAATGGAACTACGACTCGGTCGAACAGAAGCGGCATCAAGAGCGGAGGAGCGGACGGTGGTAGATTTCATTGTTCCACTCATAGCATCGGTAAACGGCGTGCACGCACGACCGCTATAAGCACGGGCGCGCCGCATAGCGCGGTGAGCACGCCCAGCGGCAGTTCTGAAGGGGCCACGACGACACGAGACACAATATCCGCCGACAACACCATCAAAGGGCCAATAGGAAGACAGAACCATAGCGTGCGACGAATATCGGGCCCGGCAAAGGCGCGCGCCACAAACGGCACGACCAGCCCAACGAACGCGATGGGCCCGGCAATCGCAGTAGCCGCACCGACCAAGAGCGCCACACAGGCAACCACCAACCAACGAATTAGGTTGGGGTGGTGGCCCAGCCCCGAGGCAACCCGCTCCCCCAGTGCTAATGCGGCTAACGGCCGGGCGATCAGTAAGACGATAACGGAAGCGACCAGCATACTGGGCAGTACCGACAGCAGATCGTCCAAGCGGCGGCCAGCCAAACTGCCAATGACCCAAAAGCGAATTTCATCGGCGGCGCGCTGGTCATAAAGCAGTATCAACGAGGTGAGTGACGCCAGTAGCCCGGAAAACGCAGCGCCCGCAAGCACGAGCCGTATAGGGTCGTTACCCACACCGCGAAAGCGCGCCACGCTCAATACGCACACACAGCCCACCAAAGCCCCCAGTTGGGCAACGGAAATACGCAGCGTGGCCGCACTGGCCCCCAGCACCAAGGCCAGTGCCACGGCAAAGGCCGCGCCCGCGCTCACCCCTAACAAGCCTGGTTCAGCCAGCGGGTTGCGCGCCACCGCTTGTAACAGCGCCCCCGCCACGCCTAGCGCCATGCCCACCACAATGCCGATTAAGGTTCGCGGTGCGCGCAATTCCCAGACAATAAAGCGCGCCTCGCTGTCTTGGGCACCACTTAAAAGCGCCATGGCTCTGCCGGGGCCAACGCTGCCCGCGCCGATCAACAAGCTAACGAGGCTCACCGCCACAAGGGCGGTGACCAGGAGCAGCATTAACGTGCGCTGGTTCGCTCTTTTAATGGCTAAGGTTGCAAATGGTGAAACCCTCACGGCAACAGCGCAGCCTCAATCTCATCAAGAATGGCTTGGGCGGCCAGCGGGCCGTTGGCGCTTGTCCAGAGTTGGCCATCCACCGGAACAACGCGTTCCTGCTGCACCACATTCAGGCGCGTAAAGGCGCTGCTCTGCTTGGCCGATTCCAACGCCGCTTTGCCATCATCGTTGAGCGTTGCTAGAAACAGCCAGTCGGCATCCACTTGTGACAGGTTTTCCAGGCTGAGTACATCGCTGTGCACACCGCGCTCGCCCACTAACCCACCGTCCTGAACGTCAAGCCCGGCTTGGGCTAACAACCCAGCGGCGAAAAGGTTTTGCGACATCACCATGGGGCCGCCGGGCATCCAGCGAATGAGAAACGCACTACCCGCCACACCGGCGTCGTCCACGGCTTGGCTAACCTCAGCGGCACGCTGCTCAACGTCCGCAATGGCCTGATCTATCGCGGCCTGGCGATTAAGCGCTTCGCCATAAAGGCGCGCTTCGGCTTTCCAGTTATCCGGCGCCAGCGGCTGAGTGGGCGGCACCACCGTGGGAGCAATACGGGAAAGCAACTGATACTGCTCATCAGTTAGTTGCGCTGGGGCCAGAATCAGGTCCGGCTGCTGCGCCAGCACGGCTTCAATGTTGATCTCGCGCACCACGCCCATGATCGCGGGGCGGTCATCCCCCAGATGCGCCTCTATATAACGGGCGACATTGTCGCCACCGCGGGAGGTAACCGCGCCTAGCGGTTTCACACCCGCTGCCACGGCAGCATCCAGTGCGCCTTCGTAAAGCGTCACCACCCGCTCGGGGGTACCTTTAACCTCTACGTCGCCAAACGCCGTTTCCAGCGTTCGCGCGTGCGCGGCAGACAAGCCCAATGCACTGATGAATAAAACGTTCAATAACGCGGCAGCCATGCTCAGGCGTCCGCGCTTTTGGCGGGCGAAAGCTAACGATGTGATGTGAGCCAGCATTGGATTCTCTCGAACAAAGAAGACAGCTAAAGATAGTAACGATTCTCAAAAGCACTTGCACTACTATTTGAGCGAATAGGCCGTTCCATTTATCGCAACGTCTTGAGGGGCTGAAGGTTTCATTCTACGCAACAGTGCGTTCCTTCAATTTGCATCGCAAATAGGAACTTTTCTTCTTAGAATCTAAAACCTATTTGATAATAAATATCATTAGCAAGCAAATCGTATTACCAAGGGGTACACATGCATTACTTCACTCGTCGTACATTAACCAGTGCCATCGCGCTCGCCACATTATCTATGGGTGCCCACGCCCAAGAAGCCGCTCAGCTCAACACAATGGTGGTATCTGCCAGCGGTTTTGAGCAAGCGTTAGTAGACGCTCCGGCCAGCATCTCGGTGATAACACGCGAGGAGCTCGAACGTACTCGAGTGACCAGCATTGCCGATGCCCTGCGTGATGTGGAAGGCGTCGATGTGGGCGGCCAGGTGGGTAAAACGGGCGGCAGTAACATCAGCATCCGTGGCATGCCCAGCGACTACACCCTGATACTGATCGACGGGCGTCGTCAGAACACAGCGGGCAGCGTGACACCTAATGGCTTTGGTGAAACCTCGACCAGCTTCTTCCCGCCTGTCTCTAGTATTGAACGCATTGAGGTAATACGTGGGCCGATGTCGACCCTTTATGGCTCCGATGCCATGGGTGGTGTGATCAATATCATCACCCGTAGCGTGGGCCGTGAGTGGACCGGCTCGGTGGGCATTGAGAACACCTTTAACCAGGATCGTGACTTCGGCGACCGCCGTGAGATCAATCTCTACACCAGCGGGCCGCTGATTGAAGATACCGTGGGCGTCCAGCTACGCGGGCGCTTCTATGAGCGCGACGCCTCCGAGCTTGTCTACAGCGACGAGAACGGTGACCCGATTGAAGTCAGCCAGCGCGGCCCCAGCCCAGTAGAGGGAGATATTTATAATCTGGGGGGCAAACTGACCTGGACCCCGAACGGTGACAACGACCTTTGGGTTGATGGTGAAATCAATCGGCAGCGCTATACCAACGATGAGTGCCAGCTGGGCACGCTGGATGGCCGCACTCGCAGTTGCGACCCCGAACCCGGCGAAGCCTTTGGCTACTCTGATGAACTGCGTTTCGAGCGTGAGCAAGTCGCGATTGGCCACACGGGGCGATTTGCGTCAGGCACCTTGGAATCCAGCCTAATGCGCAATACCACTGAAACCAAAGGGCGCACCATTCCAGGCGCCATCGGTGAGGCTTACGACGGTTTTCCTGGCATTGTCGGTGGCGACCCGCGTGAACTCGAGACGACGAACACGGTGCTCGATAGCAAGTTCATCATGCCGTTAGGTAATCATATGACCACCGTGGGGATGCAGTGGTGGGATGCCGAACTCGATGACGGCCTGGCTGGGGAAACCTTCGAGCAAACCACATGGTCGCTATTTGCTGAAGATGAGTGGCTTTTGCGAGAGGATTTGGCGCTTACCCTGGGCGGCCGTTACGACCACCACGATGCCTTCGGCAGCCAGTTTAGCCCACGCGGTTACTTGGTCTGGAACACGACGCCGGAGTGGACGTTAAAAGGGGGCGTTAGCCGCGGCTATAAAACGCCCACCCTTAATGCCCTGCACGACGGCATTAACGGCGTAACGGGCCAAGGCACGGTGCTCACCATTGGCAACCCTGATCTTGAACCGGAAACCAGCACCAGCAGTGAGATCGGCGCGCACTACGATAATCAACAGGGTTTCACCGCCAGTGCGACGCTGTTCTATAACCAGTTTGATGACAAGATTGCCAGCGGCAACGATATCTTGATCGAAAACGACCCGCTGATTCCCGACGGTCTGTATGGCCAGGATATCAATATCGATGAAGCCATCACTCAGGGCATTGAGCTCGCCACCGGTTATCAGTTCAACCCAGATTGGCGCTTGAGTGCCAACTACACTTATACCGACAGCGAGCAGCAAAGCGGTGAAAACGAAGGCGATCCGCTCACCGACACACCCGAACACGCGGTCAATGCCACGCTGCGCTGGCAAACCACTGCGAAGCTGGACACATGGCTTTCAGCGGAGTACCGCAGCGAGCGCTACCGTAATCGTGAAAGCGTTCGGGGTGCACCCTCCTTCGACGATTTAGGTGATTTTAAAGCCTACTCGCTGTTCCATCTGGGGGGTAACTACGCGGTCACCGATCAACTTAATCTGAGCGCGACGATCTACAACCTGTTTGATAAAGACTTCGTCGACTACCGCGCCTACGGCGATGGCACCAGCTTTGGCAATGTGTACGCCAATAGCGAGGAAGGCCGCCGCCTGTGGCTCTCCGCCCGCTACGAGTTCTAATCCGTTTCATCTCGCTACTGTTTCAATGCTGACGTCTGCCCCGGCCATGCGCCGGGGCTTTTTTTGTTTATTACCTCGTACTTTTCTCAACCCCAAAAAAAGCGGCTATCGCTGGATAGCCGCTGTAGTCGTGCATTGACTGTTTGAACGTTACCTCTAGAACGCGACGTTAAGACCCAGCCAAACCCGACGGCCATCTTCTACATAGCCGTACTCGTCGTAATCAATCGCTTCGTCGAACAGGTTATAAATACCCGCATTGAGCTGCGTCGTTTCATTAAGCTGGTAGCCAACGCCTGCATCCACAAAGGTGTAGGAAGGCGCCACAATAGCGCTTTGCGAGGGGCCGGTAGTCGGTTGACTCTCTTCGCCGCGGTAGGTCACTTTTGTCCACTGACGCAGCTTGGACGACACCTGCCAATCCAGCGTCGCCGATACTTGATGGCGTGGAAGCTGTGTGAGTGGCTCGCCTGCGTACTCGCCGCTTTTCTGCTCACTGTCGGTGAAGGTGTAGCTGGCCGTGAGCTCAACCGCCTCGCTTAGCGGCGCCGCTACGCTTGCTTCTACGCCCTGAGTAACCGCTTCATCGATGTTGATGCGATAAGTCGGATCACTGCCGAACTGGTTGGGCTCATCGGCACATACCCCTTCCGGGCAGGCAATGCGGGTGATTTTATCTTTGAAATCATTATGGAAGAGTGTCAGACCGCCACTTACTCCGGCATCGTTGGCATATAACAGCGCCAACTCTTTGTTGAGCGAGGTCTCTGGCTCTAGATCTGGATTTCCGTAAACATCGCCGCCTCGGCTGGTTTGCCCCCAGTCAGCGGTGACTTCACGCAGATTGGGTGAACGGAAACCGGTGGAAACGCCGCCTTTTAATGTCCAATCTGGCGTCAGGTTCCATACGCTGTAGAGGCGCGGACTGATATGGCTACCGTAGTTTTCGGCATCGTCTAGCCGCATGCCGCCGGTTAACGCCCAGGTATCGGTCAACAGCCACTCGTCTTCTGCAAACAGGGCCCACTGCTGCTGCTCTACGTGGTTACGGTCAGATATCTGATTGGTGGTGTCATCATCCAGCGACTCCTTTTCGTAGCTCCCGCCAAGGGTCAGCATATGCGCACCGAGGGGCATCACCAGGCTGGTTTTAGCAGTGGTATTGGTAATCTCAATTTCCCGCGATGGGTTTTCGCTGGTTTCCCGCTGTACAAAGCTTTCACTGGTGCCAATATCGAAGCGCCCGCTATGGGTGAGCGCGACATGGCGATGGGTGTAGTCGTTAAAACTATCCGAACAGCCACCGCGGCAGCCTTCTGACGGTGCAGATTTGCCCATCAGCGATTGGCGCTCCTGCTCGGTAATCCCAGCTTCAGCGGTAAAGTCGTGGTTATCCGAGGCGGCAAGACTGAACCGCGCGGTGAGGCTTTGCAGGCTTTTATCTTCGTAGCCGTTAAGAATGTTGTCCTCATCGCGCTGTGAGGTGCGCCCGTAGAGCTGCAGCCCCAATCTATCCCCTACCAGTGGGCCGCTTAGATAAAAATTAGCCTGGCGGCTATCACCTGAATCGCTGTCTTCTTGTAACACCGTGTCGAGTTGCACATTACCGTGCCACGCCTGGGCGACTTTACGGGTAATCACGTTAATGACGCCGCCAATGGCGTCGGAGCCATAGAGCGTCGACATGGGGCCGCGCACCACTTCAATACGCTCAATGGCCTGCAGGGGCGGCAGCCAATCCTGCTCAAACCCGGCGCTACCATTGGGCCGTGATTCACGCGAATTTTGCGGGCGGCCATCCACGAGTATGAGCGTGTACTGAGACGGCATGCCACGAATCGAAATGTCATGACCGTTATCCCCCGCGCCGCCACCGGTCACGATCACACCGGGCACATCACGCAGGGCATCGGTGACATTTTGATAATAGCCCCGCTCTAGCTGTTCTCTCGACACGACGCTAATAGACGCGGGGGCATTGGTAATCTGCTGTTCAAAGCCGGAGGCCGTCACGACCATATCATCTAGCCGTGGCGCTTCTTGTGCCCACAAGGCGCCACTGGCAAGGCTAGAAATCGCGCTGGCCAGCAGCGTGCGACGCAAACAGGGAGACATAGCAACATCCTTCATAGTGTGTGAGCGATCGCTCTATAAATGCGAATTGTTAGCATTTATATATTTACACACTCTTTGCACTATCGGGTGAGACGGTGCGTTCAAAGAAACGGAACACAAATGCCTATTATTTTCATTCGCACCAAACAGTGGCACAATTACGTCTCTTCCTCTGCCTGTGGGCCTGACCATGTATGACTTCGACGAACTCACCGCTTTTGCCGATGTGATGACCACGGGCAGCTTGACCCGCAGTGCGCAAAAACTTGGCTTGGCCAAGTCGACCCTGAGCCGACGCATCAGCCAATTGGAAACCCGGCTCAATCAACCCCTACTCCGGCGGCAAGCCAATCGCTTAATCCCAACCGAAGCGGGGCTGCTTTTCCACAACTACTGCACCGAGCTTTTAGCGATGGCGGCCCATAGCCAGGAGGCGCTGGCTGAACTGCGCGAGGAGATCAGCGGTGAAATCACCCTTGAGGTGCATGGCGCTTTAGCGCGCAGCTGGCTAGCGAGCGCTATCGATGCGTTTTTAAATCGACACCCAAAGGTGGAGTTAACGCTGCAAACCCGTGAGACGCCGCCGACCAAAATGCACAGCAACAGTGTGCATGTGTGGCTAGGGCCCACGCATGAGTGTGGGCTCAATCAGGAGCGCCTGGGCTATTTAACCCGCGGGCTATATGCAAGCCCCCGCTATTTAGAGGCCGCGGGGATGCCCAAGCACCCCGATGAGCTGAATCAGCATGCGTGGATCGACCTGCTGGGCTCAGCCTCCAATGGGCTACTGCTGTCACACCCCGAACACGGCGAGTACACTTTTAGCCCGCCACGCTCGCGGTTGCGTGTAGACCTCACTGCTCTGCATATCGACGCCATCGCGCGTAGCCAGGGAATCGGCCTGCTTGCTCACTGGCTCACCGCCAAACGAGAACAGCATCACCCAGGCGAGCTGCTTAACTGCCTGCCCGGCTGGGAGCCCGTCCCGCTGCCGATTACCCTGCTCTACGCCTATGGGCATCAATCCCGACGCACCCATGCGCTGCTGGAGTTCTTGCGAAGCCAGGTACCGGCCCAGTGGCATACGACAACCGCCACGGCTTAGCCTAATTCGAGTGTTTACCTTGCCAGTTAGCCCGCTCATTAACGACAATAGTCGCCTAACGAATGCCAAGGATACTCGATGCTTGCCGAACTTTTTGCCGTCATGGCGCCTGTGCTTGCCGGTGCAGGGCTTGGCTATTTATGGGTGCGTTTAGGCCAACCCTACCCGGTCGACTTTATCACCCGGCTGGTATTTAACATTGGCACACCCTCGCTGGTACTGGCCTCCCTAGCGGGTGCCGATATTGATGCAGCGACCTTTGGCCGAACCATGCTAGCGGCCGCACTGGTGATTATCACCATGGGCGTTGCAACCTTTGGCGTGGCAAAACTGTTACGCCGCCAATGGCGAGTACTGCTCGCACCCATGATGTACCCCAACACCGGTAACATGGGCTTACCCGTGGTGCTTTACGCGTTTGGCAGTGCAGGCTTTGCCTATGGCATCACGGTCATGGTGACCGTCTCGCTGTTCCAATTCACGCTTGGCGCGGCGCTTAATAGCCAGGGAAATCCGCTTAAAACGCTCGTTAAAACGCCGACCGTTTACGCCATCCTTATCTCCATGGCGCTCTTGCTGACCGGCACCTCGCTTCCCCCTTGGTTGGCGAACACGGTGGATTTAATGTCTGGTTTTACCGTACCACTGATGCTGATTACCTTGGGCGTATCGCTGGCTAGCATTCAGGTCAAGAACCTGCGCTCGGGGTTAGGGTTCAGCTTGGTACGCATTCCGCTGGCTGCCACGGCCGCATGGTTTATCGCTGGTTGGGTGGGGCTTCCTCCCTTGGCACAAAGCATATTAGTGGTTCAAATGTGTATGCCCGTGGCGGTATTTAACTACCTGTTTGCGCAGCGGGCTCAGCGTGAACCTGCCTACGTTGCCAGCCTTGTGTTCTGCTCGACGCTGCTTGCGTTGGTTTACCTACCGGTGTTGCTCGCCTTGCTCATGTAAACTCTATGCAGGAATGCCGTTTAGTTCCCCATGGCGGAACCCCTTCACGGGGGGAGGGTCTCTGCTAGACGACTGCCTATTAACCGGCATTGGTGCGAGGCCCTGCTGGCAAAGACACTACTGGCAAGGGCACTACTGGCATGGATACTACTGGGCATTAATACGCTGGACAGGAGAGCGCTATGACGTATACCCATAAGAGTCACACCACGGGTGGTAGGCACGCCGTGAGCGTTGGAGTAGCCGGTATTAGTGGTTTGATACTGGCGGCCGCCATAAGCACCGCCAACGCAGAAGTGGTTCAGGAGTCGCTAGAAACCGATCACCTAACGCTTTCCATTGAGCGTATCGCCGGAGGTTTTGAACACCCCTGGGCGGTTGCTTTCTTACCCGACGGCCGTTCTCTGGTGAGCGAACGCAGCGGGCAGTTGACGCTGGTCGACCCTACCAATGGCGAAACGCGCGCGCTGGCCGGGATGCCCGACGTCAGCACCCAGGGCCAAGGCGGCCTGTTAGATATCGTGCTACACCCTGACTTTGAAGGCGGTGATAGCGCGGGTGACAGCGATTGGATTTACTTCACCTGGAGCAAACCCGATGGTAATCAAACGCGTTCGGCGCTATCACGCGTTAAATGGCTAGGTGACGAACTGGGTGAGGTCGAGCACTTGTTCGAGCAGGATCGCGCATCCGGCCCTGGCCGCCACTATGGCTCGCGGCTCGGGTGGCTGCCCGACGGCACGCTGCTAATGAGCATCGGCGACCGCGGTAGCGAGCCGCCGCGTGCCCAAGCCAGCGATGACCACGCAGGGTCGACGCTGCGCCTCACCGCGACAGGCGGCGTGCCTGACGACAACCCGTACGTGGACGATGACGCCACGCTGGACGAAATTTACTCCATGGGAAACCGTAATATTCAAGGCATGACCGTGATGAGTAATGGCGAGGCCTGGGCATCAGAACACGGTCCGCGAACCGGCGATGAACTCAACCAGATTGAAGCGGGTAATAATTATGGCTGGCCAGACGTCAGTCAGGGCAACGATTATGCGACCAATGAACCGATTGGCGAAGATTCACTGCCTGGCATGGTGGACCCTGTGTATGTCTTTGAAGGCCGTTTTGCGCCTGCCGGGTTAGCCGAAGTGACTAACGACGCTTTCGGCGCGTGGAAGGGTAATCTATTGGCAGGCGGTCTTGGCAGTGAGAAACTGCTACGTCTGCGCTTAGAAGACGGCAAAGTGGCCGAAGAAGAGCTAATTTTACAAGGTGAAATTGGTCGCATTCGGGACGTTCGCCAAGGGCCCGATGGCATTTATCTACTCACTGACGACCCTCAAGGCGGTCTCTATCGTCTGCTGCCGACCGACCAGTTGTCGAACAGTCAGCTGTCGAACAATCAGTAGCACCGCCCTACTCTCTTTTCTTACGTCAACTTGCCACTATTAAAAAGAGCACCACCATGGATACCACATGCGATTACGCAATTTAATCATATTAACAGTGATCGTCCCGCTGTTTATCATCCTGGTGGTGTTTAGCTTAGTGGCCATTAAGTCGCTCGAGGATAACGTACGCTCGAAGCTACAGACGGAAGTAGAGATCATCACCCGCACGCTCAGCTCGTCGCTGAGCTACGCGGTAACCCCTGATAGCAATACGCCACTTGAAGAGGCCCTTCAATCGGCATTTTCTTTTCACCGTATTTATGGCGCCTATGTGTTCGACACCCAAGGGCGCGACATTTACGGGCTCGGCCTTGGTAAAGACATTTTCAGCCAGGAAGAAATCCAGCAAGTCATTGAACGGGATGACTTATATAGCAACTACCGACAGCACGAAGGCTGGAATTACTACTCTGCGTTGACACCTCTGCGCTCGCAAGATGGCACGGTGTATGGTGTGCTGCAGGTGAATCGGTTAAATACAGGTATCGAGAACTACACGGGCTTTATCAGCATTGTGGCCGTATTGGTCTTTGTGGTCGGTGCTGCAGGGATTGTATTTAGCATTTGGTGGGGCTTCCGCCGACATATCGAACGCCCGCTAAATCGGCTTCTGCACGTTATGTTACTGGTGGAAGATGGCGACCGCAGCCAGCGCGCGGAAGAAGATGGCCCCACCGAGTATCGCCGTCTCGCCTCTGGCTTGAATGGCATGCTTGATGCCATGGCAGAGAAAGATCACGAAATCGAAGATCGCCAGCGCCGGGAAATAGAGTTGGAAAAGCGCCTGCGTAAATCTAAAAAGCTGGCAGAGTTAGGGGTGCTGGCAGCCGGCGTCGCCCATGAAATAGGGGCCCCGTTAACGGTGATCAATGGCCAAGCTCAGCGCTTGGCACGCCGCGACACCATTGGCGATGACGAGCGCGCCCGCTTAGGGCGAATTCGTGGAGAAGTAGAGCGTATCGTTGAAATCGTGCGCCAGTTGATGGAATTAGGCCGTCAGCATAATGTAGAAAAGGGCGAGTTAGCGCTTGACCAACTGATTACCAGCGCCAGCGATTTGGTTGAAGAAGAGCTAGAACCACGCAATATTCGTTTAGACATTGAATTACCGTCACCAACACCCAACCTACTCGCCAATGGTCAGCAGCTTGTCCAGGTAATGACCAACTTACTGAGAAATGCGGCACAAGCACCTGAAGTCAGCCGTATACGCGTACGCGCCGAGCAGCATGAGAATGAATTAACGCTCTGTGTCGAAGATGATGGCCCGGGCATTCCCGACTCTCATCACCATAAAGTGTTCGATCCATTTTTCACCACCAAACCCGTCGGCCAGGGCAGTGGGTTGGGGCTATCAATGGTACACCGCATTATTAACGACCACGGCGGCACGATCGGCGTGTTTGATAGCGCCCTTGGCGGCGCTGGATTTGAAATTACACTACCCATTAGTGAAACCGCATCCGCGTGAGGACAACGTTTGTGACCCATCAGGAACACCTTTTACCTTTATTGGTGGTGGAAGATGACGCCGCTATACGTGAGTTATTAGAGGAAGAACTGCAGGATGCAGGCTACTCCACGCTTGGCGTGCCTAGCGCTGAGGAAGCCATCGCTTTACTGAGCCACACCACCGTCTCATTGGTGATTACCGACGTCCGCTTGCCCGGCATGACCGGTATACAGTTACTCCAGCAGTTACGCCAAGCAGGCAGTGAGCTGGGCATTATCGTGATTACCGCCTTCGGCACCATTGACCAGGCCGTTGAAGCGTTGAAAATGGGGGCTGACGACTTTTTAACCAAGCCCCTCGATTTGGATGCTATTCGCGAAGCCGTTTTTCGCGTGCTCGAACGCCAGCGCTTAGCGGTTTTCCATGACGCGGACATCAGTCATTTCCACGGCATTGTGGGTAAAAGCCAAGTCATGCAGGCGCTCTTCCATGACGCCTCTCGTTTAGCGAAAAGCAATGCCCCCATACTTATTTTAGGTGAAAGCGGCACCGGTAAAGAGCTACTCGCCCGCGCCATTCACCAGGAAAGCCCCCGTAAAGACGAGCCTTTCGTGCCGGTGAACTGCGCGAGTATTCCCGCGGATTTGATGGAAAGTGAGTTCTTCGGCCACGTTAAAGGTGCCTTTACCGGCGCTAACGAAGCGCGTAAAGGGCTGTTTCAAAGCGCTCAAGGGGGCAGTCTCTTCTTGGATGAAATTGGCGAAATGCCGATTAATCTTCAAGCCAAGTTACTGCGCGCTTTACAGGAGAAAACCGTGCGTCCTGTAGGGGGTGAACGCGAAGAACCGGTCGATGTACGCATCATTGCCGCTACCCACCGCAATCTGGAAAAAGAGATTGAGCAAGAAAATTTCCGCAGCGACCTTTTCTATCGTTTGGAAACTTTTTCGCTGCGCATTCCGCCCCTACGCGAACGCGGCGGTGACATCGAGCACCTTATCTTTGCGCTGATCGATAAACATTCAGAGGCGCAGGGCAAGCAGATTGAGAAAATCGAGCCCGAAGCTCTCAACAACCTGCTTAATTACACATACCCCGGCAACGTGCGTGAACTGGAAAACGCCATTATGCGCGGCGTGACTCTCAGCGAAGACGGCTCACTCAGTCATAAAGACCTACCCGAGCGGTTACGCGAGCAGTCTACGTCGGAAAGCGGCACGCCCTTGGTGCCTACCTTGAGTGGCGAAGTGGTGACAGGCAACCAGATGCCAGCGCCAACTCCGATCCGCTGGCCTAGCCTGGAAGAAGTTGAAAAACGCTACATTAACAAAGTGTTAGAAGCGACGGGCGGTAACAAAAGGCGTACGGCAGAGGTGCTGGGCATTGCGCGCAGAACGCTTTACCGCCGCCTTGAAGATAATGATGAGTAGTGGCGCCTAGCCGAGCTGCTTACTCCGTTACCCCGCCGGGTGCATTACTGGCGGGGTCACTGTCTAGCGACATAGGGCCTGTGTTCATAGGCTCTTGCTCTTCAGGCTGGGAATCTGTTTCGGGGGGTGCGCTCTCGCCGCAGCCAGACAACGCTGACACTGAAATCAGTGCCATCAGCAGCAAGGCGTAAGGCCGTATGTTGGTTTTTAATGACATCATGTCGAATTACCTCCTTGTTGGCATCTACCGATTACGGTGACATTTCAGCGCTTAACGTTCACGCTAAGTCTTATACCATAGCGGCGAAACACTAAATTTCCAGTCGATGCAGTGCTAGAACCTCGCCTTTATAAAATGATAAGGTAGCTAGATATAAAAAATGTGATTAGACATAAAAAAAAACCCCCGCGGGCGCGGGGGCGGAAAGGATGGTAAATCGTGTGGAGCAGCCGCAGGGAACAAACAGCTGATTCGACTTACCATCGTAGGGATCGGTACATATAACAATTACTGGTTAGTGGTAACCTCATCATCTTCGTCTGCATTTGGCGCGGTATCGCTACTGTCGCCCGGCATTGGGTCAGTGCCTTCGCCAAATCCTGCTTCATCTTCGTCAGGATTCATTGTGCCTGTGGCAGGCTCGTCCATCGTATCTTCGGGCATGCTGTTTTCAGAAGTGCCCTCTTCAGCCATACGATTTTCAGTCATGCTTTCTTCAGAAGCATTGCTATCAGACAAGTTACTTTCTGACATCGGTTCTTCAGACTCTGCGCCTGTGCTTTGGGTCATTGACCCTTCAGAGCCTGAGTTTTCATCGAGGCCAGGATCCTGCTCCATCGCAGGTTCTTGCTCAAGGCTAGACGATTGACCGCTGCCATTATCTTGCTCTAAAGGCGCTGTCTCTTCGTCATCACCGCAACCTGATAGCACTATTACACTTGCGGCAGTAGCCATCATGCATAGCGTCAACCAGCGTGGACGCTTGGCGGCTTGCTTGCTTCCATTGAGCTCACAGTATTTATCCATAACAGCCACCTCCATTTTAATGCCTGTAACAACTTAATACCTGTAACAGCTCTATATCTGTAACAACTGCACCTGTAAAAACTGCTTCCTGAATCGGCTACTTGATGACTAGCCCTATACATTCATCATTCTATGTAAATTACTAATTCACTTAATGTGCCAACCCGCTTAATATTTAATTTTAAAACTTTAAATTCAATTACTTATAATAAAATTAAGAACAAATGATAGCGCGCGTAGCGCCAATAGGAGTGGGTGAAAAATGGCACATGTGGCGTGATCTATTCCGTTGAGCGAGCCTTTGTGACACACACGCCCTACCTATGTATAATAATTATTAATAAATTTACCAACACAAGTTATCTTTCCTTTTATGAATGAGGTTGTGACGCCGCTTGCGCTGCCATCAGCCGCCATTCATTTCGCTCAACAAAAAGGCACCGCCGATGGACGAGACACGACCCGTCAAAATTAAAGTGCGCGGCTTAAGCAAAGTCTTTGGCAAGCACCCCCAAAAAGCTATTGAGCTTCGAAACCAGGGCATGAAGCGCCCAGAAATTCTGGAGAAAACGGGCCAGACACTGGGGCTTTCCAATATTTCGTTTGACGTTTATGAAGGCGAATTATTGGTGATTATGGGGCTTTCAGGATCGGGAAAATCAACGTTGATTCGTTGTCTGAACCGTCTGATTGAAACCACCGAAGGTGAGATCGTCATCGACGGTGAGAACATTCCCACGCTGAAAGAGAAAGCGTTGTTGGAGTGCCGTCGCCGCCATTTCTCTATGGTATTTCAAAATTTCGCGCTATTTCCCCACCGCACTGTGCAGCAGAATGCCGAGTTCGGTTTGGAAATTCGCGGCGTAGAGAAAGCTGAGCGCCAAAAAATTGCTCATAATTCGTTGAAGCAAGTTGGCCTGGAGGGCTGGGAAGACGCCTACCCCAATCAACTCTCCGGCGGGATGCAGCAACGCGTAGGCTTAGCCCGTGCATTGGCCAACGATGCCACCGTGCTGTTGATGGATGAAGCCTTCTCGGCTCTGGATCCGCTGATTCGTAAAGATATGCAGCAAGAGCTTCTGCAGCTACAGACCAAAATGCAGAAGACCACCGTGTTCATCACCCATGACTTGGACGAGGCGCTCAATATTGGCGACCGTATCGTGCTGCTCAAAGATGGTGAAGTGGTACAGATCGGCACGCCGGAAGAGATTCTCACCCAGCCAGCGGACGATTACGTGCGGCGCTTTATCGAAGGGGTCGATCGTTCACGTATCTTGACCGCCGAGAGCGCTATGCGCCCGCTACGCACCACCGCTCGCGAAAGCGATGGGCCGCGCACGGCGTTACACCGCATGCGTGACCACAGCATCGATTCGATCTATGTGGTGGACCGCGATCGTCGCCTGCTGGGCCTATTGGAAGCCGACGCTGCCAGTCGAGCGATCGAAGAAGGCGCGGGATCCATCACCGATTACTTAACCCAAGACTTCCGCAAAGTCCCTATGGATGAGCCACTGCACAACCTGTTTGCCATGTTTAGCGAAAAGAGCTTCCCTATCGCCGTTACCGATAAGCAGGATCAATTGCTCGGCGTGGTGGTAAAAGGCGCAGTACTCGATGAACTGGCACGGGCAGGAGACCAATAATGGATATCCCACGCATTCCGCTAGGTGACTGGATTGAGAGCGGCCTGACTTGGTTGACCAGTGAATACTCGTTGGTTACCCGTGGCATTTCCCGCTTCACGCAGACCGGCATTGATGTTTTAAACGACAGCTTGATGTGGCTGCCTGAGTGGGCGCTGCTGGGTTTGATCGCCTTACTGTGCTGGAAGTTAGCCGGCGTTCGCTTAGCGATAGGTGCCACGGCCGGTCTTGCACTGATTTGGAATTTGGGTCTTTGGAACCCGATGATCGAGACGCTCACTCTAGTCGTCTTTGCCACGATGGTGGCAGTGGTGATCGCGCTGCCGGTAGGCATCGCGGCCGCGTTATCCAATCGGCTTTACCGGGTGATCATGCCGATTCTGGATTTCATGCAGACCATGCCTGCCTTCGTTTATTTGATTCCGGCCATTCCGTTTTTCGGGATCGGCTCGGTGTCGGCGATTTTCGCAACGGTCATCTTCTCGATGCCCCCAGCGATTCGTTTTACCACGCTGGGGATTCGTCAGGTGCCGGTAGAGCTCATTGAAGCCGCCGATGCTTATGGTGCCACGCGTGGCCAGAAACTGTTCAAAGTTCAGCTACCGCTCTCACTGCCTACCGTCATGGCGGGCATTAACCAGACGATTATGCTCGCCCTCTCCATGGTCGTAATCGCGGCCATGATTGGTGCCGACGGCCTAGGTAGCGAAGTCTGGCGCGCCATTCAACGTTTGCGCCCAGGCGATGGCTTCGAGGCAGGCATTGCGGTAGTGATTCTGGCCATGCTGCTTGACCGCTTGACCCAGTCGCTTAGAAAGACCCGGCAGTAAGATGAAACGCGCTACTTGAGCAAAAAAGCAGAAGCGGCTGCGTTGAGCCGATGGCTTGCCAAGTCGCTTCTTGCTCACCATGCTGTTTTAGGCAGCCGTTAGCTACGTTAAGAATTTATACCCAAGGGAGAAAGTGAATGAAATATCGCACCATGAACCTCCGTATACGTATTGCCTCACTAGCACTGTTAGCCGGTGCAGGCGTTGCTATTAGCAGTGCAGCACAAGCCGAAGAAGAGAAAGGTACGATCAACCTGGCCTACGTGGAGTGGTCTTCTGAAGTTGCTTCCACCAACGTCATTGCCGCTGTCCTCGAGCAAGCTGGCTACGAGGTCGATCTCACCTCGCTCTCGGCAGCGGCTATGTTCCAAGCGCTCTCTACTGGCGATGCAGATGCCATCGTTGCCGCTTGGCTGCCCACTACCCATGCCGACTACATGGAACGCCTGGGTGACAGCGTAGAAGACCTGGGACCAAACCTGGACGGCACCAAGCTGGGCCTCGTCGTTCCTGAATACACCGACGTCGACTCTATTGCCGACCTAAACGACAACGCTGACAGCTTTAACGGCGAGATCATCGGTATTGACCCCGGTGCAGGCCTCATGGGTCTAACCGAAGAGGTTGTGGATACCTATGACCTTGAGCTGGATCTGCGTAGCGGTAGTGGCGCCACGATGACAGCTGCCTTATCCAGTGCCATTAGTAATGAAGAAGACGTCGTGGTGACTGGCTGGACGCCCCACTGGATGTTTGCTCGTTTCGACCTTAAATACCTGGACGATCCTGAGAATGTCTATGGTGGTGCGGAGCAAATCCACACCGCGGTACGCGAAGGCCTAGAGGGTGATATGCCCGAAGCCTATGCGATTCTCGATGCTTTCGAATGGACGCCGGAGCAAATGGGCGAAGTCATGCTCATGAACCAGGAAGACGGCAGCGATCCTTACGAGAACGCCAAGCAGTGGGTTGAAGACAATCAAGATGTCGTAGAGCAGTGGCTCGATAGCTAACACCGCACGAGCAAGATACAACAGCAGGGGGCTTCGGCCCTCTGCTGTCGTTATAAGCGCTATGGTTCACAATACGTTGAATCCTGTTTTAACAGATTTGCTATTGTGTGCTCCTCAAAGCGCGCCATGGAATGTTGGTTGATGACCACATTTTGGTTTCTGTTCAACATTTTTTGATCGACATATCTTGATCGAAATAGAGAGGCTCCAGTGGATAACCACGACGATAAACGCCCCCCTGAAGAGCAGGTCTCGGAAGGCATACCTGCCCCGGATGGGCCGGCGAACCTGATTGATACCGATTATGTGATCGGGCAAGACAATATCACCACGAATACCATGGGCGTTAACCTTGACCTACACGGCAAGGTATTCACCATTTCGGCCATTGTGGTGCTGCTATTTGTTATTTTAACGCTTGCGCTGCAAGACACGATCGCCCCAATCTATGACGCGATCTTTGGTTTCTTGACAGGCAATCTAGCGTGGTTCTTTATTTCGGCCGCCAATATTTTCGTTATTTTGTGCGTAGGCCTGATTTTCTCCCCCTTAGGTAAAATCCGCATTGGTGGCGCTGATGCCAAGCCCGATTTTACCTACATGGGCTGGTTCTCGATGCTGTTTGCCGCCGGTATGGGCATTGGCTTGATGTTCTTCGGTGTCAATGAACCATTGACCCACTTTGGTACCTCCTTTGATGGTGGCAGCTGGGCACCGTTATCAGGCGCCGAAGGCGATGCCGAGGGTGCTGCCGCACTGGGCATGGCGGCAACGATTTTCCACTGGGGCTTACACCCATGGGCGATCTATGCCGTTGTCGCACTGTCATTGGCGCTGTTCTCTTTCAATAAAGGCCTACCGCTCTCGATGCGCTCGGTGTTCTACCCGATTCTGGGTGAGCGCGTGTGGGGCTGGCCGGGCCACTTGATTGATATTCTAGCCGTCTTTGCCACGCTGTTTGGCTTGGCTACTTCGTTAGGCCTTGGCGCTACCCAAGCAGCAGCCGGCTTAACCTACCTGTTTGGCGCGCCTGAAGGCGACATCACCATGATCCTGCTGATCGTGGGTATCACCTTCATCGCCATCGGCTCAATCATTGCGGGTGTTGATAAGGGCGTACAGCTGCTCTCCAAGATCAATATCATCCTTGCGGCCATACTGCTTTTCTTCGTTATTGCGGTGGGCCCTACCCTGCTGATCGCCACCGGTTTCTTTGAGAACTTGTGGAATTATGCGGTGCATCTGCCGGCGCTATCGAATCCGTTTGGCCGTGAAGACGCCAACTTTAGCCAAGGCTGGACAGCCTTCTATTGGGCTTGGTGGATCTCCTGGTCTCCTTACGTCGGTATGTTTATCGCCCGTGTTTCGCGTGGCCGCACCGTGCGTGAGTTTCTGGTCTCGGTAATGCTGGTGCCGTCTACAGTCTCCGTATTGTGGATGACCACCTTTGGCGGCACGGCGATTGATCAGTATGTGAGTCAGGGTATTGAAGCTGTACGTGATGCCGGTGTCGACCTGCAGCTATTCATCATGCTGGAACAGCTGCCGCTCTCGCAGATCACCTCATTCGTCGCCATTGTGCTGGTGATTGTATTCTTCGTGACCTCTTCTGACTCCGGCTCGCTGGTCATTGATTCCATTACCGCGGGCGGCAAGGTCGATGCACCAACGCCACAACGTGTGTTCTGGGCGATCATTGAAGGTGCGATTGCGATTGCACTGCTGCTGGGTGGCGGTCTAACGGCACTGCAAACCATGGCGGTATCCACCGGCTTCCCGTTCACCATCATATTGCTAGTGGCCTGCTATGCCATTATCAAGGGATTGATGAGCGAGCCAAAAGCGGTTTAAGTTTTCTGCCTACTTACTCCGTAAAGCAAATGGGCAACCCACAGGGTTGCCCATTTTTTTTGTGTATGATCGCTAACACCAAATATCTTTTAGCGGCGTTTCAGGTCGATAGTGAGTGGCAATTTGCGCCTGCAATAGCTCGGCGGTTGCTAGCGCGTCGACCAGGGCATGATGACCTTGATAGGCAGGCAAACCGTAACGTTCACGGCTAGCGTGTAAACGTATCGACACGGGAGGACGACCTAACCAGCGGCGAAAACGTGCCCAAAGCGTTTGGCGATGAAGCCGCGCCTCCAGTGACATCGTATCGATCATGGGAAACAGCACCCCTTCCCCCCGGCGCGCCTTAACCGCAGCGTCTAGAAAAGGCCGCTCGATATTGCGGAAATGAACAACGACCAAGCGCCCCGCTAGCTGGGCTAACAGATCATCCAGTATCGTTTCTAAATCCGGCGCTTCAGCGATTTCCGAGTGGGTAATATGATGGTAAGCAATGGACGCTTCTGCCAGCGGCCGCGAAGGGTTCACCACCCAATAGCGCCTTTCCGCCAGCTTGATACGGTTTAACGTGAAGGGCACAACACCAATACTCACAATCGCATGGCGCCGCTCATCCAGTCCCGTGGTTTCCATATCGAGTGCCACCATCGGTACCTCGGCAATCGGCGTTTCAGGATCTGGCAGCGGGGTACTAAAAAATTGTTGAAGCGCTGGGCTACTTGCCCGCTCTGCACGCTGAGCCATATAGCCGGCCCAGTCGGCCTGGGTAATTTTCTGACGTGGACGTATGCCGTGCATGTCAACGCCCCTGCCGGTGAGCAGGCATTGGGTAGCGAAACTTCAAAAACTTCTGGGCGTTACTCAACACTTGGAAAGCATCTTTCAGGGTATGGCGCTCGCTATCATCGACATTTTCAGGCTCGATATTATTATCCGGCTGCCGCTCTTCTTGCAGGTCGATCATCTGATGGCGAAGCCGCGACATGCATAAAAACTCAAACGCATAGCTGAGTTTCTCGCTCATGCCGGTCGCTAATAATTGGGTAGCCCCAATGTCATTCAAGCGCTGAAAAGAGTTCTGCGCTTTAGAGCCGCAGGCCATGGCGTGGATACGCACCAAATCGACCATCGGCGCGGTACCGCGGCGTTTAAGGTTGATAGAGTTATTGTGCTTGCCATCCTGCTCCATGACAAAGGTGCGGAAAAACCCTAATGGTGGCGTGCGATTGAGGGCATTACGCGCCATGGCAGCTAAAAACAGCGGTGATTTAGGGGCCGTTTCAGCAATCAGGTCTTGCAACGCTTCCACGTAGACTTCTTCGCCATAACAGCTGTCCAGATCGAAAAATATCGAGCTGTGCAGCAGCCGTTCGGGCGTGGGGTTGGCCATCCAATCCTGAAAATAGCGTTTCCAAACGCTTAATGGCTGGCGCCACTGCGTGTTGGTCGCCATCACGTCACCTTTACAGTAGGTATAGCCGCAGGCATCCAAGCCATCGCTGACAATCTTTGCCAACGCGTAAAAGTAACCGTCGTGCTCTTCGGGAATGAACTCATCGGAGAGAATCAGCGCATTATCCTGGTCGGTAACAATGCTCTGTTCATTACGTGCCATGGAGCCATTGACCATGAAACAGTAAGGCACAGGCGGCGGGCCTAGCTCCGCTTCCGCCATCTCAAGCAAGCGCCGGGTAAAGCTTCGCCCTATCGTAGACAGCGCACTGCCCACCATTTGTGAGTTAGCCCCCTCCTGCACCATGCGTACAAACGCTGCCCGCACATCGGGTGCTAAGCGTGCCAGCCCCTGAGCACTCGATTGGTTAAAAATATTACTCACCAAATAGAGGCCGCTATGGGTTTCATAACGGATTATGTCGGAGAGATGCACCACACCTACCGGACGCTGCCGATAAAGCACGGGCAAGTGATGCACATTGCTGCGTAACATCGTCAGCATGGCTTCATAGACCGAGGCATCGGATTGAACCGTAATCAGCCTTGAGGAGATCACCTCGCCGACCGTGGTCTGCGGGGATAGCCCTTCAGCCACAACGCGAGTGCGAAAATCGCTGTCGGTCAAAATACCGCACATTTGCCATGTCTGGCCTTCGCTGTCTTTGAAACTAAAGCGCGGATTATCGCTGCCCTCTTTCAATACCAGCAGTGCCGAGGCTTGGGCTTCACTCATCTGCTGCGCTGCTTGCTGAACGCTGGTTGAAATTTCAACCATGACAGGATAACGCGTCAGTAACTTGCGTATCCGGGTCACCATCATGTCGTTGGACTTCTTCTGCTGCTCGGCGGCCGTTTCAAGCCGCGGCCGTTCCAACTCGACAAAGTCGGCGAAGTCTTCATCCTCTTCACACAGCCGTTGAAACACCGCGTTAGGGATAAAGTAAATCAAGGTATCTTCAATGGCCTGGGCAGGAAAACGCACTTTGTGATTACGCAGCAGGCTGAAGTGACCGAAAATATCGCCTTCACCCAGGCGATTATAGAGCTCCCCCTGGCTACGATAGACCTCGACCGCGCCGCTGCGTATATAGCAAAGGTCATTGAGCGCTTCATTGAGCTCTAAAATGCTATTACCGGTTTTGAAATAGCTGACTTCCACTTGTTCAGCGATAGCATCGAGCAGATCATCCGACAGCCCGTCAAACGGGGGAAACCGTCCCATATGCTGGCGTATCTCTAACAATTCGACATCCATACGGACTCCTTCGGCTTGCCGGCCAAGGGTTTGGCTAGTGCGTAAAGTGTGGCGGGTAGGCTGAGGAAGGTAAACCCCACAAGGCACGATAATCGCTCTCTACCGAGCGGCTTCAGCATAAAATGTATAAACAACAAAAAACCCGGTGCAAGAAGCACCGGGCTTTGATGGCCTAGACCAAGTTGAGCTAGGCCCAGCTGATCGTTATGCGGCTAATTAATTTGTTAAATTAGCTACACTAAAAGCGTTATCAGCCGATAACCATGGCAGGCTTATGATTGGCTCGCCATTTCCTGTACACGCTGCATCATTTCAGGGTCTTGCTGAATGGATTGACCAATCGCATTGAAGGTATCAACATCGAGGCCGCTGTCTTCGACGACTTCAATCATGCGGTCGTTAGCTTCGGTGCGCACTTCCTGCTGCGCTGATTCATCTTCCGCTTCCTGCAGACGCTGGGTATATTCTTGAGAAATTACGGCGATTTCTTGAGACGCATCGGCAAACTGCTGGAGTTGATCGTCAGAAAAATCCTGAGCAGGTGCTGCTTGCTGGGTGGCCATCGGATCTTGTGCCGCATCCTGGTCTTGCTGGGCATGAGCAGTAGCGGTCATTAAACCAGTAGCGAGCAGTGCAGCAGAGAACAAAGCAGTCATACGTTTCATAGAAAACCTCAATATTGCGTTGTGTATGTGCCCACTGTGACGCGCTGTGTTCGATCAGGTTCAACTTGTTGTGTAAAAGTTAGTAACATAAAGAACAATATGTAAGTTAAAAAAGTTTAAACACGCCACCACGGAATAGAAATGTCATTTAAATTCAGCGATTTAAAAGAAAAAAGCCCAGCTTCTGTCGGCTTGTCAGCTATGCCTGCCGTGTTTGTCCTTCTATGGAGTACAGGATTCATTGGCGCCAAATTTGGCCTCCCCTACGCAGAGCCTTTCACCTTTCTGTTTATACGCTTTGTGCTGACCTTATTACTGTTGATCCCGTTGGCACTTTTGATGCGTATCCCTTGGCCTTCATCGCCTAGGTTATGGACACATATCGCCATTTCGGGCTTCCTTGTCCACGGCGCTTACTTGGGCGGTGTTTTTTATGGCATTTATTTAGGCATGCCCGCTGGTTTAGCGGCCTTACTAGTAGGCGTTCAACCGCTACTCACCGCCGTCTTTGCCGGGCCGCTACTAGGCGAGCGCCTTTCCTGGCGACAGTGGTTAGGGCTAGGGCTTGGCCTTATCGGTATTAGCTTGGTGCTTGGTAGCAAGCTCGATATCGGTGAGTCGCTGTTTGATGGCTTTGGCATTAGCGCTTTACTTTGCGTCACCGCCGCTTTGCTGGGTATTTCGTTAGGCACGCTCTATCAGAAAAGATATTGCACGACGATGCCGCTGCTGTCGGGGGCGGTGATTCAGTACCTGGCGGCCGGCATGCTATTGGGAAGCGGCGCGCTGCTATTTGAGACGCGCCAGGTGGAGTGGAGCAGCACCTTTATATTTACACTGGCTTGGTTGGTGTTGATTCTATCAATTGCCGCTATTCTGTTACTCATGGCCTTGATAAAAAAAGGGGAAGCCTCGCGTGTAGCGAGTCTTTTTTATCTTGTGCCACCGGTCACCGCGCTACAAGCGTGGTGGCTATTTGACGAACGTCTTCCTTGGCTAGGGCTAGTGGGGATGTTGGTCGCCATCACCGGGGTGGTGATGGTTATACGAAAACCCGCCCATAAGGCGATCAGACGATAACGATATTTTTATACCTAGGCTTGGATAAACATGTCAGCACAACACCACTGTGCCAGGGTGAACGGGCAATGTAACCGTTGCGATTCACCGGTACCTTTTGCATTTACCATGGCGTTTCAACCAATCGTCGATGTCAGTCTACGAGCGATTATTTACTATGAGGCTTTAGTACGTGGGCCTAATGGGGAGTCTGCCTATTCTATTCTTGATCAAGTGACGCAAGCATTGATGTATCGCTTCGATCAAGCATGCCGTATTCGCGCGATAGAGCTGGCCAGCGATTTGGGTATGCAGGAAAAACTATCTATTAACTTTCTACCCAATGCCGTTTATGAACCCGAAGCGTGTATTCAAGCCACTCTGGAAACGGCGCATCGGGTTGGCTTTCCTACCGAACGGCTCAATTTTGAAATAACCGAAACAGAGCGGGTTAAAGACCGCGGCCATATGCGCAAGATTATCGAAAGTTACCGTGAGATGGGGTTCACGACCTCCCTTGATGATTTTGGTAATGGCTATGCCAATCTTGATCTATTAACCGATTTAAGGCCCGATACGCTGAAGCTTGACCGGGAACTGGTGATGGATTGCGATCGCGATAAACGCCGCCAGGCCATACTCAAAAGCTTAGTGACACTTGCCGGCACCTTGGGAACTCAGCTCATTGCCGAGGGTGTTGAGACCCGTGAAGAGTCGCGCTGCCTGCTGGCACTTGGTATACCTGTCCAACAGGGTTACTACTTTTCCTATCCCAACTTGGAATCACTGGCCATCATCGACGAAGCCAAATATGACTAAGGCAGCCAGTGCGGGTGTTTAATAGCCAGCGCCCAAGCACTAGCTGAGGTGGTTAAAGGTGCTCAAGGTAATCCGTCCCGCCCAAGTTGCGCATTTGTTGGCGTATCCACTGGCTACGCCGCTCAACCTGCGCATCGGGCCTAGCGGCGCTACGTGTTAATGGGCTAGGTAATATAGCGGCCAGCAGGCTGGCTTGGCGCTCGGTAAGTGCGTTGGACGAGACGCCGAAATAGTGCTGAGCCGCTGCCTCCAACCCAAACACACCACGATCCCACTCGGCCACATTGAGATAAATCTCAAGAATGCGCTGCTTGCTCCACAGTATCTCAATCAGCAGCGTAAACCATGCCTCGAGCCCCTTGCGGGTCCAGCTTCGACCCGTCCACAGAAAAACGTTTTTCGCCGTTTGCTGACTTAAGGTACTGGCGCCGCGCAGGCGCCCACCCTCTTGGCTCGCCTGCAAGGCACGCCGCAGCTCCACTAAATCAAAACCACTATGATCGGGGAAACGCTGATCCTCGGCGGCAATTACAGCCAGTTTGGCGTTAGCCGAGAGCGAATCCCAACCACGCCACTCGCGCTGTAAACGGATCGGCTCGCTATTGATCCAACTCTGTATTTTGCGCTCAACCATCACCATGGAACCCGGTGGAGGAACGACGCGAAACAGGAGTACCAGCGCGACTGACAGCAGCGCAAACGCTATAAAGCCGCGCCAAACAAAGCGCCATAGCAGGCGCATGAAACGGCGCAGCGAGCGATTGAGCATTCCGTGATCCTTAACGCTTCATGAGGTGGTCTGCATGATAGCGCAGATGATCCTCAATGAACGAGGCTATGAAGAAGTAACTGTGATCGTAGCCCGGCTGACGGCGCAGTGTTAAGGGGTGATCGTGCTCTTCACAAACGGCTTCTAAACGCTCGGGTTGAAGCTGCTCTTCCAGGAATTGATCCGCTTCGCCCTGATCGATGAAGAGCCGCTGGCGTGATGCCCCATTAGCCACCAGTTCGCAGGCATCATACTGGCGCCAGCGCGACTGATCCTCGCCCAGATAAGCAGTGAACGCTTGCTGCCCCCAGGGAGAATTCATCGGATTGACCACCGGTGAAAAAGCCGATACAGAGCGGAAACGCCCAGGATGGCGCAAGGCCAAAATCAAAGCACCATGGCCCCCCATCGAATGGCCGCTAATAGACTCACGCCCATTGACCGGGAAGTGCTGACGCACCACGGAAGGTAACTCCTCAATCACATAGTCATACATGCGGTAGTGAGGCTTCCAGGGGGACTCGGTGGCATTCACGTAAAACCCAGCGCCGGCGCCCAAGTCGTAGCTTTCATGCTCGCCCGGTAAGTCCGTTCCTCTAGGGCTGGTATCCGGGCAAACGATGGCCACTCCAAGCTCGGCGGCAATGCGATGCGCACCCGCTTTCTGCATGAAATTTTCGTCGTTGCAGGTCAGCCCAGAGAGCCACCAAAGCAGGGGGACACGCTCATCTTCCGCTTGGGGCGGCAAATAAACGGCAAAGGTCATGTCGCAATCCAGCGCACGGGAGTAGTGGCGGTAGCGCTTATGCCAGCCACCGAAACTGCGGTTAGCAGACACCAGTTCTAAAGTTTCACTCATGCTCATGGGCAGGTTCCTTTAAATGCAACAAACGCGGCAGGTTATCCCCACCGCGTTTAAACGTGCCAACTATAATACTCAGTAATGCAACACGGTACGAATGCTCTTACCGGCATGCAGTAAATCAAAGGCTTCGTTGATCTTCTCAAACGGCATGTCGTGGGTAATGAAGTCGTCGATATTGATCTCGCCATTCATATATCGGTCGACGTAGCCAGGAAGCTCGCTGCGCCCTTTGACCCCACCAAAGGCGGACCCTTTCCAAACTCGTCCTGTCACCAATTGGAAGGGCCGTGTCGAGATCTCCTCGCCAGCCCCAGCCACACCGATCACGATCGATTCGCCCCAGCCTTTATGGCAGCACTCTAGCGCCGAGCGCATCACGTTGACGTTGCCGATACACTCAAACGAATAGTCGACACCGCCATCGGTCATATCGACGATGACTTGCTGGATTGGGTCTGAGTACTCTTTCGGGTTCACGAAATCCGTAGCGCCAAACTGCTTGGCCAGCTCGAACTTATCGGCGTTAACGTCGATGGCGATAATCCGACCCGCTTTGGCCATCACCGCACCTTGAATCACGGCCAAACCGATCGCCCCGAGCCCAAATACCGCCACCGTGGCGCCCGGTTCTACTTTGGCGGTGTTTAGCACTGCACCGATACCGGTAGTCACACCACAGCCCAGCAGGCAAATTTTATCCATGGGCGCTTCTTTAGATACCACGGCCAGGGAGACTTCAGGCAGCACGGTATACTCACTAAAAGTGGAAGTGCCCATGTAGTGGTGAAGCATCTTGCCGTCTAGCGAGAAGCGTGAGGTACCGTCAGGCATGACCCCTTTACCCTGGGTAGCGCGTACGCTGCCACACAGGTTGGTTTTACCAGATAAACAGAATTTACATTTCCCGCACTCGGCGGTGTAGAGCGGAATGACATGGTCGCCCGGCTTGAGGCTGGTGACGCCCTCGCCCACTTCCTGCACAACACCCGCCCCTTCATGGCCGAGCACCGCTGGAAAATTGCCTTCTGGGTCAGCCCCAGAGAGCGTATAGGCATCGGTATGACAGACGCTAGTCGCTGCCATTTTGACGAGCACCTCGCCCGCTTTCGGGCCTTCGACATCAATCTCAACCAATTCAAGCGGCTTACCCGCTTCTAGTGCTACCGCTGCACGTGATTTCATTTCGACTCCTAAATATCCATGACGTCTATCATCCTAACGAAAGCGTTACTCGTCAGTCGCTACCGGGGCAAACTCAATCGGTAACCAGCGATAGCCTTGTTCATCTTCTGCGATATGACCAATGCCAGGGAAAGGCATATGCGCACCAGCTACCCAATGCTTATCTTCAACGGCGCTTTCGAGCACACTTTCCCGCGTGCGCACGGCCTGCTCTGGATCGGAATCAAACTCAATGGCGACACTAGGATCAGCAAACTGCACGCCGTAGCTGTGTACCACGTCCCCCCACACCAGCATGGCCTCGTCATCGCTATTGAGCATAAAGCTTGAGTGACCCACGGTATGCCCATGGCTGTCTTGTGCAACGATGCCCATCAACACCTCATCACCGGGCGTAAAAGGGTTGAAGCGATCCGCTTCCTGGTAAGGCGCTACCGCGTCTTGAGCCATTTCAAAGAAGGCGCGATTACCTTCGGGTGCCGCTGCTGCACGCTCCTCGTCCAGCCAAAAGTCAGCATCGGCTTGGCTGGCACGTAATTCAGCGTTGGGGTAGACCGCTTCACCACTCTCATTGGCTAAGCCGCACACGTGATCGGGATGTAAGTGGGTCATCAACACCGTATCGACATCGTCTGGCGAATAGCCCGAAGCGCGCAGGTTGCTCTCTACCTGTCCCAGCGACGGGCCGAAGCAGGCGGCTGATCCGGCATCGACCAGCACCAAGTTTTCACCGGTGTGAATAAGGAACGCATTGACGGCGGTTTGCATACCGCTTTCGGCATCAATAAATAGCGCATCCAGGTGGCGAAGAATCTCTTCTTGTTCCATGCCTTTTAGCAAAGAAGTATCAATCGCCGTATGGCCGTCGTAGAGAGCGGTAACTTCATAATCTCCCACCATCATTCGGAACCAGCCAGGCGCTTGCTCTTGCTGTTGCGTGGGTAGCTCGGCCTGAGCACTAACCGCACAACCAGCGCCAATCGCCATTGCCAGGGCACCACGCGACCATTTGGGTAAGTATTTAGACATAAGCTGTACACTCCATTGATACGCTAAAGATGCTAGCAGTGTAGGCCAGCTAGGCGCTATTGATAAAGCGGGATACACTCACAAGATTATTGTCACTGAGCAACAATCGTTTTTAACAGGTAGGAGACAGCGTGCAGCACTGGAGCCGTATCGAAGCGTTTGTCGAGGTGGTGCGGCTGGGCACTTTTTCTGCCGCTGCCCGCCATTTGAAGGTCTCTACTTCGCATATCAGCCGATTGGTCAGCCAGCTCGAAAATCAGTTGGGCGTACAGCTGCTCTACCGCACCACTCGACAAATCCGCCTGACCGATGCGGGGGCTACTTATGTAGAGCACTGTCGTCATCTTTTTGATGGGCTACGCGATGCTGAGCAGGCGCTTAGTGAGCTGCAGGCCAAACCCAATGGATTGCTTAAACTCACCTCGGCAACGACGTTTGGCGAGCGCTTTATTGCCCCGTTAGTAAATGACTTTCAGTGTCTCCACCCACAGTTGGACGTGCATATGCACTTTACTAACCGGCCGGTGGAGCTGATCGAAGAGGGCTACGATATTGCCATTCGCATGGGGGTACTGAAAGATTCCAGCCTGATTGCCAGACGCCTGTGCGATCGCCGCGAATATATAGTTGGCTCTCAGGACTATTTTCGCCAAGCACCACGCCCGCATACCTTAGCGGAGCTTGGCCAGCACCGCTGCCTGATTGGTTCACGCCCTAACTGGCTCTTTGAAGTGAATGGGCAGCGTCGCGAAGTGCGCGTCGAGGGGTGCTGGACCGGCAATTCCGGCCCGGCGCTATTAGATGCCGCCCTTAAAGGGCTGGGGCTTGCACAGTTACCCGATTATTACGTGGCCCCTTATTTGGCCAGCGGCGAGCTGGTAGCGGTACTTGAACCCTTTCAGCACCACGATACCGCCGTGTGGGCGGTTTACCCCCGCCACCGTCATTTATCACCTAAAATACGGCAGTTGGTGGATTACCTAGTGGCTAATATTGGCAGTGTATTGCCCAAGCATTCATCCACTTAGCACTCAATCGCATTGACAGCGAGGCCACCTTTGGAGGTCTCTTTGTACTTATCCTGCATATCGCGGCCGGTATCGCGCATGGTGCGAATCACTTTATCCAGCGATATAAAGTGTTCGCCATCGCCGTGCAGTGCCATGCGCGCAGCATTGATCGCTTTGACAGAAGCAATCGCATTGCGCTCAATGCAAGGCACTTGGACGAGGCCGCCTACCGGGTCGCAGGTCAAACCCAGATTATGTTCCAAACCGATTTCAGCGGCATTTTCCACCTGACCCGGCGAGCCCCCCAGCACTTCGGCAAGTCCTGCCGCCGCCATGGCGCAGGCGGAGCCTACTTCGCCTTGGCAACCTACTTCAGCGCCGGAAATGGAGGCGTTCTTTTTGCACAAGATGCCGACAGCGCCCGCAGTGAGCAGAAAATCCACCACATCCGCTTCGCTAGCATCAGGCTCGAACTTCAAATAGTAAGCCAACACGGCTGGCACAATGCCCGCCGCCCCATTGGTCGGCGCGGTGACCATTCGCCGACCGGCGGCGTTCTCTTCATTCACCGCCAACGCAAACACGTTGACCCAATCCATTACGGTGAAGCTCGACACAATGAGGCGCTGGTTCTCCGGCGGACTTAGCAGCTGTTGATGCAGCAACTGTGCCCGTCGACGCACCTTCAACCCCCCCGGCAAGTGCCCAGTGGCACGCAAGCCATTTTCAATACTGTCACTCATGGCCTGCCAAATAGTCAGCAGTTCTTCACGAATGGCCGTCTCACTTCGCCAGGCTTTCTCATTCTCCATCATCAACTGGCTAATGCGCAGTCGATGCTGCTTGCACAGTGCCAGCAACTCGGCGGCGGTGTTGAAGGGATAGGGTAATGTCGTACGGTCTTCACCCACTTCGCCTTGATCGGCTTTGGCTTGGTCGACATAAAAGCCGCCGCCCAGTGAGTAATAGGTATTTGTCGCCAACAGCGTATCGTTAGAGTAGGCGCTCAACACCATGGCATTGGGATGAAACGGTAGGCAGGTGTCATCCCACTCGACATCCCGGCCATGTTCAAAGACGATCGGCTGCCCATTGGCCAGCAGCAACGGCTCGCCCGCCTCCAATTGCTTCAATCGCGATGCAATCGTATCGGGGTCGATGCTTTCCGGTGCCTCTCCCATGAGCCCCATGATAACGGCTTGATCGGTACCGTGACCCACGCCGGTGGCGGCCAGTGAGCCATGAAGTCTTACCACGACTCGCGTGACGGAGGCGTCTTCGATCACCATGGCAAAATCACGCGCAGCGCGCATCGGCCCGACCGTATGGGAACTGGAGGGTCCAATACCAATACGAAAAAGATCAAACACACTAATAGCCATGCCGATAACCTCTCACAACGTTGTTATTGCCTGCCCATTTAACACTTTGCAGGGGCGACGACCAAACGTCGAGCGAATAACCACAATATCGACGTGCGAACACAGAAGTGTGACGATATAATGAACATTCACCCCTGCATGTTTGCATATGCACGTCACGACGCTGCTTACCCACAAAGGATGTCGGTATGTCTTCTCCCCCTCCCTGGCCAATAGGGTTTCAAACCATTTTAGTACGTGCGGTGTTATACGTATTTTTCATTGGTGCGATTACGCAAGGCGCCTATTTTGAAGCGCTTTATCTTCCCTCAGTGCGGTTTTCTGAGCTGGGTTTTACTGAATTTACGCAAACACTCGTGCTGGCCACCTGCTGCGCCATGCTGCTTTATATTCGCCAGGTGCTTAGGGTATGGCCCACCGTCAGCCTGCTGCTACTCGCGTTTGTATCGGCCTCACTGGTGCGCGAGCAAGATCATTTCCTGGATAACTATGTCGCTGATAACACTTGGAAAGTGCTAGTAGCGCTGATCATTTTCCCTGCTCTCTTTTGGGTGGTTAAGCAACGTAATCGTTTCCTCGTTGAGTTTGCCCATTACAGCAATACTTTCGCCTTTGGCTTGTTTACGGCGGGCGTACTGACCACGTATATCTTCTCGCGCCTGTATGGCCGGCAAGAGTTTTGGCAATTAATACTCGAAGATAGCTATTCAGGAACCTTTAAGAGTGTCGCTGAAGAAGTCGTGGAGCTTCTCGGTTACAGCTTGATTTTGATCGCCACACTGGAGCTGCTGCTGTTGGCTCGGCGCATTTATAAGACTCAACGCCAAACGCCTGCATAACGCTTTCTATTGGGCAAACCCATTACGCTAGGCCAAACATAAAAAAGCCCGCCGTTCAGTGAACGGCGGGCTTTTTAGGTCTTAGCCACTATTTAGGTATCAGCAGCTATCGATCACTCGTCGAGGAACGAACGCAGCGGCTCAGAGCGGCTGGGGTGACGCAGCTTACGCAGCGCTTTGGCTTCAATCTGACGGATTCGCTCACGCGTCACGTCAAACTGCTTGCCTACCTCTTCCAACGTATGGTCGGTATTCATATCGATACCAAAACGCATACGCAGCACTTTTGCTTCACGTGCAGTCAAGCCACCTAATACGTTACGCGTCGCTTCGATAAGGCCTTCACCGGTGGCCATATCGATCGGCAGCAGCATGGTGCCATCTTCGATAAAGTCGCCCAAGTGTGAATCATCATCATCACCAATCGGCGTCTCCATGGAGATCGGCTCTTTGGCGATTTTGAGCACCTTGCGTACTTTGTCTTCGGGCATTTCCAAGCGTTCGCCGAGCTCTTCCGGCGTCGGCTCACGACCCATTTCCTGCAGCATTTGACGCGAAACGCGATTGAGCTTGTTGATGGTCTCAATCATATGCACCGGAATACGAATGGTGCGCGCCTGATCAGCAATCGAACGGGTGATTGCCTGACGAATCCACCACGTGGCATAGGTCGAGAACTTGTAGCCACGGCGGTATTCGAACTTATCGACCGCTTTCATCAAGCCGATGTTGCCTTCCTGAATGAGATCCAGGAACTGCAAACCACGATTGGTGTACTTCTTGGCAATCGAGATCACCAGACGCAAGTTAGCTTCGACCATCTCTTTCTTGGCACGGCGCGCTTTCGCCTCGCCAATGGAGAGCTTGCGATTCACCTCTTTGAGATCGGCAACCGAGAGCTGCACCATGTCTTCTTCAAAGGCGATCTTGCGCTGGGCACGAGCGATATCGGCGCGCAGCGGCTCAAGACGGTCAGCGTACTTGCTCTGCGCTGCCTGGAAATCATCCAGCCACGTTTTGCGTGACTCGTTACCCGGAAACGACTTGATAAACGTTTTGCGCGGCACCTTGGCTTTTTTCACGCACAGCTGCATGACCGCTTTTTCCTGGGCACGCACTTGCTCGACACTGATACGCACTTGGCCGACCAGGCGCTCAAAGTGCTTGGGTACCAGCTTGATGGGCGAGAACAGCACTGCCAGGCGGGCCTGCTCAGCCTTCAGCTCAGAGCTACCGCGACCGTGCTTGGCAAACGCTGCTTCTACCAGTGCGTTCTGCTCACGAATCTGTTCGAAACGTGCACGCGCCTCTTCTGGATCCGGACCGCCTTCGCTAGCCGTGGAATCCTCGTCCTCGTCTTCGCCATCCCCTTCGACCTCGTCATCAAGGTCGGCTTCGGGCTCCGGCTCCGGCACTTCTGCCTCAGCGACACCGGGGATCCCCTCATCAGGGTCAATGAAGCCCGAGAAGAGATCCGAGAGTCGTCCCGGCGCCTCTTCATCCTGAGTGGCGTCATAGGCATCCAGAATGGACGCGACGGCCCCCGGCAAATAGGCCAGAGACGACATCACCTCACGGGTGCCCTCTTCGATCCGCTTGGCGATTTCAATTTCGCCTTCACGGGTTAGAAGCTCAACCGTGCCCATCTCACGCATGTACATGCGGACGGGGTCAGTGGTGCGGCCTACATCGCTTTCCACGGCGGCAAGGGCCGCTACGGCCTCTTCCGCAGCGGACTCGTCCGTGGAGTGATCCGACATCATCAAAGTGTCTTCATCAGGCGCTTCTTCAACGACACTAATACCCATGTCGTTGATCATGCCAATGATGTCTTCCACTTGATCCGGGTCGGCGATATCCTCGGGTAGATGGTCGTTGACCTCGGCATAGGTCAGGTAGCCCTGTTCCTTGCCTCGAGCGATCAACTCCTTCAGACGTGACTGCTGCTGCGCATTTCCAGCCATAGAAACCCTATCTCGACGAAGAAGAATGAAACACCTGGAGCGCTGAATCGATTAAACTCAACAAGCCGAACAGTATAGCGTAATTCACCGGAATTTTTCCAGCTTGACGTATTTGCGCGGTCAATCAGGTGTGTTAGGTTGTTCGGTTAGACCAGCGCTCGGTGGCTGACCCTGTATCTGGTGCTGAAACGTCAGGAATTCAACCCCAGCGCTCAAAACACCGCCTTATTAGCGCTGAGCAAGCTGCATTACCAAGCTTGCCAAACGCTGGCGCTGCTCCTTATCAAGCTTTTGCCCGGCGCGCTCCTGCGCTAGCAGCGCGGCGTACTCCTCGTGGGGAGAACGTTGACGCTGAACATGCTGCAAATGCTCCACCCAACTAGTCAGCTCGGCTTCCCGATCTGCCTTAGGTATCAACAATTCACGCTTAGCGAAGGCCGCCAACGCCTGGCCTTGCTGGCTGCCCTGAAAATGCGCCAACACCACCTGAGGGCTGCGATAGCGCCCTGCCTTGAGCAACGCAATCAGCTCGTGGCATAACGGCGTGTCATCATCCTCTGGCAGCCAATCCAACTGATCAGGCAACGCAGCCACCAAGTTAGGCTCGTGAAGCAACAGCTGGATAATACGCCCGACAGGGGATAGTACCTGCGTGCGGGTCCGCGCCCCTTTAGCGGGCGCTGCTGAAACCGGCCCCGCCATTGATGCCGACAAAGGCGCATCGGCTTCTGCTTCAGCCGACCCCTGTGAACGCTGTCGCTGTGCCGCCTGGGTACGCTTTTCGAGCAGTGCTTTCAATTGCTCTTGCGCTAAGCCGCTTCGCTGCGCCAATGACTCAAACAGTAGTGATTTGAGCATGCCATCAGGCACTTTGTTCAATGCCTCCAGCACCTGACTGGCAAACCGCTCACGCCCCTCCACCGTATTCAAGTCGCGCCCTTGGGCTGCTTGCTCGAACAGGAACTCTGACAGCGGCATCGCACAGGTGACGCGATCCTGAAACGCCTGCGCACCCTCTCGACGCACGAGCGTGTCAGGGTCATCTCCCTCGGGCAGAAACAGAAAACGCGCTTCGCGCCCATCGATCATTTGCGGCAAGGCGGTTTCCAATGCCCGGCTCGCCGCCTGCCGCCCGGCGCGGTCGCCGTCAAAACAGAACACCACACGACTCACCAGCCGAAACAGACGGGTCAAATGATCTTCTGTAGTGGCGGTTCCCAGCGTGGCCACCGCGTTATGAATACCGAACTGCGCCAGCGCCACGACATCCATATAGCCTTCCACCATGACAAGCTGTTCAAGCTTGCTGGAGGCTTGGCGTGCTTCATACAAGCCATAGAGTTCGCGGCCTTTATGGAACACGGGCGTTTCCGGCGAGTTGAGGTATTTGGGCTGATCATCGCCCATCACTCGCCCGCCAAACGCAATGGTGCGCCCACGCAAGTCACGAATCGGAAACATCACCCGATCCCGAAAGCGGTCATAGGTACGCCCGGTATCTTCACGATGAATCAGTAGACCGTATTCGACCTGAACCGGCTCACCGATACCGCGCTCGCTAAGATGCTGCTTTAGGGCTTCCCAGCCAGCGGGCGCGTAACCGATACCATACGTCTTGATCACTTCATCCGAGAGCCCACGACCCGACAAATAGCGCTGGGCGGATTGACCCTCCTGCATTTTCAAACGCTCGCGATAAAAGCTGGCGGCGAGTTCAAGCAGGTTAACGCCCTCTTTGCGCTTCTTTTCACGCTGCTGAGCGCGCGGGTCGTCAGCCCCTTCGCGAGGCACTTCAATCCCTAGACGCCCAGCTAACTGCTCCACCGCCTCGGGAAACGGCAGTTTGTCGTACTCCATCAAGAAGCGTAGTGCATTCCCATTCGCTCCGCAGCCAAAGCAGTGATAAAACTGCTTATCTGCGCTAACGGTAAACGATGGGGTTTTCTCTTGATGAAAGGGGCATAGCCCGGAGTAGTTACGGCCGGCCTTTTTCAGTTGCACACGCTCACCGACCACCTCGACCACATCAACGCGGCCTAATAGGTCATCGATAAAACGCTGTGGAATTTGGCCTGCCATGAACGTCGGGCATCCTCGCGCAACGCGCTAACTTTCGGGACTGTTTTTAAAAACTGTTGCTAAAAACTATTTCTAAAAACTATTTTTTAAAAGCTGCTTTTGAAAACACCATTCAAGATCATCAGGTCATTGCCACGCAAGGGCACTCTGAGCAGTGAAAATCATGGGTAACGGCAGCTTTGAAAAAACGACAGTCCAAAACAAACGGCCACCTAGTGGCGGCCGCTTGGCATCCCTCTTGAGACGACCAGCTAACAGCGCAGGCCCCCTCGGGTACGGATCAATAGAGCCGTTCGAAACGCTTTTGCTCACGCTGAACTTTCTTAGCGTGGCGTTTTACGGCAGCTGCCGCTTTGCGTTTACGCTCAGCAGTCGGCTTCTCATAGTGCTCGCGGCGGCGTACTTCAGAGAGAACACCGGCTTTTTCGCAAGAACGCTTGAAGCGACGCAGGGCGACGTCAAACGGCTCGTTATCACGTACTTTTACAGAAGGCATTAAGCACTCACCTACCTTAAGGAGTCTTGAGTTCGGATAGTACGTACATCGCAAAATTTCGATTTGAAACGCGGTGTACGACCCAGTTTTACAGCGCACAGTAGTCTAGTCGTCACTGGCTATCTTTGCAAATGCTTACGCTCACCGGTGGCGACAATGCTAAACTATGGCCTTGATGATTTTACCTTTATATCTTTAATGAGTCGCTCTTTATGCGTGTTTTGGGCATTGAAACATCCTGTGACGAAACGGGCGTCGCGCTTTACGATACCTCGCTCATCGGCGGCAAAGGGCTACTTGCCGATGCGCTATATAGTCAAATCGCCATGCATGCCGAATTTGGCGGTGTAGTCCCCGAGCTCGCCTCCCGGGACCATACCCGCAAGCTGCTGCCGTTGATCGAGCAGGTGCTTAGCGACGCCAACTTGACGCGCCATGATCTGGACGGCATTACCTACACAGCAGGCCCAGGCTTAGTCGGCGCATTAATGGTGGGCGCCAGCACCGCTCACGGCATGGCACGGGCATTAAATATTCCCGTGCTGGGCGTCCACCACATGGAGGGCCATTTGCTGGCACCGATGCTGGAAGATGAACCACCGGAGTTTCCGTTTGTGGCCCTGCTGGTTTCGGGCGGTCACACCCAGCTTGTCGAAGTGCAGGGGCTGGGCCGTTATGAACTGCTCGGTGAATCGGTGGATGACGCTGCAGGCGAAGCGTTTGATAAAGCGGCCAAGATGCTGGGTCTGGCCTACCCGGGAGGCCCTCTGGTGGCCAAACTCGCAGAGCAGGGCAACCCCAAACGCTTTCGCTTCCCACGACCCATGACCGACCGGCCCGGGCTCGACTTTAGTTTTTCAGGCTTGAAAACCCATACCATGACGGCCATTCGCCAATTAGAGGCAGCTGGCGAACTCGACGATCAAGCGCGCGCCGATGTAGCCCGCGCTTTTGAAGAAGCCGTTGTCGATACGCTAGTGATTAAGTGCCGTCGGGCGCTGGATCAAACCGGCCTCAAGCGCTTGGTAGTGGCGGGTGGCGTTAGCGCCAATCATCGGCTGCGCGAGCGGCTACAGGTCGAGTGTCAAAAGCGTCAGGCGCGCGCCTACTATCCGCGCGGTCGGTTCTGCACCGATAACGGCGCCATGATTGCCTACGTGGGTGCTCAACGCCTTGCCGCAGGCGAAAGCGATACCCCCGGTCTCATGCAGGCGACGCCCCGCTGGCCGCTGAACCAACTGACGCCGCCGACGGTTGCTGACAGCTAGCAGCGCTACGAGCCGCGAAACGGCGGCTCTTCACCGCGACGCAGTCGACGAATATTGAGCCCGTGGCGAGCCAGCACCAACAAACTGAAGCCGCCAACTACTATAAAATACTCAGGCGCCAGCCACGCGCATATCGGCGGCGCCACCAAAGCACTCATTAGTGAAGCCATCGCCGCCGTCTTTAGCTGCCAAACCAGCAGTGCCCATACCAACGCAGTGAGTAGCGCGACATTCGGCACCAATACCAGCAGCGCTCCAAATGCACTGGCAACCGCCTTTCCGCCACGAAAGCCGTGCCAGAGTGGGAAGCTGTGGCCTAATAACACCGCTAACCCAACCAACCCCTGCATCCATATCGGGCAATTCATGAGTTTGACACCCAGCACGGCAGGCATAGCTTTTAAGGCGTCTAGCAGCAGTGTCGCTGCCGCCAAGCGGGGGCCATACAGGCGCAGCACGTTAGAAAAGCCTGGGTTAAACGAGCCATGTTGACGAGGGTCACCCACGCCAGCCAGGCGGCAAACGCTCAGTGCTGCCAGCCAACTGCCGCTTAAATACCCCACCACTATCCATAGCATGACGCTCTGCTCGCGTTGTAGACCGTGCTGTTAGCCCGGTCCGCTGTCGTTTAGCCCCATCCTAACGTACAATCGCCGGCTTGTTGCAGCAGGGGAAGGCAAAATGGATCGTATTTTGATTGAAGCGTTGAAGGTCGATACCGTCATCGGTGTCTATGATTGGGAGCGCTCTATTCAACAGTCGCTAAGCTTAGATTTAGTCTTGGCGACCGATATACGCTCAGCGGCGGCTACCGACGATTTACGTCTGACCCTGGATTACGCCGCCATTTGTCAGCGCATTCAACAATTTGCCAACGAGCATCAATTCGCCTTGGTCGAAACCTTCGCCGAACGCCTCGCAGAGTGTCTGCGCTCAGAATTCCCTGTTACCTGGTTACGCCTCACTGTGCGTAAGCCCGGCGCGGTGCCTAACGCGGCCAGCGTCGGTCTGGAAATCACCCGCGGCACTTTATCAGAGGCAACGCAGGGGCCCAGCGCATGAAGCTGGTGACGGTTAGTTTAGGAAGCAATATCGAGCCTGTACGGCATATTCGCTACTGCCTCGATGTGCTTGCTGATACGTTTGGCGCGCTGCAAATTTCGCGTGTGTTTGAAAGCGAGCCTGTCGGTTTTATCGACAACCGCAACTTCTATAACCTAGTGGTGGCCTTTCACAGTGACTGGTCCCCTGGCGAGCTTCAGGCGTGGAGCAAGCAGTTGGAAATCGCGCATGGCCGGCGCGCCAACACGGCCAAATTTAGCCCCCGCGCGCTAGATATCGATTTGCTCACGGTGGGCAGCCTCTGCGGTACCATCGATGACGTCACGCTGCCACGTGGCGAAATAACGCACAATGCGTTCGTGCTACAGCCGCTTGCTGAGCTTCTGCCCACTGAGCGCCACCCTCTCAGCGATACTTCCTATGGGGCACTATGGGAAGCCTTCGAGCTCGGTAGTCAGCGCCTGTGGGCAGTCAATTTTAGCTGGCGGGGCCGCTGGATCTCCCAGGCGGATGAGGCACCCCGGTTGGCCGCGGCGCGCCGATAACCGGCTACTCAATCGCTTCCGCGACGGCTTGCCCACGCCGTGTGCGTATCGCCTCACCCAGCGCTGCACCTTGATATCCTTCGGCAATTAAGGCCTGAGGACTGATCCCACTAGCCGCTTGCCAAGCATTATTCAGCTGCATTACTTGTTCAGGCGCCAGGATTGAGACGAGCGCCAGCTGCTCTTCGACCTGCTCGGGCTTCCGCCAGCCATCTAACCGTTCCAGCCAGTGCAGCACGCCCTGACTTTCAAGGGGCACGGCCAGCAGCGCGTGAGTGAGTGCAGTATGGCGCGCTAACTGGGCCACCCGGTTCGGCAGCTTGAGCCGCGCCGCCAAGGCATCGCGCTGCTCAGCACTTAACGGCGACACTAACTGTGCGTAACGCCAATGCGCCACGGCTAACGTACTGCGCTGAGGCGTCAGATGCATTGCCGCCAATCCTTGCGCCAGCAACGAACCCATGAGCTCTGAAAACCAAACAGGGAGCGCTTCACAGCGCTCAAGAGTAGTGAAATAAACCTCAGGACGTGGCTCGCCAAGCGCCTTTTCAGTTTCTACCCACACCCGCTCGGCGGCCAAGTGTTCAAGTTCACCGCTGCGGCTTACTTGGCGCATCAACTCTAACGTCCCGTCAGCGATGGTAAACCCCAACGATGCATAGCGGGCCAGAAAGCGCGCCGTGCGCAGAACTCGCAATGGATCTTCACTAAACGCGACCGAGATATGTCGCAGCACGCGTTGCTCGATATCTCCCTGGCCATTAAACGGGTCGGTTAGCTCCCCCTCAACGCTCTGGGCAATCGCATTAATGGTTAGATCGCGGCGTAACAGATCCTCTTCCAGAGTGACATCAGGGCTGGCATGCACTTCAAACCCGGCATAGCCACGCCCTGACTTTCGCTCAGTCCGCGCAAGCGCATACTCCTCGGCGGTGTCAGGATGCAAAAACACCGGAAAATCGCGCCCCACCGGCTTAAAGCCACGTTTGCGCATGGCTTCTGGCGTGGCGCCCACCACGACCCAATCATTATCGACAACCGGCCAACCGAGCAACGCATCGCGCACCGCGCCGCCGACACGATAAACCTGAAGACCCGCTAACCGAGTATCCTTGCGTTGTTGCGTCGCATTTTTGTCCATAACGCTCTCTAGTTTCCCCGCTGGCGGCTGGGAACGCTGGTGCGCTCACCGCTGTCGAGGTTTAGCGCAGTCAAACGCCCGCCCCACACGCAGCCGGTATCCAGCGCTTCGACCGACACCTGCGCATGCGGCGCCCTCCCCTCTAGTGCCGCCCAGTGACCAAACAACAGCTGTGTGTCGTCTGCACGGGGGTATTGAAACCAGGGTAGAAAGCCCTCTGGGGCACTTTCAAGCCCTTCTTTGGCGGCAAAGTCCAAACGCCCCTCGGCATCAATAAAGCGCATTCGGGTAAACACATTGACGATCATGCGAAGCCGATCCATCCCATCTAGATCGTCGCGCCAGCGGTCTGGCTGGTTGCCAAATAGCTGGGTCAAAAAGGCGCCCGAGGTATCGCTTGCCAACGCTGCTTCGACTTCATGGCCAAATGATTGGGTTTGAGGCACGCTCCACTGGGGCAGTAGACCGGCATGGGTCATTAGCGTGCGCTGTTCGAGCACACTGAGCGGCTGGCTTTGTAGCCAGTCCAGCAACCTCTCGCGGTCAGGAGCGTCAAGAATATCGCTCAGCGTGTCATGTTTTTTAAGTTTACCGCCACCCCGGGCAACGACCAGTAAGTGGAAGTCATGATTGCCCAGCACGCACCGTGCAGCGCTGCCGAGCGCCTGCACTTCTCGCAAGCACGCTAAAGAACCAGGGCCACGGTTAATCAAATCACCCACCAGCCAAAGCGTATCCCGCTGAGGGTCAAAACTCAGTGTTTCCAGTAGCGCGACAAATTCAGCGTAACAGCCATGTAAATCGCCGATCGCATAGGTACTCATGCGTAAGGCCTTTTTGAGCAAATGAATGCGTTAAATACTAACATCTCGGCGGCCTATTCTGCCTGTCGTTGAGGTTGTATGTGGACGAATAACGCTGGTGAAAATGGCCGATTTGGATCACTATAAATTTCAACTGGCCGCTCTCACAGGACATATCAGCCAGCCCAGCCACTCTAGCAAGTCATGTCGATTCACCCCCCTGTTAAGGAAAACATACCTTTATGTCGATGGATCCTACCCGACGTGGGCTGCTACGGGCCGCTACCCTTGCGGGCATTGGCGCCATGGTCCTGCCCGGCACAGCACTGTTACCTGTCGTTCAGGCATCTGCCACTCAACGCTCCCCCGCTAGCGCGCCTGTGATGGTGAAGGGTTGGTTGCTCAAGGCGGGTGACCGCTGATGTACATCGATTTTGAACAGATCAGCGAAGACAGCGACGCTTTTGATGTTTGTATAATCGGCGCTGGCGCAGCGGGCATTTCCATGGCGGTCACACTTTCCGAGCGAGGGCACCGCGTGTTGCTGTGCGAAGGTGGCGACGCTGATTACAGCGAACGCTCTCAGGAGTGTTATCGAGGCGACGTCGTCGGCGACCCCTATATTCCTCTTTATGGTGCTCGACTGCGCTATTTAGGGGGATCTACTAACCATTGGGGCGGCGTTTGTCGCCCGCTAGACGGCTATGACTTTCGCGCCAAGGCAGCTGCCAGCGAGACAGCATGGCCAATTGAGCGGGGAGCGCTATCACCCTACTATCGCACTGCCGCCAAGTTACTCGACTTAGAAGTGCCCCCCGCCGACCAGACTGTTCCTGGTGCTGGATTGAAGCGCATCTATTTTTCACTGGGCAACCCGACACGCTTGAAAGATAAGTACGCTGAAACGCTACGCGAATCGACCACGCTTGAGTGCTGTCTTACGGCCAATTTAATGGCGCTGGAGACCCAAAATGGCACCGTCATTAGCGCCACGTTTCAAAATTACCAAGGTGATTATCGCTCAGTACGCGCTCGCTATTTTGTACTGGCCTGCGGCGGTATAGAGAACTCACGCTTGCTACTGTGGTGCAACCAACAATCCCAAAGACAATTAATACCTCAGCACGCCACCCTGGGTCGCTATTGGATGGAGCACCCCCACGCCACGGTGGGAAAAGCGCTGCTGTTTGAGCCAGCGGCTCTGGGCATGGACGATGAGTACAATATATTTCTTTCGCCCATCGCTGACGCCCTAGAATCGCGTCAAATACTGAATTGTGGCCTGCGGTTACACCGCATGAATGCTGAAGCCACTCAGGAGCTAATTGAGGAGCTCGTGGAACAAGCGCCAGCCTTAGCCGGACGGCTTCGGGTATGGCAAGCACAGGGAAAGGTAATACATGGCGCAGTACTCAGAGCCGCCTGGGAACAAGAGCCGCGCTTTGAGAATCGCATCGAACTCAGTCAAGAGCTGGACAAACTGGGTGTACCCCGCAGCCGCTTGGTGTGGCAGCAGTCTGAGCTTGACCGTCGCACCATTCGTGAGAGCATGCTACTGCTGGGTGAGTATCTGCGTGATAACGAGGTAGGCAGGCTACAGCTGGCTGACTGGTTAGCCGACACTCCCGTGCAGCTACCCACCGATGGCGAGCTGGCAGGACGCCACCACATGGGTGGTACACGCATGAGCGTTACGCCAGAAGAAGGGATCGTCGACCGCGACTGTCGACTGTTTGCCCAGGAAAATTTTTACGTAGCGGGCTCCAGCGTGTTTGCCAGCGCAGGCCATGCCAACCCCACATTAACGCTGGTGCAGTTGGCCCTGCGGCTTTGTGATCACTTGGAAACCAAGTTAGCGTCGATCATTTAATGGAGCTGGAGCGGTGCCGCCAATCTAAACGGTGCTATCGTCACTTCAAAGGCGCGCTGCGTGGACGTGTCCAGCAGCGTGTAGGCGCCTTCCATCACCCCCACCGGCGTTTGAAGAATGGCACGGCTGGTATAGCGAAAACTTTGGCCGGGGCCAATCAACGGCTGATGGCCGACCACGCCTTTGCCACGCACTTCCTGACAGTCGCCGCTGCCCTGGGTGATTTTCCAATAGCGCGCCATCAGTTGAACGCTATGCGGGCTTTGGTTATGAACCGTCACCGTGTAGCTAAACACATAGCGCGATTCCACCTCATTGGATTCGTCGGCACGGTAGCTCGGCGCAACACTGACCTCGATCGCTAAACTACTCACGCTTGGGCGCCCCGTTCACTGCTTGCCGTTTCATCCGCCGCCACGCGATTGGCAATGGCCACGTACTCGGCGACTGTCAATGTTTGCGGGCGGCGGATGGGATCAATCCCCAGGTCTTCCAGGGTGTCGGCCGTTACCCGCCCTTTAAAGTTATTGCGCAGCGTTTTGCGCCGCTGGCCAAAGGCGAGCTTCACCAGCTCAAACAGCAGCGTGGGATCATCCGCCGTGTGGGGCAGCGTTTCGTGGGGAGTTAAGCGCACAATGGCGGAGTCGACTTTGGGCCGTGGCACAAACGCTTCTGGCGGCACGATAAACAGCTGCTCGACCTGACAGTAATACTGCGCCATGACCGAAAGGCGCCCCCAATCTGTGCCGCCAGGCTCAGCGGCCAAACGTTCAACGACCTCTTTTTGCAGCATAAAGTGCATATCTTCAATCGCACTTCCCGCGGCCAGCAAATGGATGATCAGCGGCGTGGAAATGTTATAGGGCAGGTTACCCACCACGCGCAGCGCAGGCCCCTCGCCTTTCAGCGCGGCAAAATCAAACTTCAGCGCGTCACCTTCATGGATCACAAAGTCGGGGTAGTTAAAAAATTGCACTCGCAGGCCAGGGATAAGATCCCGGTCGAGTTCAATTACCTCGAGATGCCCCGCCGCTTCCAGCAGCGGCTCTGTCAGCGCGCCCTGCCCTGGGCCGATTTCGACAAGGCGATCCGACGAGCGTGGGCCAACGGCACGAACGATCCGCGAAATAATGCCAAGGTCGCGCAAAAAATTCTGACCAAAGCGTTTACGAGCGCGGTGTTGGGGCACAGTAGACATCAAACGGTGTTCCTTGGAGTGCGGATTCAATCGGGAGTGTTTCGCAGCAAATGCTAAACAGCAGCAGACACTCGCTGGTCAGCTAAACGGCGTGCAAGCGCAATAGCGACGTTTAGGCTGCCTGGGTCTGCCACGCCTTTGCCTGCCAGATCCAGCGCGGTGCCATGGTCGACCGACGTGCGCACCAGTGGCAAGCCCAAGGTAATATTGGCGGCCTGACCGAAGCCTGCGTATTTTAACACCGCCAAGCCCTGATCATGGTACATCGCCAGTACGGCATCGACACCTGCCAAGTGCCGGGGGGTAAATAGCGTGTCGGCAGGCAAGGGGCCACGAATATCCATTCCCTCAGCGCGCAGAGCATCTAGCGCGGGGATAATGATATCCAGCTCTTCGCGGCCCAGATGGCCATCTTCACCGGCGTGAGGGTTCAGACCACACACTGCAATACGCGGCTTGGCAATCCCAAACTGGCGCTGCAAATCTGCCGCCAGCAATCGGCTGATGCGGGTGACGCGCTCAAAGGTGATGGCGTCGGCAACTTTGCGCAGCGGCAAGTGAGTCGTCACCAGCGCCACGCGCAGATCACCACTTCCCTGCCATTCTGGCGACATCGCATGCAGTGCCGCATCGGTGGCCAGCATCATCACCACGTCATCAACACCGCAGGCATCACGCAACCATTCCGTATGGCCGGTAAAACCGGGGTGTCCGCCTTCTATAATCACGCCTTTATGCAGCGGTGCCGTCACCATGGCAGCAGCCTGGCCACGCTGGCAGGCATCGACTGCCAGCGCTAGGGTGGAAAGCACATAATCGGCGTTGGTCGGATCAAGAACGCCCGGCTTAGCGGGCGCTTTAAGCGCGACAGGCCAAACAGGCAATACCTGCGTACCCACGGGACACTCACCTACCGAACACTCGGCCACGGTGACATTAAGCCCCAGCGCGGTGGCACGCTGGCGCAGCATGTCTGGATCGCCAATGGCCACGGTATTCGAGGGAAGCAGGCCCCGGGACACCAGCATTAACGTTAGCTCAGGGCCAACCCCTGCGGGTTCGCCAGTGGTCACGACTACCGGCAGGGCGTTGCCTGGCAGAGAGGCACTATCTGCCATTAGAGACGAATATCGACAAAGGCCTGGGAGCGAATCTCTTGCTGCCAGGTCTCTAGTTCTTCGTTCGCACGCCGCTGAAAGATCGCTTGACGCACCTGCTCACGCTGGCTCTCTTGGGTAACGTTCTGGCGGCGACGCTCTTCCACTTCAATCACGTGGTAGCCAAATTGAGAGCGCACCGGTTGTGAAACTTGATTAACGTCTAGTTCACGCATGGCTTCCTCAAATGCCGGCACGGTTTGGCCAGGGCGAACCCAGCCCAGCTCGCCGCCGTTTAGAGCCGTGCCGCTGTCATCGCTATACTCGCGTGCCACCGAGGCAAAATCTTCGCCTTGCATTAGCCGCTGGCGCACCTCTTCCGCTCGCGCACGGGCTTGGTTTTCATCACGGTTCGGGGTCAGCGTAATCAGCACATGACGGGCACGCGTCTCTTCAATAAAGTTTTGCTCGCCGGTCTGCCCCTGCTGCTGGTCAAGAAAGCGTTCAACATCACGATCACTGACCGAGACCCGATTACTGATTTGGCGCTGCTGCACTTGGCGCATCAGCATCTCGCGACGGACATCTTCACGCACGCTAGCAAGCGTTAGGCCATCTGCTTCCACCGCATCGGCAAATTCATCCAGCGTCATGCCGTTTGATTCGGCGATAGAACGAACCTGACCGTTGAGCTCAGTGTCGTCGATGGTCAGGCTGGCATCTTCCGCCATCTGTAGCTGGATCTCTTCCATCACCATGCGCTCAAGCACTTGCTGTTCAAGCTGGGTACGCGGCGGCAGATTGCCACCCTGTGCCTGGGCCTGCTGCTCAATTTGCGCCATTCGGTCATCGAGCTCACTACGCATGATGACATCGTTATTAACCACGGCCACGACACTATCCAATGCCTGACGCTGAGTGGACTGGAAGTTCTGCGCATGGAGCGTCAGCGGCGCCAACGCAAAGCTAGCGCCTAAACATACAGCGAGTAGGCTACCCGCAGAGAGCTGTGTCATTCGGCCTAGCAAGGGCTTTCTCATTTTCATAACAAACGTCTCTTTCATTAGCCATTCGATGGAAGTCATTTACAGGGCAGTCGGACGATAGCCAGGAATGGTCTGTTCAAAATAGCTGTCCGCATTCTGTCCCACGCCACCTAGGCCACGGAATACGAAGCGTAAAAACAGCCCGCGATCATTAAAATCATCATCAATGCGAGCAGTATCATCATCGTCGACCCATTCACGCCAGACTAACTGCAGGCCATAACAGCAATTAGTCCACTGTACGCCTGCCAGTTGCTCGAGAGAGCGGTCATTGGTTTGATCGTGAATGTAACGACCGATTAGATCAATCTGGGAGCTTGCCTTCCACGCAAATGACAGGTCCCACTCCTCACGATCGTAGTTACGGAAGCTGTCATCACTAGCTTCTACGCCAGGGTCAAAGTTTTGGATTTCCCACCGATAGCCAAGATTTACTACGTGACCTTTAGGATGACGATAGCGCACATCCACGCTTGAGCGTTCGGTGCGGTCACGGTCATCATCGTAAAGCAAATCGTAGCCAGTACTCCAACGGTCGCTAATCTGCCAATCGATACGTGTGACCAGTGGAGATTTATCGCGCGTGGCCTGATAGTAACGCTCATCATCCGTGCGCGGGGGTAGCGTATCAGCATCACCCTCAATATCAATTCGACGATCATCAAAATAAACGCTCTGCCCGATCCCAAACGAGAGCCGGTCACGACCAGAAGCATCTTCAATCAAGCGCGACTGTACGCCGTAAGAGAGCCGATTGAGGTCGCCCACACGGTCGGTGCCGGAAAAACGCTGGGCCGACCAGAGTTGCCCCCAGGAGAAGGCTCGCTCGCGGCTGTCAAAATCGGGTAATTCGCTCTGATCAGTACGCGGGACATAAGCGTAGTTCAAGCGGGGTTCTAGGGTTTGGCGATAGTCGCGCCCCACTAGGGAGAGCTCACGATCAAATGCCAAGCCGCTGTCCACCGAGGTTATCGCAATGCTGCGACTGGGAGAATCGCCACGCTGCGTGTCGCGCTCGCCGTAATCCAATTGATAGTCGGTATGCCAAAGCTCTGTTCGTGGCTCCAGGTAGCCCCAGGGCCGCTCAAACCGCCAGCCAACGGCTGGCGTTAGATGCACACGACTACCCGTGGCGGCCTCACGCTCAATCACTCGCTGCTCATTTACATCCCGCCAGAAATAGGTCGCATTGGAGCGCCATTGGCTATAGAAACCATTGCCCAATTGCCAGTTGGCATTGGCGCTTAAGCTCGGTAAGCGATAGAACGGCTTGTCGCGTTCGTTGAGCGGGTCTTCCAAGCGCTGAAAACCTTGAGCTCGAGCATCAAGCTGCCAGCGCTCACCACGATAATCGACCTGCGCCAAACGCTCCATACTGGCGCGACTGCTTTCACCAAACTCGCCGCCGAAGTCATCGAAGTAGCGCCCGTCACTGGCCGCCCCATAGCGCAGCCGGTAGTTGCTTCGCGCGTTAACCCGACCAGCATGGCGGGCATCGACATACCAGCGGTCATCGCCTTCAAAGCGGTTTTCGCCGCCGCCCGAGCCGCCGTTATCACTGTTTAAGTAACCGCCTTCAATGATGCCTGCACTCTCTTCCAGCAAATAGCGGTACTCACCGTTCATCAGCAAGCCATGATCACTCATCCACCGTGGCGTGATAGTGGCATCTTGATTCGCGGCGATATTCCAATAAAACGGTTGGGCGTAATCAAAACCATCTGACGAAAAGCCTATCGTCGGAGAAAGCAGCCCGGTGTGACGACGGTCGTCAATGGGAAAACGCAGCCACGGCCAGTAAAACACCGGCACATCTTTCACGTGCAAGCGCGCATGGCGAGCGGTACCAAACCCTTCAGCCTGATTCAGGCGAATATCACTGCTGACCAGTTGCCAGCTATTGGCGCCTGGATCACAAGTAGTGAAACTGGCGTCTTGGAGGCGGTACTCATTTTCCGCCGTCTGCTCCAATTGACGTGCCTGCCCGCGTAAATGCTGGTCGTAAAGCACATAGTGGCTGTTACCCAGCGTCGCCCGATCCTCGTTCAACCGGAGCATGGCCTGCTCGCCACGCACCAAGGCACGACCATCGCGGATGGCGATATTGCCTTCAGCATCGACCTGCTCACGGTCGGCGGGCAAAAAGACCTGCTCCGCCTCTACTTCTTCATTACCGCGGCGCAGTACCACATCGCCACGCAATAACGCCTCGCCGTTGGCGGCGTAATCCACATCGCTGGCTTCAAGCGCAAGGGTTTCAGGGTTCTCTTGCGCGGGTAAGCGGTAGCTGGGCATTACGTAACGCCCCCGGCACAATTGATTGGCCGCTTCTTCTTCCCCCCAGGCTTGCCAGTCTAACGCTTCAGCAGGCATGGTTTGACTCTGTGCCACCGCCGTAAACGAGGCGCCAGCCAGCAAACTACCCATCAGCGTATGCGCAACCGGCAACGTGCGCGAAAATCGCTTGCCCATGTTCGTTATCCTTGGCATCCAGAATCGGTATTATACAGCCCGCATGATGCCCGACCAGCAAGGAGCTTGCATGTCCTCTTATCGGATTGACGCCCTCACCACGTGGGCTGCCCAACAAAACGGCCTTTCCAAGGCCGATATTACGCTCTCATCCGCCGTGGGCGATGCGAGTTTTCGGCGTTATTTTCGCCTCACGCTGCCCAACGGCACCACGCAAGTGGTGATGGATGCGCCACCAGAGCAGGAGGACTCACACCCTTTCGTCACCATCGCCCAGCGTTGGCACAGCGCTGGCCTGGCGGTGCCCAGGGTGCATGCCGCCAATTTAGCAGATGGCTTTTTGCTCCTTGATGACCTGGGCAACACCTCGCTACAAGACTTATTTACCGACGACGCTACCATACAGACTTACCATGCGCAGGCGCTTTCGCTGATCGCCGAGCTGCAAAACCGCGCCAGCCCCGAATCGCTGCCCGATTATGACTCGGCGCTACTGGGCAGGGAGCTCGATCTGTTTCCCGAATGGTGCCTTAATGCTTGGCTAGGGCTAGCGACACCCGAAAGCTGGCACCCCTTGCGTGAAAGTCTTATTCAGCAAGCCTTGGCACAGCCGGTGGTCAGCGTGCACCGCGATTTCGATGCCATGAACCTGATGCTACACGACCAGCGTTTATTTATGATCGATTTTCAGGATGCGGTGGCGGGCCCGCTCAGCTATGACCTTATTTCACTGCTGCGCGGGCGCTATTGCCGCTTTAGCGATAAGCAGTTTAGCGACTTCGTCACTGCCTTTCATCAGCAGGCACAGCGCGATGGCCGGCTTTCAGAACGAGTAGCGCTTGCCACTTTTCTCACCCAGTGCCACGCCATGGCTGCCCAGCGCTCGCTGAAAGTATTGGGAATATTTTGCCGATTAACGCTGCGTGATCAAAAAAGTGGCTACCTGGCGCGCTTACCGCACTTTCTGGCTCACCTGGAAGATAGCCTTGCAGCCCTAACCGGTTTGAACCTACCTGCTCAAGCGGCGTTCACCGAGTGGGTCAAGCTCACTTTACGCCCTGCTATTCTGCAGCGGCTGGAAGGAGCGGCCTTATGAAGGCAATGATCCTTGCCGCCGGGCTTGGCAATCGAATGCGGCCACTCACCGATCACTGCCCCAAGCCGCTGCTACCCGTGGCAGGCAAGCCGTTGATTGTGCATCATCTGGAGCGCCTGCGCACGGCAGGTATTCATGAAGTCGTCATCAATGTCAGCTATCGTGCCGAGCAGATCATGGAGGCGCTTGGCAATGGCGACGCCTTTGGGCTACGCATTGACTGGAGCCGGGAAACCACCCCACTGGAAACGGGGGGCGGCATTCAGCAAGCGCTACCACTATTAGGAGAAGCGCCGTTTCTACTCATCAATGGCGACGTTTGGTGCGAAGCGCTGCCCAGCGCACAAGCGTTGCAAGGCGACGATTTAGCGCACCTGATGCTGGTGAATAACCCAACTCACCATCCCGATGGAGATTTTGGCCTACGTGCTGGACGCGTCCACCAATCCAGCGCTACGCGTTTAACCTTCGCGGGCATCAGCGTAATTCACCCAGCCCTGTTAGCCGAGCAGCCCCAAGGCGCCTTTGCATTAGCGCCGCTATTGAGGACCGCCATTGATAACCAGCGGGTGAGCGGTGAGCACTATGCTGGCCATTGGGTCGATGTGGGAACACCGGAGCGCCTTGCCGAGCTGGAAAGTCAGCTTCACCGCAGAAGGGGATAAGCGATAGCGATGCGTTATTTACATGAAGCCATTGCTGACACGCCGCGCGTGGCCGTCTATGGCACGCTAAAACAAGGCTTCAACAATGCCTATTGGCTAAGCACTGCTAAATGGCTTGGCAGCGATGCTACCTGCGCACTTACATTGTATGACATCGGTCCCTACCCTGGTGCTAAAAGGCAGCCGTCCAAGGGCGTGACCATCGAGGTCTATGAAATTGAGGCTAATCATTTAGCCCAGTTGGATCGGCTTGAGGATTATCGCCTTCATACCCCGACCCTGGGTGAGTATGACCGCCAGCAGATCGCCACCTGCTTTGGTAAGGCTTGGGTGTATCTTTATAATCCAAGCGTCAGGGGTAAGCCTGCCATTCAAGAAGGTGGCTGGGAAATGCCCTCCCCTGCTAAAAATCGAACCAGGCGCTGAAAAGAGGCGCGTAGGCCAAGAAATGTTATGCTGCGCGACTTACCTTTCGTCGCCTAGATGAGGAGAGCCGCGTGAAAGCACGGGTAAAATGGACAGAAGGCCGTCAATTTGTGGCGGAATCCGGTAGCGGGCATAGCGTTGTCATCGACGGCCCGCCCGACCACGGAGGGCGTAACACCGGCCCGCGCCCCATGGAAATGCTATTAATGGGCATGGGCAGTTGTACCGCCTTTGACATCTTGAACATCCTCGATAAAGCGCGGGCGGATGTCACTGACTGCGTCGCGGAATTGGACGCTGAACGCGCTGACGACGTCCCCGCCGTTTTTACCAAGATTCACGTTCATTTCGTGGTGACCGGGCGCGCGTTGAAAGAGAAGCAGGTTCAGCGAGCCGTAGAACTCTCCGCTGAAAAGTACTGCAGTGCGTCTATCATGCTGGTTAATGGCGGTGTAGCGATCACCCACTCCTATGAGATTGTCGAAGCTTGAGCCGCTTTTTACTCGGCCAGCGATGGGCGTTTCCGTTTAGCGATACCGCTTGCCTAGCAACGACGACAAAAAAAGTAGTTCAGTCGGATGCAAGCGATCGCCTTGGCGGGCATAATACGCCCGCTTGTTTTACCTTCACCTATGCGGTAACGGCTCTGCTTCATTTTATGGGGTTACACCGCAGCGATGGTGACAACGTCTTATCGGTTCCGGCGCTGGCTCGTCGGGGTGTCTTCACCTGCCATAGGGAGGCTCGGACATGACAGATAATCTCCGACTCCACGGGTTTAACAACCTGACAAGCTCATTGAGCTTCAATATTTACGACATCTGTTACGCCAAAACCGAAGAGCAGCGTGCGGCTTATATCGACTATATCGATGAGCTCTACAACGCCGAACGTTTGACACAGATTTTGAAAGACGTCACCAACATTATCGGCGCTCATGTGCTCAATATCGCCCGCCAGGACTATGAACCCCATGGCGCCAGCGTGACGATCCTGATTGCCGAGCATGAGCTAGATGACACTGCGCCTGAGCAAATCAAACCAGGCCCCGGCCCCTTGCCCGAAACGGTCGTTGGGCATTTGGATAAAAGCCACGTGACGGTGCACAGCTACCCTGAATCGCACCCTGATAACGGTATCAGCACCTTCCGGCTGGACATTGATGTCTCTACCTGTGGTCATATCAGCCCGCTAAAGGCGCTCAACTATCTGATCCACAGCTTCGACTCCGATATCGTCACCATGGATTATCGGGTCCGCGGCTTTACCCGTGATGTAGATGGCAAAAAACTGTTTATCGATCACGGCATTACCTCCATCCAAGATTACCTTGCCGAAGATACCAAGCATGCGTATCAGATGATGGACGTCAACGTGTATCAGGAAAACATGTTCCATACCAAGATGCTGCTCAAAGACTTCGAACTGGATAATTACCTGTTCGGCACGTCACGGCGCGATATTACCTTTGAAGAAGCGCGAGACATCGAGAGCCGTCTGCGTAAAGAGATGTTGGAGATTTTCTACTCCCGCAACTTGGACTAAACGCAGCGTTTGAACGCCAAAAAGCCAGCGAAAGCTGGCTTTTTGGTGTCCAATTTTCAGTGTTAATAAACGCTGGGCTCGCCTTCGGGGCGGGTCTTGAAACGTCGATGCAGCCATAGGTATTGTTCGGGATGCTTGCGGATTGCCTGTTCAATAAACTGATTGACCTTTGTTGCATCGGCGACCTCGTCATTGCTCGGAAAGCCTTCTAACGCGGGCAGGCTTTCGATGGTATACGTCGCATTATCCGGATTGCGATGAAACATCATCGGCACTACCGATGCATCGGTCATCCGGGCCAACTTCGCCGTTAAGCGAATTGTCGCGGCCTGCTGACCAAACAACGGTGCAAACACACTCACATCACGTCCAAAATCCTGATCCGGCGAGTACCATACCATGCGGCCTGCTTTCAGTTGCCGCACCACACCGCGCAAATCATAACGATCGATGGCAGCGCCGAAATTTCGCCTGCGAGCACGGGTCATAAAACGCTCGAACAAAGGGTTATTGTGCGGGCGATAAACCGCATCAGCAGAAAAATAGAGTGCGTGCAGTGCACCGCCCAAATCGAGCGAAGAGAAGTGAACGCCGACAATGAGCACGCCTTTGCCACGCGCCTGTGCGCGTGCCATATGCTCTTCACCCACATAGCTAACGCGATGACGCAGGTTTTCACCGTCGCGACACCAGCCCGTTGCCGTCTCTACGAGACCAATGCCGTTGGCGATGAAGGTATCCTTGACCAGGCGCCGCTGTTGTTCGGCACTTTTTTCAGGGAAGCACAGCGCCAAGTTACGCTCGGTGATATGCCGCCGCCGCTTGGCAAACCGCCATGCAAGCAGCCCCAGCCCTTTACCAATAAGCATTTTTAGCCGCCAGGGCAACCACGCCGCTACATACATAGCGCCAATGCCGAGCCAAGTGGGCCAGTAACGTGGATGGGCAAACGAGCGCGGGTAACGTGATTTAGACATAACAATAACCGTTTAAGCAGAGCGCCCATGATAACGCCGAGGCGCCCGGGGCAGTACCCCCGTCAGCAGCGTATAACTGATCGTATCGCAGTAGCGGGCCACTTCATCCACGGGCAGCACTTCGCCGTTGCTGGCACTGCCCCATAATACGACTTCGCTGCCAATAGCTGCTTCGGGTACTTCCGTCACATCCACCGTGAGCATGTCCATTGACACTTTACCGGCAATAGCGCAGCGCTGGCCGTTCACCAGCACTGGCGTACCATCACGGGCATGGCGGTCGTAGCCGTCACCATAGCCGCAGGCGACCACGGCGATGCGCGAACGCCGCGGCGCTCGCCAACGACCGCTATAGCCTACTGGCTCCCCCTCCTCCAGCTCGCGCAGGGCAATAATTTCCGAACGCAGGGTCATCACTGGCTGCAGTTGGCGAGTAATATCATTGGCCACTTCTAACGGATCACTGCCATACAGCATGACGCCCGGCCGATTCCAGTCGCCATGGGCCACCGGCCACGCCAATGTCGCCGGTGAATTGGCCAAGCATAGCGGCGCATCGAGTTGACGGGCTAATGCTTGGAGCCGTGACATCTGTTGATTGAAATAACGATTATCCTGCGTATCAGCGCTGGCGAAGTGGCTCATCAGGTGGAGCGACGCCACACTCGGCGCAGCGTTTAACTGCTGCCAAATACCTGCAGCCTCTTCAATGGCAAAGCCTAAACGATGCATGCCTGAGTCGACCTTTAGCCAGACGGGAATAGGCTTGCTGGGTTTGGCCGCCAATAAGGCATCTACCTGCCACTGGCTGTGCACCGCGATCCAGAAGTCGTGGTCATCCACCCGTGCCAGTTCGTCGGCACTGAAAATGCCTTCAAGCAGGACGATGGGAATGGTAATGCCGCCAGCACGAAGTGCCAGGGCTTCCTCAATGCAGGCGACGGCAAACGCTGGGGCATGCTTCTCCAGTGCTTGGGCGCATGCGAGCGCGCCATGGCCGTAAGCATCGGCTTTGATAACGGCCACTGAGCGGCTCTTGGGCGCGCAGCGGCACGCCAATTGATAGTTGTGACGCAGCGCGTCCAGATCAATATCGGCCACAAGGGGACGCATGAGATTCCTCTTTTACCGGATTCAGAGTAGCGAGCACCAACAACAGGCTCAGCCTAAAAGTTTAAGCGATAAAAAACCGAGCAAGCACCTATGAGTACTTGCTCGGCTTGGGCAGTGGCGCAGGGATAACACTCGCCTGACGGCCACTCAGGTTTCGAACAGTGCTTCCAGAGAGAGCCCCTGTTTTTCCAGCGAGCGGCGTAGCTTCTTTAACGCTTCCACCTGGATCTGGCGCACTCGCTCACGAGTCAAACCGATCTCGGCGCCCACTTCTTCGAGGGTTGCCGATTCGTGGCCGCGTAACCCAAAGCGGCGTACCACCACTTCACGCTGCTTTTCGCTTAGCTCATCCAGCCAGAGATCGACATGCTCTTTAACATCGCCATCGACCAGGCGCGCTTCTGGGCCTTGCACCTCATCGTCGGTCAAGGTATCGATCAACGGCTTATCGCTTTCACCGCCCATGGGGTAATCGACGGACGACACGCGCTCATTGAGACCCAACATCTTTTTGACCACTTCGACCGGTTTGTCCAGGTGGTCGGCGATCTCTTCGGCAGTCGCCTCATGATCAAATTTCTGCGTCAATTCACGCGCCGCGCGCAGGTAGATATTGAGCTCTTTGACCACGTGGATGGGCAAGCGAATGGTCCGCGTTTGGTTCATCAACGCACGTTCAATCGTCTGCCTTATCCACCACGTGGCATAGGTTGAAAAACGAAACCCACGCTCAGGGTCGAATTTTTCAACCGCCCGAATCAAGCCCAAATTACCTTCTTCGATTAAATCCAACAGCGTCAAACCACGATTGAGATAGCGTCGAGCAATCTTTACCACCAACCGCAAATTGGATTCAATCATCCTTGAGCGGCCCAGCGGGTCGCCCTTACGTGCTAAGCGACCGTAATACACTTCCTCTTCTGGCGTTAAAAGTGGCGAAAAGCCGATTTCGTTGAGGTAGATTTGCGTTGCATCCAAGCTTTGGGTCGACTGTCGATCCTCACGCCCTAGCGCCTTTTCAAAAGCATCTTCTTCAACCGCCATATCGTCATCGGTATCATCAAGCGCCTCCTCAGCAGCATCCAGGTCAACCTCCTGTAGATCTTTCTCCAACATACTCATGGCCTTACCCCTCGATTGTCGCCTACCCGCCATTTAGAAAGTCAAAGGTGGGCGCTCTCAGGCGCACACCGTATTGTTATGTGACAATTGTTTTATGACGCTCGAATATAGCCATTCGGGCAACTTCCAAGTAAAACGCTGCTACCTCACTCTACCGGTGAGTGCATTAGCGGGCAGGTAGAAAGTCCATTGGGTCTTGAGGCTGTCCATCGCGGCGCACCTCAAAATGCAATCTGACGTTCTCTGCATCGCTATCCCCCATCGTGGCAATCACTTCGCCAGCCTCGACGACGTCATTTTCACTGACCCGTAAGCTATCGTTATGCGCATACGCACTCAGGAATTGGTCGTTGTGCTTGAGAAGGATGAGGTTGCCGTAGCCCCTGACGCCACTGCCCGCATAAACCACGATACCTGGGCCAGCCGCTTTAACAGGTTGCCCCTTTTCACCGGTGATATCAATCCCGGCAGTGATGCTATCGCCCTGCCCAAACTCACCGGCGACGTTGCCATCAGCAGGCCACTGCCAATCGATCGTTTCGGCGGGGGTATAGGTGCGCGAACCGCGGTCTGCGGCGGCATTTTGGCTGGCCGGGGCAGCTTCTTGCTGTGGCTCAGGTTCTGAAACCGGCTGCGGTTCAGGCTCGGCAGCAGATTCGACTTCGGGCTCAGGTTGAGCGGCAGGTTCCGGCTCGGCAGCCGCTATTACTTCCGGTTCGGCTTCAGAGGGCCCGGCATCCTGTTCGGGCGACTCTGCGGCGTCGCGCTCAGCCGTCAGGCGCTGATTGCGCTCAATGGCGGATTCGTCCGGCAATAGCCAATCCAGCTCCTGATCATTACTCGCCACAGAAGCCGTTTGCGGGTTCAGGCCGGTCGCGACAGCACCGCCGCTATTGGCGTTATTCGTTGCTGGCTGGCTACTTGCCGAGGCCATTGAGGCGCCTTCTCTCAAGCTAATGGTTTGGCCTGGGCGAATTTGATAAGGCGCATCAATATTGTTCATTGCCGCTAACTGGCGATAATCCAGGTTGTGCTGCCATGCGATGCCATACAGCGTGTCGCCCGCTTTGACGGTGTACTGAGGCGAATTCTCCACCGCTTGGCGTGCTTGGCTTAAATCACGCACCTGGGGGCCTCCGCCCTGTTGGCTGGCACAGCCAGCAATGACGAATGCCAGCGCCGATATCACTACGATTCTACGCATATACCCTTTACTCCTTTTCAGCGCCCAGCTTGGTATCGATTGGCCGACGATCCGCGTGTCGGTTGAGTAACACGACGATAAGTGCCCCTACGGCCATCAGGGCGACGACACCAGCGACTTGTGCCGAGGCACCGGTCAATACGGCATAGTCAGCGGGCAGCAAATAGCGATGCTCCAGAGGGATCATTTGTCCTTCTGGCCCGATTTGGTAGCGTAACAGCTCACGCCACGGCCAGAGAACCGGTAACGAACCGACAATAAACCCCAGCAGCAGTTGCATGGTCGAGGTATGGTGCCGACGTAATAACCAGGACAGTAGCCGGGAAAACAACGCTAAGCCGACCACACAGCCCATGCCAAACAGAATGATGATGCCCATATCCAGGCTGCGAATTGCCCCCATGATGGTGCCGTAGAGCCCCATTGTCAGCAACAAAAAGCTGCCAGAAACCCCTGGCAGTAGCATGGCGCTAATCGCAATACAGCCTGCCACCATCACCACCAAGGCTTCATTACCCAGCAGCAACACCAGCGGCATCATGCCTGGCAACGCCTGGGCAAGTACTAAGCCCACGAGCAAGGGCAGTAGGTACCATATCTTCCAGCCGCTACTCGCTTTTCCGACTACCAACGCTGAAGCGGCTACCAGGCCAAAAAAGAACCCGTCTAACAGCAGCGGATGTGCTTCCATCAGCCAAAGTGCCAAGTGCGCCACACTAAACAGGCTAATCGCCACCCCTGCCAATAACGGCACCAGGAAAGCGAGATTCAGGTGGAGACTCAGCGCTTTCCAGCCACCTTGACGCCATACCCCAATCGCACTCGGACCAAACTGCTTGATCGTGTTAATCAGCTCTTCATAAATCCCGCTAATAAACGCAATCGTACCTCCTGACACACCGGGTACCGCATCGGCGGCGCCCATCCCTGCGCCACGTAAAAATATTCCCAAGGGTTGCCGCTTCAATCCACTACTCCTTGTAGTAAAGGTACAAAACGCACGGGCTCAAGCCGCCGCTTTTCAAAAGCATTACCAATGCGCTTTACCTGGGTAAGCCATTGGTTGCCATCAGGGTCTTCGATAGGGGCGATCAATACACCGTCGACACTCAATTGCTCTAGTAACGATGTAGGTAATGTATGGGCACAGGCGGTCAATAAAATAACGTCGAACGGGGCTACTTCAGGCCAGCCATAGCCTCCGTCCGCTACGGCGAGCGTGGCCGGGGCGTTCAACCGCCATAACCGTTCGGCCGCTCGCTCGTGCAGCGCGCTGATGCGCTCAATGGAGTAGAGTTCTTCAACCAAGCGTGACAGTAGCAATGTTTGATAGCCGGAGCCGGTGCCTAGTTCCAGCACACGACGCGGCCCGGCACGCAGCACCAGCTCGGTCATACGCGCCACAATAAACGGTTGTGACAATGTCTGACTAAACCCGATGGGCAGCGCGGTATCTTCATAGGCACGATGTGCCAGCGCCTCATCCACAAATAGGTGGCGAGGCTCGCTGGCCATCACCTCAAGCACGCGGGTATCGGTGATCCCTTGTTGCATGAGGCGCTTGACCATACGGTCGCGGGTGCGCTGAGAGGTCATACCGCGACCGCGCAGCTCCCCAGGGGAGATATCAGGCAAAAACATCCAACCAATCCTGCACATCGTTAAGCGCGGGGTGGCGCGTTAGGTCTGTTTGTAGCGGCGTAATCGATACATAGCCCGCCTCGACGGCGGCAAAGTCAGTATCTTCGCCATCATCGGCATTCGCCGCGACGGGCGCAATCCAGTAGCGTGTACGCCCGCGCGGGTCTTTTACCGGCAACGGTTTTTCGGCTGGCCCGCGATAGCCCAGACGAGTGACTTTAACGCCTTTGATCGCTTCCCAGGGAACGTCGGGCACATTGACGTTCAGCAGCGTACGCGGTGGTAACGAGAGTTGATCCGCGGCGCCAATCAAGGTGGCGGCTACCCGCCCGGCGGTAGCAAAGTGGCGTTCACCGCACAACGACATGGCAATCGCGGTCATGCCCAGATTACGCCCTTCCATCGCCGCAGCAACGGTGCCTGAATAAAGCACATCGTCGCCCAGGTTACTGCCGTGATTAATGCCTGAAATCACTAAATCGGGTTTTTCATCCCACACCCCATGAACGCCTAAATAGACGCAGTCGGCTGGGGTACCGTCCACGCTGTAAAAACCGTTATCCAGCGGCGTCAGCGAGAGCGGCCGTGACAGCGTCAGGGAGTTACTGGCACCGCTGCGGTCTCGATCAGGGGCCACTACGCGCATATTGGCATGCGCCAGCAACGCGTCGTGCAATGCCCGTAACCCAGGCGCATACACCCCGTCATCATTGGAAAGCAGTAGTCGCCGCATAGTGGGCCTCCCTCTTATCGACACACGTGATAGGCACAAGCGTCATCAGTAGTGTTGAATTCAGTACCGGTGTGCCAAGTACCGAGGTCATAAATAGAGAGCATAAACGCGAAAGGTAACGGCGCCTATCCCTCACTTTTAGTCAACTTTTTAACGTCTTAACGCCTTTCAGGCGCGTTTTGAACATTCTGACGAATCAGAAAGCTCAGCGCTATGCGTTCATTTCTACTGGTTCATTTCTACTGGTTCATTTCTATTAGTTCATTTCTATTAGTTCATTTCTATCAGTTCACTCAGCACGGCAGTGGCGAAGCTACCGCGGGGTAACGCAAATGCAAGCTTGACGGTACCGGCCTCCCACACTAGCTGGGGCTCCAGTAGCCGCATGCGAAGCGCGCGGCGTGACTGGTTAACCCCGCTGCGCTCTAGGCCGCTGCATAAGTCTGGATATTCCTGCTGTAGAGCGTCTTCATAGCGAGCCGCGTCACCTTGCCCCCGTTCGCCACCCCCCCACAGCACCCCGGTGGGGTGAACATCCAGCTCAGCGGCACGCGCCTGAAGCGTTGCATCGCTGGCCTCAATACGGAACACGCTTTGCGTGCCGTCCAACATCAAGGTGTCGCCCGCTAGCGGCTGCGACCAAGTACCGTCGGCAATGCGTTGACTGAGCAAATGGTTAAACAAAAAACTGCGCGCAGTGGAAAGCATCATACCTTGGCGGTCATCCCGCTTACGCCAACCTCGGTTAAGTATCGCAGCTGCACGCTGTAGATTATGCCCTTCATGGCCAAAGCGCTGGGGGCCGAAGTAGTTGGGTGCGCCAAGCTGACAAAGGGCTTCCCAGCGGTTGACGAAGTCGTCGCTGGCAATGGCGTCACCGCTTAGGCGTAACACAAAGCGATTGGTGCGGTGAACGCCGCGTTTAAGCTTACGCGGGTGGCGCGCCTGCTCGACAATCGTGATCCCCTGCGCATGAAGTGACTGCTCAAGCCCCAGCGGGGCTTCCCGGCCAGGCAGATGCACACTCAGCCATTGGCGGGTCACCGCTATGCGGTCTTTCATGCCGGAATAGCCAATATCCCGTGGCGTGACATCACAAAGCCGACTTAACAGCTTCACCACCTCTAACGTGGATTGGTTACGTTTTTCAACACGTAGCCATAGATGTTCACCATGCGCCTCAGGCGTAAAATCAAGCTGCTCGTCGACCCAGAAATCTTCTGGCTGTGCTCGGTACTGGCCCGGCTTGGGTGGGCCGAATCGAGGGTCTAGACTGCGCTGCCAAACGGGCATCTTAATCATTAAGCGCCCCAGCACGATTAAGTAGCACCACCGCTTCCGCGGCGATGCCTTCACCGCGCCCGGTGAACCCCAATCGTTCGGTGGTCGTGGCTTTGACGTTCACTTGGCCCAGTGTAATCCCAAGGTCAGCGGCAATCACTTCACGCATTGCGTCGATATGCGGCGCCATTTTAGGCGCCTGCGCCATTAGCGTGGCATCGAGATTCACCACGCCATAGCCCTGCTGTTGCACCAGCGTGACCACATGGCGAAGCAGCGCGCGGCTGTCGGCTCCCGCCCACGTTGCATCGGTGTCGGGAAAATGGCGGCCAATATCACCCAATGCACAGGCGCCTAACAACGCGTCACTAACCGCGTGCAGCAACACGTCGCCGTCAGAATGAGCGATAAAGCCATGGCCAAACGGTAGCTTAATCCCACCGATCATCAGATGGTCGCCGGGGCCGAAACGATGGACGTCGAATCCGTGGCCGATACGCATTATTAAGCTCCTATAGAATCAGCGCTAGTTGATTAAAGCCCGTTTGTTTGAGGCTCAGTGGTTAAAAGCTTGGTAGCGGCATGAGCTTCTTGGGCGTCCATAATCGCCACCGCGAGCGCTAAGTCGTCTGGGTGAGTAATTTTAAGATTATCGCGCCGCCCGCTTACCAATTGCGGGTATTCGCCCAACGCTTCGACGGCTGACGCTTCGTCGGTCACCATGGTGTGCTGCTGGCGGGCAGTTTCTAACGCGCGACGCAGCAGCCCAAAGCGAAACCCTTGAGGTGTCAGCGCGTGCCATAGGCCTTCGCGAGATTCTGTCTGGGTACTCAAACACTGGGCATCGGCACGTTTCATCGTATCAGCGACAGGCATCGCCAACAGCGCGCCAGCCGCATGGGAAGAGGCGGCTTGATAAAGGGCCAATAAATCGCCCTTCGTAACGCAGGGACGCGCCACATCATGTACCAATACGACATCATCATTCTCGGCGGCCATGGCATGCAACGCATTTAAGACGCTGTCCATTCGCTCACTGCCGCCAGGCACGCGCTGCCAATCAGCGAACGGCACCCAGTGCGGCGAAAACCAGCCGTCATCCACATCCAAGCAGAGTACCAAGCGGGCGCTAGGAAAGGCGGCATAGAGCCGTGCCAAGGTATGCGCCAGCACCGGCTGCCCATCGGCCAAAGGTAAATACTGCTTAGGCTTATCTGCTCCCATGCGGCGGCCTTGGCCCGCGGCAGGAACGACTAGCCACGTTTGGCTCACTGTGCCGGCTCCTGAGGCGCGACCAACCCGGCATTGATGCCGATCAGCTCACTTTCAATTGCCACCCCAGGCACCCAGAAGAACTGCTCATCGGTACGCACCATGCCCATATCACTACGCGCCCGCTCTTCAATGGCGTCCAACCCGGTTTTCAAATCCGTCACTTCAGCGGCCAGCCGCGCATTGCGCTCGCGCATGGGGTCATTTTCCGCTTCCTGCACCGCCACACGCTGTTCCACACGCTGTAAATCGCGCCAGCCGCCGTTGCCTAACCAAAGCTCGTACTGCAGCAGTGCCAACACGGCAAGCAGTGCCATCACGACCCATTTGCGCATCACCGTTCTCCTGTCACCTGCCCCACACCCTGTCACCGATAAGTTGACGACTTGGCTGTGTTAAAAAATAACGCGTTAAAAAAGAGGCGCTGCCCCTTAGGCACTCTGATTGGCGCGCATTATGCCATCAAGGCGCACCACCAGCGAGCCACGCGTTATTTAAATCAACGCTTAAAGGGCAGCGCTTCGTGGGCTGCCTCGCGGTAAGCGCTTACGTATTCACCCTCTTGATGGCAAAACTGCGCCACACCCGCGGCCAGGCCCGGATGGCCGATAAAGTGCAGCGACTGCACACGCTGGGGGGCAAACCCACGCACGAGCTTATGTTCGCCTTGCGTGCCCGGATCAAACAGCGTCAAGCCCTGTTGTAAACAGTACTCAATCCCTTGGTAGTAACACGCTTCGAAATGCAGGCAGTCAGCGACTACCTCGCTTCCCCAATAGCGGCCATAAAGTGAACGGCTACCCCGGAAATAGAGCGCTGCCGCCACCGGACGACCCTCTATAGAGGCCTGAACCAGCACGAGGGCGCCCGGCATGCTTTGGCGCAGGCGCTCAAAAAAATCATGGTTTAGATAGGGCGGTCGACCACGTTCATGGTAGGTAATGGCGTAGCAGCGATAAAAATGTGCCATGTCGGCGGGAGTAATCGCATCACCTTCCAAACGAGCGACCTTCAAGCCTTGGTCGGCGACCAGGCGGCGCTCACGCTTGATCATTTTGCGGCGCTTGGAAGTGAGGCTATCCAAAAAGCCATCAAAATCGCCAAACCCCCGATCATGCCACTGAAACTGGACCCCTTCTCGGGTAATGAGGTCGGGGCACTGCGCCTGCCAAGCGGCAACATCCTTTTCATTGGCAAACAGCAAGTGCCAACTTGACAGCGCCTGACTTGCGCACTGTTCACGCCATGCCTCTGCCAACAGGGTGCGCACGGCGCTCGCATCAACATGGCTGGCGATTAATGTGCGCGTGCCGGGCACCGGTGTAAACGGCACCGCGCTAAGTGCTTTAGGGTAATAGCGACCACCGGCATTTTCTAACGCTTCCGCCCAGCCCCAATCAAACACATACTCACCGTAGGAGTGATTTTTACGGTACATCGGCATCGCTGCGACCAATTGCTCACCTTGCCATACGCTTAGGTGGCAAGGCTCCCAACCCGTCGCCAGGCTGACGGAGCCACTCGCTTCCAGGGCATGTAAAAACGCATGGCGTAAAAATGGCTGATCGCTATCTACCAGTGCATCCCACTGGCTTGCCGTGACGGCCCCAATGGTGGGTAGAATAGTGAGCGACAGTGGACTAGACGGCATAGCACCTTCCAAGGAGTGTGGGGCTTAAAGAAAGGGGAAACCTCAAATGCGCGTGCTGGCTTAGCCATCGACATTACCCGCACCACTTTACACTAACGGGACGCCCAACCCATTTACATTAACCATTAACGGCAGCCCTTGATACTGACCGCCCTACCCACGCTTATCACTCGCGCCGATAGCGGCGCACCAGGAGAGGCCATGAAGCGCGACCTAACGGGTGACTTCCAAACGCAGCGTCACGCTGCCGACCAACTCCCCTACCCAACACTCACGGTGCGGCGGGAACGGCTGGCCCGCCTGGCGCGCATGACCAAACATCATCAGCTAGACATCATTCGGGCCATCCAAACCGATTTTGGCAAACGCAGTGACGTCGAGATACGCATGGCTGAAATTAGCGCGGTACTGCACGCTGTTCGCCATGCCAGGCTGCATTTGTGGCGTTGGATGCGGCCTTGGTCGGTCAGTGTGCCGTGGCGGCTACTCCCCGCTCGGGCCCGCATTGCACCGCAGCCATTAGGGGTGGTGGGGGTGATTTCCCCGTGGAACTACCCCTGGAGCTTGTCGCTAATGCCCGTGGTGGATGCCTTTGCGGCAGGTAATGTCGTCATGCTCAAGCCTAGCGAGCATACCCCCGCGACCAGCGCGCTGCTGAAACAGTTAGTGTCCCGCTACTTTACGCCTGAAGAGTTTAAGGTGGTGGACGGCGACATAGACGTCGCGCGTCGTTTTAGCCGCTTACCGTTTGATCACTTGGTCTTCACCGGCTCGACGGCGGTGGGACGGCAAGTTGCCCAAGCGGCGGCGGCCAACTTAACGCCGGTAACGCTGGAACTGGGCGGCAAATCGCCCGCTATCGTAGCGGGCGATGTGGATGTCGATAAAGCGGCAGCGGCGATTATTTTTGGTAAAGGAGTGAATGGCGGACAGACCTGTATCGCTCCTGACTACGTGTTGGTAGAAAGCCGCCATATTAACGCCGTGGTGAAAGCATTAAACCACGCCATTGAGCAGCAACGGCCCGACGACCACGCCGTTACCTCCCCGATTGATGACACGCATCAACAGCGGCTGGAAGCCATGCTCCAAGAAGCCCACGACCACGGCTGCCGAGTCATCGATCACGGCCAGCATGCCCCCGCCTTGATCATCGACCCGCATCAGCGTCTGGAGGTGATGCGTGAGGAAATCTTTGGCCGCTGCCTGCCTGTCGTGGGCGTTCGTGACATGTCTGCCGCTATCGACTTTATCAATTCGCGACCTCACCCCTTAGCCCTTTATGCCTTCACCCACGATAAAGGCTTGCAGCAGCAGTTGCTGAAATCCACCCGTTCTGGGGCACTGGTTTTTAACGCGACACTGCTCCACCACGCGGTGCCTTCCTTACCCTTTGGCGGTGTCGGGGAGAGCGGCATGGGCGCCTACCATGGCCGCCAAGGATTTGAGCGCTTTAGCCATTTGCGCGGAGTGTTTTATCAATCAAGGCGTACCCCTAGCCACCTGCTTTACCCACCTTATCGGCGTTGGTTAATGAAGCTGCTGGGGCTCGGTTAAAGCTGAAGTCCCCATCGCCGATAGTTATAATGCTATGTTTTATTAACTCACTGCTCTGGAATGTCCATGCAAGCCCCAGATACTCCTCAAAATGAAACACAACGCCTGGCGGCCTTGCATGCTTTACAAGTACTCGACACACCGCTTGATAGAGCCTTTGAGCGCATGACGCAGTTGGCCCGCGATCTGTTTGACGTGCCCATTGCGTTGGTTTCATTGGTCGATAAAGAGCGCCAGTGGTTTAAATCGCACCAGGGGCTTGAGATATGTGAAACCTCACGTGAGCTCTCTTTTTGTGCCCATGCGGTTGCGATCGATGCGCCGCTCATCATCGAAGATACGCTGCACGATGAACGCTTTATCGATAACCCGCTGGTCGAAGGCCTTCCCCGTATTCGTTTTTACGCGGGTTATCCCCTAAGGCCCAGCGATGGCATGGCGATAGGCACGCTGTGCTTGATTGATCGTCAGCCCCGCGACTTCAGCCCACGCGATTTAAAACTGCTCAAAAGCTTGGCGGGTCAGGTAGAAGAGCTCCTCCGCCAGCATAAGCTACAAATCGATCTGGCCCATACTGCTCGCCGCTTTGAAGCCCTATTTAACAAAAGCGCGACAGCGAAAGTCCGCATTGATCAAGCGGGCCGTATTATCGGCATCAACCCCTTTGCACTGAATTTACTCGGCTACGAGGAGCACGAGCTGCTGGGCAAAAACGTCGCGGTGCTTACCCCGCCCGAGATTAGTTCACAGCATGATGCGTTTATCGCCCGCTACATTGCGGGCAGTGAACCCAAAGTCATTGGGCGCGGCCGTGAAGTTGAGGCGCTGCATAAACAGGGCCACCATGTCCCCGTGCACCTGGCGATTAATGCCATTCACGATGACCACGGTGAAGTGGTCGAGTTTTTAGGCGTTCTTACCGATTTATCCGAGGTTTACAACGCTAACCGTAGGATGCGCAAAGAGCAAAACCTGCTCAAAGTGCTACACCAAGGGATTACCGATTACCAAGCGCTGATGTCAGGCAAAAGGCTATGGACCTTTTTGCTGGAAGCGCTACGCGAACTGACCGACAGCGACTACGCGCTGATTGGTGAAGTGATGCCCACCAGCACGACCAACGCGCTTAAAATCCATGCGATCACCGACTTATCGTGGAGCGAGGATTCACGCCTGCTAATGGAGCGGTTACGCAGCGGTGATATGACGCTTACCAACCCCAAATCACTGCTTGGCCGTGTATTTGCGTATGGCGAAGTCATCATGACCAACGATGTCTACAGCCATGTGAATCGCGGCGGTTTTCCCCCTGGGCATCCCGTTCTGCATAATTATCTGGGCGTGCCTATTATTAGTGGCGAGCGGCTTATCGGCATGTTCGCGATTGCTAATAGCAAGCAGCCGCTAAACCAAGCGCTCTTAGACTGGCTTCAGCCGTTTACGGATACTTGCGCCCTGCTCATTAACCTTTACAGCCAAATGGCCGAGCGCGAGCAGGTAACCCAGGATTTAGCCAGCGCAAGGGATCAAGCGGAAATAGCCAATCAGGCGAAGAGTGAGTTTCTTTCCTCAATGAGTCATGAATTGCGCACGCCGCTAAATGCCATTATCGGCTTTTCCCAACTGCTGGCCAAAGCTCGGCGCGATCCCCTTAGCGACAAGCAGCATCGCCAAGTGGCTCAAATTGAGAAAAGCGGCCAACACCTGCTTAGCTTGATCAATGAAGTGCTGGATCTCGCCAAAATCGAAGCAGGCCACCTATCGCTATCACTGGAAGCGATGTCGGTCACCACGGTGATCGACGATGCTTGCAGCACCCTTGAAGCCAATATCGAAGCCGCCGGGATAACCTTAATTCGGCCCGCCTTTCCGGCGCCCTGGCAAGTCACCGCCGATTACACACGCACCAAGCAAGTACTGCTTAACCTGCTTTCGAACGCCATTAAGTACAATAGCCATGAAGGCACTATCACCATTTCGGTAAGCCAACAGGACGATGAACTGTGTATTAGTGTGACGGACTCAGGCAAAGGGATTGCGGCGGCACGTCAGCATGAGCTGTTTGAACCCTTCAATCGGCTTGGTGCCGAGCACGATGCAACGGAAGGCACGGGTATTGGCTTGGCCATTACCCGTGAACTCATTGGCCGTATGCAGGGGCGTATTGGGTTTGAAAGCGTGCCCGGTGAAGGGTCAACGTTTTGGTTTACATTGCCCCTAGCGGAAAACGACTTATCTCAAGCAGCGCTGCCAACGAATGCAAATGCGGAGTCAGTCAGCGTTAGTGAACGAACCTTTCAAGTGCTTTATATTGAAGACAACCCGACCAACCAGCGGCTCATGGAAGATATTATAGAAGACTACCCCCATATTGAGCTGCAAACCGTCGTGAGTGCAGAACTGGGGCTGGATATTATGCGTCACTCACCGCCTGATTTAGTACTAATGGATATCCATTTACCGGGCATGAACGGCTATCAAGCGCTCGCAGAAATACAAAAAACGCCGACGCTCAAGCACATCAACGTCATTGCGCTGTCGGCCAACGCGATGGAGCGAGACCTCCGCTATGGGTTAGCAGCCGGTTTTGTCGACTATCTAACCAAGCCAATTAACATCGACAAACTTATCCGCTCGCTGCAGCAGTTTTTACAGCCGGTGGTAAGGAAGGAGCCATGAGCCTTACCGAAAAACACTTACTAGTCGTCGATGACAATACGGTCAACATTGAATTGATGCTCGACCTGCTCGACGAGTATGGGTTTGAAAATATCCACGGTATCAATGACCCAAGAGAAGTCATTAAACACTGCCAGCAGCAAATGCCAGACCTACTGCTGCTGGATATTCGCATGCCTCATCTAGATGGCTACGCCGTTATTGAGCAACTTAGCGCTCACTTTCACGAGCAGATGCCTCCCATTATCGTGCTCACCGCCCAAATTGACGACGCCACCCGCCAACGCTCGCTGGCGTTAGGGGTGCGCGACTTCATCACGAAACCGTTCAAGCAGGATGAAGTGCTGCAACGTATCCGCAACACGTTAGATGTCGAGCACCGCTACCAAGTGCGCGATAAGCAGGTCGATACGTTAGAACTCATGATCGCCAAGCGTACGCAGGAGCTCGATAGCCAATCGCGCACCGACCCCATTACTCAGCTACCTAACCGACGCGGATTAAGCCAGGCACTCCAAGCGGCTGCCCTGCAGGCTTCCGGCACAGGGCTACTGTTTATCGCGCTCGATAAGTTAGAAGACGTAGTGCGTCTGCACGGCTACCGGGTCGCCGACCAACTGCTTCATTTCGTTAGTCAACGTCTTCGTCAGCAGCTCAGTCTCGACTGTCTGCTAGGCTTGTGGGGAGGTAGCGAGCTCCTGGTGATCACCCCGACAGCAGACCCGGCCAAACTAGCGCAGATGGCCGATCAGTTACTGCACATTTTTGAGCAGGATCAGGCACTGGAGGCGATGCTGCTGCCCGTTAGTGCACGCATTGGTATCAGTGGCGAGCCGGGTCATTTCGAGCCAGAACGGCTGGTGCACATGGCCGCGCTGGCTTTACCGCCTCAGGGGTCGCTGCTGGTTCAGCATTACTCGCCCGTTCTCGAAGCCCGGCAGCGGCACCGCCTGCAAATTCAGCAGGCGATCCGTGGCGCCACCGAGCGAGGTGAAATGTCGCTCGCTTTTCAGCCCAAGCTATCGCTGGCCGATCATAAGATTCTGGGCGCAGAAGCACTGTTGCGCTGGCACCATCCCGAATACGGCGTTATCTCGCCTGGTGAGTTTATTCCACTGGCCGAAGCCAGCGGTGATATTCTTGCCATAGGCGATTGGGTGCTGACGGAAGCAATGCGGCATATCACTGCCTGGCGGGCGCAAAACTTGCTCAACGATGATTTCCACATTGCGGTCAATGTGGCCGCGCGCCAGCTGACGCGTAAAGACTTTGCTCAGCAGCTCTTGGCCCGGCTTGAAGCACAGCAGATCCCCCAGCGTTTCTTCGCCCTGGAGGTAACCGAGTCCGGGCTGATGAGCGACATGAACCACGCTCGCCAACAGCTTGCGCTACTTTCGCAAATGGACATTGCGGTAGCGATCGATGATTTTGGCACGGGTCAGTCATCGCTGGCGTATATTAAGACGCTGCCCTTCTCGACACTGAAAATCGATCGCGCCTTTGTGATGGACCTGGAAACAAGCGCGATTGATCGCCAACTGGCGAATACCATCACCCAGCTTGCCCACAGTGTAGGCTGCGATGTGGTGGCCGAAGGCATCGAAACATCGGCTCAAGCGGCCTACTTGAGCTCAATCGGCTGTGAAGCGGCCCAGGGTTACTTTTACGCTCGCCCGCTGCCTGCCGAAGAATTTGTAACATGGTGCACCGAATGGAAGCCGCTTTTTTCTACTACGCATAGGGAGGCCGTTAATGGCTCATGACTTACTTGACCGCTTACGCGAACGTTTAGAGGAACTCAACCGCTCAGAGCGTAAAGTCGCCAATGTAATTCTTGAGGACCCAACGGTCGCCACCAGCCTTAGCATTGCCAGCTTAGCCCAGGCGGCAAGTGTAAGTGAGCCTACGGTTAACCGTTTTTGCCGCAACTTTGGCGCCAAAGGCTACCCCGATTTTAAGATTAAGCTCGCTCAGAGCCTGGCGGGCGGCACGCCTTACGTGACCCGGGCCGTGGAGCCTGGCGACACCGCCACTCAGTACACCCATAAAATTTTTGGTGCCACCATTGCCGCGCTGGATGAAGCGCAGCGGGAAATCGACATGGCCGCCATCGAGCGCATGGTCGACTACCTTACCCAGGCCAAGCAGATCCATATTTTTGGCTTGGGCGCCTCCGGTGCGGTGGCCCAGGACGCGCAACACAAATTTTTCCGCTTCAACCTGCCGGTAATGGCCTACGTAGACGTACTGATGCAGCGCATGGTGGCCGCCGCTTGCCATACCGGGGACGTTGTCGTGATTATTTCCTACACGGGCCGCACCCGAGAATTAGTCGATATCGCCCGCCTTGCGCGGGACGCGGGCGCGGTCGTGTTAGGCATTACAGCGCCCCACTCACCGTTAGCCAACGAATGTACCGCCACGCTGGATGTCGCGACGCCTGAAGACACCGACCACTACATGCCCATGACATCACGGGTCATTCAGTTAACGCTTATCGACGCGCTGGCCACCGGGGTGACCCTGAGGCGTGGCGAAGACTTTCTACCCCACCTCAAGAAAATCAAAGACAGCCTGCGCGACACGCGCTTTCCGGTAGAAAAACCCAGTAAGTGAATGGAAAAGAACGTAAAGGGTAAGGCGAGAGCGCGTTAGCTCACAGCGGCAGTCACGGTAATTTCCACTTTGAGTTCTTCTGAGGGCAGCGGCGCGCATACGCAGGTGCGTGCCGGTGCATAGCCTTCCGGCACCCAGGCATCCCATACCTCGTTCATGGCAGCCACGTCGCTGCCATCTTTTAGGTAAACCGTTGCGCTAAGCAACTGCTCGCGGCTTGAACCAATCTCTTTTAACAGCGCATCCACCCGCGCCAGCATGCTTTCTGTCTGGGCGGTGATATCGCCATTGCGGGCCTCTGGGCCTGCTACTTGCCCGCAAAAATAGGCAACCCCTTGATGTATCACCGCACGGCTCATGCGGGCTTTCGTATCGTGGCGCTGAATTTTCATAGCAAAAACTCCTAATAGACGTTAGGACGGCAGTGTAAACCGCTTTACTGACTCTTGACCATGCCTGCTTGATCAACGCCGATCTGTCGGGACCGGACGATGCTCAAAGACCCGGCGTAGGACAAAACTCGTGTGCGCCCCTGTCACCCCTTCTATCCGGTTGATCACGTGCAAGAGCAGGTGCTGATAGTCATCCATATCGCGCACCAGGATTTTGAGTTGAAAATCCGCCGCTTGGCCAGTGATGATCAAACACTCGATGACATTGGGGATTTCCCGTATATGACGTTCGAAGTTATCGAAGCGTTCCGGCGTATGCTGGTCCATGGAAATATGCAGTAGCGCCATCAGTTGATAGCCCAGTTGACGGGAATCGACTTCCGCTCGGTAGTGCAGGATCAACCCATGCTCCTCCAAGGCTCTTACCCGGCGCAAACAAGGTGAAGGAGAAAGCCCGATACGGTCGGCTAACTCCTGGTTACTGATCCGTCCTTCCTGCTGCACGATATCCAGTATGTGGCGGTCAAAACGATCCAACACCAGTGGCGATACGGACATAATAAGCAGCTCCTACCAGAAAAATAATTAATAGCGATATTTTATGCTAATTATGTGCGTGAAGCGCCTATTTTCGCAAGAACCTAGCGCGGCAAACCGCCTACACTGGGTAGGCTGTCAAAAGCAGCCAACGAAGTAGTGCGGTCGCCACAAGCAGCCGATTCAACCAACCAGCTACGCTTAGGAAATCCACCATGTCCGCTTTCGATCATCGTAAGTATCGCCCTGCGCCCCGTGTACCTGCTTTCAACCGCCAATGGCCGGATCGTGACCTTGAACACGCCCCGATCTGGGTGAGCGAAGACCTGCGCGACGGCAACCAGGCGCTACTAGAGCCGATGACCGTTGAGCAAAAACAGCGCTTCTGGCATCAAATCGTCAGTGTAGGTATTAAAGAAGTCATGGTGGGCTTTCCATCGGCCAGCCAGCCCGATTACGACTTCGTGCGCTGGCTGATCGAAGAGGACCAAATTCCCGAAGACGTCACGATTGCCGTGCTGGTGCAGTGCCGTGAGCACCTGATCGAGAAGACCTTTGCCTCGCTGGTGGGCGCCAAGCGCGCCATTGTTCACCTGTATAACTCCACTTCCACCATCCAACGCGAGCGGGTGTTTGAGATGGATCGTGCCGGCATTGTCGATATCGCCGTGCAGGGGGCAACCTGGGTCAAAACCTACGCCGATCAATACCCCGATATCGATTGGTGTTTCGAGTACACCCCGGAAAGCTTTTCGAGTACCGAGATCGATTTCTCGCTGGAGATCTGCGAAGCAGTAATGGATGTCTGGCAGCCAACGCCCGACAACAAATGCATTCTCAACCTGCCCACCACGGTGGAAGTGGCAGGCCCGCACCACCACGCCGACCAGATCGAGTATTTCTGCCAGCACATCAGCCGCCGCGACAGTGTGATTATCTCGGTGCATACCCACAACGACCGCGGCGGCGCGGTGGCCTCTGCCGAACTCGCCTTGCTGGCTGGCGCCGAGCGGGTAGAAGGCACGCTGCTGGGCAATGGCGAGCGTACCGGCAACATGGATATCGTCACCCTGGCGATGAACCTGTATAGCCAGGGCATCGACCCTGAACTGGATCTTTCCAATCCCGATGAAATCATTCAGGTGGTCAACGAGTGCACCGGGATTGCGATACACCCACGCCACCCCTGGGTAGGCGAAATGGTCTACACCGCCTTCTCAGGTAGCCATCAGGATGCCATTCGTAAGTCGCTCAAACACCAGAAGCCCGATGAGCCGTGGCAAGTGGCTTATTTGCCCATTGACCCCCACGATATCGGCCGCGATTATCAGGCGGTGATTCGCGTCAACAGCCAATCGGGCAAAGGCGGCATGGCCTTCCTGTTGGAACGCGATTACGGCATTAACCTGCCCCGCTGGATGATGCTGGCCTTGGCGCCTTACGTGCAGCAAGAGAGCGAAAAACGCGCCAGCGAACTCTCCAGTGAAATGATTCGCCAGGTGATGTTTGACCACTTCACCCAGGAAGCGCCGCTTTCATTAGTCGATTATCGGCTCTCCAAAGGTCAGCAGGAAGGTATGGAGCTCACGCTGCAACAGGGTGAAGAAACGCTGCGCCTTTCAGGTAAGGGCAACGGCGCGATGTCGGCGTTTACCGACGCGTGGCAACGCCACTCCGGCAGCAGCGTGGGCATTATCGATTATAGCGAGCACTCCCTCGGTGCTAGCAGCGAGGCTAATGCGATCGCCTTCGTGCAGCTCAATATCGATGGCCAGCGGCTCTGCGCGGTGGCCGAGGACAGCGACACCGTGAGCGCATCGCTTAAGGCCGTCATCGCGGGTATCAACCTTGCCACCCAATCAGTGAAACAGGGGGCTTCTTCCAAGGAAACTGAGCTGACGCTGTAACGGCCTCTTTCGTCTATTCTCACATCATTTTCTACACTAACTGATTGAGTCGCGACGCATTAAAACGCCTTTTACCCGGCTACGCTTATAAAAGTGCATGCTACACTTGCGGCCTGTTGACAGAACGCCTACGGGGAAAAGCATGGGGTATGGCTTAACAAACGTATTGCTGGTTGCACTAGGCGGCGCGCTGGGTGGCATGGGGCGGTTTGCGGTTTCCAACCTAATGGCTCGCTGTCTAGGCAAGGCGTTTCCCTGGGGCACATTGTTCGTTAATGCTAGCGGCGCTTTTGTGGCAGGTTGGCTACTTGGCACCCAAGTATTACCAGCCACTTCGTCGCCTTTATGGTTGTTTACGGTGGTCGGTTTACTAGGTGGTTACACCACCGTTTCCTCTTTTAGTTTACAGACCATTGAGCTATGGCAAAGCCATCAACGATTGCGCGCTAGCGTTAATATCGGTGCCACACTATTTCTTGGGTTAGCCATGGTGACGCTTGGCTGGCTGTTTTCAGGCGCGCCGCTGTCAGGGGCGACCTTATGAGTGCCTGGAAGGCGTACCTTGCCGTGGGTATCGGCAGCGGTGTCGGCAGCATGCTGCGCTACGGCGTTTCGCTATTATCTCAGGCGACATTAGGGGGATATTTTCCTTGGGGAACCCTCATCGTCAATGTGCTGGGTTCTTGTTTAATTGGCTGGTTGGCTGCCACCCTGTCGCGCTCCCCCCATAGCTCAATGGCGCATTTGCAACCGTTACTGGTCGCCGGGTTTTGCGGCGGGTTTACCACCTTTTCGCTGTTTAGCTTAGAGACACTGTATCTGGTACAGGTGGGCAAACCCGCAATGGCGCTGGTGTATATCGTGGTCAGCCTACCGCTGTGGCTGGGCGCCGCCGTAGTAGGTGAACGCATGGCGCTTTCTCGTTAGCAAAACCGTCAGCTTAAGGACGAGCCAGTATGCGCGATCAGATGGAAAAGCATCAGTCTTGGTTCTATCTGCTATTCATTGGCTTGGGTTTAGCGCTGGGCATCAGGGCGCCAGGATTCGCCGAGCGGCTAGCGCCGTTAGTATGGCCGCTATTAGGCATACTGCTGTATGCCACCTTTACCCAAATCCCCTTTCTAAACATTGCCCGCAGTTTCAGCGATAAGCGCTTTATGGCGGCGTTGCTGGTCGGTAATTTTATCGCCATTCCCGCCTTTTTAGCGCTGTTCGTTTTATGGCTACCGCTTTCTCCGGCGGTGCTGGCAGGTGTTCTGCTAGTACTGCTAGTACCCTGCACGGATTGGTTTATTACCTTCACCCAGCTAGGCAAAGGAGATGGCGCCCGCGCCGTTGCTGCTACCCCGCTCCTGCTGCTGGTGCAAATGATCGCCTTACCGGTTTATTTATGGCTGTTCTTGGGCAGTCAGTGGTTTCAATTGGCCTTCACCCCAGCGCTGGTCAACGCGTTCACAGGGATCATCCTTGCCCCCTTAGCCCTTGCCTGGTTAACCGAGTATGTTGCTAAGCGCCATCGAGGCGTTGAACGGGGCGTGGCGTGCCTGGGGCTGCTGCCCGTTCCTCTCTTGGCGGTGGTGGTATTTATCATATCGGCTTCCCAGGTCAACGCAGTGGTCGGCCTTAGCGGCGTGTTGATTCAGGTGGTGTTTATCTTTATCGGCTTTTTGCTTTTTGCGGCCCTGCTGGGCAAGGGGCTTGGTAAGCTGTTTGCGCTGCCCACCGCGAGCGCCAGAACCCTGGCATTTAGCTTTGGCACACGCAATTCCTTTGTCATGTTACCGCTGGCACTGGCGCTGCCCAGCGCGTGGCAGCCTGCGGTCGTGGTAATTGTGTTTCAATCACTGGTAGAGCTATTTGGCATGGTGGCCTTCTTGCGCTGGGTGCCGGGGAAGTTATTGCCAGAAAGGAGCAATTAACTGATACGGCGATAGCCCCCCAACACCCCTTGCTTGCTCATCACCAACTGCCACAGATGGATTTCCCGGGCGCGGAAAGCACCCGCGCAACTCTGCAAGTAGTAACGCCACATGCGATAAAAACGCTCGCCATACTGGTCTTTAAACGTTGCCCAGTGCGCCTCAAAGTTCTTGTGCCAGGCCATCAGTGTACGGTCGTAATCCGCCCCAAAGTTATGCACGTCTTCGACGACAAATAGCGCTTCGGCGGCTTCTGTCAGCAGCCCTAACGTGGGCAGCTCGCCATTGGGGAAAATATACTTATCAATCCAGGGGTCAGTCACCGTATTACTGAGATTCTTGCCGATGGTATGCAGCAAAAAAAGCCCGTCATCTTTTAAGCAGCGGTTGGCGACCGTCATAAATTCACGATAGTTTTTATGCCCCACATGCTCGAACATGCCGATGCTGACAATACGGTCAAATCGTTCATGCTCATTGCGGTAATCCTGTAAGCGAAACTCAACCGGCAGGCCTTTTTTGATCAGCCGTTGCCCAAAATCAGCTTGTTCCTTCGAAATAGTAAGCCCCACGCACTCCACACCGTAATGCTCGGCGGCGTAGGCCATAAAACTTCCCCAACCGCAGCCAATATCAAGCACCCGCATACCGGGCTTTAGCTCAAGCTTGCGGCAGATCAGATCAAGCTTTGCTTCCTGGGCCTCATCCAGAGTTTGAGCATCTTTCCAATAGCCGCAGGTATAGGTCATGCGCTGATCGAGCATGGCGGCGTAAAAGTCATTACCCAGATCGTAATGCTTTTCGCCCACTTCCCATGCACGCTTGACCGTTTGGCGATTCAATAATCGAGAACGCAACGAGTAGTAAACCAGCTGGGTAGGTTTAATACGCTGGCCAAGCTGGGCGCGCATTAATCGATAAAACAATTCATCCAGCCGTTCGGCCTCCCAATCCCCGTTCATGTAGCTTTCGCCAAGCCCAAGGTTGCCTCGCGAAAGGGCGCTATCGATAACGCCAGGGGCTTTCAGCTGTATGTCCCAGGGGCGATGACCATCCAGCTGAATATCGGCCTGATTCAGTAGATCGACGACAAAACGGTGGGAAGAAGAGGCTTCATCGAAGCCGACATGGTTTTTTTCCAGCGTAGGCATAATCAAGGCAGGCTCCTCGCGCTATTCCGTTGAGTGAATAGGTAACGACTTGACTATCAGCATAGAACCGCATTGCAACATTAGCATTATTAAATAAGCCAACTTAACGCGGATTAAGCGCAAAAAAGCCGGCACACGCAAGCAGCGAGCACCGGCTTTGGCAATAGACTCAATACGGCCTAGTCGCAGGGTTAACGCAAAATCAGCACCGGTAGACGGCTACCGCGAAGCATGGCCGTTGTGGTACTGCCGACCAAGAGGTGGCGAATCCGCGAGTGCCCGTAGGCGCCCATGACCAACAGGTCAATACTGTGCTCTTTTTCATAATCCTGCAGAGCGTCATCCACTTCGCCAGCACGAATAGCGCCTTCGGCTTGGTGGCCCGCTTCGCGCAACGTACTTACCGCCCACTCAAGCTCGGAGCGGTGTTCAGCCGTTTCGGCGCCCACGATCAGCACATGGCACTCTGTGCCTGCAAACAGCGGTGAACGGGCTAACATCTCAACGCCTTTACGCGCCGTTTTGCTGCCGTCAAACGCCATTAAGATTTTTTCTGGCCGCTTGAAGGTTTTCGGCACCATCAGGATGGGGCGGTGCAGTTCACGCACCACCCGCTCAAGATTAGAACCCAGATGTCCACTGGCTTGGTGGGCGGTTTCACCGCGCTTGCCCACGACCAGCAAACGTATGTCTTTCTCGAGTTCTAACAGGCTTTCCACCAGGGTGCCATTGCGTTGACGCGTGATGGGGTCGTTGACCCCATCCTCTATGGCGCGTGCTTTGGCGGCTTCCAGCATTAATTTGCCTTGCTCGCGATTCACCTTCGCGCGCTGCTCATCAAGCTCGGAAAGCTCTTTCATCAGCTGCTCGCGGTCACCGAAGCGTAGGTTGCCTGAGAGGTTCTGCTCTTCAGGGGCGCCGGAATGATTGTCGACCACATGCACAAAGGCCAACGGTGCCTTCATGGCCAAGCTTGCCCAGGCGGCATAATCACACACGCCTGCAGAGAATTGGGAGCCGTCAATGGCGGCTAATACTTGATCTGTCATAGTGCGCTCCTGGCGTGATTAGTGGCCGCCCATCAGCTTTTCAACGGCTTTGGGATCATTGTGAACGGCATAGCGGTCGACTACCGTCGCGCTGGCTTCACTCAAGCCCACCAAAGCGACCTCGGTACCTTCACGGCGAAACTTGATGACGATCCGATCCAACGCCTGAACGGCCGTCACATCCCAAAAATGGGCACGGGAAAGGTCAATGGTCACTTTCTCAATGCTTTCTTTGAGATCGAACGCAGCGGTAAAGCGCTCGGAAGAAGCGAAGAATACCTGGCCGACCACCTGATATTCACGCTCCTTGCCCGCTTCGGTCTCTTTTGAACCGATGTAGAGAATGTTGCCCACTTTGTTGGCAAAGAACAGCGCCGCCAGCAGCACACCGACGAATACGCCGATGGCCAAGTTGTGTGTGCTAACCGTTACCGCCACAGTCGCCAGCATGACGATATTGGTGCTGAGAGGATGTTTTTTCAGATCGCGGATCGACTCCCAACTGAACGTACCGATCGATACCATAATCATGACGGCGACCAATGCCGCCATGGGAATCTGGGATACCCAGTCTGACAAAAAGACCACCATCATTAAGAGCACCACGCCAGCAATCAGCGTCGATAATCGCGTCCGGCCACCGGACTTAATGTTAATCACCGATTGACCGATCATGGCACAGCCAGCCATGCCACCCATTAGCCCCGCACCTATATTGGCAATCCCCTGCCCTTTGCACTCGCGGTTTTTATTACTCGGTGTATCGGTCAAGTCATCCACAATGGTGGCGGTCATCATCGATTCGAGCAAACCCACCACGGTCAACATCAACGCGTAGGGTAAAATGATCCAGAGCGTTTCCAGGTTCAGCGGCACGCTGGGCCACAGGAAAACAGGCAGCGTATCGGGCAGCTCACCCATGTCGCCGACACTGCGGATGTCCATCCCGCTGATCATATAGACCGCGGTTAGCACCACGATGCAGACCAGCGGTGAAGGAATCGATTTACCGATGACGGGTAAATAGGGAAACAGATAGATAATGCCCAAGCCCGCCAACGTCATGGCGTAAACATGCCAGGTCACGTCGGTCAGTTCCGGCAGTTGCGCCATGAAGATCAAAATCGCCAGCGCGTTAACGAACCCGGTGACCACCGAGCGCGAAACAAAGCGCATCAGGTCGGCAAGCTTTAGATAACCAGCCACAATCTGCAGCACACCGGTAAGCAGCGTTGCCGCCAGCAGGTACTCAAGCCCATGTTCGCGCACCAGCGTTACCATTAGCAGCGCCATGGCGCCGGTTGCTGCTGAGATCATGCCAGGACGACCACCGGTGAAAGCGATAATCACTGCAATACAGAAGGAGGCATAAAGGCCAACTTTGGGATCTACGCCGGCAATAATAGAGAAGGCAATCGCCTCGGGAATGAGAGCGAGGGCAACAACGATTCCCGAGAGCGTGTCGCCTTTGATGTTGGAAAACCACTCTTGCTTGCTATAGAGAGACATTCAGGGAGTCCATGGATGGAGGTTAAAGTTTTACAAACCCTCGACGCAACACGATGGCGCACGCAAAACGCGCGATATCAGAAGGATAAGCCAGTGCTTGAGCAATCGGAGGTTCGGCCCGCCAATCGGCGGATGAATGGCAATAGCGTGCCGCAACGCCGTGACAACGCAATGAACGTGTCGAGACGTTTCGCTTGAGGAGGGGAACAACCTAGGGCGGAGTCATCAGCCCAGAAACAGGCAGTGCCTGCGATAATCGTGAAAAGGTCATTACTGTTATGCCTTGCTGTCAGTAAAGCGCGAATCGACATCGCGTCGGTTAGAGCGCCAGGATTCTACCAGCAATTAGCGCTCACTGCACCCGTGCTACGCCCTTAGCAGGGTGCCCACTAGGTTCAATTTGGCGTACCATGACGCTTGAAAACGACGTCTTATCCAGTCCCAACAATTTTCGTTGAAGCGGCACGTGCAGCCCACCTGCCGATTAAAGAGGAGCAGTCAATGAGCCAGTCTATTGCAGTCATCAAGGGCGACGGTATCGGCCCCGAAATCATGGATGCCACGCTGCGTGTCCTTGACGCGTTAGATTGCGGCTTAACTTACCAGCATATTGACGCGGGCTTAGGCGCCCTTGAAAAGCACGGCACGCTGATTCCTCAAGAATCGCTGGATGCCATTGAGAAATACGGTATCGCACTAAAAGGCCCTCTCACGACGCCGATCGGTAAAGGCTTCTCTTCGATCAATGTACAGCTGCGCCGCCACTTTGACCTGTATGCCAACGTGCGTCCGGCGATCAGCTTCCCCGGCACCCGTTCGCGCTACGACGGTATCGACATGATCACCGTGCGCGAAAACACCGAAGGCGCGTATCTCTCCGATGGCCAAGAGATGATCGACGATGGTGACACCGGCATTTCAGTGATCAAAGTCACCCGCAAAGGCTCTGAGCGCATTGTGCGTTATGCTTTTGAGCTGGCCAAAAACAACGGTCGCAAAAAAGTCACCGCCGTCCATAAAGCCAACATCATCAAAACCAGCTCGGGGCTGTTCCTGGACGTCGCGCGCGAGATCGCCAAAGAGTACCCAGAGATCGAATTCCAGGAAATGATCGTCGATAACGCCTGCATGCAACTGGTGATGAACCCCCACCAGTTTGATGTGGTGGTCACCACCAACCTGTTTGGCGATATTCTTTCCGACCTGTGCGCTGGCTTGGTCGGCGGTTTGGGCTTGGCACCTGGTGCCAACATCGGCGAGAAGGCCGCGATCTTTGAAGCCGTACACGGCTCGGCGCCAGATATCGAAGGCAAAAACATCGCCAACCCTTGTGCCCTACTGCTGGCCGCTGCGCAAATGCTCGATCACCTGGGCATGAACGAAAAAGGCGACGCAATCCGCCTGGGTATTCGCACCGTGCTGGAAACCCGCCGCGACATGGTCACCCCCGATATGGGCGGCACCGGCAGCACCGACTCCTTTGCCCAGGCGCTGGTCGAGTATGTCCAGGGTGAGTACGTCAAGAGCTAGTACGTCCAGGGTTAGTTCGTCCAGCGCTAACGGGGTTATGGGTGTTAAACGTCGTTAAAACGGTAGCGCAATAAATGCAACGCATTGAGGGTGACCAGCACGGTCGCCCCCGTGTCTGCCATGACGGCGACCCACATACCGGTAATCCCCAGCGCCGTAGAGACCAGGAACAGCGCTTTAAAGCCGAGCGCCAGCGCCACGTTGGTTTTGACATTGCGCATGGTCGCTCGCGAGAGCGCAATCATTTCAGCAATACCCGTGACACGATTTTTAAGCAGCGCGGCATCGGCAGTTTCAAGCGCCACATCGGTACCACTGCCCATCGCGATGCCTACTTCCGCCGCTGCCAGCGCTGGGGCGTCGTTAATGCCATCGCCCACTTTGCCAATCGGCCCAAACCCTTGCGCCTGCCAATCGCGCACACGCTGGGCTTTATCTTCGGGCATCAGCTCGCCTTCGGCTTCAATACCCAACTGCTCACCAATGGCGGCGACGGTGCGGGCATTGTCACCGCTAAGCATGATCGCCTGAACGCCTAACCGCTCTAACGCCTGAAGGCCTTGGCGAGCATCTTCTCGGGGCTCGTCCCGTAGCGCTAGTAACCCTAACGGGCGCGCGTTCTCGCTCTCTGCTTCTATCAAGACGGCCACACTTTTGCCCTGGGCTTCCAGCGCAGCAATACGGGCTTTTATGTCATCAGAAAGAAGCGCTAGCGATTGCACGGCGCGGGGGCTCGCCAGCGTTAATGAACGCCCTTCTACCTGCCCGGCAACCCCCTGCCCGGCCAACGCGCGGGCTCCTTGCACAACCGGCGTCGGCAGCCCCTGCTGCTGAAAATAGTCACTAATCGCCACGGCGAGCGGGTGGCTGGAGCCCTGTTCAAGGGCAGCGGCAAGGCGCACAATTTCGTCATGGCTGTTTTTATCGACACGACCGCCAGTGTCAAAGCGCTCGACATCGGTGACGGTGGGCGTGCCTGCGGTGAGCGTGCCGGTTTTATCCAACGCGACGCGTTTCAGCTTGCCTAGCTGCTCTAATACCGCGCCGCCTTTCATTAGCAGGCCATTACGCGCGCCGACCGATAACCCAGCGGCAATAGCCGCGGGGGTCGAAATCACCAGCGCGCAGGGGCAGGCAATCAGCAGCAATGCCAGCGCACGGTAGATAGATTCTGACCATAGCATCGGTGAGACTAACGGCGGCACGATAGCCACCAACAGGGCCACGCCCACGACCGCGGGCATGTAATAAAACGCAAAGCGGTCGATAAAACGGGCTACCGGTGCTTTGGCCGCCTGGGCCTCTTCCACTAGTTTGATCACCCGGGCGATGGTGTTGTTTTCAGCGCTTTTGGTTACCTCGACCTCAAGCACGCCATCCAGGTTGACGGTGCCCGCAAACACCCCCTCGCCTTCGCCACGCTCACGGGGCACTGACTCACCGTTGACCGGGGACTCATCGATTGATGAGCGACCGGCAATGATTTGCCCATCGCAGGGCAACCGGTCGCCGGGGCGCACCTGCACCCGCTGGCCAGGCTCAAGCGAAGCGGCAGCGACCTCACGAATACTGCCTTGCTCCATTAATCGCGCGGTAGAGGGCGTCAGCTTTGAAAGCGCGGAAATACTGCGGCGGGCCTGGGCGGCGGCGACCCCTTCGAGCATTTCCCCCACCGCAAACAGAAACACCACGACCGCGGCTTCGGCGGCGGCGTTAATCCCAAGCGCCCCCAAGGCGGCAATGCTCATCAGCATTTCAATGGTGAACGGATTCCCCATCTTCAGGGCCTGACCAGCACGCTGAATAATCGGCACAAGGCCAACCACCGTCGCGGCGACAAATGGCCAAGTACCCAGGCTAGGCCAGGCAAACTTGAGTGCCCAAGCCAGTGCCAGCAGTGCCCCACTAACAAGCACTAAACGCCCTTTGGGTGTTTTCCACCAAGGCGTATGTGGTGTCGCATCAGACGTGTCCGCCGACTCATCAATGACCTGATATCCCAGCGCCGTGATGGTCGACGCTATCTCGGCATGGGGCAGCGCTTTCCCAGGCGGCGCGGTCAATCGTACCGAGCCGGCGACAGAACTCGCGGAGACTTCTTCGACATGTTGCAAACGCGCCAGCGCCGCTTCGACTTTGCGTTCGCAGCCACCACAATCCATCCCCTGCACGCGCAAGGTAGTAGGCTCGGCCGACGCTTGTGAGGGTTTTACTGTTGTATCAGTCATCGCATGGCGCTCCCAGTTCGACTATCTTAGGGATAGCGTAATACCTGTAGCGACTAGAGGTTCAAGCCATGAATATTCAAACCTCAGAACCAGCCAACGAAGAGCGTTATATCGGCATTGGCGAACTGGCCCGGGAATCCGGCTGCAAGCCAGAAACGGTGCGCTATTACGAGCGCATTGGGCTTCTGCCTTCAGCGCCACGTAATGAAGGCAATCAGCGGCGATATACCACAGCCGCCGTCCGCCGCTTAACGTTTATTCGCCATGCGCGGGATTTTGGTTTTTCGGTAGAGGCGGTACGTGAGCTGTTGCAAATGGCGGATCAACCGACAATGCCCTGCGATGAAGTCGATACACTGGCCAAGCGTCATCTAGCAGAAGCGGAAGCACGGCTCGCAAGGCTCACCGCAGTGCGCGACGAGCTGCAGCGAATGATCAATCAATGTGCGGGGGGCAATGTGGGCCACTGCCATATTATTGATGTGCTGAGCGACCATCGCCTGTGCAAGCAGACCGGTCCGCACGGCGGTGCGGAGGCGCTGCGTTGAACGCACTGAACGCCGTCGCCCCTACCCCAGCCACACATCCAGGAATAGCATAATGACCAAGCCCATCGCCAAGCCGAAAGTGGCTTTTTTCTGATGCCCGCAGCGGTGGGTTTCGGGGATGATTTCATGGCTGATGACATACAGCATGGCGCCCGCGGCAAAAGCCAGGCCCCAGGGCAGTAGGATTTGCGACACTCTGACAATGCTGGCGCCAAACAGCCCACCAATGGGTTCGATCAAGCCCGTTAAGGCGGCAATCGACCATGAGCGCCACTTTGAGTAACCTTCGCCCATCAACGCCACCGCGACGGCCAGTCCCTCGGGCATATTCTGTAAGCCAATACCGATGGCCAGCGGCATACCGCCTTCTAGCCCGTTAGCACCAAAGCCAACGCCGACCGCCATACCTTCCGGCAGGTTATGAATAGTGATGGCAAACACGAATAACCATACCCGGCGCAGTGAGGCAGCTTCTGGCCCTTCGCGGCCCTGGGCGAAATGCTCATGGGGAAGGTGTTCGTTAAGTAGCGCAATCGCGCCCATGCCCAACAAAATAGCGATACACACAATCGCAGCAGGCACGGGGCCACCGGAGTAGTAGATTTCCGCGGCATCCAGCGCCGGAATTATCAGCGAGAAGAAGGACGCCGCTAACATTACCCCTGCCGCAAACCCCAGCGCCAAATCGCGAAAGCCACGACTCGGCGTTTTGCCTAGCAGCACCGGTAGCGCGCCGACAGCGGTGAGCAGCCCAGCGGTTAAACTGCCCAAAAACCCTAATAACAACGTATTTTCCATGGACAGCATAAACTCGGTTAATCATCAGAAAGGTATAAAACGCAACGAAGTATTGTTGTCTATCTTGGTATCAGCACGTACTTTAACGCACTAGCGCCTAATGAATAAAATAATGACCGCCTTCATCAGCACGACTGATCAAAAGGCATTGACGCAAGGAACCAATGTGCCACTCACCGCCACCTTAGCCGCCGCTCACTTTACCCAACTACGGCCACGGCTAGTGGCTTTTGCGCGGCTACAACTGCGTGATGCCACCGCCGCTGAAGATGCTGTACAGGAAACGTTAATGACGGCATTTGAGAAAAGCGCCACCTTTGAGGGCCGCTCCGAGTTCGAAACATGGGTATTTGGCATTTTAAAATACAAAATTCTGGATCAACTGCGCCAACAGCGCCGTCAAGGCACTTGGCAACCCTTAGCCCAGGACTTAGACGACGATACCCTTGATCGATTATTCCAATCTGATGGCCACTGGCAGGCGGCTGCCCGTCCAAGCCACTGGGGTGAGCCGGAACAGGTATTGGAAAATCAGCGTTTTTGGCAGGTTTTTGACGCTTGTCTTATCGCCTTGCCCGACAGCATTGCTCGCGTATTCACCCTGCGTGAATTGATGGGACTTTCCACCGCAGATATCTGTAAGGAAACCGGCATTACCGAAACTAACTGCTGGGTTATCTTACACCGTGCGCGTTTACGGTTAAGAGAGTGCTTGGATCATGGTTGGTTAAATTAGTGGGGAGAACCTTGTTATGCTCATGTGCCGCGAAGCCACGGGATTGATGTCGTTAAAGCAGGAAAAAGTGTTATCGCTGCGTGACAAAATAGCCCTTAGAATTCACTTATCAATGTGCCCGGCTTGTCGACACTGTGCCCGCCAGTTTGACCTGTTACATAAAATCGCCGACCACCACCCCGCCTCACCCCACGCGCCAAACCGCGAACTGGATGATTTACATTAAGCCAGTTTAGGCAAATGTTCTCTGCATTTGCTCCTTCCTTTAAAAAATCTTTACATCGTGTAAATAACTTTTTGTACTACGTTGCTACAAAAAAGTGATTTTACGCTGCAGGTCGTTTATGATTCAAAAACTATACAAACCCTGTACGAAAGAGACGCCCTCTAAATGCTAAGCTTTCAACGCTCAACACCTCACCATAGCGCCTTAATGCAACACACTGCTTGTATTGTTTTTACCCCCAATGGTGTTATCAAAGAGGCGAGCCCGCTATTCTTGAAAGCCGTAGGTTATTCGCTTAAGCAAGTTGTGGGGCAACACCACCGCATGTTCTGCTTTACGGAAGAGAGCAGCCAACCTGAATACACGACTTTTTGGCATAACCTCGCCGCCGGAGAGAGTCAGCAAGGGCGTTTTAGACGCTTGAATTCTACAGGTGATGAAATTTGGCTTGAGGCGACTTACCTGCCGATTAAAAACCGTCGCGGTAACGTTGTACAAGTCTTAAAAGTGGCGAGCGATGTCACCCAAAAACATCAGAACGCAGCTAGGGAACGAGCAATTCTCCAGGCCTTAGACAGCTCGATGGCAGTGATTGAGTTCACCCCAGACGGGCATGTATTGGATGCAAACAGTAACTTTGAGCAAACAATGGGCTACTCGATTGATCAAATACGTGACGTCCATCACCGTAAATTCTGTTCGCCCGTTTTTTATCAGCAACATCCGGACTTTTGGGAGCGTTTAAGCCGCGGTGAGTTTATGCAGGGTAAGTTCGAGCGCATTGATGCCCGGGGCAACACCATTTGGTTAGAAGCTACGTACAACCCTATCCACGATGGACAGGGTCAAATCATCAAAGTAGTTAAATTTGCTACCGATATTACGCGCTCAGTTCAAGCCTCAGAGGCCGCCCAGGGGCACAAACATCATCCACTCAGACTGAAAAAATAGCGCAAAGCGGTTTAACACACCTCAAGCAAATACTTGAAGACTCAGCGCAAGCCACGCAAACATTAAATGAAGCACAGCAGCTTATTGCCGCTCTTAATCAGCAAGCAGACCACATCAATAAAATTACCGCGTCCATTGCGCAAATAGCTAATCAAACGAATCTACTGTCGCTTAACGCTGCGGTAGAAGCAGCGCGCGCAGGCGAACAGGGCCGCGGCTTTGCTGTCGTTGCCAACGAAGTACGCCGTCTAGCCAAAGGCTCAAGCGAAGCGGTCAAAGACATTACACGAGTGCTGAAAGAGAACAGTGCGCTGGTAGAGAAAACCACTCACGCCATGCAGCAAGTCGTTGAGCAGGGTAAATCCAGCCAAGCCAGCGTCGGGGAAATTGAGATCATCGTCAATGAGATACTCACCGGAGCGCGCAGCGTTTCCACATCTATTGAGCAATTAGCGCTGGAGGCGCCGCGCTGATCTTATAAAAAAGCCAGCGTCTCGGCGCTGGCTATTTGCTCGTTACACCACTTTATTAAAGCAGCGGCGTCTTACGCAGGTAAGGTAGAACCGTTTCGTAATCGCCATACTTCTGCTTGGCGTCCGCGTCCGAAACGCTTGGCGGAATAATTACATCCTGACCAATGGTCCAATCGGCCGGGGTAGCAACACCGTGTTTTGACGTGGTTTGCAATGCATCAAGAGCACGTAAGATTTCCGCGAAGTTACGGCCTACGGTCATTGGATAAGTCATTGAAAGTTTTAGCTGTTTATCCGGGCCGATAATGAATACCGAGCGAACCGTGGCGCTGTCTGCAGGGGTACGTCCATCAGGCAGGTAGGCATCTTCTGGCAGCATGTCATAGAGTTTTGACACCGTTAAGCCGTCGTCGGCGATAATCGGAAAGTCGACCTCGCTGCCGCTCACCGTTTGAATATCATTACCCCAGCGTTTGTGATCTTCTACGCCATCCACAGAAACGCCAATCACTTTGGTTCCGCGCTTCTTCCACTCTGCACTCAGTTGCGCGACGGCGCCAAACTCAGTAGTGCAAACTGGAGTAAAGTCTTTAGGGTGCGAAAACAGAATCGCCCAGCTATCGCCAATCCACTCGTGAAAGCGAATAGGACCCTGGCTAGTTTCCGCTTCAAAATCGGGCACGACTGCATTGATACGTAATGACATGCTTTCCTCCTTAGTGGGCGTTAAACGCCCTAATACCTTATTTGTCTTTCAACACCTTCACTATAGATCATTTAGCACTAAGACAGCGAATCATAAGGTAACGTTCACTCCCTTTTCCAGCCCTACTCAAAGAGGGTAAAAACTAAAGATAGCCGAGTTTAAAAAAGCAAAACGGCGCCCGAGGGCGCCGCTTCATGTCTATAAGCTGTAACAGGATTACTCTGCCGTTTTAGCGCTTTTATCATCCCGCTTAACACGCTTGATCCACTGCTGTTTCGCGTAGTGCCGCAAATTGGCTACATTGTCGGTCTCATCAACGATATCTTGTCCCAAAATGGTTTCAATAATATCTTCAAGGGTAATCAAGCCAACAAAAGTGCCATGCTCGTCATAGACCACCCGCATATGAAGGTGATCTTTGAGCATGGAAGTAAACACTTGCTCTACGTTATTTGAAACATCCACACTACCAATCGGATGCATTAGCTCGCGCATCGTTTTGGCGTCATCTGCATGATACATATCGGCTTTATGCACATAGCCAAACGCTTGCTCGCCGTTATCCATCACAGGGAATCGGGTGAACGGCGCTTTACCATACTGTTCATCAAAGTCTGCCACGGTCATATCCGGCAGCACGCTGACACAAACCGTACGCGGCGTCATGGCCTTGCTCACCAGAATATCGTGCAAGTTAAGCATGTTGATAATCGTGCGTGACTCATCTGCATCCAGCACTTTCTCTTCCAGACCTACGCGGGCTAACACTTTAATTTCATCGCGCAAGTCAACATCGTGCTCCGATTTACCTAAGCGACGGGTGATCTGCTCCGATATCCAGATGAAAGGCAGCAGACCCAAAATCATCGGTTTCAACAAGCGTGGTAGAAATGGGGATAAGCCGCGCCAGTAAGTTGCGCCAATAGTCTTCGGAATAATTTCCGATAGGATCAAAATCAGCATCGTCATCACCGCCGACACAATAGCGATGGATGATTCACCAAACACAATTGCCGCCTGAGCACCCACCGCGGTTGCCCCTACGGTGTGGGCAATCGTATTGAGCGTCAAAATAGCCGCAAGTGGCCGGTCAATATTGGTTTTAAGTTTCGTCAGCGAGGCGTGTAGCTTTGGCTTCTCTTCTTTTAGCTTCGCAATATAGCTGGGCGTAATGGAGAGCAGGGCTGCTTCGAGGATAGAACATAGGAAGGATAAAGCGATCGAAAGCGTGGCAATCGAGATCAGGAGGAACATGGGCGCCTAAGGTAATGGGTTGTCACGCGTTTATAAGGGCATCATATAAAGATGTCAATGGATAACTATAGCATGTTGTACAAAGCCCTTACCGCAAATTGATTTGCCCTCTAAAGCCATTCGGAACTCACGCCCTTAAAGGCAACGCCGCGCCAATGGCGATAAAGATGCCACCGCAAGTGCGGTTGAAGCCACGGCCAACGCGTTTAAGCCAGTGGCGAATTCGGTTGGCCATATTGGCGAGCAGGCCTTCCACGATGCATTCGATCACCACAAAAGTACCTGCTAGTACGAAGAATTGCAGCACCAAACTGCCCTGTGGGTCGATAAACTGCGGTAGAAAGGCGCTAAAAAACAGCAGTACTTTGGGGTTAGTAATCGATGCCAGAACGCCCTGACGATACAAATGCCAACCACTTGCTCGGCTAGCATTCACATCGATTTCGCCCGTAATCGGCGGCGAACGCCACACCTGAATTCCCAGCCAGACAAGATAGGCCCCACCGACCCATTTCAGCACCGTTAGCCATACCAGCGATGATTTAAGCAGCGCTCCTATACCAAACATACACAGAGCAATAATCAGGAAAAAACCGGTGGCACCGCCAACAATAGTAAATAGCGTTTTGCGGCTGCCATGCATGGCACCGTGGGTCAGCGCTAGCAGGCCGTTGGGCCCTGGCGAGAGCGACAGTCCAATGCAGGCGATTAGGTATAAAAGCCAAGTGTCTAACAGCATAGCGAAGCCTCACCGGTGGAAAATGCGCGCGTTGTGCCAGCATGTCATCGTTGGTGAGCCTTTTCATCCGTTAAATAGCCTGGCTATAAAAACGCCTCCTGGGTAATGGTTCCCCAGGAGGCGTTTGGCTTACAACGTGCGTGCTGTTAGCTAAAGCTTAAGCGAACACTTCCGTCCACTCGTTGCGCTTGGCTAGCAGGTTGCGCGCAAGCTCCTTGGCGCCTTCCAGGCTGTGGCTGGCGGCCCAGCCGCACTGCATTTCATTGCAGGCGGGCACTTCGGTGGCTTCCAACACATCATTGAGCGTTTGTTCAATGATAGTAATCACGCCATCGTAATCGTCGTGGTTAATCATCGCGATGTAGAAGCCGGTTTGGCAGCCCATCGGGCTGATATCGACGACCTTGTCGGTATGGTTGCGAGACATCTCAGCCATCAAGTGCTCAAGCGAGTGCAGCGCGGGCATCTCCATGTGCTCTTTGTTGGGCTGGCAAATCCGCAGGTCGTACTTGTGGATACGGTCGCCGTTCTGGCCTTCTTTGATGTCGGCTAAACGCACGTACGGAGCTTTTACCTTGGTGTGATCCAGGTTAAAGCTTTCGACATTCATCTTTTTATCGGTCATGTTGGCTCCTTTTCCGTTCAGCTTCTGTTTAGCTCGTTGGCCTATTCTACACGCTTGGGTTATACCTTGGGCGCGTCAAAATTCCATGGCTCATCGGTGTAAACGCACACGTTAGCATCTTCGATATCGCCATCGGGTGACTCAACGTGCTTGGCGAAGAAGTCTTGAATCTCTTTGCGCTGGCAGTGCGCTTCGAACTCTTCACGGCTGGCCCAAATCTCGTGAAAAACGATTGGATAACTGGTGCCTTGAGCGAAAGGATTATCGATCTGACGCGTGACCGTATAGTGAATGCACGCATCTTCGCGGTGGGTATTTGGCTCTAATGACTGAAGCGCTTTAAACACCGCTTCTTCTTTACCTGGCTTGGGTTTAAAACCAGCGATACAGTAAATTTTCTCTGACATTTTTGAATCCTAGATCGATAAACGTGCACTATTATGCGCTGCCATGCTGCTCGTTGACAGCTTAACGGATAATGCGTTCGGCTAGTGCTTCCAGATCGGTAACCGTCATATCGGGCTCGATTGCCCAGGGGTCAAAGGGAGCATCCGAACTGCGCCGTATCCAAGCACTGCGCAACCCGGCATGGGTGGCGCCAATGACGTCGAAAGGGTTGCTGGAAATCAGCCAGGTATGTTCCGGGCGGGTTTCTAAGCGGCTTCGCAGGTGTGAATACACGGCGGGATCAGGCTTGAAGCGTTTGATTTCGTCAGCGCTGATCACATCGTCCATATGGCTCTCAACGCCAGCCCGAGTTAGTAACTGAGTCACGGCATCAGCCGTACCATTGGAAAACGCCACGCAGCGGATGCCTGCATCACGAAACTGGTCGAGGGCGGGCACCACATCTGCAAAGGCAGGAAGCTCTCCATACACCGACATTAGGTGATCGCGGTCATTCTCTGAAAGGCCTGTCTGTAGCGCCCGGTCAACGAATATCAGCGCCTCAAGTGTACATTCCGAAAACGGGATATAAGCGCCCATCAGACCGCGACGAAAGCTATATTCAAGCTGCTTTTCGCGCCAGCGGCGGGCAAACGCGCCTGCTTGAGAAGCATCCTTCAAGCGTCGTTCTAGCTCAACCTTGACTCCCTGGGTATCGATTAGCGTGCCGTATACATCGAAGGCTAATACCGGTTGCATCGTTGGCTACTCCTTGACTATCGAATGGCTTATGACTGAATTGAGCATAGCTAACAAAAACGCCGCTGCACTGGGCAGCGGCGATTTGGAAGCTAAAACAGGCTATCAAACGGTAAAGGCTGCCTCTTGCTGGCCCGTTTTCAGATCGCCTGAGCGTGTTAGCTCATCGGCGATACGGTCAATCGCTCGCTTGGCGCGGCCAATCATTTCGTCCACTTCACCACGGTTGATGGTGAGCGGTGGTGCAAAGCCAAGGATATCGCCTTGTGGCATGGCGCGGGCAATCAGGTTCTCTTCCATGGCCGCTGCCGCTACACGCGGGCCTACTTTCAATGCAGGGTCGAAGTGCAGGCGCTGCTTGGCATCCGGCGAGAACTCAAGGGCGGCCATCAGGCCAACACCGCGCACGTCGCCCAGCAGCGGATGGCCTTCAAAATTAGTCTTTAGCTGCTGCTGGAAGTAAGCCCCAGTTTCGGCGGCATTACCTACAAGGTTTTCACGCTCGATGATATCCAAGTTAGCCAGCCCGGCCGCACAGCCCAGGGCGTGGCCAGAGTAGGTCCAGCCGTGGCCGATGGGGCCATACTCACCGGTGCCCTGCTCAAGCACTTGCCATACTTTCTCACCGACAATCACGCCAGAAAGTGGCTGATAAGCGCTGGTTAACCCTTTAGCAATCGTGACCAAGTCAGGCTTCATATTGTAGTGGTGGCTGCCGAAATCGGAGCCGGTACGGCCAAAGCCACATACCACTTCATCGGCGATCAGCAGCACGTCATATTTCGCCAACACGGCTTGAATGGCATCCCAGTAACCTTCTGGCGGCGGCACAATACCGCCCGTGCCCAAGACCGGTTCACCGATAAAGGCGGCCACGGTATCCGGCCCTTCTTCCAGAATCATCGCTTCCAGCTTGTCGGCGCAGTAAGCAGAGAACTCGAGTTCGGTCATGCCGTGCTGTTCGGCGGCGCGCAGGTAGTAGTGCGGCGCTTCGGTATGACGAATAGTGTCAATCGGCAGGTCGAAGTGATCATGGAACGCTTTAAGTCCGGTCAGCGAGCCAGAGGCAATGCCGGAACCGTGATAACCGCGCATGCGCGAGATGACTTTTTTCTTCTGCGGACGACCCAGCACGTTATTGTAGTAACGCACGATCTTGAGCTGGGTTTCGTTGGCGTCCGAGCCGGACATACCGTAGTAGACCTTGGACATATTCATCCCAGCGATTTTTAGAATGCGCTCGGAAAGTTCGATCTGCGGCTCGTTAGAGTGGCCAACGTAAGTGTGATAATAAGAGAGTTCGAGCGCCTGCTTATAGATCGCTTCGGCGACTTCGGTACGACCGTAGCCGATGTTGACGCAGTAAAGTCCCGCAAAACCGTCGATAAACTCCCGGCCATCCTTATCCACGATGTTGATGCCTTTACCACCGGTAATCACGCGGCCCGGCAAATCGCCGTGGGCGAAATCGCGCAGGTGAGTAGAGGCGTGAAAGGTGACTTTACGATCGCGTTCGATCAGATCCTGATGCAAGCTCATAACGTTCTCTCTGTACGGTAAAACCTCCCCGCATTGCAGGGAGGATGTTTTAAATTATTGTCGACTTGACGATTAGCTGCCTGAGACTGAACCCAGCGCGCCCAAGCAGTAATATTTCGTTTCCAGATACTCATCGATACCCGTGGCGCCACCTTCACGACCAAGGCCGGACTGTTTCACGCCGCCAAAGGGTACCGGCGGGCCGGTCATTTTCACGGAATTGACGCTGACCATGCCGTACTCGAGTGCGCGCATCAGCTTCCAAATGCGGCGGATATCGTGGGTGTAGATGTACGCAGCTAGGCCGTATTCGGTGTCGTTGGCCATTTCGATGACTTCATCGTCAGTGCTATAGGCAGTAATACCGGCCACGGGGGCAAAGTTCTCTTCTCGCCACACTTTCATTTTGGGCGTGACGCCGGTCAGCATCACCGGCATAAAGAAGTTATCACCCAGCGCTTGGCTTTGGTCACCGCCAATCATTTTGGCACCTTTGGAAATGGCGTCATCGACAATCGCCGACGCTTTTTCCACTGCCTGGCGGTGGATCAGCGGGCCCAAGTCTATCTCGCTTTGCAGGCCATTACCCACGGTGAGTGCCGCCATTCGCTCGGCGAACTGCTCGACGAATTCATCATGAATGGATTCGTGAACCAGAATACGGTTGGCAGCCAGGCAGTCCTGACCCGCCGTTTGAAACTTGGCGTCGACCGCTGCGTAGGCAGCCTGTTTTGGGTCCATATCCGGCCCCACGATAAACGGCGCATTGCCGCCCAGCTCCAGGGAAAGCCGCTTGACGGTGTTGGCGCTCTGCTCGATCAGCAAGCGGCCAACACGGGTGGAACCGGTGAACGAGAGTGCCCGAATACGCGACTCGCCACACAGAATTTTGGAGACTTCCGCTGGGTCACCCAGCACGACGTTGAAAATACCCGCCGGGATTCCTGCGCGCTCAGCCAGTTCCGCCAGCGCCAACGCCGAGTAAGGCGTTTCATTGGCCGGCTTCACAATCACCGGGCAACCTGCGGCCAGCGCGGCGGCAGCTTTACGGGTAATCATCGCCAACGGGAAGTTCCACGGCGTAATCATCGCGGCAATGCCCACCGGCTCTTTAATGGTACCGAGCGATGCATTAGGAATATGGCTGGGGATGGTCTCGCCGTAGGTGCGTTTGCCCTCTTCGGCGAACCAGCGCACGAAGCTTGCGCCGTACTCTACTTCACCACGGGCATCGGGCAGCGGTTTGCCCTGCTCCAAGGTCATGATGGTGGCGAGGTCTTCACGGTTGGCTTGGATCAGATCGTACCAGGCCAGCAGGCGCTCACAGCGCTCGTCGGCACGCAGTGCCCGCCAGTGAACAAAAGCGGCTTCCGCGGCATCGACAGCGGCAGTAATTTGTTCGGCTTCCAGCAGCGGAATATGACCAATGGCTTCATTGGTAGCGGGATCGTAAACCGCCTCTTCGCGACCGCCTTCGCCGTGAGTCCATTTACCGTCCACATAAGCGTACTGCCGGAACAGACGCGGATCTTCCAGGCGCTTGGCAAGCGTGGTCGATAGTGTGGTCATGGGAACCTCCCCTTAAATGCAGTCTGGCTAACCGAGCGCTGCAGAAACTGTGTGGCATTGTCAGCAAGCGGTCATGCACCTTGCCGTTGAATGCACCCAGGTTATCGGAGAGTGCCCACGAAGTGTTTTTGAAAACCGAGACTTATCACGCGACTTTTTTTGTCGATGAGCGTTTGGCAGTGGTTTTTTTTGGTGAAGCGTTCATTTTACGCTTCGAGACGACAGCGCGACGCTCACAGACAAAGCTAAACAATTGTTGCAAATAAATATTTCAGCGCCATCCAAGTAATTTCTCGGTTAAGCTTGGCTTCTCTTTAATAAAGTTAGCCTTACCGCTATAACAAGGCGATGACATTATTGTTTGGCGAACCGTGTGAGGGTGAACGTGTTTCGACTTTCCTATTACCAGCAGCTCTCACAACGTATCGGCACAATGACGGTACGCCAAAAGTACGATATTGACCGTCACGATGAGCGTCTGCGGTCATTGCATTTGCACACGTCGCTACTGGCACTGTTCTATTTTTCTTATACGCTGGTCGATATTTTTTTGCTACCTGATGTCGCTACCCGCTCGGTGTTACTGCGCTTCCTCATCGTCGGGCCACCCACAGTCATGCTCTTTGCTTATTACAAGCGCCCAGTGTCTATACGGCGCAAAGAACTGGCCGCTGTGTTGGTGGTATGCCTTGCCACAGTGGTGTGGTGCGCCGTTCTGCTCGGCTCACAGAACCCGCATGTCTTGAGCTACTTTTACGCGGGCCTGGTATTTCTAATGGTGCTGACCATTGTCCTCATCCCGCCTTTTGAATACGGCCTCTACGGTTCGCTTTTTGTTTTCGCGTGCCTGTATGCCACGGTCGGTTTTTTAGCCGGGGCTAATAGCAGCTATGTGATGAACCATCTGGCGCTGAGTGTACCGGTGCTGGTATTGACGTTGATGGCCAACTACCGTTTTTGCGCAGAATCACTGCGGCTCTACTTGGAAAATGTAAGTGTGGAAACACTTCGCGAAGAGTTGGCTGCACGCAATGCAGAGCTTGAGAGAATTTCCCATGTCGACCCGCTAACAGGGCTTGCCAATCGGCGCGCCCTTGATCGCCATGCGGCGGCGTTACAGCAACAGCCACCCAGGCAAAGCTTCCTTGCGGTCATTATTGTCGATGTGGACTACTTCAAAACCTTTAACGACTATTATGGCCACGCCGAAGGGGATCGCTGCTTGCGCGCCATTGCCAGCGCGATTCGTAAAGCCTGCGACGCAGATGATATGGCGTGCCGCTTTGGCGGCGAAGAGTTCCTCATTTTGCGTTCCGAACACAGCCCGCGGCCACGCTGTGCCCTCGCCCTGGCGGAAAACATTCGCCACACAGTAGCCAGCTTGGCTATTCCCCACCAGCCGACTCAAGAGGGTAAGGTAACGGTCAGCGTGGGCGTTTGTGCTGGGCCGTTCGACCCGGCAACTGAGTTAGAAAGATTAATAAAAGCGGCCGATATCGCGCTTTATGAAGCCAAGCGCGAGGGGCGCAACCGGGTGCGCTACGGCTCACACGCCACGGGTAGCGCCCTTCCCCCGTTACCGACTTATAGCATTGACGCCGATAATGCTTAGTAGCCTACGTCGCTATCGATGCCAATTGGCTCACGTTTGACGGTTTTGGTGACGATATAGGTGAAATAGCGTTCAATCCCCGCTTCAGACACCAGCCACTTATCCATTAAGCGCTGATAGCTATCGATGGTGCGCGCTTCAAACTTAACGAGGTAATCGACGCCGCCGCCTACGGCCACACACTCGGTCACCTCAGGGGTTTGCATCACCAGCGCTTCAAAACGAGTGAAGCTTTCAGCGTTGTGCTGCTTGAGTTCGATCTGTACCCAGACGGGGTTGCGTGGCACCAGCACGTCCGCATTGATACGGGCGGTGTACCCTTCGATAACCCCCGCCTTTTCCAGCCGTTTTACCCGCTCCCAACAGGGGCTGACCGAGAGGTTGATCGCCTCGGCCAGCTTGGACTTGGTGATCCGCCCGTCACGGGAGAGGATGTCGAGGATTTTGAGATCAAAACGGTCCAATTTCATCATGCCGGGCGCTAAGCCTCCAGGCGTTCAACAACATCGGCGATCACCGCCAGGGTGTCTCCCATATTGATGAGCGAAGGCGCACGGCGGGCCATCAGAATGCCGTCGCGCTCGGCTTTGTACGCCACCGGGGCGGTACCGCTGCGGGTCATGTCATACACGTAGGCAATGGTTTGGCCCTTCTTCACCTCGTCGCCCAGCGCCACCAATAGCTCTAATACGCCTGAATGCTGGCTCTGCACGTAGCAGCTGGCATCGGGCATATCGAGATACATCTGCCCGCCTTGCGGCGTTTCAACGTCGCCTGCTACCAAGCCGTAATGGATTAAGAAGTTGCGTACACCGCGCTCGGCGATGGCGATACTTTGCGGCGTCGAGGTGCCGCCGCCCCCCAGTTCGGTGGCCACGAACACTTTGCCCTGGCGCTCACAGGCCGTGTCGAAGAGTCTCTCGGCGTCCAGCTCGAACATCACCATGGCATAGGGGGCGCCAAACGCTTTGGCGCCTTCCAGCGCGGACTGCTGCTGGGTTTTATCATCCAGCACATGGGAGGCGCCAAAGGGCAGAATATCCAGCGTGCGACCGCCCGAGTGAAGGTCGAGCACCACATCACTCATCGGCACCAGCACGCGGGTAAAGTAGTCGGCAATCTGCGGCGTGACGCTTCCGTTGGGGTCGCCGGGGAAGCTGCGGTTCAGGTTACCTTTATCCATCGGAGAGGTGCGCTTGCCTGCCATCACCGCTGGGGTATTCATGCAGGGAACGATAATGACTCGGCCAGAGACGTCTTCCGCTTTCAGCGTTGAAGAGAGTTTCAGCAGGGAGGTAATGCCTTCGTACTCATCGCCGTGGTTGCCGCCAGTTAATAGCGCGGTGGGGCCTTCGCCGTTCTTCACCACCGTGACGGGGATCATTACCGCGCCCCAGGCCGATTCATCGGTCGAGATCGGCAGTTTTAAAAAGCCGTGCTGCACGCCATCGGCGTCGAAATCCACGGTGGCGGAAATGGGGCTTGGCCGCAGTTGAGTCGGTTGATCGGTCATGGGAGGTTCCTTTTTTTCAAACAGCTACTTAACAAACCGCTACTTAACAAACAGCTGGCGCGGAAAATTGGCCAGGGTTTCGCAGCCATCGTCGGTAATCAAAATGCTTTCGGTAATTTCCAGGCCCCAGTTTTCTTCCCAGAGCCCAGGCATAAAGTGGAAGGTCATGCCGGGCTCCAGAATAGTGTCATCGGAGGGACGCAGGCTCATGGTGCGCTCACCCCAGTCGGGGGGGTACGAAATACCGATGGGATAACCACAGCGGGCGCCGCCGCGGTCAAAACCGTACTTATCCATCGCCGCACCCAGCGCCATGGCGATATCCGCCGTGCGGTTGCCGGGTTTGGCCACCGCTAAGCCATTTTCGATACCTTCCAGCAGCGCTGATTCGGCGCGGATGAAGTCAGTGGGCGGCGTGCCCAGGAACACGGTTCGCGACATCGGCGCATGGTAGCGTTTAAACACCCCGGCAATCTCAAAGAAGGTGCCCTCGCCTTTGCGAAACGGCGTATCGTCCCAGGTTAGGTGCGGCGCAGCGGCATCTTTACCGGTGGGCAGCATGGGTACGATGGCAGGATAATCACCGCCAAAGACTTTGCCGTTCTCATCCACAAAGCCTTCAATGCCGACGCGGTAAATTTCCGACACCAGCTTGCTCTTCGGCAAGCCTGGCTCAATCACCTCGAGAATACGCGTATGCATGCCTTCCACGATCTTGGCGGCAATGCGCATGTAGGCGACTTCTTGCGGCGACTTGATCGCCCGGCACCAGTTGACCAGCGCGTTGGCATCCATAAACCGCGCATGAGGCAGCTCTTTAAGCAGGCTCAGATACGCCTTGGCAGAGAAGTAGTAATTATCCATCTCCATGCCGACGACGCCCAAGTGCCAGCCGCGATCAGGCATGATCGACTGAGCCAAGTACTCCATCGGATGCATATCCGGATTCTGCACGTAATAATCCGGGTAGTAAGTAATGTTGTCGGGATCAATCCAGCAGGTGCGCAGCGCACCGTTGGCATCCATGCGCCGCCCGAACCATACCGGCTCGCCTTCAAGGCCCACCAGCACACACTGATGCACATAAAACGACCAACCGTCGTAGCCGGTTAGCCAAGCCATATTGGAAGGGTCACTGACGATCAATACGTCAATGCCTCGACTGGCCATTTCAGCACGCACTTTCCACAAGCGGGTAGCATACTCTTCGCGTGTGAAGGGCAGGGAAACCTGAGTCATCGGGCAACTCGCCATTAAGGATCACTAAGAACCAGCGCGCTGCCTACTATAGGCACGATGCGCTGGGCCACAGGATCGACCTGGCCACCACCGATCAGGCGTCGGGGTTGCATCTGCTGCGGTTGCAGCAGGCCCGCCAATGTCGTCTTGACCCGATACTAGCACCGACCCTTGGTTAGCGGTCAAAGGCTTTATAACAAAAGTTACCCGAAAAATGAGAAAAAGCGCATATTTGTTAATCACATGCAGCAATACGGTGACTCGTTGAGCTTACGCTTCACGTTTTAAACGGCTGCGCAGCAGTTCAAGAACAGCGCGCTCATCGGGTCCTGTGAGCTCATCTTTTTCAAGTTCGGCTTTAATAAGCTGACGAAAGTGCTCCAGCGTGCGGCCATCCAGGTAGCTCTCTACTACGCGCGGATCAATGTAGCTGGCTTTGGCGATACTCGGCGTATTGCCGAGTTTTTTGGCAACGCGCTCCACCGCTTGACGAACATTATCCTGGCTCATTTTCTCATTTTCGCCGAGCCCTAGCTCTTCAAGTGCAAGGGCCGCGATAGACGTGCCTGCCCAGGTACGGAAGTCTTTAGCGCTAAACGCCTCCCCCATGACTTCGTGGATATAATCATTCAGGTCGTGGCTATCCACGCGCACCTTATGGCCGTCTTCATCGAAGTATTTAAAAATCTCGTAACCCGGTGTGTCGTCCAATTCCGCCACCACGCTGGCTAGGCGGGCATCTTCGACGACCCGGTGTTGGGTTTGGCCACTTTTGCCTTGGTAGTCGAAAATCAGCTCGTCGCCATCGATGGTTAAATGCTTTGAGCGCATGGTGGTTAACCCGTAGGAGTCATTCTGCTCTCGATAACGCTCGCTCCCAGGACGAAAGTAGGCGCTATCGATCAGCCGAACCATACAGGCCAAGACCTCCTCGCGGGGCAGTCCTTCAAGCGTGAGGTGCTGGCCTGTAATCCGGCGCATTGTCGTCAGCTTCTGCGCAAACCCGACCATTCGGTCAAATTTGAGCGCCTCCCGCTGCTCACGCCATTCGGGGTTATAGATATACTGTTTGCGACCGGCATCATCACGTCCCGTCGCATAGATGTGATGGCGCCGGTTGAGGACGATTTCTACATCGTGCCAGGCGGGCGGAATCGCAAGCGAAGCAATCCAACTGCGCCAGGTTTTATCCTGCAGCGTTTGACCACTAGCGGTACGATAAGTGAATCCTTTGCCACGGCGGTGGCGCGTCACCATACGAGGGGAGCGTGTGGTCATGGTAATGTCCTTTTTCCAGAGCCTGCCACGGAGCGCGCATGGCGCGCTCGTTACTAAGGGAATGATGTAGTTAGTGCATTTAGCTTAGTGCTGCGTCTCCCTTGCAGCACTAACCCTACCTCACCCATGATAGCTGTTAATGACAAACACGCGATGAAACCGGAGGCGAGATGAAAATTGTTGTGCATATTGATGAGGCTGAGCAGTGGCAAGCAGCGCTTTCTGAAGCGCTACCCCAGGCCACCGTACTGACCAGCAAGGCGCCAGCGGAAGAGCGCAAAGACGCGGACTACCTCGCCGCCTGGAAAGCGCCCGCTCACCTCCTTCAGGAACAGACCCAACTGAAAGGCATCATTAACTTAGGTGCCGGAGTGGATTACCTGCTGAAAACCCCAGGTCTGCCAAGCGATGTTCCCATCGTAAAATTGCGCGACGCGGGCATGGGCGATCTAATGGCTGATTACGCTCTGTACGGCGTACTGCACTTCTATCGCAGCATGGACCGTTACGCAGAACAGCAGCAAAGTGCCACTTGGCAACCCCAAGCAGTCGTCGAAAAATCCCAGTGGCCGGTAGGCGTACTCGGCCTGGGCGCTATCGGCGGTTTTGTGGCCAGCGCGTTGCAACAGGCCGGCTTCCCGGTACTCGGCTGGAGCCGATCCCCCAAGCAAATCAGCGGCGTACACTGTTTCCATGGCGATGACGGCTTAACAGAGCTACTTGGCCAGGTGCAAAGCCTAGTCACGATTTTGCCTGACACGGCGGCAACGAAAAATATCCTCAACGCTGAGCGATTGGCTCAACTGCCAAAAGGGGCCAGCGTGATTAACCCTGGTCGGGGCAGTTTGATTGATGAACAGGCGCTTTTGAACGCGCTGGGAAGTGCTACTCAGCCAGGCCATTTACGCGGCGCACTATTGGACGTGTTTCATGAAGAGCCACTGCCCGCCGACAATCCGCTATGGCAGCATCCTAAGGTGATGGTGACACCGCATATGGCGGCGCCGACGCCGCTAAACGATGCTATCGATCAAGTCATCTCTTGTTTACATGCGTTTGAAGCGGGAGAGAAACTCGCTACCGTAAACCCGGACGCGGGCTACTAACGACCTTCTCCACCACCGGCTATAATGGCGCGCTGGGAACCAAGTGCAGGCTAAAGGCTCTTAGGAAGATACTGTTTTTAATGGAGGAAAGCCTCTTGGCCAATGTTTTCGCACGACAGTCTAGCCGCCTATTGGCAGGGCTCGGTTTGAGCCTTGCTACCCTTGGGTTAAGTGGCACGGCATTAGCAGCAGACACATTCAACCAACCACGCCCTTTTGAGGCTCAATACCGGCTAGAAGTGCGCGGTTGGCCAGGTGCAACCATCACACATAGGCTCACCAACGAAGGTAGCCACTGGTTAAGCGACATGCGTTTTTCCATTACCGTGGCACGTGGCCAGGAGTTCAGCCGCTTTGCAGTGGATGGTGATGATACCCAATCGTTACTCTTTAATAGCAGCTACTCAGTGTTAGGCGTCGGTGATCGCTATGAATTGAACGAAAGCGATATTCCCAGCTTAGATCGGCAAACAGCACTGTTTGATCTATCGCGCCGAGCGGGGCATGAAAACTGCACGGAAAGCGCCCCCTGCGAGATTGAGTTCGTCGATCAAAAAGGCCGTGATGAGCACTTTCAATACTATGTGAATGAAACCAATGCCAACGCACCTGACACCATCCGCGTGCCTGCCGGTGAGTTTGAAACACTGCAAGTATCCTTGATCGATATTGAGAAGCCCGACCGCCTTCTGCAACTTAACTTTCACCCTGATTGGCCAGGTTTGATTCTGTCAGCGGTATATCAAAAAGAGGGTAGCCGCGAAACGCAGCTGACGTTAACCAACTTCAACCCAAACGGGGGCGAGACGCCCTAAATGCTTTCCGGTTTATTGATTGTTCTACAACCGTTATTTCTGGGCTATCTGGTTCGCGTCCGCTCCACACAGTTACAGAACTTGATCAACCGAGCGGTTAATAGCTCCGTCTATTTGATCCTGATGTTTATGGGCATTAGCCTCGCTGGGCTTGAAGATTTGGGCAGCCAGCTCTCTCGTCTGGGGGGCAATGCGCTCGTGCTGTTTAGCATTACCACACTTTTCAACTTGGCGGCGCTGTGGTGGCTGTCCCGACGGGTACGCGTAAGCGCTGGCGGGTCGCCGGTGGTGAAAGATGCCCCCACCAGTAAGCTGGCCGCCATGCAAGGCTCGTTGATGCTGGTGGGTGTGGTCGCAGGTGGCGTGACTGCTGGGCTACTGCTTGGGCCGATGGTTGGCGAGGTGCTGTTCACCACGGCCGACTGGCTGGCCGAATGGGTGCTCTACCTGCTGCTGGCATTAATTGGCTGCCAGCTACGCAACTCCGGCATGCCGCTTAGGCAAATCCTGCTCAACCGAATGGGGCTAGCGATTGCGGTTACCCTTGCGATCAGCTCTTTACTAGCAGGCTTAGCCGCCGCCCCGCTGCTGTCGCTTAGCTGGAACGAAGGCCTCGCCATGGCGTCGGGTTTTGGCTGGTACTCGCTTTCAGCAATCTTAATTGGCGACCAGCTAGGGCCGCTGATGGGTGGCGTGGCTTTTTTCAACGACCTCACCCGGGAGTTGCTGGCGTTTATCCTGATTCCGCTAGTGATTCATCGCCACACAGCGCTGGCCATTGGCTACGGCGGTGCCACCTCCATGGACTTCACGCTTCCCGTTATCCAGCAACATGGCGGCGTGGCCTGCGTACCCATCGCCGTAGTCAGCGGGTTTATCCTTTCGCTGCTCTCTCCGCCACTAATTCTGTTTTTTCTGTCGCTATCGGTATAAACAAACGGGGCCATGCATTTTAGTGCATTGGCCCTTGCAAGACTCGCCTAAACGATTAATAAGCAAGTAAAAGCTGACGTTTACTTATGTTAAAGATTCAGCCCGACATGCTAAAAGCAAAGCAAAGCTCAATAAAACCACCATGCCAAAAACTTCCTTTATCTTTTATTAAATTTCAACAGTAACTCTTTAAAGCAAAAGCGTTTAATTTATTTTCACAGAACTCCTCATCTGCCATTCGATCAGATAGCATCCTTTTTTAATACGCTTATTGATTTAAGTTATGGGTGCCTATCTTTTAGCTAACCTATGATCTCTCAACTATAGTCCTTAAGTAGCGATTTCCGATGCAAGGCCTGGTGGCAGGGTAGCCGAGGGGCTGAAAAGGAAATGGCTAGTTAATAATGAGCGATCTAGTCAGACAATGTTGACCATGGTACTCCAGGGAGGTTGAGCATGGGTGATGTGGCTGTGGGTGAGGTTACTAACGATAAAAGCGAATCGAAAGATAAGGCGGTAGAGAGTGACGAAAAAGAAGGATCTAGACTTAAAGCCACTCCTATTAGTTATAACCAAGGAACACCATCACACCATTTAAACCAATCGGTAACTGATTGCAATTACAACATTATTGATCGAAGCCTTAAAAACAAACTCGACGCTTCGCAACGTATCTTATTTGTTACCACAGAGATTACCGATTTCGTTAAAGTCGGTGGTTTGGGTGATGTTTCTTCGGCGCTTCCACGCGCCCTGGCAGCGCATCACGATGTGCGTGTACTGATTCCTGCTTATCGGGAAATGGTTCAGTCCGATTACGACATTGTAACTGTTGGCCATTTACCTGCTTTTGCAGGATTGCCAGCCTGTGATATTGGTCAGCTAATCTGCCGCGACGGGCTGATCATTTATTTGCTGCTCTGCCCTGAGCTTTATGAGCGCTCTGGCACTCCCTATGGTACGGGTTCAAGCGGCTATGGTGATGGCCAGGATGAGGGCTGGAAAGATAACGATATACGCTTTGCCAGGCTATCACGGGCAGCGGCTGATATCGCATTGGGAAACGCTTCGCTTGATTGGCAACCCCAACTGCTGCACCTCAATGATTGGGCGTGCGGTCTAACCCCCGCCTATATGCATTGGCAAGGGCACTCGATTCCAACCGTTTTCACCATCCACAACTTGGCTTACCAAGGCGTATTCGATGCCTCGCGCCTTGAGGTGCTCGGCATTCCCGACGCAGCGTTTAACATCGATGGTGTTGAATACTATGGCGATCTCTCCTTTATGAAAGCGGGCATCGTCTACGCCTCGCAAGTAACCACCGTCAGTGCCACCTACGCCCAAGAGATTACCACCCCAAAATTCGGCTGCGGGCTTGATGGCCTGCTGCGCTGCAAAGCCGAACAAGGCCGCTTAAGCGGGATTCCCAATGGCATTGACGACTCCTGGGATCCGCGTACCGATAGCCATCTGATTCAAGCCTTTTCTTCCAATGATTGGCGCGGCAAGCGGGCCAACGCGGATTATGTACGCCGTCACTTTGGGCTCACCCCCAGCCAGGGCCCCTTGTTTGCGGTGATCTCGCGCATGGTGCATCAAAAAGGGCTTGATCTGACCATCGAGGCCGCAAAGGCGATCGTTCACGCAGGTGGTCAAATCGTTTTTATGGGCTGCGGCGAACGTCATGTCGAGGAAGCGCTGCGCAAGCTGGCCATTCGTTTTCCGGGCGCTATCACTGCCTACATCGGTTTCGACGAGTATCAAGCCCGCTGCCTCTTTGCAGGGAGTGACTTCTTGCTAATGCCTTCGCGCTTTGAGCCATGCGGGCTGAGCCAGATGTATGCCCAGCGTTTTGGGTCGCTACCGATCGCGCATCGCACTGGAGGCTTGGCCGATACGATCGAGGATGGCGTGACAGGCTTTCTGTTCGACGACATGCAGTTCGGTAGTTACATGCACGCTATCCAACGCGCCTTCGCGGTCTACAAATCGACCGACCTGTTCAACGCCATGCGTGGCGCCGCGATGACCGGACGCTACCACTGGAAGCAGTCGATCGTTCCGTACAGCAAGCTGTATCTGCAGGCGCTTGAAAACGAAGCGACAGTGGCCCAGTGAAAGCGACCCGGCAAGCGAGGTAGTCAGCATGTTTGGAAAGTCTCAGCGCCAACAGACCGGTTCGCAAGAAGCCAGTTCACCCAAAAAAGGCTTTCAACCCGCTTTTGGTGCCCATGTCATCGAGCAACATCGCACGCAGTTCAGGTTGTGGGCGCCTGGCGCTCGGCGCGTCGATGTAGAAGTCGAGGGGCTGCACAGTGCCACCATGACGCCTGATGACGATGGCTGTGTCGCGGCTGAGCTCGCCTGTGGGCATGGTGATCGCTATCGCTATCGTATCTTTGCAGGCGACGATGAGCTTGGCAGCCTGGTGCCCGACCCCGCCGCGCGTGCTCAGGCCGGCGATATCGATGGCCCCAGCGTGGTGATCGACCCAAATCACTATCAGTGGAAAAACGCAGACTGGCAGGGCCGCCCCTGGCACGAAACCGTGCTCTACGAGCTGCATGTCGGCACTCTGGGGGGCTTTAACGGTGTGCGCCAACATTTGCCCTACCTAGCCGAACTGGGTATTACCGCTATCGAGTTGATGCCGGTGTCTGAATTCCCCGGTGCGCGTAATTGGGGTTACGACGGCGTGCTTCCTTACGCCGTAGAAGCCTCCTACGGCAGCCCCGATGACATGAAAGCGCTGATAGATGAAGCGCACTCATACGGCCTGATGGTGTTTCTCGATGTGGTCTATAACCACTTCGGCCCCGATGGCAACTCCCTAGCCAACTACGCCGGGCCGTTTTTCCGCGAGGATATCGTAACGCCCTGGGGCCCCTCGATCGACTTTCGCCAGCCGAAAGTACGCCGCTACTTCATCGATAACGCTTTGATGTGGCTAACCGAGTACCGCTTGGATGGCCTGCGTTTCGATGCCGTTCACGCCATTAGCGAGCAGGATTTCCTGGTGGAATTGGCCGAAACGGTGCGCGCCCGCCTCGACCCAGCGCGACATGTTCATCTCGTGCTGGAAAACGAAGGCAATACCGCCAGCCTGCTTACCCCACAGCACTTTAACGCCCAATGGAATGACGACTGGCACAACGTGATGCATGTACTGCTGACCGGCGAGCAGGAAGGCTATTACAGCGACTTTGTCGATGATGCCACGCCCCGCTTGGCGCGCTGCCTCAGCGAAGGCTTTATTTTTCAGGGGCAGCGTTCGCGCCATGGCCATGCCCGGGGCGAGTCCAGCGCACACCTGCCGACGACGGCCTTTGTCGCGTTTCTTCAGAATCATGACCAGACCGGCAATCGCGCGCTCGGTGAACGGCTAAGCGTACTCACCGACGCCGAATCACGGGCCGCCGCCGAGGTGTTACTGCTGCTATCACCCATGATTCCCCTGTTGTTCATGGGCGAAGAGTGGGGCTCGAAGCGGTCGTTCCTATTCTTCACCGAACATAACCATGAGCTTGCTCAAGCGGTTCGCGAAGGGCGACGGGCAGAATTTGCCGACTTCAGTGCCTTTGTTGACGAAACGGCGCGCGAGCGCATCCCCGACCCCAACGCGCTGACCACCTTCGAAGCCTCAATTCCCGACTTCGCCGCGCGGGAAACAGCGCCTTTCGCTGCCTGCTTGGCGCGCTACCGCACCCTGCTGGCACTGCGCCACGAGCATATCGTTCCGCGCTTGCAAGGCGCTAAAGCGTTGGGGGCCAAAGTACTAGGTGATGAGGTACTGAATGACAAAGCCGTGCTCGCACGCTGGCGCATGAATGATGACACCCACTTGGTGATAGCCCTCAATTTAGGGCAGCAGCCGGTGACCACGCCAGGGCTGAGTGTCGGCCAGCTACTTTATGAAACCGCTGACGGAGCCGCCAGGGCAGCGGAGAGTGGTCGGCTGCCACCCCGTGCCGCCGTGGCCTGGATACAACATAACCCAGGGGCCGAGGAGATATGTGCATGAGTGCGTCGTTAAACGAACTCGCCGAAGCGGCCGGTTTACTGCTTGAGTGGGAAAATAGCGATGGCGAACCCTGCCAGCTTTCTGAGCAGGTTCAATGCACCCTGCTGGAGATTCTCGGCTACTCAACGGCGAATGAATCTGCAATAGAAGAAGGCCTGCAACGTTTGCAACGCCTGCATGCACCGCAAAACCCTGCGGAGTGGCCACCGCTGATCACCGCTGAATGTGATGCGCCTATTGCACTGCCCTCGCCGCTGCCGCCAGGCACTACGTTTACCCTGCAGCTTGAGCAAGGCGCTGCCACAGAGGGTTACCTCGATGATGACGGTGCACTGCCAAGCATTACCGCACTTGGCTATCACCAGCTGCAGATAGCCAATGCCGAATTGACTATCGCCGTTGCACCGCGCCAGTGCTATTCGCTCAGCGACGCCAGCGGTGAAAAAACGCCCAAACGATGGGGTTTGGCGGCTCAGCTTTACGCACTGCGCCGCCCCGGCGATGGCGGCATTGGCGATACCCTGGCGTTAGAGCAGTGCATCAGGCAGGCGGCCAAGCAAGGCGCCGACGCTTTGGCAATCAGCCCGACCCATGCCATGTTTAGCGCCGCCCCGGAGCGCTATAGCCCTTACTCTCCGTCTACGCGATTACTTTACAACGTGCTTTATAGCGCGGCCGAAACCCTGTTGGGTGAAGCCTGTGTGCAAGAAGCTCAGGCCCGTAACGGGCTTCAGGCGGAGCTGCGTCGCCTGGAAGCCGATGATCTTCTCGACTGGCCTGAGGCCGCCAGCGCCAAGCTCTCTTGGCTGCGTTATCTTTATGATGATTTTATGGCGCGTGAGGACAAAGAGGCTCAAGCCCTACGCGATCAGATGCAGGCATTTCGTCGCGAAGGTGGCGAACTGTTGGAAGACCACTGCCGCTTCGAAGCCCTACAAAGAGAGATTGGGCCCGGTGACTGGCGAGAGTGGCCCGAAGACCTTCACGACCCCACCAGCCCTAAGCTTGCGCATTTCGCCGAGACCCGCGCTGACGAGATCGGCTTTCACGTATTCTTACAGTGGATAACGGCCGATGGGCTAGCGCGAGCCCAGCGGGTGGCCCGTGAGAGCGGTATGGCAATCGGCTTGATCGCCGATTTGGCGGTGGGGGCGGATGCAGGTGGCAGTCAAACCTGGAGTCGCCAAACGGACATGTTGGAAGGCGTCTCGATTGGCGCCCCGCCCGACCTGTTCAATGCCCATGGCCAGGATTGGGGGCTTGCCGCTTTTTCTCCCGATGGCCTGAAGCGTTCAGGCTTTCGCAGTTTTATCGACATGTTACGCAGCGCCCTCGCACACGCGGGCGGTGTACGCATCGATCATATCCTGGGCTTAATGCGGTTATGGCTCATCCCCCGTGGCGCCCCGCCTACTGAAGGGGGTTATCTCCGCTACCCATTGGACGACATGCTGCGCTTGGTGGCGCTGGAGTCTTGGCGACTCCGCGGCATTGTGATTGGTGAAGACCTCGGCACCGTCGCCCCCGGATTTCGGAAGAAACTGACCGAACACGGCATATTGGGCATGCAGGTGCTGTGGTTCGAACAGGACGAAGCGCACCACTACTTAGCCGCCAGCGACTGGAACCCACATGCCATGGCCACCTCCTCAACTCATGACTTGCCCACCGTGGCGGGCTGGTGGGCAGGCCGCGACATTGAATGGCGCAGCCGGCTGGGGCTTCTCAAGGAAACCCAAAGCGCTGAAAGTGAACAGCTAGCCCGGCGCCAAGAGCGGGCCAAGCTCGCCGCGACGCTGGGCTTACTGGGCGTGAAGCCAACGACCGAGACGTTGGAAGCAGCGGACATACCCGCCTCGCAGGTACTCAATGCGTGCGCACGCCACTTGGCCGCTACCCCCGCGCCGTTACTGCTATTGCCGGTTGAGGATGCCCTGGGGCTTGAAGAGCAGGCCAACTTACCGAATACCGTGGACGAACATCCTAATTGGTGTCGCCGCTGGTCATCGGATGCCAACGATCTGCTGAGCTCCAATGAGGTTCGTCAACGGCTGGCACTGATTGCGCGAGCGCGCAAAACCGCTTCTCAGAACGAAACATCCCCCTCCTCCCTGTCTGGGAGAACGACACATGAATGAACTTCTCTCCACGGTACGCCTGCAGTTTCACCGCGACTTCACCTTAGAGGATGCCGAACAGTGGGTAGACTATTACGCCAATCTTGGCATTAGTCATCTTTACGCCTCACCGCTACAGGCCTCTCGAGCCGGTTCGCCCCATGGCTACGACGGCATCGACCCAACGCGCATCGATCCAGAGCTCGGCGGTGAAGCAGCGCTCGAGCGGCTGGTGTCTCGCCTGCGCTCCCGCGGCATGGGCCTGATTCTCGATATCGTGCCTAACCACTTGGCGGTTGGGGGCTCTCAAAACCGCTGGTGGCAGGACGTGCTTGGCTGGGGCAACGACAGCCCCTATGCCGAGTTCTTCGATATCGACTGGCGTTCTACCGGAAAGCTACTGGCGCCCTTTTTAGGTGACCCCTACGCCGAGATACTGCCTTCAGGCGAGTTGGTGCTCGGCTACGATGTCGACACGGCAGGCTTTCATGTCGATTATCACGAACACCGCTTTCCTATCGATCCACGTCACTACGGCGACATCCTGCGCTTTGCCGACCATAACGCCCTGCACGAGCAGGCGGCTTTTTTCGATGCTTTGCAGCAACAAAAAGATGCCTATAACGCGGCGGAAAATGCGCGTTACCAGCTCAGCAAGGTGATGGAATCCCCGGCCGCGCAAGAGGCGCTCGACGCGGTCATCGCCCTGTTTGACGGTACCGACCCCAACGGTGCCATTCGCCTGCATACCCTGCTCGAGCGCCAGCATTATCGCTTGGCGTGGTGGCGCACCGCTTCTGATGAAATCAACTGGCGGCGTTTTTTCGATGTCACCGAACTGGGTGGGCTGCGCGTTGAAGTGCCGGAAGTATTCGAAGCGGTTCACGCACTTCCGTTGCGGCTGGTGGAGGCAGGCTGGGTCGACGGCTTACGCATTGATCACGTCGATGGATTGGCCGAACCGCGTGGCTATTGCCTGCAACTGCGCCAGCGTTTGGATGCCATTCAGGCAAAACGCCCTAAAGATGTGCCACAGCATGTCGGCCTCTATGTGGAAAAAATTCTGGGCCACGGCGAAACGCTGCATGACGACTGGGGAGTGGATGGTACCAGCGGCTATGAGTTCATGAACGACGTCTCGGGGTTACAACACGACCCCGCCAGCGCGGCACTACTGCGCAAGCTTTGGCAGGACGTTAGCGGTCGCTCGCCTGATTTTACCAGCGAAGTCCATGAGGCACGGCGCGAGGTGCTGACGACCTTACTGGCCAGCGAATTCAACGCCTGCGCTCGTGCCCTGCATGCCGTTGGCCAAGCCCAGCTCGAAAGCCGGGACATTAGCTTAGCGGCCGTTCGACGAGCGCTAGAAGCCTTGATCATTCATTTCCCCATTTATCGCAGCTATGCCGATACCGCGGGCCGCCCGGCTGCCGATGCCCCCTTCTTCGCCCAAGCGATGCGCGGCGCTCGCCGAAGGCTAAACCCGCCCGACGTGGCCGTTCTTGAAGCCTTGGAGCGCTGGCTGGGTGGCGAAGCCCCCCAGGACTTCGCCAAAGCGGAAGAGCGCCGATTGCGGCAGCGCGCCATTGTGCGTTTTCAGCAGCTGACGTCACCGGTGGCCGCCAAGGCGGTGGAAGACACCGCAGGGTATCGCAGCGCGGTACTCATCTCTCGTAACGATGTGGGTTTCGATGGCGAGCACTTCAGCCACTCAATTGAGCAGTTCCACGCGGCAAACCAGCAGCGCGCCCAGCTGTTTCCCCGCGCCATGGTGACCACCGCCACCCACGACCACAAGCGTGGTGAAGATGTTCGCGCCCGCTTAGCAGCGCTCAGTGAACAGGCCGATTACTTTGCAGCGCAAGTGGCGCACTGGCGGCGGTTAGCCGCGCCGCTGCGCCGACGCCTGCCTGCCGGGGTAGCGCCCTCTCCCGGTGATGAATTGATTCTCTATCAGCTCCTGCTGGGCGCTTGGGCGCCAACGCTTGACCCGCAGGATGCCGAGGCGATGCAGGCATTCACCCAACGCCTTACCCAATGGCAGCAAAAAGCCATGCGTGAAGCCAAGTTGCGCAGCCACTGGCTATGGCCAGATGACACCTACGAGTCGGCCGCGCATGCGTTTTTGAACGACGTGCTGGCAACGCCTGCACTGCGCGACGCCATTGCAGCAACAGCGCGCGCCATTGATCTCCCGGGCGCGCTCAACGGTCTCGTGCAAGCCGTGCTACGCCTGACCGTACCGGGCGTGCCCGACCTCTACCAAGGCGGGGAGTTTTGGGATTACAGCTTGGTCGACCCCGACAATCGTCGCCCCGTTGACCATGACGCCCGCCAAGCAGCGCTGGAAGAGGCACTAACGCCGACAGAAGCACTGTCAACGTGGCGCGACGGGCGGGTTAAGCAAGCCCTCATTGCGCGCTTGTTGCACTTACGCAAGCGGCACCCACTGCTGTTTCGACACGGTGATTACAAACCACTGTCAGCCACGGGTCAGCATGCCGACCACGTGGTGGCATTTACGCGCCAACACGCGGGTTACCAACTGTTAGTCGTGGCACCCCGGCTAACCGCAGTGCTGCTTGCCGACGCCGAGCAGCCACATATCTCCCCTCACCATTGGGAAAATACGTATTTGCAGCCGGATGCCGGTGTTTGGGAGGACGTCGTGACCCCGGCCTCTTATGCGGTAGGCGAACAGGGTATTTCTATCGCAACGCTGCTCAAGGATTTTCCTCTGGGGGTTTTCCTGCGTGAGGACGTCACTGAGGGCAGCGTTTGAGTGCCCCCTCCAATACCGCAAATTTGCCAAGCATCATTTTTGAAAAACATTGAGAAGCACAAAGGGAGAGCTGAGATGACTGACGAAGAACGCGTGCGTCAACTGGCCTACAGCATCTGGGAAGCGGAAGGACGTCCCGAAGGCCAGCAGCAACGCCATTGGGACAGAGCGTTAAAAATCGTCGCCGCTGAGCAGGCAGCCGGTAACGACGCCGACCTGGAAGAAGTTGGTGAGCCGCTGGACGAAACCCCTATCTTGGAGGATGACCTGCCGCTAGAGGATGACGAGGTAGGTATCCAGGAAAACCGCTTACCACTGGAAGACCCCGATGGCGACCCTGATTTTGATGAGGCGCCCTTTCGAGACGACACCGTCGTAGGCCAAGACGTACCGGTACAGGATCGCGGCCATCCGGCCCAGGCACCCACCGCCCCCGACGATAGGGCGAGTTCGATGGAGCCGTTCCCAGAAGACTCTGCCACGGTAGCGCGCACCCGCCGCCCACGGCGTAGCAGCGATCCACTGGCCGCAAGCGACGCCACCAGCACGCCGAGTATCGCCGGTAAAACAGCCAGCAAGACGGCGGCAGCGAAACAGACAGCGGTCAAAACAGCGAAAAAAGCCACGCCCAAGGCAAAGAAACCCAAAGCGCCTAAACCCAGCGATTCCGATCGTTAATAGAGCGGTGGCTTAAAAGCGGTGATGAAAAACGTTTGCCAACACACAAGTGCCCGACTGGCTCAAGGATGAATGCAATGAATACAAGCCACGCCTCACGGGACAGCGATAAGTCCGTTGCCGCCGATGAAACCCCAAGCGTTATGCGGCAAACGCGTGTTCACGAAGGATCGTCGTTTCCGTTAGGGGCGACCTGGGATGGCCTAGGCGTTAATTTCGCGCTGTTTTCCGCCCACGCCACGCGGGTCGAACTCTGCCTGTTTGATGAAACCGGCGAACAGGAGTTGGCGCGAGTCGAACTACCTGAATACACCGATGAGGTTTGGCATGGCTACCTGCCCGATGTCCGCCCCGGCCAGCTCTATGGTTACCGTGTGCATGGGCCTTACGCGCCCGAGGAAGGCCACCGCTTCAACCCCAATAAGCTGCTGCTCGACCCTTACGCCAAGCAGATCGTCGGTGAACTGACCTGGGATGAAGCGCTGTTTGGTTACACCATTGGTCATCCCGATGCTGATTTGAGTTTCGATGAGCGGGACAGTGCACCGTTTATGCCGCGTTGCCGGGTCATCGATCCTGCTTTCACGTGGGGGCGCTCACGCGGTGTGCAGTTGCCTTGGGATCAAACCATCGTTTATGAGACCCACGTTCGTGGCTATACCATGCGCCACCCCTCGGTGCCGGAAGCGCTTCGCGGCACCTTTGCCGGGCTGATGGTCAACGACGTGGTGGACTATATCCGCTCGCTTGGCGTGTCGTCGGTTGAACTACTGCCGATCCACGCCTTCGTGGATGATCAGCGCCTGTTAGAGCAGGGCCTGGGCAATTACTGGGGCTACAACACACTGGGGTTCTTCGCGCCCCATTCACGCTATATCTCCGGCGAAAGCATCAATGAATTCAAAGAGCTGGTGGCGCGCTACCATGCCGCCGATCTTGAGGTCATTCTCGACGTGGTTTACAACCACACGGCCGAAGGTAATGAGCTAGGCCCCACCCTTTCGCTTAAAGGCATCGACAACGCCTCTTACTATCGGCTGATGCCCGAGGAACCGCGCTACTACATCGACGATACCGGCACGGGTAATACCCTTAATCTCAGCCATCAGCGTGTGCTGCAAATGGTCACCGACTCGCTGCGCTACTGGGCCACCGAGATGCGCGTCGACGGCTTCCGCTTTGACTTGGCCACCATTCTTGGCCGCGAACCTCACGGCTTCGACGAGGGCGGTGGTTTTCTCGACTCCTGCCGTCAGGATCCCATTCTCAGCCAGGTCAAACTGATTGCCGAACCCTGGGACTGCGGCCCCGGCGGCTACCAGGTGGGCGGTTTTCCGCCGGGCTGGGCAGAGTGGAACGACCGCTACCGGGACACGGTACGTGCTTTCTGGCGCGGCGATGAAGGGCAGTTACCCGAGCTTGCCACCCGGCTGATGGCATCGGCCGATTTCTTCAAACGTCGTGGTCGACGCCCTTTCGCCTCGGTCAACTTCGTCACCGCCCACGACGGCTACACCCTTTTTGATCTGGTGGCCTACAACGACAAGCATAACGAGGCGAACGGCGAGGACAACATGGATGGCCATGGCCACAATTTATCGTGGAACCATGGCGTGGAAGGCCCCACCGACGATGAAGAGATTCAGGCGTTACGGCTGCGTCAGATCCGTAACTTTATCGCCACCACGCTGTTCTCCCAGGGCACGCCGATGCTACTGGCGGGGGACGAACTGCTGCGCACCCAGCAAGGCAACAATAACGCCTACTGCCAGGACAACGAGATCAGTTGGCTGGACTGGAACCTCGATGGTGATGCCCACGCCATGATCGAGTACCTGCGCCGCGTGATCGCGCTGCGAATGCGCTACCCGATCCTGCGGCGTGGTCGCTTCCTCTCGGGTGAATACAACGAAGAAATGGGCCTCAAGGAAGTGACATGGCTGGCCCCGGACGGGGCCGAAATGGACATCGGGCGCTGGGAAGATGGCGAATCACGCACACTCGGCCTGCTGCTGGATGGTCGCGCCCAGCCCTCGGGCATTCGTCGTGCGGGGGCGGATGTCACGCTACTGCTGATTTTCAACGCTCATCACGAGGCCGTTGATTTTCATCTCCCGGCCGCGCCCAGCGGTAGCGGTTGGCTCTGCCGCCTCGACACCAGCCACACCCTGGAAGAAGCCCCGTTGCAGCGCGCCTTTGGTGAGGAACACGTGATGGAAGGTCGCTCGCTGGCCCTGCTTGAGCTAGTGCAGCAAGCCGAAAGCGACGTTACCTAGACACGAAGCGGCGCGGCTCCGTTTGTTTCCGGTTCCGCACCGCAAGGAGAAGCTAGCGATGAGTTCATCTGTCGAACCCACAGCCGGGCCCCTCCCGGCACAGCATCAACAGCAGCAACATGGCTTAGCGGCCATTCATGCCCCGCGCATCGCCATTGAGTCTGTCACGCCGTCTCTCGACCAGGGGCGCTTCGCGGCCAAGGCAGTTGTTGATGAGCCGGTGGTGGTGAGAGCCACTATCTTTGCCGATGGCCATGATGTACTGGCAGCCGCTATCTGCTGGTACAGCGACGACGGCCAACAGCAGCGCGTTCCCATGCGCCCAGTGGAACCCTTGGGGCTGGATATTTGGGAAGGCAGTTTTACCCCTAAACGGGTAGCGCGTCATGACTTTATTATCGAAGCCTGGTGGGATGTTTACGCCACTTATCATTACGAACTGAACAAGAAACACCAGGCGGGCGTTCCCGTTGAGCTTGAACTCGAAGAAGGTCGGCGGCTCGTTGAACAAGCCGCCGAGCGCAGCGAAGGCTTGCTCAAAACGTCGCTGATGGCCGTCCTGGAGCAATTTCAGTTGGCGCAACAACCCGCCGACCGGGTTGCGCTACTGCTGGGCAGTGACACGGTCAAATTGATGCAAGAAGCGGATAACCGACCGCACTTAACCCGCAGCGATGTCCTCTACCCGCTAGATGTTGAGCGTCTAAAGGCACGTTTCGCTAGTTGGTACGAACTCTTCCCCCGCTCGGAAACCGACGATCCGCAACGCCACGGTACGTTTCAGGATGTGCACAAGCGGCTACCGTTGATTCGGGATATGGGCTTTGACGTGCTCTATTTCCCGCCGATCCATCCCGTCGGTCGCGCGCACCGCAAAGGGCCGAATAATACCCTCGTGGCGGGGCCGAACGACCCTGGCAGCCCTTACGCTATCGGCAGCGAAGAAGGCGGGCATGAAGCGATCCATCCTCAGCTCGGGACCCGTGAGGATTTCCGCGACCTGGTCAGTGCGGCGGCTGACCACGGCCTGGAGATAGCGCTCGATTTTGCCATTCAGTGTTCACCCGATCACCCCTGGCTCAAGGAGCATCCCGGCTGGTTCTCCTGGCGGCCCGACGGCTCGATTCGTTACGCCGAGAACCCGCCTAAAAAATACCAGGACATTGTCAACGTCGACTTCTACGCCGAAGAGGCCATGCCTTCGCTGTGGCTTGAACTGCGTGATGTGGTGCAAGGCTGGGTGGATGAAGGCGTAAAAATATTTCGCGTCGATAACCCACACACCAAACCGCTGCCCTTTTGGGAGTGGCTAATCGCCGATATTCGCCAACGTGACTCCGATGTGATTTTCCTGGCCGAAGCGTTTACCCGCCCGGCCATGATGCTGCGCCTGGGCAAGCTGGGTTTCACCCAAAGCTATACCTACTTTACCTGGCGCCATACCAAGGCCGAAATAACCGAGTACTTCACGCAACTCAATGAATCCCCCTTGCGCGATGGCTACCGGCCCAATTTCTTCGTCAACACGCCGGATATCAACCCCTACTTCCTGCAATCGTCGGGGCGGGCGGGTTTTCTGATTCGCGCCGCGCTGGCCACCATGGGGTCAGGGCTGTGGGGCATGTATTCGGGCTTTGAGCTCTGCGAAGGCGCGCCGGTGCCCGGCAAAGAGGAGTACCTCGATTCAGAGAAGTACCAGCTTCGCCTGCGTGACTATAGCGCCCCCGGCAACATCGTCTATGAGATTGCGCAGCTCAACCGCATCCGACGCGAGAACCCGGCGTTGCACAGCCATCTAGGGCTGACCTTTCACACGGTACACAACGACCGCTTGCTGCTCTTCACCAAGCGCACCGAGATAAACGCTGAGGCCATTTTGGTCGCCGTCAACCTTGACCCCTTCGAACCCCAGGAGGGCGTCTTTGAGTTGCCCATGGGACTTTTCGATCTTCCCGACGAGGCGCAGCTGCACGCAGAAGACCTGATGAGTGGCGGTCGATGGACATGGCACGGCAAATGGCAATCGATGCGACTGGATCCGGCCGTGATGCCGTTCGCCATATGGCGACTTCGCCCGGTTCACTAGCGATCGGTTTACCAGCCCCGAGTAGCTCAACCGCGGTTTTGGCCAGGAAGCCGATGAATGAAAGGTGATTGTTTTTTACCGATGAAAGCAGATCTACCGATGAAAACAGAGAGGGTAAGCCAATGATGGATGCCAGCAGCGAAACACACGCCGTCGAGGCGATGGATTTCCTCGATGACCCACTCTGGTATAAGGATGCGGTGATTTACCAGGTACACGTGAAGGCCTTCTTCGATGCCAACGATGACGGCATCGGTGACTTCGAAGGTTTGATTCAAAAGCTCGACTATATCGTCAGCCTGGGCGTCAACACGATTTGGATTTTGCCGTTCTACCCTTCGCCACGGCGCGACGACGGCTATGACATTGCCGAATATACCGGTGTGAGTCCCGACTACGGCACGCTGGCGGATGCCCAGCGTTTCATTAAAGAAGCGCACCACCGTGGCCTGCGTGTGGTAACCGAACTGGTCATCAACCATACCTCCGACCAGCATGAATGGTTCCAGCGCGCACGCCATGCTCCGCCCGGCTCACCGGAGCGGGATTTTTATGTCTGGTCAGATACCGACCAAGCCTATACCGGCACCCGCATCATCTTTCTGGATACCGAATCGTCCAACTGGACCTGGGACCCGGTGGCTGGCGCCTACTTCTGGCACCGTTTCTACTCGCACCAGCCGGATCTCAATTTCGATAACCCCGTGGTACTCGAAGAAATTCTCAAGGTCATGGAGTACTGGCTCGACATGGGGGTCGACGGCCTGCGTTTGGACGCCATTCCCTATTTGGTCGAGCGCGAAGGCACCAACAACGAGAACCTGCCCGAAACGCACGTGGTGCTCAAAAAGATTCGCGCGGTGCTCGACGAACGCTACCCCGACCGCATGCTGCTCGCCGAAGCCAACCAGTGGCCTGAAGATACTCGCCCCTACTTCGGTGACGGCGACGAGTGCCACATGGCGTTCCACTTCCCGTTAATGCCGCGCATGTACATGGCACTGGCCCAGGAAGACCGCTTCCCGATTACCGACATTCTGCGCCAGACGCCAGAAATACCGGCCATCTGCCAGTGGGCGATCTTTTTGCGCAACCACGATGAGCTGACCCTGGAGATGGTCACCGACAAAGAGCGTGACTACCTCTGGAACCACTACGCCGCCGACCGCCGGGCGCGCATCAACCTAGGCATACGCCGTCGGCTGGCGCCGCTGCTGGAGCGTGACCGGCGACGTATCGAGCTGCTGAACAGCCTGCTACTTTCCATGCCGGGCACGCCGGTGCTCTATTACGGCGACGAGATTGGCATGGGCGACAATATCTATCTCGGCGACCGTGACGGCGTGCGTACGCCGATGCAGTGGTCAGTGGATCGCAACGGCGGCTTCTCCCGCGCCGACCCGGCCAAGCTAGTGCTGCCGCCGATCATGGACCCGCTCTACGGCTATCAAACGGTCAATGTCGAAGCCCAAATCCGTGACTCACACTCGCTGCTGAGCAACATGCGACGGCTACTCGCGGTACGTAGTCAACATCGCGCTTTCAGCCGTGGCACCATGCGGCCACTCTACCCCTCCAATCGGCATATTCTCGCCTACCTGCGTGAGATGACGCTCGATAACGGCGAAACGGAAACACTGCTGTGCGTGGCCAACGTGGCCAGTACCGCTCAGGCGGTGGAGCTCGATCTTTCCGCATTCGCGGGTCAAGTGCCCGTCGAGATGGTCGGGGGTAGCGCTTTCCCCCCGGTGGGTAAATTGGCGTACCTGCTGACGCTGCCCCCCTACGGCTTTTTCTGGTTCTTATTGGCCCCGGCGACCGCCATGCCGGAGTGGCATGTGCCGGTGCCCGAGCCCATGCCGGATTTCGTCACGCTGATTATCAAAAAACGCCTTGAGGAGATTTTTGAAGAGACGTCCAGGCGATTACTCGAACGCGAAACGCTGCCCAGCTACCTGCCCAAGCGGCGCTGGTTCGCCGCCAAACAGGCGCGTATTAAAGAGATTCATCTACACCCCACTGCCAGCCTTGAGTACAGCGGGCATGCGCTGCTGTTTAGCCAACTGGAGGTCAAACATGACCAAGGCAGCGAGCGCTACCAGCTGCCGCTGGCTTTTCTAGGCGAAGACGAGCAGAACAATCCGCTACCCCAACAGCTTGCCATGGCACGGGTGCGTCGCTTCCACGAAGTGGGGCTACTCACCGATGCGGTCACGCTGGATGCCTTTACGCTGGGCGTATTAGACAGTATGCGCCTTGGCACCGTGCTGCCTTATGAGCAAGGCGAAATCCATTTCTTGCCCACCGCCGCCTTTGCCGAACTAACGCTTCCCGAGCACCCCGACGTAGTGCAACAGAGTGCCGAGCAATCCAATAGCTCGGTGATCATCAATCATCAATTAGTGCTTAAGGTGTTTCGCCGCTTGGAACAGGGCATTCACCCCGAAGCGGAGATCGGCAGCTACCTGACGGAGCGGGGCTTTGCGCATACCGTGCCCTTGTACGGCGTGGTCACCCGGCTCGAAGAAGGAACCACGCAGACGCTGATGATTCTGCAAGGCTTCATCGACAACCAGGGCGATGCTTGGTCATGGACGCGCACCAAACTGGAACGCGCCATTCGTGAAGCGGTGGCAGATGACGACCGGACGGCCGAGCCACGGGTGGAAGACCGCTACGGCGCCTTCGAAGAGCTAGAAGAGTTTGCCGCTACCTTAGGGCGCCGACTGGGTGAGCTGCACCAAGTGCTGGCCACGCCCAGCGACGACCCGGCGTTTGCGCCTGAAGTTGCCGGTTCCGCCCACGTGCAGTATTGGACACAACGTGTGACACAGCGAGTCGAGGAAGCCTTGGACGTGCTCGCGCGTCACAAGAACGCCGCCAACGAAGCTGAACAGCCGCTTGTCGACACCATCCTGGCGAGCCGCACTCAGATCATTGACGCGATCAAGATGATGGCACAGCTTGCCGAAGGCAGCCTGCTCACTCGCATCCATGGCGACCTGCACCTTGGCCAAGTGCTAGTGGCCCATGATGATGCCTACATTATTGATTTTGAAGGCGAACCGGCCAGGCCGCTGGAGGAGCGTCGAGCCAAGGATAGCCCGCTTCGCGATGTCGCTGGCATGCTGCGCTCCTTTGACTACGCCTACGCCAAGGTGGAAGAGGCGCATCCTGGCGAGCCTGAAGGCGCCGATGCGAAAACCATGACCAGCCACGCGGTGGTGGAGCAGTACCTGCTCAAAGGGCGTCAGGCGTTTCTCAATGCCTACTGGCAAGCCACGATGGATCTACCGCACGAATGGAAGCAAGCCAGCGGCGCCGCCGCAGCGGTAGACCTGTTCGTGCTGGAAAAGACCGCCTATGAAATCAGCTACGAAGCTGCCAACCGTCCCGACTGGCTGGGCGTGCCGCTGCACGGCCTCGCTGCCATCATCGAACAACTCAGCCCAGGAGAGCCACATGAATGATGTTATTCACACCCGACCCCTTCTGGATCGCAGCTTGTGGTTAACTGAGGAAGACGCCGACGCCCTGGCGCAAGGCACCCATCGTGATCCCTTCTCGCTGCTCGGTATCCATAGCGATGAGAAAGGGTCGTTCTTACGGGCGTTTCTGCCCGGCGCCGTGGGGGTTGACGTGCTCGACCGCGAAAGCGGCAACGTGCGCTGCTGTCTCACGAGCATGCAGATTCCAGGCTTATTTGCGGCCCGCTTACCCCATGCGGCGCCCTACCTGCTGCGTATTCGTTGGCCCCAAGGCGAACAGGTCACCGAGGATGCGTATAGCTTCGGCCTGCTGCTCGGTGAAATGGATCTTTACCTTTTAGGCGAAGGCAATCACCGCCAGTTGGGGCACTGCCTGGGCGCCCAACCCATGACGGTTGAGGGCGTCGAGGGCGTGCGCTTCGCCGTTTGGGCACCGAATGCTCAACGCGTCTCCGTGGTGGGTAACTTCAATAGTTGGGACGGCAGGCGACACGTCATGCGCCTGCGCATCGCCGCCGGGGTTTGGGAGTTATTCATTCCGCGCCTTGGCCCCGGGGAAGCGTACAAATATGAAATCATCGAGGCCAGCGGGACGATTGGCCTGCGAGCAGACCCTGTCGCCCTGGCCACCGAAGTTCCACCGTCTACCGCGTCGGTTGTCGCCGACACCACGCCGTTTACGTGGCATGACGATGCGTGGATCGCCCAACGGGAAAAGGCGCACGCCCCCTCCCAGCCCATCAGTATTTATGAAGTGCACGCCGCCTCCTGGCGTAAGCACGGCGGCGACAACGGCGAGCTCTACAGCTGGCGTGATCTGGCCGAACAGCTGATTCCCTATGTGTTGGAAATGGGGTTCACTCACGTTGAACTGTTGCCCATCATGGAGCATCCGTTTGGCGGCTCCTGGGGCTACCAGCCGCTGAGTCAATTCGCACCGAGCGCCCGTTTTGGCAAGCCTGCTGATTTTGCTTACTTCATTGACCAGTGTCACCAAGCGGGGCTGGGGGTGATTCTCGACTGGGTGCCGGCTCACTTTCCCACTGACCCCCACGGCCTGGCACGCTTTGATGGCACCGCGCTGTACGAATACGAGCACCCCTTTGAAGGCTTCCATCAGGATTGGGATACCTATATTTATAACCTGGGGCGGCGAGAGGTGCATGGCTTTATGCTGGCCTCAGCGCTGCACTGGCTAAGGCATTTTCATGTCGACGCACTGCGGGTCGATGCCGTTGCCTCGATGCTTTACCGCAACTACTCACGTAACGAAGGCGAATGGATCCCTAACCGCTTTGGTGGCCATGAGAATCTCGAGACGATCGACTTCCTGCGCCATCTCAATGATGTCATCAGTGAGGAAGCGCCTGGCACGGTGGTGATCGCAGAAGAATCGACCGCCTGGCCGGGCGTTACCCAGCCGACCAATGAGGGCGGGCTGGGCTTCGCCTACAAGTGGAACATGGGCTGGATGCACGACACCTTGACCTATATCGCCAAGGATCCGGTATACCGATCCCACTCCCACCACGACATGACCTTTCCGATGGTTTATGCCTTCTCGGAGCGCTACGTGCTGCCTATCTCCCACGACGAAGTGGTGCATGGCAAGGGCTCGCTGATCGGCAAAATGCCCGGCGATGAGTGGCAGAAGTTCGCTAACTTACGCGCCTATCTCGCCATTATGTGGTCGCAACCCGGCAAAAAACTGCTGTTCATGGGCTGTGAATTTGGGCAGTGGCGTGAGTGGAGCCATGACCGGGAATTGGACTGGTCGCTGCTTGCCGAACCCCGGCACGCCGGTATTCATCGTTTACTTAGCGACCTTAACCGCTGTTATGTCGAGCTTCCCGCCCTTCACCAGTGCGACAGCGAACCACGGGGGTTTACCTGGGTGGTGGGTAACGACAACACCAACAGTGTCTTCGCTTGGCTGCGCTGGAGCGCTGATGGTGAGCCGCTACTGGTCGTGGCCAATATGACGCCAGTGCCGCGTCAAGGTTATCGCCTGGGCGTGCCGCTCCCGGGTGACTGGGAGGAACGCCTTAACAGCGATGCGGCGTGCTATGGCGGCTCCAATCTGGGCAACCTGGGTCGGCTAACCGCCGAAGACTCCCCACTGCATGGGCAAGTCGCCAGCCTTGAGCTGACGCTACCGCCGCTCGCGGTACTGCTGCTGCGTCCGGTCGACATGCCGCCCGCGCATTGAGAGAACACCCACTAGGAGGCAAATAGAGGCACCAGGAATGGAGATCAACCCAGACCAAGGCCGTAACGTGACCCATGGAAATAGAGGCCTCGGCGGCGATGTTGATCTCCGCCTTCACCGCTAAGTCTCCAATCGCAGCAGCGAGTCTTGAGATGCACGAGTTTAATATTGGCTTATTAGTCGTTGCCGCCAGCGCTTTATTGCTGGGGCTTTTATCCACGCCACTGAAGCGCATCGGCTTACCCGATTCCGTTACCTTACTGCTCGTAGGCGCAGCGCTGGGGCCAACCGGGTGGGCCCTACTTGACCCCGCCCAGTGGGGCAATGAAATGGCCATTTTAGAACAAGTGGCCCGCTTGGCACTTGCCATTGGGTTGATGGGGATCGCGCTTCGGCTCCCCAAACGCTATATTTTCAATCATTGGCGCTCCCTCTCTGTGTTATTGCTGGTGAGCATGCCGGTGATGTGGCTATGCAGCAGCCTGCTGACTGGCTGGTTGCTGGGGCTGCCACTAGGCGCTGCACTGCTCATCGGGGCGGTGGTTACGCCGACGGACCCGGTGGTTGCCTCGACACTCGTCACCGGGCCCGTCGCCAAAGAGAACCTGCCCGCTTATCTGCGCCACATCATTTCCAGTGAATCGGGCGCCAATGATGGCCTTACCTTTATCTTTGTCATGTTGGCCGTGTTTCTACTCACGCTACCCGCGGATCAATCAATCACCACCCGCATACTAGGAGTGCTGGGAGGCGATATTTTAGTCGCCCTGGTGTTAGGAGCGGTGATCGGTTATTAGGTAGGCTTTGCCATGCGCAAAGCTGAACAAAAAAACACCATCGATCAGCCTTCAATGTTAATGGTAACTACAGCGCTGGCGCTCACTACGCTTGCCGCAGTCAAGCTGGTGGGGAGCAATGGGATACTCGCAGTGTTCGTCGCAGGGGTAGCGTTTGATCTGCAAGCCAACGCCTCCGAGAAACAGGAGGAAGAGAGGGTGGTGGAAGGCGTGGATCGCTTTTTCACCTCCCCTATTTTCCTCTTGCTCGGTTTGATGATTCCCTGGCAAGCGTGGCTGTCCTTAGGGTGGCAAGCCATCGTGCTGGTATTCGGTGTGCTGTTACTACGCCGCTTACCCATTCTGCTACTAATAGGCGGCCGTATAAGGGAGCTTCCCACTCAGCTTGATGGCAGTTTCACCGGCTGGTTTGGCCCGATCGGGGTAGCCGCGCTTTACTATGCTGCGCTGGCCTATCATAAAACCGATGTGACTGAACTCTGGCCTGTAGTGAGCTTGCTCGTAGTGGCGTCCATCCTGGTACACGGCCTAACCGCCATGCCGTTTTCGCACCTCTACCGGCGAGTAAGAGACGCTAAAAAGCCATCATAAGCGTCCTGTCTGCTTGCTGGCTGTTCGTACTCATTCTGTTTTTACTTATGCTGTTGAGTTAGCACACATCAAGGCTCCTTGGGTAGGATACGCAGTATCGTTTTTAGCTGATGTCTACTCACCCTTTAGGATCCCCACCCGCCATGCTCAACGGAATCTGGTTAAGCTTCTTTATCGCTGCCTTCGCGGCTTCACTATGGCAGTGGTTAGTCGGCGGCGACAGCGAAGTGTTTGCCCGTCTGGTGCAGTCGCTGTTCGATATGGCGGAAGTTAGCGTCGATATTATCCTGGTGCTGCTGGGCACCATGACGCTGTGGCTGGGTTTTCTCTCGATTGCCGAAAAGGCGGGGTTGATACGACTGCTGGGGCGGGTGCTCGATCCGCTGTTCTGCCGCTTGATGCCAGAGGTGCCTCGTGGTCATCCGGCCATGGGGCTGATCAGTATGAACTTCGCGGCGAACATCCTGGGCCTGGATAACGCCGCCACGCCGATCGGCATTAAAGCGATGCATTCGCTGCAAAGTCTTAATCCCAGCAGTGAAACCGCCAGCAACGCGCAAATCCTTTTTTTAGTACTTAACACCTCGTCTCTCACGCTACTGCCCGTCACCATTTTCATGTATCGCGCCCAGCAAGGCGCCGCCGACCCCACGCTGGTATTTTTACCTATCTTGCTCGCGACCAGCGCTTCTAGCTTGGCCGGGCTTTTGGCGGTGGCGGTAATGCAGCGCTTAAAGCTCTGGCATCCTGTCGTATTGGCCTATTTAGTGACGGCTGCTTTGGCATTGGGGCTATTGATCACTACCTTGGCGGGTATGTCGGCCCAGGCCCTGGCGGCAGCCTCTACCCTGGTGGGGAACCTGACGCTGTTTAGCATCGTCATGATGTTTTTGATTGTAGCGGCATTGCGTGGAGTCAAGGTCTATGACGCCTTTATCGAAGGGGCCAAAGAGGGACTGAGCTTTACCATCACCCTGCTACCCTACCTGATCGCCATGTTAGTGGCTGTCGGTGTGCTGCGCGCCAGCGGCGTGCTGGATGCCGGTTTAAGCGGCATCCGCTGGCTGGTCGAGGGGGTGGGTTGGGATACCCGTTTTGTGGACGCGCTGCCCACTGCCTTCGTTAAGCCACTTTCCGGCAGTGGTTCCCGTGCCATGATGATCGAAACCATGAATACCTTTGGTGTCGATAGTTTTCCCGGCCTACTCGCCGCCACCTTACAGGGCAGCACCGAAACCACGTTTTACGTGCTGGCGGTTTATTTTGGCGCCGTCGGCATTACGCGTATTCGCCACGGCTTGGGCTGCGCCTTAGTGGCTGATGCCGCGGGCATCACCACCGCTATTTTGGTGTGTTATTGGTTCTTTGGTTAAGAATTGAGAACAACGCTTTCGTTCAAGGGGCGTAACGTCTACCTTTCAAAGGCACGTTAAACCATTCATGGACGAAAGGTGATATATGGCAGGCGCCAGCACAATGTTGATTGCGCTCGCGGCGTTCTTCTGGGGGATTTCCGGAGGCATCGCGGGTATTTTATTAGACAGCGGGTGGGATGCCGCGGTCGTCTCTTTTTACCGCGGTTTTGTGGGGTTGCTCTTTGCGCTGGGCTGGCTTTTATTGCAGCGCGGCGGGCGCGGTTTGACCAGCCGGCCACTGTGGTTCTGGTCGGTCGTGGCGGGCCTGGGGGTGGCAGGCAACTTTACGTTCTACTTCCTGAGTATCGAGCATGGCAGCGTGGCGGTGGCAGCCACCTTGATGTATTGCGCCCCGGTGTTCGTCTACTTGGTCTCTTTTGCCCTTAAGCTCGAGCGCCCCACCGCTGGCAAGTGGCTCGCCATCGCGCTGGTGATGATGGGCGTGGTATTGCTCACCAAGCTGTATGCCATTGGGGCTAGCGGGCTCTCGATCATGGGTGTGGTGACCGGGCTACTGGCAGGGCTCTCCTATGCGATGTTCATCTTTGGCTTCAAATATGCCACGCCCCATGGCAGCCCATCCGCTATTTTAACCATTGCCTTTACCGTGTTGTCCTTGGTGCTACTGATCCCTGCAGACATTTCTCAGACGGTCAGCGTCGTCAACGCACCGGAACTGCCGCTGTTCGTGGCGCTAGGCATTCTGGGCGCGGGTCTCTCGTTTCTGCTCTACGTGGTGGGCATCAAACATGCCGCACCGGCACTGGCCTCCATGGTGGCGATGGTCGAGCCGGTGACCGCCACGCTGTTTGGGGTCGCCGTGCTGGGCGAAAGCCTGGAGGTGATCCAGATGGTCGGTATGGGCATTATCCTACTGACCGTGACCGCGCTGAGCGTTACATCAAGCTAGGCATAGCCCTAAGCAAAAACGCTTACTGCAAACAGCAGCCGGGTAAGCGCTAGAGCTTTTCGGCAATCCGGTGGGCAAGTTTATGGATAAAGGGGCCGCTGATAAACGCGATCAGCCCTGCGGCAGGCCACGCTAACAACCATGCGTGCATCCAGATGCTAATAAAGCCAGGTTGTGTGCCAATATTTAAAAATGTGATCCAGGCAGACATGATCAGCGAGAGCGTAAACGACATGAGAACTGCGAAGATAATTCGGTGTTTCATAGGGCGTCCTTAACGACCATTTCACGTCTATCAAACAACTCTGCTGGCGCTGTAACGCCAGCAGAGCGATTAACGATCACCACATGTGGATAACGCTTACCTACCTGCCGCGACTGCACGCGCGGCATGCAGCTTCTTATAACTCTCGATTAAGCGCTGATGGCGCTCTAGGCCTTCTAACTGCATGTTGGTAGGCGTGAGGCCGTGGAAACGTACGTCACCCCGCACCGAGCCGACGACCGCTGCCATGGTGTCTTCGCCAAACATGCGCTGGAGGCTGTGCAGATAATCTTCTAGCGCCAGTTCATCGTCCAGTTCAATTTCCAGCACCGCGTTTACCGCCTGATAGAACAGGCCGCGCTCGACAGTATTGTCGTTGTACTGCAGGAACATCTGCACGCAGTCCAGCGCCTCTTCATGGCGGCCAAGCGCCAGATACACCAGCAGCTTCAGCTCCAGAATGGTCAGCTGGCCCCACACGGTGTTCTCGTCGAACTCGATACCAATCAGCGTGATGATATCGGCGTGGTCGTCCATTTGGCTCTCTTCCAAGCGCTCGACGAGATCAGTGAGCTGTTCGTCATCCAGGCGGTGCAGGTTGAGAATATCTTCGCGGTAGTCCAGCGCCTTGTTGGTGTTGTCCCAAATCAGGTCTTCAATCGGGTACACCTCGGAGTAGCCCGGCACCAGAATCCGGCACACCGGCGCGCCCAGATCTTCGTGTACCGCCATGTACACTTCCGCACCTAGCTCTTCGAAAATACCGAACAGCGTCTCGGCTTCCTCATCGTTGCTGCCAGAGAAATCCCACTCGCTGAATTCGAAGTCGGGCTTGGCGCTGAAGAAGCGCCAGGAGACCACACCCACCGAGTCGATGAAGTGCTCGACGAAGTTGTTGGGCTCAGAGACGGTCTGCGAGTTGAAGGTCGGCAGCGGCAGATCGTTCAGGCCCTCGAAGCTGCGGCCCTGCAGTAGTTCGGTCAAGCTACGCTCCAGCGCCACTTCAAAGCTGGGGTGGGCGCCGAAGGAGGCGAACACGCCGCCGGTACGCGGGTTCATCAGCGTCACACACATGACCGGGAACTGCCCGCCCATGGAGGCATCTTTCACCAGTACCGGGAAGCCTTGGGCTTCTAGAGCATTTATGCCCTCTACGATGCTGGGGTACTTGGCCAGCACCTCTTGCGGCACGTCGGGCAGTGTCAATTCCTGTTCGAGAATCTCCCGCTTCACCGCCCGCTCGAAAATTTCCGAGAGACACTGCACCTGGGCTTCCACCAACGTATTGCCTGCACTCATGCCGTTGCTGAGGAACAGGTTTTCAATCAAGTTGGAGGGGAAATAGACCGTTTCACCATCGCTTTGGCGCGTAAACGGCAGCGACACAATCCCCCGGTCTTCACGGCCTGAGTTGGTATCAATCAGGTTGGAGCCGCTCAGCTCGCCTTCCGGGTTGTAGATCGCCAGGCAGTGCTCATCGAGAATCTCGGCAGGCAGCTCATCATTCGGCCCTGGCTTGAACCACTTCTCATTGGGGTAATGAACGAATTCGCTACCCGCGATCTCTTCACCAAAGAACTGATCGTTATAAAAGAAGTTGCAGCTCAGGCGCTCGATAAACTCGCCCAGCGCCGAACAGAGTGCGCTCTCTTTAGTGGCGCCTTTGCCGTTGGTAAAGCACATGGGGGACGCCGCATCGCGAATATGCAGCGACCACACGTGGGGCACGATATTGCGCCAGGAGGCGATCTCGATCTTCATGCCGAGGTCGGCAAGAATCGCGCTCATATTGGCAATAGTCTGCTCCAGCGGCAGGTCTTTGCCTTCGATGTAGGTGCTGCCACCTTCCGGCGCGCCCATCAACAGCGCTTGGGCGTTCTCGTCGATGTTCTCGACCACTTCGATCTGGAACTCGGGGCCGGTCTGAACGACCTTCTTCACCGTGCAGCGGTCGATGGAGCGCAGGATGCCTTCGCGATCCTTTTCCGAGATATCTTCCGGCAGCTCAACCTGGATTTTGAAAATCTGCTTGTAGCGGTTTTCCGGGTCAACGATGTTGTTTTGCGACAGGCGAATGTTCTCGGTGGGAATATTGCGCGCGTTGCAGTACACCTTGACGAAGTAGGCGGCACACATGGCCGACGATGCCAGGAAGTAGTCAAACGGGCCAGGGGCCGAGCCGTCGCCCTTGTAGCGAATCGGCTGGTCGGAGATGACCGTAAAATCGTCGAACTTGGACTCCAGGCGGAGGTTGTCGAGATAGTTAACTTTGATTTCCATAAGCGGGCGTCCGGAATAATGAGTGTGCCAGGCGGATCAATTCAGTAGCCGACAAGCGAATGGCGGCCATTATCCAGTTTTTTACCCGCTTCGTCTTGGGCAGTCGCGTGAATCGCTTATTGCGGATCCAGCAAGAACGGCAGCGCCTCCTCTAGCAGCACGTTAGGCATCTCTTCGGCGATATAGTGGCCGCAAGGCAGCGCTTTGCCATCGACGTGGGTGGCTACCTTGCGCCACTCACTCAGAGCGTCGAAGCAGGCTTCGATCGCGCCTTGGGCGCCCCACATCACGTTGATGGGGCAAGTCAGTTTCACACCCGCATAGATATCCGCCTGATCGTGCTCTAAATCGATAGTCGCGCTGGCGCGGTAGTCGCCGCAGATGCCGGTCGCCGTGCCGGGAAGCGCCAGGCAGCGCTCGTACTCCGCCAGCGCTTCTGGGGCAAAGGGTGCCATGCCTGCGCTGCGTGCGCCCATCACGCTTTTTAAATACTGAGCGGGGTCGGCTTGAATCAGCATTTCTGGCAGCGGCTGGGGGCGAATCAGAAAGAACCAGTGCCAATAGCTGCGCGCGAACGCTTCATTGGTGCCGCGATACATGGCCAGCGTCGGGGCGATATCTAAAAGCACCATGCGCTCGACGCGTGCTGCGTGGTCTACCCCTAAGCGGTGTGCCACCCGCGCGCCACGGTCGTGGGCCAGCACCTTGAAATGCGCGAACCCCAGCGCGCTCATCAGCTCTGCCATATCGGCGGCCATGGTGCGCTTGGCGTAATTGAGGTGCTCTGCGTCGTCGTCGGGCTTACTGCTGTCGCCGTAGCCGCGCAGGTCGGCGGCAATCACCGTAAAGTGCTGGGCAAGCGTGCCCGCGACTTTGTGCCAAATGACATGGGTCTGCGGGTGGCCGTGAAGCAGCAGTAGCGCCGGGCCGCTGCCGCCCACCCGATAGGCAATATCGACGCCGTTAACGCGGCGTGTCTGTTTTTCAAACCCTGCAAACATGGTGTGCTCCTGGTCTCGGTCATCACGACCCCATACAGCCTGCGCTGATATTACGCAGCCGAGTCCTTTTTAATGAAACAACATAAGGGCATGATGGCGCCACTTATCTTGATTAGGAGAATTACCATGAAAGCGTTCGCCTTCACCCAAAGCTTGCCTATCGACCACCCCGATGCGCTGCAAGCTATCGAACTACCTACTCCAACCCCGGAAGCCCACGATATTCGCGTCGCGGTGAGCGCCATTTCCGTCAACCCTGTGGATGCCAAGGTGCGTAACAGCGCGCTGCCTGAAAGCGGCGAACCTCGCGTGCTGGGTTACGACGCCGTGGGCGTGGTCGATGCCGTCGGCAGCGCTGTGACTCGTTTTCAGCCCGGCGATCGCGTCTGGTACGCAGGTAATATCGCCCGCCAGGGTTCTAATGCTGAGTACCAGCTTGTCGATGAGCGCATCGCCAGCCTGGCGCCGAAAAGTTTATCTGATACCGAAGCCGCTGCCCTGCCGCTGACGGCCATCACGGCCTGGGAACTGCTATTCGACCGGCTAGAGCTGGGCATGCGCGATACCCAAGGCAAAAGCCTATTGGTGATTGGCGCTGCGGGCGGTGTTGGCTCTATCTTAGTGCAACTTGCCAAGCAGTTAACCGATATCACCGTAATTGGTACGGCGTCACGCCCGGAAAGCCAAGCCTGGGTGAAGTCGCTAGGCGCTGACGCGGTGATTAATCACCACCAGCCGCTTGATCAAGAACTTAAAGCGGCGGGCTTTGACGGCGTGGATATGGTCATTAGCCTTAACCAGACCGATCACCACTTTGAGGCCATCATTGCGGCTCTCAAGCCGCAGGGTAAGCTTGCACTGATTGATGACCCAGAACTGATCGATGTGCGTAAGCTCAAAATGAAAAGCCTGTCACTGCATTGGGAACTGATGTTTACCCGCCCGCTATTCGCGACGGACGATCTTGCCAAGCAGCATGACCTACTCAACGAAGTAGCGGCCATGGTCGATGCCGGAAGGTTAACCACCACCCTAGGCGAAGTATTGGGCCCGATTAACACCGACAACCTGAAACGCGCCCACGCGCTGATCGAGCGCAACAGCACGATTGGCAAGCTGGTGTTGGAAGGCTTTTAAATAGGCAATTAACGTCTCGCCCATCGTTGGCTTTGGCGATTAGCTTTGGCGATTAGCTATGGCGATGGGCGAACGAGCACCTGCTGGAACAAAATCATTTCAAACTGTTCCATGGGCGCGACGGACTTGAGCGTCTTAGCGCGTAGAATAGCGCCTTCCCAACCGGTGAGGATAAAACCGGCAAGCGCCTCGGGGGCGATGCAGGTAGCAATATCGCCACGCGCCTTGGCATCCTGAAGGCAGCTTACGAAGCGCTGTTCCCAGCGCTGAAAGACGAGATTCAAGGCATCGCGGAAAGTGTCGCTCTGGCCCGACAGTTCTTGGCCCAGATTACCGATCAAACAGCCCGTGGTATGGTCACACGCCAGCATATAGTCGCGGCCGGTCGCGAAGTAGCGCTTCAAGCGCTCAAGTGGCGGCGTATCGTTGTCTTCAAGAATCGCCACCAGCGTTTCATCATAGGTCGTGGCAAAGCGCTCGATCACCGCGAGGCCGAAATCCTCTTTGCTGGAAAAATAGTGATAAAAGGAGCCTTTCGGCACACCACAGGATTTTAAAACGGCATTGATACCCGTCGCGTTGTAGCCTTGCTGACTAATCAGCTGGGCGCCACTATCAATTAATTTATCGCGGGTTACATTGTTTTTCATATGCTCAAAGTAGACCAGTCAGTCTATTGCTATCAAATGAGTGAAAGCCAAGTAAGTAAAAGCCAAAGGATTGAGTGCCAAGTAAATGTTAATTACATGTTATTTGCACATTGTTTGACTAATCGCTGCTTAACAATGCGTGATGCTAGCATCATACGCTTATTTTTCTGGAATTTTCGCTCCCAACGGATGACGCGCGGTAATGACACTAACACGGCACTTCACTTCTTCGCCCCGCTCCTCACACTATTTTTCACCACCGTCATCACAACAGGGCCGGATTCGGCTGGGTGCCGTGATGGCATTATTGATTTTGGTGGGCACTTTGGCACTCGCTTGGTGGATTATTACCCAACCGCCTCGTATTGAACGAACACCAGCGCCCGACCCCCTGCCGACCATGGTGGATGTGGTCACGGTAAACGAGAGTACCCAGGCACCCAACCTGTATGGGTTTGGGCGGGTTGAAGCCGAGCAAGAGACCATGCTGGCCAGCCGTGTGGCCGGGCAGTTACAGCGGTTTGCCGATGACGTCGTGCCCGGTCAGGTGGTTGAGCAAAACGCCGCCGTGGCATTTATTGATCAAGCCGACCTGGCGCTAAGCCTGGAAGATGCCGAAGCCCAACTGGCCAATGCCCAGGCCCAGCTAGCGCTGGAACAAGCGGAGCAGCAGCGCGCCCGAAGCGAGTACGAATCTTTTGGCCGACAGCTTAGCGCAGAGCGTCGTGCGCTGGTGCTGCGCGAGCCACAGCTGCGCCAAGCCCAAGCCCAGCTTACCCAGGCGCGCGTGGTACGCGACCAAGCCGCCCTTAACCTTGAGCGCGCGACGTTAACCGCCCCCTGGCGGGCCATGGTGCAAGAGCGCCTGGTCGGCGCTGGCAGCCTGCTCAGCCAAGGCACCGAAGTACTGCATTTGGTTGGCGTCGAGCAATTTTGGGTGCGCGCCTCGTTGCCCGGCGAATGGACGGAGTGGCTGGAAGCCGGCAGCAGCGTCACCTTGACCAGCCGCGGCTGGCCTGAAGGCGCCTCCCGCGAAGGCACGCTGGTATCGATGCTGCCCAGCCTGGAAGAGAATGGCCTACAGGCTCAGCTACTGATTGCGGTGAACGACCCGTTAGCGCTCGAGACCGATGGCCCCGCCCTGCGTTTAGGCGATGTGCTGCGTGCCTCCTTCCAACCGGCGATTCAAGAACAGCTTATCTCACTGCCTTCTGCGGCACTTCGCCCAGGGGATGTCGCCTGGCGGGTCGACGAGGAGAATCGCCTGCGCCGCACGCCGGTCACGCTGGCCTATCGCGGTGAAGACGATGCGCTGATCCGTAGCGGCCTGGATACCGGCCAACAAGTCGTTATCTCCGGCCTGGCGCAACCGAGTGAGGGTCAATTGGTTCGCATCCGTCGCCCTAACGACACGCCCGCCCAAGCGGTAGAAGGACCGGGAGACGAATCATGAAGGTGCCACGCGGCCCACTGGCATGGATGGTCGATCACGGCGTAGCGCCCAATCTTTTGATGGTGCTGTTTATCGTCGGCGGCCTGATGGCCTCATTGGCGATCAAAAAAGAGGTCTTCCCCGAGTTCGATACCGAAATCGTCCAGGTCACCATCAGCTACCCAGGGGCCACCCCGGAAGACGTCGAACAGAGCCTGCTACTCCCGGTGGAAGCTGCCATTGCCGATGTCGAGGGCATTGACGAGCTGACCGCCACCGCCAGCGAAGGCAGCGCCAATGTCAGCGCCACCCTGATTGACGGCATTGATGTGATGCGCGCCTATCAGGATATTCAGCAGGCAGTCAACGCCATTACCACACTGCCTAGTGCTGCCGACCCACCGCGGTTTACCTTGGCTGGGCGGTCGCGCAGCGTATTGAGCCTGCAGGTATATGGGCAGGTAGGCCTGGAAGCGCTGCATAACGCGGCAGAGGATGTGCGCGGTGAACTGCAGGCCACTTCGGGCATTTCCCGGGCGGAGCTTTCCGGCAACCGCGAACGCGAGATTCAAGTCCACCTGGACGAAGAGGCCATCGAGCGCTTTGGTCTCGACCATCAGGAACTGGCTAGCCGCATCGCCGAAGAGGCGCTTGACCTCGCCAGCGGCCAGCTAACCACGGCCGAGGGCGAGTGGCTGATTCGCTATCAAGGGCGGCGCAACAGCGCCGAAGCCTTTGCGGAACTGCCCATCCTGACCAGCACCCAGGGTGCACCGATTGCACTGGGCGATATTGCAGAGGTCAGCGATGGCTTTGCCGAAACCGACCGCGAAGAGTTCTATAACGGCCAGCCTGGTCTCTCCGTCGATGTGTACCAAATCGGCGATCAAACCCCAACCAGTATTTCAGAAGCGGTCAACGGTGAACTTGAACGCCTGCGCGCGGGCATGCCGGAAGGCGTCAGCCTGGATATTTCCCGCGATAGCTCAGAAGTTTACGAAGACCGCCTCAGTTTGCTGCTAAAAAACGCCTGGATGGGGCTGGCGCTGGTACTGGTGCTGATGGCGCTGTTTCTGGAAGCACGGCTGGCCTTCTGGGTCACGCTGGGTATTCCCACAGCGTTTCTCGGGGCCATGCTGTTTCTGCCCTGGATCGGCGTTTCGCTCAATATGATGTCTATGTTCGCCTTTATTATCGCCCTGGGCATCGTGGTGGATGACGCCATCATCGTCGGCGAAAATATCTACAGCTATCGGGAAGAGGGCTATTCACTGCGTGATGCAGCCGTGAAAGGCGCCAGCGAAATTGCCACGCCGCTTACGTTTGCGATTCTTTCCAATATCGTCGCCTTCCTGCCGCTGCTGTTTCTACCCGGCTTTTTGGGGCTAATCTTTGCCACGGTGCCGGTGGTGGTGGTAACCGTCTTTCTGATCTCCTGGTTGGAAGCGCTCGTCATTCTACCCGCCCACTTAGCGCATAGCCGCAAACCACGCCAAACCCCAGCGTGGCAGCGCCCCCTCGAAGCGCTGCGCCAGCGCCTTCAGGGCGGCTTGCACCACTTCACCTACCGTCAGTTCGAACCCTTTCTGCAACGCGCCTTGAACCAGCGGCTGCTGAGTATTTCGCTGGGCATCGCCATTCTGCTGATCGCGCTCTCCTGGGCCATGAGCGGGCGGCTGGGGTTTTCGCTGATGCCACGCGTCGAATCGGATCAGGTGCAGGCCACGGTCACCCTGCCGATAGGCAGCAACATCAACGTAAGCCGCGACCTTAGTCAACAGTTGCTCGACGCCGCCGAGGTACTCAGCGAGCGTGAAGAAACACTCAGCTTTAGCAGCTCACGCAGCCGCCTGGACGGCGAAAGTCTGGAAGTACGTTTGGATATCGCCAGCGAAAGCCTGGAAACGTGGCCACCTTCCCGCATTGCGCGGGAGTGGCGCGACCTGACCGGCGATCTGCTCGGTGCCCAGTCGGTGCGTTTCGAATCGGATGTAGGCGGCCCTGGCAGCGGCGCGGCGCTCAGCCTGCGCCTCTCTCACCCCGATACCCAGGTATTGGAAGCCGCCGCGGAACGCTTGGCGGAAACGTTAGGCGGCTATGGCCTCACCGATATCGACAGCGGCCTGGGGGATGGTAAGCCACAGCTGGAGATGCGCCTTTCAGCCGAGGGCCGCGCCTTGGGGCTCACCGGCAACAATTTAGCCCAAGCACTGCGCGGGCCACTTCAGGGTGCCACGGCGCTGGAGCAATACGTCGGGCGCAGCGAAATCAGCGTTGAGGTACGCCTGCCCAATGACAACCGTGACAGCTTGAACGAGCTTTATCGCATGCCGGTGCGCACGCCCGATGGGCTCAGCGTGCCACTCTCGCGGGTAGCCGATATCACCATCAGCCAAGCCTCTAGCAGCCTGGAACGCATCAACGGTCGACGTATCATTACCGTCACCGCCGACTCGGAAAGCGACATGGCGATCAACCAAGTGCTCGCTACGCTGCAGGAAGAGGTGTTTCCCAACCTGGAGGCGACCTGGCCCGGGCTTGAGGTCAGCATGGGCGGCCGTCAGCAGGATACCGCCGACAACCTGGCCACGCTGAAAACCTCCATGTGGCTCATGATTGCCGCTCTTTACGCCCTGCTTGCCATTCCGTTTCGCAGCTATTTACAGCCGCTGCTGGTGCTGGCCGCTATCCCCTTCGGTATTGTAGGCGCCGTGGCAGGCCATATGATTATGGGCTTTGGGCTATCGATCATCAGCCTGCTGGGCATGCTCGCGCTATCTGGCGTGGTGATTAACGACGCGCTGGTATTGATCGACTACGCCAACCGTAAGCGCCGTGAAGGCATGGGCGCCCGTGAAGCCATTGTCGCGGCGGCCACGCGTCGCCTGCGGCCGATCATGATGACCACGCTAACGACCTTTTTGGGCCTGGCGCCGATGATTCTGGAAACCTCGCGGCAGGCACGCTTCATGATTCCCATGGCGATTTCGCTCGGCTTCGGCATGCTGTTCGCCACCGCCATTCTGTTGATTCTGGTGCCCTGCCTCTACCTGGGCCTGGAAAATGTTCGCGAACGGCTTAGCACACCACGCCAGCCCACCCCCAATAACAACCTGGACGATAGCAAACCGAGCCAAGAGGAGGCCGCACACTAATGGCGATACTCACTGCCCTACGCCAGTGGCGGCCTTCCCGGCTGGGGCTGAAGCTGTTTATAACCATTCTTAGCGTCAACGTGGCGATCTCAGCCAGCATGTTCCTGGCGGTCTCGTACAGTATTGACCGCGGCTTTCTCGACTACCTCAACCAGGCCCAGGAACGCCGCGCCGCACTGCTGGCCGATGGTCTCATCACCCGTTGGGAAACCCAGCAGAGCTGGGAGTGGCTGGAGCAGTCGCCGGAACGCTGGCCGTTTATCGTTCGCTTTGAACTGGGCCAAGAGCACCGTGACCGCCCTTCACCGCTTGGCGAAGCGCGGGATTTCAGCCTCCGCGCAGAAGATGGTCGTTTTGTGGTGCCGCCGCACAGCGGGCGCGAAAACTCGGGCAACTGGCACTGGCTGACGCTGCGCAGCGGCGAGACCACGATCGGGTCGCTGGGATTCCGGCCGCCGCGAGAAATGATGGAGCGCATGGAGAGCCGCTTTCTGGAACGCCAACAGCGTAACCTGGTACTTATCGTCATCTCACTCTGCGTTGCCTCGCTGCTCTTGGCGGGCGGGCTTTCCTGGTGGCTGGGGCGTCGCACCCGGGCGCTGGCAGGCGCTACGCTGCGCCTCACCGAAGGCGACTACCACACCCGCTTGCCGGAACGCGGCCGCGATGAGCTTTCTCGCCTAGCGCGGGATTTCAACGTGCTTGCCGCCACGCTGGAAGCCAGCCGCGATGCCCGCGCTCGCTGGGTGTCTGATACGGCCCATGAGCTGCGCACGCCGCTGGCGGTACTGCGCGGAGAGATCGAAGCCATGCAGGATGGCATTCGCCCGCTTAATCAGGAAAACCTCGGCTCTCTCGCCCAAGAAGTAGGCCAGCTAGAGCGCTTGGTGGCTGATTTACGCCTGCTTTCCCAAAGCGATGCGGGCGCGCTGGATATACAGCTGGCGCCGATGGATCTAAGCGACTGCTTGGCCAGCCGATTGGACGATGCCGACCGCTGGTTGGTGGAAAGCGGTTTGGCGCTGACCGAAAAGATCGAGCCTGGCATCATGATCCGCGGCGACGCCCAGCGCTTGCGCCAACTATGGAACAACCTGCTGGACAACAGCTGCGCCTACACCCAGCCCCCGGGTGAGCTGCGCGTGACGCTCACGACGCAACAGGGCATGGCAGTGGTCACCTGGGAAGACAGTACGCCGGGCGTGCCGGAAGGCGAGCTGGCCCGCTTGACTGAGCGCCTGTACCGAGTGGAAGGCTCGCGTAACCGCGCGAGCGGTGGCAGCGGTTTGGGGCTCTCTATTGCTAGTGCCTTGGTCAACGCGCATGGCGCAACGCTAACCCCTTCTGCCTCAACGCTGGGCGGGCTACGCTGGACGCTGCGTTTTCCGCTGTTGGCCACCAGTTGATGCTTTATGAGCTGATACGTTATGCGCTGTTATTTCAAGATCAGTTAAACCATGCTTTCCCGTTTACTGCTAAGCGAGTCTACCGCTATGTCCCATGCTGCCTCTTTGCTCGTTGTTGAGGATGAACCGAAAATTGCCCGCCTGATGGCAGACTACTTAACCACCCATGGCTTTGAGGTCACCACCCTGGGTCACGGTGATGAAGTGATGCCGTGGCTGGAGCAGCACTCCCCTGCCCTGGTGCTGCTCGATATCATGCTGCCGGGTAAAGATGGCCTTACGTTAAGCCGGGAAATTCGCCAGCTGTGGCCTTCTATAGCAATCATCATGGTCACCGCCAAGGTAGAAGAGGTCGACCGCCTGCTGGGCCTGGAGCTAGGCGCCGATGACTATATCTGCAAACCGTTCAGCCCCCGCGAAGTCGTTGCCCGCGTCAAAGCCGTACTGCGTCGCAGCCAAGCGGCAGCCGAGGCGCCGAGTGAGGTGCCAAACGCCCCGGTGGTGTTAAACGAAGACGGGTGGCAGGCGCTCGCTCACGGGCAGGATTTAGGCCTGACCGCGGTAGAGTTTCAGTTATTGCGCGTCATGATGCAGGCACCAGGGCGCATTTTCAGCCGCGAACAGCTGATGGATCACATGTATCGAGATAACCGCATCGTCTCAGAGCGCACCGTAGACAGCCACATCAAAAAGCTGCGTAAGAAAATCCACGAAGCGCTACCTGAACTGGAAATCATCCGCTCGGTGTATGGCGTCGGCTATAAGTATCAGCCGGAGGGTTAGGGGTTCACCTGCCGATTGAGAAACGCGATGCCTGCATCGATGGCGCTACCACGCAGCAGGAAGCTGGTTATGTGGCCGCGCCAGCGCTGCAGATATAGCTCGCTTTCGATGTTGTTGTCCTGCAGGGCTTGATAGAAGTCCGTGGCGTGATCTACCGGCACGAGCTTGTCCCATGTGCCGTGGAAGAGAAAGAATGGCGGTGCCTGGGGGGTAATTTGCCAGGCAGGCGAGGCTGACCGGTACGCCTCGGTCTCTTCGGCGCGGGTGCCGCCGATAAAATCAACCACCAGCGGCCCATCCTCGAACTTGAGCAAATCACTGGGTAGGCCACCCGCCACCACCGCGGCCAGCCGGCTCTGCTCACCGCCATAAGGTTCCGCCAGCGGCCCTTCGGCGCCCGCGAGTGCCAATAAACTCACCAAATGCGCGCCTGATGAAAAGCCCACGCCCACGATACGATCGGCATCCACCTGCCACTCATCGGCGTTGGCGTGAATCCAGGCCATGGCCTGCTGCAAATCATGCAGCTGGCTGGGAAAACGGTATTCAGGTGCAAAACGGTACTCAACATTCACCGCCACGTAGCCTTGCCCGGCTAGCTGCTCGGCAATGCCCTGCATATCGGCCGGTGTGCGATTACGCCAACCACCGCCATGCACCACCAGGGCGGCTGGGCGCCGTGTCTCCGTTGCCCCACGGGGCAGATAAACACTCGCCTTCAACGCCTGCGGCCAAGCGTCTGGCGTATAGGTGACCGGGTCCAAGCGTGTAAAGGGCTGGGGTTCATGCAGCGGGTGACTCTCGACCGCGGGTTCGCCCTGGCTAATATGCTGGGAAGCGCTACACCCACTCAGTAGTAAGGTAAGCGCTCCCAGGCCGGTTACCCGGCGTAGGGTGGTCAACGCTTCATGCTGCTGCCACGCGCGAAATAGCTCAGTTCGCGACATTTTGATGCTCCTTGATAACGAGGTGACCCCTCACCCATTTCCGTACGACCTGCCATAAGCCAATAAGATCATGATTGTTGCACACTATCTGCAAACGGTTTGCACGCCACCTAGCGATACTGGCATCGTCAACTCATCAGGAGAGATGCTATGAAAGCTATCAATACTCAGAAACTGTCGATTCGCCAACTGTTTGCCCCAGCCCTGCTGGCGATTGCGATTGCGCCGCTAGCGATTACCGCTCAAGCGGATAGCCACGGCGACCACGAAGGCAAAGGCCCTGATCACGAGCGTATGGTAGAGCGCATGGAGGAGCGCCGCCAAGAGGTATATCAGCGCGCAGAAATCTCGGAAGAGAAGCAGGCGGAGCTCAATGAAGCGCACGCAGAGCATCGTGAAGCCATGCACGCACTGCGTGAAGAGCATCACGAACGGATGGCTGACATACTCTCAGATGAAGAGCAGGAAGCGCTACGCAGCGCGATGCACGATGTCCGTGAAGAGCATCGTGGCGAGCACGGCAAACGCGGTCACCACGGTGATAGCAAAGACGGTGCCGATAGCGAATAAACGCTGGTCATCGTTAACATTCGTTCTAACGCCCGGTTTTCCGGGCGTTTTTGTATCCGCATGTCGGTCAGATGGTGGCCGGCCTCACGCTAATTCAACCTACTAGGAGAGAGGGTAGCTTGAAGGGGGACGCTTAATCGCGTATTTTATTTGAACGTTCATTCAAAATAAAATATTTCATCCACCCTTCAACACAAGGAGTCCTCCTCGATGGCGAAAGACAATCCCGTCCTTCCCTCCCGCGACCGCCTCAATCCCGTGGTTTTTCACGGCAGTGTGGCCGGTATCCTTATCTTTTTAGTGCTCACCATGATGTTCACCGAGCAAGCAGGCGCCTTTTTTGATGCTGGCCTCGCCTGGGTGAGCAAAACGTTTGGCTGGTACTACATGCTTGCCATCGTGGCTTACTTGGTTTTCGTCGTCGCTATCGGCATGTCGCGCTTTGGCAGCATTCGTTTGGGGCCCGATCACTCTCGGCCTGAGTTCTCGTTACTCTCCTGGTCGGCCATGCTGTTTGCGGCGGGTATCGGCATCGACCTGCTGGTCTTCAGCGTTGCCGAGCCGGTGGCACACTACTTGGCACCGCCGGATTTAACCCCGGAAAGCCAGGCAGCGATGCGTAACGCCGTCGTTCAAACCTATCTGCACTGGGGGCTCTCCGGTTGGGGGCTGTACGTGTTGATGGGTATGGCGCTGGCTTACTTCAGCTACCGTCACCGCCTGCCGCTGGCGATTCGTAGCGCGCTTTATCCGATTCTGGGCAAGCGTATCCACGGCCCGATTGGTAACGCGGTGGATATCACGGCGGTCATCTCCACCGTGTTCGGCATTGCGACCAGCCTCGGCATCGGGGTGATGCAGTTGAACTACGGCCTCACCTATATGTTCGGTGTGCCGGAAACCCTTACCGTGCAGGTGATCCTGATTGTCCTGGTGGTCATACTCGCGACAATTTCCGTGGTCACTGGGGTTGAGAAAGGCATTCGTCGCTTATCAGAGTTCAACATGCTGCTAGCGCTGGCGTTGATGCTGTTTGTCCTCTTTTCAGGCGACACCCTGGTGCTGCTGGATAAAGTGGTCAACAACGCCGGTGATTATCTATCGGGCTTTGTGGGCGCCAGCTTCGACACTTACGCCTTTGCCGATGAAGGTGCTCAAGAGTGGAAAATGTGGTGGACGATCTTCTTCTGGGGCTGGTGGATTGCCTGGACACCCTTTGTGGGGCTGTTCCTGGCGCGTATTTCCCGGGGCCGTACTATTCGTGAATTCGTCGCAGGCGCCTTGTTTATTCCGCTCGCGTTCATGATGGTGTGGATGTCGGTATTCGGTAACAGCGGTATCGAGCTGGTTGCCAACCAAGGCGTTGCCGAGCTGGGTGAGCAGGCGCTCAATACGCCGCAAACCACGCTTTACACACTGCTTGAATACTACCCCTATGTGGGCCTTACCGCAGCGGTCGTGACCGTACTGGGTATCGTGTTCTTTATTACTTCAGCCGATTCCGGTGCGCTGGTACTGGCCAACTTCACCTCTATCTTGAGCGATGTGAACCACGATGCGCCGGTGAAACTGCGTATTTTCTGGTCGGCGACGATCGGTTTGATCACTATCGCCCTGCTGATGGCGGGTGGCTTGAATGCATTGCAAAGCGCCGTGGTCATCACCGCGCTGCCGTTCTCGCTGGTTATTTTCGCGGTGATGGTGGGTATGTATAAGGCCCTGAAACTGGAAGGCAGCAAGGCCGATGCACGCCGCATGATTGCCGGCAGTGCCCCCGGTGGCGATTGGAAAGAGCGTTTGGACCGGGCTCTGGATACTTCTAACCGCGCCGGTGCGGCGGCCACCATCGAACATGCGATTCGCCCGGCGATGACCCAGTTCGCTCAAGAGCTTGAGAGCCGTGGCCAAACCGCCAATGTGACTGAAGAGCGCGTTGAGGGCGAGGCGCTACCGAACCTGACCCTCCAGGTCGACTTCGGCGAAGCCACCAGCTTTGTCTATCAGGTTTGCCCGCACCGCATGCGCACGCCCAGCTTCATCCCTGCCGATGACGACTTTTATGTACGCTTGGATGTGTACTTGGCAGAGGGCGGCCAGGACAAAGATCTTAACGGTTACACCCGTGGTCAGGTGATTGGTGATTTGGTTTGCGAATATGAGCGCCATCTGCACTTCCTTACCTTGGCGGGCCAGCAGATGGGCCATGTGCAGGCAATGCCCGGCACGATCGGTGAGCCCCCTGAAGACTCACAAATCTAAACCGTTACCCTGTTCATCAACATACCCATCAACAGGAAAGCAACCCTTACCATCCCGGCCTCCGCGCCGGGATTTTTTGTGCCCGAATGACTCCACGACTAACGCCTTGTTGTGCAAATCACAGGGCCGGAGTAGCGTAAAGAGCTGATTTCCCTATTGCTTAGGAGGCCGCTCATGTCCCGCGCGCATCGACCCTCGGGGTACGTTTTCCCGATGCCTGGCAGTGCGTTACTTAGCGCTTGGCGTGAAGGCTACACGCTTGCCAAGTTGAAGCGCGATGTGATGGCGGGACTAACGATTGGCGTGGTGGCTGTGCCCCTTTCCATGGCGCTGGCCATTGCGACTGGCGTGCCTCCCCAGCACGGCCTTTATACGGCTATCGTCGCGGGGGCGGTCATTGCCTTGACCGGCGGCTCGCGATTTAACATCTCCGGCCCCACCGCTGCCTTCGTGGTCATTCTATTTCCCATTGTGGCTAATCATGGTCTGGGCGGGCTGCTGATAGCCACCCTCATGGCGGGGATTATTTTAGTCGTGCTGGGGCTGTCTCGGTTGGGCAGCCTAATTCAGTATGTGCCTTACCCGGTCATCCTTGGCTTTACCGCCGGTATCGGTGTGGTCATTGCGTTGTTACAACTGCCCGACTTTCTTGGCTTGGCCAACGTAACGTTAGGCGACAGCACCCTGCATAACGTGCTGGCGATTGGCCGAGCCCTGCCGAGCCTGTCGCTGGCGGAAATTAGCGTAGGGCTTGCGACCTTGGCCACGCTGTTAGTCTGGCCGCGCCTAAATACGCCGATTCCTGCCCCCCTGGTGGGCTTAGCGGCGGGGACGCTCGCCGCCGCACTGCTGCTGATGGGAGGTATCGAGGTCGATACGATCGCCTCGCGGTTTAGCTGGTCGTTCGCAGATGCAACCGGTAATGGCATACCGCCCTTCGCGCCTGGCTTTATCGCCCCGTGGCATTTCCCTGGCGCCGACGGCTCACCGCTGACGATTAACTTTGCACTGATCCAAGCGCTGCTGGGGCCCGCGCTGGCAATCGCCTTACTCGCTGCGATTGAATCGTTGCTGTGCGCCGTCATTGCCGATGGCTTAACCCGCACCCGCCATGACCCTAACGCTGAGTTGATTGGCCAAGGGCTCGGCAATATGGTGGTGCCCTTCTTTGGCGGCATTACCGCCACGGCGGCACTGGCCCGTACCGCGACTAATATCAAAAGTGGCGCTTTTTCACCTGTTGCTGCGCTGGTGCATTCACTGGTGGTGCTGCTGGCCGTGGTCGCACTGGCGGGCATTCTAGGGTATGTACCGATGGCTGCGTTGGCCGCGCTGCTGTTTATTATTGCCTGGAACATGAGTGAAGCACGCCACTTCGTCCATACGCTGAAAAGTGCGCCTGCCAGCGATGTTTGGGTACTGGTGATCTGCTTTGCACTGACGGTCATTTTCGACATGGTGATCGCCGTGGCCGTGGGCATTGGCCTGGCGGCCGCGCTGTTTATCCGCCGCATGGCGCAGCTAACCAATACCCAGCGCCTAGACGCTCCCACCACGGGTGAGCATTTCCCGCCAGAAGTAGCGCTGTATAAAATTAGCGGCCCGCTGTTTTTTGGCGCCGCAGAAAAGGCTATTGCTACGCTGCGGATCATTGACCACAGCGTGAGAATCGTGGTGTTGGATATGCGTGATGTGCCTAGCCTGGATACCACCGCCATGGTGGCGCTGGACACACTGCGACGGGAACTAGGCGAGCAAGGGGTCGGCGTCATCTTTGTGGGATTACCGCCGCGCATGGCACTGAAATTAAAGCGTGCAGGTATTCGTCGCGAAGTGGGTAAATTAGCCGTGGTTAACAACCTTACCCACGCCGAGCGTCTGTCACGCCGATGGCTAGGAAGTACTGATTAGGAAGGGCTGCCCAATCGAGTTGGGGCGACAAAAAAGCCTCCCGGCAAACAGCGCCAGGAGGCTATTGAGTGACAAAACGTCAGGCGTTAAAAGAAGCCCAGCGGGTTGATGTCGTAGCTGATCAACAAGTTCTTGGTTTGCTGGTAGTGCTCGAGCGCGACTTTGTGGGTTTCGCGACCCACGCCGGATTTTTTGTAACCACCGAAGGCCGCGTGAGCGGGATATTGGTGGTAGCAGTTGGTCCACACGCGCCCGGCTTGAATGCCGCGACCCATGCGGAAGGCCACATTGATATCGCGGCTCCACACGCCTGCGCCCAAACCAAACTCGGTGTCGTTGGCAATCGCCAGTGCTTCCTCTTCGTCTTTGAAGGTAGTGACAGCGACCACCGGGCCAAAGATCTCCTCCTGGAAGACACGCATCTGGTTGTTGCCCTTCAGCAACGTGGGCTGAATGTAGTAACCGCTGTTGATGCTGTCATCCAAGGTTTCTTTATTACCGCCGGTGAGGAATTCCGCGCCTTCATCCCGGGCGATATCCATGTAGGACATGATCTTATCGAACTGCTCTTGAGAGGCCTGAGCCCCCACCTGCACATCGGTATCCAGCGGGTTACCGCGCTTGATGGTTTTGGTGCGCTCGATCACCTTGGCCATGAAGTCGTCGTACATGCTCTCTTGGATTAGCGCACGTGACGGGCAGGTACATACTTCGCCCTGGTTAAAGAAGGCCAGCACGAGCCCTTCTACCGCTTTATCGATAAACGTCGGTTCGGCGTTCATGATGTCGGCAAAGTAGATGTTGGGGGATTTGCCGCCCAGCTCCACGGTGGAGGGAATAATGTTTTCCGCCGCGCACTTCAGAATATGCGAGCCCACCGGGGTCGAGCCCGTAAAGGCGATCTTGGCAATGCGTTTGCTGCTGGCCAGCGCCTGCCCTGCCTCAGCGCCAAAGCCGTTGACGATATTCAGCACGCCAGGCGGTAGCAGGTCACCGATCACTTCAGCCACTTTCAAGATCGATGCAGGGGTTTGTTCCGCAGGCTTCAAGACCACGCAGTTACCCGCCGCCAGCGCAGGCGCCAGCTTCCAGGCAGCCATCAGGATCGGGAAGTTCCAGGGAATAATCTGGCCTACCACGCCCAGCGGCTCGTGAAAGTGATACGCCACGGTGTTCGCGTCGATATCGGCCGCCGTGCCTTCTTGCGAACGCAAACAGCCTGCAAAGTAGCGGAAGTGGTCGACGGCCAACGGGATATCGGCGTTAAGGGTTTCACGCACCGCTTTACCGTTATCCCAGGTTTCGGCAACGGCGAGCATTTCGAGGTTTTGCTCAATGCGGTCGGCGATTTTTAGCAGGATATTGCTGCGCTCTTGAACCGATGTTTTGCCCCAAGCGGGCGCTGCTTTGTGGGCAGCATCCAGCGCTTTATCGATATCTTCCGCGGTCGAGCGGGGAATTTCACAAAAGACGCGTCCGTTGACGGGGCTGATATTGTCAAAGTACTGACCGTTGACCGGGGCAACGAATTCACCCCCGATATAGTTGCCGTAGCGTTTTTCATACGACACCACTGAACCGCTATCACCTGGGTTGGCGTAGATCATTGTTGAGCTCCTGGGTATTATGATTATTAAAGGTGCTTAGAGAGTGTTGTCCATAAAAGCAAATGGCGATATAGCCCGATGGCAGGAGTAGTTCTCATCCCTTGGTAGGAGACGCCATGTATTCCCTGTTGGTGGCAGATGACCATCCGCTGTTTCGTGATGCGCTGCAAACCGTTATTAGCGGTGGCTTGGCAAACGCCCACCTGCTGGAAGCAGAGAGCCTCACAGCGGCGATAGCACTGGTAGAAGCGCATACGGAGCTGGATTTGTTATTGCTCGATTTAAGCCTGCCGGATGCCGAGGGTCTCGAGGGGCTCACCCGCTTGCGGGACGTGTTTCCCTGGCTGCCGGTGGCGATTGTGTCTGCGCACCAGGAGCGCCAACTGGTCTTAGACGCCATCACTCTTGGCGCGGTGGGTTATATACCAAAATCCACGCCGCGAGAAACGCTACTCGCTGCATTAACGCAGATTCTAGAAGGCCAGCTCTACCTACCGCCGGACGTGATGCGCCGCCCGGCGCCTCGGGCCGTGCTGGCGCCCAGCACTGCCAATGCCTCGACAGCCAACGAACGTTTGTCGCGCTTAACCAACAAGCAGTTGGACGTGCTGGGCTGCATGGCCAAAGGCATGTCCAACAAGCAGATTGCCCGAGAGTTAGTGATTGCCGAAACCACCGTAAAAACCCATGTGTCGGCGATTTTGCGCAAATTAAATGCCACCAGCCGGGTGCACGCGATCGTGATTGCCGGTGAAGAAGACTTACCTTTCTATCAAGCCAATCGAGCCCACTAGCCTCTATTCAGCAGCGTGCCCAGCAGCATGCGCAGCCGCAGTGGTTTAAGCGGTTTGAGCAAACAGTGGATGCCCGCCTCACGGGTGGCACGTTTGATGCCCGCCTCGTGGTTCGCCGTTATCACCACGGACGCCAAGCCGGGGTAACGACGCTGCAGTCTTGCGGCTAAATCAATGCCGGTTTCACGGTGGTCACCCAAATGATAATCCACCAGGAGTACCGCCGGACGCTCACCATCGCTGGCGGCTTCGAGGGCACTCACCGTGGCAGCCGCGCGAACTCGACATCCCCAACTCCCTAATAGGGCCTGCATGCCTTCGATAATGGCCAAGTCATCGTCGATCACCCACACGATACAGCCCTGCAGCGGATCCTCCATTTCAGCGGCGAGGGCGCTGTAGCGTGCTGCTGGCAGCGCCGAGATAGAGGCCGCCGCGTAAGGCACGGTGATCGAAAACAGTGCGCCCACACCGGGGCGGGAAGCGAGCGATACCGGCTGCGCTAACATAGTACTGATACGATCAACGATCGCCAGCCCCAATCCCAAGCCACGCGAGTGGGCGCCCTGGGGATGGTTGGCACGCCGGAATTCGAGAAAGATGGCTTCGCGCTGCTGCTCGGGAATACCAGGGCCGGTGTCACCGACCATAATTTCCAACCCCTCGCGACGGCGCCGACAGCCCAGCAACACGCGGCCATGCTCGGTATAGCGCACGGCGTTGCTCAGGAAATTGCGAATCACCCGCGCCAGCAGCGCCAAGTCGGATTCAATCACCGCACTTGAGGGCACATAGTGCAGCGCCAACCCCCGCACGCCAGCCACTTGACGGTACTCCTCCGCCAGCGCGTCCAGCAGTGTGCTTACCGCAAACGGTGCTTTATCGGCGTGTAGTACGCCTGCATCCAAGCGGGAGATATCCACCAGCGTGCCCAGGAGGCCTTCAACATCTTTTAGTGAACGGCCGATATGGCCCACGAGGGCTTGGGAAGCCTCAGGCAGTGCATGGGTTTCTAGGGCACTGGCAAACAGACGGGCAGCGTTTAATGGCTGCAGCAGGTCGTGGCTCACCGCGGCGAGGAATTTTGTTTTAGACAAATTGGCCGCTTCCGCGTCGGCTTTTGCAGCCAATAAACGCGTATTGACCTGGCCCAACTCATCTAACGTGCGGTGCAGCGTATCGGTACGTTCACGCACTTGTTCCGCCAATAACACCGAACGTTCAAAGGCAGCGTAAGGAGCGCCCTCGGCACTGCCCTCGCCTTCTACGCGCTCCATTAGCGCCTGACAGACCTTGCGAAGACGGCGATTCTCTTCGCGCAGCGCTGCCATTGCAGCCGCTTGAGTGGCACCTGTGGTGTCACTGCGTTCCGGTGAGTCGGTGTTAAACGTCGTTAGCTGGAAGAGATCCAAACGCCACCCCCGTAAACGTTTGATTCACGTGCATACCATGGTGTTGTTCGCCGTAGGTATTGAACCCCACCACCCGGGATTGGCGCAGCAGTTGCGACGCCTGGTCTAAATGATCCAGTGCTTCAAGCTCCATACGGCGTAAAAAACAGTCGCAGGCAATGATGACGCTAGGCGCACCTAGCCGGGCACTCACGCCTTCAAGCATGACATTGAGATCATCGAGCAGCGGTGTGGGTTGCATGGCCGTGAGCACGATGCCATTTTCCACTGCACAGTAAAAACTCAGGCTGCTGTCGCGGTTAACGCTCTGGATGGAGCGCACATAATGCTGTCCACCGATACGCACTGCTAAAGGGTGACGAGCAAAAATCGCGGCGTTGAGCTGTTCAGGCGCAACCCCAACCAAATCGGCATACACCTGCGCGGCGGGCAAACCATTCAATTCTATTACCCGCCGTTGCTCTCGGTTTGCCTCGGTCACCACCAGCTTATGTGTCAACGGTGTTAAGTGGTGAGTGGAAAACACTTCAAAAGGCAGCCGGGTATTGATCATGATGACGACCGCGGCTCGCGTATAGAAACGCCCGGCGCTGTACACGTGGGTATGGCTAAGATGGTTATCGTCGCCTGCCGAGCCGCCGAAGCTGGGGATACGACCGAGCGCTGCATCCAAGGTGGCAAGCACCTGCTCTTCACGGCTCGATAGACCATCCAATAGGGTTAGGGCAAAACTGTGTTCGTTAATCGGTGCAATGGCCTGATGGCGGCAGCGCTCTAGTAAGGTATCGACGAGCGGCTGCGCATTGGTCAACTCAAAATGGTCCAGGTCATCGATCAACGCTGTTTCGATCGCAAACCAGCGGCGATCGAACCCCATCGCCACAATCGTGCCACGGTCATAGCCAAGCGGGGTAATTTCCCCGGCGCTGGTGCAGCCACTTAGTGGCGTCGAGGGAAAGCGATGCGCCAATTCAGCCGCCAGCGCCGCTAAGTCATACTCTGCGCTGCAGAAGAAAAGCACGAACCCCAAGTGTTCATGATAGAGCGCGGCGGCGAGCTCTTTGGCGGCGAGGGAAGCGTCCGCCTGCTGGCTCGCTGCCGTTAGAATGCCCTTTTCAATCGGATCAGTCGTCACAACACCAGGTCTCCAGTGCCGCATGGGTGTGCGCCGCTGAGCGTCTTAGCGCGCTGAATACTTCATCGAGCTGGCTTGGGGTGACGTCTTCCGTCTTGGCTAGCGCCTCAAGCTGCCTTGCCAGTTCAGCAACCTGTTCGGCCCCCATGCTGACAGACTCACCGCGCAGTTGGTGTGCCAGTCGGGTAACGTGGTGCAACTGGTCCGTTGTGAGGGAAGAAGCGGACAAGCAGTCAGCCATTTGAGCGGTGTAATCGCTGGCTTGCTGGTGATAAAGCTTGATCAGCTGCGTCAGGCTCGCCTCTCCCAGAGTCGTTTTCAACATCGTTAGAGTGACGTGATTAAGTAACGACTGCTTCTGAGTTGACGCGTTTGTCTCTTCTACTGGAGGCACTGGCACAGCGATTGACGAGGTAGGCAGCTGTAGAGAAAGCGCGTTACTTAACGCAGAGAGTGACAGCGGCTTGGTGATGTAATCGTTCATGCCTACCGCCAGGCAGCGTTGGCGATCATCTTCCGCGCCGCCCGCGGTCATGGCCACAATCGGCACACTGGCCAACCACCCCGCCTGCTCACGCAAACGCTGCGTCACCGTAAGACCATCCATATCAGGCAGTTGGATATCCATAAAGATCAAATCCACAGACCGCGACCGCACCATCTCCAGCGCGTTATGCCCATTTTCAGCCCAAATGACATCGCAGCCCAAGTGCGCTAGCAAGCCAATCGCTACTTTGCGGTTGACGGCGTTATCTTCAACGAGCAGAAGCGTCGTACCGGCAAAATCGCGATGCGTCATGGCGGGCAGTGACGCTGAAACAGGGTCAGCTTCTACCAGGGGTAGCTCGCACCAGAACGTACTCCCCTGGCCGATTTGGCTCTTCACTCCTAAGCGCCCTTGCATGGCTTCGCTTAGCCGCTTGCAGATCGCCAGCCCCAGCCCCGTTCCACCAAAGCGGCGCGCCACCGACTCATCTGCCTGCTGAAAAGGTTCAAAGAGCCGCGTTTGCTGTTGCTCGCTCAAACCACAGCCGGTATCGATGACCTCGAACAGTAGCTGCCCCACCGTCGAGGAGACTTTAATCCGGACCTCCCCACGGTCAGTGAATTTAATCGCATTCGCGATCAAGTTAAGCAGTATCTGCCGCAGACGCCCCGCATCTACCAACACCCACGCTGGCACCAGCGGATCGACGAACACGGTCAGTTCCAACCCTTTAATTTTGGCTCTGGGTGCAAACAGCACAGCCACGCTATCCACCAGCGGCTTTAGCGCCGTCGGCGAGGTTTCCAGGGTCAGGTGGCCTGCTTCGATTTTAGAAAAATCGAGGATCTCGTTGATCATTGCCAGCAGTTGATTGGCACTGTCGTGAATCGTATGGGCGTAGTCCTCCACCTGAGCAGGGCTCGCCGATTCCCGCAGCAACTCACTCATACCGATCACCCCGTTAAGGGGGGTACGAATTTCATGGCTGACCATGGCGAGGAAATCTGACTTCGCTTGGTTTGCTGCTTGGGCCTGCTTGGCAGTGACTTCCAATTGCCGGCCGAGTTGCTCCTGCTCACGCCGGATCGCGGCACTCTCGCGCATTTCCCGCACCAGAAAAGCTATCACCAGAAAAGCCGCTAAACTCAGGCCAATGATCAGCGTCATCAGCAACTTATACAGCAGGCTGAGCTGCGCACGCTCTTCGGTTGCCGACTCGGCCAAGTAGCCATTAATCGCAATCACCAGGCGCTCTGTCAATCGCGTTAGCGCCTGCAGCTCCTCTTCCAGCGCCATGACCGGCAACGGCGCCATACTCCCATCGGCAGCAGGCTCATCGTAGGGATAAAACATACCATCCAGCACATCGAGCTGTTGCTGTATGTCGCTTAACAGCGCCCGGGCGGTATCGATCTGCTGTAAGAGCGTACTCACCTCCCCTTCATTGAGCAGGGTAATGCGGCTATACAACAGCTCAAAACGGAGGTTCAACTCATCGTGGCTTTCAGCCGTCAGCGGTCCACGCGTTACCGCCAGCAAGTGGTTTAGGAGCTGTACCGCATCACGATCCAGTTTATAAACCACCCAGGCGGTATCTTCGCGCAGGCTTTGGGTAAGGTTTTCCTGCCGCCAAGCGGCCAACGTTGCCACCACCAAGGCGGCAGCAAACAGCAACACGGCCAGGATAGCCACCAGCTTAAATCGGCGGGGATAACGCAGCAGGCTAAAGGCCTGTGCGGTTGTTGCGCTAGCGGACATCAATATGCATAACCTGCCATACCGCTCTAAAGCGTATTTTTTCGCTTAGCAGCGCGTCATCTTGATCAAAAGGATAGAGCACCCATAACGGCCCGTACTCACGGATCGGGATCGCTTTCTGGTCTTTCTCCAGCGCAAGGATGACGTCATAGTCTTCAAAATCACTTACCGGTATTTCCGCTTCGTAGCCATTGAGGGCGGCCACGTGCACCTCATCGCTCTTAGCCTCTAAGTGCGCCAGCAGGTCACGCATTAAAGGGCCCCGATAGTGGCTGATGCCCTCTGTCCAGGGTGTGCTGGTATCGAACTCGTGCTGGGGTAGCGTTTCTAACATGGCACGGTCGAATTGCGCTTCACTGGCGACGTTGGTACGGCCAATCTTACCGCTAACGGTCAAAATAACAGGCCCGTCTGGGGCGGCTAACGCATGGTCTGTGTCAGCAAATCCCGCCAGGGGAATACTGGTCATCAGCACGGCCAACCACATTCGTAACGCTTTCACCGTCAGCACCTCACGCCAGAAACTTTTTGGTTTAAACGCCTTAAAAACAAAAGGAGACAGCATAAAGGTTACGCTATCTCCTTAGAGAGGTCAGGCTGAATACTCTTTTTTTCGTAAGCAAAGCGTTACCAGTTACTCACTGAGGCGTTACGGTTTCATTTTCTCAAACGGCTCAAAACGCACTAAATCTTCATAGGCGTGCCAGCTGGCATGGCCTAGTACCGGCAGAATGAGCGCTAGTCCAATATAAAAAGTCATCACGCCCACCAACACGCAGAGTGTCAAAATTACCGCCCACAGCAGCATGACGCGAAAGTTGCGTGCCACGCAGCGCACGCTGGCTTCGATACCTTCCATAAAGGTTAAGTCTTGATCCATCAGCGTGGGGATGGCTACCACGCTAATAGCAAACGCGCCGAATGCCAAGATGCCCCCGGCTACCGTGCCGACAGCAAGCATGCCTAAGCCTTCCGAGGTGGTCAGCAGCGATGTATAGAGAGTAGCGGGGCTGGGGACTTCAAAACCGAAGAACAGGGCAAACAGCAGAGTGGCTAAACGAATCCAGGCCAAAAAGAAGATCATCATCATGACCCCCATCATGGCTAACTGGCCAGCATGAGGACGCCAACTGCCAAAAGCGTCGCCCAAGTTGGGCACCTGGCCGTGCTCCAATGCGCGACTGATACCGTAAGAACCGACTGCCACCAACGGACCAATAAACATAAAGCCAGCGATCATGGGGAGCAGCCAATACCAGTACCCCAGCGTGAAAGCACCGAGCGTGATCGCAATACTCAACCCCACCCAAAACATGCCATATGAAAGGCTCACCACCGTCGCATGCCGGAAGTCTTCTACCCCGGCAGCCAACCAAGCTCTTGGCCGATCCAAACCGACTTTGTTGATGGTAATTTTAACGCTGGGTTGATCCGAATGATGGTTTGTTTTTGTTGTAGCCGCATTCATGGCATCACTCCTATGGTTCCTGATATAGATCCTGACTCCAGGATTTACCGCATCGCTTCAACATGCATTACCCGCTGAAGGCATTAATGCCAATTTAATGACGTCACACTTTTTCTTAATGCACTCTTAATGTAGCTGACCTGCCCTCAAGGGGCGCTTACTGAAAGGATATGCGTACAAAAAATCCACGAGATGAGCGGTAAGCGCCAATTAAATTACTGCGTTAGCAAAGCGCCATATACTGCACTGGCTGCAACCACCATAAAAAAACTCCGAGCATATGCCCGGAGTTTTGTCTTTGCGTGCGTGGCGTTTACTTCGCCCTTAAAGGACGTCTAGCGCACGATCATTACCGACACTTTGGCGTGGTGAACCACGTGCTCAGCGTTGGGGCCCAACACGTAGTCAACAAACTTGCGCTTGGTATGAGAGGCCATGACGATAAGATCCACCTCCAACTTTTTGCCTACCTTGATAATTGCCTCCCACGGCGAGCCATCGACGATAATGCTCTGCGTTTTGATACCTTCAGGCACATTGTCCTGAAGGAACGCATGTAGCGCATCTTTCATCGCATCGTGCGCTTTCTGCGAGAAGTCTTTGGGGAAGTAAGCGCCCACCATGGGCATCTTAAATTCCGGCAGTACCGTCACCACATGCAGCGACGCGCCAAAGGTTTCACACAGCGTAATGGCAGTGGGTAGCGCTTTCTTCCATGAAGCCTCTTCGTTGAGATCCACGGGCAATAGGATTTTCTGGTACATAGCGACCTCCCCCTAGGCGGATGCAGTTGACTCATCGGCAAGCTGCTTGTCACGCCGACGGCGCTGCATGACGACAATCAAGCCAAAGATAAGGAATGCTGGAATCCACATGATCTCTTTCGTCCAGCGGTTCACGGGGGCTAATACTTCGATGATTTCTTGATCGAAGTCGAAACCGAGTTCCGCCGCTTGGCTGCCGTAGGTCACCATATCAACGATTGCCGTGTCATCCTCGATAAACAGCTCCATACCCAGGTTATCAAGCCGCTCCTGACCTGTTTCACCTTCCGGTACCGGCAGGGTCATATAGGTGCTCATTGGATCACCGTAGTCATCCAGACCGGCTATCTGCAGGCGCAACGTCGAATCTTCATCGACATCGCCCAATGCTTCAACGAATTGCGCAGGCGGAATGGACTCGTAAGGGTCATGGATCATGTCCATCCAGAAGCCCGGGCGGAACAGGGTAAACGCAATCAGCAGCAGCACGATGGATTCATACCAGCGGCTGCGGGTGATCATGAAGCCCTGAGTCGCGGCCGCAAAGATCAGCATGGCGATAGTGGAGACCACAAAGATCAGCACCCCCTGTAAGAAGGTCACATCAATCAGCAGTAGGTCGGTATTAAAGATGAACAAAAACGGTAACGCTGCGGTGCGCAGGCTGTAATAGAACGCCTGGAAGCCGGTTCGAATAGGGTCACCGCCAGAGACGGCTGCCGCGGCAAAGGACGCAAGCCCCACCGGCGGTGTCACGTCGGCCATGATCCCGAAATAGAACACGAACAGGTGAACCGCAATCAGCGGCACTAATAGGCCATTTTCTGCGCCAAGGTTAACAATCACCGGTGCCAGTAGCGCCGAAACAACGATGTAGTTCGCGGTGGTCGGTAACCCCATGCCGAGAATCAAGCTAAGCACCGCCGTCAGCAGCAGGATCAGCATCAAGTTGCCCATGGCCAGTGTTTCCACCACTTCGGCCAGCACTAGCCCTACCCCGGTCTGGGAGACAGCGCCGACGATAATACCAGCGGTGGCTGTGGCGATGCCGATACCAATCATGTTGCGAGCACCGGTGACCAAGCCGTTCCATAAATCCATCACGCCTTCACGCAGATCCGCCTTCATATCGCTGCGACCACGAAAGATCGACGTGATCGGACGCTGGGTAAGGATGATGAAAATCATGAAAATAGTGGCCCAGAAGGCCGACAGCCCGGGCGACAAACGCTCCACCATCAGACACCATACCAGCACAATGACAGGCAGGATGTACTGCAAGCCAACCAACACCGTGGGCTTGGTTTGCGGGAGCGAATAGATCGGTTCGTTAGGATCATCGAGCTCGAGCTCGGGGTAACCTGACGCAAGCTTCAGCAGGGCAATATAAATCACAGTCAGCCCAACGCCGACTACCCAAGGTGTGGCATCGCCCAACACCGGTTTGAGCCAGCCAAGACCGTAATAGACTGCCAACGCGGTCACCATCATGAGTAGCAGACCACCCAGGAAGCCGATCACTTTGTTGACCAAGGGCTTAGGAGGATTGCTGCTCTGAAGCCCCTTCATATTGGCCTTTAGGGCCTCAAGGTGAACGATGTAGACCAGCGCGATATAGGAAATGAGCGCGGGCAGGAAGGCATGCTTAATCACCTCGACATACGAAATGCCTACATACTCGACCATCAAGAAAGCGGCAGCGCCCATTACCGGCGGCATAATCTGGCCGTTGACCGATGACGCCACTTCAACAGCGCCCGCTTTTTCCGAGGAGAACCCAACGCGCTTCATCATCGGCACCGTAAAGGTACCGGTGGTCACCACGTTGGCAATAGAGGAGCCGGAAATCAGACCGGTCATGGCCGAGGCCACCACGGCCGCTTTAGCAGGCCCACCGCGATAGTGGCCAAGTAGCGAGAACGCTACCTTGATAAAATAGTTACCAGCGCCTGCCTTATCGAGCAGTGCACCAAACAGAACAAACAGGAAAACGAAACTGGTAGAAACCCCCAAGGCGATGCCGAAAACACCCTGCGTCGTTAACCATTGATGGTTGATCAAACCATAGAGGCTGACCCCACCATGGGAAAGAATACCCGGCATCCACGGGCCAGCCAGGCTATAGACAAGAAAGACGGACGCCACGACCATCAACGGCGGTCCAAGTGCACGCCGCGTCGCCTCAAGCAAAAGCAGTATGCCAGCGATGCCAATAATCACATCCTGCAGGATCGGTGCGCCGGGGCGTTGGGATAACTGCTCATAAAACATGAACATGTAAGCGCCACAAAAGGCCGCGGCCGCCGCCAGCACCCAATCTTGGATCGGCACACGGTCACGCGGCGAGCGCTTGAGTGCCGGATAGGCCATATACGCCAAGAACAGCGCAAACGCTAAGTGAATAGAGCGGGCTTCCGTGGCACTAAATACGCCAAAACCCAGAACGAAAGGCACCGGGGAAGCAATCCACAATTGAAACAGAGACCACGCTGCCGCAATGCTGACCAAGAGCTTGCCGGGCATACCGGCTGGTTTACGAGCGCCCGTGTCGCTGGAGGCAACCATATCCTCCAAGTCAACGCCGTCTCCCGATGGTCTGTTCTTATCTTCTGTCATATGCCTGCCCTGCTCCGAGTCGATTGACACATAGTTGCCATATCGAAATGCCCTATCAACATCCTAAATGCCCTATCAATATCCTAAACCAAAATGCGCGGTACCCTGGGGTAACCGCGCATTCATTACTAAGGTGGCAACACCTCAGGCTGCAGGATTACTCGATCCAGCCTTGCTCACGGTAGTAACGCGCCGCGCCATCATGCAACGGTGCAGAAAGCCCTTGAGTTACCATCTCTTCCGGATCCAGATTCTCGAAAGCCGGATGCAGGCGCTTGAAACGATCGAAGTTATCAAACACCGCTTTAACGGTCTGGTAGATAACTTCTTCATCCGCTTCAGCCGTGGTCACAAAGGTCGCCGCTACACCGAAAGTTTCGACATCTTCGTCGTTACCGCGATACAAACCACCGGGGATTACTGATGAAGAGTAGTAAGGGTATTCATCGACAATGCCCTGGATGTCTTCGTCGTTCAGTGGGATCAGGCGCGCATCAACGGTAGTGGTCGCTTCCTGGATGGAACCGTTAGGGTGGCCCACCACGTAAACCATGGCATCGACGTTATTATCGGCGAGTGCTGCGGCTTGCTCGGCAGCATCAAGCTGAGAGGCCAAAGAGAAGGTGTCTTCGGTCCAGCCTTTGGCTTCCATCACCACTTCCATGGTGTTGCGTTGGCCTGAGCCTGGGTTGCCGATGTTGACGCGCTTGCCTTCTAAATCATCGAGGCTCTCGATGCCTGAATCAGCACGCGCTAGCAGGGTTAACGGCTCACCGTGAACACGGAAGACTGCGCGCAGCTCTTCATAGGGTTCGCCTTCGAAATTACCGGTACCGTTGTAGGCTTGATACTGAACATCCGATTGCGCGACACCCATATCCAATTCGCCGGACTTGATGCCATTGATATTAGCAACAGACCCGCCAGTAGAAGGTGCATTACACTTAATATCGGCGTCTTCAAGACGATTAACCAAACGACAGATCGACTGACCTACGACGTAATAAACGCCGGTTTGGCCACCGGTGCCGATGGTGATGAATTGCTCGTCATCCTGTGCCATCGCCGGCGAGGCGAAAGCAGCGGCGGCAAGTAGCGCACCGGAGAAAGCAGCGGTAGAAAACGTATGGCGTTTCATGAACACACCTCTTTATATTGATGTTATGAGTACTGCGCGCTTTGGGCTCGCCTAGTGAATGGTTCCCTTAGACGATCGTGCTCCAAAACGTATTTCAAGACATTCTTTTTCTAGGACAAACTGTTACAAGCAATCTGCTAACTGCCTGCTAATACTACTTTAGCGAAAAACTAAGCCGTTAGCGAAAAAAAGCGAGCTTAACGACATGCCGCAGTATCTTTCGCTATTTAAAACGCATTTGGGCTTGGACGATAGTAGTTTAGTGGCTGGTAACGTTTAGTAAGCGTTAATCCCCATACCGTTTTGGCATAGGGAATAAGGATAGATGCTGATGGCTAGACATAAGCAATCCCTTATGATTCTTTTTTTCTCAGCCTGAATCACACGTTATAGCCCAGCACCGTCGGCAGCCACAGCGCGATGGCAGGGAAAAGCGCCACCAGCGCTAATGCGCAGCCCATGGCCACCACAAACAGCAACGCCCAGCCCAGCGTTTGCTCCAGGCGAATTTTTGCCACCTCAGTCGTCACCATCAAGTTGACCGCCACCGGCGGGGTAAACTGGCCAATGGCGATGTTCATGGCCAAGAGAATGCCAAACCACACCGGGTTCCATTCAAAGTGCTGCATCACGGGAATCAAGATCGGCATCATAATCAGGTAAATCGAGATAGCGTCCAGCAGCATTCCGGCCACCAGCACCGCGAGCATGACCAGAATAAGCAGTACTACCCCGTTGTCGGTTAGGCTAATGATCCACTCCGCCAAGTGACGGAAGGTGCCCAGCATGGTACCCGCCCAGGCAAAAATTCCGGCAAGCGCAATAATCAACATGACCACCCCGGAGATAATCGCCGCCTCACCCAGCAACTCCCACAGATCGCGCAACGACAGTTCGCGAGTAAGAAACAGGCCAACTATCGCCCCGTAGGCCACCGCCACCACGGCTGCTTCGGTAGGAGTAAACAGGCCTGAGCGTAAGCCACCCAAGATCAGCACGGGCGCAAACAGCGCCGGTATCGCCTGCTTAAAAGTGGTGCGCACGCTGAGCTGTTCGGCGCCTTCCACCGGGGTGCCACCTTCCCAACCATAACGTTTGGAGACGATCATGGCTGGCACCAATAGTGCGATGCCTGCCAATATGCCGGGGAACAGCCCTGCCGCAAACAAGGCACGCAAATCGACCCCCGGCACCACGATCGAGTAAAGAATCAGCGCCACGGAGGGTGGAATCAAAATAGCAGTCGATGCCGAGGCGGCAATCAAGGTAGCGGAAAACGGCTTGGGGTAGCCCGCTTTGGTCATACTGGGCAGCATCACCATTGCCACGGCTGCCGCATCGGCAGGGCCAGAGCCACTCATACCGCCCATGATCATGCACACCAGCACCGCAACCAGCGCCAAGCCGCCATGTCGAGGGCCAATCAGCGCCTGGGCAAAACGCACCAAGCGCAGCGCCACGCCGGAGCGTTCAAAAATAAGCCCGGTCAAAATAAACAGCGGAATGGCAATCAGCGGATATTTGGCAATGCTGTTATAGGTATTGGTGCCTAGGGTGGCCAGCATATCCGGCGATAACCCCAGCACGATACCGACCGCCCCGGAAAGCGCCAATGAAAACGCCACCGGCACGCCCGCAATCAGCAAGCCTGCAAAGGCCAGAATCATCCACACATCAGGGCTCATCGGTGAGCCTCCCCGTCAAACGGTCAGCGGTCTGCTGGAACAAGCGCCATAACATGGCCGCGGAAAGCACGGGCAACCAAACCAAATACCACCACTGCGGCAACCCCAGCCCAGGCGAAAGCGACTCCCACTGATACTCCTGCCAAGCCAACTTGCCGCCATACCAAGTGATCAAACCCAGCACAATGGCACCGCACAGCGCTTGAAAAACAATCAGCGCACGGCGGTACTTGGGCGGCAGTGCACGCTCCAAAAAACCGATGCGAATATGCCGGTTGCGCCGCAGCGCCACCGAGGCACCGGCAAACGTCAGCACCACCAACAAAAACACCGAAAACTCCTCCGTAAACGAAAAAGAGCCACCGGTCAGATAGCGGGTAATAACATTACCCAGGCTGATCAATGAGATAATGATTAACGCCAGCGCGCCCAGCCAGCGCTCGGGGCGTGCATCAGGAAAGCCTTTCATGGCAGCCTCACAGCAAAAAACTCCCAGCCTTGCGGGCCGGGAGTTAGAACATCATAGGTAATTAACGTGCGTCGATAGCCGTTTGTGCGGCGTCGACCACCTCTTCACCAATACGCGGTGCCCATTTCTCATAAACGGACTGGGTGGCATCGACAAACGCTTGGTACTGCTCATCAGAAAGCTCGGTCACCGTCACACCGCGCTCTTGAATCGCCGCTAACCGCTCGCTCTCCTCTTCACGGGTCATGGCGATTTCCCACTCACCGGCTTCTTTAGCCGTTTCACGCAGCATGGTTTGCTGCGCTTCATCGAGTGACTGCCATACCTGCTGGTTGACGGCGAAAATCAGCGGATCATTCATGTAGTTCCAGAGCGTCAAATGCGCCTGACCGACTTGGTCGATACGCGCCACGTCAAACACCGACAGCGGATTCTCCTGGCCGTCTACCGCGCCGGTCGTCAACGCTGGCTGAGCGTCGGTCCAGCTCATTTGCGTGGGATCGGCGCCCAGTGCTGAGAAGGTGTCCTGGAACAGCGGCGAGCCAACAACGCGAATTTTCAGGCCATCCAGATCGTCTGGCTGGCTAATCGGCCCACGCGAATTGGAAACCTGACGGAAACCGTTTTCACCCCAGGCTAGCGGGATAACGCCGCGAGACTCAATTGCTTCAAACACCAACTCCCCCGCTTCCCCACCAGTGACCGCATCCACGGCAGCCTCATCGGGAATGAAGAACGGCAACGAGAAAAGATTCAATTCCGGCACCTGCGGCGACCAGTTGATGGTCGAGCCCACCGCGGCATCGATCAAACCGGAACGCATGGCGGAAAATTCACGGGTTTGGTCGCCAGAAACAAGCTGAGAGTTGGGGTAAACGCGCAGCGTCAACTCACCCCCGCTGCGTTCTTCCACCAGTTCGGCCCACTTCTCTGCCGCTTGCCCCCAAGGGAAAGCGTCGGACAAAACGGTAGAAACCGAGAGTTCGCGGGCTTGTGCAGACAGGGAAGCGGAAAGCAGAGCCGCACCGGCCAAGCCGGCAGTGAAACGAGCCATTGAGCGTGTCAGCGTCATGGTAGATCCTTTTTTATCGATTTTTATGGTGACGTTATTCGGAGGTCTATCACTCTATCGCCTAAATAACGGTGCCGTATTGCGTGCATGTTGGCGATAAGCACTCCATTGTAGGTATTCTTGAGGGGAAGGAAAGCCATTCTATCGGCTATTAACGACCGACTTTCGGCGTGTATTACAGCGGTGCGACGCAACTACCGCCGCCGCCGTCATAGAAACGTCACGTATCCGTGTGGGCCAATCGGTTAGACTAAAACAGTTACCAATCAAGGAGTTTCCCATGCAGATGCTGGCGCTTTACAGTATCAAGGGCGGCGTGGGTAAGACCGCCTCCGCCGTCAATCTCGCCGCCGAAGCGGCACGCGACGGCAAGCGAGTGTTGCTATGGGATATCGACCCCCAGGCAGCTACCACCTTCTACCTGCGCAGCAAACCCAAAGTGCGTGGCGGTGGTGTCGACAAACTGGTCAAGGGCAAGGCGGATCTTGATCGGGCGATCCGCGAGACTGACATTGAGGGGCTCGACCTGCTGCCTGCTGCGCTGGGCTCGCGCGATTTGGAAGCATCGATGGAAACCCGCAAGCCTAGCCGACTGCGCAAAATCCTCAAGCCGGTGATGGCCAGTTACGACCTGGTGATACTCGACTGCCCGCCAAGCCTGTCGGCGCTCGCCGAGCAAATCTTCTCCAGTGTCGATGCCCTGCTGGTGCCGGTAGTGCCAACGACTCTATCGCTGCGCACACTCGAGCAACTGGACACTCACCTGGACGCAGTCGAACAGGCCTGCCCGATCTGGCCATTTATCACCCTGGCCGACCGCCGCAAGACGCTGCACCGTCAGGTGATCGATAGCCTCAGCGAACGCTGGCCGAGGCGCTTGTCCACGACCGTGCCCAATGCCAGTGCAATCGAGCGCATGGGACTCGAACGCGCACCGGTCGGGCAATTCGCCCGCAGCACTCCAGGCGGCCGCGCCTACGCTGAACTCTGGCGAGAGATCGCACAGCGTCTGCAGTGATCTGGATTTTCCGCCTGGGGGTGGCGATAAAGACCGCATTGACCTAGGCCTGCCCCCAAAAGTAGCCAAGCGGCCAGTGAACGGCGGCAGGGTTCTATACTCACACGTTTTATTTTTGCCGACAGCCAAGCTGGTACAATGACCCTCGTTTTCATTTAGCAACGACCCTCAACGAACGGACATCAACGTGCCCCTACGTGACCTACTGCTCGGCCTGTTTGTTATCGCCATTTGGGCGTTAAATATCATTGTCATCAAGGTCGGCGTGGTGGAGTTGCCGCCGCTGTTGATGACCACGCTTCGCTTTATGCTGGTGGCGCTTTTGCTCGTGCCTTTCTATCCGGTGGCACGGGTACAACTGCCGTTTTTGCTGCTGCTCTCTTTCACTTTTGGCAGCCTGCACTTCGCCCTGCTGTTCATTGGGTTAGCGCAAGCAGAAGCGGGGACAGGGGCGCTGTTGGTACAAATGGGCACACCCTTCGCCACGCTGCTGGCCGTGGTGTTTTTGAAAGAGCGGCTGGGGCCCAAGCGGATTGCCGGGTTGTTGCTTTCTTTTGCAGGCGTGGTCGTGCTCGCGGGGGGCCCCACGCTGCCTTCGCCGTTACCGTTAAGCATCTTACTAATGAGTGCTTTCGCTTGGGCGGTATCACAGCTGTTGATCAAGCGCGGCCCACCCATCGCACCGCTAGCACTGGCCGGCTGGGTGGCGCTGTTTGCAGTGCCACAGGTGGCGCTGGGCTCATGGCTGTTTGAAAGCGGTCAATGGCAGGCGATTCAGCAGGCAAGCTGGATAGGCTGGGGAGCGATGATTTACACCGCGGTCATGTCGTCGATTGTTGCTTACGGCATTTGGTACGCGCTATTGCGTCGCCATCCGGTTAACCGCGTGGTGCCCATGACGCTACTGGTCCCGGTATTGGCGGTCGGCCTAGGCGCGCTTTTGATGGGCGACAGCCTAGGCTTTCATAAACTAATGGGCGGCGGTTTGGTGGTCGCAGGCATCGCTTTGATCGTGATTAATGTCAATCGTCGCCCTCGGCCCGCTTAATCTTCAGGCTGGCAAAAACCGGCTTCCTCTGGAATGGAGACACAGTCCCCCACCTTGATGCCGCGCTCGGCGAAGTAACCGCCGTTGACCTCCAGCGCTGAATGATACGCCGCCCCCGCTGGATAAGAGGGACATTCACTCGGTGATGCAGACTCACAGGGCTGCATGGTATTGATCGCTACGATCTGGCCATTGGCATCGATAAACGCAATATCAAGAGGAATCAGGGTGCGATACATCCAGAAGGCGTTATTGGCCGATTGCTCGCGCTCAAAGCGAAACAGCATGCCGCTGGCTTCCGGCAGGCTCTCACGCCCCATCAAACCGCGCTGACGCTGAGAAGACGTTTCTGCCACCTCGACCTCTAAACGGTGCGGCCCGTCCTCGCTATGGATCGCCAACGCCAGGGTCTGCATCTCTTTCGCCTCTTCCTGCCCCCAGGCAACCGCGCTGAGTAACGACATTGGCAGCAGCGCCACCAGCGGTAACAGTAACGATGCTTTCAGCAGCGTGCGACGCGTGGGATCCATGCTTACTTCCTTTTATCATGCGCATCTGCGCGAACTCGGTGGCCTGGCAGCAAGTGAATGCCAGCTGCCAGCAGTGAAACGTTCACCACGGCACCGCGGGTTAACTGGTTACGCCGTACGGCATGGGTGGCGATATCGAAACGTAACATATCACCATGTTGGACGCGCAAGGAAACTGACGTGATGCCCCCAAGAACCACTAACTCTTCAACCGTGGCTGCCAATGGGTTTTCCCGCTCGCCTTGGGAAGGCCGGTCACGGCGATGAAGCACAATATCGGAAGGCGGTAAATACCAGGTCACGGTCTCGCCCAACGGTAGGTTCGCGAGCCCCTCGTCAACTTCTAAGATACACGCCCCCCACTGCAGGCGCCGCTGCCCTTCTAGCTCCACGACGGAGCCTTCAAACAGATTATGTCGATCCAGCAAGCGTGCCACTAGCGGTGTATCCGGGCGGCTGAACAGTACCTCCGGCGAAGCCTGCTGAAGGCTTACGCCGTTATGCAGCACGCAGATTTGGTCAGCAAGCGCAGTGGCTTCCTCAAGGTCATGGGTCACCAGGACGATAGGGATCTCGATTTGCTGGCGGAGCAGTGCCAGCTCGCGTTGCAACCGCCGCCGGGTAACTTGGTCCACCGCCGAAAACGGCTCATCGAGCAATAGCACTTTGGGGTCGCGGGCCAAGGCACGGGCAAGCGCCACTCGCTGGCGCTGCCCACCGGAAAGCGCGTTAGGGTAACGCTTGCCTAGCCCCTCTAGACGCACCTTGGCCAGCCACTGCTCGGCTAGCTCCCGGCGCTGGGGTTGTGGCAGATGGCGCAGCGGCAGTTGAATATTTTCTAACGCGGTCAAGTGGGGAAAGAGCGCATAGTCCTGAAACACCATGCCAACTTGCCTACGCTGGGGCGACAGTGAATGCTTACGTTCGCCATCAAACCAGCTGTCTCCCGCGCACTCCACACGCCCACTCTGGGGACGATAAAGTCCGGCAATGGTGCGCAGTAGCGTTGTTTTTCCACTGCCTGAAGGCCCAACCAGCGCCAGCAGTTCGCCGGGCTGGCAAACAAACTCAGCGGCCAGCGGAATCGGCCCCGTTTGGTGGACCGCCACGCCTAGTCCTTCGATGGGCCAAGTGATGCGCGAATCAGCCACGTACCCACCGCCTGCGCCCGGCCAGCCCATAGACGAGTCCCAAGGTAATAAACGACACCAACAGCAACAGCGCCGACATCTGTGCAGCGCCCTGTTCATCGAAGGCTTGAACACGGTCATAAATGGCAATGGCAAGGGTGCGAGTTTCGCCATTTATCGCCCCGCCCACCATCAAGATCACGCCAAATTCGCCCAGCGTATGGGCAAACGTGAGCGCCGCTGCTGAGAGAATACCCGGCCACACCAAGGGCAGCTCGATACGCAGCAGCGTCTGCCAGGCGCTCAAGCCGCTACACCAGGCCGCTTCCCGTAGGTTGTGGGGCACATGCTCGAAGGCGCGCTGAATAGGCTGCACGGCAAACGGCAGATTGGCGATTAGGGAGGCCAGTAATATCCCCGTGAACGTGAAGTTCAGCCCGCCGCCGGTCAGGTTCGCCCAAAACGACCCCACTGGGGAATCACGGCCAAAGCTTATCAATAGATAAAAGCCCAATACGGTCGGCGGTAACACCAGCGGCAACGCAACGAATGCCTCGCATAGGCCTTTACCGCGAAAACGCGCGTAAGCCAGGGCGCGGCCTAGCCAAATAGCGATGGGGATGAGAATAAGACAGGTAAAAGCTGCGAGACGTAACGAAACAGACAGCGCCGACCAATCCATTAAAAGCCATCCATTAAGAGTCATCCATTAAGAAGTACTCATCATTCGGCGTTAAAACCATTATTCGCTGTTAAAACCATTATTCAGTGTTAAAACCATAGGTACGCAAAATGGACTGTCCCTCGTCTTGCTGCAGCCATAGGTAAAAGGCAGTGGCGACCTCTCCCGCCTGATTGGTCAAGACCATGCGTTGGCGCAAAGGCTCATGCCAGCTTTCAGGGATAAGTACGTACTCACTTCGCTCGCGTAAAGAAGGGGCCAGGGCCAGCGAGTAAGCCACGAATCCACCCCGGGCATCGTCGGAAAGCGCAAACTGCGCTGCCTGGGAGACATTTTCGCCCAGCACGCGCAGTGGCTCGGTTGGCTCCCAAAGCCCAGCGTGCTCAAGCGCCTGCTGCGCTGCCACGCCATAGGGCGCGTGCTCAGGATTTGCCAGTGCGATTCGTTCAGCGGAACCGCTCTCTTGTGCTTCTAGGGCAGCTTCAACCCCAGCAAGCGGTGCATCGTCACTGGGTAAATCATCGCGCCCCGCTTGCTGCATCCAGACTAACCGGCCAATGGCGTATATCACGCCCTCGTCCTGGGTGAGTCCCTCGTCATAAAGCGCCTGAACATAGCGCTCGTCAGCAGAGAGATAGAGCTCAAAGGGCGCGCCCTGGGCAATTTGGCGGCGGAAGTTGCCGGAGGAACCAAAGTTCAAGCGCAAGTCGTGACCGGTTTCCTGCTGAAACTGCTCGGCGGCCTCGGTTAGCGCAAACTGAAGGTCAGAAGCGGCGGCCACGATAGGCGCCGCCGCAATAGCGGGGGCGCTTGTTACTAGCAAGCAGGCAAGCAGCAGCCCATGCGCACATTTAGCTTTTAGCATGCTCGTCAGTAATCTCCATGACCTTCATGGTATTGGTGCCGCCGTGAGCATTCATGTGATCGCCGCGGGTCAGGATCACGTGATCACCGGCCTTTGAAATACCGGTCTTCACCAGCAGTTCCAGGGCACGGTCGTTCAGCTCGGTAGCGCTCATTTCGGAGGTATCGAACGGCAGCGAAACCACACCGCGATAAAGTGCCATGCGGCGCTGGGCGATAGGATTATGCGCCAAGCCCACAATCGGCAGGCCGGAACGAATGCGCGACGCGATCAATGGCGTATAGCCTGATGAGGTCATGCAGGCAATCGCGGTCACGCCGGTCATGTGGTTGGCCGCGTACATGGCGGAAAGCGCGATGGTTTCGTCCGGGCGGGTAAAGCCTTCATGAATGCGGTGGCCGGACTCCTGGGCGGATTTTTCCCGCTCAGCGCCCAGGCAAACACGCGACATCGCTTCAACGGTTTCCAGCGGATAGTCGCCTGCGGCGGTTTCCGCCGAGAGCATGACCGCATCGCTGCCGTCCAGTACCGCGTTAGCCACGTCGAAGACTTCGGCGCGGGTAGGAAGTGGCGCTGAAATCATGCTTTCCATCATCTGCGTGGCAGTAATGACCGCTCGGTTCAGCGAACGCGCCCGCTTGATCATGCGTTTTTGCACGCCGACCAGCTTGGCATCGCCAATCTCTACTCCTAGATCACCGCGCGCCACCATGACCGCTTCAGACGCTTCGATGATGCCATCCAGGGTGGCGTCATCAGCGACCGCTTCGGCACGCTCAACTTTGGCCACCAGGCCAATTTCCTTGCCCGCTTCGCCCAGCAGACGGCGCGCTTCCAGCATATCTTCCGCATGGCGGGGGAAGGAAATGGCCAGATAGTCGACACCAATTTCAACGGCGGTTTTGAGGTCTTCCTTGTCTTTATCGGTCAACGCCGGAGCAGAAAGACCGCCGCCCTGCTTATTGATGCCTTTATGGTTTGAGAGCTTACCGCCTACGACCACGGTGGTATGCACCTGTTGGCCGTCAACGCGGGCCACATCCAGCACCAAACGTCCGTCATCTAGCAGCAGGCGGTCACCGGGGGCCACGTCTTGCGACAAGGTTTTGTAGTCACAGCCTACTTGGTGAATATCGCCAGCATCGCCGTCGAGTTCCATATCGAGAATGAACGGCTGGCCCTCTTTAAGTACCACGGCGCCGTCTCTAAACCGCGCAATACGAATTTTGGGGCCTTGCAAGTCGCCCAAGGCCGCGACGCTGCGGCCCAGCTTGGCGGCAATCTCACGTACTTCGGTTAAGCGGCGGCGATGATCATCGGCGGTTCCATGGGAGAAGTTTAAACGCACCACATCGACACCCGCCTGAAGCATGGCTTCCAGCACGCCTTCACGGTCGCTGGCAGGCCCAAGGGTGGCGACAATTTTGGTACGACGGATCGAGGAGAAGTGCAGTGCGTTCATTGTGTTCCAACCATGCGAATTAGCGTGTGTGACTGTTTGGAGTAACGTTATGTCGTCACCCTAGCTTATCAGTTTAACGCGTGCGATATGACAGCGGTGTAACACATCAGGCGCGGATCATTTCAACGTCACGGTGATCGCAAGCGGAAACTCATCGCAGTTGTTGCCTTCGCCGCCCCGATCTACCACCAAAAACTCCCCTTCGCGCTCCAGTACCGATTGAATGGCGTGCCAGGTACCGGCGTGATAGTTGACGCCTTGGCGGCCATCGGTAACAAAGGCACGCACATCACTGGGATCGATATGCTCCCCCGGCGGTGCGACCACAACAATAAAGCGCTCCTCATGCAGCGGCATAAACGCCTGACTGCCCTGGGGATGGCGCTCTAAAAACGTGAGCGCCAACGGCAGTGTAATCGGCTGGCTCACGAAGATATTAATCAGCGTGTGAGCGTTTTCGCCCAGGGTTTCCACCTTGGCCAGATCGTGATGGCGCTGAGTGCGCCCAGCGTTAATAGGAAACGAGGCGGAGGTACGCGCATCCATCACATCGCCAAAAGGGGCGAAGGCATCAGCCGTTAACGGCTCGGCTTTTAGTTCTAGCATGGCAGCTCCTTAGCGAGATGAAAGTTTAAGAGAAGCATGACGATTAACATCTTTGTACAGCAGATACCGGAACGGCCCTGGGCCAGCGGCGTAGCAGGCCTGGGGGCAGAAGGCGCGTAGCCACATGAAATCTCCCGCCTCTACCTCTACCCAATTTTGATTCAAGTGATAAACGGCTTTGCCTTCCAGCACGTAAAGGCCGTGTTCCATGACATGGGTTTCATCAAAGGGGATCACGCCGCCGGGTTGAAAGGTCACGATATTGACGTGCATATCGTGGCGGACATCCGCAGGGTCGACAAAGCGCGTGGTGGCCCAGCGCCCTTCGGTGCCCGGCATTTCGATGGGGGCAATGTCCTGCTCGTTGGTCACGAACGCCTTTGGCACCTCGAGCCCTTCGACAACCTCATACGCCTTGCGCACCCAGTGAAAACGCACCGGCGCGCTAGATTCGTTGCGCACTTGCCATGAACTGCCAGGGGGAATAAACGCATAGCCGCCGGGCCGCATAGCGTGGCGCTCGCCTGACAAAGTAAGCGTTAACTCACCTTCCACGATAAACAGCACGCCTTCCGCTTGGGGGTCTGGCTCAGGTTTATCGCTGCCACCCTGAGGCTGAACTTCCATAATGTATTGCGAGAATGTCTCGGCAAATCCCGACAACGGCCGTGCCAGCACCCACAGCCGTGTACCTTCCCAGAACGGCAGATTGCTGGTGACGATATCGCGCATCACGCCTTTGGGAATCAGCGCGTACGCCTCAGTGAACACAGCACGGTCAGCGGTTATTTGGGTTTGTGGCGGGTGCCCGCCGGTGGGTGCGTAGTAGTTAGCTGGCATTTTTTAACCTATATAACGTAGTAAAAACAGACGACATATATCTTGTATACAAGATTAACGGAGCACAATAAAGTGATCTTTAGCCGTGCTTCCTGCCCGTTTATACACGGACACATTCAAAGACCTTGTGAAACACTTCTCCCAATAGTAACTTCTTTAGAAACTTTCGTTTCATAATTCCAAGATCATACGAGCATGTCCAAAACAGCAACCTCGATGCGGTATGACATCCGCTCACCGTTGCCCCGGTCAGCTACTTATAACAAACGCGAGGCACAAGCATGTCCCAACAAACGCCCTCTTCCCCAGAAAACCGAGCGCCGAAAAAAAGCTGGTGCCGCATCCCGGATATTTACGTGGTGCTGTTCATCTTTATCGCCCTGGCAGCCATCGCAACGCATTTCGTGCCTGCCGGCCAGTTTGAGCGCATTCCAGGCCCAAGCGGGCGCACCACCATCGACCCCACGTCTTACGAACAGATTGCGTCGTCTCCGGTGGGACTTGTCGATTTCATGCTGGCGATCCCGAATGGCTTGATGAGCGCCGGTGAAGTCGTCTTTTTTACCTTTATGATCGGCGGTATGTTCATGGTGCTAAGACGCACCGGCATCATTGAAATAGGTGTGGATAAGTTAACGCGCCGTTTTGCGCAAAAGAGCCTGCTAACCATTCCTGTACTGATGACGGTGTTTGCCCTCATCGCCACTGTGATTGGTACTCAGGAATTGGCGCTGGTCTACGTGCCGGTCATCCTGCCGTTAATGATTGCCTTACGCTTTGACTCCGTGACCGCCGCGGCGGTGGCACTTTGTGCGACCACGGTTGGGTTCACAACGGGAGTGCTCAATCCCATCAATACGGGGCTAGGCCAGCAACTCTCAGACCTGCCTCTCTATTCCGGTTATGGCCTGCGCATCATGGCGTTTGTGGTGATGTTAGCCGCCGCTATTTTCTTCGTGATGCGCTACGCCCGCAGCGTGCGCCAGACACCAGCGCTTAGCCTGATGAGCAGCGACGCCAGCGAGTCCGAAAAACGCTCGCTTTATCAGCATGCTGACAATAGCCCTGCCTTGATCGCCAGCGCTCGCCAGAAGCTCGCGGCCATCGCCACCTTCGCCTTCTTCGCGGTACTCGTTTACGGCGTACTGCAGCAAGGCTGGTTCATGATGGAAATGGCGGGCCTGTTTATCATCATGGGTATCGTAGTGGGCCTTATTGCGGGGCTCGATACCGACGAAATATGTTCAGGCTTCAACCAGGGTTTTCGCGACGTACTGGTCGGCGCCATGATCGCTGGCGTCGCGCGGGGCGTTGCCGTGATGCTGGAAGATGGCCAGATCATGGATACGCTGGTGTTTGGGCTTGGCAATCTCGTCGGTGGCCTGCCCACCCTGCTCTCCGCGATTGGCATGTTCTTCGCTCAGCTAGGTTTTAACTTCATCGTGCCTTCCGGTAGCGGCCAGGCCCTGGTCACCATGCCACTGATGGCCCCGCTTTCTGACATTATCGGCGTGACACGCCAAACGTCGGTGCTGGCTTTCCAGCTGGGTGACGGCATCGGCAACATCTTCTACCCGACCTCGGGCTACTTCATGGCGACCCTGGCGCTGGCGGGGGTGCCGTGGCAAAAGTGGGTCAAATTCTTCTTCCCACTTTTTTGCGTCTGGATCGTGATTGCCCTAGGCTTTCTTATTTTCGCCCAGGCAACGCAGTGGATCGGCTAGAAGTGAATCGACTAGGCTTTGTCTGAAAAGTCGGCGAGCGAAGGCCAGACAAGGCAAAAATCGGCGAAAAGACGGAGTTTACATAGTGTAAATGAGTATTTTGAGCCGATTTTTAACGCAGTATGGTCGAGCGCAGCCAGTTTTCAGAAAGAGCCTAGAGCACCGCTGAGATAAACTGCTTTAGCTCCGGCGTTTGCGGGTTGCTGAACAGCTCGCTGGGGGCGCCCTCTTCGTGGATGCGCCCCTGGTGCATGAACACCACCCGGTCAGCCACGTCACGGGCAAAGCTCATCTCGTGGGTAACCAGAATCAGCGTCATGCCCTCGGCCGCCAGCGCTTCTAGTACGCGCAGCACTTCTCCGACCAGTTCTGGGTCAAGAGCGGATGTCACCTCATCGCACAGCATCACTTTAGGCCGCATGGCCAGCGCCCTAGCGATAGCGACCCGCTGCTGCTGCCCACCGGAAAGCTGCGCCGGGTAGGCATCGTACTTATCCGAGAGGCCGACTTTCTCCAGCACCTCACGGGCAATTTTCTCCACCTCAGCTTTTTCATCGCCGCGCACTACCAGCGGTGCCAAACAGACGTTTTCACCCACCGTTTTATGGGGAAACAGGTTGAAGCTTTGGAAGACCATGCCGACGTTTTCACTCAGCTCTTTGGGCGACATTGACGCGGCATCGAGCTGCTTATCGGCAATGGTGATCTCGCCGCTGTCATGTTTTTCCAACTGATTCAGGCAGCGCAGCAGGGTACTTTTACCCGAGCCACTGCGGCCAATAATCGCCACCACTTCGCCTTGCGCCACCGAAAGGTTAATACCTTTAAGCACTTCCAGGTCGCCAAAGGCTTTATGGACGTTATCAACGTAGACCAGCGTCATAGAGCTTTTTCTCCAGATAGCGCGCGTAGCAGGAAAGTGGGTAGCACAGCGCGAAGTAAAGCAGGGCCACAAGGGCAAAAATGGTGAAGGGTTCGAAGGTGGCGTTATTGAGCATGGTGCCCGCCTTGGTCAGCTCGACAAAGCCAATGATTGAGGCCAGCGCCGTGCCTTTGATGACCTGTACCGAGAAACCCACCGTGGGCGGAATCGAAAGCCGCAGTGCCTGGGGCAAAATCACATGGCGCATGGTCTGGAAGTAATTCATGCCCAGCACCCGCGCCGCGTGCCACTGGCCTTTGGCCACCGCCTCTAAACAGCCGCGCCAGATGTCACATAAGAAAGCACTGGTGAACAGGGTCAGTGCGACGGAAGCTGCCAGCCAAGCTGAAATCGGCTGGCCTAACGCGGCCGCGCCAAAGAAGATCAAAAACAGCTGCATCAATAGCGGCGTGCCTTGAAACAGGTCAACATAAAGAGACATTAAGCGCTGAAGCCAGCGATTGCTGGAGAGCCGCATAAAGGTCAATAACAGCCCCACCGTGGCACCGCCGACAAAGGCAATCAGCGACAGGAGAATGGTCCAACGGGTTGCCAGCAGCAGGTTGCGCAAAATGTCCCAGAAGGTGAACTCAATCATCGTTGTTCTCCTTGCTGATAAGCTAATACCCGCTTGCCCACCAGCATAAAGCTGCGCCGCAAACCAAAGGCGAGGAGCAAATAGACCAGCGTGATCAGCAGGTAGACTTCAAAGCTGCGAAAGTTACGCGACTGAATAAAGTTAGCGGCGTAGGTCAAATCGAATACCGAAATCTGCGACACCACCGCCGACCCCAGCATCACAATGATCGACTGACTGATCAGCGCGGGATAAACCCTGGCAAACGCGGGTACCAGCACAATATGGCGGTAACTCTGCAGGGTAGTCATCCCCAGCGCGCGCCCGGCTTCCAACTGACCTTTCGCCGTCGCGCTGATGCCGGCGCGTAAAATTTCCGCGCTGTAAGCGGCCAAATTGAGCGTCATGGCAATAAACGCCGCGGTAATGGCATCAATTTTAATGCCGAGCCCCGGTAGCCCGAAGAAGATAAAGAACAGTTGCACAATAAAGGGCGTGTTGCGGGTGACTTCGACATAGCCGCCTAGCCCCCAGCGTACCCATGGCTGCGCGTTGACGCGCAAATAGGCTACCGCCACTGCCAGTGACAACCCTGTCAAGGTCGTCACCACGGTCAAAATGACCGTGGTGGTAAGCCCTTTAAGGAGCTCACTGACGTAGGGCAACAGGGTGAGAAAGTCGAGTGTTGGCCCCATGCTAAGCCTCAGCTACCGAAGTTTTCAGGTAGATCAGCACTGAACCAACGCTGGGACAGCTCATTCAACGTGCCGTCTTCCAAGCCTTGTGCGATCAGGCGGTTCACTTCTTCCATTAGCGCAGGCTCGTTTTTATTCATGCCCACGTAGCAAGGCGAATCTTTAAGCTGATACACCAGCGAAGGCGCTCGCTCGCTATTACGCTCAGCGATTTCAGCGGCGACCACATTACCGGTAGCGACGTAATCGACCTGGCCGGAGAGAAACGCGGAAATGGTGGTGGCGTTGTCTTCAAAGCGCTGCACGGTGGTGGAATCCGGCGCAATTTCCGAAAGCTCCATATCTTCCACCGCTCCGCGTGTAACACCAATCGTTTTATCGGCTAGGCCTTCCGGACCTTCCACGCTTTCATCTTCATCAGCGCTGAACACGCCCAGGAAGAACGGCGCGTAGGCCTCAGAGAAGTCGATCGCCGCTTCACGCTCAGGATTTTTCCCCAGGCTGGAGATTACCAGATCCGCCTGGCCGGTCTGCAAATAGGGAATACGATTGGCACTCGTGACCGCAATCAGCTCTAGCTCCACGCCCATTTCGTCAGCGAGATATTGGGCCATATCAATATCGTAACCCTGGGGCTGCATATCGGTACCTACCGAGCCAAACGGTGGGAAATCTTGCGGCACCGCTACGCGGAGCGTGCCGCGTGATTCGATATCTTCTAGCGCATCCGCCTGAGCGTTTGGACTAGTGGTAATAGCACCGAGAGCAACAGCGGCACTCAACCCTGTAGCTAGAACGCCGGATTGCAAGCGCTTAAAGCGGCGCGAAAAAGAGTGATTAAAGCGGTGGGATAACGATTTCATAAAGCTCTCCTGGCAGGTGCATGCTCTGCAAAATCTGGGTTTTGCTAGAGACGCATCGCTGAATAATTAGCAGTGGTGGTCTTGGCGACGGAAGCAAAGCGAATGAAAGCTTTGTTGCACGACTTCTAACAAAGAAACTTTCGTTTCACTTGACCAGCTAATAGCAACAGCGATACCAGAAGTGGCATACGTTTTTCAGAACAGCAGCTTAGAGAGCGCCCAGAACCAAAATACGGTAACTGACGCATTGAGAAGGGGGAATAAAAGGAGAGCGATGCAACGAGATGGTGCAACTTTCAGCGGCCAATACGCTGAGGTGCACCATGAAGAGACTCCAGCTACTGGGCGCCCCAATCTACGCTCATGGTCGGCGCTTCCAGCTCGCTAAGCTCGGCGTAAACATCGCTGATCGCACTGATTCGCTCGCGGCCAGAAGCCAATCGCCGATGCAGCACACCGTTGGCAATCAGGCAGATCAGGCTATTGGCGGCGGCGTAACTATCAAACGCCGAAAGGCTTTCCAGCGGCGTTTCAAAAAACCACGTGACTTGTGAGGCAACGTTGACCGCGGTGGGGTCAGCCAGTAAAGCCACCTTGGCGGGTGAGCGCTCAAGTGCATCGACTAGCGCGGCAAACGCTGCCGGGCGGCGGCGAAAGCCAAACAGCATCACCACGTCCTGCTCGGTGAGATCGACAATCTCTTCCGCTAACGACTGATTTGGGTGAGGCACCACCCGAACCTGGGTGCGCGCCTGAATCAACTGCTGGCGGAAATGCAGCGCTAGCGGGTAGCTGTTACGAAAGCCGATCACGACCACATGACGCGCGCTATCCAAATTTTCAACCAGCGCAGCAAACTGATCCGCCGCGATGCCGTTTAAGCAGCGCTGCAGATTATCCTGCTCGCGCTGCAAATGGCGCTGAAACGGTGCACCGGCCTCTTCCTGCATGGCATTGGCGTCGATCACCAAGGGCACACCAAGGTTACGCAACTGGCGGGCGTGATCTTTGACCGTGCGGTAGCTCTCAAAACCCAGCCGCTTGAACAGGCGGCTGACCGTCGATTTAGAGACACCAGTCAAGCGCGCCAAATCGGCGGCGCTGTATACCGCTAGGTCATCAAAGTGATCGAGAATAAAGCTCGCCACCCGCTGCTCCTGGGCAGTTAGCGCGTCAAACTGGGCGGTAATCCGCTGTCCGATATGCGGCGTCATGGCATCCTATTAAGCTGCTTTATTAACGAGTGGCAGGGTGATGTTCCGCCCAGTGACGGGCGATATCGACCCGCCGAGCTACCCAAACACGGTCGTGGGTTTCGATATAATCCAAAAAGCGCTGCAGCGCGCGAAAACGTCCCGGGCGCCCCAGCAAGCGACAGTGCATACCTATTGAGAGCATTTTGGGCGCCTCCTCCCCTTCTGCGTAAAGCACATCGAAGGCATCGCGCAGGTAGGTAAAGAAGTGATCCGCGGTGTTAAAACCTTGCGGCGCGGCGAAGCGCATATCGTTGCTGTCCAGCGTGTAGGGCACAATCAGGTGGTTGTGGTCACTGCCCTGACTATCGGTCACCTGCGTCCAAAAAGGCAAGTCGTCGCCGTAATAGTCGCTATCGTAAAGGAAACCGCCTTCGTCTAGCACCAGCCGCCGGGTATTGGGGCTATCGCGGCCGGTATACCAGCCTTGGGGCTTCTCGCCGTAAAGGCGCTGAAAAATCTCCATGGCCTGCTGCAGATGCTCCCGCTCAACGTGCTCGGGCACTTCCTGATAGTGAATCCAGCGATAGCCGTGGCAGGCAATCTCATGGCCTAGCTCTTTAAAGGCCATAGCCACCTCTGGATTGCGCTCCAGCGCCATGGCCACGCCAAACACCGTGAGCTGTAGATCGCGTTTTTCAAACTCGCGCAAAATGCGCCACACCCCGGCGCGGGAGCCATATTCGTAGATCGACTCCATGCTCAAATGGCGGTCTGGATAGGCCGGCGCACCGATAATCTCAGAGAGAAACTGCTCGGAGCCTGCATCGCCGTGCAGCACGCTATTTTCGCCGCCCTCTTCGTAATTAAGCACGAACTGAACGGCAATTTTGGCTTTATTGGGCCAATTGGCGTGAGGCGGATTGCGTCCGTAACCGATCAAATCGCGTGGGTAATGCACCTTGGATGAGGACGACATCGTTATCTCCTTCGGTCATATTTCTGGCCAGCAAGGGCTAGCTCTACTGCAGTGAGCGCAGCACCCATGCGGCAACAAATTATTTGTATACAAAATAGCGACATTACTAGCGTACCGCAACGCGGCTTAGCGCTAATCCTCTGACACCAAAAGCCTTTCTTATCGCAATACGCGTTAAGCCCTTGAATCCTGAACAATTGGTCAAACTTTTAGGCTATCACTTTCGTCGTGTATTCGCGGCTAGACCCTTGCGTCTGGCTAGAAACCGCCCTATTTTTGTATACAAGAAAAGTTATATTGTTTACATGCGGATTATTTAACGTGCATATACGAATTATTAACCCTAACACCACGGCCTCGATGACCGCTGCTATTCACCAGGCAGCGCAGCAGCATGCAGGCGCTGGCACCACGGTGAGCGCTTCACAGCCGGATGCTGGCCCGGTTTCTATCGAGAGCCATTTCGACGAAGTGGTCAGTGCGGTGGGCGTGGCCGAGGAAGTGCTAAAGGGCGAGCACGAAGGCGGTATCGATGCTTATGTGGTGGCCTGCTTTGGCGATCCCGGCTTGCTTGCCGCACGAGAACTGACCCGCGCGCCGGTCATTGGCATCGCTGAAGCGGCTTTTCATCTTGCTACGCTGGTCAGCACGCGCTTTTCTATCGTCACAACCTTGGGCCGCACCGGCATTATCGCCGAGCACCTGCTTCAGCAGTACGGCTTTAGCCACCACTGCCGTCGTATCCGTGCTGCTGAAATCCCGGTGCTGGATCTGGAGCATCACCCTGACGCGGCGTTTACGCGCATTGTTGAAGAGTGCTGCCGTGCGCGGGATGAAGATGGCATTGGCGCTATCGTTTTAGGCTGCGGCGGCATGGCCAACTTGACCCAGCAAATTAGCCGCGAAGTGGGCCTGCCGGTCGTCGAAGGCGTTACAGCCGCGCTGAAACTGGCCGAGTCACTGGTCAGTTTAGGGCTGTATACCAGTAAACATGGCGACCTTGCCTACCCACGCCCCAAAGCCTTCACCGGTAAGTTTTCCGAGCTTTCTGATTTTGAATTACCGCGCAGGTCATAACAGCTAAAAATACAATAACAACTGAATAACATTTTAATAACAATAGCTTAAGAATTTGAAAACTATATTTTAAAAACCAGTACGTCCATTAGCACGCCACGCCGCAAGCGTTGCTCGGGTAACCAACGTACCCGAGCTGCCAATAAAACCGATAATCTTGCGAGGACGACATCATGAGCGCTTCACCCTCGGCTCTTGCGTCAGAAGAACGATCCGATGCTGGATCAAAAGCACTTGGGGCAGAAAGCCTGGCCCCGCAACAGACCCGGATTATGGGGCGAGGCTCCTACTTCCTGGCTTGGTTCGGCGGCTGCGTCTCCATCGGCACCTTTGCCATGGGCTCCAGCGTAGTCGGCACCTTAAATCTCTTACAAGCTACGCTGGCCATTGCCATCGGCTGCTTCGTGATCGGTATAGCACTCGCCATTAACGGGGCCGCAGGCTACAAGTACGGCATTCCTTTTATGGTGCAGGCGCGCAGCGCCTTTGGTTTTACGGGCACGCGCTTACCGGGCCTGGTGCGCGCGGTACCTGCGGTAGTGTGGTACGGCTTTCAAAGCTGGATTGGTGCCGGGGCGCTCAATATGGTCTCGGCCACCCTGTTCGGTTTTGACAACCTTATCTTCTACTTTATTACCTTCCAGTTTCTGCAAATCGGCCTTTCGGTAATGGGGTTCCAGGGCATCAAGTGGTTAGAGAATATCGGCAGCGCCTTTATCCTCGCCTCACTGGTGTATATGTTTTACGCCACGGTGCAGCGCTATGGCGATGAGCTTTCCGCCAGCCTGCTGACCATGGAAGGCTCCTGGGGCATGCCGTTCTGGGGCGCGACCATGCTGTTCCTGGGCATCTACAGCACCATGATGCTCAACGTCAGCGACTACTCCCGCGAGCACAAAAAGGGCACCGCCCAGAGCCTGCTGACCACCATCTACGCCATGTCGATTCTACCCTGCACGCTGTTTATGGGTCTGATCGGCTATATGGTCTCGCAAGCGACTGGCACCGCCGACCCCATCCAGGTGTTTGCCAACGCCGTCGACAACACCCCGCTGTTAATGACCACCCTGCTGTTCATCGCCTTCGCCCAGGTCACCACCAACGTCCTCAACAACGTGGTACCGCCCACCTACGTGCTGATGGACGTCTTTAAGATCAAGTTCTCGGTCGCCACGGTGATCGTCGGGCTGCTGGCCTTCGCCACCTTCCCATGGAAGTTGGTGCAACCGGGTTCTGCGGCAGGCCTCCAGCTGTTTGTGCAAACTTACTCCGCCTTTTTAGGCCCTATCTTCGCCATTCTGGTGGTCGATTATTATGTAATTCGCCGCCGCACGCTGGATATCGACAAACTGTATGACGCCAACGGGCCTTACCAGGGTATTAACCTGGCCGCTTTCATCGCCACGGCGGTAGGCATTGTGGCGGCGCTCTCTTTCTCGGAGATCTCGTGGTATGCCAGCCTGATCCCCGCCGGTGTTACCTACTATCTATTGATGAAGTACTGGGCTCCCTGCCAGCGCTTTAGTCAGTAACTCCATTTGCCAACCGAAGAGCGAATAAGATGAAAGAGAGTAATGACGTTAGTGACCTGGATATTAAGCACATTGATCCCACGCTGTATAACGAGGATCTTGCGCCGCTAAAACCCCAGGATCGTAACTGGGGCGCGTTTGAGATATTTAACGTTTGGTCTAACGATATCCAGAGCCTGTTTGGTTACACCCTGGCTGCCTCACTGTTTTTAACCTACGGCCTGAACGGCTGGGCGGTGATGGCGGCGATCATTCTGGCGGGCGTGATCGTGATGTTTTTGGTCAACCTGACCGGTAAACCCAGCGTTAAATACGGCATTCCTTTCCCCGTCATGGTGCGCGCCAGCATGGGGGTACGCGGCGCGAACCTACCCGCGATGCTGCGCGCCATCGTGGGGATCTTTTGGTACGGCGTGCAGACCTACTTTGCCTCCACCGCCGTCACCCTTCTCATTACCGCCTTTGTCGGCGCAGGCAGCGGCAGCACTTTCCTGGGACTTTCTGGAGTTGCCTGGGTATCGTTTGTGATTGTGTGGCTGTTTCAGATCGCGATTTTCTGGCAGGGCATAGAGCGCATTAAACACTTCCTCAACTGGGCGGGACCGCTGGTTTACGTGGTGATGTTGGTGCTAATGATCATTGTTTGGTATCAGGCGGGCAGTGAGCTAATCCCTGCCATTGGCACCATTTTCAGCGGTGGCAGTGACACCAGCGGAAGCTCAATCGCGGCCTTTATGGCGATTGTCGGCACCATGGTGGCGTACTTCGCAGCGGTGGTGATCAACTTCGGCGACTTCACCCGCTTTGTAAAAACCGAGCGTCAGATGAAGCTAGGCAACCTGCTGGGCTTGCCGCTGAACGTCGCTTTCTTCTCGTTTATCGCGCTGATTATTACCGCTGGCACCCTGGTGCTATTTGGCGAAGCGCTAACCAACCCCGCCGATATCGTTGAGCGGGTAGATTCGCTGCCGCTGACGATTATCGCCGCGCTCACCTTCTTTGCCGCCACGGTAGGCATCAACCTGGTCGCCAACTTTATTCCCCCCGCTTACGACCTTGCCAACCTGTTTCCCAGCAAAGTCAGCTTTAAAATGGGCGGCCTTATTACCGCGGTAATCGCGTTCTTTGTCGGCGCGCTATGGCTTTCGGTCATCAGCCAGATTGGCGTTCCCGGCTTTGTAAATGCGCTAGGGGCCATTGTCGCGCCCTTCTACGGCATTATCGTAGTCGACTACTACCTGATTAAGCGTCAGCACCTGAATATGCAGGAGCTGTTCTCGTCAGCACCGGGCAGCGCTTACTACTACGTAAACGGCTGGAACACCCGCGCCCTTATTGCCTTTGGCGTAGCGGCGCTATTCTCGCTCTCTACCGTGTTAGTACCCGCCCTATCCAGCCTGGGCGGCTATGGCTGGTTGATCGGTGCAGGCTTAGGTGGGCTGTTCTACTACGGTTTGATGCGGCAGTTTAAGGCTGCGCCTGTATTGGCTCAGCAGAAGTTAGGTTAAGTTGGTAAGTCTTAGCTGACGGTTTAGACTTGCTACTCTCACTAGCGCCAGCGGCCTCGTACCGATGGCGCTATTTATTTCGATATACGTCGGTTCCCTTGAACATGGAAAATATTTTTAGCCTGCAATGCGCTTATTCCAGAAACGTTCAGCAGAATGCATGCTCATTTCTCTGAGCAAACTCTATAAAAAACCAAAAACAATGAGTTAAAAATATATTTGTAGGTTTATGCGCAATTTGTAAAGATAATCAGTAATATTAATGCGCATAAGCATTAATAAGTTATTGCGTATTAATATTTAGAGGAAACCGTGGATTACTTAACAGCGTCTTTTGAAGATCTCGATCAGCACGCAATTGAGCAGCTCGTCTTAGAAACGGATGAGTTGTCTCCGATTCTACGTGGTCACATTTTTATCGAGAAAATCCTGGAGACGCTAATTTCTAGGAACCTCGAAATGCCCCAGGCTTTCTTTTCAAGGAACCGAGGGTTCGATCTGAAGCTTGATCTGGCTAGAGCGATGGGTTTACTTAGCGAAACTTATTACTCATCGCTGAAGGCCCTGAATTCGATTAGAAATTCCTACTCCCACCAAGCAGCGTATAAAGTGTCATTTGAGGAACTCAACAGTTTAAAATTCGGATGGGAACCTATTCAAAAGGAGGCATATGCGAAAGCATGTCAGAAAGGAATAGACGAAGCAGCAAGAATAGCTGTGTTATTTCTTTGCTGGAAAACCATTCACCTGGTTAGCAGCCCAAATGCATAAAAATCGCAAACAACGGATCAATTTTCCGCTGGCGCTACAAATTGCCATTTGTTGAGAGCGTTACAACGTACTATTTCTGTTTGATATCTCGGTAAAAGTTTTCGTGTGATCCAAGGGCTAAGAGTTCAAGAACAAGGGCACCATCATCAAAGCTGTATCCAAGCAACGTTAGTTGCTTGTTCATTTTAAATTTATATACCCGTAAGAATGATAGATCACCCTTCTTCTGCTCCCCTAAAGTGGGCTCGTCCATCAGCTTTTTGACGGCTGCGTCGAGATCTTTTTTCTGATTGGCTTGAAGCTTCTTAACTGCTTTCTTAAAGCTCTGGGACTGTAAAACACTGGTAGCTTTAGCCAAAATCGTAGGGCTCCAGCTTCCCGGCTTCACGTTCTGCTTTTGCAATAATGGCTTGCTTCACAAATTCATAAGGCAAATCAGGATTGTCTTCCATCATTTCGCCGATTTTTGCCCAGTGCTCGATTTGCTTGGGAGTCGTCCGATCAAGCGCTTTAGCTATAATCGTGGCTTTTTCAATAAGTTGCTGATCTAGACGTATGCTATTAGTGGCCATTTCATTGCCCTCATAAAATCCTTTTTAATTGTAGCAAGGCGCCACAAATGAGGCAATTTGCAGTCAACATTGTCAGCTGATTTTCTGTTAGCTCGAAGAACTAATAACCTCCCCCATATCTGCTGCCAATCCGGCACGCTATCCTCTTCTTCGACCATGGAGAGCGATGTTTCGATGGCTTTTAGGTGGCAGTTCATGAAGGCTTTGGCCTGTGTTCTGCTCGTCGTTGCCTGTTTCGGAGGCATCGGAGTATGAGGCCAGATTAGTGATTCTTCACCAACGCCAAATGATTATCTATTTCCTTAATCTTGTCTTCCGTGTGGTGATTCACGTAGAGCACCGTGGTTTCATTCCCCTCACAAATCTTCTCGATGAGTGCGAGAACTAGCTGGCGGTTCATGTCGTCCAGGCCGAGGCAAGGCTCGTCTAGAATCAGCAGCGGCGGGTGTTTTACCATGGCGCGGGCGATAAGCAGCAAACGTTGGTCGCCGTAGGAGAGTTTGTTAAAGGGCTGGTCGGCGCGGTCTTTCATGCCGAGTAGTTCAAGCCATTGGTCGGCGATTTTCTTCTGGTTATCAGTGGATTTGGTGTACACGCCGATGCTGTCGTGGAAGCCTGAAATAATCACGTTTTTGCAGCTGGTGCTGACGCGATATTCCCATTGCAAGGCAGTGGAGACATAGCCGATAAACTGCTTGATCTGCCAGATGCTTTCGCCGTTACCGCGCTGAAAGCCAAACACAAAAATATCGTTGGTGTAGCACTGCGGATGATCCCCCGTGATCAGGGACAAGACGCAAGTCTTACCACTCCCGTTAGGGCCACTCAGTTGCCAGTGCTGGCCCGGCTCGATCGTCCAGTCAAGCTTATCGACGATCACGGTGTCGCCGTATTGAATCGTCGCTTGCTTGAGTTTCACTAACGGTTGGCTGGGGTCGAGCGCGGGTAATTTATTGGCTGGGTCGGCCTCGGGCACGCGGAGGTCGGTGGTTTTCAAATGCAGCAATTGATACAGCTCATTGAAGGCAGCATCGTCCTGGCGGTCTACCGTGAACGCTAAACGCCCCGTGTCCCCGCGCTTTTTATCGCCTCTTTTTTTGTACGTACGTTCTTTATCCGAGCGGCCTTTATCCCCACGCTCTTTATATAGATAGGCCACATGGGTGATGAAATCGGGCATTTCATCAAAGCGGTTCAGCACCAGCACCATGGGGACGCTGTCGATGATGGAGGCAAGATGAGCCTGCAGCATGGCGAGGGTGTCGACATCTAGGCCATCAAACGGCTCGTCTAGAATCAGTAAGTCCGGCTTATTCGCCAGCGCGCGAATCAACATGACTTTGCGGGTTTCACCCGTGGAGAGCTTACGAAAGGCGCGGTCGAGGAGCCTCTTCAGCCCGAACTTTTCGACCAGTACGCTGGCGAGCTCAGTGTCCTGGCAGTGCTCGAAAATCATTTCACTAACGGGGGTGCCGAGTGAAATGACATCCATGATATCGGCATCGTCTTTTTTCAGCTCTTGGGCAATGAGTTCGGCTTGCGCTTCGAAAGAGACCAACCCAACGTTTTTGGGCAGCCCTTGAATAGTGCCCGCTTCAATCTTGCCAACGCCCGCCAGCGCCGCCGCCAGGGCGGATTTGCCTGCGCCATTGGTGCCAGTGATGACCCAATGCTGATGGGGTTCGATAGTCCAATCGATCTCGCTTAGGGTAAAGCGATCATCAAAACTGATCGTCGCTTTGTTTAGCTGAATATGGGCTAAGCGGTTTGAAGGCTCCATCGAACTATTCCTTACGGTGACGGTGTTTAAAAGTCAGGCTTGAATAAAAAAAGAGACAAAAAAGCCGAGACTATCGTGGCGATATCCCGGCTTTTTAATTGCGTTAACTCGCTATTCTTTATTCAACCGGTTAAACGATCTTCTTCATGTCCGCCATGTGGCCACGCAGCACTGCGCCAACGGCTTCAACCGGGTGCGCACGCAGGGCATCGTTGACTTCGATCAAACGCGCGTTATCAACGCCGTTGTCATCTACATCCAGGCCTTTACCGATCACATCGGACTTAATGCCTTTCATGAAGTCAGCCAGGAGTGGTACACACGCGTGGTTGTAGAGGTAGCAGCCGTATTCCGCGGTATCAGAGATCGTCGCGTTCATTTCATACAGCTTCTTACGCGCGATGGTGTTGGCGATCAGTGGCGTTTCGTGCAGAGACTCGTAGTAAGCAGACTCGGCGATAATGCCAGCCGCGGTCATGGTTTCGAACGCAAGCTCAACCCCCGCTTTTACCATCGCCACCATCAGGATGCCGTGGTCGAAGTACTCTTGCTCAGTGATCTTAATGTCACCCGCGGGTGTTTTTTCGAATGCTGTTTCAGCAGTGTCTGCGCGCCATGCGTGAAGTTTTGCATCATCGTTCGCCCAGTCTTCCATCATGCCAGCAGAGAAGTTGCCGTTCATGATGTCGTCCTGGTGCTTGTTGTAAAGCGGACGCATGATCTCTTTCAGCTCTTCTGCAAGATCGTAGGCTTTGATCTTCGCAGGGTTAGAAAGACGATCCAGCATGTTGGTTACGCCGCCGTATTTCAGTGCTTCCGTGATGTTTTCCCAGCCGTACTGAATCAGCTTTGAGGCGTAGCCAGGCTCGATACCTTCTTCGATCATTTTGTCGAAGCAAAGGATAGAACCGGTTTGCAGCATGCCGCAGAGAATCGTTTGCTCGCCCATCAGGTCGGATTTAACTTCCGCGATGAATGAGGACATCAACACGCCAGCTTTATGGCCGCCAGTGCCCACTGCGTAGGCTTTTGCCAGGGCAAGGCCTTCACCTTTAGGATCGTTGGCTTCGTGAACAGCGATCAGGGTGGGAACACCGAAACCACGCACATATTCAGCGCGCACTTCAGACCCTGGGCACTTCGGCGCCACCATGATGACGGTGAGGTCGTCGCGGATCTTCATGCCTTCTTCGACGATGTTGAAACCGTGAGAGTAAGACAGGCAAGCGCCTTCTTTCATCAGCGGCATTACCGCCGTTACAACAGCGGTGTGCTGCTTATCGGGCGTCAGGTTCAAGACCACATCTGCCGTGGGGATCAGCTCTTCGTAGGTACCGACAGTAAAGCCGTTTTCAGTGGCGTTCTTCCAAGACTGGCGCTTCTGTTCGATGGCTTCAGGGCGCAGGGCGTAAGAGACGTCCAAACCGCTATCGCGTAGGTTCAAGCCTTGGTTCAGGCCTTGTGCGCCGCAGCCGATCACGACCATTTTTTTGCCTTTAAGCGCGTCTACGCCATCGGCAAATTCAGAACTGTACATAAAACGGCATTTGGCGAGTTGAGCCAGTTGCTCGCGTAGCGGCAGCGTATTGAAGTAGTTAGCCATCGTTAACATCCTAATGATTGATAAGCACGATATCGATGTCGCACACCGATACGAAAAAGAGTGACATAGCTGCTAAGTGCGAACCCAGCGCCATGTGAGTAGCGCCAATCTAACGAAAAACGACTATTTCTTAAATTGATATATTTGCAACAACATGTCCCTTTTTTTGCAAAGCTCCATTATCATGACAGGTATGAATTTTAAAATTTTAAAACAATTTCTCGCCTTGGCAGAAACCCTGCATTTCGGTCGCGCCAGCGACGAGTGCTATGTGAGCATTTCTGCCCTGTCGCGCAACATTCGCCATTTAGAAGACGAGCTGGGAGTGGCGCTGTTCAACCGCGACAACCGTACCGTAGTGCTCACCCAGGAAGGCCAAAAATTTCTCAAGTATGCCCGCGATGCCAGCAGCCAGTGGAACTTGATTCGTCATCAGTTAACCGACAACCCGGATCAATTAAGCGGTGAAATCAGCTTGTATGGCTCCGTAACGGCCAGCTACAGCTTTTTGCACGAGCTACTGCGGCGCTTTCGTATTGCCTACCCGGTCATCGAAATCAAGCTGCGCACGGGGGACCCCGAACATGCCATTGCGCATGTGCTCGATGGAAAAGAAGACCTTAGCATTGCGGCACAGCCCGCCAACTTACCGCGGGGCCTGGCCTTCAAGCCCATTGCGACGTCGCCGCTGCTGTTTATTGCGCCGCTGGAGCAGCAAGTGCCCAATGCGCCCACCAGCACGCCCATTACACCGGCTGAGTGGGCGAATACGCCCATGATTCTATCGGAAAGCGGTGTGTCTAGAACGCGTGTAGATGAGTGGTTTCGCCAGCATGACATCTCCCCGCGCATTTATGCCCAGGTGACCGGCAATGAAGCCATCGTGAGTATGGTGAGCTTGGGCTTTGGTATTGGCGTGGTGCCTAAAATCGTCCTCGACAACAGCCCACTGATGGATCGCATCCGCGTGCTCGACGTGACGCCGGAACTGGAACCCTACGATATTGGTTTGTTTACCTTGAAGAAAAACCTAAAAAACCCGTTGGTCGACGCGTTTTGGAGCTTGATGTAAGCCCGGCGCCCCGTGTGTCAAGATTCGACCCGCGCCTTCACTCCCCAAATATCTGCTGTAAATCCGGCACGTTTTCTTCCTCTTCGACCATGGAGAGCGAGGCTTCGATGGCTTTAAGGTGACGACTCATAAAGGCTTTCGCGCGCTCGCCGTTGCCTGCTTCTAAATAGCCGATCAGGTCATCGTGGTCGTGGGATTCGCAGCCCAAGTGGCCGCGATGGCCGTAGACGGCGAGTATCAGCGAGGAGCGCGAGCAGAGCCGCTCAACAAACTCCGCGAGGGTCGCATTGCCGGAAAGCTGCGCCAAGCGCACGTGAAAATCGGCAGAGAACCGGATAGCGACGCTTTGTTGGCCGCTGCGCAGCGCTTGGCGTTCGCGCTTGGCCATTTCACGTAGCTCAGCGGCTTCTTTTTCACCCATGCGCCGCGCCACGTCGGGCATTAATCCGCACTCAACCAGTTGGCGGGCATCGAAAACGTCCTTGGCTTCGTAGGCGGTGGGCCGGGTAACGCTGGCCCCACGACGCGGCGTCAGGGTAACGAGTTGCTCCAGTGACAGGCGCTGCAAAATTTTACGAATACCGGTGCGGCTAATGCCGAACACATCCGCCAGGGCATCCTCGCGCAGCCGCGCGCCGGGCTTCAAGCGCTGCTCGACAATGGCATCGCTCACGGCGCGGTAGATAGCATCGTGGCGTTCATCACCCTCTTTGCCATCTTTGGTTTCTTTAACGGAAGCGCGCCGCTTTATCGGCGCCTGCGCATCACTCATAGCTAGCCTCTTTATCACTCCTCCCAAGCGGCAATGATATCGCGCTCTTCATCGCTCATGTTGGTCATATTGCCTAACGGCATGTAGCGGCTGGCCACGACCTGTTGAATCTGCGCCTTTTGACCGAGGATTTCGTCCCAGTTTTCAAATGCAAATCCCGCGGGCGGCGCTGAAAAACCGGCATGCTCGGGATTGCGAGCATGACACTGAACACAGTGCTGCTCAATCAGGCCGGTGATTTGCGCTTGGTCTGGCCCTTGTGCGCCTGCAGTGCCACTTGGGGAAGAAGCACTGGGTGCCGCCACCCAAAACGCCAACAGAATAAGCCCTACCCCGAGGGCGGGATAGGCGGGCTGGGTTTTACCTGCGTGCATCAACACAAAGAATTGACGGATCAGGGCGCCAGCAAAGATGAACAGCACCATCACGACCCAGGCGAGCTCGTGAGAATAGATAAACGAGTAGTGATTACTCACCATCAGCAACACGACCGGTAGCGTGAAGTAGGTGTTATGCACCGAGCGCTGTTTACCGCGTTTGCCATCCAGCGGATTGGGGGCATCGCCCGCCTTCATGGCTTTCACCATGCGGCGCTGGCCGGGGATAATCCAGAAGAAAACGTTAGCCGACATCGCTGTCGCCATAACCGCGCCCGTGAGCAGGAAGGCCGCACGACCGGTGAACATCTGTGTACTAAGATAAGCAACGACCACCATCATCACGGCAACGGCGATACTGAGCAGCCCATCGCGATCCATGTTGGGGCTAATGCGTTTGCACAGCTCGTTGTAAACCACCCAGCCGCCCAGCAGGAATGCCAGCGCCAGCACATTGGCTTGCCAGCCCGTCAGGTTGGCGGCCCACTCCCAAGGGCTATTGGGGTTCACCAAATAGAAGCCTGGATTGACCATGTAGAGAATCACAAACAGCGCAAAACCGGAAAGCCAGGTGGCATAGGCTTTCCAGAACGACCAGTGCAGATCGTTTGGGAGTTTGGCGGGCGCGGTGGCGTACTTTTGGTTGTGGTAAAAACCACCGCCATGCACCGACCACATTTCACCAAAGACGCCCTTCTCGCGGTCTTCCTCAGCCTTCGGTGTGCGCAGGCTATTATCCAGCATGACAAAATAGATCGACTCACCGATCCAGGCGATGGCGGCAATGACGTGCAGCCAGCGCAGCAGTAAGTTAACAAACTCGATTAGGTACGCTTGCATAACGGAAGTCCCCTATCAGCTACCGCGGTAAGTCGAGTACCCATAGGGCGAGAGGAGTAGCGGCACATGGTAGTGCTGGCTGGCATCGGCGACGCCAAAGCGCAGCGGGATTACGTCTAAAAAGCGCGGCTCATTGGCTTCAACGCCTTGGGCACGCAGGTAGTCACCCGCATGGAACACCAGCTCGTACTCGCCTGCCGTGAGCGCATCGCCCTCTAAAATGTGGGCATCGCAACGCCCGTCGCTGTTGGTGACAACGGTACTCAGGTGTTGCCGCTCACTGCCGGCAAGGCGAAACACCTCAATGGTAATGCCCTGGCCAGGCTGCCCTTTGGCGGTATCCAATACGTGGGTGGTTAAACGTCCCATAGCCACTCCTTATTTATAACGTTGTTTGCATGGTTTGACCTATTGGTCAAAGAGTACCGTTACAGCTATTTATTGTATACAGTAATTCCAACCGCGCACTTTTTGAACACCTGCGCGTTACCCTTTTCACTTTGGAGAGAGCCAATGCCTGCTGAAACACCGCGACTGCTATCGCCTGCGCCGAGTCAGTGCAGCCTTGAGATGCTTACCCACCATTACGGGGATATTTACGAGCACTCGCCCTGGGTGGCCGAAGCGGCCTGGCACCACGGCCTAACCGAAGCCCATGACACCCCAGACGCACTGGCCGAACTGATGGGGCTTATGTTGCAGCAGGCAAGCAGCGAACAGCAAATCAAGGTGATTCAGGCGCACCCCGATTTAGCCGGTAAAGCCGCGATGGCCGGTGAGTTAACCCAGGATTCCACCAGTGAACAGGCAGGCGCCGGGCTAGACCAGTGCAGCCCCGCAGAGTTTGCCCGCTTTGAAGACCTTAACACCGAGTACAAGGAAAAATTTGGCTTTCCGTTTGTGATTGCCGTTAAGGGGCTCGATCGATACGACATTCTGGCTGCCTTTGAAGCGCGGCTACATAACGATGCCGCCGTCGAGCGACAAACGGCCATTGAGCAGATCATTTGCATTGCGCGTTTTCGTTTAAGGGCCCGGGCCGAACAATAAACCACCAAGTCGACGCCACTTCGCCAAACGGGCTATTGCATTTATATCTTGTATACACTTTTATTAGTTAATGGATGCAAGAAGAAAACAATGCCACCCACTGCGAATAAAGGCTCTTTATGTCCACTCCGCCCGACGCCCAAACGCGGCCTTCGCGTACCATTAATCAAAACCCAGACGCGATGCCGCCGCTTTCAAAAGCGATCCCGCTAGGCCTGCAGCATATTATGGCCATGTTCGCTGGCAACGTGACACCGCCGATCATTATTGCCGGTGTGATCGGCGCTAACCCGGCGGAGCAGATTTTTTTAATCCAAGTGGCGCTGTTTGTGGCGGGGATGTCCACGCTGGTACAAACCATCGGTATCGGCCCCATCGGGGCCCGCCTGCCGATTGTGCAGGGCACCAGCTTTGGCTTTCTGCCAGTGGCACTCCCGCTGGCCAAGGCGTTTGGCCTACCCGCGGTGCTCGGCGCCTCGTTTGTGGCGGGATTGCTGCAAATTGTTCTCGGCGCGTTTTTAAAGAAAATCCGTCACTGGTTCTCCCCGGTGGTGACCGGTATCGTGGTGCTCTTGATCGGGATTACCTTGATGCCGGTGGGACTCAATTACGCCGCAGGCGGGGTTGGCGCCGATGATTTCGCATCGCCGGGTAACTTACTACTAGCGCTGTTTGTCCTCTGTGTGACAATTGCCATACACCAATATGGGCGAGGCTTTATTAAAGCGTCGTCAATCCTGTTTGGTTTAATGGCGGGCTACGCGGTGGCTATCGCCCTTGGCAAGGTCGATTTTACCTCGCTAAGTAACGCTGCCTGGTTCGCACTGCCCAAGCCACTGGAATACGGCATGACATTTTCGGGCACCGCGATCATCGGTATGACCTTGATTATGTTTGTGGTGGGACTGGAAACCATCGGCAATATCTCCGCGATTACCACCACCGGCGCTGGCCGCCCCGCGAAAGACCGTGAGCTTTCCGGCGGCGTGATGGCCGATGGCGTGGCAACGTCATTTGCGGCGGTTTTCAATACCCTGCCCAACACCGCTTACGCACAGAACGTTGGCTTGATTACCCTAACCGGCGTGGTTAGCCGCCATGTGGTGACCATTGGCGGGCTGTTATTGATCGCCATGGGTCTGTTTCCCAAGCTGGGCGGGCTGGTGGCTGCCATGCCGCCCGCGGTACTGGGCGGCGCAGGGGTGGTAATGTTTGGCATGATCGCGTCAGCGGGGCTCAAGATCATCAAGGAGTGCGAGCTGGATCAGCGTAATATGCTGATCATCGCGGTTTCGCTTAGCCTGGGTATCGGCCTGCCTGCCGTTGAAGCCATTTCGGAAACCATGCCGGGCCAGCTAGGGCTGCTTCTTAAATCGGGCCTGGTACCCGCAGCCCTTGCCGCCCTAATGCTAGATGCTATTTTACCGGGCAAGCCCGACCGGCAAGCCAAGCTTGCCGCGGCGGAAGCTGAAGCCAAGCGTTAACAGCGCCCACCGCCTGTGTAGCTATCCAGGTAAACAAAGCGCCAAGTACAAAAACGCCCAGGTACAAAAAAGCGCCGCTTCCCTGAGGGAAGCGGCGCTTTTGACTGACCTAACGCTAACTTATTGCTTTGCTTTTTCTACCGCGTTTTTGGTGGCTTCTTCAGCCTGCTTCTGGCTGTCTTGAGCAAAGCTTTGGCCGATTGACGTTACTTTTTCAGTATCGCCCTTTACGCGTTCCATAAAGTTGCTTGCCGTTTTCTGCTGGCTATCCATCGCCTTCTTGAAACTGTCGGCGTCTTTAACATCAAGCCATGTGCGTGCTTGTGAAATCGCCATGTCTGAGTAGGCACGGAAAGCATCCATTTGAGCGCTGAACAGCTGATCGTAATAATCGAGCGCTGTTAGCGTATAAGAACGCATCGGTGACACAAATGCGGATTCAAATTGCTGGGTAGTTTTGTCAGTTGCTTTATTCATCTCAATATCTCCAGGTGTGAGCTAGCACATAAACGCGCCTTCGCTTGGCGGTTCTTAGCCAGGCTGTTGCCTCTGCTATTGTTAAAGCTAGCAGTGCTTTTTGTGCAGCGCAACATGATTTTTACTCATGCTGCGCTTGCTCACTTGAAGATGATGAGCGACCGCTTCTATCAATAACGACTAGCGGTTGCCGAACAAGTGCTTACGCGCCTGTTCATCCATTTGCACCCCCGCTTGAGGGTTAACTTCTTCGACGAGCGCGTAGGCGCGACGAACGGCAGGACGTGCCTTGACCATTTCAAACCAGCGTTCCAGGTCGGGGAACTCATCAATCGTTTGCCCCTGTTTTTCCCAAGGCACGATCCAGGGGTAAATCGCCATATCGGCAATCGAGTAGTCGTCACCGCCAACATAGGTGTGCTGCGCCAGACGCTGGTCTAGTACGCTGTAAAGTCGGTTAGTCTCTCGCACGTAACGTTCAATGGCGTACTCGATCTTCTGTGGCGCATAGTGGCAAAAGTGGTGATTTTGGCCAGCCATTGGGCCTAACCCGCCCATTTGCCAGTGTAACCACTGCAGCACGATATAGCGTTCACGCCCTGCCGCGGGCAAGAAAAGGCCGCTCTTATCGGCGAGGTATTCCAGAATGGCGCCCGACTCAAACATCGAAAGCGGCTGGCCGCCATCTTTCGGCGCGTGATCGACGATCGCGGGAATGCGATTATTAGGGGCAATAGTGAGAAATTCAGGGTCAAACTGCTCACCGCGGCCAATATTGATTGGCTTCACTCGATACGCCAGTTTGGCTTCTTCGAGCATGATGGAGATTTTGTGGCCGTTAGGTGTTGTCCAGTAGTACAGATCAATCATTGCCATCTCCTTGTTGAATACCTTGATTCACTCTCCATGAGTTTATCAAGCCTTCACGCTTGGTGGGGCGGTACATTGGCGTACCGCCTCTCTCCGTTAGCTTTTACAGTTCACGCACGGTCAGTGCGCTGCTAGCTGCACCGCCGTGGGCGCTAAGCATACGCTTGAACCACTCATCGACCGGGTCGCCGGGCTCGACGACTTCTTGGGTCGATACCACGTGTGCCCACATCATGCTGCCAAACAGCAGGTAATCGGCACCAGCAGGGGCATCGCCGTCTAAAAAGGCGCTTTCCCGAAGTAGGTCGCGCACAGGCGCCAATACTTGCTTGAGTTGCTGCTTCCCCTGTTCAGGCTGGTGGAACTCTTCCAGCGTGCAACCAAAACGCGCTTCCCGTGTTTCGCGGAAGTATTGACGGTCGTCGGGATGAATCGCCGCGAGCAGATCCATGGCAATAATGCGAAACAGAGCGGGGGTCACGCTACGCTCTACAAAATACTTAAACAGTAACACTCGCTGATAGCTGGCACCTTCACCCAACATGGGCGCGTCGGGATAGGCTTTATCCAGATAACGCATGATTTCGAAGCTGTCGGTGACTACCTGATCGCCATCACAAAGCACCGGCACTTTATCGTAATCGGCAAATTCCAATGCTTGTTTGTCGAGGAACCGCCATGCAACGCTGGTGTATTCCAAGCCTTTATGGGCAAGCGCCATACGTACACGCCAGCAGTAAGGTGAAAAGCGTAGCCGTTCATCTCGGCCGCACAGGTCATAGAGCTTTATTGTCATCACTACCGCCTCTGGTTAAGAACATCGTGGATGAAAAATGAGTGAGAAAAGCGCTGCGTCAGCTCTTTTACACGCTTAGCGTCGCTAAACAATGAGCCCAACCATCTAACCGTGCAAGAGACGCTGCTTGGCACTGTCTATTAGTCTAATGAGGCCGGCTTTCATTTACCTTAATACCCCCTATTAAAATAATTTAAAAACAAACACTTATAATAAAATAAATAACGCAAACCGGTGTTCGAAACAAGCGTTGCACTGGTAAGACCAATTTTCCAATGTAGTCATCTTGTTGGCCTAAACGTATCTTTCACCTACACCCGACTGGCGATACAAATGCCAGACGGATATTGCGGAGCATACCAAATTAATAACAAGGGGCAGTTCCTTCCATGAATGAAACGATACTTGCACTTCTGGCCTTCCTGCCGCTGTTGCTGGCCGGTATTTTACTGATCGGGTTTAAAATACCTGCCAAAATAGCGATGCCTATCGTCTTCCTGACCGCCGCCATTATCGGCTTAACCGTTTGGGATATGTCGTTTAGCCGTGTTGCGGCCTCCACGATTCAGGGCTTGATCCAAACCGCTGGCCTGTTATGGATTATCTTTGGCGCCATCCTGCTGCTTAATACCCTTAAGCACTCAGGCGGCATCACGGCTATCCGTAACGGCTTCTCTGGCATCAGCCCTGACCGTCGCGTCCAGGCGTTGATCGTTGCCTGGTTGTTCGGTTGCTTTATCGAAGGCGCCTCGGGCTTTGGTACGCCAGCCGCTGTTGCCGCACCGCTGATGGTGGCACTTGGCTTCCCCGCGCTTGCGGCGGTGGTCGTTGGCATGATGATCCAATCAACGCCGGTTTCTTTCGGTGCGGTGGGTACGCCTATCGTCGTTGGCGTTGGTAGCGGCGTAGATCGCGCGGGTATCACGGCTCAGTTGGACTCAGTCGGCTCAAGCTGGGACGTGTTCTTCCAGCTCATCACCAGTGAAGTGGCGATTACGCACGGTATCGTGGGTATTTTGATGCCGCTGATTCTTGTCACCGTGATGGTGCGCTTCTTTGGTGCCAATAAATCGTGGAAAGAGGGGCTGTCGATTACGCCTTTCGCCATTTTTACCGGCATCTGCTTTGTCGTGCCTTACATGCTGGTGGGCGTATTGCTGGGGCCTGAATTCCCCTCGATGATTGGCGCGATGGTCGGCCTGGCAATTGTGGTGCCTGCGGCCAAACGTGGCTTCCTGCTCCCTAAAGACACCTGGGACTTCCCAGACGAGAAGGCATGGCCAGACGAGTGGATCGGCAACCTGCAAATCAAGCTGGATGACGTTGTCGGCAGAGCGCCAATGTCCACCTTCAAAGGCTGGGTGCCCTACGTGCTGCTAGCCCTGTTCCTGGTGGCTTCACGCACCATCGAACCGCTGCGTGCCGCGCTGACATCGATCAACCTGAGCTGGAACAACATCCTCGGCGAAGCAGGCATTAGCGGTGGCGTGCAGCCTCTGTACCTGCCGGGCGGCATCATTCTGGCCGTGGTCATCGTGACCTACTTCCTGCACCGCATGAACCCGCAAAAAATCAGTGCCGCGGTATCAGAATCCACCAAAACCATTTTTGGCGCGGGCTTCGTGTTGATCTTTACCGTGCCGATGGTGCGTATCTTGATCAACTCCGGCGTTAACGGTGCCGACCTGGTGTCGATGCCGGTCATGATGGCCCAAGCGGTGGCTGACAGCGTGGGCGGTATTTATCCGTTCTTTGCCCCTGCCGTCGGTGCCATGGGTGCCTTCATTGCAGGCTCCAACACGGTCTCCAACCTGATGCTGGCGGAATTCCAGTTCAGCGTGGCGGAAACGCTAGGCCTATCCACGGCCATGATGATTGCATTGCAGGCAGTCGGTGCAGCGGCGGGTAATATGATCGCTATCCACAACGTGGTCGCGGCCTCCGCTACTGTAGGCCTGCTCGGTCGTGAAGGGGCGACTATCCGTAAGACGATTCTGCCCACGCTCTACTACCTCGTCTTTACCGGCATCATCGCCCTGATCGCGTTCTACGTGATCGGCGTGACCGATCCGTTAATGTAATGAAGTAGCACTGGCGATAATAACGACGCTAGAAACGCAAACCCCCAGGCCAAGGCCTGGGGGTTTGCTATTGAGCACTACTGGATTTACGCGTTAATCGATGCGCTTTAGCTGCTGGCTGTGCAGCTTGCCGCGCTCCACATAGCTTTGAGCATTCTTCTTCAGCCCCGCCACGACTTCTTCGGAAAGCTCGCGCACGACCTTGGCAGGCGAGCCAACGATTAATGAGTTAGCCGGAAATACCGCACCCTCCTTAATAAAGGCGCCGGCGCCTACCAGGCTATTCTCGCCGATCACCGCGCCATTGAGTACCACGGCTTGAATGCCGATTAAGCAGCCGTCTCCAATAGTGCAGCCATGCAGCATCGCCTGGTGCCCTACCGTTACACCTTTACCTACCTTGAGCGGAAAGCCTGGATCAGCGTGCAGCACGGCGCCATCCTGGATATTGCTCTCTTCACCTACTTCAAGGTGGTCAGTATCCCCGCGTAACACGGCTTGATACCAGACGCTTGAGCGCGCCTTTAACGTCACCTGGCCGATCACATCCGCCGTTTCCGCAATGTAGACGTCGTCGTGAACCGCTGGGCGATGCTCGCCGTATTGATAAAGTGCCACGTTAACCTCCTGGGTTGTTATTAGTGTTCCGCCTTCAGGCTAGCGCTTGTTCCAGCAATCGAGCAACGTGAATCGCTTCGCGGCCACTGCCATCGTGAATCTGATGGCGACAGCTGGTGCCATCGGCAATCAATACGGCGTTGCTATCCGCGTTGCGAATCGCCGGTAGCAGCGAGAGTTCCGCCATTTTCAGCGAGGCGTCGTAGTGCTCCGCTTCATAGCCGAAACTACCTGCCATGCCACAACAGGAGGACTCAATCGTCTCGACGGTGAGGTCAGGAATCCAGCCCAGCACCTGCTCGACGGGGCGCAGCGCATCGAAGGCTTTTTGATGGCAGTGACCATGCAGCATCGCACGCTCGTAGTTCAGCGGCTTGAGTTCAAGGGGCAACTGGTCTTCAGCACGCGCCTTAACCAGAAACTCCTCAAACAGGTAGGCCGATGCCGACAGTGCCTTCGCCTCTTCCCCAAAGCCGTACTGCAGAAATTCATCGCGCATGCTGAGCAGGCAGGAGGGTTCTAACCCAACGACTGCCACCCCGCGCTCGACAAACGGCATCAGATGCTCAAGCGTACGTTTGGCCTCGGCCTTGGCTTTATCAAACTGGCCCGATGAGAGGTAGGTGCGCCCACAGCAGAGTGGCCGCTGCCCTTTGGTCACATTGAGATGCACACGGTAGCCTGCCGCCTCCAGCACCCGCTTAGCGGCTTTGGCGTTATCGCCTTCCATGTAGTTATTGAAGGTATCCACAAACAGCAGCACTTCCCGCGTTGACGTGGCTGGCTGCTGAGACGCTTCGGCGCTGGCGAGGAAATTACCGTTAAACACCGGCAGCGAGCGTTGGGGCGCCAGCTTTAACGCCTGCTTGATCTGTTTCGCCAGGAACGGCACGCGTTCTACACCGTTCACCAGCGCGGAAAACTTACTGGCCCAAGGTGCGTAACGGGGCATTTCGCCGACCATGCGGTCGCGCAACGATAACCCGTTCACCCGGGCGCGCGCGGTGCGGGCTTCAATCTTGAACTTCGCCATATCGACACCGGTGGGGCAATCCCGCTTGCAGCCCTTGCACGACACGCAGAGGTCCAGCGCTTCTTTCACATCGTCGCTGGCCAGCCCTTCATCGCCCAACTGTCCTGAGAGAACTAAGCGCAAGGTGTTAGCGCGGCCGCGGGTCAGGTGTTGCTCCTCTTTGGTAACGCGGAAACTGGGGCACATCGTACCCGCATCAAACTTACGGCAGTGGCCGTTGTTGTTGCACATCTCGACCGCCATGGCCAAACCATGGGTGGCGTCACCGCCGGTCCCGGGGGGCGACTGTTCGCCGGTGAGCGGGTCGCGCTTCACATTCCAGGCGGACCAGTCGAAGACCGGCGTCAGTGGAATGGTGGTATAGCTCTTGGGAAAGCGGAAATAGCGCTCGTCGTCCATTTTAGGGGTATCGACGATTTTGCCTGGGTTGAACAGATTTTCCGGGTCAAATAGCTGTTTTATTTCACGGAAGGCGTTATTCACGGTTTCGCCAAACTGCCACGCCACCCACTCGCCGCGGCAGATACCGTCGCCATGTTCGCCGGAGTAGGCGCCTTTGTATTCGCGCACCAACGCGGAGGCCAGCTCGGCGATTTCGCGCATTTTCTCTGCGCCATCCCGGCGCATATCGAGAATCGGCCGCACGTGCAGCGTGCCGACACCGGCGTGAGCGTACCAGGTGCCCTCGGTGCCGTAGCGGTTGAACACCTCGGTGAGCTTGTCGGTGTACTCGGCCAGATGTTCTAGCGGCACCGCGCAATCTTCAATAAAGGAGACCGGCTTACCGTCGCCCTTCATGCTCATCATGATGTTGAGCCCGGCCTTGCGCACGTTCCACAGCGCTTTCTGCTCGGCGGCTTCAGGCATATCGACCACGCTGCCCGGCAGGCCTAAATCGCCCATGAGCTCATTCAGCCCGCGCAGCGCCTCAAGCTGTTTGGCGTGGTCGTGACCAGCAAACTCCACCAGCAAAATAGCTTCGGGCTTGCCGATCAGCGCCTTCTCGATGACCGGACGGAATGCCGGGTTCTCAAGCGACAGCTCGATCATGGTGCGGTCAACAAGCTCCACCGCCGTGGGGCCAAGCTTGACGATATGCTGGGTGAAATCCATGGCCTGATAAAAGGTCGGGAAATTCACCACGCCCAACACTTTCTGTTCGGGCAGCGGGGAAAGCCTGAGCTTAATACGCTGGCTCACGCCGAGCGTGCCTTCCGAACCCACCAGCAGGTGAGCCAAGTTGGCACGACCGTCCGGGTCATAGGGCATTGGGTTCTGGCAATCGAACAGATCCAGATTGTAGCCACCCACCCGGCGCAGCACTTTGGGAAAGTGATCGCGAATTTCCGGGCCCACACGCTCGGCAATTGCCTTCACCTGTTGCGCAAGGCGTTGCTCCTGCGAGCCTTCCGCGAAGCGGTCAACGAACCCAAAACTCGCCGCGCTGCCGTCGGCCAGTAGCGCGTCGACGCCCAGCACGTTGTGCACCATGTTGCCGTAGTAGATCGACCTCGACCCGCAGGAGTTGTTACCCGCCATACCCCCGATGGTGCACTGGGCGCTGGTGGAAACATCCACCGGGTACCACAGCCCATGAGGTTTGAGCCAGGCGTTGAGATGATCGAGCACGATACCCGGCTCGACCACCACGGTGCGCGCCTCAGCATCAAATTCCACTACTTGATTGAGCCAACGGGTGGTGTCGATGACCAGCGCTTCGCCGACGGTTTGGCCACACTGGCTAGTGCCCGCGCCGCGTGCCAATATCGGCACCTTGGCATCACGGGCAATATCCAGGGCAATTTTCAGATCTTCCTGGTGGCGCGGGAGAACCACGCCTACCGGGGTCACTTGATAAATAGAAGCGTCGGTTGAATAACGCCCCCGAGTGGCGCGATCAAACAGCACCTCGCCAGCCATCTCACGGGATAACCGCTCGGCAAATTCGCCGAGCGGTTTAATCTTGGCATCACGGGACGGGTGTTGGTTCGTCAGAGACGTCATGTGGCTCTCCCCCGTCGTTTAGCGTTCGCCTGCGTTAAGCGGGTTGGCAGCAAAGTAGTCCAAAGCAGCCGTTACGCCGCTGCCTTTAAGGCTAACGCCGGAAAGCTTCATACCTGCTTCACAGCCGCCCAGCGTGGCAATCAGCGTTAAATCGTTGCAGTCACCCAAATGACCGATCCGGAACATCTTGCCCTTGGCCTTGCCCAGCCCCATACCGAGGGAAAGGTCGAAACGCTCATAGATGATTTTGCGCACCGCATCCGCATCCACGCCTTCCGGCATCACCACACCGGTCAAAACAGGCGAGTAAACCGAGGGGTCTTGGCATTGGATTTCCAGCCCCCACGCCTCTACCGCCGCGCGCACGCCAGCGGCCCAGCGTTGATGGCGGGCCAATACGTGATCCATACCTTCATCCAGCAGCATATCCAGCGCTTCGTTCAGGCCATAAAGCAGGTTCGTGCTGGGCGTGTAAGGCCAGTAGCCGTTTTTGTTGGCTTCGAGAATTTCGTCCCAAGCCCAGAAGCTTTTCGGCAGCTTCGCCTGTTTGCTGACCTCAATGGCTTTGGGAGAAAGCGCGTTAAAGCTGATGCCTGGCGGCAGCATCAGCCCTTTCTGTGAGCCGGAAACCGTGACATCGACGCCCCACTCGTCGTGGCGATAGTCAGCGCTGGCCAGGCCGGAAATGGTATCGACAATCAACAGCGCAGGGTGACCCGCCGCGTCGATGGCTTTACGCACGGCGGCGATGTCGCTGGTCACGCCGGTCGAGGTTTCGTTGTGTACCACGCAGACCGCTTTGAGCTCGTGATTGGTGTCCTCTTTCAGGCGCGCTTCGATCATGTCGGCCTGAACACCGTGGCGCCAACCTTCGTAGCCAGGCAGACCCAAGAACTCAGGTTGGATGTCTAACCGCAGGGCCATTTTGTGCCACAGCGTGGCAAAGTGGCCAGTCTCGAACATTAGCACTTTGTCGCCCGGTGACATGGTATTGGCCAGGGCAGCTTCCCAGGCTCCGGTACCCGACGCTGGGTAGATAATGACCGGATTCTCGGTTTTAAAGATTTTTTGAATTTTGCTCAGCAGTTCAAGGCCGAGGGCGCCAAACTCAGGCCCACGATGGTCGATCGTAGGCAGGCTCATCGCCCGTAAAATGCGGTCTGGCACCGGCGACGGGCCAGGAATTTGTAAAAAGTGACGGCCGGATGGGTGGAAATTAAGCTTCAACATGGTGGTTTCCTATTGTTGTTGTACGACGAATCACGCGGTGTCGCTAAATGTTCGGAGTACGGTTTCAAGCAAAATGGATAATGAATGCAATTTGGTTTATTAAAAAAGACGCTACTTAATGCATCCCTCTGCCCGTAAAGCGTCAAGCTCTTCTTCCGAAAACCCTAAACTATCCAATACTTCATTGGTGTGCTGAGCAAAGAGCGGCGCCGGGCTGCGGATTTGCGACGGGGTCTCAGAAAACTTGCTCGGGAAACCGATGGTTTTCATTTTGCCCATCACCGGGTGCTCCATTTCTTGCACCATGCCCCGCGCCAGGTAGTGCTCATCCTGCATGGCTTGGGCAAAATCGTTGATCGGCCCGGCAGGTACCCCCGCGCTGTCGCAAAGCACTAACCACTCATCCACCGTTTGATCCGCCATGAGTTCTTCGAGAAGTGCCTCGAGTTCTTCAACGTGCTGGCCACGATCCTGATTGGTAATGAAGCGAGGATCCTGCATGAGCTCTTCGCGCTTGAGCACATCCTGGCAGAAGCGTTCCCAGGTACGCTGGTTGGCGCAGCCAAGCATCAAATAGCCATCGCTGGCTTTAACGGCTTGATAAGGTGCAGAGACGCGGTGGCGCCAGCCCGTTGGCCCCGGCACGGTGCCTTCAGAGAAGTAAGCCGCCGCTTCCCAGGTAAACCAGGGCAGGCCGCATTCGGTGATGGCGATATCGATATGTTGCCCCGCGCCGGTTTTCATCTTGTGGATACACGCCGCCAGAATCGAGTAGACCGCCGTCAGTCCTCCGCCGATATCGTAAACCGCGATACCGGTTTTCAGCGGGCGCCTGCCCTCCTCACCGGTCATCGACATCAACCCCGTCATGCCTTGTGCAACCAGATCGAATCCGCCTTTGTGACTATAGGGCCCGGTTTGCCCGTAGCCCGAAATAGAGCAGTAAACGATGCCGGGGTTGATCGCCTTGATGGTGTCGTAGTCAATCGACAGCGACTTGGTGACACCAGGACGATAGTTCTCAACGATCACATCGGCATCCGCCGCCAGACGGTAAAATATCTGCCGGGCCCGCTCATCCTTAAGATTGAGCGAGATACTTTTTTTGTTGCGGTTAATCTGTGAAAAGCAGGTCGACTCTCCGTTCACGTAAGGCCCCATTTGACGGCTGTCATCTCCGCCATTGAGCTTCTCGACTTTAATGACTTCGGCACCCATGTCGGCCAACACCATGGTGCAGTAGGGCCCGGCCATGATCTGCGATACATCCAGCACTTTTATATCTTGTAGGGGAAGCATGCGCTCTCCTCCTAGTTAGTAGTGTTACGCTCTGCCCAACCGTTAGTGGCCAGACCACTCGAACGGGGTTTTATTGACGAACTTATCCACCGCTGCCGCAAAATCCCGGCTCATATAGCAGGTGGTCACCCAGTCATCGCTGGCATCGGCAGGCAGGCGGCGTTGCTCTAGCGCCCGACCAATCAGCGCCTTGCTGGCTTGAAGCGTCAACGGCGCCCGCTTGGCAAAGGCTTCGGCGAGCGCTGCCACTTCGCTATAAATCGCATCCGCATCAAACAGCTGGTTTACCAAACCGGAGGCGTGGGCTTCGTCAGCGCCGAACAAGCGCGCCATCATCAGCGCTTCCTTGGTCCGCGCCACCCCGAGCATGTCGATCATGCGCGACACGTTATTGATCGAGAGCGTATTGCCTAAGGTTTTAGCAATCGGCACGCCAAACTTCAGCGTTGGCGTGGCGTAGCGGAAATCGCACACCAGTGCCAGCGCCGCGCCGCCGCCCACGCAGGCGCCTTCGATGAGCGCCAGCGTGGGCTTGGGGAAGGTTTCCAGCTTGCCCACCACACGATCGATGCGCCGCTCGTAGTCGATCGCATCATTAGGTTGTGTGAACCCTGCAAACTGGCTGATATCGGTACCGGCAACAAAGGCTTCGCCGCCGATGCCGTGTAACACCACGGCATACACCGCGTCGTCTTCAGCCAACTGATCGCAATGTTTTTCCAGGGCGTCGTACATCTCCCAGGTCATGGCGTTACGGCTCTGGGGACGGTTAAAACCAATCCAGGCCACGCCATTGCGAATGTCATAAGTAACGCTGTCAACGTGCTGTCGTTTGTCTGTGTTGTTCATCAACTTCTCCTGGATAGCGCGTGCTTAGCCATAAACAAAGTTGACTAATGCCAGCGCAAACGCGGGGATATAGGTGTTAATCATTAACACAGCGAACAGGACGGCGATAAACCACAAATTGGTTTTGGAAGTGGCCCATACATCTGACTTGGCGATTGAACATGACGCAATCAGCACGCTGGCCACGGGCGGTGTTTGCTGACCGATGGCAAGGTTCAGCGTCACGATCAAACCGAAGTGTAGAGGGTCAATACCGACCTCGATTACCAGCGGCAACACGATGGGCACCACCAGAATGATCGCCGCGGCTGAGTGCAGGAAAATCCCCAAAATCAGGAAAATGACATTGAGCAGTGCCAAAATGAGATATTTATTGTTGGTCAGCTCGCTGATTTGCATGGCGATTTCTTGAGGCACACGGGTCTCGGTCAGATAGCCACCGACCACGGCGGACGCCGCCACCAGCAGCATCACCACAGCGGTTTGTACGCCAGCACTTTTACAAGAATCAATGAAGTTCTTGATAGTGAATTCGCGATACACCACTGCACTAATAAAGATGGCGACACATACCGCCAGCGCTGCACCTTCAGTCGCGGTAACGAAGCCGCCAAAGATACCGCCCAAGATGATGACGGGAATCAACAGTGCCCAGATTGCATCCTTGAAGGCTAACCAAAGCTGCGAAACCCGGAAGCGCCCTTCAGAAGGGAAGTTGTTCTTGCGCGCTAAGTAGTAGCACATCGCGGCTAAGCCCATCGCGCCCAGCAAGCCCGGCAAGATCCCCGCCACAAACATCTGTACGACCGACTCGCCCGACATCACCGCATAAAGAATCATCGGGATAGATGGCGGGAGAATGATTGCAAGGCTTGCCGCAGAAGAGGAGATAGAGGCCGCAAACTCTTTTGAGTAGCCTTTTTTGCGCATGGCGGGGATCAAAATACTGCCGATTGCCGACACACCGGCTACGGCCGACCCAGAGATTTCAGCAAAAAATACCGAAGCCCCGATGGTTACCATCGCCAAGCCACCTTTGATAAACCCCACCATGGCCATGGCGAGGTCAATCAAGCGCCGCGATATGCTCGAGGCATTCATAATCGCACCCGCTAGAATAAACAGCGGTATGGCAATGAGCGGAAAGTTGGTAGCCCCTTCAAACATGGTCATGCCCACCGTCGGCATTGCCATGTTGCCGTATGTCATAAAGGTGGCAATCGTTCCTACCAGCGCCAAGGCAACCGCCACCGGCACGTTAATTAGAATAAGGACTATCAGTGCTAAAAATATGTACAGTATGACCATGGTAGTTACTTATCCTCGCTGATGCGTGCTGACGGTGGCGACTTCTTCCGCGTCGATACCGGCTTCTTCAAGCTCATGGTCAATAAAGCCTCTACCGCGCGCGCTTTTAAGCACGTCAGGCAGCCGCAACAGTTCAGCGATAATGAACAGTACGGAGGCAACGGGAATCGCAGAATGCACCAACTGCATCGACACTTCAGGGAGGCTGACCATGCCGACGTCTTCGAGAATCAACATGACTTGGTAGCTGGCAAGGCCTAAGAAAACGAAGAAACCAATCGTGATGGCTTCAGCTAACAGCGCGATCGGCACCCGAATTGAAGGCGGGCACATATTTAAAACGCTTGGGCAGGTAATGTGCGCGCCCTTGGCGGCGGCTAAAGCCGTGCCGTAGTAGGTCACCCAGGCGAGCAGCGCGGCGGCCAGCTCGTCGTACCAGCTTAGCGGTGAGCCCAAGTAGCGGGTCACAAAGCCTAGCGTGACGACAACGGCAAGCGCAATGACCAGAAAAACCACGATGCCTTCAAGAAACGCAAAATAGCCGTTCTTGAACTTTGTAAAAGTACTCATTGAGACCTCCGAAAGACGAGGCGCCCCGCTCTATAGCGACGCACCTCTATGAGAATGGCGCTTGGCTTACTCGCGCAGAGCAGCCACGGCGTCAATCATTTCCTGGCCACCATCCACTTCGTCAGCAAACTTGCTGTAAATGGTCTCAGAGGCCTCAACAAAAGCATCGAAGTCGACTTCATTCACTTCCATGCCTTCATCGCGCATTTTCACCAGGGTTTCATCATCCAGTCGCTGGCCTTCCTCGAGTACGAAGTCCTCCATTTCGACGGCGACTTCTTCAAGCACCTGCTGCACTTCTTCGGGTAGGCGATTCCAGCTGGCGCCGGCGGTCAGATAAGCGGGGGTATAAACGTGATTAGAGATCGAGAGGTAGTCTTGAACTTCGTGAAAACGTGAGGAGTAGGTTTGAATGAAGGGGTTTTCCTGGCCGTCCATCGCGCCTGTTTGCAGGGCAACAAATACTTCAGACAGGGACATTGGCGAAGGCGCCGCGCCGTAGCTACGGAACATATCGATACGCCATGTACCGCCAGGGACGCGCAGTTTAATGCCTGATAGGTCTTCAGGCGTCACGATTGGACGTACGTTGTTGGTGATTTGGCGGAACCCGTTTTCCCACACGCCGATGATCTTGAAACCGCGCGCTTCCGCAGCGTCGTATAGCCGATCACGAACGACCTCTTCGCGCACACGCTTCATATGTTCGCGGTCTTGGATCAAGTACGGCATTTCAAACAACGCAAACTCAGCGGATTCCGAACTCATCACTGTCGAAGGCAGCGATAGGTCTAAAGACCCTAACCGCAAACGACGCATCATGGATTCGTCACCACCCAATTGGCTATTGCCAAAAACGCTTACTTCCGCCACGCCCTCAAGCCGTTCGTTGGCAAGTTCGGCAAAGCGATTCGCTGAAATTTCAAACAGTGATCCAGGGCCACCCACATGGCCAAGACGAACTTCCGTCTGGGCGTTGGCAGTGGCGGCCGACAAGCTAAACGATATAACGGCCGTTACGAGTGCTGTTTTGAGCAATTTCATTGTGAACTCCAGGTGAAGCATTTGTTGTTGTTAGCAATGTCACCATCGTGGCTCTGGCACCCGATGGCACCTGCAAAAGGCGTCGTTAGAGCAGGCATGTTTATTGTTGATAGCGCTGACTCTTAGATCATCCTCCACATCAATTTGAATTCAAAATTCAAAATTAGGTATTAAACTTTCGTCTCGTCATAAAAATAACGCTGCAACAGCTTGTTTATTAAGGAACAAAAAAAGCCACCGGGATAAAAAAAACGGGCAGTGACTTTATTAGCCATCTGCCCGTCTGGGATTGATAATGTTTCGGCTAACTTACTCGCCCGGCTCAAGCCCCCAGTTCAGTCCCGCCCGCTCGATACCGGCAATCGCGGCCTGCTGATCCTCGTCTGATGATGCGCCGCTTACCCCCACCGCGCCAATGACACAGTGCTGGTTATTGAGAATGGGCACGCCCCCCGCCACCGCCACAAAATGCCCTTGGGAAGCCGCCGCCACGCTGGCAACAAACGCCGTGCGCTCGGCATTTCGGGCGCCACTGACGCCGCTGGCAACACCGATACCCAACGAGGCATAGGCTTTTCCCTGCGCCACCGGAAACCGCAATGGCGCGCAGCCATCTTCCCGCTCGGCGGCGACCACATGACCACCGCCATCTAACACGATGATGGTTAACGGCGGCAATTTTGCTTCGCGCGCCTGCGCCATGGCACCATCAATAATCTTTCTGCCCTCTTCTCGGGCGAGCTGTACGCTGCAGTGGAATACTTGTCCGGCCATAAGGGTTACCTTTTTTGTTGTTACTCAGTGGTTGTCAGCACGTTGTCTTGGTAAGTGCGGAGTATTTGTCAGTAAACGTCGTCGTAGATAGCGATGGTGGACAAAGCACCACCAAAGGAATATTGAATTCATAATTACTTTTGCAGATCATATCAACAATAGCCACTATACGAAGATGGCATCGTGCTCACATTGAACCAATGTGGTCTGGGTAGCTTGGCAAGCCACCAAGCTAGCCGCTGACAAGGAACTTACGAATGACAAAGATCTTGCAACGCAATTTATATCGCGAAGTGGCCGATAGAATTGGCGACCTGATTGAGCACGGCGAGCTGCTACCCGGTGAACGTATTTCTGAAAAGCAGCTCTGCGATCGTTTCGGCGTATCGCGTACGCCGCTGCGCGAAGCGCTGAAAGTACTCGCCACCGAAGGCCTGATCGAGCTGTTGCCCAATCGCGGCGCGCGAGTAGTGCGGCTCACCTTGAAAAACGTCAAAGATACCTATGACCTGATGGCCGCACTCGAAGGGCTATCGGGGGAACTTGCCTGCCAGTACATCAGCGACGCGGAAATAGCGGGCATTCGTCATCTACACGACACGATGCTGGAACACTACCGCAATCGGGATTTAATGCCTTATTTCCAGGTCAATCGGCAGATTCACGAAAGCATTCTGGCGGCGTCCAATAACGATGTGCTGCAAGAGATGTATAGCAATTTAAGTCAACGTATCAAACGCGTTCGTTACTCCAAGAAGATGACCGAGCGCTACTGGAGTCAGGCAGTAAAAGATCATGAAAATATGATGGCCGCGCTTGAGAAGCGTGACAGCCAACTGCTCGGCCAAATTTTGCGTGACCACCTGTGCAATAAGATTGAAGTGGCTACCTTAGCAGGCGTGATTGATACCGAAGACGATAAAAGCGTGGCCAATAGCTAACGTCCCTATTGCCACTCTTCAAGGCGCATGGAGGAACGCTCCAGCCGATCGTGCTCCAACTCCAGATCACGCAGCAGTTGGCTAATGCTGGAGAGATGCTCCAGCGCCACTTGTTTTGCTTGCTCGGCGTCGCCGCTGACTACTGCATCGTGCAGTTGAGCATGCTGCTGATTGATCATCGCCCGCGGGACTGGCAAGTGGTAAAGATGTTTGACCGAGGCGAATACCGAGCTCAGCAGTAAATCGGTCAGGCTTTGCAGCGTATGTACCAACACAGGGTTATGCGACGCCTGGGAAACCGCCAAATGAAAGGCGTGATCAAACCTAGCCAGCCGCTCGACATCAATCGGCTCGGCGGTTTCCGCATAGTCGGCCATTTCGCGATAACGGCGGGTGATCAGCACGCGGTCAGCGGAGGTGCCCCGGCTTGCCGCCAGCCGCGCCGACTCCCCTTCTAACAGGGCGCGTACCTCTAACAGATCGAACAGCGTGCGCGGATGGTCTTTAAACAGGTGCATAAGGGGGCTTTGCTGATTGACGGGCAGCAGTGTCGCCACCGTCGACCCATGGCCCTGGCGGGTGTCGATAATCCCCTTGCTGCGCAAAATTCTTAAGCCTTCGCGTAACGACGCGCGGGAGACGCCAAGCCGATCACACAGCCGCCGTTCCGAAGGGAGCAACTGGCCGGGGCGAAAAACGCCATCCAGAATAAGACGTTCAAGCCGAGTGGCCACCTGATCCGGCCTTCGCTGCCCGGGTGACAAGGCTTGATTCTCTGCTGCCATGCTGACTCTCCTGATGGGCGATATGGCCAGCTTGCCAGGACTTGACCCAGTACTAAACAAACAAGGCATCACTGTCGACCAATTACTGGTCAGACCAATGCACCACAGCCTAGACAGACCGATAAAAAAAGCCCAAATTGAGGCCATGTTAGGTGGGCGGCCTATGGACAACTTTTCAGCGTTCGCCTTTAACGATAATAAACATGGGATGTCGTGATGAATATCCTCTTTGATGAGCGCCTGGACGGTGAATTGGTCCAGCGAGATAAAAGCGAGGTCTTGAGCGACCTGCAGCAAGCGGTTCCCGATATGACGCTGCTGCACCGTGAAGAAGACCTACGCCCTTTCGAGTGCGATGGGCTGGCGGCCTATCGCGTACTGCCGATGTTGGTGGCGTTGCCTGACTCCCTGGAGCAGGTCAAAGGGCTGCTGGAGCGTTGCCATGCGCTGGGCGTTCCCGTGGTCACCCGAGGCGCCGGTACCGGCCTTTCCGGCGGCGCGCTGCCGTTGGAGCAAGGCGTGCTACTGGTGATGTCACGCTTTAACCAAATCCTAAGCGTAGACCCCGATGCGCGCATGGCCCGAGTACAGCCCGGCGTGCGTAATCTGGCGATCTCCGAGGCCGCCGCGCCTTACGGGCTTTATTATGCCCCCGACCCCTCCTCACAAATTGCCTGCTCGATCGGCGGTAACGTGGCTGAAAATGCTGGCGGCGTGCACTGCTTAAAATATGGGCTGACAGTACATAACGTGATGCGGGTGGACGTACTCACCATCGAGGGTGAAGCCATGACCCTGGGCGCCGAGTCGCTCGATGCGCCCGGTTTCGACCTATTAGCTTTGATGAACGGCTCTGAAGGCATGCTCGGGGTGGTCACCGAAATTACCGTTAAGCTGCTGCCCAAGCCGGAAACCGCCAAGGTACTGATGGCCAGCTTCGACGATGTCGAGAAAGCCGGCCGTGCGGTGGGCGATATCATCGCAGCAGGGATCATTCCTGGCGGCTTGGAGATGATGGATAAGCTCGCCATCAAAGCCGCCGAAGATTTTGTCAAAGCGGGTTACCCCCTCGACGCCGAAGCCATTCTGCTCTGCGAACTGGACGGCGTTGAGGCCGATGTGGACGACGACTGCGACACCGTGCGCCGCGTGCTGGAGAAAGCCGGAGCCACCAATATTCAGCAGGCCCGCGATGAAGCCGAGCGCGCCAAATTCTGGGCTGGGCGTAAGAACGCCTTCCCGGCGGTGGGTCGTATGTCGCCGGACTATTACTGCATGGATGGCACCATTCCTCGCCGCGAACTTCCGCGCGTACTCAAAGGCATTGCCGCGCTTTCCGAGGAGAGCGGCCTGGCGGTTGCCAATGTCTTCCACGCTGGTGATGGCAATATGCACCCGCTGATTCTGTTTGATGCCAATAAAGAGGGCCAACTGGCGCTTGCCGAAGACGTGGGTGGCAAGATTCTTGAGCTTTGTGTCGCGGCAGGCGGCTCGATCACCGGTGAGCACGGTGTCGGGCGGGAAAAAATCAATCAGATGTGCAGTCAGTTCCAGCCGGATGAAATCAGCGTTTTCCATGCCCTGAAAGCGGCATTCGATCCCAAGCGTCTGCTCAATCCTGGTAAGAACATTCCGACCCTGGCGCGCTGCGCAGAGTTTGGCGCCATGCACGTTCACAACAACGAACTGCCGCATCCGGATCTGCCCCGTTTTTAATAGTGACCTGGCCAAGATAACCACTAGGCAAAATAAATATTGGAATAGACCATGACCGAATTAGCGATGCATGCCGCCGACCGCGATATCGCTGACGCGCTGTGTGAGCAGGTGCGCAGTGCCTATGACGCACGCACGCCGCTACGTATTGTAGGTGGCGATACCCGCGCTTTTTATGGACGACCGGTGGAAGGCCAAGCGCTGCAGATGGCCGAACATAGCGGCATTGTCAGCTACGACCCGGTGGAGCTGATCGTCACCGTGCGCGCTGGAACGCGGCTGAGTGCGCTTCAAGCGGCGCTGGCGGAGAACCATCAGATGCTGGGGTTTGAACCACCCGTGTTTGGTGAGCAAAGCACCATTGGTGGCGCGGTGGCGACCGGCCTTTCCGGCCCGCGCCGCCCCTGGGCGGGTGCAGCGCGGGATTTTGTGCTCGGCACACGGATAATCACCCAAGAAGGCAAACTGCTGCGTTTTGGTGGCGAAGTGATGAAGAATGTCGCCGGTTACGACCTCTCGCGCATGATGGCGGGCGCTCAGGGCACTCTCGGCGTACTGACCGATATTTCATTTAAGGTGCTGCCGATTCCCACTGCCACGCACAGCCTGCGTTTATCGCTCAACCTTAACGATGCGCTCAACAAGCTGGCCGAGCTGGGCCGCCAGCCGCTACCGATCACGGCAGCAGCGTGGCATCACGGCGAGCTCTTTCTGCGCTTAGAGGGCGGCAAAAGCTCGGTCCAGGCGACTCAGGAACGCTTAGGCGGTGAGTCGCTTGACCCAAGTTTCTGGACTTCCCTGCGCGACCATCGCCACGCCTTTTTCCAGCGCCAAGAGGGCCAAGCGCTGTGGCGGCTATCGCTGCCGCCCAATACCGCCCCGCTGAACCTGGATATTGCCGAGAACGATATATTCTACGACTGGGCGGGGTGCCAGCGCTGGGTAAAAACAGCCCTGGATGCTGATACGCTGCGCGCTGCTTGCAAAGCGGCGGGTGGCCATGCCACCTGTTACACGCCGCATGCCCAGGGTGGCGCCGTTGAGCCTTTCACACCGCTGAACGCGGTGGTGGAAAAATATCATCGTAACTTAAAGGCGGAACTGGATGCCCATGGCATATTCAATCCCGATCGTCTTTATGCGACGTTTTAATCAGGAGAGCTGACATGCAGACGCACTTTACCGATGCCGACCGTCAGAAGCCGCACATTCAGGAAGCAGAGAGCATTTTGCGCACCTGCGTTCACTGCGGCTTCTGTAACGCCACCTGCCCCACCTACCAGCTGTTGGGCGATGAGCGCGATGGCCCGCGCGGGCGCATTTATCTGATGAAGGAGCTGCTGGAGAGCCGCGACGATGACGACCAGGTCACCGAAGAGACTCGCCTGCACCTGGATCGCTGCCTCACCTGTCTTAACTGTGAAACCACCTGCCCTTCCGGCGTGGAGTACCACAAGCTACTCAATATTGGCCGTGCCGAAATCGAGCGTCGTGTACCCCGCCCGGCGGGCGAGCGGGCACAGCGCTATGCCCTGCGTAAGATGATGGTCGAACCCAAACGCTTTCAGGCGCTGCTCAAGCTGGGGCAAACCTTTAAACCCCTTGTCCCCGCCAAGCTGCGCAATAAAATGCCGGCGGCCCCGGTGGATGCGGGCACGCGTCCTGACTCGCACCGCCATACCCGGCAGGTACTGATTCTGGAAGGCTGCGTTCAGCCGGGCCTGTCACCCAATACCAATGCCGCCACGGAACGGATTCTGGATAGACTCGGGATTGGCGTGACCCCGGTCGCCGAAGCAGGCTGCTGTGGCGCGGTTGATTTCCACCTCAACGCCCAGGACGATGGCCGGGCGCGGATGCGTGCCAATATCGACGCTTGGTGGCCCTACATTGAACAAGGCGCGGAAGCCATCGTGCAAACCGCCAGCGGTTGCGGCGCCTTTGTCAAAGAGTATGGTTACATGCTCAAGGATGACCCCGACTACGCCGTCAAAGCGCAAAAGGTTAGCACCCTGGCCAAAGATATTGTCGAAATCTTGCGCGATGAACCGCTAGAAACACTGAACGTTAACGAATCAAAGCGGCTGGCATTTCACTGCCCTTGCACGCTACAACATGCCCAGAAGCTTAACGGCGCAGTAGAAGGTGTCCTCATCAAGCTCGGCTTTTCGTTGACCCCGGTGCAGGATGCGCACCTCTGCTGTGGTTCGGCGGGCACCTACTCGATTACCCAACCCGAGCTTGCCACGCAGTTGCGCGATAATAAGCTCAATGCGCTGGAAGCAGGCAATCCGGAAATGATTGTGACCGCCAATATCGGCTGCCAGACCCACTTGGCCGGTGCCAACCGAACGCCGGTGCGCCACTGGGTGGAAATCGTCGATGCGGCTCTTCCTAGCGCTTAATGATTAATATTTAACCCCCTGGCCGCGCTGCCGGTTAATAGCGCGGCCTCTCACTCCCTTGCTTAAAGGATTACACCATGCAAACAAAAGCCATTCTCGCCCAATCCGATGTCATTAGCGTGCTCGATGCGGCGCAGAAAGAAGCCGACTCCAATAGCTGGCCCGTCACCATCGCGGTCACCGATGACGGCGGCCACCTGCTGGGCCTGCGCCGTTTAGATGGCGCTGCCCCCTTCAGTGCTGAAGTCGCTACGCAGAAAGCGCGCAGCGCAGCGCTCGGCCGTAAAGAGACGCAGGTATTCGAAGAGATGATCAATGGCGGTCGCACAGCGTTTATTTCCGCCCCGCTGCAGGGTCTGCTATCAGGCGGCGTGCCAATCACCGTGGATGGCCATGTGGTAGGCGCTGTCGGCATTTCGGGCGTAAAACCCGATCAGGATGTGCAAGTTGCTAAGGCGGGCGTTAGCGCGATTACGGGTTAATCACTGCACTATCGGCTAGCCACAAAAAGCGCTTAGCCACGAAAAAGCCCGGATCAATGATCCGGGCTTTTTTGGAATTCGTTTGGCTAATGCCAAGAGTATTACTTCTAACGAGCGCTTAATGGCGGACCGGACGAGACTCGAACTCGCGACCTCCGGCGTGACAGGCCGGCATTCTAACCGACTGAACTACCGGTCCACGTTAAGGCGCATCTACTACAACCATCCTATGCATAACATTCTTAGCGGTTCAGAGGCGCTGCAAACTGTTAAGCGATGGTGGGTGGTACTGGGTTCGAACCAGTGACCCCCAGCTTGTAAGGCTGGTGCTCTCCCAACTGAGCTAACCACCCAATCGATTAGCAAGTCATTACCGACTTCACCAATCTAGCTAGCTGTTATCGTGGCGGACCGGACGAGACTCGAAC
>NZ_DFBS01000022.1:0-135524 GCF_002366715.1 Halomonas sp. UBA3074 | reverse complement strand
CTAACCGACTGAACTACCGGTCCGTTATGCACATCAAAACTTAGTCATGCTTTTTACTTCTTCACTTCACGTTTCCAAACCATTTTTAATATTACTAAGTTAGCATTACTAAATATGGTGGGTGGTACTGGGTTCGAACCAGTGACCCCCAGCTTGTAAGGCTGGTGCTCTCCCAACTGAGCTAACCACCCGCTGGTCACGTGGCGCTGCATTCTACCGAATACTTGAGAGAAGTCAACCTGCTTGGTTTAAAAACTGTGTTTAAAATTTGCTACTAACATCAGCGCTTAAACAGCATGTTACTTAATCCAAGTGGCAAAGCACTTCACTCTACGTCTGGCGTTTGAGCGCGGACGAAGGATGCCGCAACCTGGGTGGCTTCGTCAATCAAAACCGTTTGCGTTAGCCCAGAAGAGCGCCGTGGTTTGAAATCGTGATCGCCGTCTTTTAGCCAAGCCAGTTGTGCATTCGCGGGCAACGTGTAGCTTTCGACCTCCTCCCGATTTCCAAAGGGATCTCGCTCCCCTTGTAGAATCAGCATCGGACAAACGGTCGCTGGCCAGTGATCCAAACGAAGCTTGTCAGGCGCTTTAGTAGGATGAAAGGGATAACCGGCCACCACCACACCGGGACACGTTTGCTGGCTGGCTAGCAGCGTCGCCACCCGACCGCCCATTGATTTACCGCCCACCCATAAGGGCATTGAAAATAGCGGCGCAAGTAACGCGTACCACGCCGCCAGTTGCTTGACTGACTGGGCGATCGGCGGCGGTGGGCGCCGCTTGCCGGTTTCCTGCATCTGCTGCATATAGGGAAAATCGATGCACAGCACCTGAACCCCGCGATCCGCCAAAGAGGTGACAAATTGACGCATGAAGGGCGACTGATGACCAGCGCCTGCCCCATGGGCAAACAGCAAACGACCCAGACGGGCTTCTCCATAAATCGCCAACGGCCCCATGCCCTGCACCAGATAACGCCCGCTTGAGCCGCTATTCACCACCCCGCTTAATGCCTCGGGCGGTAGGGAAATGTAGTCAGACAAAGGGCAATGAGACACGTGCCACTCCTAATAATTCAGTGATTAACCTATTGGCATGTTCAGCTTAAGCCTCGGCTGCGCTAGAATCCTGGTCGGATCTTGACCTGCATCATCAAGCGGGTGGCCGCATCCGTGCAAAATGCCACGGGTTACCCCCTAACCGCGTTCGATGGGAACATGAAATGAGCACAGCATTAGAACACCCGACCTACAACTACAAGGTGGTTCGGCAGTTCGCGATTATGACCGTTGTGTGGGGCATTGTGGGAATGACCTTTGGTGTCATCCTTGCCTCGCAGCTGGTTTGGCCGCAACTGAACCTCGGCATACCTTGGACGAGCTTCGGGCGCCTTCGTCCGTTACACACAAACCTGGTGATCTTCGCCTTCGGCGGATCGGCACTGTTCGCAACGTCCTACTACGTTGTTCAACGAACGTGCCAGACACGGCTATTCTCGGACAGGCTAGCGGCCTTTACGTTCTGGGGCTGGCAAGCAGTGATTCTCTCAGCGATCGTGTCGCTTCCCATGGGCTTCACCTCGACCAAAGAGTACGCTGAGCTCGAGTGGCCAATCGATATTTTGATCGCGATCGTTTGGGTGAGCTATGCCGCTGTGTTCTTAATGACGATCAAAAAACGCACGACGTCGCATATCTATGTGGCGAACTGGTTCTTCGCGGCGTTTATCCTGACCGTTGCTGTGCTGCACATTGTGAACAATGCGGCGATTCCTGTGTCGCCAATGTACGCCACCTCGATCTACGCTGGCGCGGTAGATGCCATGGTGCAGTGGTGGTACGGCCACAACGCGGTAGGCTTTTTCCTTACCGCTGGCTTCCTGGGGATGATGTATTACTTCGTCCCCAAGCAAGCGGAACGCCCGATCTACTCTTACCGTCTTTCCATCGTCCATTTCTGGGCGCTGATCATGATCTACATGTGGGCAGGCCCGCACCACTTGCACTACACGGCGCTTCCCAACTGGGCACAGTCGCTGGGCATGGTAATGTCAATCATCCTGCTGGCACCTTCCTGGGGCGGCATGATCAACGGCATGATGACCCTATCCGGCGCTTGGCATAAGCTGCGCACGGATCCAACCCTGCGCTTCTTGGTAGTCGCCCTGTCGTTCTACGGCATGTCCACCTTCGAAGGCCCGATGATGGCCATCAAAACGGTCAACGCGCTGTCGCACTACACGGACTGGACCATTGGTCACGTTCACTCCGGCGCCCTGGGCTGGGTGGCAATGATCACCATCGGCTCGATGTACCACCTGATCCCGCGGGTTTTCGGACGCACCGAAATGCACTCTGTGAATCTGATTGCGGTGCACTTCTGGCTCGCCACGATCGGCACCGTGCTGTACATCGCCTCCATGTGGGTCAACGGTATCCTGCAAGGCCTCATGTGGCGCGCTATCAACCCTGACGGCACCCTGATGTACACCTTCGTTGAAGCCGTTGAAGCCAGCGCACCAGGTTACTTTGTACGCTTAATAGGCGGCCTCTTCTGGGTCACCGGCATGCTGATCATGGCGTTCAACGTTTACATGACCGTTAAGCGTCGTGAGGCGATCAGCCATTCAGCGCCACAAGCTGCCTAACCGGGGAAGTTGAGACCAATGAAACACGAGATTGTCGAAAAGAACGTTGGCCTGCTTGCCGTATTGATCCTTGTCGTGATCAGTTTCGCTGGCTTGGCCGAGGTCGTTCCGCTGTTTTTCCAGAAGCAGACCACCGAGCCGGTTGAAGGACTGGAGCCGCTTTCCGCGCTTGAATTAGAAGGGCGAGGCATTTATCGCCGTGAAGGTTGCGTGGGCTGCCACTCACAAATGGTGCGTCCGTTCCGCGCTGAAACCGAACGCTATGGCCACTACAACGTGGCCGGTGAACAGGTTTATGAGCACAACTTCCTGTGGGGCTCCAAGCGCACCGGGCCGGATCTGGCACGCGTAGGCGGCCGCTATAGCGACGACTGGCACCGTGCTCACCTCTACAACCCACGGGATGTAGTACCTGAGTCGATCATGCCAGCCTACCCGTGGCTGTTCGAGAATACGCTCGATGGCGAATCCACACCGAACAAAATGCGCACGCTACGCCAACTGGGTGTGCCGTATACCGACGAAGACATTGCCAATGCGACTGCAGATGTGCGCGGCACCCAGGAAATCACTGCCCTGGTCGCGTATCTACAGCAGCTTGGCACCGTGCTCGAGGGTACTCGCTAAGCTATGGATACGGGAACTTTTCGCGGACTCATGACGCTGATCTTGATCTTCGCTTTTATCGGTATTGCCTTATGGGCGTACTCCAAGCGACGCAAGCCAGATTTCGACGAAGCGGCCAATCTGCCCTTTGCCGACGACGATGAGCAACCGACCAGTGATGAGCACGCTTCGCGTGAAAGCGATAGTGACGCGCATTCCCGCCAAGACAGGGGAGATAAGAAGTGATGAACAATTTGTGGGGTGACTCCCTATCCGGCTTCTGGAGCGCCTGGATCATTATCATCACGCTCGGCACGATTGCGCTGAGCGTTTGGATACTGCTTGCCAACCGCCGCACCGATAAAACACCTGACGCTGAGGGCAATGTCGAAACGACCGGCCACACTGCCGACGGCATTGAAGAGTATGACAACCCGCTGCCCAAATGGTGGTTCCAGCTATTTGTACTGACGGTGGTGTTTGCGCTGGGCTACTTGGTGCTTTACCCCGGCCTTGGCAACTACGCGGGCGTGCTGGGCTGGACGCAAGAGGGCCAGTGGGAGGAAGAGGTCGCTCAGGCGGAAGACCGCTTCACGCCCATCTTTGCTCAGTATCAGGAAGTACCTATTCCTGAACTCGCCGAAGATCCCGAAGCGATGCAGGTGGCGGAGCGTATTTTTCAGAATAACTGCGCGGTGTGTCACGGCTCCAACGCGCAAGGCGGTTACGGCTTCCCCAACTTGACCGATGACGACTGGTTATATGGCGGCGAGCCGGACAACATCGTCCAGACGCTGACCAATGGTCGTAATGGCAACATGCCTTCCTGGCAACAGCTGGGACAGAACAATATTGAGAATTTGACTCAATATGTGCTGTCACTGTCTGACGAGGAGCATGATGCTGAACGCGCAGCGAGCGGCGAAAGCACGTTCGGGGCGGTATGTGCGGCCTGCCACGGCCCTAGCGGCACTGGCAACCAAGCCCTAGGCGCCCCCAACCTAACGGACAACACCTGGCTCTACCTGGCGCCCGGCCAGGAAGTGGGCGACTCCGTTCGTCAAACGTTACGCAATGGTCGTAACGGCCATATGCCTGCGCAAGCCGCGTATATTGGCGAAGAGCGCGTTCACTTGGTAGCTGCCTACGTGTATAGCCTGCGCTTAGCAGACTGATCGTCGATCAGCAACGCTAGACAAGCAAGGGTGCGGCCCCAAACCGCACCCTTGCTTTATGCACAACCCGATACAATATTGACCATGCACCGCCTTTACGAGACTGGGGTGCACTCTCTCCTGCCTTCTGAGCCGGGAATACCGCCATGGAAAAGATACCGAGCCAAGACGTCACGCCGAATCCAGTGGGTTATCACACGCCTGCGCGTGAAACGGTGAGCCAGGAAATGTACGCTACGCGGCGCCACATTTATGTGCGGGAAATTAAAGGTATATTCCAAAAACTCCGGCGCAGCACTAACTGGGCATTAATGCTGCTTTTTTTTCTGTTGCCGTGGATCAACGTCGGTGACCGGCCGTTAATTCTGTTCGACCTGCCGAATCGCGAATTTCATATTTTCAGCGCTACGTTTTATCCCCAGGAGTTCATTCTACTGTCGTGGCTGTTGATCATTTGCGCCTTTGGGCTGTTCTTCATTACCGTGTTTGCTGGCCGGGTATGGTGTGGTTATACCTGCCCACAAAGCGTATGGACTTTCCTGTTTATCTGGTTTGAACACCGCCTTGAAGGCTCGCGCAATCGACGCATGAAGCTCGACAACCAGCCCATGACCGCAGACAAAATGTGGCGTAAAGGCGCGAAGCACACCGTTTGGCTACTGATTTCACTTGCCACCGGTATTACGTTTGTGGGTTATTTCACCCCGATACGCGATCTCGTCGCAGAATTACCTACCCTTCAGGCCCATGGCTGGTCCTATTTTTGGGTGGGCTTTTTCCTGGTCTTTACCTATTTGAATGCTGGCTGGTTACGCGAACAGGTGTGTATCTATATGTGCCCCTATGCGCGTTTTCAGTCGGTGATGTTTGACCGTGATACGTTGATCGTCTCTTACGATGAATCCCGCGGCGAACCCCGCGGCCATCGCCCCAAAAGCCTGAGCCACCCGGAGGCTCGTGAAGCAGGGTACGGCGACTGCATCGATTGCGATCTTTGCGTGCAGGTATGCCCCACCGGTATCGATATTCGCGATGGCCTGCAGTATGAGTGTATTACCTGCGCTGCCTGTATCGACGCTTGCGACAGCGTCATGGATAAGATGGGCTACCCGCGAGGCTTGGTGCGCTACACTACCGAAAATGCTCTTGAGGGCAAAAAGAGCCATATCCTGCGCCCCCGCCTGTTAGGGTACTTTGCGGCGCTAGTGCTTATGATCGGCACCTTTGCCTGGGCCATTAATGACCGCATGCCGCTTAACTTCGATGCGGAACGCGAGCGCACCCAGCTCTATCAAACGACCCGCGACGGCCTAATTAGTAATGTGTTTACCCTGACCGTGCGCAATCTCGATGATCAGGATCACACTTATCAGCTGAGCGCTTCGGGGTTACCTAGCCTGGCCCTGGATAACACGCTGATTAGTGTGCCGGCAGGTGAGTCACGCCTCGAAGTGGTGACGGCAACCGTTAGCCCCGACGATTTACAGCAACCCAGTCACGACATTGTCTTTACCTTGCAGGCTCAGCAAGACGACCGTATTCGCCTTGAGCGGGAAGCGCGCTTCCTGGGCGATATTAGGAGATAAACACGATGTCATCCCTACCCGCTAGCAAGAAGGTGACTCCCTGGTACAAGCAGTTTTGGCCGTGGTTTTTAATCGGCATTCTGCTCTCGTCGATTATCGTCAGCACCGGCTTTGCCGTTATGTCGATCAAGAGCTTCGACGGCATGGTGGTACAGGAAGATTACTACGAGCACGGCAAAGCCATTAACATGGTGCTTGCCAAACAAGAGCATGCGCGTGAATTAAACCTGAGTGCCGACCTGCGGATCGACCCGCTGACCAGCGATATCGTGGTTGATTTAAGCGGCGACGCCCGCCCTGAGGCGCTCTATTTAGACCTTATTTTCCCCACGGAAGATAACCGAGACCAATCGTTTGTGTTGGAGCACGTGCGTGATGGCCGCTATATCACCCAAGGGCCTGATAACCTGCGCTACCGCTGGTACCTGCAAATCCAGCCCGCGCTGGAAGAGGCCGACTGGCGGCTGACCGGGGAAGCCACCTTCCCCAATGAAAGCAGCGTCGCGCTACTGCCGGGAGGGCGCAAAGAAAGCGAATGAGCAATGCCGTGCATGCCACTGAGTGCTACCACTGCGGTAATCCGGTGCCCGCTGCGGCCCCCTGGTCGATTACCCTGGATGATCAAACCCGCCCGCTTTGCTGCCCCGGCTGCGAGGCGGTCGCCCACGCCATTGTCGATGGCGGTTTAGAGAGCTACTACCGCTACCGTACCGAACTCCCCGAACGCCCCGATGAGCGCCAGGCCGCCAAAGCGGATACATGGTCGGTGTTCGACGACCCCGGCTTGCAGGCCCAGTTTGTTCACCCCGATGGCGACGAGGGCAACGTAAAAGCGACCCTCGCCATTGAGGGGATTACCTGCGCCGCCTGCGCCTGGCTGATCGAACACCGCCTGAACGCGCTTGAGGGCATTACCTCCAGTGCGGTGAATTTAACCCATCACCGCCTGCGCGTGAGCTGGGACCCAACGCAGTTAAAGCTTTCACAACTGCTGGCCGAACTGGCGGCGATTGGTTACGACGCCCAGCCCTACGAGCCGGATCAAGCCCAGGCACGCCTGCAGCACGAAGAGCGCATGAACGTGCGTCGACTGATCATTGCCGCAGTGGGCATGATGCAGGTAATGATGTTCTCGATCCCGATCTACGTTTCGGGCCCCGGTGAAATCAGCGACGACTTCTACGCCCTATTTCACTGGCTCTCGTTTGCGCTGGCCACGCCGGTAGTGTTTTTCTCCGCCCAACCGTTCTTCCGCAATGCCCTGCGTGACTTACGCACGGGCGTACTAGGGATGGATGTGCCGGTGTCGCTGGCCATTGGCGGAGCGTACCTTGCCAGCAGCTATGCGGTGCTGTTTGACGTCGGCGAGGTCTATTTCGATTCGGTCGCCATGTTCACCTTCTTTTTGCTGTTTGGCCGCTATGTGGAAGGTCGCGCCAGGCGCCGCAGCGGGCACAGCGGCAATGCGCTTAGCGGCGTACTGCCTATTTCAGCCACGCGTCTGGAGCAAGACGGCAGCGAGCGTATCCTGCCCGCCAGCGAACTCACACCCGGTGACCGGGTATTGATCAAGCCCGGCCACGGCGTGCCCGCCGACGGCATGATTGAAGAGGGGGAATCGAGCCTCGATGAATCGATGCTGACCGGCGAATATCTGCCGGTCACTCGCCGGGTGGGCGACCGTATTGTCGGCGGCAGCCAGAATATGGAAAACCCACTGGTTATCAGGGTCACCCACGCCGGTCGCGATGCCCGTGTGGCGGGCATTGTCGATCTTACCGACCGCGCTTTTGCCAGTCGCCCTAGGCTTGCCCAGATGGCCGCACGCATGGCGCATCTGTTCGTGCTGCGCCTGCTGGTGGTGACCGCCTGCGTCACGATTGCCTGGTGGTTTATCGACCCCTCGCGGATGCTCTGGGTACTACTTTCGGTGCTAGTCGTGACCTGCCCCTGCGCCCTGGCGCTGGCGACTCCCGCGGCCTTGACCGCTGGCCACGGCCAGTTGCGCAAACGCGGCGTGCTGATCACCCGCGCCGATGCCATGGAGACACTCTCTACCGTCACCCGGGTGATTTTTGACAAAACCGGCACGCTGACCCGCGGCGAAATGCACCTGACCCAAACCCAGCCGCTGGGCGAATTAACCCTCGAGCGTGCCCAGGCAATGGCAGCGGCGCTCGAAGCACATTCGGAACACCCCATCGCCCGCGCCTTTCGCCCGTTTCGTGATGCCACTCTCCAGGCCCACGACATTCGCAGCCATACCGGCCAGGGCCTGGAAGGCACTCTTCACGGCAACCGGTGGCGTTTGGGCAAGCCCGAATTTGCTATAGAGATCGCATTAGAGAGCACAACAGATAGCGCCACGGCCACCCACATTGCCCCCCCCTCCAAAGGGCAGTGGCTGCTGCTAAGCGAAAATGGCGAGCCCCGCGCCTGGTTTGGTCTGCATGATGGTGTCCGTGATGACGCTGCTGCCACGGTGGCGGCGCTGCAGGCCCAGGGGCTAAATGTGGAGCTGCTCTCCGGTGATACCGTCGATGCCGTAGAGAGCCTCGCCAATCAGCTCAATATTACTACCTGGCACGCGGGTACCAGCCCAGAAGGTAAACTGGCCCGAATGAAAGCGCTTCAAGCCGCTGGCGAAACGGTGGTGATGATTGGTGACGGCATTAATGACGTGCCGGTGTTAGCCGGTGCCGATGTGGCCATTGCCATGAATGGAGCCACGGATCTGGCGCGCACTCGCGCCGACGCGGTACTGCTAAGCCCACGGCTAATGCGGATTGTTGACGCCATCGAGATTTCCCGCGCGACGAGGCGTATCATGCGGCAGAATATGATTTGGTCAGTGTGCTACAACTTTTCCGCGCTGCCGCTGGCAGCTATGGGGCTGGTACCGCCCTGGCTGGCGGCCATTGGTATGTCGCTCAGCTCGCTCGTGGTGGTGGGCAATGCGCTACGGCTTTCACGCTGGCGCACGAACCCGCCCGCTGCTTCGCCAAGCGCTTCAACACCGGTAACCGCATGACGATTCTGTATCTGCTCATTCCGCTTTCGCTGATTCTGCTGGGCCTCGCCGTCTGGGCATTTTTCTGGGCGGTCAAAAACGACCAGTTCGACGATCTGGAAGGCCCGGCGCACCGAATCCTGTTCGATGAAGACGAGAACGACCTAACCCCTGAACAGCGCCTGCAACGTCAGCGCGCCAAGCAAAAACCGATACCCCCCACCGACAATACACCCGACGACCAAGAGCCTCGGTCATGAACCCAACAGGCCTCGACCTACCGCCACTGCTGGCGGCGTTTGTGTTTGGTTTGATGGGGGGCGCCCACTGCATCGGCATGTGCGGGGGGATTATGAGCGCACTCACATTTGCGGTGCCGCCCAGCATGCGTCACCCGGCACGTATGGGGGGGCTGCTGCTCAGCTACAACGCCGGACGTATCATTAGCTATATGAGTGCAGGCGCGCTGGTGGCGCTGTTAGGCACGCTGGTTTCCCTGTCGGGCACGGCGCGAATGCTGTTGCAAATCTTTGCGGCGCTAATGCTGATATTAATGGCGCTGTATATCGCCAACTGGTGGAAAGGGCTGCTTAAAGTAGAAGCGGTGGGTCGCCGCCTATGGCGGTTCATCGAGCCGGTGGGGCGGCGTTTGATGCCGGTGGTGCATCTTCCCCAAGCCTTTGCGCTGGGTGCCCTTTGGGGCTGGCTGCCCTGCGGGCTGGTCTACTCCATGCTGGCCTGGAGTCTGGCGATCGCCGACCCACTGCAGGGGGCACTGCTCATGGGCGCCTTTGGGCTGGGCACGCTGCCGGCACTTTTGGCCACCGGGCTTGCCGCGCGCCAGCTAAGCCACTTGATCCGTCACCCAGCCACGCGCAGCGTCGCGGCCATAACGATCATTGCGTTCGCGTTGTGGCAACTGTGGACCGTCACCGCACACAACCTGCATTAACATGACGTGGCTCAATATTTATATCGGCGCCGCGGGTTAGGCTGGCTCTGGCTATGCAAAAACAGCCTTTAAAACGCCCCTTTTACCGCCGGAGCCACTTCATGCCCGTTCATGCCCTAGCGGCTTCTTCTACACCAACCTCCACCACGGCCAAGCCAGTCACCGGGCAGGCGGCGTGGGATGAAGCCTTGCTGCGCCGCTACGATACCAGCGGGCCACGCTATACGTCCTACCCCACCGCGCTATCGTTTCACGACCAATTTACCCCGGGCGACTTAACCCAGGCGTTAGAGCGCAGTAATGAAGGCCAGCGCCCCCTATCGCTGTATGTGCATATCCCCTTCTGCCATAAAATCTGTTTTTACTGCGCGTGTAATAAAATCGCCACGAAGAACACGGCACTGGCCGAGCCCTATTTGACTCGCCTAGATCGCGAAATGGTGCTGACTGCTCGCCACCTGGATACGTCACGGCCGGTCGAGCAGTTGCATTGGGGCGGCGGCACACCGACGTTTCTCAGTTTGAATCAAATGGGCGATCTGATTGACCGTCTGGATGCGCGCTTTGGCCTATCGTCGGCGCCTGGGCGCGATTACGCCATTGAAATAGACCCACGCGAGGCGGACGTATTTACTTTGCGCCACCTCCAGTCGCTGGGTTTTAATCGCATAAGCCTGGGCGTACAAGATCTTAGCCCGCTGGTGCAGAAAGCCATTAACCGCATTCAACCGCGGGTACTCACTGAAACGTTGATGGACGAGGCGCACCGCCTGGGCTTTCGCTCGTTAAACCTGGATTTGATTTACGGCCTACCGTTTCAAACCGAAAAGAGCTTTGCGAAAACCCTACGCCAAGTGATCGAGTTAAACCCTGCCCGGCTGTCCGTCTTTAACTATGCCCATTTGCCCGAGCGCTTTGCCCCCCAGCGGCGAATTAACGTCGATGACCTGCCCAGTGGCGATGAGAAACTGGCGATTTTACGCACGACCATCGAGATGCTGACGGCGGCAGGTTACGTGCATATTGGGATGGATCATTTTGCCCGCCCGGATGACAGCCTGGCGGTGGCCCAGCGTGAAGGCTCGCTGCAGCGTAACTTTCAGGGCTACTCGAGCCATGCTCAGTGCGACTTACTGGGGCTTGGCGTATCGGCGATCTCGCGCATCGATGACGTCTATGCGCAGAACCCGAGTGATCTCGCCTGCTACGAAGCGGCGCTAGACCAAGGCCAATTGGCGACGGTGCGCGGGCTGCGCTTGCGTCAAGATGATCTGATCCGCCGGGACGTGATTGAGCGGCTAATGTGTACGATGCAGATTGACCTAGCCGCCGTTAGCCAGCGCTGGCATATCGACGCCCCACGCTACTTTGCGCCAGCGCTGGAGCGCTTACAGGACGCCGAGCGCGATGGCTTGCTGACCCGCAGCGGCGATCAAATCAGCGCGACATCGATAGGACGCCTGCTGATACGCCACCTCGCCATGGCGTTTGATGCGCACCTGCCGCAGCAGGCGGGTCAACGTTACTCAAAGATTGTATAAACACCCTGTCGCCGACCCAAAGAAGCTTCCATACTGAAGTTTTGGTAATAGGGAAGTCCTGCCTCAGCCCAGCGTGGTGATTACCTAACCGGTAAGACGCCACTCAAGGAGTTACCTAAGGAGCCATGCATGTTGGAACCCATGAGCCGCCGACGCTCGCTACTCCATGAAGCTCGCTGCCAAACCTGCAGCTTGAGCTCGCTTTGCCTACCGCTTGCCCTTGAGATAGACGATATGGGGCAGTTCGATGCCATTATTCGCCGCCGTTCGCCGCTCAAAAAAGGCGAGCCGCTGTTTCGCCAAGGCGATACCTTTACCAGCGTTTATGCGGTGCGTTCGGGGAGTTTGAAGCAGGTCACGGCAGAGGGAAACGGTAGCGAACAGCTGACCAATTTCTACCTTCCCAGCGAACTGGTAGGGCTGGACGGGATCGATGAAGAGCACTACCCGGGGAGTGTGATTGCCCTGGAAACGACCACCGTTTGCGAGATTCCCTTTGATCGCCTGGATTTACTCTCTGAAGAATTGCCCGAGTTGCGTGGGCAGCTCTATCGCAGCATGAGCAAAGGGCTACGTGACGATCGACGCATGATGCGCCTGCTATCACGTAAAACAGCCGATCAACGGCTGGCAAGCTTTTTAATCACGCTCTCGGATCGTTTTCGTCGCCGTGGCTATTCGCCCTACAGCTTCCGCCTTTCGATGCCCAGGGCCGATATCGGCAACTATTTGGGTTTGGCGGTGGAAACTGTCAGCCGGATTTTAAGCCGCTTTCAACAGCAGCACGTGGTGGCGGTCTCCGGGCGAGAGGTCAATATTCTTGATATGCAGCGCTTGATCACTCTCGCCGAAGAGGAGCAGCAAACGCCTAGCTGACGTTGAACGCCTGGATGCGGCCAGCCAGCAGCTCGGCCTGCTTCGCTTCCAACCCTTCAAAATCGAACAGGGTGCGATCTGCCAGCTGCGAAGGCGCAATATTAGTCACGGCTTTGAACATGCTTTCCAGGCGGCCGGGGAATTTTTTATCCCATTCGGCGAGCATCTCTTTAACGACCTGGCGCTGCATATTGGGCTGAGAGCCGCACAGGTTGCAGGGAATAATCGGGAATTCCATTAACCGCGAGAACTCGGCGATATCGGCTTCTTTGCAGTAAGCCAGCGGCCGGATAACGATATTTTTGCCATCATCGGAAAGCAGCTTAGGCGGCATCGCTTTTAGGTTGCCACCAAAGAACATATTCAGAAACAGCGTCTCGAGGATATCTTCACGGTGGTGGCCCAAGGCGATTTTATTGGCACCAATCTCTTCGGCAAAACCATAGAGTGAGCCACGGCGCAGGCGTGAACAGAGCGCGCAGGTGGTTTTGCCTTCAGGGGTTTTCTCTTTCACTACAGAGTAGGTGTCGCGCTCGACGATGTGGTACTCCACGCCCTGCTTATCCAGATACGCAGGCAGTACATGCTCAGGAAAACCGGGCTGCTTTTGATCCAGATTGACCGCTACCAGTGAGAAGTTGATCGGCGCGTTGCGCTGCAAATTACGCAAAATCTCTAGCATCGTGTAGCTGTCTTTGCCGCCGGAGAGGCAGACCATCACGCGGTCGCCTTCATTGATCATCTGGTAATCAATAATGGCATTGCCCACCTCTCGGCGCAGGCGCTTTTGCAGCTTGTTGAATTCGCGCTTCTGCTTGGCATCGGCCAGTTCAGACGGGTCGTGCTCAGCGTTAGCGGGGCTGGCGCCAACCGTGTCAAGGTGGGCAGGGTCAAAGTGATCAAGAGATTGCATGGTATAAGCACTGCCGAGGGTGGAAGGCATTCAAGAAAAAGTGGCTGCTATTCTAACAACACTCACCGCCCAGACCCAACTACTCGTAATTGGCTACTCACACTCGGTGCTGAGTGGAGGTTTCCGCGAGGGCGCTGTGAACCCTTCCCTGGGCGCTACTTTCGCCATCCATGGCGAAAGACCCTCGCTCCAACCTCCCCTCGCACCACGCATCCTGTCTAGTTCGCTCCTAAGCCGCTTGCGCCATAACGCGCTGCAAGCGCATATACAGCAGTGCGCTCGCCGTCGCTTCGCCTAACATACCGTGCATCCCCATCGACGGCACCTGCCAACACGCCAGCGCCTGGGCAAAAGTGCTCGGCGCCTCCACCTCCGGGTGCAAGCGCCGCAATTGGCGCTGGTGCAGTTTTGCCACGTCGACCTGGGCATTGGGCAGCGCAAAATCCAAGCGTTTACTCAGCTCCGCATTTAGCGCCCCAATCCGCTGATCCAACTGCCAGCCGACAATCGGGCGATTGCCGATAAACTCCACCAGCGCACTTAAGTTATCACTGCTCGGGGCCGTGACTTCGCCTGCCTGACACAGCAGGTGATGGCGGCGTAGTGACGCGTTGTCCGCCTGCCCCGGCGCACCCAGCGTCATGACAAAAGCCCGGCTGGTACGCACCTGCTGCTGGCTAAGCACCACCGCCGCCAGACTGATGACCGGCGACGTTGGCGTAGGCGTGGCCGTACAGGCAAGCGCTACCAGCTCTTCGCCCATATAGGGTTGAAAGAGCCAGGCATAAGGGGAATCAGCACAGCGGCGGCGGTCGCTTTCGCGGCGCAGTAAGGTGCGTAAGGAACCGCTGAAGAGTGCCACGTGTCGATCTAACAGCCGCATTCCGCTCACGAATACTCCAGGTGATAACGATGGGAAAGCCGCTGCTTAAAGTCTTTGACGATATGCAAAGCTTCACGTAATAAGTCCCGCTCTAACGAAGAGAGGGTTTGCACTACGACACGATTGGAGCGATTTGCCTCTTGAAGCGTACTGGTTGCTTCCAGGGCGGCGAGCTGCTGCTTGAGACGCAGTTCGGAAAACAGCGCCAACGCTTCGCCCAGATCGTCGGCAAAGCGGCGATCCAAGCGACCGTCGGCGGCCAGCGCGTCTAAACGATCCAGCGTCGAAGTGGCTTTAATTCGCCGTTCCAGCGCCATGGTGCGCACCCCGTGCACAATGGGAAAGATGCCGCCTTTTTTGATATCGATACCATGCTGCGGCTTTTTTAACGAGCCAAACAGCGTCAAGGGCGTCGAGAAGCGTAGCGCCGTGCGAGCAAAGTAAGAGAGCAGCAGCTCATCACGGGAGCAGCGTTCAAACAGCTCCTCGCGGACGCTTTCCAGCAGGCCGGGGTTACCGGCAACGGCATGGGCATCGAGCATAATTGCCAGCTTCATCAGGCTATCGCCATCGCGCTCGCTGGCCCATTTGGCAATGTTGCTCTTCCACTGGGAAACCGTGCCTACCCATTCAGGGTTTGACACCATGATATTGCCGGGGCACGGCGGGTAGCCAAGCTGGATCAGCGTATCCGTCAGCGTTTGCATGTGGCTCGCTAACGCAGGCCACTGGGCATCGTCGGCGAGAATGAGGCCATTATCTTGATCGGTTTTAAGAATTTGCTCACCACGCCCCTCGCTGCCCATCACCATCATGCAGCTCTGCTCGCGGTACTGCTCCTCGATAGTGAATTCCCAGGCTTTGCTCATGATACGGCCGTTCAGCGCGGCGAGCAGATCCATCGCAAAGCGTAATTTGACGCCCTGGGCCATCAGCGCTTTGACCAATTCAGGGGTGCGTTGGCTGGCCGTCGACAGCGCTTCTAAGCTGCTCGCCTGTTCGACTTGTAAACTCACCACGTAGCTACGGCTGGAGAAATAGCTCAGCACATCGGTGAGCTCCACAACGCCTTTGAGAGCGGTTTGCTCCAACACCACGACGCGGGTCACTTTATGCCGGGTCATCAGCACCAGCACTTCAAACAAATACTGTTCCGGCGACACCGTGACTAGCTCAAAATGGGCGATCTCCTCAAGCGGTGATGACACATCGCTATTGCCTAACACCAACCCGTTGAGCAAATCGGTTTTGGTCACCATGCCGAGTTTGCCTTGCGTCTCGACGAGCAGGCTGTCGGCATGACTGTCGTTGAGGCGTTTCACCGCGCTGGCAATATCGGCTGAGGCCGCCATTAGCAACGGCTCGCGCATACACTCGCTCACCTTGGCCAGCATAAAACCCGCCATGGTAACGCCACCTTCGGCACGCTTTTCAGTCAGCAAGCGTGCTTTATGCGTCAGCGACTGGCGAAAGAAGTTACTGAAATCCGGGTAATGGCGGCACAGCTGCTGAAACAGCGCTTTGGGCAATAAATAGCAAAGGCTCTCCTGCTCAGCCTTAAAACGATAGCGGCTTTTACCATTGAGAATGCTGATCGCCCCGAACAGATCCCCTGCCGTGTAATGGCCAATCCGCGACGTGGACGCAGGCAACGTGGGGTCGATTTCAGCCACTTCACCTTTATGTATCAGAAAAACGAACTCACCCGCTTGCCCGGTTTCCAGGATTATTTCGTCACGATCAAAATAAGCTAAATCAATGCCACGGCGAATATGGTCACGCCCTTCATCGTCAAGAAGCGTAAACGGCAGCTGGGATAGATCCACATCAACCATTGTGCATGACCTCCTTCAACTAAAGGCGAGCTCAAAAAGACAAAAAAAACAAACAATAACTAAGCCAGCACTCCGACCGACATTGGCTCATAGCAAAGGAGTCAACCCAACGCTTCAAACGTGTTATCCATTATTATGAGAAGGTGGCTGTACGGGTATAAAGGATTCACTTCCTAACTAGCAAGTATAACGTTGTTATACCTTTAGCTATCACGCTAAGGTCGAAGCGACTTTTGATACACTACCAAAGTATCAGCATTTGCTAATCGCGATTAAAACTAAACTGCAGACCCTACATTTAAAGTAGCCAATAACCACTTTTATTTGCTTACTAGACTATCGTCCTATAGTCCATCAAACGCCTAAAAATTTCGCACAAAAGGGCTCTAAATTCTTATATTTTCAACCACCTGCGCACGCAGAAAAGCATCTTAACTGTTTATTGATACCAAAGTCTGGGATTTATTTTTTAGTGATTATTGCCCAGTATTAACAATGAGTCATGCAGGGTAATCGCACGTCACTAACTAACTCGACATTCCAAATCGAATAATAAGGTGACGTGCTGACGAAAGCTGACTCACCACTCTTACGATTGAGTGGCTTTCGACGTGCGATTGCCCTGATGGGTCACACGCTATTCCTCGTGAACTTTCCCAACCTTAAAAATCACAAGTGGAGAGCAACACAATGGCAGACGATAAAACCAATGCTGCTGAATACTGGAAAGCTAACGTTCGCCTGATTTTCGGATGCCTAGCAGTTTGGGCATTTGTTTCTTACGGATGCGCTATCCTATTTCGCCCACTGCTTGCCGGTATTCCGGTAGGCGGCACTGATCTTGGCTTCTGGTTTGCACAACAGGGCTCCATTTTAACGTTTATCGTGCTGATCTTCTTTTACGCCTGGAAGATGAACAAGCTCGATCAAAAATTTGGACTTGGGGAGTAAGCCGGTATGAGCCAGTTTGCAATCAACCTACTGTTCGTAGGCTCCTCCTTTGCCCTTTATATCGGCATTGCGATCTGGGCCCGAGCAGGCTCGACGAAAGACTTCTATGTAGCGGGCGGCGGCGTTCACCCTATCACCAACGGCATGGCGACCGCGGCGGACTGGATGTCAGCAGCGTCGTTCATCTCCATGGCGGGTCTGCTGGCCTCGGGTGGCTACGCTAACTCTACCTTCCTGATGGGCTGGACCGGTGGCTACGTTATCCTGGCGATGCTACTAGCCCCTTACCTGCGTAAGTTTGGTAAGTTCACCGTGCCCGACTTCATTGGTGACCGCTTCTACAGCAACACCGCTCGCCTGGTGGCGATCGTGTGCTTGATTGTAGCGTCGGTGACCTACGTTATCGGTCAGATGACCGGTGCGGGCGTTGCCTTCTCACGCTTCCTCGAAGTCAGCAACACCTGGGGTATCTGGTTAGCCGCGCTGATCGTTTTCCTCTACGCCGTATTTGGCGGTATGAAAGGCATTACCTACACGCAGGTAGCGCAGTACATCGTTCTGATCATCGCTTACACCATTCCTGCCGTATTCATTGCTTTCCAACTGACCGGCAACCCCATTCCGATGTTCGGCATGTTCAGCACGCACACTGAATCCGGTGTACCGCTGCTGGAAAAACTGGATGACGTCGTCAGTGCGTTGGGCTTCCAGGACTACACCGCCGATGTGGACAACAAGCTCAACATGGTGCTGTTCACCCTGTCGTTGATGGTCGGTACCGCGGGTCTGCCCCACGTTATCATTCGCTTTTTCACCGTACCGAAGGTAGCCGACGCCCGTTGGTCTGCCGGCTGGGCATTGGTGTTCATTGCACTGCTTTACCTTACCGCACCGGCGGTGGGCTCTATGGCACGCTTGAACCTGATGACCACGGTCTACCCAGAAATGGCTGGCCAAACGGAAAACTACGAAGAAGCCGCACAAAACCCGATTCTCTACGAAGAGCGCCCTGATTGGTTCCGCACCTGGGAAGAGACGGGCCTGATCAACTTTACCGATGCTAACGACGATGGCCGTATTCAGTTCTACAACGATGCGACTGACTACGCAGACCGTGGCTGGGAAGGCAACGAGCTCACCGTTAATAACGACATTCTGGTACTCGCCAACCCGGAAATTGCCAACTTGCCCGGCTGGGTCATTGGTTTGATCGCAGCAGGTGGTATCGCGGCTGCACTCTCGACAGCAGCAGGCTTGCTACTGGCGATCTCGTCGGCGATCAGTCACGATTTGATCAAGACCATGATCAATCCGAAAATCACCGAAAAAGGCGAAATGCTCGCGGCTCGAATCTCCATGGGCGGTGCCATCCTATTGGCCACCTATCTGGGGCTCAATCCGCCGGGGTTCGCGGCGCAAACGGTGGCGCTCGCCTTTGGTATCGCCGGTGCGTCCCTGTTCCCTGCGCTGATGATGGGTATCTTCTCCAAGCGGATGAACAACTCTGGCGCGATCGCCGGTATGCTGGCGGGCTTGATTTGCACCCTGCTGTACATCTTTACGTACCTGGGTTGGTTCTTCATTCCCGGCACCAACACGCTGGCCAATACGCCTGACAACTGGATCTTGGGCATCTCGCCGCTCTCCTTCGGTGCAGTGGGCGCGATGATCAACTTCGCCGTTGCCTTTGCCGTTTCCCGAGTGACCGCGGCACCGCCGCAGGAAATTCAGGATCTGGTGGAAAGCGTTCGCTATCCCAAAGGTGCTGGTATGGCCATTGATCACTAAGTCATAATCGCTCCTAACGTATCATCGCTATCATGTGATTGCGTTTTGGAAACGACCTTACCATCGGGCTTCCTTACGGAGGCCCGATGGCTTTATAGCTAGCCGTTAAAGATGGCTTTTAGAAAGGATATTTTATGATATGGCATTTGATCGCCGCTGTTTTTGCTGGCCTTGCGGCCGCAGGGATTGGCTTGATACTGCGCAAGCTGAGTGGCAAACGCCTCCCCAAGTGGATCGTTCCGGTCTGCGGCGGGCTGGGCATGTTGGGCTATCAAATACAGGTGGAGTACAGCTGGTTTGAACACAAGCAGGCGCAGCTTCCCGACAGTGCCACGGTGATTTCAACCGACACCAGCACCGCCATCTGGCGTCCATGGACCTTTGCCATCCCCATGACCACCAAATTTAGCGTGGTCGACAGCGAGAACATTCGTATCACCGAGCAGGGCGACGCCCGTTTGGCAGAATTTATTCTTTATCAGTTTGAGCGTCACCACACCGATATTCTGATCACCCAGCCCTACTTACTCAACTGTGAGAACCGAGAATTGGTACCGCTGGATGAAGCGTCTCGTGAGCCGATGCTGGAAGAGATACGCACGCTGCGTGAAACCTCACCCCTGCTTAACAACGTGTGTGCATAGACAATTAACGTTGGTGGTACAAACGGTCGTACACGACCCGCTGTTTCGCCTAGAATGAAGCCTTTTTATTAGCGCAAGTTTAGTGGGTCGCACACTCGGGCGGGGAGAAAGGCATGTTTCACGGCGGGCTACTGGTCGCGGTATCGCTACTCTATATTGCCGTTTTATTCGGCATTGCTTGGTACGGTGACCGCCGCGCGCGTACCCATGGCGCCACCCGGCGGCGCCCGATTATCTATAGCCTGGCGCTGGCGATCTACTGTACATCGTGGACGTTTTACGGCGCCGTGGGCCAGGCAGCCACTGCGGGCTGGTCGTTTGCAAGTATCTTCGTCGGCCCGATATTGACGTTTTTACTGTTCTGGCCGGTGTTGGCCAAGATGATCCGCGTTGCCAAACACCAAAACGTCACCTCGATTGCCGACTTTATCGCCTCCCGTTACGGCAAAACCCAGTCGCTGGCCGCCTTTGCCAGCTTAGTCGCCCTGGTCGGCACCCTGCCCTACATTGCGCTGCAACTGAAAGCGGTCTCCACCACGTTTAGTGTGCTCACCGACGCCTCGGATGTGACCCACACACCGCTGTTTGGCGATACGGCGTTCTACGTCGCCATTGTGATGGCTATCTTCGCGATTCTCTTTGGTACTCGGCATACCGATGCCACCGAGCACCACGAAGGCTTGATCCATGCCGTGGCGTTTGAGTCGTTGGTCAAGTTGCTGGCCTTTGTGGTGCTGGGCGCGTTTGTGACCTGGGGCATGTTCGATGGCCTGGGCGAACTGATGGAGCATGCCGAAAGCCAGCTTGAGCTGCAGCGCCAGCTTGCCAATCAAGATTTTGGCCAGAGCTTCTGGGCGCAAACCCTGCTCGCCATGCTGGCGATTCTCTGTCTTCCCCGCCAGTTCCATGTGGCGGTAGTCGAGAACATTCACCCCGACGACGCTACCAAAGCCCGCTGGCTGTTCCCGCTCTATCTATTGGCGATTGCCTTTTTCGTGGTGCCTTTGGCCGCCGCCGGGCTGCTGATGTTTTCCGAAAGCGGTGTCGAGCCGGACACCTATGTATTGGCGCTATCCATGGCATCGGGGCAGCAGTGGCTGACGCTGCTTACCTTTATCGGTGGCTTCTCCGCAGCGACTGGTATGGTGATCGTTGCCGCGGTGGCGGTGTCGATCATGATCTCCAATGAAATTGTTATCCCTGCCCTGTTCCGGCTGCGTTGGTTCGACACCAAGGCCCGGGACTATGGCCGCTTGGTACTGCGAGCGCGGCGCTTAACCATTGTCGCCGTGCTGGCGATGGCCTATGGCTTCTATCAGTTGATTGCCGAATTTACCTCGTTGGCCTCGATTGGCATGCTCTCGTTTGCTGCCGCCGCTCAGTTCGCACCTGCCTTGATTGGCGGCCTCTACTGGAAGCGCGGCAATCGGCTCGGGGTAATCGTCGGCATGAACGCAGGCTTCGCCATCTGGGCCTATAGCCTACTGCTGCCCGCAATGATCAATGCCGGGGTAATGCCGACCGAGTGGCTGAGCGGTGGCCCGCTGGGACTTAACTGGCTGTCACCCACGGCACTGTTCGGTCTCAACCTGGGCGATAGTTTTACCCACGGCGTGATGCTGTCACTCGGGGTTAATCTGTTTTGCTACATTTTCATTTCCCAGGTCACGTCTCAACGGGTCGTCGAGCGCATTCAGGCCTCGCTGTTTGTAGACAGCGTGGAAACACGCCAGACCTCGGTCAATCGCCCCTGGACGGGCGCGACCACCGTCGGCGACCTGAAAGTCCTCTGTGAACGATTCCTGGGCGCAGGCCAAGTCGATCGCGCCTTTGAAGACTACGCCCGCCGCGCTGGTAAACCGCTGGACGACGGCACCCGGGCGTCGATCGACATTATCCAGTTCACCGAACGTTTTCTCGCCTCGGTGCTGGGTGCTTCCTCAGCACGTATCGTGGTTAACTCGGCGCTACAGGGGCGCGGCATCGGCATCTCGGATGTCATTTCGATCGTCGATGAAGCTTCTCAGGTACTGGAGTTCAACCGAGCGCTGCTGCAGGCCACCATCGAGAATATCAATCAAGGCATCAGCGTGGTCGATCAGAACCTGCGCCTGGTGGTGTGGAACCAGCGCTACCTGGAGCTGTTCCGCTTCCCCGACCACCTGATTCGCGTCGGCGCGCCCATTGACCGCATCTTCCGCTACAACGCTCACAACGGCGAATATGGCCCCGGTGACCCCGAAGAGCACGTACAGCTTCTGCTCGATAACATTCGTGAAGGCCAGCCCCACCGCTACGTGCGTTATCGCCAGGATGGCAGCGTGCTGGAAGTGCAGGGCAACCCCATGCCCGGCGGTGGTTTTGTGTATACCTATCAGGATATTACCCAGCAGAAGCGCATCGAAGAGGCGCTGATTCGCTCGGAAAACAATATCCGAATCTATACCGATAACGTGCCCGCCCTGATTGCCTACTTCGATAAAGAGTGCCGTTACCTGTTTACCAACCGCGCCTACGAGCAGGCGTTCAACATTGATCGCAACGCGGTGATTGGTCGCCGCTTTGAAGACGTTCTGCAGGTAAAACAAGCCGAGGAACGTGCGCCGTGGGTGGCCCGGGCGTTGAACGGTGAGCGAGTCAGTTTCGAAGTGTCGTTACGGGTGAGCGATGCCATGCGCTATATGCTGGTGACGTATACGCCCCACTTTGGCGACAGCCAGGCAATCCTGGGGTTCTTTGCCCTTTACCAGGATATTACCGAGCGACGCCAGGCCGAAATTGCCCTGAAAGAGACCAATGAAACCCTGGAGGAGCGGGTACGCGAACGCACCCAGGCGCTTTCCGAAGCCAACGCCGCCCTGCGCCAGGAGAACCGTGTGCGCGCCGAGGCGGAGCTGGCCCTACGCCAGGCCAAGCAGTTGGCGGAAGATGCCAACGCGTCTAAAACGCGCTTTCTGGCCGCGGCCAGCCACGACTTGTTGCAACCGCTTAACGCGGCGCGCCTATTCACCTCTGCCTTAATGCAAAACGTGACGACGACCGATACCCAGCGCATCGTTGGCCATATCGACAACTCGCTCCAGGCAGCGGAGGAGCTGCTTAGCACCCTGCTGGATATCTCCAAACTGGACGCAGGCGCTTTAACGCCGCGGCGCAGTCACTTTGCCCTGGCGGATATCGTGCGCCCGCTACGCGCCGAGTTTGAGGTCATGGCGGATGATCGCGGATTGGACTTGGAGGTCGTACCGACCCAGCTGTGGGTCGACTCAGACCCGCAGATGCTGCGCCGTATCGTACAAAACTTCTTATCCAACGCGATTCGTTACACCCAAGAGGGCCGCGTGCTGCTGGGCTGCCGCCGCCATAACGGCTGGCTGTCTATTGAAGTGTGGGACAGCGGCCCCGGCATTCCCGAGTCCAAGCTTACCGAGATTTTTCAGGAGTTCCGTCGCTTGGATCAGGTCTCGCGCCACAAAGAGAGCGAGAAAGGCCTGGGGCTTGGGCTGTCGATTGCTGATCGCATGAGCCGTGTGCTGGATCACCCCATCAAAGTACGTTCGACGGTGGGTAAAGGTGCCGTTTTCTCCGTTAGCGTGCCCATCGTTACCGCCCGTGAAGCAAGCAATAGCGAGCTCGAGCCCCAAGCGCGGCGTGGCAGCCATAAGCTGAGCGGTACGCGGATTGTGTGTATCGATAACGAGACGCTAATTCTGGAAGGCATGACCGCCATGCTGAGCGGCTGGGGTTGTGAGGTGTTTACTGCCACCAGTATCGGCGGGGCCAAATCGATCCTACGCAATATGGACGGCGACCCAGACGCGATTCTGGCGGATTACCACCTGGATAACGAGGTCACCGGGTTAATGGCGCTGGAAGCACTCAGCGAGCGGTTTGAAGGCGCGGTACCAGGGATTGTGATTACCGCTGACCGCACCGAAGCGGTGGCAGAAGAGATCAAGCGGGCGGGCTATCAACTGCTATTGAAGCCCGTCAAGCCAGCGGCGCTGCGGGCGCTATTGACGCGCACACTACAGGCCAATCGCGCGGCGCGTTAAGCGCCGCCGCTGGCTTAAAGGAAGACATAGCGAAAATTGATTTTTGTTAAGCGTTTTTAGCGAGCGACGTTAGGAAACTACCTTCGGCGGCTCGACTTCCAGTTTCTGAGCCGCGATCACGGCCTGGGTACGCGAGTGCACGCCCAACTTACGTAAAATCGCCGTCACGTGGGCTTTGATCGTCGCTTCAGAGACGCTCAATTCATAAGCGATCTGTTTGTTCAGCAGCCCTTCGGTCAGCATATTCAGCACACGAAACTGCTGGGGCGTTAGCGACGCAATCGCTTCGGCAAAGCGCGACTCTTCTTCGCTGGTCTCTTCCAACACGTTGGCCAACGCCTCGGGCAACCACACTTCGCCCTGCAGGATTTCTCCCACGGCCTCAGCAATTAGTTGTAGAGACGATGATTTAGGGATAAAACCCGACGCGCCGTAGTCAATAGCACGACGAACCACATAGGGCTCATCACTGCCAGACACCACCGCGACGGGGATATCGGGCATTTGGCCACGCAGTTGGATCAAACCAGAGAAGCCATGCGCTCCCGGCATGTGCAGGTCCAGGAGAATCAAATCGGCATCTGGGTGGCGATTCACCACATCGGTGGTGGCTTCCATGGTATCCGCTTCGACAATTTCCGCCTGGGGGGCCAACTGGCGTAACGCTTGGGTCAGCGCTGCACGAAACAGCGGGTGATCGTCAGCGACGATAAACTTATGAGCTACTGCCATGGATATTCCTCCGGTTCCTCGAGCAGCGGGGTTGTCTGCCGCCGCGACGCTAGGCTCTTACGGTTGTGAAGCATGGTACCCCATGGGCTTCATCATGCCCAAGCATCACATGCACAATTTGTAATAGAAAGGTTGTACCAACCAAAACAACAGTGCCGACCTACCCGGCCGGCACTGTACATCCTAGGCTAAATAGCCTGCAGCGGTGTTGCCGTTATTGATTGGCGCGATGCTCGATCAGCTCATCGACCACCGACGGATCCGCTAGCGTACTGGTGTCACCTAAACCATCGCACTCATTGGCGGCAATCTTGCGCAGGATACGACGCATGATTTTACCCGAGCGGGTTTTCGGTAAGCCTGGCGCCCATTGAATGACATCTGGCGAGGCAATCGGGCCAATATCTTTGCGCACCCACTGGGTCAGCTCTTTCTTAAGCTCGTCAGACTCTTCAATGCCGTCGTTCAGGGTGACATAAATATAGATGCCCTGCCCTTTAATATCATGCGGGAAACCAACGACGGCGGCTTCGGCAACGGCACTATGCGCCACCAACGACGACTCGATCTCCGCGGTTCCCATACGGTGGCCGGACACGTTCAGTACGTCATCGACACGACCGGTAATCCAGTAATAACCATCCTCATCACGGCGGCAACCGTCACCGGTAAAGTACATACCGTCGTAGGTGGAGAAATAGGTTTGGATATAGCGCTCATGGTCGCCCCAAATCGAACGCGCCTGGCCCGGCCAAGAATCCAGAATGACCAGATTACCATCGGTGGCGCCTTCCAGAATATTACCTTCGTTATCGACTAGCGCGGGCTTCACACCAAAGAAAGGCGTGGTCGCTGACCCTGGTTTTAGCGCGGTAGCGCCCGGCAGCGGGGCAATCATGATGCCGCCGGTTTCGGTTTGCCACCAGGTATCGACGATGGGGCATTTTTCGTTACCGATTACGCGGTAGAACCACTCCCAGGCTTCCGGGTTGATGGGCTCACCCACAGAGCCCAGCAGCCGAAGACTATCGCGCTTACTGGAATCCATCACGTTGTCGCCATGGGCCATCAGTGCACGCACCGCGGTGGGCGCAGTATAAAGAATGTTGACGTTGTGCTTATCAACGATATCGCCCATACGGCCATGGGTGGGATAGCTGGGAACACCCTCGAACATCAGGGTCGTTGCACCATTAGCCAATGGGCCATAAACGATATAGCTATGCCCGGTGACCCAGCCCACATCGGCGGTACACCAGTAAATTTCACCCTCTTGATAGTCGAACACGTACTGGTGGGTCATGGCCGCGTAGGTGAGGTAGCCGCCGGTGGTGTGCTTCAAGCCTTTAGGCGCCCCGGTAGAACCCGAGGTGTAGAGGATAAATAGCGGGTCTTCGGCACCCATGGCTTCCGGCTCACACTCGCTGGACTGCTTGTCGACGAGTTCGTCGAACCAGACATCGCGGCCGTCTTTCCACTCGATATCACCACCGGTACGCTTCACTACCAGCACGTTCTTGCACACGTCCGTGCCTTCACGGGTCAACGCGGCGTCTACGTTCTCCTTCAGCGGCACATGTTTGCCACCGCGCACCGACTCATCCGCGGTAATCACCAGCTTCGAGTCAGCACCGATTACCCGCTGAGCAACGGCATCTGGTGAGAAACCACCAAACACCACCGAGTGCACGGCACCGATGCGCGCACAGGCGAGCATCGCCATGGCAGCTTCGGGGATCATCGGCATATACAGGGTGACGGTATCGCCTTTACCGATACCCAGCTCTCTGAGCGCGTTGGCTAGCTGGTTCGTACGCGCGTGAAGCTCGCGATAGCTGATGTGCTTGGATTCATCGGGATTATCGCCTTCCCAGATGATCGCTGTCTGATCGCCACGCTTTTCTAAATGGCGATCCAGACAGTTGGCGCTGACGTTGAGCAAACCGTCCTCAAACCAGCGAATATCGACGTTGTCACGCGCGAAAGAGGTACTTTTAATTTTGCTGGGCGCTTTAATCCAGTCCAGGCGTTTGGCCTGCTCGGCCCAGAAGCCTTCCGGATCGTCCATCGACTGCTGATACATGGCCTCATACTTGGTTTTATCGGCCCAGGCATTGGCGGCGAAATCATCGCGCACCGGATAGACGTTCTGTTGATCGCTCATAAAATTGCCTCTTTCCGTGAAAATGCACTCTCTAAGAACTGTAGTCGATAGGATGTTTTATGGGGCTTGTTGGCCATTATCGAGCGTATCGACTGCTATTAATGTCCCCCTAGCATAAACCTCCTCGCGCAGGCTTCCCTTTAGACATTGGTATTAACAATTTTTATTTAAAAAACAGCAATTTATAAACACTTCACGGGTTAGCTTCCGGGCGATAGACCAAGGTCTTAGCGCAGTGGCGGCAACGATAGCGACGCCCGTTTGCCACTAAAGCATGACGCCGGGAAGTGAATCGATGAAATTGGCAACCACACTGATAGCGGTAAGGGGCTGGCTGAGCCTGCTGAATATCGAACTGGTGAGTCACATTGGGCGCTAAACCGAATAAATCCCGCATCACCGTTTTCCATTCCCGTCCGTGGGGTTTCAAACGCGGCCCGTTATCTAAATGAAACACCAGCCAGTGAGCCATTTCGTGGGGGATAATCTCTTCAAAAAAGGCCGCGCGGTTTTCACGCAACAATACCGGGTTAAAGCGCAAGCCGCGCCCCAAATGCGCCTGCCCGGCCGAAGCACCACGCAGGTTAAACAGTACGTTTGGCATGGGTAACGTCGGGCATACTTCACAGCATCGCTGCCACGCCTGCTCGACGCGCACACGCGCGGCACGCTGCAGCTCGGTTTCCGTCATGGCCGCTAGCTCAGCCGCTGGCCAGGGGGGCAGTGGTTTAGTATGCATTAGTGATAAACTAGCCGTTATAGGTTCCTAGTGACTGATGACTACCGATTCGCATTAACGAGGCTTTACCCATGGCAGAGCGCAGCGACACGTCCGACACGAACACGCCCCCGCAGCCACTGCTCGAGGATGAGCAACTGGACAGACTGGATGACTTCCTCGACTCGGAGCAAGTCGATGAAGACGCCCTGGACCTGATCTCCGCTCACGGTTTTTTAGTGGCGCTTGCCGTCGCCCCTAGCGAAGTGCCACCCACCCAGTGGCTGGCTGAGCTCTTTCAGGGCGAGCCGCGCTATGCCGACGATGCCGAGCGCGATGAGATTATCACCCTGCTGACTCTCCTGCGTGACAATGCGGTGGCAGTGCTCGAACAAGGTGGCTTACCCGAACTACCCTTTGAGCTCACGCTGGGCGGCGAGCCTGCCGAAGAGACGCCGATTGGCGACTGGTGTGCAGGCTTCATGGAAGGCGTCTTCAGCGATGAAAGCGCTTGGTTTCAGGACGATGAAGAAGCGGCAGCCACACTACTGCTGCCGTTTATGCTGCTCTCCGGCTTATTCGATGATGAACCCGATATGGCCGAACTGGCAAACGATCAAGCGCGCCAGGAGTCATTGGTGGTGCAGCTGCCTGAGCTCGTTTTAGACCTTTACCTGCATTACCGCGTACCGCCAGAAACCGCTAAACCTAAACCGCGCAAAAAGACGCCTGCCAAAGGCAAAAAGCGCTAACGTAATCCCGGCGCTTATTTAAGCCGCATGATGACGCCATCCAATAATCCATAGATCCACTCGCGGGCGCGCTGCCCCCAGGGGCGCGCCGCCCAAGCCTTGGCATCTACCTCTTGGCTGGCGGCAAAATTACGTTCAAAAAGCTCGCGTACGCTTTCCGCCAACTGGGGGTCTAGCGCCTCTTGGTTGGCCTCTAAGTTCCAGTGCAAATTCCAGTGATCAAAGTTACACGAACCAATGCTCACCCACTCATCGGCAAGCACGAACTTGGCATGGATAAAGGTGGGCTGAAATTCAAAGATGCGCACCCCCGCTTTCAACAGTGATTGGTAGAAGCGCTGCCCGGCATAGCGCACCCCTGGGTGGTCATGCTTGGCCCCCGGCAGCAGCAGACGCACATCAATGCCCCGCCGAGCGGCCCGCACCAGACGCCGCCGCAACGCAAACGTCGGTACGAAATAGGGCGTGCATAGCCATAACCGTGTCTCCGCCCGATTAACCCGGTCGTGCAATGAATGGCGTATCGCTTGATAGCGATAGCCACGCGCAGACATCGCCCGCCCCGGCAGGCCAGAGGCATGCAGCCGTGGTTCACGCCGTGCGGGCAGCGTGCCTGCACTGTCGTCACCTTTCTCGGCACGGGTCAGCCGTGAACTCCACAGGCGCCGAAATAGCTGCTCCCAATCGGCGACCACGGGACCATCGATACGCAGGGCAATTTCATACCAGGCGTTCAAAAACTCATCCACCGCGCCAAAGCCACCGGTAAACGCCAGCTCACCATCAATCACGACTATTTTGCGGTGATCACGGCTTAAATTAAGCGCCAAAGAGTGGAAGCCTATCGGGTTAAAAAAGCGTAGCTTGACACCGCCCTGCCTCAACCGCTGACGCTCCTCGCTGGCGAGGCCCATCGAGCCATACCCGTCGAGCAGCAAACAGATGTCGACCCCGCGCTGCGCAGCATTAATCAGGGCATCGCTTACCTGTTCGGCTAGCTCGCCTGACTCCATCAGGTAGAGTTCAACCAAAATATAGTGCTGCGCGGCGTGTACCGCTTCAAACATGGCTGGCAGAAAGCGCGAGGCCTCTGGCAGCAGTGTAAATTGATTACCTTCTCGCCACGCATTTTGCATGGGTGCTCCTTGCGTTAGCGCTGACAAGTGAGCCGATTAGCGCACTAATGAGCGATGGACGTACATATCATAGCGGCTGGTTTTACCCTCCATCGTATGATGTGGCGCGGGGCCAGCGATAGGCGGGGCCTTGATGGGCCGTTTGACGACCACTCGATGGGTGGCAACATCCAGCGCCGCTTCCAGCAGGCGCGGGGCATCGTCGTCATCCCCAGCCAACTCACGAAACAGGCGCATCTCTTTTTTCACCAGCGCCGATTTTTCGCGGTGGGGAAACATCGGATCGAGATGAATTACCTGCGGCTCAAAATGAGCACTGGCAACAAGCGCCGCCAGCGATTGAGCCGCATCGCCATGACGCAGCGTCATTCGGGCGGCAATATCCGCCGTGTCGCTATGCCTTGAAGCACGTTTTAGGCCATCGTCCAACAGCGCTGCAATCGCCGCGACTCGTTCAATCAACAGCACCTGGGCACCTAGACTGGCTAACACAAACGCATCGCGGCCTAACCCTGCCGTGGCATCCACAATGCTGGGTGATACGCCCTTGGCTAGCCCACAGGCCTTGGCAACGAGTTGGCCTCGCCCACCACCAAAGCGCCGTCGATGGGCCGCTTTGCCCGCCACAAAATCGACGTTGAGCGGCTTTCCGTAGCGCTTTTCATCACCGACCAGCGCCAACCCTTCTTCGTTCTGCACTAATCGCAGGCCGTCATGCAGAACGATGCTCTCGACATTAGTCTCAACATCGCTCTTCACAAAGCTCATGCGGGCTTTTTCCAAGCCACGTCGTTGCGCAGATATACCGGTTGCACCAAGTGTGCAGCCTGCCCCAGCCCGGCGGCAACATCACGCGCCGCCAGCCAAGCCATCTCTTCGGCCCGGGGCTCTAAATCAACCAAATGCTGGGGCATGCTTAGCTGCACATCGACATGAAACCGCTCCCACAGCGAAAAGCCACTGCCCACGCCTACCCAGTCGGTTTCATCGCCGGGCAGTTTCAGTGCTTCAGGGGCCAGCACGGCCTCGGCACTCATCGGCGTAATCGTGTCTTTCAGGCAGTGCCAGGTCGCCGCGTAGATTTCACCCATACGGGCATCCAGCGCGGTGACCACATGCCGGAGGTGGTAGCGACGATGGGCCTGAAGCGCCAGCGCTTCCAGCGTCGATATGCCCAGGAGAGGGCAGTCGAGGCCAAACGCCAGCCCTTGGGCGGCGCCCGCCGCGATACGCAGTCCGGTGAACGAACCCGGGCCACGACCAAACGCGACGGCATCGAGCTGAGAAGGCGTTATCTGCGCTTCAGCAAGCACTTCATCCACCATCGGCAGTAACCGACGGGTATGGGCACGGGGCGTCATCTCAAAACGCGCCAAGCACGTAGCCCCCGCCTCGTCTTTGCGCAGCAGGGCTGCCGAACAAGCGCTAGAAGAGGCATCAAGGGCAAGCAGGTGTAACGGCATAACAAATGGCCACTCGAGAGAAAGATGGCGGCATTATACCTTTGTCACGCCACCACGACGATGGCCCGCCTAAGCGGGCCATTCTAAAGGTGTAAAACCGATGCTATTCACCCATCGTGTGGGCTTATTAACTGAGCGCTTCTTTCACCTGACGGGTGATGTCGGTCACGCTGCCCACGCCTTCAATGCGGTGGTATTGGGGAGCGCTTTGCGGGTCCTGCGCGGCCCACTGCTGGTAATAATCGACCAGCGGTGCGGTTTGGTCGTGATAGACCGACAGGCGATTACGCACCGTGGACTCCTGGTCATCCTCGCGCTGAATGAGGGTTTCGCCCGTGACATCATCTTTACCCGGCTCTTTAGGCGGATTGTGATCAACGTGATAGACCCGGCCCGACGCCTGATGAACACGACGCCCCGCCAAGCGGCTAACGATCTCTTCATCGGGGACCGCAATTTCCACCACGTGATCCAGTTTGACACCGCCCTCTTTCATGGCATCCGCCTGGGGAATGGTGCGAGGGAAGCCGTCGAACAGAAAGCCGTTTTCGCAATCTGGCTGACTGATACGCTCTTTGACCAGATCAATGATGATGTCGTCAGACACCAGGCCACCGCTGTTCATGATCTCTTTTACTTTGAGGCCTAGCTCGGTGCCATCTTTTATGGCCGTGCGCAGCATGTCTCCGGTGGAAATCTGAGGAATCTTGAACTGCTCGCAAATAAACTGAGCTTGAGTCCCCTTCCCCGCGCCGGGGGCACCCAACAGGATTAAACGCATGGCTCTGCTCCTTGAAATTCTTAGTATGTAAAGTGGGTATGAAAATGAGTATGGAAAATCTGTTAACCGACAATAACCGCGCCTCTCAGGCGACACAACTCCCCAAAAGCCTGAGAGACACGCTTTTATTTCAATTTTTTTAAATTAAAACAGCCAAGTGGCTTAAAACTACCACTTTGGTCGCCCTGCTTGCCATTGGACAAACACAAGCGGCGCCCCGAGGGGCGCCGCTTGCAAGGCTCTATCGCTACCAACTACAGCAGTAAACGACGGATATCGGTCAACACATCTGCCAGGAAGGCAGTAAAGCGAGCCGCATCGGCGCCATTGATCGCCCGGTGATCATAGGAGAGCGATAGCGGCATCATTAAGCGCGGCTGGAAGGCGCTGCCATCCCAAACCGGCTTCATCTGCGCTTTGGACACACCCAAGATGGCCACTTCCGGCGCGTTGACGATCGGTGTAAACGCCGTGCCACCGATCGAGCCGAGGCTCGAAATGGTGAAGCAGCCGCCGGTCATTTCATCGCGCTTGAGCTTTTTGGTCTGGGCTTTCTTACCCAGCTCGGCCATTTCCTTGGCAATCTCGATCAAGGACTTTTTGTCGGCATCACGAACGACCGGCACCATCAGGCCATCGGGTGTGTCGACGGCGATACCGATATGGACGTAGTTCTTCCATACCAGCGTGTCGCCATCGCCTTTCAGGCTGACGTTGAACTGCGGGAATTTACGCAGCGCAAAGGCACAGGCTTTGACCATAAAGGGCAGTGGCGTTAGCTTGGCGCCCTGCGCTTCTGCTTCGGCCTTCATCGCCTTACGGAAAGCTTCCAGCTCGGTAATGTCCGCTTCGTCGAACTGCGTGACGTGGGGAACATTGAGCCAGCTGCGGTGCAGATTGGTCGCGCCCATCTTGAGCAGGCGCCCCATCGGCTTCTCTTCCACTTCACCAAACTGGCTGAAGTCGACTTCCGGAATCGGCGGAATACCCGCACCACCGGTCGCCGCGGTGGTAGCGCCTGGCTGCGCTTTGCTTTGATTGGCAATCGCCTGCTTCACGTAGGACTGTACGTCCTCTTTAAGCACGCGATCTTTCGGCCCACTGGGCTTAACCAGCCCCAAGTCGACACCCAGTTCACGAGCCAGCATACGCACCGCAGGGCCAGCGTGAACCAGCTTGCCATCACGCGGCTTGTGGGCCGCCATCTGCGCTTCTGGGCTAGGCGTGCCTGCCGGAGATTCAGCCGACTTGGTCTGCTTATCTTGGCTAGGCTTGTCCTGCTTGGCATCCGCTTTTTCAGGCGCGGCTTTTTTCGGTGCCGCTTTCTTGGCACCCGCGACTTCCATATAGCCGATCACGTCGCCTTCAGAGACGGTGTCACCCTCTTTAACGGTCAGCTCAATAAGCTTGCCTTTATACGGGCTTGGCACGTCCATGGAGGCTTTGTCGGACTCCAGTGTGATCAACGGATCTTCTTCGTTGATCTCATCACCGGCGGCTACGCCAATCTCGATGATGGGTACGTCAGAAGCGCCCGAAAGATCCGGCACGCGAATCTCTTTGCGCTCCGGCTCGCCGCTAGCGGCCTCTTCCTGGTCATCCTCTTCGGTCGATTCTTCTGGCTCGCTGTTGGCTTGGCTAGAGGACGGCTCTGAAGAGTCGCTCTCTTCCGGCGCATCTTCGCTATCGTCGCCGCCTTCGCCCGCGATCTCCATTTGCCCGATCACGTCGCCTTCAGAAACCGTGTCACCCTCTTTGACGGTAAAGCTAACGATTTTACCGCTGTAGGGGCTGGGTACATCCATGGAGGCTTTATCAGACTCCAGGGTAATCAGCGTATCTTCAGCTTCAACCTCATCACCTTCACCCACGGCGACTTCAATGATTTCAACGCTATCGGAACCGCCGAGGTCGGGCACCTTGATATCAACGGTTTGCTTTCCACCAGCTGATTTCTTGGCAGCAGGTTTCTCAGCCTGTGGCTTTTCTTCTTTGGCTGGAGCTGCTTCTGGTTCGGCGTCGCTGCTGCTCTCTTCGCTACTGCTGTCGCCGCCGCCTTCCACTTCCAGCTCGACGATATCGTCCCCTTCGGAAACGCTATCGCCTTCTTTGACCAGCACCTTGATGACCTTGCCGCCTTTCGGCGCAGGGACATCCATGCTGGCTTTGTCGGATTCCAGAGTGATCAGGGTGTCTTCCGCTTCAATGACGTCGCCTACTGACACCGCAATCTCGATGATTTCGACATCGGTATCGCCACCGATATCGGGAACTTTGATGATTTCGCTACTCAAGGTCGCGCTCCTTCCAAATCGGATCGAGCCGGTGGGCATCCGCCCACCGGGCAGCGTTTAGCTAGTCAGCGGGTTAGGCTTATTGGCGTCAATGCCATACTTCTTAAGCGCTTCACCGACGTGCTTGCGATCAATATCGCCGCGTTCAGCCAGCGCACGCAGCGCTGCTACCGTCACGAAGTAGCGATCCACTTCGAAGAAGTAGCGCAGCTTCTCGCGGGTATCTGAACGGCCAAAGCCATCGGTACCCAGTACAGTGTAGTCACCCGGTACCCAAGCGCGCACTTGATCGGCATACAGCTTCATGTAATCGGTAGATGCGATCACAGGACCGTCACGCCCTTCCAAGCACTTAGTGACGTGGGGCTTGTTGGCCTCGGCATCCGGGCTTAAGAAGGCTTCACGATCCAGCAGCAGCGCTTCACGACGTAGCTCGTTAAAGCTGGTCACGCTCCAGATGTCGGCGCCGATGCCCCAATCGTTCTCAAGCAGCGTGGCAGCCTCTTCGACTTCGCGAAGGATCGTGCCAGAGCCCAGCAGTTGGACGCGGCCTTTGTCACCCTTGGTTTCGCGCAGGAGGTACATACCTTTGACGATGTCGTCAGCTGGTACGTTTTCCAGCGCCGGGTGCTCATAGTTCTCGTTCATCACGGTCAGGTAGTAGAAGCAGTTCTCCTTGTCGGTGAACATACGCTTCAAACCATCCTGCAGAATCACGGCCACTTCATGGGCGTAAGTCGGGTCGTAGCTGCGGCAGTTGGGAATGGTGGACGCCTGGATCAGGCTGTGGCCATCCTGGTGCTGCAAACCTTCGCCGTTGAGCGTGGTACGCCCGGCGGTGCCGCCGACCATAAAGCCACGCGCCTGCAGATCGCCTGCCGCCCAAGCCAAGTCACCGATGCGCTGGAAGCCGAACATCGAGTAGTAGATGTAGAACGGCAGCAGCGTGACGTTGTTGTTGCTGTAGGAAGTCGCGGCAGCGATCCAGGCAGACATTGCCCCGGCTTCCGTAATGCCCTCTTCGAGAATCTGACCTTTCTGATCCTCGCGGTAGAACATGATCTGGCCTTTATCGACCGGCTCGTACTTTTGGCCTTCCGAGGTGTAGATACCCAATTGGCGGAACATACCTTCCATACCGAAGGTACGCGCTTCATCAGGGATGATCGGCACCACGTGCTTACCGAGTTTCTTATCTTTCACCAGACCGTTCAGAACACGCACAAACGCCATGGTGGTGGAAACTTCGCGCCCTTTCGAGCCACCCATTTGCGAGGCAAAGGTCTTATCTTCGAGGCTAGGAATCTCCAAGGCCTCAAAGTCGCTTTGACGGCTGGGCAAGTAACCGCCCAGGCGCTCGCGCTGCAGGTGCATGTACTTAAGCTCGGGAGAGTCCTCTTCCGGCTTGTAGTAGGGAACGTCTTTCAACTGCTCATCGGTGATGGGGATACCGAAGCGGTCACGGAAGGTTTTGAGCGCTTCATACTCCATGCTCTTGACCTGGTGCGCTTCGTTGGCCGCTTCGCCATCGCCGCTACCCATACCGTAGCCTTTGACGGTATGCGCCAGAATCACCGTGGGCTTGCCGTTAGAGGTATTCACGGCTTCGTGATAGGCCGCATAAACCTTGAACGGGTCGTGACCACCGCGGTTGAGCTTCCAGATATCTTCGTCAGAGAGGTCTTTGACCATCGCTTCGGTTTCTGGGTATTTGCCAAAGAAGTGCTCACGGGTATAAGCACCGCCGTTGGCTTTGTAGTTCTGGTACTCGCCGTCGACCGCTTCGTCCATACGTTTTTGAAGGATGCCTTTCTTGTCCTTCTCGAACAGCGGATCCCAGTGGCGGCCCCAGACGACCTTGATCACGTTCCAGCCAGCGCCACGGAAGACGCCTTCGAACTCGTCCATCACCCGCGAGTTACCGCGCACAGGGCCGTCAAGGCGCTGCAGGTTACAGTTGATGACGAAGATCAGGTTGTCGAGGTTTTCACGGCCCGCCAGCGAAATAGCGCCCAGGGATTCCGGCTCGTCGCACTCGCCGTCTCCCATGAAGCACCAGATCTTGCGGTCATACATGTCTTTCAGCTCACGGTGATGCAGGTACTTCATCACGTGCGCTTGATAAATGGCCTGAATGGGGCCAAGACCCATCGATACCGTGGGGAACTGCCAGTAGTCCGGCATTAACCACGGGTGTGGGTAGGAAGAGAGACCATCGCCATCGACTTCCTGGCGGAACTTGTCCATCTGCTCTTCGGAAAGGCGCCCTTCCAAATAGGAACGCGCGTAAATACCCGGCGCCACATGGCCCTGGATATATACCAAGTCACCAGCGAAATCCCCTTGGGGTGCGCGGAAGAAGTGGTTAAAGCCTACGTCATACAGCGTGGCAGATGACATAAAGCTAGCAATGTGGCCACCCAGGCCGGGCTTGGCGCGGTTATTACGAATGACCTGGGCAATGGCGTTGTAACGGATCAAAGAGCGAATACGGCGCTCCATGAACAAATCGCCAGGCATCGGTGCTTCGCGGTGAACCGGGATCGTATTGCGGTGCGGGGTTGTCACCGAGAAGGGTACCTTCATCCCGTCCCGGCGCAGGCGATCCGCCAAGCGGGTCATCAGGTAGCGGGCACGATCCTCGCCCTCACGATCCAATACCGATTCTAGGGAATCAATCCATTCCGTAGTTTCGATCGGATCGAGATCTTCTCTTGTCTCCAGACTCATAGAGGTCTCTCCGAATGACGATAAATGACAATTAGCCCCGCTACCCTGAAGGGCCTGGGGCGGCGGTGTGGAAGCCCACCACGCGCCAACATTCTGCCGGTGAATAAACGCCGGATAGTTGTTTTAGCTCTACATTCAACAAGCTACGTACACACTGATGTAGTAAAGCTACACAAATGTCGTAAAAGTTAGCCTTTTGTATAGGTGAAGATACCGCAAAGTCGCCACGCTGCCAATTCTGTGACTGCGGAAAAGCCTATCGAAAACAAACTATTGCACTGCAACATAAGCAGATTATGGCGCCTTTCCAAGGGTATTAACGAGGTCAGTAATTGTAATTAAACTACCGTTTTATTTCTTTGTGCGATAACCACTTAATTAGCCCCTTAACCTTTCGTTCTAGCGTTCAGCCGCTGGTGGAAATAGGCCCAATCGAAGGCTGGCCCTGGGTCGGTTTTTCGCAGTGGCGCTACATGGGCGTGGCTGGTAATGCGCGTGCGATCGAGCTGCGGGTAGCGCTTCATTAGCCACGCCGTGGCCTCTATCAAGGCAGTGTACTGAGCGAAGGTGTAGGGGGTGACATCGTCCCCTTCAAGCTCAATCCCCACTGAGAAATCATTGAGCGCCGTGCGCCACTTTCGCTGCTGATGATCCCGCCAGCAGGAGCGCCCGGCATGCCAGGCACGTTGATCGGTGTCGACAAATTGAACGCACTCACCGTCGCGGCGAATCAGCAGGTGCGCAGAGACTCGCAAATGGGCTATGTCAGCGAAAAAAGGGTGTGCCTCTGTCGCCAACTGGTTAGTAAATAGCGCCTCAATGGCATCGCCGCTAAACACGCCAGGAGGCAAGCTGATCGCATGCAGAAGCAGCAGCGAAACCTCGTGGCTGGGTCGAGCATCGCAATTGGGGGAGACGACATGCCGGGCGCTTTTCCACCAGCCACTTCTCGGTTGTTGCTCGTCCACGCGCGCACTCTCCTTTTCGTTAGCGCTCACTTTCATGGCGCGATTTCACTATACTGCCGCTTACACTTGACGACGTTCAGAGAATTCACTGCCATGCATTATCAATCCGCTCTTGCAGAAGAAATCCGCGCCAGCGCTGCTCGCCTGCTAGCCGAAGACGTTGGCCCGGGTGATATTACCGCGCAATTGATCCCTGAACACCAGTGGGCGACTGCTGAAGTGATTACCCGTGACGCCGCGGTGCTGTGTGGCGCGGCCTGGGTGGATGAGCTGTTTCGCCGTCTGGATAGCCGAGTGAGCGTGACGTGGCTAGCCGCCGACGGCGATAAGCTTGAGCCTGGGCAGTGTTTTTTAACCTTGGAAGGCCCGGCTCGCGTGCTGCTCACCGGCGAGCGTGCGGCACTTAACGTGCTGCAAACACTCTCAGCGACTGCCACCGCCACCCGCGCTTACGTCGACCTGATCGAAGGCACGGGCGTCCGCCTGCTCGATACCCGCAAAACACTGCCCGGCATGCGTTTGGCGCAAAAATACGCCGTCACCTGCGGCGGTGGGCACAACCACCGCATTGGTCTGTGGGACGCATTTTTGATCAAAGAGAACCACATTGCTGCCTGCGGCGGTATTCAGGCGGCGATTACCCAGGCCCGCCAGCTAGCCAGCGACCTGCCGGTGGAAGTGGAGGTAGAAACCTTTGAGGAACTCGACCAGGCCCTGGCCGCGGGCGCCGATATCGTCATGCTCGATAACTTCGCCATTGAAGACTTACATGTCGCTGTGGAAATTAACGGCGGTCGGGCAACTCTGGAGGCTTCAGGCAATGTGGATGCCGCCACCCTGCGTGCCATTGCCGATACGGGCGTTGACTGCATCTCCAGCGGCGCACTGACCAAGGACATCGCCTCCATCGACCTTTCCATGCGAATTACCCGCAGCTATCGCGTGTAACGATCAAGTTTCAACAGCATTGAGCGGCTTGGAGAGCTTATAGCGCTTTAGCCGCTCTCCGCTGCGCTCGACCCACTGCTCGCCGTGGTTTTCCCAGCCGCGGCGCATGAGACGCTCATAAAGCATCGAACTGGCTTCGATCTCCACCTTGCCCTTGCCCTCTTCAAGCAGCATACGCTCTGCGTGCACCAGCAGCGTGGTACCAATGCCACGGCCGGTAAGGGAGGGCCAGACATAGAGCGTTTCAATGCGGCCAGCGTCTAGGTCTACTTCCAGAAACCCCACACAGCGCCCGTCGCAGGTCGCAATTAACGTGGTATACAGCGCTTGGCGTACGGCCCAGGCGCTGCCTTCTCTGGGGAGCGCCTGAGCCCACGCCCGCCGTTCATCCAGCGTATAGTGGGTGGCTGCCCCTTGCATCACGGCATGATAAAACACTTCTGCTTGGTCAGCGGCATCACGCGCCAGGGCTGCGCGATACATCACCCGCGCACTCGTTGGGGCTTGCTGCTCATCGCTATTACTCATGCATCACCTCTGCGCTGTTCAGCTAACCATTGATCACTGTCTATCAAGCAAGACCTTTTCGGTCATGCTCTACTGGGTCATGTTCAAGCCTTCGAGCTGCTTTATACTGGGCTTCTTGCTAAATTTCTAACGACGTTGCTGATTAAGCTTCTGCTCAGCCCTTCACGGCCCAACCCAACGCCGATTCATCCTAGTAAAAGGCAGTGTGATGGACAATGTCCCTAACAGCGAGCACTTTACGCTTTCGCCCATTGGTCACTTGGTCAGTGACTACCCCGACAAATTCGGCATTCCGCGCCAGCCGGGGCTAGCACCCGCAGCTAAAGCAAGGCTTGTTCTCGTCGCCCCCTATAATGATCCACTTGCGGTGCGCGGCTTAGAAGACTTCAGTCACCTATGGCTAACCTTCATCTTTCATCAAAGCCCTCAGCGCTGGTCGCCTCTCGTTAGGCCACCCCGCTTGGGCGGTAATAAAAAAGTAGGCGTATTTGCCAGTCGCAGCACCCACCGCCCTAACCGCTTAGGGCTATCACTGGTAAGGCTCGTCGGCATCGACACGCAGCAAGGTGTCGTATTACAGCTACAGGGCGGTGACTTGGTGAGTGGCACCCCGGTGGTCGATATCAAACCCTACTTGCCCTGGGCTGAGTCTCAGCCGGATGCGCAAGCCGGCTTTGCGCCGCAGGCACCCCCACTGCTGGCAGTCTCTTTCCACCCGTCGGCTCTGGATACACTCGCCCAGCGTGACGATAGCGCCTCGCTGTACGCCCTCATCGAGCAGGTGCTAAGCCAAGACCCACGGCCCGCCTATAAACAAAAAGGGAGCGATTCTGAGCGCCTTTACGGCGTTCGATTACGCGACGTGGACGTTAAGTTTCGCCAGCACCAAAAAGGCGAAGCCACCACCTTGGAGGTGATGGCTATCGATACTTACGCCGCGCAATAAACGCGTGGCAATGATTTAAGCCGGAAAAGTGATCCCCAGGCGGCGCCCGACTTCTTCGTACGCCTCAATCACGCCACCCAGCCCTTGGCGGAAGCGATCCTTATCCAGCTTTTCGCGGGTATTGGCGTCCCACAGGCGACAACCATCCGGCGAAAACTCATCCCCCAGGACGACCTCCCCTTTGAAGACACCGAACTCGAGCTTGTAGTCCACCAACAGCATATCGCCCTCGGCAAACAGCGCCTTGAGGATATGATTGACCTTGAAAGTCAGCGTCTTCATCTTGGCTAACTGTTCGGGGGTTGCCCAGCCAAAGGTTTCCGCCAGCGACTCGTTGATCATCGGGTCGCCCTTCTCGTCATTCTTTAAGAACAGCTCGAACGTCGGCGGCGTCAGTGCGATGCCCTCTTCCACCCCGAGACGTTTCACCAAGCCACCCGCGGCGATATTACGCACCACACACTCCACCGGGATCATCTGCATCTTCTTGACCAGACTCTCGGTGTTAGAAAGCTGCTTTTCAAAGTGAGTGGGAATACCCGCTTCCTGCAAGCGCTCCATAATGAAGGCGTTAAAAATGTTATTGACCATGCCTTTACGGGCTAGCGACTCCATCTTTTTGCCATCGAAGGCGCTAGTGTCATCCCGAAAATTAAGCACCAACAAATCCGGATCGTCGGTGGTATACACAGATTTCGCCTTACCGGCGTAGAGTTCTTGGCGCTTTTCCATGGGGGCTCCGTCAGGAAACAAGGATCAATAAATTAACGTAAGTAACCGGAAACACGCTCAAGCAGTTCGCGCTGGTCATCGGTGCTGAATGCCCGTTCGCTGGCATTGATAGCCCGCAAAATCGTCTGGTCGCCGTTAGGCTGCAGGGCAAGACGGATCTCTTGAGACATCTTGCGCACATCCGCGCTGAACACGATTTGTAGCGGGTTACGATTGCGCTCGGTTTCGGTCATATATTCAACCAGGAACTCATGGCTATTGGGGTCTGAAGCCAGTAAGTCGCGCTGTCCTTCCTGAGCAAAATCCAACTCCAGGTAATGATTCAGTTCAGCCCAAACACGGTCGATGGGCTGCGGAATGACCACTTCCCACTCGTCACCCTGCTGGCGGACTTGCATCGTTTGCTCATCATTGAGGCGCTGGGCAGTCCAGGACGAGGACACGCTGGCCGATGCACTGCGGGCATTTAGGTGGCTCTCTAAAGCGTCCAGGCAGCTAGCCATGGTTCGCCCACCGCTTTCGCAGCGCACTTCGCTGCTGCCAGCGCGCAATGCACTTTGCAGTCGTATTTCCGCCTGTGAAGTGACAATCACACCCTGGGAGGCACTGCTTTCCTGTACCGCTAACTGTCGACTACGGACAAACTCTTCCAACTGGGGCCACACCGTACCGGTATCGGCGGCCACCACTAGCCAGGTTTGATCACCCACTTCGCGGCGCTCAACGTATTCAGGCTCTAGCCCACTGCCAATGGCCAGTGATTGGGGCGGACGAATTTCTGCCGCTTCGTCAAGCCGTGTCCCTTGGGTGGCGGCTTGAGGAACCGGCAGCGCGTCACGGTAACGTTGGGTATTGCGGGTCTCTGGTAACACCAGCGGAGGCGCCGGAGCAGCCTCGGTGTAGTCCAAGTTACGGTCATGGTAAAAACCATCCCGTGCGCAACCAGAGAGCGCGACAGCCGCGGCAAGTGCCAGCGGGACCCATTTAAGCGCACGTATTTCAAGCACAGAGCTCATCAAGCCACCTTAAGTCAACAAATCAGGTACCCAGCTCAACTTATTGCTGAGCTGGATAGCAAAGGGTATTGCGCCAGGTTACTCCTCTACGACGCCTGCCATCTGCAGCGCTTCGCTCACCGTGGCGTGGTACTTTTCAGACAGCCAAGTTAGCGGTAAACGAAGTCCTGCGTCCGCATAACCCATGCGATTAAGCGCCCACTTCACGGGAATAGGATTCGACTCTATGCCCAAATTGGTGTGTAGCGGCATCAGACGGGTATTAATCTGATGAGCTTTATCAGCATCACCGGCCACGGCAGCGGTACACAGATCATGCATCGCCCGTGGGGCAACATTCGCCGTCACGGAGATATCGCCATGGCCACCCATCAACATAAAGTCACAGGCGGTCGCATCGTCGCCGGAGTAGAGCATAAAACCACTGCCCTTTAGGCGTGAGATTAGATCTTCCGCACGCTCCAGGTTCCCTGTCGCGTCTTTCAAACCAATAATATTATCCACATCGGCCAAGCGTAAGACGGTCTCGTTGTAGAGATCAGAGCAGGTACGGCCCGGCACGTTATATAGAATCACCGGCAGCTTGCTGCCCTCGGCGACTGCTTTAAAGTGCTGGTAGAGGCCTTCCTGGGTGGGTTTGTTGTAATAAGGACATACTGACAAACAGTAGTCGGCACCCACCTCACCAGCGTAGCGGGCTAGCTCAACCGCTTCCGACGTCGCATTGGCGCCGGTGCCCGCAATCACGGGAATGCGGCCATTGACCTCTTCTACCACGCTGCGGATCACATCAAAGTGCTCGGCAAACGACATGGTAGTGGGTTCGCCTGTCGTGCCAGCGGCCACGATGCCATCGGTGCCATTTTCGAGATGGAAGTTCACCAGACGACGAAGCGCCTCCCAGTCGATGTCGCCATTGACCTTCATAGGCGTCGCCAGGGCGACGATGCTGCCTGTGATCATCCGTTTATTCCTCACCAGCCAAAGTGTGATATCAATTATCGATATAGGGCACGTAATGGATACATCACGTGCCCGATATTTCTCAAAACTGGACGCTATCGTGTCATGAGCTTCAGGCGTTAGCGTGCCACAGAGAGCAAATGGTACTCAGGCGATTCGAGCCTGTACAGCGTAAAGCGGTGCGAGTTTGTCGCCAGCCTGATTTGAGCTTTGACAATGGCCCTTGGCTTACGTGTAATCGTGGCTACCCTTTGATTTTAACACCCACCCTCAAAAGGACGCTTTATGTCTGTTGAAATTGGTCAACCCGTTGCGGATTTTTCCGCCACCGCGACCGGTGATACCACCGTGACGCTGTCTGAACTGCGCGGTAAACAGGTGGTCGTTTACTTCTACCCCAAAGCCAGCACGCCAGGCTGCACCACCGAAGGGGGTGACTTTCGCGACCGTAAACCCGCCTTCGATGCTGCTAACACCGTCATCCTCGGCGTTTCCCGGGATGGGCTGCGAGCCCAGGAAAACTTCAAGGCCAAACAGGATTTTAACTTTGCACTTATCTCTGACAAAGACGAAAACGTCTGCACGCTGTTTGATGTCATAAAGCTCAAAAAGATGTACGGCAAGGAGCACCTCGGCATCGAGCGCAGCACCTTTTTGATCGACAAAGAGGGCAAATTGGCAAAAGAGTGGCGTGGCGTTAAAGTCCCGGGCCACGCTGACGAAGTGCTTGCCGCCGCTGAAGCGCTTAACGCGGCTAGCTAGCCGTTATCCTGCCCCCTTATTACCCCGCGGGCGCCCTCAAGTGCTAATCGATGTTCTCTGCCGGGGCTTGCAAGCCTCGGCGCTCTTCTCGTTCGTGCATACTGCGCGGCCAGGCATAGACCAGCGCCTTTAGCAGCGTTGCCAAGGGGATAGCGAAGAAAATACCCCAAAAGCCCCAAATCCCCCCAAAGAACAACACCGCCACAATGATGGAGACGGGATGGATATTGTTGGTTTCAGAGAATAAAACCGGGGCTAATACGTTGCCATCGAGCGCCTGAATGACGCCATACGCTACCAGTACATACACAAACTCTTCGCTAATACCGAAGTGAAAACCAGCGACCGCGGCCACCGGCAGCGTGGCGACCGCCGCGCCGATATAGGGCACCAATACGGAGAACCCCACCAATACCGCCAACAGCGCCGTATAGGGCAACCCAAAGAACGCAAAGGTAAAGAAGGTCACGGTGCCCACGATAATAATTTCAATAAACTTGCCGCGAATGTAGTTGGCGATTTGATCATCCATCTCACGCCAAATACGGGATAACAGCGTGCGCTTTTGGGGCAACAGTGAAAGCATGAAGCCCACCAACACGTCACGGTCTTTAAGCATAAAGAAGACCAAAATCGGTACCAACACTAGATAGATGATCACCGCCATGATGTTGCCTAGCGATGCCAGCGATAGGGTTAACGCACGCTGCCCTAACTGGCTAATTTCACGGCTCGCCACGCCTATCCAGTTTTGTATCTGGTCTGGCGTAATAATATTGGGGTAGCGCGCCTGCAACTCATCTAGCCAGCCCTGGCCACTGGCAAACATCCTGGGTGTTTCCTGCACCAGCCCCACGAGCTGATTCCAAATGAGTGGCATTAAAATAAATGCCAAGGTGAGCAGGACACTAATAAACGCCAGGAACACCATGATCACCGCGAGCAAATGTGGTAAACCACGCCGGGTTAGCGCACTCACTACGCCTTGCAGCAAAAACGCGATCACTAACGCGGTGAAAAACGGCGCCAACATACGGCCAAACAAGATAATCGCCGCAAAACCCGCCACCAGAACCACCAACAGAATCAGCGCTTCTTCATCGGAAAAATAGCGTTCAACCCAGCTTTTTAATATCGTGCGCAGGGTCATGAGTGCCCGTCCCCTGCCTTACGAATCCAATAGATATAGACATCGTCACGCTGTTCACGGCCTTCCAGGGTATGCGCACTCTGATCGGTAAACGATGCCATATCCCGCCATGACCCCGCGTCCGTTGAACGCACTTCCAGCAGCTGACCGGCGGCCAAGGTGCTTAAGGCTTGTTTCGCCTTTAGCAGGGGCAATGGGCAATGCAGCCCACAGGCATCAAGCACCGTGTCGGGATGAAAGGCCCTGGTTTGCTCAGACATGTACTCTCCCTCAAAATGACCGGCATAATCACGGCATTGTTGCATAAACTGTCTGTTTAGCGGTTGATTTCACAAGGCCATCGATTTAACGGCACTTCCCCGCCTTTATCAATGTCACAGTTTTAAACAATGTCTTTAACCATTGCCTTTAAATAATGTCGTACTGTGAACGCTACGTTCAAACACTACCCATGAGGATGCCATGCCCACCTTTCGTACCGCTTACCCTGGCTGGATATGTGCGTTCGCTTGCGCCTGTGGCAGTTTGCTGTTTAGCCCTCAAAGCGTGGCCATCAACGATTACGGCCTGCCAAGCCTGGGAGCGGCGTCTACCTCATTCAGTAACGAAGAGTACCGGCTGGGTAGAGCATGGCTACGTCAGTTTCGTGCCCAGGCGCCTCAGTGGCAAGACCCTATTGCGAGCGACTACCTGGAAAGCCTGATTGCCCGGCTTGCGCCGCATAGTCAGATCAGCGGCCTGCGCACCATCACCGTCATGGTTGATAATGAGTCGCTTAACGCCTTCGCTGTTCCTGGCGGGGTGGTCGGCATCAACTCAGGGCTCTTCGCCTTTGCCGAAGATGAGGGCGCTTTTATTTCGGTGCTGGCCCATGAGCTGGGTCACCTCTCTCAGCGTCACTACGCCAGGGGAAGCGCACGCGCCGCACAAACCCAATTGCCCGCCATGGCGGCGATGTTAGCCGGAATGCTGATTGCTGCCAGTGGTGCTGGCGACGCGGGCATGGCCGCCGCGATGGGCTCTCAGGCGGCGCTGATACAGGATCAGCTCAGCTATTCCCGCTTGTTCGAACAAGAAGCCGACAACATAGGCCTGCAGGCGATGGCTGACGCGGGGTACGACCCAGAAGCCATGGTGCGCATGTTCGCCGCGATGCAGCGCATGGCGCGCTTACAAGGCGACACGCCGCCGGAGTTCTTGCTCACTCACCCGGTCACGGATAGCCGCTTAACCGCCGCCCAGGATCGCGCGGCGCAGCTCAACGTTGCCGATGCCTATACCAGCGACACGCTTTACGACATGATGCGCGCCCGCGCACTGCTGAGCATTTACGCCAACTCGCCCCAGCAAGCGGCTTCACGACTTGACCGAGAAGGCGCAGACGAAATGGCCCAGCGCTACCTGGATGCCTTGATCGCTGCCCGCAATGGCCAGACGGCGACTGCCCTGCAACGTCTCGATCAGCTTGCTGATCAACAGCCTGACTTTGCCATGCTGCCAGCCTCGGCGGCGAGCGTCGCGCTAGAGGCCGGGCAATACGATGAGGCCATCCAGCGCAGCCAGCGTTTACTGCGCTTCATGCCCAATTATCTGCCTGCTCAACTGATACTCGCCGAAGCGCAGCTACAGCGCGACCCACCTGCGGCCTATAACGGGCTACGCGATATGGCGGATCAACACCCAGATAACCCTCAAGTCTTCAATTTATTAGCGGAGGCTGCGGGACGCAGTGGCCATAATGGCTGGGGGCACCTAGCCCGCGCTGAACACTTGCAACTGACGGGCAGGGTAGACAGCGGCATTCGCCAGCTCTCTATTGCGCGTGATGCCGCCGAGCGCGACAACGATCAGCCGTTACTGGCCAGGATCGAGCAGCGCCGCGAGGCCTTTATTACCTATCGCGAGGCACTGGAAGAGTTTAACTAGGCTTATGTCATGACGAGCCCCGCACTATGTCATCACGTGGAGCCTACCGATATGTCATTGCGAAGAGCGCAGCGACGCGGCAATCTTAGCCAGCGGTGGCAAATAACCCCGAGATTGCTTCACTCCGTACGCAATGACATTTGTGACTCTTTCTTCACTAAGGATTGAAGTTAAGCATACGCTCAAGGGGCTTCAAGGCCTGCAGGCGCAGCGCTTCATCGACTCGAATTTCACCGCTCCCCTCGCGTAGTGCGCTCGCCAGGTTACCCAGCGCATTCATCGCCATCCAGGGGCAATGCGCGCAGCTACGACAGGTAGCGCCGTTACCCGCCGTCGGCGCTTCAAACAGCGTCTTATCCGGCACCGCTTGCTGCATTTTGAAGAAGATGCCCCGGTCGGTCGCCACAATCAACTTATCGTTAGGTAACTCTTTAGCTGCCTTAATTAGCTGTGACGTGGAGCCAGCCACATCGGCCAGCCTGACCACGGGCTCGGGCGATTCGGGGTGAACGAGAACAGCAGCATCCGGATAGATACGCTTGAGATCTTCAACGCCTTTGGCCTTGAACTCTTCATGGACGATGCAGGCGCCGTCCCACATCAACATATCCGCACCGGTTTTTTTCTGGATATAGCCCCCCAAGTGTTTATCGGGTGCCCAGAGAATTATTTCCCCTTTGGCTTGCAGATGCTCGATCACCTCGACAGCGATCGACGAGGTCACCACCCAATCCGCCCGCGCCTTCACTGCGGCGGAGGTGTTGGCATAGACCACCACGGTGCGGTCCGGGTGCGCATCGCAGAACGCGCTGAACGCATCAGCAGGACAGCCAATGTCCAGCGAGCAGGTCGCTTCCAAAGTGGGCATCAGCACACGCTTTTCTGGCGATAGTATCTTGGCGGTTTCACCCATGAAGCGGACCCCCGCGACCACCAGTGTGGTGGCATCGTGACGGGCACCAAAACGCGCCATCTCGAGCGAATCGGCGACACAGCCGCCGGTCTCTTCGGCAAGCTGCTGGATGGCATCATCGGTGTAGTAGTGCGCCACCAAAACAGCATTATGCGCTTTCAGTAGCTGTTTAATTTCTTCTACCCTTGCCCAATCTTCCGCTGGAATCCGGGTGGGGCAGTAGGCGGTGGGCAGCGGAGCACTTAGCTCGGCTTGCGTAGTCATCATAGTCATCGTGTCTACCACTGTGACGAACAGGGAATCCCCCTGTTAAACACTGGTCACGGCACAGGCGCTTTTCGCTCTGCTCCCGTACCGCTCGCGTGCGACTGGCCGCTGCGTCTCTCGCGGTGGCCTGTCGTCTGAATCTCTATTCTAGCCCATTCTAGTGGGTCGTTGCTGCTAACGGCCACCAGAATGATGCGCATAGCAAAACGCCCCTGACAGTTGACTGTCAGGGGCGCTGAATTTGGTGGGTCGTGCAGGATTCGAACCTGCGACCAATTGATTAAAAGTCAACTGCTCTACCAACTGAGCTAACGACCCAAACGTGCTTTGCTACTCAAACTGCAATGTGCAAACTTACCGCGATCAGCACCGCCTCAAACAAACGGGTGACAAGCTGGCTTAATAAAACCACCTTCCAAAACAACGTTTGAGATGGTGGGTCGTGCAGGATTCGAACCTGCGACCAATTGATTAAAAGTCAACTGCTCTACCAACTGAGCTAACGACCCGCCTGAACGGATGCATATCCTACGCTTACACCCCTTTGATAGCAAGTGTTTTTTAGCATCCAGGGGTAAGAAGACTTGAAACGTGCCTACCCAAGAGGCGTTAGCCAAGACAGGCACGTCTCTTCACCTACTTAACGAACTTTCTTAACGAGCTGACTTAACGAGCTTTGGTTTTCGGCTTACGCATTGCCTGAACCGGCTTGCGTTTGTGCTTATCGCGGTTCCAGCGGTTCTTCTCATCGGGCGTTAACGCTGGCACCTTACGGGTTTCCAGGTTCGCCAGGGTGGCTAAGTCATCCACCTCATCCTGGGTCAGTTCGACCCACTCACCGGCTTTAGCGCGCTTATCCAGGAAGATATTGCCGTAGCGAACGCGCTTCAGGCGGCTAACGGTGAGCGCTTGAGACTCCCATAGACGCCGCACTTCGCGGTTACGCCCCTCCAGAATCACCACGTGGAACCACGTATTGATGCCTTCGCCACCAAACTCTTGTACGTCGGTGAAACGCGCCGGACCATCTTCCAGCATCACGCCATCGACCATCGCCAGGATGTGCTCGCGCTTCACCTCACCCATGACGCGAACGGCGTACTCACGTTCCACTTGGGTAGAGGGATGCATCAAGCGATTGGCCAGCTCACCATCGGTAGTGAACAGCAGTAAGCCGCTGGTGTTGATATCCAGGCGACCAATGGCAATCCAGCGTTCGCCTTTCAGGCGCGGCAAGCGGTCAAACACCGTGCGGCGACCCTCGGGATCCTTACGGGTACACAACTCACCTTCCGGCTTGTTGTACATAATCACCCGGCGCGGCACTTCCTCTTCCGGGCGCAGCGCCACCGGGCGCTCATCAAAACTGACTTTGTCCCGCGCTTCAACGCGGTCGCCCAGCTTAGCCACCTGGCTATTTACTTTGACACGGCCGGCGGAAATCGCCGTTTCCATTTCACGACGCGAGCCAAGGCCTGCACGGGCCAAGACTTTTTGCAGCTTTTCGCTGGTGGGGGGCGTGGTGTTATTACTCTGACTCATGGTCGTCTGACCTCACATCGGTAGTCTCCGTGCTGTCGCGCTCGTCTTGTTGGCGCTTGGCACGTGCCGCGAGCCGAGCCTGTAGGTCGGCAAAACTCAGCGGCTGGGTTAACGCCGTCTCGGCGTGCGTATCGGCTATCTCAGCCGAGGTTATCGCTTCTTTCTGGGGTGGCGCATCCTGCATTGTTTTGAGCGTTTCGTCTAGTGCTTCATGGTCTGAACCGGTGTCATGCTCTTCCTGGATGGCAGCATCCTGGGTCATCCCTGTGTCTTCAGCTATTTCGCCCTCTTCCCAGCTTGCCAAGGTGTGCATGGGCGGCAGGGCATCAAGGGTTTTTAACCCAAAATCGTCTAAAAAGCTGCGCGTGGTGGCGTATACCGCTGGGCGTCCCGGCACATCCCGGTGACCGACCACACGGATCCAGCCGCGCTCTGCCAGGGTGCGCATAATGGAACTACTGACGCTGACCCCACGCACCTCTTCGATATCGCCTCGGGTGACCGGCTGGCGGTAGGCAATCAGGGCCAGCGTTTCCAGCAGCGCCCGTGAGTAGCGCTGTGGGCGCTCGTCCCAAAGCCGCGAGACCCATTGCGATAGACGCGGACGAATACGCAGCTGATAGCCCGAGACCGTTTCCAGCAACTCCAAGGCGCCGTCGTTGTGGCGCTGGTGTAAACGTTCAAGGACCGCGCGAAACTCCTTGCGCGTGGGGCATTCGCCCTCTAGAAAAAGGGTTTCCAATCGTTCGAGGGGCAGCGGTTCACCCGCGGCAAGCAGTGCCGCTTCAATAATGTCGTCCAGCGCGCTCTCAGCGTTACTCATGGCGTCTCCTCGTCGGACTCAAAGGCGGATTCACCATCGGTATCATCATCGCTCTCAGGCTGCTCAAACGCACTCTCTTCATCGTCGGCAAGCGCTGCACGTCGCGCGCGCACATGAATCGGCGACAGCGGTGCGTTTTGGACAATTTCAATCATCGCCTCTTTCGCGAGTTCAAGTATCGCCATGAAGGTAACCACCACGCCTGCCCGCCCCTCCTCCAAAGCAAACAGCGCTTCAAAGGGAGTGTAGCGCTGATGAGCATCATCGTGATTTAGCTGCTCCATAATCTTGAGCATGCGCTCGCGAGTGGAGAGCACCTCGCGACTGATCTGGTGGGCTTGCACCAGCTCGGCGCGCTTGAGGATATCGGAGAGCGCACTGAGCAACTCATCTAACTCCACCTCAGGGTAAATCACGCGGGATTCCAACGGCGGTAATCCTGCCTGAACGCTAAACCAGTCACGGCCCATACGGGGCAGTGTGTCCAGCGTTTCGGCAGCTTCCTTGAGGCGTTCATACTCTTGTAAGCGCCGGATAAGCTCCGCGCGGGGATCTTCCTCATCCTCGCCCTCTGCCTTCGGCGGGCGCGGCAGCAGCGTGCGCGATTTGATCTCAGCCAGCATGGCGGCCATGAGCAGGTACTCCCCCGCCAGCTCGATCTCCATCGCCTTCATCAGCTCCACGTACTCGATGTACTGGTGGGTGATGGTCGCTACGTTGATGGTCAGAATATCCAGGTTTTGGCGACGAATCAGATAGAGCAGCAGATCCAGCGGGCCTTCAAAGGTCTCTAAAAAGACCCGCATCGCTTCCGGGGGAATGTACAAATCCTCCGGCATTTGCGTGATGGGCTCGTTAAACAACCGCCCAAACGAAACCGCCACTGCGTCAATGGCCACAGCGTCAGGATTCTCTAGCTCAGTCGTATCGCTTGGCGTCTCGCTCACGCGGGTCGGCTCTCTTGAGGTATATGAAATCAGGCAACGGCCTGACGATGTCGCGTCATATCGCCTTGCCCAGCCAAAATTCCATCGATAGACACGTCTTCGTCAAGTGTGTCCCAATGAATCCCGCGCGCGCTCAATTCATAGCACGCCAATTGTTGAGCTGACGCGTTAAGAAGGCGTGGGTACCACGCTAATGGCACCCCCAGCGTGCGGCCATCACTTAACTCAACCCAGAAGTTATCTTCATCAAACGTGACACGCTTAGGTGAAGTAGTCATGCCAGGCACCCTCTAATGTATCGCGGTGTTGAATAATCATTGCCGTAATTGTGCGCAGCGCTTTGGCGTCAAAGCCATCATTTCTGGCCAACTGTATGTCAGGTGACAGCCAGAATTTCGCTTCGGCCCCCGCTTTAAATACATGGATATGGGCAGGCTCTAGCGGATCTCCCTCGTTTGAATAAAAGAAGAATCTAAAACCCTGCAAGCGAAGGACTGTGGGCATTGTACGCTCCTGCAGCTTACAGCTTAACTAGTGAATAATAGACGCTTTATCGCTACTGGACATATGCTAACCCGCCTCTACCGCTTTACGATAGCGCCCTTGGTAATCGAACAGCTTGTCGCGGATTTGGAAATGGCGCCCTACTTTGCGGCCTACGACAAAATCAGGATGACGCAGGCGGCGCTGTTCAGTGACTACCTCGTCGGCACTTACGGGCTGCCACTTACCTCCCGGCGCACGCAGGTGATAGCGCAGAAACGCCGCATAGAAGGCGCGCCGCTGGGCAGTCGTTTCCAGCGCGAACCATTCGAAGAGATGCTCGCCATCTTCGTCGTGATAAGTGACCTTTAAACGCGGCAGGCCTCGCCCATTGGTGGTCGCTTCCAACTGCATGCCGCTTACTCGCAAAACCTTGGCGTCTTTCAGCTTTAGGGCATCTTTTAGCTTGTCATCCGCGTCCACCAACAGCTTGTCGCAACCGTGGCAGCGGCGGGCGGCGATATCGTTCTCCGCGCCGCACTCCTCGCAGACTTTAAAGCGAAACCGGAAGTCGCATTGATGGCGCTTACCCTCGTTGTCTTCAATCAACCCCTGACAGCGACGGCCAAAGTGTTCGATGACGATGTCACCATCGCGCTTGCCCCAGTATAAATTGGCGTGGCCGCATTCCGGGCACTCGACCTGAACCGGCTCGCTGTCACTATCGGGCTTCGGCTCGCCCACTTCCGGGGCGAAGATATCCCACGGGTTACCGGCATAATCCAGAATCAAGCAGTCCTCTTTACCCGGCGAAAGACGCAGCCCACGCCCGATCATCTGCTGATAGAGGCTAATCGACTCGGTGGGGCGCAAAATAGCGATCAGATCCACATGGGGCGCATCGAAACCAGTGGTCAGCACCGCCACGTTCACCAGGTACTTAAGCGCCCGCGCCTTGAAGGCATCAATCAACGCCTTGCGCTCTTGAGAGGGTGTCGCGCCGGTGATCAAGGCGGCCTCAGCCGGCGGTAAATAGCCCATAATCTCTTCTGCATGGGCCACCGTCGCGGCAAAGATCATTACGCCCTGCCGATCCACCGCGCGTGCGATGATTTGCTCGATAATGCCCGGCGTTGCTCGGTTTCCAGCCACCACTCGGTTCAGCGCTTCCTCCTGGAACAGACCGCTCGAAGCGGGTTTGAGCGCCGAGAAGTCATAGCCCTCTATCGCCATATCCAGGCGTTTTGGCGCCGCCAGATAGCCCTGCTTGACCATTAGACGCAGCGGCTGCTCAAACACACAGTCGCGAAAGAAACTCTCTTCGCTGCCCCTCACCATGCCGTGATGGTGGCGAAAGTAGATAAACCCTTGCCCCAAGCGATAAGGCGTCGCGGTGAGCCCGAGTATTTTAAGCTGGGGGTTCTGGCGGCGCAGGTGTTCGATCACCTGACCGTAGCTGGCGTCTTCATTGAGCGATACGCGGTGACTCTCATCGATCACCAGCAGGGTAAAGTTTGCGTCGTTAAAGCGCTCTAAGTTGCGCACCACCGACTGCACCGAGCCAAACACCACTTGCCGGGTTGCCTCTTTGCGCTTTAGCCCGGCACTAAATATATCTGCCTCGAGGCCATACGCCTGATACTTGGCATGGTTCTGCTCTACCAGTTCGCGCACATGGGCCAGCACTAATACCCGCCCCCGCGCCAGACGCGCCAGTTCCGCGATGACCAGGGATTTACCGCTGCCAGTGGGCAGCACTACCAGCGCCGGCTCACTGGACGCGCGAAAGTGCCCCACCACCCGCTTTACCGCTTCCTGCTGGTAGGGGCGTAACTGGGGCGTCTGCACGGGGGATGCGAAAGGCGGCCCGGAGGCCGCCTTGTCGTGTTGCGTCATTGTTCACCTATCAGGGTGTTTCCGTTAACCCAACCAAACCCGAGCGTTGCGGAAGAGGCGCAGCCAGGCGCCATCTTCGGTCCACTCTGCCGGTCGCCAGGAGTTGGTAACCGCGCGGGTAACCCGCTCAGGGTGCGGCATCATAATGGTCACGCGACCATCGGGCGTGGTCAGCCCGGTAATGCCCGAGGGCGAGCCGTTAGGATTGGCCGGGTAGCGGGTGGTCGCCTGGCCGTAGTTGTCGATGTAGCGCAGCGCGATCTGGCTACTCGACTGCATGCTGCGTAGGTGCGCGCTATCGCGGAACGCCGCTTGCCCTTCACCATGAGCCACCGCAATGGGCAGCTTTGAGCCTTCCATCCCGGCCAGCAGAATCGACGGACTCTTCTCGACCCGCACCATGGAGACCCGCGCCTCGAACTGCTCGGACTCATTGCGCACAAACGTCGGCCAATTTTCCGCGCCGGGAATCAGCGATTTCAACTGCGACAGCATCTGGCAGCCATTGCAGACCCCTAGCGAGAAGCTGTCGTCGCGGGCAAAGAAGGCGGAAAACTGTTCCCGGGCGCGTTCGTTGAACAGCACCGATTTCGCCCAGCCACCGCCAGCGCCGAGCACATCGCCGTATGAGAAGCCGCCACAGGCAACAAGCCCTTTGAACGCATCCAGAGAAACACGTCCTTCGAGGATGTCGCTCATATGCACATCCACCGCTTCAAATCCGGCTTTATCGAAGGCCCAGGCCATCTCGACCTGGCCGTTGACGCCCTGCTCGCGCAGCACCGCCATGGCCGGTTTAGCGGTATTAATAAACGGCGCGCTGATGTCGTCATTGATATCAAAGGTGGGCGTGGCAGAAAGCCCCGGGTCACGGCTATCGAGCAGGTTGTCGAACTCATTCTTCGCGCATTCGGGATTATCGCGCAGCGCCTGCATACGGTAGCTGGTTTCTGCCCAGGTGCGATGGGTCAGCTGACGCGTGGTTTCCAATAGCGGCTCTTCGAACAGCGTGACGCGCACCTGATCATCGTAGCGCGGGCGGGCAATCACACCACAGGTTTCGATACCGGCGACGGCGAACTGCGCCAGCACTTCTTCGGTGTGTTGGCGATTGACCTGAATCACCGCTCCCAGCTCTTCGGAGAACAGCGCATTCAATGCTTCGACCGGCTCATCGATCATCCAGTCGAGCTTGATCTCAAGCCCGGCGTGGGCGGCGAAGGCCATTTCCAGCAGGGTGACCAACAGGCCGCCATCGCTGCGATCGTGGTATGCCAACAGCTTACCATCGCGGTTGAGGCCCTGAATGACCTCAAAAAACGCCTTGATATCTTCCGGATCGTCGACGTCAGGGCAGTCATTACCCACTTGCCCGTATACCTGGGCCAGGGCAGAGCCACCCAACCGGTTTTGGCCGCTGCCCAGATCGATCAAAATGAGATCCGACTCATCTTGGTCCAGGTTGATCTGCGGCGTTAACGTGGCCATTGCGTTGGTGACTGGGGCAAAGCCGGTGACTACCAGCGAAAGCGGTGAGGTAACGCTTTTGTCTTCGTATTCCCCCTGCTCGCCTTCGTCTTTCCAGGCGGTACGCATCGACATTGAATCTTTGCCCACGGGGATCGCAATACCCAGCGCCGGGCACATTTCCATGCCGACTGCGTAAACCGCATCAAAAAGCGCTTGGTTTTCACCTGGGTGGTCAGCAGCACTCATCCAGTTAGCGGAGAGTTTGATATCACTGAGTTTGGCGATCGGCGCTGCCGCCAGATTGGTAATCGCTTCGGCGACCGCCAAACGGGCGCTGGCCGCGGGGTTGATCAACGCCACCGGCGGCCGCTCGCCCATCGCCATAGCTTCACCGGCATGGGTGTCATAGCTTGCCGTGGTGACTGCCACATCAGCCACCGGCACCTGCCAGGGGCCGACCATTTGATCGCGGGCCACTAGGCCGGTAATCGAGCGATCACCAATGGTGATCAGGAAGTTTTTAGAGGCGACGGTGGGCAGGCGAAGCACCCGATCCAGCGCTTCGCGCAGGTCGAGATTATCCAACATCATGCCGGAAAGCTCAGGGTCGTGGCGCGCAAACTCACGCTGCATTTTGGGCGCTTTGCCGAACAGCACACTCATCGGCAAATCTACCGGTTTGCTGTTGAAATGACCGTCGCTCACTTCCAGGTGGTGCGCTTCCAACGCTTCACCGACGACCGCATAGGGGCAGCGCTCGCGCTTGCACAGCGCATCGAAGGTATCCAGGTCTTCAGGCGCGACGGCCAGCACGTAGCGCTCTTGCGCTTCATTACACCAGATTTCCAACGGGCTCATGCCCGGCTCGGCGTTCGGCACCGCGCGCAGATCAAACCGGCCGCCGCGATTGCCGTCTTTGACTAATTCCGGTAGCGCATTGGAAAGACCGCCCGCGCCTACATCGTGAATAAAGCGGATCGGGTTGTGGTCCCCCAGCGCCCAGCAGCGATCAATGACTTCTTGGGCGCGGCGCTCTATCTCAGGGTTCTCGCGTTGTACCGAGGCAAAATCCAGATCGGCGCTGGAAGTACCTGACGCCATACTCGAGGCCGCGCCGCCGCCCAGGCCAATCAGCATGGCCGGGCCACCCATCACGATCAACTTACCACCGACAGGAATATCGCCCTTTTGGACGTGATGAGCACGAATATTGCCGTAACCACCGGCGAGCATAATCGGCTTATGAAAGCCACGCCGCTCGATGCCACCTTCGTTCAGGGATTCCTGCTCGTAGGTGCGGAAGTAGCCGGTTAAATTGGGGCGGCCAAACTCATTGTTGAACGCGGCGCCGCCTATCGGGCCTTCAAGCATGATATTGAGTGCCGACTCCATGCGCCCCGGTTTGCCGTAATCGAAGGCCTCCCAGGGCTGCACGAATTCAGGAATGCGCAGGTTGGAAACGGTAAACCCTGACAGCCCGGCCTTGGGTTTACCACCGATACCCGTGGCACCCTCATCGCGAATTTCGCCCCCAGAACCGGTGGCTGCGCCGGGGAAAGGCGCAATCGCAGTAGGATGATTGTGGGTTTCCACCTTCATCAGGATATGAATGGGCTCCTGGTGGGTGCCGTAAAGCGCCCGCTCGTCTTCCGCCCCGGTTAGCGGTGTGGCAAAAAAGCGCCCCGCCTGGCTGCCCTTAATGACCGCGGCGTTGTCACTGTAAGCGGACAGCACGTTGTCGGGCGACGACGCGAAAGTATTTTTGATCATCTTAAATAGCGAGTGGCTTTGCGGCTCGCCATCGATGACCCAGTCGGCGTTGAAAATTTTATGCCGACAGTGTTCGGAGTTAGCCTGGGCAAACATCATCAGCTCAACGTCGCTGGGGTTACGCCCCAACTCATTGAACGCATCGACAAGATAGTCGATTTCATCTTCCGCCAGCGCCAATCCCAGCGCCTGGTTGGCGCTTGCCAGCGCCTCTCGGCCACCCTCAAGAATATCCACACTGCCCAGCGGTGCCGGGTCATGGTGGGCAAACAGCTTGGCAGCCTCTGAAGCATCGGACAGCACGGTTTCCGTCATCCGGTCATGCAGCAGTGCTGCCAGCGCGCTTAGGCTCTCTTCATCGGGCGTCGCGGTGAAGCTGACCCGGTAATCGATGCCGCGCTCGATACGGCTGATCTGGCGTAACCCGCAGTTAAGGGCGATATCCGTCGCTTTAGACGACCAGGGAGACTGGGTACCCAGGCGAGGTACGACTAAAAAACGCTGGGCATGGTCAGGAATCTCGACGCCCGATTGCGTGCCATCGCCCGGCACATAGTCGAGCAACTGCACCAAACGCGCATGGGCGGCATCGTCCAGCGTCTCGCTTTGATCATGCGCATTGAGATCGATGAAATGAACATAGTGGGCAGACAGCGCTTCCACCTCGGGAACACGTTCACGCAGCACCGTTAACAGCCGAGCATGACGGAAGGCAGAAAGGGCGGGCGCGCCTCGCAGTTCGAGCATATCCTGAAGCCTCTAGAGCAGGGAAATTCGAGCAGGGAAATCACCGGGCCGCTAGGCGGCCGTGCTTTTATCGTACCGGAAAGCCCCTATGATACTGGAAACCAGCCGTCACACGAAATCAACAAGGTGACAGCGTGACCCCGGCTGGGTATCGTGGCAGATTGTTTCATGCCGACAAGACGCCATGCTGACGTTGATTTGCCGACATTTTATAGCCCGCGCCAGCGCTTACTATGCGCTAGCTGCCGTGACGCTGTTAACCATGGTGCCGACGCTCTCTCTCGTCCCTCCCGGCGAGCAGTTGACGCATATCGACGCAAAAGATTTTATTACCGTTCATACCCGCAATACCCCGACCACCTATTACGAAGGCCGCCAAGGCCCCACCGGGTTTGAGTATGAGCTGATGCACCGCTTTGCGGACTACCTGGGGGTGAGCCTTAATCTGGATGCTAGCCATCACCCCGAAAGCGTTCTGCCCGCGGTGCGTGAAAAAGGCGACCTGGGCGCCGCAGCGCTCCCTTTGCTACCTAACACCCCCGGCATTTACTACACCCGACCCATTATCCAGATGCAGCCACTGGTGGTTTACCGCCGCGGGCTGAACGGCATTAGCGAACCAAGCGACTTGGTCGACCTAGAACTGGGTACGCTCAGTGAAGCCGGCACTGGCGAAGCGCTGCGCGACCTTCAACGCCAGTACCCCACGTTAAGCTGGAAAGAGTCTCACGAACTCGAGGTGGCCGAATTGCTCGCGCGGGTCGAAAGCGGCACCCTGGACGCCGCGGTGATATTCGAGCACCAGTTTCGTTTGAATCGGCTTTTTTTTCCCAATGTAGAACGGGGCTTTATACTCGGCGACCCACTCTCCATGGCATGGGCCGTGCCGAGTGGCCGCGGCTTGGGATTGCTTGAGTCCGCCAATCGCTTTCTGCAAGACCTTCAACAAAGCGGCACCCTTGACCGGCTGGTAAGCCGCTACTTCGGCCATGACGACTATTTAGAGTATGTCGGCACCCGCACCTTTCTTGATCATCTCGATGCACGCTTACCCCGCTATACGGAGCTGTTCCAGCAGGCCGCTCGCGAAACAGCATTTGACTGGAAATTGCTGGCAGCGGTGGGGTATCAGGAGTCTCACTGGGATCCCGATGCCGTCTCGCCCACCGGGGTGCGCGGCTTAATGATGCTGACCAACCCTACCGCGGGTGAAATGGGCGTCGCTGACCGCACCGACCCGGCCCAAAGCATTGATGGGGGCGCGCGCTATTTACGCAGCATTAAAGACCGCTTACCCGAAGACATTACCGGTGATGACCGCCTGTTTATGGCGATGGCTGCCTATAACGTGGGCCTTGGCCACTTGTACGACGCGCGCAAGATTGCCGAAATACGCGGCGGTGACCCTGACAGCTGGGAAGATGTGCGCGCGGCCCTACCGCTATTACAACAACGCGAATGGCATAGCCAAACGCGCCATGGCTATGCCCGTGGCGGCGAGCCGGTTATTTACGTGCGCAATATACGCCGCTATTACGAAATGATCGAGTATGTAGAACGTAGCCGCCAACAGTTTTTTCAACTTGAACAAACGCCTGTCAACGATGATCCGCTGTTATTGTTTGAGCTTGTGCCGCCACTTGATTAACATGAGGATGCGATGCACTTACTCATTGCACGCGCCGCACATTGGCTACCCATTATGGCTGCCTGTGGCGCCGTTGCGCTTGTCGTCACACAACCTGGCGTAACGACTGTTGCGCTTTTGCTGATAACGCTGGCTCAACTCAGTAGCTATCGGCGCTATCGGCCCCTTAGTTGTCTGTTGTGCGTCAGTGCAATGGGCTTACTGCTGCCAGGGCTCGTCAGCTATTTGGCCCCTGAAAAATGGCTGGCCACTGCGCAATGGCAGGCGTTGGCTTCATGGGTCCATCCCGCACCTTTTGAGCGCTTTCGCGCTCCGCTACTGATGACACTCGCCCTTCAGCTGAGCGCGCTTGCCATACTGCTGCGCCAGCGTGCGCGCTTAGGCGCTCCCCTGCTGCTGTTCGCGGTTCTTTTGCTTATCGGTTTACAATTTATTGAAAACAATCGGGCCTTTACCCCGCTGCTTCGCTATGCAGCCCAGTGGCCCAGCCTGCTGGTACTGAGCCTATTGCTGCTGGGCCAATACCTCTCATCAGCCCGTCATTGGCGTGGAAAACGCTACTTAGCCAACGCATTTTGGCCAGCCTGCGCACTGCTGATCGCCGGGTTACTGCTGTGGAAACAGCTACACTTTGAGGCCGAAAAAAAACTTCATCTACGCGTTGAAGAGCGTGCCCAGCGCGCCACTCACCAGCTTTCGCAAGAGATCGACAGTCATTTAAGTGCCATGCGTCGTTTCGCACGTATCTGGCAGCTGCAAACCACACCCCCGACCTACCAGCAGTGGACCGATCAAGCCGCCGGATACCGCCAGGATTTTAACTACTTAATTAACATTGCCTTTGTGACCCCCGATAGCGGTATCCGCCACGTTTATCCCTTTACGATACTCAACCTGAGCACACTTGGGCGACGGCTTTTCAATGCACAACCAGCAGGACGCGAGGCGCTAGAACCGGCACTGCGGGGAGAGCGCGAAGGCAGCACAAACATCGTTCAGTTACTGCAAGGCGGCCCGGGGGTGATTCACTACTTACCCGTGCTGAATGCTGAAGGTACGCCGTTAGGCGCGGCGGCAATAGTGGTAAGCTTTCCCCTGTTTGCAGAAGCACTCTTTGCCCAACTTCCGGCCAGCGAAGGCGTTATTCGCTGGCATAACGGCCCCCGACTATTAGCGAAACACGGCGACACCACCCACCCAGGCCCCTGGGAGTTCTATTACCCCATCAATTTATTGGATAAAGCGCTTACGCTCTCTTACCAACCCCGTTGGGAGCACTTGGTCAGCCGACTGCCTCGGCTGCCCACGATCAGCTTGGCGACCGGCTTACTGCTGGCTTATTTACTCTATTTGGTTTTATACACGTTCCAGCGCCTGGGCCAGCAGCACCGGGTGATGCAAAAGAGCAACGCCACGCTGCAGCAAGAGATTCAAAAGCGCAGTAAATTGCAGCAGGAAGTCGAATGGCTGGCCCGCCATGACGAGTTAACCGGAATTGCCAATCGCCGCTTTTTTCTCGAGCAAGTAGAAGCGTCACAGAGTGTGCGCCCACTCAGCTTGATCCTGTTTGATATCGACTATTTCAAGCGCGTGAATGACCAACAGGGCCACTTGGTGGGTGATGAGTTTTTACGTTCTTTTGCGCAACTGGGCCAGTCGCTTCTCGATCATAACGGCGGCGTATTTGCGCGTTACGGAGGCGAAGAGTTCGTGGCTTTGCTACCGGGTCATCACGGCCCCTCGGCCGTCAATATCGCCGTGGAACTGCGCCAACGACTGGCGAACGCCAAACTGGCCCACGCCGATGGCCAACCGCTGACCTTCAGTGCTGGCATCGTCACCTGCCCGCGCTCTGGAAAGCTCCCTATCGCGCGCATGATGCAAGCTGCCGACGAGGCGCTCTACCACGCCAAGCATAAAGGCCGAAACCGCATTGAATACGGTGAGATGGATACCGTTGAAGGGGCTTAGTGCTTAGTCACTAAGTGCTTGGTCTTTAAGAACTTAGTCACTGGGCAATTCACGCCGCGCGGCAAAAAAACGTTTTAGCAGCTTTTGGGAAGACGCTGCCAGTACCCCGCCGGTTACCGCCACCTGATGATTGAACCACGGCTGGGCCAAAAGATTAGCCTTTGACTCAACCATGCCCGCCCTGGGCTCGGCAGCCCCATAGACCAGCCTGGCCAAGCGTGCATGAATCATGCTACCCGTGCACATCATGCAGGGCTCTAAGGTGACGAACAGCGTACACCCTTCAAGGCGATAGTTACCCAGGTGCTTACCGGCTTCGCGTAAGGCTCGAATTTCCGCGTGACCACTGGGGTCACAGCTGGCCACCGGCGCGTTACAACCGCTACCAATGATCTCGCCCTGCGCATCCACCACCACCGCCCCTACCGGCACCTCCCCCTTTTCGGCGGCCAGATGCGCTTGATCAAGCGCCCGGTGCATATAAAATTCATCGCTGCGCATAAACGTAAACTCCGCTAAGGTAGCTAAACGATCGTATGAAAGGGTAACCCGCCGCGGCGGCAACTCACTTTCACCGGCAGCATCCTCTTGAGACAGCACCAAGGATACCGAGAATGACAGACGCGCTGAACCAACTGGTAGCGTTATTGGAGCTAGAAACGCTTGAAGAGACACTCTTTCGCGGCCAGAGCCAGGATTTAGGCTTTCCCCAGCTTTATGGCGGCCAAGTGCTTGGCCAGGCGTTAGCCGCCGCCGCGCGCACCGTGCCCGACGCGCGTCGCCCACACTCTCAACATGGCTACTTTTTACGCCCCGGCGACCCTCATCGCCCTGTCATCTACCAGGTAGATACCATTCGCGATGGCGGCAGCTTCACGACGCGCCGCGTCACTGCTATCCAGAAAGGCCGTCCCATCTTTTTCTGCAGCGCCTCTTTTCAAAGTGAGGAGGAGAGCTTCAGCCATCAGCGCGCCATGCCCGCTGTGCCCACGCCCGAAACGCTTATCGAGCATGGTGGCGCCAAACATGATCGCTTTCCCGGTCACCCGATTGAGTTTTTGCACCTGACGGGCAACCCCGACAACGGCACGCCCACAGGCCAATGCCTGTGGTTCCGCCTTTCGGGCACACTGCCGGATGACCCGGCGCTGCACCGCCATCTGCTCTCCTACGCCTCTGATTTCAACTTGCTGACCACCAGCCTGCAGCCCCATGGCATTGAGTATCGTGACCCCGCGCTGCGCATTGCCAGTCTCGACCACGCGCTCTGGCTACACCAGGACACCCGCCTGGACGACTGGCTGCTGTATGTGATCGATTCCCCGTGGGCCGGCGGTGCTCGCGGGCTGGCGCGCGGGCATATCTATAGCCGCGATGGCCGCTTAGTGGCTTCCACCGCTCAAGAAGGGCTAACCCGTTATTCTCAGAAGTAATAATGAGCCCCTGAAAACACTGACGCCCGCTAAGCAGCGGGCGTCAGTCGTTAACAGCGCATCGTTATTTAGCCACCGTAGACGTCGTTGATTGACGTAAGCGGGTAGTGCGCTGGGAAGGGTTTACGCGCCACACCGGAATCGACTGCGGCTTGCGCAACCGCCGAGGTGACCCGTGCCAACAGGCGAATATCGACAGGCGTGGGAATGATGTACTCACGACCAAAGCTCATCTCGGTGCGCTCGTAAGCATTGAGTACTTCTTGCGGCACCGGCTCGCGGGCCAGATCTTTTAACGCATGCACTGCCGCCAGCTTCATCTCTTCGTTGATACGCGTCGCGCGCACATCCAACGCACCACGGAAGATAAACGGGAAGCCCAGCACGTTGTTAACCTGGTTCGGGAAGTCCGAACGGCCGGTCGCCATGATCACATCCGGCCGCGCTTCACGGGCAACGTCAGGATGAATTTCAGGGTCAGGGTTGGTGCAAGCAAAAATCACCGGGTCAGGTGCCATTTTCTTCACCTGGTCAGCGGAGAGCAGGCCCGGGCCGGAAAGGCCGATAAACACATCCGCATTGTCGATGGCATCGTCTAACGTGCGCATCTCGGTATCGCGGGCGAATTCGGCTTTATATTCGTTAATGCCTTCGCGATCGGTATGTATGACGCCGCGGCGGTCTAGCATGACCAGGTTTTCTTTCTTGGCACCGCAGGAAACCAACAAACGCATACAGGCAATGGCCGCCGCGCCTGCGCCCATGCAGACAATCTTAACGTCTTCGATGCGTTTACCCGCGATCTCCAACGCATTGAGCATGCCTGCCGCGGTGACAATCGCAGTGCCGTGCTGGTCATCGTGAAAGACCGGGATGCTGCAGCGCTCAATCAAGGCTTTTTCGATTTCAAAGCACTCGGGCGCTTTGATATCTTCCAGGTTGATGCCACCCCAGGTGTCGGCGATCCGCGCGACGGTATCGATAAACGCCTGCGGGCTTTCCGCATCTACTTCGATATCCACCGAGTTAATGCCCGCAAAACACTTAAACAGCACGCCTTTGCCTTCCATGACGGGCTTGCTCGCCATTGGCCCCAGGTTCCCCAAGCCCAAAATAGCGCTGCCATCGGTAACCACCGCGACAAGATTACCTTTACCGGTATAGCGGTAGGCATTTTCCGCATCCCGGGCAATTTCAAGCACTGGCTCAGCCACGCCTGGGCTATACGCCAGCGCCAAATCCCGTGCGGTCGCGGTAGGCTTGGTCAACTCCACCGATAACTTACCGGGAATCGGTTTTGCGTGATAATCCAAAGCAGCCTGCTTATTTGCATCCGTCATGGTCAGAGTCCAGTTAACATAAAATAGATAAGTCGTTTCAGAATATAGAAAAAACCTATGCGCCTCAAGCGTACCGTCAACTCATATAAAAACGATCGTTTAACTGAATTTTGCCTTCATATTTGTCGTTTTTGGCAGATTTTTACTGAAGTTATTGCAAAACACCTTTAACGATAATGCTTTGCTTCGTGCTGTAGTGCAGCATTTATGAAAATTTTTTCCACAAAAAAGGCCGCGTTATCCTCGGCAACAAAAAACCCACGCCTTGGCGTGGGTTTTGTACAGATACAAGCCGTACCTGTGATGTGGCTATCCGTTTTGGATTAGCCGCGCTTAACAGCAGCGCCGAAACGCTTGTTGAAGCGCTCTACGCGGCCACCAGTAGTCGCTTGCTTCTGCTTACCGGTATAGAACGGGTGGCAGTTGGAGCACACATCCAGGGAAAAGTCCTGACCAGAGGTAGAACCGACCTGGAAAGTGGCGCCGCAAGAACAGTTGGCGGTGACCGTGTTGTAATTCGGGTGGATACCTTGTTTCATCTCGAGCCTCACGAAGCTATATGCCGCCACCTGATCTCATGCCAGGCACCGCATACGGGTTTGGAAAAAACTACTAACCGGTTAGCCGCTCTGTCGTTACGATAGATCCCGATAACGCTGTTAGATAGATCGCTAACATTGAGCGGTCGCATATTCTAGCAAAAACTAACGCTGGAGGCCAATTGCCTGATTCTGTTTCTTCGCGGGCGCCTTCTCAAGTGCTCATTCACGTATTGAAAGTAGCGCTGCCCTCGCCGCTGCGACGCCTGTTCGACTACCTGCCGTCTAATGTGATGCCCGCCTGCGGCTGGCAGCCGGGCCTGAGGGTAAAGGTACCCTTTGGGCGACGCGAAGTCGTCGGCGTGGTGGTGGAAATTGCCGATCATAGCGATCTGCCACGCAGTCAGTTGAAGGCAATCAGCGAGACGCTGGACGATGCCCCAATGCCCGCAGACTGGCTCTGGCTCTGCCGTTTTGCCGCCCGCTACTATCAACACAGCCTGGGAGACACCCTTCACCACGCCATGCCCGCGCGGCTACGCCAAGGGCATCCCATGGCCGGTCGCACCCAAACGCTCTGGATGGCTCAGGGTGGCGGTGTGCCGGAAGCCCTAAGCCGAGCGCCCAAGCAAGCAGAGCTGCATGCACTGCTACGCCAACATCCCCACGGGCTACCCAGCCGTGCGGTCAGCGCCCATGGTTTTACCCGCGACCAGCTATTAGCGCTAGAAAAGAAAGGCTTGGCCTCAAGCCAGGAGCATATTCTTACCGCCCCAACGCCGCCAAGTGGCAATCTGCTCGCAGCCCCGGCGCTCCCGCTAAATCGCGAACAGGCCACGGCGCTGGCCGCGCTGCATGAAAAGCTCGAGGGCTATCATCCCTGTTTGCTCGAAGGGGTCACCGGCAGCGGGAAAACCGAAGTCTATCTTCAACTAATTGAAGCCGTGGCCGCTAAGGGCAAGCAGTCGCTGGTGCTGGTGCCGGAAATTGGCCTTACCCCGCAGACGCTGGCCCGCTTCAGAAGCCGCTTTCGCGTGCCCGTGGTGGCGCTGCATTCGGGCCTGACCGACCCTGAGCGTTTAGATGTATGGGAAGCCGCCGCCAGCGGCCGGGCGTTGATTATCATCGGCACCCGCTCGGCTATTTTCACCCCGCTGGCCAATCCCGGCGCGATCATTGTCGATGAAGAGCACGATGGCTCCTACAAGCAGCATGACGGCCTGCGCTACCATGCCCGCGACTTGGCGGTCACCCGCGCGCACTACCATAAGATTCCGCTCCTAATGGGCAGTGCGACGCCTTCCCTAGAAAGCCTCCATCAAGCGCTTAGCGGCGCCTATCGTCACCTTCGCCTGACCCAGCGCCCCAGCCGCCACCCACCGGCCAAGCTGGAGTTGATCGACCTGCGCCACCAGCACCGCCAGGGCGGTTTGCTGCCTGGTGCCATCAAGGCGATCAAAAGCACCTTAAGCGCGGGCAAGCAGGTACTGATCTTTATTAACCGGCGCGGCTTTGCCCCAACGCTTGCCTGCCACGCCTGCGGCTGGATGGCCGAATGCGGCCAGTGCGACGCGCGCATGACGCTGCACCGCCAGCCCGCCCTACTGGCCTGCCACCACTGCGACAGCCGTCGCGCGCTGCCGGATGCCTGCCCCGATTGTGGCAGCGGCGACCTGCGCGCGCTGGGTAGCGGTACCGAACGCACCGAAGAGACGCTGCAGACGCTGTTCCCCAAGACCACTATCCACCGCATCGACCGTGACAGCACCCGGCGTAAGGATAGCTTCGAGCAGGTGTTAAAAGAGATTCACCGCGGTGAGCCCTGCGTATTAGTGGGTACGCAAATGCTCGCTAAGGGCCACCACCTGCCCCACGTTACCTTGGTCGTCGTGGTTAACGCCGACGGCGGGCTATACGCTGCTGATTTTCGCGCCCTCGAACATAGCGCGCAGTTGCTTGAGCAGGTGGCGGGGCGCGCGGGGCGGGCCGCTCATCCCGGCCGGGTGCTGGTGCAGACACTCCACCCTGACGACCCTCATTTGGGCCAACTGGCTGAGGACGGCTACGCGGCACTCGCGCGCAATATGCTGGAAGAGCGGCGCCTTGCCCAACTGCCGCCCTTCTGCTTTATGGCGCTGCTGCGTATCGAAAGCCCCAACGAACAGGCCGCTCTGGCGATGGCGCAGCAGGCCGCCCAGGCCTTGCGGCAGTGGCTGAAAGAGAGCAGCGTGGCGACCCGCTGCCTGGGGCCGGTACCCGCCCCGATGGAAAGACGTCAAAATCGTTACCATTTACATGTCATGCTAGCAGCGGATAAGCGTAGCCAATTACACCCAGCCGTCAGTTGGCTGGTGCAGTGGCTGGAAGCCAATCGCGAAGCGCGCAAGGTGCGTTGGTCGATCGATATCGACCCACAAACGCTCTCTTAGCAGCCACTCACCATCACGCGGCTTTGAAACTGCGGCTCAATTGCCGATAATAGCCGCCTTAACGACGCACCTATACGACTGCGCGTCAGCACACGCCGCCACCGACGACACCCGGATACCTACATGAAAGACACGATAGTTTCTCTGCTCGAAGGCGCGGTTACCGCGCTCAAGCACCAAGGCGTGCTGCCCAACGACCTTCAGCCAACGATCAAAGTCGACCCCACCAAAGACAAAGCCCATGGCGATTACGCCACTAACTTAGCGTTGACGCTTGCCAAGCCCGCCGGGAAAAACCCACGCGAACTAGCCACTCTGCTCGTCGACGCGCTCCCTGAGAGCGATGCAATCCAAAGTACCGAGATTGCGGGCCCCGGCTTTATCAACTTTTTCGCTGCCGCCGATGCCGCGGCGCAGATCGTGGCGCAAGTGCTCGATTGCGGCGATACCTTTGGCCGTAGCCTGATCGGTAAAGGCGAAAAAGTGCAGGTGGAGTTCGTCTCGGCAAACCCCACGGGCCCGCTTCACGTCGGTCATGGCCGTGGCGCCGCGATTGGCGACTGTTTATGCCGCCTGCTCGAAGCCACCGGTTATGACGTTACTCGTGAGTTCTACTACAACGACGCCGGCGCGCAGATCGCCAACCTCGCCCGTTCGGTACAAGCGCGGGTAAAAGGCTTGGGCCCAGACGACGCCAGCTGGCCTGAAGACGGCTATCGCGGTGAGTACATTATCGATGTCGCTAACGACTATCTGGCCGGTAAAACGGTCAGCGCCGATGATCGCGAAGTCACCGCCAAAACCGACCCTGACGATGTAGACGCCATTCAAGAATTCGCCGTCGCATGGCTGCGGCGCGAGCAGGATCTTGATTTAAAAGCGTTCGGCGTCGAGTTTGATGTTTATTTCCTTGAGTCGTCGCTCTACGAAGATGGCAAGGTGGATGCCACCGTTGAGAAGCTGGTAAACGCTGGCCACACCTATGAAGATGACGGCGCCATGTGGCTACGCACCACCGACTTTGGTGATGACAAAGACCGCGTGATGCGCAAACAGGACGGAGGCTACACCTACTTCCTACCCGATGTGGCCTACCATCTGGACAAGTGGCAGCGCGGCTTCAAAACCGTGATTAACGAGCAGGGCGCCGACCACCACTCCACTGTCACCCGCGTGCGCGCTGGTTTACAGGCGCTGGAAGTGGGCATTCCCAAAGGCTGGCCCGACTACGTGCTGCACCAGATGGTCATGGTCACCCGCTCAGGGGTCGAGGTAAAACTCTCCAAACGGGCGGGCAGCTACGTCACCGTGCGCGACCTGATCGACGAAGTCGGCCGCGACGCCACGCGCTTTTTCCTGGCGGCCCGCCGCGCCGATTCCCAGCTCACTTTTGACATCGATCTGGCCCGCTCCCAGTCGAACGACAACCCGGTGTACTACATTCAGTACGCCCACGCCCGTGTCTGCAGCATGCTGCGCAAAGCCCAAGACGCCGACCAGCAGTTTGACCACGCCTTAGCCATGGCCAACCTGGCCCTGCTGGACAGCGACCAGGAAAAAGCGGTGCTCAACCGCCTGGCACGCTTCCCGGAAGTGGTGGAAACCGCCGCCAAAAACCGCGAGCCGCAGCAAGTCGCCCAGTACCTGCTCGACCTGTCGGGTGATTTCCACACCTGTTACAACGCCGTCAAAGTGATGGTGGAGGACGACACCCTGCGTAATACACGCCTGGCGCTCGGTCTCGCTACCCGCCAGGTGCTGCGGAACGGGCTTGATTTAATGGGGGTTAGCGCCCCAGAGGAGATGTAATCCATGGCTAGCCCGCGCAAAAAACCCGCCGCCCGCCGCGGAGCCACTTCGCAGCGCAAAACTGCCCGTCGCTCTGGGGGCGGTTTCCGCCTTCCTGGTTGGCTGTGGGGTCTGGCAGGCATGGCGGCAGGTTTTTTCTTGGCGCAACACCAGCACGGCACCGCGCCCTGGCAAGAGCAGAGTGAAGCCCCCCAGGCCACCGTGCTGCCCAAGCCCGCCGGAAGTGAGGAGCGCGCCGCCGCACGGGAAACCGAAGAGGCCGCCGAACCCGCGATGCCGACGTTCGAGTTTTATACGCTGCTGCCAGAAACCGAGGTCATCGCCCCGGGGGTTACACTGCCTTCCAGCGTGGTACGCCCAGAGGCGCCTGAACAGAGCGCCGAAAGCGACTCCGCTGCCGATGCACCAAGTGACGACCCCATTGCCCAGGTCATTGCCGCCAACACACGGCCTGAGGATCAAGTGTCTGCCGCCCAGGAGAGCGAGGCGGCTACCAATACTCCCGGGCGCTATATGCTTCAAGCAGCTTCATTTCGGGAGGCCAGCGACGCTGAACAGCTGCGCGGAAGGTTACGCAACTTAAGCCTGCTGGCGGAAATCAGCGAAGTACAGGCGGACGGCAATACCTGGCACCGCGTTCAAGTGGGGCCTTACGAGGACACCCGCGAGCTAAACCGCGCTCAGGATTTAATGGTCACCCAGGGTATTGAACCGTTGCTTATTCAACTTCAGAACTAGCCGTTCTCAAGGTTGTCGCATAACGTTAGGCAACCGATTGCTAAACAGGCTTTATTGAAGGGTTTTGTTGAAGGGCTTGTTCAAGAGCTTTATTGAAGGGCTTTATTTCGCGGGCGGTTGATTTTTTATCAGCCGCCCGCATTTTGTTATGAACACTTACACAACGGTCACTTGACGTCATGGTCGCCCCAGGGCGATTGCCCAACAAGCAAGTGATCGGCCAGTCATCGGGAGCGCGCCTCCCCTAAAGGAGTTATCTCCATGACCACGATTGTTTCTGTCCGTCGCGGCAACCAAGTCGCCCTCGCTGGCGACGGTCAAGTATCGCTAGGCAATACCGTAATGAAAGGTAATGCCAGCAAAGTACGCCGCCTTTACCGCGGCAAGGTGCTGGCCGGGTTTGCAGGCGGCACGGCGGACGCCTTTACCCTTTTCGAGCGCTTTGAAGCCCAGTTGGAAAAATACCAGGGCCATTTGACCAAGGCAGCCGTTGAGCTTGCCAAAGATTGGCGCACCGACCGTGCCCTGCGCCGTTTGGAAGCGCTGCTGGCCGTTGCCGATCACAGCGCCTCGCTGATCATTACCGGTAACGGTGACGTGGTCGAGCCCGAGCGCGGCATCATTGCCATTGGCTCTGGCGGCAACTTCGCCCAGGCCAGCGCCCGAGCACTGCTGGAAAACACCGAGCTGTCCGCGCGTGAAATCACCGAAAAGTCACTGTCTATCGCTGGTGATATCTGCGTATTCACCAATCATCACGTGACGCTCGAAGAGCTGTCGATTGACGGTCGCTAATTCAACCCAGCGCCCCAACGCCGCTCACTGCATACAAAGGTTCCTTATATGACTCAGATGACACCCCGCGAAATCGTTCATGCCCTGGATCAGTACATCATTGGCCAGCAGGATGCCAAACGCGCCGTTGCCATTGCCTTGCGCAACCGCTGGCGTCGCATGCAGCTGGATGACGACCTGCGACCAGAAGTCACCCCCAAAAACATTTTGATGATTGGTCCCACGGGTGTCGGTAAAACGGAAATCGCCCGGCGTCTCGCCAAGCTGGCCAAAGCACCGTTTATCAAAGTCGAAGCGACCAAATTTACCGAAGTCGGCTATGTGGGCCGCGACGTCGAGTCGATTATTCGCGACTTGATGGAAGCGGCCATCAAGATGGTGCGCGAGCAGGCCAAAGAAGAAGTGAGCCACCGCGCGGCCGATGCCGCCGAAGATCGCGTGCTGGACGCCCTGCTTCCGCCGCCCCGCGGGCAGGAAGACAAGCCCCGTGAAGATAGCGGCACCCGCCAGACCTTCCGCAAAAAACTGCGCGAAGGTCAGCTGGACGATAAAGAGATCGATATCGAAATCTCCGCTCAGGGTCAGGGCATCGACATCATGACCCCGCCGGGCATGGAAGAGATGACCAGCCAGCTGCAGAGCATGTTCTCGAACATGGGTCAGCAGAAGCGTGAGAACCGCCGCGTGACCGTGAAAGAAGCGCTGGTGCTGCTGCGTGATGAAGAAGCTGGCAAGCTGGTCAATGAAGAAGAGATCAAGGCGCGCGCGGTCTACTCCGTAGAGCAGCACGGTATCGTCTTCCTGGATGAGATTGACAAGGTGGCTAAGGGCAGCGGACAGTCCAGCGGTGGCGAAGTCTCCCGCGAGGGCGTTCAGCGCGATCTATTGCCGCTGATCGAAGGCTCTACCGTGTCGACCAAGTACGGCATGGTCAAAACCGACCACATCCTGTTTATTGCCTCCGGTGCCTTCCACCTGTCGCGCCCGTCGGATCTGATTCCCGAACTTCAGGGGCGTCTGCCGATCCGCGTCGAACTGGATGCGCTAACGCCCAACGACTTCAAGCGCATTCTCACCGAGCCTTCTGCCTCGCTGACCAAGCAGTACCAGGCGCTGCTGGCGACCGAGGGGCTCGACGTCGAATTCACCCCAGACGGTATCGAGCGCATTGCGCAGATCTCCTGGCAGGTCAACGAAGGCACTGAAAACATCGGTGCCCGCCGCCTGCACACGGTCATGGAGCGTTTGCTGGAAGAGGCGTCGTTTAAAGGCGGCGATATGGAAAGCCCGCTAGTGATTGATGGTGACTACGTCAATGCGCAGCTTGGCGAACTGGCGGTAGACGAAGACCTGTCACGCTATATTTTGTAAACTGAGCTAGCCGTTATACGCCGCTTGCCCGCGCTTTGTGGGCAAGCGGTGGTGACGTTACGCCATGGACACTTTTCGCCATGAGGTCTGATCATGAACGCCCCTACCCCCACTCGGGTTCACTACCATAAACAGGCCCGCGAGCTGGAACTTGGCTATGCCAATGGCGAAAACTTTCGCCTACCGGTGGAGTTTTTACGCGTTTACTCGCCTTCGGCCGAAGTGCGCGGCCACGGTGGCGATACCGCCGTTTTACAGGTCGGCAAGCGAGACGTCGGCCTGCAGAACATCACCCAGGCGGGCAACTACGCGTTGAAACTTCACTTTGATGATGGGCACGACAGCGGCCTGTTCAGTTGGAACTACCTCTATGACCTGGCGATCCACCAGGAAGCCTACTGGCACAATTACCTGCAGCGGTTAGAGGAGGCGGGGGCTTCCCGCGAGCCTGCCAGCATTCAATTCAAGCAACTGTGATGGCATGACTCACACCCCTGCAACAAACTAGGCAGGGACGCTAGGCAGACAAGCCAGGGCGGACAAGGCTACAATGACGCTAACTTTTTAATCGCGTCGGCCCTCAGTCAAAAGACCAAAGGTCGATCTGCCATCGCCTAAAATTCGGGAGCTACCGCCCAATGAGCCCCACAGAAAAACGCACGACTCATTTTGGTTACCAGGAAGTACCGGTTGATGAGAAAGCGTCACGAGTAGCTGACGTATTCCACTCGGTAGCCGCCCGCTACGACGTAATGAACGACTTGATGTCGATGGGTATCCACCGGGTTTGGAAACGCATGACTATTGAGCGCGCTGGTGTGCGCCCTGGTCACCACGTGCTCGATATCGCTGGCGGTACGGGCGACTTAACCCTCAAGTTTTCCCGCCTGGTTGGCCCGCGTGGCAAGGTGGTGCTGGCGGATATCAACGCCTCGATGCTCAAAGTCGGCCGCGACAAGCTGATGGATAATGGCGTCGGCGGCAACGTAGAGTACGTTCAAGCCAATGCCGAAAACCTGCCGTTTCCCGATAATAGCTTCGACTGCATTACGATCGCTTTTGGGCTGCGCAATGTCACTGACAAAGACGCTGCGCTGCGCTCTATGGCGCGCGTTCTTAAACCCGGTGGGCGCCTGTTGGTATTAGAGTTCTCCAAACCCAACAACCCTTTGCTGTCTAAAGCTTACGATGAATACTCCTTCCGCCTGCTGCCCAAAATGGGCGAACTGGTCGCGGGCGACGGCGAAAGCTACCGCTACCTGGCGGAGTCGATTCGGATGCACCCTGACCAGGAAACGCTCAAAGCCATGATGGAGGCTGCCGGGCTTGAGCGGGTCGAGTACACCAATCTAACGGGCGGTATCGTTGCACTACACCGCGGCATCAAGCTATGAGCCTAATGAAGAGGTCAGCATGCTGGTAACCCCGACCCTGCTGTTGGCCGGATGTGAACGCACGCTCAATGCCCTACTCGCCCGCGACCCCGCCGCTCCTGCTCGGCTGGCGGCGCTGGCGGGCAGCCGTTTGCTGGTGCGCCTGGAACAGCCGCATCTGGAACTGGTCATCCACTATCACCACGCGGGCCTGGACCTCATGCGTGGCGATGACATCGATGAAAGCGAGGTCGACGCGGTCGTCGAGCTGACGCCGGAAACGTTTTCCGAGTGGATCAGCGGTGCCTCCATCGAGCGGCTAATGTTCGACGGCAAGCTGGCCGTGCGTGGCCATCTTCACTTACTGGAAGCCACCCGCGACCTGCTTTTCGATTTGGATATCGATTGGGAAAGTGAGCTGGCCCGCTGGCTGGGTGACATGCCCGCCCACTCGTTGGCTGAAGGGCTTCGCCGCGCCGCGCGTTGGGGCCTGCGGGCCAAAGATGAACTGATGCAGGATGTGTCAGAGTACGTGTTTGAAGAGGCTCGCTTGCTCCCCGGGCAGCAGCAGCGCAACGTACTGCGCGAACACTTGACCGAACTGGAAGTCGCCACCGACCGGCTGGAAGCGCGCTTTAATCGCTTGCAGCGCACGCTGACACAGCAGCAGAGTGCGCCACAGGAGTCGCGCCCATGAGCCTGCGCCTGCTGCGAATAAGCTGGGTGATCACGCGTCACCGGTTGGACACGCTGCTGCCGCTAGAGCGCCTGCCGTGGTGGCTGCGCGCGCTGCTGTGGTTTTCACCGCTACGCTTGGTACCCATCGGTAAACGCTCGCGCGGTGAACGGTTGCGCTTGGCGTTAGAAGCACTGGGCCCCATCTTTATTAAATTTGGCCAAATGCTGTCAACCCGCCGCGACCTGCTACCGCCGGATATCGCCGACGAGCTCAAGCGTCTTCAGGATCAGGTACCGCCTTTCCCAGGTGAGCTCGCCATCGCTCGCGTCGAGAAAGAGCTGGAAATGTCGCTAGCGACTGCCTTTGCTGAATTCGACCACGTTCCCCTCGCCTCGGCCTCGATTGCTCAGGTACACGCAGCCAGGCTTCACAGCGGTGAAGATGTCGTGGTGAAAATTATTCGCCCCGGCATCGATCGCGTGATGCGTCAGGACATGGCCCTGATGTACCAAGTCGCCAAGCTGCTGGCTAAAGTTCCCGAAGCGCGCCGTCTTCGCCCGGTCGAAGTCATCCGCGATTACGAATCCACACTGTTCGATGAACTGGATCTCTACAAAGAGGCCGCCAATACCTCACAGCTCAAGCGAAATTTCAAAGACTCACCGCTGCTGTTTGTCCCTACCATTTATTGGCCCTTCACCCGTCGCCATGTGATGGTGCAAGAACGGATCCGGGGCATTCCGGTGGCTGACCTGGATACCTTGATTGCCCGGGGCACCAACCTGAAAAAGCTCGCAGAACGGGGTGTCGAGATATTCTTTACCCAGGTGTTTCGCGATAATTTCTTCCACGCCGACATGCACCCCGGCAATATCTTCGTTAACTGTGACAACCCCGAAGATCCGCAGTACATCGCCATCGATTGCGGCATCGTGGGCAGCCTGACCCGCGAGGACCAGGACTATCTAGCGCGCAATTTACTGGCGTTTTTCCACCAGGATTACTACGAAGTCGCCGCGCTGCATATCGAATCCGGCTGGGTGGGTGAAAATACCCGCGCCAATGAGTTCGCGGCCGCCATTCGCACCGTCTGCGAACCTATTTTGGAGAAACCTCTAAAAGATATCTCCTTTGGCCAGGTGCTCTTGGGGCTGTTCCAAACCGCGCGTCGTTTTAATATGGAAGTGCAGCCGCAGCTGGTGTTACTGCAGAAAACGCTGCTCAACATTGAAGGCTTGGGGCGCCAGCTCTATCCTGACCTGGATCTCTGGAGTACCGCCAAACCCTATCTAGAGCAGTGGATGAAAGAGCGTGCGGGGGTTAGCGGCTTATGGGAATCCCTCAAGCGTCAGGCGCCGGAGTTGTCTCACCAGCTCCCGGAGCTGCCGGTCCTTGCGCACCAAGCGCTCAGCCGCATGGAGCATGAGCATCGCCAGCGCAATCAGCAGGTAGAATCCATCAACGCCATGCGGGTACACATGTCGCGCCAGAATAAGCGCTTATACCGCCTACGGCTTGGCTTGATTCTGCTGGCGATAGCACTCGCTTGGCAGCCGTTAAGCGGGTGGATTGAGCTCCAGGAGTGGCCAGTCTTAGCGGCCGCGGCTATCGGTCTCTTGCTGTTGGTATGGCAATAGCGTGATGCATTAACCGGTTATAAGGATTTCCATGGACAGCAATGAATTCTCGGCTAACAATTTGTCGACTCACCCGGTATCCGTGCTGGATACTCTCAATGAGGTATTAAAGCAGCGGCGCCACGCCGCAGCAGAAGAATCTTATGTTGCCTCCTTGCATCATAAGGGTTTGAACAAGATACTCGAAAAGGTCGGTGAAGAAGCAACCGAAACCGTGCTAGCAGCCAAGGATGCTGAACACGGCGGCGAAAGCGAGCGCCAAGCGGTGATTGCTGAAACCGCCGATCTGTGGTTTCACAGCTTAGTGATGCTGTCGCACCTGGGGATGGATCATCAAGCTGTTTTAGACGAACTGGCACGGCGCGTGGGTACGTCGGGGCACGATGAAAAAGCGTCTCGTCAGCCATAGCGGCTTAATAAACAGTGGCCGAGCGGTCACCTAGCTAGACAAAAGATAGTCAATCTTCCCATGAGGAAATGCATATGTTAGGTGGTATTAGTATTTGGCAGTTGCTGATTGTTCTGGGCATTATCATCCTGGTTTTCGGCACCAAAAAACTGCGTAACGTGGGCACCGACCTAGGCGGGGCGGTTAAAGGCTTCAAGAAAGCCATGCACGATGAAGAAAAAAATAAAGAGGGCGACAAAGACGACGCTCCGCATGCCAAAGTGAGCCATGAAGAGCCTGGCAACACTTACGACGTGAAAGCGGAAGAGAAACAGGCCGCCAACGACCGTCACGAAGAGCGCAAATAAACCATGCTGGATATCGGCTTTCTTGAACTGATGCTCATTGGCATCGTCGGGCTATTGGTGCTTGGCCCAGAGCGGCTGCCCCGGGCTGCCCGCACGACGGGCATGTGGATAGGCAAAATAAAGCGCACGGTATCCGGTATGCAGCGCGAGATTAGCGCTCAGCTTGAAGCTGAAGAGCTACGCCAAAAGCTCAACGAGCAGCATAAGAAGCTCGACGACAGCTTGAAAAAAGCCAAGCTCGATGTCGAGAGCATTGCTGATACGCCCGATCGCGAGGCTTCATCCTCTACGCCGTCTGGCGGTAAAACGCAGAGCGAGACGGCGCGTCGTGTCGCCCAGGCGAGCTCCCGGTTGGACGATGCCCTGGAGACAGTGCGCGAAGAGACGCCTGCCCCCGATTCATCGTCCTCCTCGGCAGCGTCCGACACCGCAACGGCAACTGAAACGACTGGATCTGACCAGGCTGCATTGAATAAGGATCGTAACCACCAATGAGTATGTCTGACGATTCAAAGGAGCAGCGTGACGAACAGAGCCAGGCGCCGCTGATTGAACACCTAATAGAACTGCGCTCACGGCTTATGCGTGCAGTGATTGTGATCCTGGTGATCTTTCTGGGCCTCTATGCCTTTGCCAATGACATCTATACCTTCGTGGCGGATCCGTTAATGGATCTGCTGCCCGAAGGGTCGCAGATGATTGCCACGGAAGTGGCTTCGCCATTCTTGGCGCCTTTCAAGTTGACGCTAGTGGTTGCCGTGTTTATCGCGGTTCCCTTTGTGCTACATCAAGCTTGGGCATTCATCGCGCCGGGGCTTTACGATAATGAGAAAGCGCTGGCGATTCCGATTCTGGTCTCGAGCATTGCACTGTTCTACGGTGGGGCGGCCTTTGCCTACTACGTGGTCTTTCCACTGCTCTTTGAGTTTTTCACTCAAACCGGGCCGGAAAACGTCGCGGTGATGACCGACATCAACCAGTATTTAAATTTCGTTCTCAAACTGTTTTTTGCTTTCGGGGTGGCGTTTGAAATACCGATTGCCACCTTCTTGCTGATCCTCTCTGGCGCGACGACGGTAGAAAGTCTGTCTAAAAAACGGCCGTATATTCTTTTGGGCTGCTTTGTTATCGGCATGCTCTTGACGCCGCCCGACGTGATTTCCCAGAGCCTGCTGGCAATCCCCATGTATCTGCTTTACGAAGTTGGACTGCTGTTTGGCCGCTTAGTACGTAAATGCAAAGCCGAAAAAGAGGCGGCGGAAGAGCGGGAAGCCGAGCACTAAAAAGCGAGTACTCGCATTAAAACGCCGCCGCCATCATTGATGGCGGCGGCGTTGTCGTTGAGGCTTAACCTTCGTGGCGATAGCGGCGCGGATTACGCCATCATTTCAGCGATACGATCCACCAACTTAAAAATACCCGTGGCTGCTTCACTGATGCGCGTTGCCAACATGTAAGCTGGCGTGGTCACCACGCGGTGCTCGAAATCCACCACGATATCTTCGACGCTGCAGCTACGATGCAGCCCGCCCATGGCACTGATTGCCCCGGAGACCGCCGGGTCATTACCCACCGTCACCGCAATGCCGTCGCCCAATAGCCGGGGCACCAACACCGGTGAAATGCACATCAAGCCAATCGGCTTGGCATCGTCGCGAAAGCCGGTCAAGGCGTCTTTCAATGTCTCCAGCACCTGCATATTATCGCTGGCCGTGGCAAAGTCAGACAGGTTCTTGGCGACACCAAAACCGCCGGGCACGATCACCGCATCGAAGTGATCAGCATTAAGCTCGCCCAACGGGCGAATGTTCCCTCGTGCCAAGCGAGCAGACTCCTGCAGCACATTACGTTGCTCACCCTCCGCTACTTCTTGCGTCAGATGATTGATGACATGATGCTGTTCTATGTCCGGGGCAAAACAGTGGTAATCAATGCCCAACTGATCCAAGCGCAGCAGCGTTAGCGTGGTCTCATATATCTCTGAGCCATCATAAACACCGCAGCCGGCTAAAATCACCGCCACCTGTTTGGTCATGCCTATCTCCTTATCCCAGGGTCTGCCGATCGCAATACAGCAAAGCAATTGCTCACTTTAGTCAGTCTGCCTTGTCGCCACAAGACGGCTTTCGCCGCAGGGCATGGCTGATATACTTCCTACAGGCCTTCGGGCACCCCTATTTGCGATCCTTACTGGAGACAACCTTTGAGCACTCCCACTCCTCGTCACTTTCCTGCCACGCGCATGCGCCGTATGCGCCGCGATGATTTCTCACGCCGCCTGATGCAAGAGAACAGCCTAAGCCCCGCCGACCTGATCCTGCCGGTATTTGTATTGGAAGGCGAAAACCAGCGTGAAGCGGTGGCGTCTATGCCCGGCGTTGAGCGACTCTCTATCGACCTGTTGATTGAGCAAGCTCGTGAAGCCTATCAACTCGGCATTCCCGCGTTAGCGCTATTCCCCGTGGTGGGCGCCGAGCAAAAAACAGAACTCGCCGAAGAGGCCTATAGCGCCAGCGGCTTGGTGCAGCGCAGCGTACGCGCCCTGAAAGCCGCCCTGCCTGAGCTGGGGATCATCACGGACGTAGCGTTAGACCCGTACACCAGCCACGGTCAGGATGGCATTCTCGATGAGCAGGGTTACGTACAAAATGACCGTACGGTAGACACGCTGCTTAAACAGGCCCTTTCGCATGCCGAAGCGGGCGCCGACGTCGTGGCGCCTTCCGATATGATGGATGGACGTATTGGGGCCATTCGCCAAGTTCTGGAGCAGGAACACCTTCACAACGTCAAAATCATGGCCTATAGCGCTAAGTACGCATCCCACTACTACGGCCCGTTTCGTGATGCCGTCGGTTCAGCGACTAACTTGGGCAAGGCCGACAAGCGCACTTATCAGATGGACCCGGCCAATAGCGATGAAGCGCTGCACGAAGTCGCCATGGATATCGCCGAAGGCGCCGATATGGTGATGGTCAAACCCGGTATGCCCTACCTGGATGTCGTTCGCCGCGTGAAAGCCGAGCTCAAAGTGCCAACGTTCGCCTACCAGGTCAGCGGTGAGTACGCCATGCACCGTGCTGCTTTCGACAATGGCTGGCTAGAAGCGGAACCCGTCATCTTAGAATCGTTGATGTGTTTCAAACGCGCAGGGGCCGATGGGATTTTGACCTATTTTGCTTTGGAGGCAGCACGTTTACTGCAGCGCCACTAAACGGCCGTGACAAAGATGACAGCAAGGTGACACTTGTTTGTCATCTTCTCCCTGCATACTCACGTCCTATACAAGTATCAGGCTATGATACCTTCGAGCCATCGACGCGGGGAGATCCACCATGGACGAGCAAGCAGCAGATTCATTATCACTATCGTCTACTGATCAAACCAGCAGCGATGGAGATATGCCACTGCGTATCAACCGCACGCCTACTGGCGTTCAAGCACGTGACGCACAGCCTGAAACCGACCTGGACGACACTCAGCTCTACTTCAACCGAGAGCTTTCGCATCTTCAGTTCAATATCCGGGTTTTGGAACAAGCGCTGGACGACGCCCACCCGCTGCTCAACCGGTTGATGTTTTTGCTGATTTTCTCATCCAACATGGATGAGTTCTTTGAAATTCGCGTTGCCGGGTTAAAACACCAGATCGCTCTTGGCGACGACACCACCGCCGCCGATGGCCGCCTGCCCAAAGCCGTATTGGCGGAAATTTCACAAGTCGCCCATGCGCAGATCGTCCGTCAGTACGAAATTCTCAACGACACACTTTTGCCAGCGTTGGAAACCCAGGGGCTGCGCTTCCGGCGGCGTGACCAGTGGACAGAACAGCAAAAAGCCTGGGCACGCGACTTCTTCGACAATGAAATCATGCCGGTCATCAGCCCTATCGGCTTAGACCCTTCCCACCCCTTCCCGCGGCTGGTCAACAAAAGCCTCAATTTTATCGTCGAACTGGAAGGTAAAGACGCCTTTGGTCGCGCGGGGGGGATGGCGATTCTACCGGCACCTCGCTCGCTCCCCCGCTTAATGGCGCTGCCGAAGGAGCTATGTGAAGAGGGTTTCTCCGAGTATGTTTTTCTCTCTTCAATGATCCATGCCCATGCCGACGAACTTTTCCCTGGTATGCGCGTGCGCGGCTGTTACCAGTTCCGTTTGACCCGCAACGCGGATATGAGTGTCGATCCCGAGGAGGTGTCTGACCTTGCCTCCGCGCTGCGCGGTGAGCTTTTGGCGCGCCGCTACGGCAGCGGCGTACGCTTAGAAGTAGCCGACAGTTGCCCCGATGACCTCACCAACTTTCTACTCCGCCAGTTCGAGCTGGAGAGCGATGATCTGTATCGCGTGAAAGGGCCGGTCAATTTAACCCGTATGATGTCGGTACTGGGGGATGTGGATCGCCCCGAACTGCTCTATCGCCCCTTTACGCCCAGCATCCCCAAAGCGCTCAAATCGGGCAGTTTGTTTGATGCCATCGCCAAGAACGACATCCTACTGCACCATCCTTTTCAGTCCTTCACGCCGATTGAAGATCTGCTGCGGGAAGCCGCCCGCGATCCCCATGTGTTGGCCATTAAGCAGACGCTCTATCGCACGGGCTCAGACTCACCTATCGTTAGCGCCCTGGTAGAAGCCGCCAGCCAAGGCAAAGAAGTGACCGTGGTCATTGAACTGCGTGCACGCTTCGATGAAGCCGACAACCTGCAGTTGGCGTCTCGCTTGCAGGAAGCGGGCGCCATTGTGGTTTACGGGATCATGGCTTACAAGACCCACGCCAAGATGCTGCATATCGTGCGTCGCGAAAAAGGCGAGTTGTGCTACTACGCGCACCTCGGCACCGGCAACTATCACTCCAAAACCGCCAAACTGTATACCGATTACAGCCTGCTGACGGCTAATAAAGCGCTGTGCGCCGATGTGCACAAAGTGTTTCAGCAGCTTTCGGGGATGGGCCGCGCGCGTAAAATCGACACCTTGCTCCATGCGCCCTTCACGCTGCACGATCGACTGGTGGAAATGATTGACCGGGAAGCGCAGATAGCGCGCAAGGGTAAACGCGCCCATATCATCATCAAGTGCAACTCGCTAACCGAACCCAAACTGATCAAAGCACTCTACCGTGCGTCTCAGGCGGGGGTTGAGTGCGACCTGATTATTCGCGGTATGTGCTGTTTGAAGCCGGGCGTGCCGGGGGTTTCTGAGAATATCCGCGTTCGCTCCATTATTGGCCGTCTGCTTGAACACACCCGTGTGTTCCACTTTCACAATGATGGCAAACCCGAGATCTGGTGCTCGAGCGCCGACTTTATGTCGCGCAATATGTTTCACCGGGTTGAGACGTGCTTCCCGCTGCTGGATAAGAAGCTCGCCACCCGTGTACGTAAGGACCTGGAAACCTACATGGTGGATAACTGCCAGAGCTGGCTGCTGCAAACCGACGGCAGCTACCAGCTACAGGATCCCGGGAAGAGCGATGCCATCAGCGCCCAGGAAACCCTGCTCTACGCCTACGCATCCAAAAGCTAAGCGTCGCAAAGCTCGCTTACAAACCAAAACCCCGCTTATAAGCGGGGTTGATGGTTCTCTTTAGCTGTTTACGCATAGCGTTGGCGCAATACCTTGGCAGCTTCGACCATATTCGCCAGCGCTGGCTCTACTTCCGCCCATCCGCGCGTTTTCAGCCCGCAGTCCGGGTTTACCCAGAGCCGTTCAGCGGGGATCTTCTCCAAGGCTTTTTCCATCAAATCGACCATCCAGCTCACCTCGGGAATATTAGGGGTGTGGATATCGTAAACGCCCGGGCCAATTTCGTTGGGGTATGCGAAGTCCTGGAAGGCGTCTAGCAGGTGCATATCCGAGCGCGATGTTTCGATGGTGATCACGTCGGCATCCAGCGCAGCAATCGCTCCGATGATGTCGTTGAATTCCGAGTAACACATATGAGTATGGATTTGCGTGGTATTCGCAACACCTGCCGCGCTTAGCTGGAAGCTCTCAACAGCCCAATCCAGATAGCGCTGCCACTCGCTCTGGCGCAGCGGCAGCCCCTCACGTAGGGCCGGCTCATCAATTTGAATCACGTTGATCCCGGCGTTTTCCAGATCCAGCACCTCATCGCGCAGCGCCAGCGCAATCTGACGGCAGGTGGTTTCCCGCGGCTGGTCATCGCGTACAAACGACCACTGCAGTATCGTGACTGGCCCGGTCAGCATGCCTTTCATGGGTTTAGCGGTCAGCGTTTGGGCATATTGGCTCCAGCGAACGGTCATTGGGGCTGGGCGGGATACGTCACCAAAAATAACCGGTGGCTTAACACAGCGTGAACCGTAGCTCTGCACCCAGCCAAACCGGGTAAAGGCAAACCCTTCAAGCTGCTCGCCAAAGTACTCCACCATATCGTTGCGCTCGGCCTCGCCATGCACCGGCACGTCAATATCCAACGCTTCCTGGCGCTCCACCGCGTAGGCAATTTCGGCCTGCATCCGGGCTTCATAGTCCGCTGATGACAGCTCGCCGGCTTTAAAGGCGCGCCGCGCCGCACGAATCGCATCGGTTTGAGGGAACGACCCAATGGTCGTGGTCGGGAATAGCGGTAGGTTCAGCGCCCGGCGCTGAGACTCAGCCCGTACACCGTAGGGCGCCTGCCGCTGGCTGTCGGCAGCGGTGATCGCCGCCAGCCGCTCGCTCACCACGGCTTGATGGATCCGCGTCGACTCGCGCCGAGCATCCAGTGCTCGCGTCGCAGCATCCAAACGCTGCTCATCCTCAGGTGTTGCGCGGTTATCAATCAGCCGCGCCAGGGTAACCACTTCCGCCAGCTTCTGCTGGGCAAACGCCAACCAGCTCACGAGCGCTTCACCAAGTTCGCTTTCCTGCGCCAGGTCTACCGGCACATGCAGCAGCGAGCAGCTCGGCGCCAGCCAAAGCCGCTGCCCTAAGCGAACTTTTAATGGCAGCAAGCGTTCGCGCAACGCGGCTAAGTCGGCCCGCCAGATGTTGCGGCCGTCGACAAAACCAATGGATAGCACTTGGTGGGGTCCAAGACGGTCGATCACACTCTCGACTTGTTGCGGCGCTCGCACGGCGTCAATGTGTAAACCAGCGACGGGTAGGCGGGTGGCCAATGAAAGGTTGTCACCCAGGCCACCAAAGTAAGTGGCTAACAGCAGCTTTAGCGGTGCCGCCTGCAAGCGGTGGTAGGCGCGCTCAAACGCTTGCTGCCAAGACAGCGGTAGATCCTGCACTAGCGCAGGCTCGTCCAGTTGCACCCACTCGATGCCTTGGGTCGCAAGTCGCGATAATATTTCGCCATACACGTTCAATACGCTGTCGAGCAGCGTTAAACGATCAAAATCATTTCCTTTGGTTTTACCCAGCCATAGCCACGTCAACGGCCCGGTTAGCGTTACTTTGGGGGTAAAACCCGCGTGTAACGCCTCATCCACTTCGTCGAACAGGCGGTCAGAGGCCAGTGTAAACGTTTGCCCTTCGTGCAGTTCCGGGACGAGGTAGTGGTAGTTAGTGTCGAAGTACTTAGTCATTTCACAGGCGGCGGCGGGCTCACCGCTGGGCGCGCGGCCACGGGCCATGCGAAAGCTGGTGTCGAGGTCGATATTGCCCCCCGCCACTTCGTGCTGGGCATTAAAGCGGGCAGGCACGGCGCCTAGCGTGACGGATACGTTCAGCACTTGATCATAAAAGGCGAAATCACCCACGCTCACGAAATCCAGCCCCGCTTCTTGCTGTGCCTTCCAGTGACGCAGACGAAGCTCACGGCCCGTACTTTCCAGTTCGTTACGCGTTAGGTCGCCTTTCCAATATGCTTCAGTGGCCTTTTTAAGTTCGCGCTGAGCACCGATACGGGGATAGCCGAGAATATGAGAAACTGTCATGATGAACTCTACCAACGTGAATGAATTCGCACAGTCTGGGCACCACGTCTTAGTGAATCAAACTAAAGTTTCTAATAGTAAAGATGAAAAATACTCACAATGATTGAACTGCGACATCTACGCACCCTGCTGGCGCTGCGTGAAACCGGCTCTTTGGTCGATGCTGCCGATCGCGTGCATTTGACCCAATCGGCGCTTTCTCACCAGTTGAAAGACTTGGAGAGCCGCGTGGATAGTGCGCTATTCGTGCGCAAAACCCGCCCGGTGGAATTCACCCGCGCGGGCTTACGCCTCCTCGCCTTAGCTGACCAGGTGCTGCCGGAAGTACGCAAAGCGGAGCGGGATTTGGCGCGCTTAGCAGGCACCGAGCAAGGTCGTTTGCATATGGCCATCGAGTGCCATAGCTGTTTTCAGTGGTTGATGCCGACGGTGGATTACTTTCGCGATCACTGGCCAGAGGTGGAAATCGACATTCCCAGTGGCCACCACTTTGATCCCCTCCCGGCGCTTGCCCGCGAACAGTTGGATCTGGTGATCACCGCCGACCCCCAGCCGCTTGAGGGTATTCACTACGCACCGCTGTTTCGCTATGAGGGATTATTAGCCGTCGCCCGCCAGCACGCGTTTGCAGGCCAGAGCTTCATTGAGCCCCAGGCGCTGGCGGATGAAACCTTGATCACGTACCCGGTTGAACAGTCACGGTTGGATATTTTCACTCAGTTTTTGCAACCGGCGAATGTACGCCCTCGGGAGATCCGCACCGCTGAATTGACCATTATGATGATGCAGCTAGTGGCCAGCGGGCGCGGCGTCTGCGCCCTGCCCAACTGGGCGCTCACCGAGTATTTAGAGCGCGATTACGTTAGCGCGGTGAAGCTAGGCGAGCAGGGAGTATGGAGTACGCTCTATGCGGCGATCCGTGAAGAGACGCGTGAAGCGCCGTGGATGCAGGATTTCTTGCGCACCGCGCGGGAAACCTCCTTTGCGGTGCTCACGGGGGTTAAGCCGGCGGATCGCGACGAGGAACCAGCAGCGTAAAGCGCGCACCGCCCAGGGAAGGGCTGGTGTCGATAGTCACACTGCCGCCGTGCCCGGCCATGATCTTCTGCACGATCGAAAGCCCCAACCCGTAGCCGCCGGAACTGCGTGCGCGGCTGTCATCTAGCCGGGCGAAGGGTTTAAAAATATCCGCTCGCGCTTCGGGAGGAATGCCGGGACCGTCATCTTCAACGTCAATACGCACCAGATTGGGCTCATCCCACAGCTGGATCACTACCTGAGACTTGGCGTGCCGACAGGCGTTACCGACTAAATTCTGCAGGGCGCGCTGAAGATAGCGTGGCTCCGCCATCAGCTCGATTTCAGGGCCCTCGGCAAGCGTTAACGCCAAACCTTTATGCAGTGGAGAAAGCGTGTCAATCACCCGCTCGGCCATGGCGCGGCACTCTACCAGGGCAGTTTCCAGCTCGGCGCCATTCACCGTTTCTCCCCCTAAGCGTGCATAGGTGAGAATCTCATCCACCAACTCATCCAGCTCGGCAATATCGGCATCGATGCCCTGCAACTGGCGGCGAATAGCGGGCTGTTCGGTCATGTCCTCGACCATTTGCACCGCAAAGCGAATGCGGGCGACCGGGGTGCGCAGCTCATGGGACACCGCCCGTATCATCTCTTGCTGTCCACGTAAGAGACTCTGCACTTGATTGGCCATGCCGTTAAACGCCATACCCAAGCGGCCCAAAAAGTCGCCGCTTTCCACTTTTACGCGGGTTTCCAAGCGGCCACTGGCAATCCTAGTCGCGGCCAGCTCTAGGCGTGCCATTCGGGCTTCAATACTGCGCATGATCAAGTAGATAATCAGGCTGAGTACGATCATCAGCCCCACCAGAAGCGGCAGGTGGAGGTTCGGAGGCAGTGTGTCGCCGCGGGAAATAGGCCCCGCCTTTAACCACTGAGATTCGCCCGGCAGTTGATAGAGCAGCGTGATAGAGAGATTGTCAGACACTAACCGAGTGATCACGCTGCCGCTGGCCAACTGTACTTGCTGCTGCGTCGATAGCCCGGCTGGTAATTCAGACACCAGCTGCAGCGGCCAACTGCCTGGGCGCAGTTGGGCGATACGGTTTTCACGCGCATCGTCGGGCGCCGCCGCCAGCCAATCACCCAACAGCGCGATGCTGCCGTACCATTGATGCTCACTCCAATCTTCGAGCCTGGCTTGCAGCAACCACGTATCGCCAGGTAAGCGCTGCTGTAGTAACCACGGGCTTTCAGCCACCAGAATTTTACCTTGCTCAAGGCGTGAGCGCTCGAAGTAGCCTAGCTCCACCTCGTTGATGGGCTGTAAAGACAATTGCAACTCAAGCTGCTCAGAAAAACGCGCAAGCAGGATATTACGCTGGCCTTCAGGTAGGTCAGCCAACTGTTGCGTCATCAGCGACATGGGCAGTGAAGCAAGCTGTTCACGGTAGTCTTCGCGGCGCACCTGCTCGATAAACGAACGTCCCGCCAATGCGATCACAAATACGACTAAAAGCGCTACGCCCAGCAACAAATAGAACCTTAAAAACGAGCCGTTACTGAGCACCCGCCGCATGATGCTTTCCCTCTGATTGATCAACTGTCTTTAACGAAGAGATAACCTTTACTGCGCACGGTTTTGATTCGGTGGGGTTGGTTCGGGTCATCGCCAATTTTGGGTCGAATACGCGACACACGCACATCAATAGAGCGGTCTTGCCCATCATACTTAATGCCGCGTAAGTCACTGAATATCTCTTCACGGGTAAGCACACGGCCAGCGTTGCGACCTAATAGCCAGAGCAGGTCAAACTCAGCGCTGGTTAAGTCAATGCGCTCACCAGAGAGCCAAGCCTCGCGCGTGGCATTATCGATTTCCAGGTTTTCAAAGCGCAGCCGCATTTCGCCATCCGGCGCTGGCCCATCAGCGCGGCGAAGGAGCGCCCGCATGCGGGCCAGCAGTACGCGTGGTTGAACGGGTTTTGGCACGTAATCATCAGCGCCCATTTCAAGCCCCAAGACTTGATCCAGATCGTCGGTGCGTGCCGTCAGCATCATGATCGGCCCAGCAAAATTAGGTCTAACGCGGCGGCAAATCGCCAAGCCATCTTCCCCTGGCAGCATTAAATCTAAAATTACTAAATCGGGTTGCAGGGTTAAAATACGATCAACCCCTTTAGACCCATCCGCCTCCAGCGTTACTTGGAAGCCGTTTGCTTCCAAGTAATCCCGGGTAAGTTCGGCCAGGCGCTGATCATCTTCTATGATCAGGACATGATCTTGATCGGGATAGTCAGGCATGACAGGCTCTTGCGATTCAAGCGCCTGAAACTGCTGTTCCAAGTGATCTACCATCCTCTTTTTGCACTCCGCTTAGGCTGTTTATTTTCTCACCCGCTCACCCAGTTTCATTGCAGGTGCCCTATTGTTGGCTCTCAGGATACCTCAAAACCATCAAAACACCTGCTACTGTCGTTACCGTTACGTTTATTGATGGCGGTATTAGGCCAGACACTTGATTCTCACACCAACGGGAGCTAATGTGAAAACGCTAACTGTCGACAATTTGACAGGAGGAACCTGCCATGGGAAGTAGCAAAACGAAAAGTGTTATTAAACGTGTTTACATTCCAACCCAAGTGCGTGACCTGCCCAACGGGGAAAAGCTAAAAATACCTGGGCATTATAAAGCACCGCCCGGCGAAGGAAATGACACGACAGAGTAATCTTTATTTATTATTGACTACTCGAGTTACCAAAAAGGCAGGCCGTCATCGGCCTGCCTTTTTTTTCGTCATGGCATCCCGCGTCTACCCTTTGGGGCCAAACAGGAACCACGCGATTAAACCAACCAGCGGGAAAAACAGCAGTACCAAGATCCAAATGAGCTTGGCAACACCCCCTGCGCCGCTTTTAGCCACTTTCACAATGGCCCAAATAACGATAACAAGCCAAATTAACCCTAATAAACCACCTACTTCAATGCCCATAGCAACTCCTTAGCGTGTTGGCACTCTGTTTCTGAAACTTAGCTGTTTACTGCTTCCTATTACCGCCACCTTCACAAGCTGAACTCACTGCTCGGGAAGGCTCAACACCATTTCACCGGCCTGCATTTCAATCGACAAGAGGTTCAAAAAACTCATGCCGAGCAGGACGGTGTCGCGCTCCATGCCAGGGCTAATAGACCCCTGTACATTCTGCACTGTTAAACCGCCCAGTGAAACCTCGTCCAGTTCGGTCAAGCTACCTTCCACCCGGCCATTGGCAGTATTGAACCAAGCGCTGCGCCCCGGCACCAAGCCCAGCTCATCGGCTAAGCCACCCGGTATCGCCACATAGGTGGCGCCCGTATCGAGCAAAAAGGTGACGGGCTCACCATTGATACGGCCAGGCGCTTCAAAATGCCCGGCACGATTACGCTTTAACGTAATCGGTTCACCGGCAGGTAGGGTATGCACGATATTGGCATTGGGGCGCATCATTTCCTCCAGGCCGCCATGTATCCACCACGTGCCCACCGCCATTAACAGCACCCAAAGCAGTAGCATCATGACGATGCCACCTCGCTGTGCCCTTGGCGTTGCTGTGTGCGTCAACATCGTTCACCTCGCTGAGGTAAGCGCCTCTCATCGAGCCTTATGAGTGCTGAGATGACGACTCGCCTTCCCATGCCAGTGCAGCTTCGCGGCCCCGGCGCTCGTTGACCTTGGCGCAAATCAGCATCGCAATAACGAACAAAGCCACACATAACAGGATAGACGCTTGCAAGCCGATAAGCGTTTGCAGCACACCCAGCATCACGATGCCACACACCCCTGCTAACTTATTTGCCAACCCCCAGAAACCGAAAAATTCAGCGGATTTACCCAGCGGTGAAAATAGGCCAACCAGGGCCCGGCTGGCGGATTGGCTAGAGCCCAGGCTGAGCCCTGCCAGGCAACCCACTACGAGGAAGACGTATTGGGCCTGCCACTGCGCCTCAAATTGCCCGTTGACCCACTGCGTCACCTCAGGCGTCGCCCAAATAGCAATAATCGCCAGCACCCAAAGCGCCAGCGTTATTTGGTAAGTATGCTTGGCCCCTAATCGATCCTGGATCCATCCAAACCCTAGCGCGCCTGCCGCCGCAGTGACTTGAACGATAATGAACATAATATTGCGCACGCCTTCATCCCAGCCGATCACTTGGGCACCGTAAATAAACGCAAAGGCGATAATGATGTAGACCCCCGCCATCGAAAACAGCAGCGACACTAAAAAAGTGGTCAGGTCTTTGAAGTAGCGCAATTCATGCAGCGTAGAGGTCACGCGCTTCAAGGCAATATGACGATACGAGACGCCGTGAGGCTGGGGCGTACCGCGCTCTTTTAACCATAAAAAAGTGGGGATAGCGGTAATCAGGAAAAACCCTGCAGCGAAAGGCCCCACCCAGCGAATGCGTTCAAAGTTGTCAGCGCTTGCCTCACCTAACACCACCAGGGTGAAACCGGCGGCGAACAACCCCCCGATGTAGCCCAGTGCCCAGCCAAACCCGGAAATTTTACCCAGCGACTCGGGCGGCCCAAGCTCGGGTAAAAAGGCGGCAATAAACGACTCCCCCATGGAATAGGCGTAGTTCGACAGCACGATCAATAGCAGGCCAATGATGACGAAGCCGGGCTCGACAAAGTAAAGCATGGCCGTGGTGACCACCGTGGCGAGATAGCTCATCAGCAGAAAACGCTTTTTCTCTGCCCGATAGTCCATGACCGCACCGCACAAGGGGGCCGTGATCACCACCATCAGATAGCTCACTGCCAGGGCTAGGCTCCACAAGAAATTGGCAAGCCGAAAGTTGTCACCTCGGTCGCCCACAATTACCGTAGTAAAGAGCTCGCCAAACACGACGGTAATGATGAGCAACGTGTAGGCCTGATTGGCAAAATCAAACATCGCCCAGCCAAAAATTTCTCGACGCGATGCGTAGCCATCAGTCGCCTTAGCAGTGTTAGCAGACAGCATTGGTTTTCTCTCACAGGGGAAGGCGTAAGCCTAGCAGGTAGAGCTAGCTGGGCGCCACGGCTTACGTTGGCAGATTAGAGGTGACAGCCGCTCGGCGTTGCTCTAAGTTTGATTGATTGTTAATTCACATGGGTAAACCGCAATGGGATTAGTCCCGTCATCTGCACGGCGCTTCTATCCACGCCTGTTAGAACGGCTGATAGCCGTGCTGTGTGTTTGCTTGGCGATCACCCCTAGCACCTATGCTGAAACGCCGCTTACATTGGCGTCATTAACGTTTATTACGGAAGAGTACCCTCCTTATAACTATCTTGATGACAAGATCGATGGCGCTAACGACCGCCAACGGTTAACCGGTTTATCAGTCGAACTACTGGAAGCCATTTTTACGGCGACCGGGACACCGCTAAGCCGACAAGATATCCGCCATTATCCCTGGGTTCGTGGTTATGAACTCGCCCTGAACCAGCCGAACACGGTGTTATTTTCCACTACCCGCACCGCTGCCCGAGAGGCCAGCTTTCACTGGGTGGGCCCGATAGCAAAAGACCGCGTGGCGTTATTGGCCCATCGCAACGCCCCGGTTGCGATTGACTCATTGGCACAAGCCATTGAGCGCGGCCTTACCGTGGCCGTGATCCGTGAAGATATTGGCGCGCAGGCGCTGTTAGAAGCAGGCTACCCTGAACGCCTGCTGTTTCCAGCCATCGATAACCGCAGCGCGCTGCATATGTTGGCCCGTGGCCGGGTTGATTTGTGGGCTTATAGCGTGGATGTCGCCAACTGGATTGCCGACGCCGAAGGCCTGCCTAAAAACAGTGTTGTCCCGATACATATACTCAGCGAATCATCTTTATACTTTGCCGTTAACCAAGCCACCGATCAACGTTTGGTAGCGCTGATGCAGCGAGCGCTGGACCGCGCGCAAAGTGAACGCCCCTAGAGGTAGTTGACGATGAATAACAATAACGTCATTCGCCAATGGCGATACTGGATGGGCATAATGCTTCTCTCGACCTTGGGTAGCGTCAGCCTGCCGCTCAAGGCCATGACGCTCACCATCAACACGGAAGAGTATCCACCGTTCAACTATTTGGATGATCAAGGACAGATTATCGGCAGCGCAACGCTACTGCTACGTAATGCGCTACGCCAAGCAGACATTGAGGCTTACTTTCGGCTTTTGCCCTGGGCACGCGCCTTCACGGAAGCACGCTTACGACCGCTACACTGCGTCTATTCCACCACCCGCACACGCGAGCGAGAAGCACTGTTTGACTGGGTTGGGCCCCTGGTCGTCAATGAATGGGCAGCTTTTAGTTTAGCCGACCGCGGTCTTAGCATCGCGACACTTGAGGAGCTACGCCACTTACGTGTGGGTGGCTTTCGCGAAGATGCCGTAGGCGACTATGTCGCCGCTCAAGGTATTAATGTGATACGCGCGCCCTCAGAGCAAGAGAACATCGCGCGTTTAAAGGCAGGCCTGATCGATGTCGTTGTGACAGGCAAAGCAACCGGTGAATTCATGGCAACAAAACAAAATATTGCGCTCGAGCATTTGTTTACTTTCTCTAGTGCGCCGCTTTACCTCGCTTGCCACCTCAGCGTGCCTGATGCTCTGCTGGCACGCCTGCAAACGCAGTTAGCGTTACTGGTTGAAGATGAGCAGGAGATGCGACAGTGATGCGCCCACGCTCTCGATTTCTTGCCATTGGCGGCCCTCTTAAAAAGGGCAGTTTAACGACTAAGCAAGCACTCCTTACCCTGCTGATTGCCATGCTGATTAGCAGTGTCGCTGGCACTATCGAACTCTTAAGTTATGCCAACACCATGCGCCAAGAAGTACAACTGCGGGTCACCCAGCAACTTGCCGTCGTCAATGGTGCCGCGGCGGAAGCCGCATTTCAGCTTAATCCCGACCTTGCCCACCAAATAGCCTATGGGTTGTTTAGCGATGACGAAGTGGCGTGGGTTTCCATAAGCGATGACTTTGGCCGCGCGCTGGCTGAATTTAACAGCGCCGAACCACCCGCTTCCACGTGGCTCAGCCAACATTTGTTTGGAGATTTACTGCACCACCAAACCGACCTCCACTACTACATTGGCAGCGATCTTCCAGACGCCGTTGTCGGCGAGATTGAGCTGATACTGGCTGAAGGGTATTTAACCCAGCAGTTCCTGGCTCGGATCTACTCGGTTGTGGGTATTCGTATTTTAGAAGCGTTTATTTTAAGTATTTTGGTCATCACTTTTTTTCACCAATTTATTACCCGCCCATTGCTTAAAGTACATGCCGCGATAGCGCAAACGGACCCGCGTCACCCAGGGCAATGGCCTAAGCCAGCCCTGCGCGGTCACCGCCATGATGAGCTGGGGCACTTAGTGGATAGCCTCGACCACCTGTTAAAAGCTTTTCAGCAAGGGTTGGAACAGCGCGACCAACTACATCATCTTTCCAACATGGATGGCCTAACGGGTGTCGCCAATCGCCGCCACTTCGATGCGTTTTATAAACGCCGCTGGCATTTGGCGCAGCAAACACACCAGCCGCTGTCGGTCATCTTTATCGATATCGATAACTTTAAAGAGTTTAACGATCATTATGGCCACGCCATGGGAGACGAGACGCTGCGCGCCGTCGCCAATACGCTCAATCAGTGCATTGACCCTGCAGGGGACTTACTTGCCCGCTATGGCGGCGAAGAGTTTGTTTGCGTCCTGCCAGGCCAAGACCACGATGACGCGGTGAGCGTTGCCAACTGTTTGCGTGAAGCCGTGCTGTCGCTGGCGATCCCCCACGCCTTCTCAAGCACCCACTCCGACCTCACGGTAAGCATGGGCGTGGCCAGTATGTCGCCAGGCTTTTTAGTGAGCGCTGAGGCGCTGATTGAGCGAGCGGACCAAAACCTGTACCGCGCTAAACGCCTAGGCCGCAACCGGATAGAGACACAAAAACGCCCGGCATGACGACAGGCGTTGTCACATAAATGGGGAAAAACTAACAGCGTCAGAGCAGCCAGTGGGCGGCCACCGCGGCCAAACCAATCACCAGGGCAGTCAGCACGGCCACGGTCACTACCCGATCGAGCCAACGGTCAAAGGCTACGCCTTTGGGCTGCCTTCGCGTTGCTCCATGGCGGCCTTGCCGAGCCATTAGCATCTTCGCTCCATGTTTTTATGTTCCTGAAGTGGCAAGCTCCCAGCATCGAAAGCTTGCCTGTTTCTAGCGATGCTAACTATTAATGCGCCGGTTGACCACACTGGGCGCACGGCGTAGGCGCTCTTCTTCGCCTAAAAGCTCGGCCTCAAAGGCATCCGCACCCACGGGCGTTTCACCATGACGGCGATAGAGCTGCGTCAGCATTGCTTTACGATCCGCACGCAATTCCTGCACCAGCACGAACACCATCATATACAGAATAAAGGTGAAGGGCAGTGCCGATAGCACCGACGCCGACTGCAGCCCCGTCAAACCCCCTGAGGCAATCAGCGTCAGGCAGATCGCCGCAATCAGCACACCCCAGATAACGCGCTTATACAGCGGTGGGTTAATCGAACCATTATCGGTCATTTGCGCCACAATGTACGAGGCAGAATCGGCTGAGGTGACCAGGAAAATAAAGATCAGCATCATGGCGACTACGGACAGCACGCCCGAAAATGGCATTAAGTCGAACATCTCGAACAGGGCCACCGTTATATTGTCCTGGGTCGCCGCTGCCAAGCCGACATCCGTACCGTTCAACTCCATCTGAAGTGCCGCCCCACCAAAGACGCCAATCCACAAACAGGCGAGCAACGGCGGTACAAACAGCACCCCAAAGACATACTCTTTAATAGTACGACCACGGGATACGCGAGCGATGAAGGTGCCCACAAAGGGTGACCAGGCAATCACCCAGGCCCAGTAGAAAATCGTCCAGCTGCTTGCCCACTCATTATCGCTGTACGGTGAAATACGCAGGCTCATACCAATGAAATTCTGCAGATAATCGCCAATCCCGACGGTAATCGTTTCGAGTATTGCAACGGTGGGGCCAGTGAACAGCACGTACAGCATCAGCCCAATGCATAGCACCATGTTGAGATTAGAAAGACGCTTGATGCCTTTGTCCAAACCCGACCAAGTGGATGCCATGTAAGCACAGAACATCACGAACAGAATAATAAACTGCCAAAGACCGTTTTCAGGAAGGCCAAACACGGCATTCAAACCGCCGTTCATTTGCAGGACACCCAAGCCGAGCGAGGTCGCCACGCCCATTACCGTGGCCACCACTGCAAACACGTCTAACCAAGAGGCATAGGGACGCACCTTCGGATTTTTAGCCGTTATTGACGACAACACCGAAGACACAAGCCCCGCCTGCCCTTTGCGGAACTGAAAATAGGCGATGATTAGTCCCACAATGGAGAAGGCCGCCCACTGGTGTATGCCCCAGTTAAAATAGCTATATTGAATAGCGTAGCGTGCTGCTGCTTCGGTTTCGGCGGTTCTATCCCCATAAGGGGGTTCAATAAAGTGAAACATGGGTTCTGCCATGCCATAGAACACCAGGCCGACACCAAAGCCCGCCGCCAGTAGCATGCTTATCCACGAAAAAAACGTATAGTTAGGACGACTGTCCTGCGGCCCCAAGCGAACTTTACCGTATTTACTCAGCGCCAAGCCAAAGAGAAAAATCACAAACCCAAAAACAGAAAATAGATAAAACCACCCAAATAGACCGGTAATGGTCGTCAATGCGCTTTCCGCGGCGTTAGCAAAACCTTCTGGAAAGGATGCTCCGACTATTACCAAGCCAAAGATAATCACCACCGATGCGATGAAAACCGACTTGCCTCCATGATTAGCCATATAACCATCCTGTTAAATGAGCTTTGTTTAGATAAGCACTACACACTAAGCGAATGCTTGTACAACTAAACGTGTCTTGTACAGCTTAATGGTAACAGCTGAAAAACCTTACCGCACGGTCAGCAGGCCTGGCGCCCAGTCTAAAGCTTCGCGCCTTGATCGCTTAAACCTACAATGAACTTGCGAGACCCACTGTGTTCCAAAGGGGGCGAACAACCGATGGAGGCTCTCATGCCACAGATGAATCGCGACCAACGCAACGCAGCATGGCAAGCGGCAAACCAATGGCGCGCCCGTGCCGCGCAAACCCAGCCCACCGGTTTGGCAGGTAGTTTAAAACTGCTGTTTACATGGCTGGCGTTTGGCGCGTTGATGATAGTAGGCGTGGTACTTGGCCTGTTTTTCTTATTGATTGGCTGGGCAATGATGCCTTTTGTGCGGCATAAAATGAAAAAACGTATGGAACAGCTACGTGCGCAGCAGGCGCAAGATATTGGTGGCGGCTACTCTCAAGGCCATGCGTCCCCGCAGGCGTCGCCTCACCGTCGTCCAGGTCAACAGGACGCATTAGAAGGTCACTACGAAGTTAAAGACAGTGAAGTCAAAGATGATCGATAAGAGCGCCGTCACTCATTGCATCGCCCGTTAAAGCGGTGCATGTACCCAAGTGAATGCCGCGGCTAGCGTAAGCGGCATCACTACCAAGCTCCCGAGATTACCAATCAGTACCAGCGACGCCACTTTCTGGGGCGCCAACTGGTACTGCTCTGCCACCAAGTAATTCAATACCGCTGGCGGTAGCGCTGCAAACACCAGCAGCACCGCGGCCTGCAACGCATTCATGGGCAGCAGCCACATTAATGGCAACGCAATCACCAACCCGGAAAGCGGGCAAAGCACGGCCCCCAGCATGCCTGTGCGCCAATCGCTAAAGTCGATTTCCAGCAGCCGCACGCCTAACGCAAACAGCATCAGCGGTATACATATTTCACCCAGCATCCGCATGGCTTCGAGCAGCCAGCTGGGTAGCGGCATGCCGCTGAGGTTGACGGCCAACCCTGCTACGCTCGCCAACACGATAGGCATACGCAGCATGCGCCATAGCGAAGTACGCGGGTTTAACATATAAAGCCCCACCGAAAAGTGCAGCAGCATCTCAACAATAAACACCACCACTGCGGCAGGCAGTGCATCAGGCCCAAAGGCCAGCACCAGTAATGGCACCCCCATGTTGCCCGAATTATTGAACATCATCGGCGGAAGAAAGGTTTTAATATCCAGCTTGAGCCACGTCGCCAACGGCCACAGCATAAGGCCTGACCCTAACACCACGGCCACCGCCGCTGTCGCGAGCCAAGCGTACTCCGCTAACGGCGCTTGGCGATCCGCCAGCACCGCAAAGACCAGCAGGGGAACGAACAGCTCCATATTGAGCGTATTAAGGCTGCGAATATCGGGCTTCCGGTAGTGCCCATAGGCAGCGCCACAGCCGGCGATTAAAAATACCGGCAGTAACGTGGCCAGAATATGTCCCATCATACGGGCCACCCCGCCTGACGCCATGGCTTCATTGTGTCGTCCTTGTCAGTGTGACCCGGCTGCCGGGTTAGTTATTTTTGGCGGCTGGTGGCTCAAGAAAGCGCTGCCAGAGCGCGGTGACGATATGGCGCTGTTCGCGAAACTCTTCGCCATCAGTGAGCGCTTTTTCACCGGTAAGCGCTGCTCGGTGGGTAGCACTACGATAGGCTAAATACGCCTCGCGCAGTCGCTCAGCCTCTTCATGAGGTAAGTGCCCACTTTCAGTCAGGCTCTCTAAAATCCGGATATTGTCGCTGTAAGTCAGTAGCGCAGGGGTTTGGTGAGCGAGTGCTAGCACCGCGTATTGGCAGAGAAACTCAATGTCTACCATGCCGCCCGCATCGTGCTTGATATTAAACGTACCACTCGTCGCTTTACTGCCCAGATGATCGCGCATTTTTTGCCGCATCTTGACGACCTCGTCGCGCAGCACGGCGTTGTCCCGCTCACCGCCTAAAATGTCGCCCCTCAGCTGACTGAATTTGTCGGCCAGCGTATCGCTCCCCGCCACTACACGGGCGCGGACTAATGCCTGGTGCTCCCAAGTCCAGGCATTCTGGCGCTGATAGTCGGCGAACGCTTTGAGTGAAGTCACCAGCAACCCTGAATTACCCGAAGGCCTGAGTCGCATATCGACTTCATAAAGCGTGCCCGTGGGCGTTACCGCGGTAAGCAAGTGGATAATGCGCTGCCCCAGGCGGGTAAAAAATACCGCAGTATCAATGGGCCTTGGGCCGTCAGTCGTGCCTTGACCATCGCTGTCGTGGAGAAAAACCAAGTCTAAATCTGAACTGTAACCTAGCTCGATACCTCCCAGCTTGCCGTAGCCGACAATCAGAAACGCTGCTTCACCCGCGTCAAGACCTTCAGGGACACCATGCTTACGGGTGATATGCTTCCACGCCATCACCAGCACCGCATCGAGAATGACCTCGGCAATAAAGGTTAAGTAATCGCTTACTTTCATTAGATGCCGGGTACCCACGATATCGGAAGCCGCCACATGCAGCGTTTGCGCATGTTTAAACACGCGCAGCGCTTCCAGCTGCGCCTCTTCGTCATCTTCTGGCAAGCGATTGAGCGTTTGTCGCAGCTCATCGGCCAGGCGCGCTTTATCGGCCGGGGTGTACAGCGTTTCCGGGGTTAGCAATTCATCAAGTAGAATGGGGTAACGCGAGAGCTGTTCGGCGATCCAGGGGCTGGCAGCACACAGCCGCATCAGGTGTTCAAGCGCCTGGGGATTTTCACGTAACAGCGCTAGATAAGCCGTCCGCCGCAAAACGGCTTCGATGAGCGGCTGAACCCGCACCAGCGCGGTATCCGGTGCGTCATTTTCTGACACTGCATCCAGCAACAGGGGCATCAACGCATCCAGCCGCTCAAAGCCGATCCGCTGCATACTCTGCACTTGGCGAGAATGGTAAAGGCTCTGAAGGCGCTTCAAGGCTTTTTCCGGTTCGTTAAAGCCCGCCTCCGCAAGGTGCGCGCTGGCCTCCTCCGCTTCTAGTTCGCCACGCCAAATCAGCCGCCACTGAGCAAGGCCGAGCTGGCTATCATCGTTGGCCTCTTCGACATCCTCTTCGGGGTCTGCGATCACTGCATCAAAATGCTGGCGAACCCGCTCCCTTACTTCATCAAGCCTTGCCATCAGCCCAGGCCAATCTTCATGCCCCATGGCGAAAGCAACGCGCTCACGGTCGCTGTCATCGCTGGGCAGGGTTTGGGTCTGCCGATCCTCAAGCGCTTGAAGCGCGTGCTCTACATCGCGCAAAAAGGCATAGTCCGGCAACAGCTCATCGACGACGGCTTGCGGCAACAACCCTAACTCAGGCAAGCGGTTCAAGGCGATTTTTAGCGACGTTACCTGCAGCTCCGTATCACGGCCGCCGCGTATCAGTTGAAAAGCCTGCACCACGAACTCAACCTCGCGAATACCCCCAGGGCCGAGTTTGATATTGTTCTGCATGCCTTTGCGCTTTACTTCGCGATTGATCATTGCCTTCAGTTCGCGCAGCGACTCGATCGCACCGAAATCGAGATAGCGGCGATACACAAAGGGGCGCAAACCGGCCAGTAGTTCGCTGCCGGCGTCCAGATCGCCCGCCACCGGGCGGGCTTTGAGCATGGCGTAGCGCTCCCACTCGCGGCCTTGATCCTGGTAATAGCTTGAGAGCATGGCGAAACTGCCGACCAACGGACCGCCATCGCCTAGTGGCCTAAGCCGCATATCGACGCGGAATGCGAAGCCATCCGCCGTCATGGCATCCAGGGCTGCGATCAGTTTTTGTCCCAGCTTGGTAAAGTACTCCTGGTGTTCTAAAGGCTTGCGCCCGCCCTGGGTTTCCCCCTTTTCGGGGAAGGCAAAAATAAGATCGATATCGGAAGAGAGATTCAGCTCACCCGCGCCCAGTTTGCCCATCCCCAGCACGACCAACCGCTGGGGCGTGCCATCTTTACGTGGCGCAGGCGCTCCCCAGCGTGGGGCATAAAACTGTTCCAGCCAGCTCAATGCGGCTTCCAAGCAGATCTCAGCCAGTTCAGAAACGGCTTTCGACGTCTCCCACATGGTGTCACCGGCGCGGCGATTTAGATCACGCCAGATAATCCCCACCATGTGCTTGCGGCGAAAGCGGCGAAGCACCCGCTGCATCGCAGCTTCGTCCTCGGCACTCTCCAGTGACTCCATCAGCCAGCTGGCCAGCTCATCTCGCCCGGGGTTTGTGTCCAATTCACCGGCAATATCCAGCTCAGCCAGCCACTGCGGGTAACGGGCCAGGGTATCCAGCGCAAAGGTGGAGATAGCCAGTACCCTGGCCAGGGCTTCGCGACGCTGCTCAGAAAGCCCCTGCCAACTACTTGAAGGCAGCTCCTGCTTGGTCATTTCCGCCACGTTGTCTGCCTGGGTGAGTGCCTCACTCAAACGCTGCCAAGCGGCTTGCATGGCTGTTTGTAACGACGCTGGCAGCGTCGACAACGGTAAAAAATCGTCGTTTATGTGCATAACTACCTCGCTACCAGCGTATTAAAAACGTTCAGCGCTTAAATCAGCTTAGCCAAAAAACTTTTCCCAACCCAATAGCCCCCAAGTAAGGCCGGCCATGATGAGCGACAGCATAACCGCGGCCGAGCCGATATCCTTGGCCCGGCCGGACAACTCATGATGCTCGGTGCCAATGCGATCCACCACGTTTTCAATCGCACTGTTCAAGAGCTCGACGATCAATACGAAAAACAGGCTACTCACCAGCAGTAGCCAACTGATGATGCTGTCGCCTATCCACCAGGCAAAAGGCAGCAGCAACGCCGTAATCACGACTTCTTGGCGAAAAGCCGCCTCATTTCTAAACGCGGCCTTGAGTCCCTTCCATGAATAGCGCGTGGAGTGAACCAAGTGGGTTAAACCGGTATGCCCAGGTTTCATGCAGGTCGCCTCAGCTTGTGAGCGTAAAGGGAAATCAGTTCGCTAAAATCATTGCGTCCAGATCCAGTGATAACGGATCCAGCACCTCGGACCAGCTTAAGTACGGCGTGCTGCCGCTGCCATTGACCATGACGCTGAATACTCCCCAGCGCCCTTGTGCCGTTCGAAAATAGCCCGCCGCCGCGCGCACGGCAAAGGGTTGGTTCAGGGTACCGGTTTTTAGCATGACATTGTTTTGAAACGTGGTTGATCCCCGTCGAATAAAGCGCATGACGCCGTTGGCTGGCGATTGAAAAGCAGCCACAAAGCTTGGAAACAGCGAGCTTTGACGGAACATGTCTTCGAGCATCACGTTTATCCCTTGTGCCGAGGTGCGGTTCTCCGTGGTCAGCCCGCTGCCACTGTACAGGGTTAACGGCCCATGCCCAGGCAACTGCTGCCCATAAGACTCAATGGCTTGGCCTGCCTGACGTAACTGCGCTTGAGGCGTTCCAACGAGGTCGAGTGCCAGCACATCGGCCATGTAGTTATTGGAATAATTCATGATCCGCAGCACTAACTCTTGCAGGGGCTGACTGTCGACGGCGGCCAAGCGCTGCGCCGTGCTGGGCGGCTGTGTCGAACTGACCCGCCACGGGTCGCGCACTTGAATACCCGCTTGGTTCAACATGCCCATCAAAACTTGGGCGGTTTTCTCCGCCGCATCGCTGGCACCGCGATAGACATCGCGGGCGGTCGCGTTGGTAGAAATTTGCCCCGTCAAGCGCATCACATCACCGCGCTCGTCAGTGAGGCGCTCAGCGCTAATCTCGGTGCCACTATTGGCGGGGCGAGTGACTACCTGGTTGTCGATGGTGATCAGCGACGCCTGGCTATCACACATCCCCACCCGGGCCGGCTCACCGGCGCGAGCAGCGGGTGCGACATTGACACACCAACTGCCAAAATTAACGCCAGCTGACGAAAGCGGCGCGCTATAGGCATTGGCGACCCGGGTCAGCGCATCGCAGCGATCCGTGGTAATGCAATCCACCGGCCCGAAACGCCATTGGCTAACCACCAACGCTCCTTCCACCTCACGCACCCCGGCTAAGTGCAGTCGCTGCACCAAGCGCCACAGGTTTTCAGTGGTAAGCCCTGGATCACCCCCGCCCTCAAACACCAAATCACCGCGCAGCACGCCACTATCGACGCTAGCGGCGCTTACCAATTGACTGGTGAAGCGGTGTTGCGGACCAAAACGGTTCAACGCCGCTGCCGATAAGTACGCCTTGGTGACGGAAGCCGGTGACAGTTGACGCTCGGGGTTGATGCTACCCAGCAGCGCATTGGCCCCCGTGTCGGCGTCGAGCAGGCGCGCTTCGGCACTAATCGAAAAGCCTTTGTTCTGCAGTTGGCTCAGGCGGTTGAAATCAGCCCATAGGCTGGTACTGGCGCATAAGGCCAGGCTGGCAACCCCAGCCACCAGCGACCAGCGCTGCAGACGTTTCATAGCAAACAAAGAACCCATTAAAATACCTCAGTGCACATTCATTTTGGAAAACACTTGCAGCATCACCACACCCGCCACAATCAAGCTAATCCCCAGCACGGCGGGTAAATCGGGCTTTTCACCAAACACCACAATGCCGACGAGGGTAACCAACACGATGCCCAAGCCCGCCCAAATCGCATAGGCAACCCCAACGGGCAGCGTGCGCAGCACCAGGCTGAGCAGGTAAAAGGCGAGCCCATAGCCAACCACCACGATGATGCTCGGCAAGGGGCGTGTAAAACCGATGGAGGCCTTTAACGCACTGGTGGCAATCACTTCGGCCACAATCGCCAATACTAAATAGACAAATGTCATGTTCGCTCCAAATCAACGCGTAACCGCCAAAGCGCTTGGCCGCTTTGCGCATACTTCGCCTCAAACGGGGTTAAATAGTCACCTTCTGGGGTAAATTCACACACCTTTGCCTGCTGGCCGGTTACCTGCGCTACCGCCAAAGCGAACTCCTCAACGTAAAGTCCCCAGTTTGAGCGCAACTCAAGGTGCCCGCCAAGCGCCAACAGTGTGGGTAAAACCGCATGGCCATGCCAGCGCATTTTTAGATGCCCTGCTTTAGGGTAAGGATTGGGATATAACAGGTAATGATATTCGGGCGCCCAGCCCGCCTGATAGGCCAGCCGCCAGAAGTCGACCAGATCCGCGCGCACCAGCAGTGCATTGCCGGGCAACTCACCGTGATCACGCCCCAAGCGGTCTTCGCTGCGATCGATCCCCATCACGGCGTGTGCCGGGAACCGTTGCGCCAAGTGGCGTGTCGATACACCCACGCCACAGCCTGAGTCCAGTATCAGCGGTGCCTGACGGCTGGCGAGCCACTCGGCCGCCTGGGCAAAGCTTTGCTGGGTATGCGCGGCGACCGGTTTACGCAACGGGTGGCTAAGCGCTCGGCTGACTCGGCGCGCCAGGTCTTGATGCGGGCCTGGCTGATTAGAGGTCACTGGTCGAGAATTATGCTGCATGCCATCTCTCGGCTGAAAACCGTGATTCTATCAGTCTCGAGCGCTTGCGGCATGACGCCGTTGCGTGGCCGGTGCTATGATCACGCCTAACGTACTTATTAAGCGCATCGCTTTTGGCCAAGTAGGCTTAGAGCATTGCCAATAATCATTATTACCACCACCGCATCACGAGGAACCCGGCTTGTCACACTTACCGGTGATTGTCGGCATGGGCGGCATCAATTCCGCTGGCAGAACCTCTGGCCATCAGGCCTTCCGCCGCACGGTGTTTGATGCCCTCCCTGCTGACCAGCAACGCCAGACAATCGAAGGCTTGGCGGCACTCATGCGCCTAGTAGAGCACTCCGACAAGGGGTGGCAGGACAGCCAAGGCCAGTCTATAGAGGCGCAGTCGCTGCGTGATCGTGTGTTGCACCACACGCTGATCAGGCGCAATGAAGACCCGCGTTTTCTCGACCCTGGCCTACCGTCTAACCGGCAGGCCAGTATGCAGTTCGCCGAGCCGATGCGCTTCACGCTGCGCCGCCGCCAGTTGCCTGAAAACTTGCCAGCCGATTGGCAAGTGCGCGATATCGATGCCCGCGAGGTAGAGGTCAGTGTGCCCGCAGGGGTACTGGAGGTGTTACTGCCTGATGCGCAGGTACCCAAGGTACGCGCAGCGGCACAGCTCCCCAGTGGCTTCGACCCTGCCAGTCTCTATCGCAGCGTGCACCATCCGCGCGGCCTTTCCCTGGCGGTATTTGGCGCCAGCGACTGCTTGGGCGCCAGTGGCCTGTCGTGGGAGACGCTGCGCCAGCAGTTGAACCCAGATCATATTGCCGTTTACGCCGGCAATTCGATCGGTCAGTTGGATGACCAGGGCTGGGGCGGCCTGCTAAAGAGTTTGGTGACGGGCCAGCGGGCCACTTCCAAGCAGATGCCGCTGGGCTATGGGCAAATGCCCGCCGACTTTTTGAACGCCTATGTGCTCGGCAGCGTGGGCGGTACCGGCGCGGCGCTGGGCGCCTGTGCCAGCTTTCTCTATAACTTGCGCCTGGGCATTGACGACATTCGCGCCGGACGTCGCCGCGTGGTGATGGTGGGCACGGCGGATGCACCGATTACCCCGGAAATCATCGAAGGCTTTCGGGCGATGGGCGCACTCGCCGACGATGCTGGGTTGAAAGCGCTGGACGCGCTCGAACTGCTTACTGACAGCGATTACCAGCGCGCCTGCCGCCCGTTTGCACGCAACTGTGGCTTTACCATGGCAGAAGCCAGCCAGTTTGTGCTGCTGATGGATGATTCCCTCGCCTTAGAGGTAGGCGCGGATATTCTGGGCGCGGTGCCAGATGTGTTCGTCAACGCAGATGGCTATAAGCGCTCAATCTCAGCGCCGGGCATCGGCAACTACATCACGCTTGGCAAGGCAGCCGCACTGGTGCGCGATATGCTCGGCGAAAAAGCCCTTAAAGAGCGCAGCTTTTTGCACGCCCACGGCACCAGCACGCCAAAAAACCGCATTACCGAATCCCACGTGTTCGATGAGATTGCCCGTGCGAACGGGATCAGCGACTGGCCAGTCGTGGCGATCAAAGCGTTTATCGGCCATTCGCAGGGATCGGCGGCGGGGGATCAGCTGGCGAGCGCTTTGGGCAGCTTTGCTCACGACCTTTTGCCTGGCATCCCCACGCTGGATGCGGTCGCTGACGATGTCTATGCCGAGCGGTTGCGTTTTTCGCAAACGGCCCAACCATTTCGCGCAGACGCTGCCTTCATCAATGCCAAGGGCTTCGGCGGCAACAACGCCACTGGCGTCGTACTCTCGCCTGCGGTGACCGAGCGTTTGCTAGCCCAGCGTCATGGCGCCGCGGCGATCAGTGCCTGGAAAGAACGTCGCGAGGCTACCCGTGAAGCGGCAGCGAGCTATCTTGCCCAAGCCGACCATGGCCACTACGCGCCACGCTACCAGTTCGGTGAAGCGGTACTGGAAGGGCCAGAGCTGGATATTCATGCCGACCGGATCCATATTCCCGGTTACGACCACGCGGTGTCGCTCACCAGCGACAACCCGTTTGGCCGTCTGGACGAGGAGACATCGTTATGAGCAGCGGCAAAATCAATATCGCCGTCTACCCAGGCACTTTCGACCCGATCACCAATGGCCACTTCGACCTGATTGAGCGCGGTGCGCGCATGTTCGACAAAGTGGTCATCGCCGTGGCGGCCAGCCCCGGCAAGAGCCCCAATCTCGACTTAGAAACGCGTATGGCGCTGGTCAAAAAGGTGTGTGCGTCGTTACCCAACGTGGACGTCATCGGCTTTTCCACCCTACTGACCACGATGATGCACGAGCAGGGAGCGACCATCATTCTGCGTGGCCTGCGCGCGGTGTCCGACTTTGAGTACGAGCTCCAGCTTGCCAACATGAACCGGGCGCAAAATCCGGAGCTTGAAAGCGTATTCTTAACGCCAGCGGTAGAAAATTCGTATATTTCTTCCACCATCGTGCGTGAGATTGCCAAACTGGGGGGTGATGTTTCTGGCTTGGTGCATCCACAGGTCGCCGAAGCGCTGCGTAAGCACTACACTAGCTAGCCAACGCTATTGTTGAGTAAAACACTCGGGTATTGCGTTATAATAGCCCGAGTGTAAATGCCATCTGCGAGGTATGCCCATGGCCCTGATGATTACCGACGAGTGCATTAATTGCGACGTCTGCGAGCCCGAATGCCCCAATGATGCGATCTCCCCAGGCGAGGAGATCTATGTCATCGACCCTAACCTGTGCACCGAGTGCGTGGGCCACTACGACGAGCCTCAATGCCAGCAGGTTTGCCCAGTGGACTGCATCCCCCTCGACCCCGAACGCCACGAAAGCCAAGAACAGCTGATGAAGAAGTACCGCATCATCACGGCCGCTTAAGCCCGATGCGGATTTGGGCCCTCGCTTGGCCAATCATTCTTTCTAATATCACCGTTCCGTTACTCGGATTGGTCGATACCGCTGTGGTCGGGCACCTGCCCGACTCTCGCTATTTGGCGGGCGTTACCCTGGGTGCGACCCTGTTCAGCTTTCTCTATTGGGGCTTTGGTTTTTTGCGCATGGGCACCACCGGGTTAGTCGCGCAGGCCATGGGCCGCGCAAGCGACACCGATGTGCGCAACCTGCTAGGGCAATCCCTGATCATGGCGCTGGTGATTGGCGCGCTGCTGATCGTCTTTGCCTCCCCGCTGGTTTCCTTAGGACTATGGCTGCTGGACGGCAGCGAGGTGGCGACCGACTTAGCGCGCGAATACGCCCGCATAAGGCTCTGGTCCGCGCCTGCGGTACTCGCCAACTACGCCATTTTGGGCTGGTTTTTGGGTCAGCAAAACTCACGCGTCACGCTGATGATTCTGCTGCTCACTAATAGCGTCAATATCGTACTCGACCTTTGGTTCGTTGTAGGCCTTGGCATGACCAGCAACGGCGTGGCCTGGGCGAGCGTTATCGCCGACTATAGCGCACTGGCCTTTGGCAGCTATCTGGTACTGCGTCAGCTAACGCTCCTCGACGGGCACTTTTTGCGCGAGCGCTTGTTCGCGCTGGCCGCTTATAGCGCGCTGTTCAACGTTAATGCCAACCTCTTCGTGCGCACGCTTGGTCTGCTTTTTGCCATGGCGTTCTTTACCGCCCAAGGCGCACGCCAAGGCGATACGGTGCTGGCAGCCAATGCCGTGCTGCTGCAGTTCATTATGCTGACCAGCTACGCTCTGGATGGCTTTGCCCACGCCGCTGAATCTTTGATCGGGCGCGCCTATGGTCGCCAGGATTGGCGTGAATTTGCTGCCACCGTGCGCGCCGCCGCAGGTTTCTCGTTCTGGACTGCGGGCGCCGCTGCGGTGCTGTTTGCGCTAGGCGGTAATGGCTTGATCGCGTTACTCACCGGCCTTGAAGAGGTTCGCGCGACCGCCGCACACTATTTGCCTTGGATGGTCATGATGCCGTTGATTGCGGTATGGAGCTATTTGCTAGATGGGGTGTTCATTGGCACCACCGCCGTGCGTGAAATGCGTAATAGCATCTTTATTGGCCTCGCCGCTTACCTTCCCGCCTGGTGGCTAACCCAGGGGCTTGGCAACCATGGCCTGTGGTTTGCGTTCATGCTCTTTACACTGGTTCGCTCGGCGGTATTGATTCACTATTATCGCCGTTATCGGCGCACCTACTGGTGCTAGAACGGGCGCGACACCGGTAACTGGGTTAACGTGAGATGAAGCGGGCAGCTTCAAGGTGAAAAACAGCGCGCTCCCCCGTATATTAGCCATGCACTTCCTAGGCACTGGCTAGCAAGACACTGACTAGGCATTTTCTAATAATGAATAAAGAGAGCATCCTATGCTTAAAATGATCTCAAAACCGGCCGTCAAGCTGGTGGAGCGCTATCTGCCCGACCCGTATATTTTCGTTCTGCTACTGACGTTAATCGCCTCGGTGGCGGCGATTGCCATCGAGCGTCAAACACCGCTGGCGGTGCTGCGCTTCTGGGGTGATGGCTTCTGGGGGTTATTAACCTTCTCAATGCAAATGCTGCTGGTATTGGTAACCGGCTTTATGCTGGCCAGCTCGCCACCGGTAAAGCGCATTCTGCAAAAAATTGCCGGTACCGCTAAATCCCCTGGCGGCGCCATTATTCTGGTAACCGTGGTTTCTTTGGCAGCCAGTTGGATTAACTGGGGGTTCGGCCTCGTGGTCGGCGCGCTGTTTGCGAAAGAGCTGGCCCGCCTGATTCGCGTTGACTATCGCCTGTTAGTTGCCAGTGCCTATTCGGGCTTTGTCGTGTGGCACGGCGGTTTGGCAGGTTCGATCCCGCTCACCATTGCTACTGAAGGGCACTTTGCCGCCGACCAGATTGGGGTCATCAGTACCGGCTCGACGATTTTTGCCTTCTTTAACCTCGCAATCGTCGTGTGTCTGTTTATTGCCATCCCGCTGGTCAACCGCATGATGCTGCCGGATGAGAAAGACAGCGTCTACGTCGACCCCAGCGTGCTTGACGATGAGCCTGAGCCGGTGGGCCGCATTACGCGCCCCGCGGAACGCTTGGAAAACAGCTTAACGCTGTCTTTATTGGTCGGTGTACCAGGGCTTCTATTTCTACTTGACCACTTCCTGTTACGCGGCGGCGGCCTGAACCTTAACGTCGTCAACTTCCTGTTTCTGTTTTTAGCCATCGTGCTTCACCGCACACCGCGTAACCTGCTCAAGAGTTTGAACGAAGCGATAAAAGGCGGTGCGGGCATTGTCATTCAGTTCCCGTTCTACGCTGGCATCATGGCCATCATGGTCCAATCAGGCTTGGCGGAAAGCATGTCTGAATGGCTGGTATCGTTTGCCACCGCTACGTCGCTCCCCTTCTGGTCGTTTATCAGCGCTGGGATCGTGAATCTGTTTGTACCTTCCGGCGGTGGACAATGGGCGGTTCAGGCACCGGTGATGCTGCCTGCTGCGCAAGCCTTGGGTGCCGATATCTCGCGGGTGGCCATGGCGGTCGCCTGGGGCGATGCCTGGACCAACCTGCTGCAACCCTTCTGGGCGCTGCCGGTACTTGCGATTGCGGGGCTGAAAGCGAAAGATATTATGGGTTTCTGCCTTATCCAGCTCTTTATCACCGGCATTATCATTTCAGTCGGCCTAGTCTGGTTTTAAACACCACCTAATCGCTGCCTGCCGCTTGGCTTCCCCTGCCTGGCGGCAGGCAGTGTTAGTAGAGGAAGACCGCATGTCCGAGACGCAAAGCACCCCCAGCACCGCAGTCAGTACGGCCCTGCCTGGGCAACATGAGCTATCGATGACGGTCTTAATGACCCCTGATATGGCAAATTTCAGTGGCAAAGTCCACGGCGGTGCCATTCTCAAAAAGCTGGATGAAGTCGCGTTTGCCTGCGCCAGTCGCTACTCGGGCCACTATGTTGTGACGCTATCGGTCGATCAGGTACTGTTCAAACAGCCGATTCATGTGGGTGAACTGGTCACTTTTTTAGCCAGCGTCAATCATGTTGGGCGTTCGTCGATGGAAATTGGTATTAAGGTGGTCGCCGAAGATATCCGCAATAAGCTGATCCGCCATACCAACAGCTGTTACCTCACCATGGTCGCGGTGGATGCTGATGGCAAGCCCGCCAGCGTTCCTCCACTTAATCTGGCAACACCGCTACAGAAGCTGCGTTTTGAAAAAGCTGCTTTGCGTAAAAAGTTACGTAAGCAGGCGGAGCGAGAAGAGCTATTGACCCAACAGCAGCATCAGTCCCAGGCTCGATAACGGCCATTGAATGATCCCCCCACAAGGAGTTCGCATGCCTGTCAGGGAACGCTACCCGCACCTGCCTAAAGCGGTCGAATATGCCCATATCGGTTGGGATTTTTTTATTTTGACGCTCGTGGTGGTGAACCTCGCGCTGCTGTTGTTTGATTCGCTGTTTTTACTTGGTCCCATCAACCAAGGCATTGCCAGCATCGCGCCAAGTTTCTACTCCTTTTACGATGACACCATCCATAGCCGTTTTATTACCATCGACTTAGTGTTTGTGAGCTTTTTTATTGCCGATGTGTTGCTTGGGTGGTCGATTGCGATTGCCGAACGGCGTTACCACCGCTGGTTCTTCTACCCGTTCGTACACTGGTACGACGTGCTGGGCTGTATCCCCCTCTCGGGCTTCCGCCTGCTGCGTATTTTGCGTGTCATATCGCTGCTCCATCGTCTTCACCGGCTGGGCATCATTGATGTCACCCGCTGGGAGACGTACCTCTTTTTTGCCAAATATTATGACATTTTGCTCGAAGAGCTTTCCGACCGTATCGCCTTAAAACTCCTGGGCAATGTACAGGAGCAGATCCGCGCCAGCGACTCGCTGACCGAGCGAGTCATCGACCGAGTGATCATGCCCCGCAAAGCGCAGTTGATTGAAGAGATCGCCCAGCGGCTGGAAAGCACAATTGGTAAGGCCTACCAGCACAACCGCCACGCTATCATGGCGGCGATTAATGACTTAGTCAGCCGAACCCTGCGAGAAAGCCCTGAAATACAGCGCCTTCGCCGACTGCCCATGGGGCAACAGGCCAGCAGCGCGATGGAGGCATCGCTGAGCGGTGTTGCCCAGCGGCTGGTGGATGAGCTGCTGCTGGGTATCCACTCCGATGAGTTCAAGAACTTGGTAGAGCGCACCGCCGACAGCGGCTTCGATACCTGGCTCACCGTGGACGAAGGCAGCAACCGGGTGACCGAACAAATGCTCTACGACATCCTTGAAATGCTCAAAGAGCAGGTCAACCGTCAGCGTTGGAAAGACCGCTATGACTAGCGGTTAGCGGCTCATTCGCTAGCTATCCACAACAGCCCAACCCCGCCCCTTTACAGCGTATGGATACAATGAAATGAACAGCGAATGGTTAATCCTGGGTCCTGCTGCGCTCTATATGATGTCGATGACGCTCACGCCTGGGCCAAACAACATTATGCTGACCGCCTCTGGCGCCAACTTTGGCTTCAAGCGCACGCTACCGCATATGTGGGGAATTCTTGGCGGCTGCTTTTTATTGTTTGCAGCGATTGCTCTCGGTTTAGGCGTGTTGTTTGAGCGTTATCCTGCTGTGCAAACGGCGCTACGCTGGGTAGGCAGTGCTTATTTACTATACTTGGCGTGGAAAATTGCCAGCGCGCCACCGCCAAATTTAAAGGCACAAGAACATAGCATCCCACTGACGTTCTGGCAGGCGGCGGCGTTTCAGTTTGCTAACCCGAAAGCATGGGTGATGGGGCTTGCGTTGATGGCTGGCTTCCTACCCGAAAGCGGCCAGCCGGTCGTCAATGCGTTGGTATTGGCGGGTTTTGCTGAAATGGTGGCACTGCCGTGTATCGCTTTATGGGCCGCCTTTGGCACCGCGATTGGCCAGTGGATCAAAAGCGATAACGCCTGGAGAGCCTTCAACATCACCATGGGGGTATTAACTGCCGCCTGCGTCATTCTGATTTTACGCTAGGTAGTTAGCCGCAGCGCAATTCTTCAATCATGTCTTGTTCATCAAGATGGATATTCAAACGATCCGGGCGATGGTCCATCGTCGCCATGTCGCCAGGGCGAAGGACACGCACTTGAGGGGCACTGCTCTCACTTTGCAGTTGTGACACTTTCGCTTCGTCGAATGACTCGCCTACCGCGTATTGAACTGCCGCTAAATCACAGGTAGCCGACTGGTCATCATTGGCTGCGCCCGGTGCGACCGTGGGCGGTGGTGGGGCGGCGTCGACATCATCATTGGCGGGGGAAATCGGCATTTGGGAACTGACGCATGCCGTTAACAGCATTGCACAGGTGCTCACTAAAGCGAATTTAGCCAGAGTGGTACAGGGCTTCATCCTTGAATCTCCACATAGCAGAATAGAAAAATACCAACGCTACTCACCATCGGGCCAGGTAGTTACCTGGCCCGATGGAGAATATCAGCGCGCTAATACAGCTTAACTAGCCGCATCCTGGACAGCCTGGCCGCCCTCTTCAACATCCTGGCCTGCACCAGCGATGGTGTTACAACCAGTAAGAATACCCGCCGTCATCAGTAGCACAAAGCTCATGGCTAATAATTTTTTCATTTACGTTCTCCTTAACGAGTCATTCAACATCGGGAAACTCCCCTGACAACTCTCATTGCCGCTTGGGAGTTTTTTCAGGGTAACAGCGTTTTGTTAATTGTGCCCGCTTTCCCTACATTGCATTGCAATTGCTATGCTATCAAACGCCTACCTATCAGACTGGAGCCCTCATTTGAACGATTTCACCCTTGATGAACGCCTAGCGGCCGACACATTTCCCATCGCCGAGCTTCCCCTCAGCCGCGTGTTGCTAATGAACGATGCACGCTACCCGTGGGTCATTCTGGTTCCCCGTTTTGCCGATATCAGCGAAGTATTCGAGCTTCCGGCCGCTGACCAGCAGCAGCTTTGGCGTGAGGCCACCCAGCTCGGTGGCGCCATGAAAACGGCGCTAGGGGGCGACAAAATCAACATTGCCGCACTAGGCAATGTGGTAAGCCAGCTGCATGTTCATGTCATTTTACGGCGGCACACCGACGCCACGTGGCCTGCCCCGGTATGGGGAAATGGTTCAGCGGAGCCCTATGAGTCTGCTAGCCAGGCGGCCTTGCGCGATCAGCTTCTAGCGCTCGTCAACGGGTTGGCCTATTAGCCTAGCCGCTACCCCGTTAAGGGATGGCTTTGGCGGGTAGGAGGTTCGTTCAATAGCGGTCCACTTGCGGGCTGTACGGCGCCCGCCACGCAAAGGGAAACGCCGACGAAGACAATCATTGCGCCACCGGCAAAGGCCAGCCAGCCGGTGGCCTTTTGCACACTCCGCTGGCTGGCTTGCTGTTTGTTCAAACGCCGTTGTGCCCAGTTGCGGGCGAATATACTGGCCAGGGCCAGCGCTGAAACGGTAATGCCCGTACCCAATGACATCGCCACGACAGAGGCCACGCCCACCTCGAACTGGCCCAGCAGGCTGGCCGCCCCCAGCATCAACACCGCCCCGCTACAGGGACGCATACCAATGGCGCCGACCGTCATCAGCGCCGTTCGCCAATCCAATGCCTGCTGCGGTTCAAGATGATGCGCACCGCCGCAGCAGTGGCTATGCTCATGGCTGTGGCTGTGGCTGTGGCTGTGGCTGTGGCTGTGGCTGTGGCTGTGGTCATGACTGTGCGGCTGATAGGCAGCGCGCAGCTGCTTGATGGCCCGCCAACAGAGCCAACCTCCTAATGCCGCCACCAGCAGAAAGCTGGCTTGCTCCACCCAAACGACACTGCCCATGGCCTGCCGGGTTATCCAGCCTAGGCCGTATACCAACACCACCACTAACATAATGGCGGTCACTCCCTGCAGCAGGGAAGCGGCAAATGAGAGCCCCAGGGCGCGCTTGAGCGCCCCGCCGTGAGTGGCTAAATAGGTCGCCAACACCGCTTTGCCATGCCCCGGCCCGGCGGCATGAAAAACGCCGTAGGCAAAGCTGACACTCAGCAAGGTCACCCAGGTCGCCAAGGTAGGGGTGCGGGAAAGCTCGGTAATCGCTAGCGTCAATGAGCGATGCAGGTCGCGCTGCCAGCCAAGCAACTGATAACTCACGCTTTGAATCCCACCTTGCCAAACAACGATAAGCACCACTGCGACCAGCAGTAGCCCTAGCATTAACCCTAGATGGCGGGAAAAGGGTCTTGGTATGAACATCTCACCGCTCCAGCGCTATAATTGTTACAAAATAACATAAAGGCGCCTAAATTCGATAGGCGACGCTCGGCAAGTCGGCGTTTAAATAGCCCTTACGTTAGGGGCTAACGGCAATCTGCTTGGCCAGTCTCGGCAAAAAAGCGTCCCAAACCGGGTTCACCACTTTCATCTTTATCCAGTAGTGCCGCTTGCATCACCCGCTCAGAGTCGGGATCCGCGGCGATTATCGAGAGCTCACAGTTAGGCTCACCGTGCAGAATAAGCGCATCGTCACGGGGCTGGCCGTCCTGCTCCTCGTGCACCACTTCGATGTAATACGTAGGATCGAATACCTGATAACTGAGCAGAGACCCCGCCAACGGTTGCGGCGTTTCCAACGGCAGAATGAACATGAAGGTTAGCCGCCCATCGCGCTCCAAAGCCGTATATTCACTCACCTCGCCCAGCGCCTGCGGCGCATCGTCGATACGGACGTCGGTTAAATAGTGCTGACCGGCAAGATTGTCGCGAATCTCTTTACCCAACTGATCAAGCCCCTGTTCAAGGCTGGCATCCTCAACCTGCTGGAGCTCTTCAAAGACGACCAGGCTGTAAAAGGGGTCCATCCGCCACGTTTGATGCAAGCCGGTTAGCATGCCCTCATCATTGGTGATGAGGCGAACACTCAAGTCGATCCAGCCATGGGGGTGAGCATAGGCGTGAGTGCTAACGAGCGTACTACTGACTGCCAAAACAAACGCTACGGCGGCCACGGCGCCCTTCATGGTGCGACCCCCAGCTTATGCTGTAGAGCGACCAGCCATGGGTCGAGCAAATAGGGCTCAAGCGGCTGATTTCCACTCAATGCCGACACGCGCACCCGGCTACCGCTGCCCTCTTCACTGACTTGCAGCTGTAGCCGATACCCCGGCCAGCGGGCAAGCGATGCTTCTGCCCGACCCAGAGCAATATCCGCGTGGCGCACCACATAGCCCTGCTCCACCATTAAATCTACCGCTTCTCGAAACGTCTCATCGGCGGGCGTTGCATAAACCAGCTCTCGCGGCTCCAATGGCGTGGTGGTGGCACAGCCTGTCAATCCCGCCAGTAGGCCTACCACTAACCAGTGACGAAGTTTCATAATGGCCTCTCAGCGGCGGGTGAACTTTGTTCGAACGTGGCTTGAAAGCGCCGACAGAAATCGTCATTGCTGGCGCTGTACGATTCGCGTAAATCCCCTAGGTGGTCGAAACGACGAATATCCCGGGAAATACGGACATGCGCATCGTTGATGAATAACGAGACACGCTCCACTTCTACCGGCTGCTGGCCTATTCCACCGCCAAAGCCAACCCCACCGAACCCAAACCCAATGCCCGAACTTCCGCCAATACCCAAGCCACCAAACATACGCATTCCACGCCCGTAGCCATACGCATTATCGTAAGGGTCATAGTAGCCGTGCAGCTCACGCTCACGACTAGCACTAATTAAGCCCAATGTGGTATCGGTAGACGTAAGCGTGAACCCCCATTCGGTCAGGATATCAACGCTGGTTTCCAGCGCTTGCTCATCCGCGGTAGGAAAATAGCAGGCGGCGGAAGGCGCAGGCTCGGCCTGAGGCAGGCGATCCGGCGTTACTTGGCAGCCAGCAAGCGCTAATAGACAGGTTAGGCTTATGGGTATCGACTTCATGTTAGATCCTCTAACGGACGAGGCCGCTGGTTTGGCGCAGGCTAGCGCGCTAAGCTCGCCAACGGTGGTCACACCTAATAGCAATGTGTTGAATAACAATGTATTTAATAACAATGTGCGTAAGACAGCATGTTGAAGCGAATGTTTTAACCACCATCAGTTGATGCGACTGTTTTTTGCGGAGAACGTGCTCATGAATGTGTTGCTTTGCCCCGACAGCTTTAAAGATGCACTCAGCGCTCAGGAAGCGGCTGCCGCCATGGCAAGAGGCGTGCAGCGCGCCCTACCCAGCGCGGAGGTGCAGGCCTGCCCTTTGGCTGATGGCGGCGAAGGCAGTTTAGACGCACTGATCGCAGCGACCGGCGCTGAACGGCGTCAGCTGAACGTTCAAGATGCCCTGGGACGCCCTAGAAATGCCACCTGGGGCTGGCTTGGCGATCAGCGTACCGCGTTTATCGAGCTGGCAGAAGCCAGTGGATTGCAGCACCTTCGCAGCGATGAGCGGAATGCCTTGCATACCTCGACGTTTGGCGTCGGTGAGCTGCTGTTGGCAGCGCTGGACCAGGGCGCTGAAAAAGCGCTTTTACTGCTCGGCGGTAGTGCCACCAATGATGGCGGAGCCGGTATGTTACAGGCACTCGGCGCGCGCTTTCTGGACCAAAATGGCGAGCCGCTGCCGCCAGGCGGCGCGTCGCTTAGCCAACTGGCCAGCTTAACGCTGGAAGGGCTAGATCCGCGCTTAGCGGGGCTGACACTGGAAGCCGCGGTCGATGTTGATAACCCGCTGCTAGGCGCGCGTGGCGCCAGCGCGGTATTTGGCCCGCAAAAAGGCGCCTCACCTGATGAAGTCGAACAGCTGGACCGCGCACTTAGCCACTTCGCCGATATAAGTGCGGCGGTACTCGGCAACGACTACCGGACACTACCCGGAGCGGGGGCGGCAGGCGGTATGGGATTTGCAGCCAAAGCCTTTTTAAATGCCAGCTTAAAACCCGGCATTGAGATGATCATGCAGCAAGCCGACATGGCGACCCTGTTGGCGCGTGCCGACCTGGTGATCACCGGCGAAGGCCGCCTGGATGGGCAAAGCTTGGCGGGTAAAACGCCGATTGGCGTTTCCCGTGCGGCTCAGCGCCTCAATAAGCCAGTCATCGTGCTGGCTGGCAGCCTGGGCGATGGCTGGCAAGCCTGCTTTGACCAAGGCGTCACCGCGGCATTTGCCTTGGCCGATGGCCCAATGACGCTGCAAGAGGCGCTACCGCGCACCGCCGAGCTCCTTGAAGCGCGCTGTGAAAACCTGCTTAGGCTGTGGTTAAACAGGCCTTGAAAAAAACACCCGCTGCCAGCATATAAAGGACATAGGCATATGACAGAAGGATTATGCGATAACGCTATAGCGGCGATGCAAAAAACTTGTTTTGCATCGTACCCATAGCGCTCTAAGCTTATACCCACGCTGTTTATAGGCATTAACGGCCGCCCCGGTGGCCACCAAAAGGGAGCAGGTTATGACAGATACCAATAGCATTGGCTTACATGAAGGTAGCGCTAGTCAACTCGCCGAGAAGCTCAACCACCTGCTAGCCAACTACCAAATTTTCTACATGAACGTGCGCGGCTACCACTGGAATGTGCGTGGCAGTGACTTTTTCGAACTGCACGCCAAGTTCGAAGAGTTCTACACCGATCTGCTGACGAAAGTGGATGAAGTGGCTGAGCGCATCCTCACACTGGGCCACAAACCGGTTCACGCGTATAGCGACTACGTCACCCTATCGCGTATTCAGGAAGACAAAGACGTCCATGACGGTACCACCTGCGTTAAAGGTGTATTGACCGGGTATCAGACCATTATCGAGCTTCAGCGCGAACTGCTGGCACTCGCTTCTGATGCAGACGATGAAGGCACCGCGGCCCAGGCCGGTGACTACATTCGCGAGCAGGAAAAAACCATCTGGATGCTTAACGCCTACTTAAGCAAATAAGCCCAGGGTTAGCGTTAGCAACGCAAAAACGGCACCATGGTGCCGTTTTTTTATGCGCGTCGCCTAAGCATCAAGCTTGGCCCTGCTCAGCCAGATCCTCGATCAAAGCCCGCAGCATCGACCAAAACTCCTCGACCGAGGCGAGTTCCACCCGTTCATCCGGCGAGTGGGCGCCACGAATGAGCGGCCCAAATGAAATCATATCCAGGTGTGGATACTTGCTGCCTAGAATACCGCACTCCAACCCGGCATGAATTACCTTCACTTCGGGTTCACGACCCAGCAGTGACGCATGACGCGCCTTGAAAGTCGCCAGTAAAGCGCCATTGGGATTGGGTGCCCAGCCCGGGTAGCTGTTCTCGACTTTTACCCTTGCGCCAATCAAGCCAAACAGTGCTTTAAAGCGATCCGCCAAAGCCACTACCGCACTGTCGTGCAGCGAACGCACCAGCGCGCAGAGGTGAAGCCGCCCATTTTCCAGGCTCAACACGCCCAGGTTATTGGAGGTTTCCACTACGCCCGGCACATCGGCGCTCATCCGCTCGACCCCGCAGGGGGCAGCGTGAAGCGCGGCCAGCAACATCACGCTGGCATCCAGCGTGAGCGGCTCGGCGTCAGGTAGTAGCGTGATCCGCTGCGCGCTGATTTTCAGACCGCTATCGCCACTGCCCAGCTCTCTCAGTAGAATCGTTTCCAACTCGGCAATCGCCACCAGCGCAGCGTCCGCTTCATCTTCCGGCAGTGCTACCTGGGCGAATGCCTCGCGGGGTATCGCATTGCGTAACGTGCCGCCGTGATAGCTGATCAAGCGAGCGTCAAAGGCTTCTAACGACCTCAACACTCTTACCAGCAAGCGATTGGCGTTGCCCAAGGGCTTATGGATATCGATGCCTGAGTGACCACCCTTCAGGCCCGTCAAGGCAATTTCGATCACGCGCTCATGCTCACCCACCGCGGCGCTCGGCAGTTGCGCATCGACTTCCACATCGGCCCCGCCTGCGCAGCCGATATAGACCTGGCCCCGGTCTTCGCTATCCAGGTTGAGCAGCAGCGAGCCTTCCAGCCAGTTCTCCGCCAGGTTCAGCGCACCGCCCATGGAGGTCTCTTCTTCCAGGGTAAACAGCGCCTCCAGCGGCCCATGGCGAAGATCGGGATCTTCCAACACGGCAAGAATGGCCGCCACGCCCAATCCATTATCTGCGCCCAAGGTAGTGCCTTCGGCGTGCAGCCAACCGTCGGCGACATAGGTGCTGATCGGGTCGCGAGTAAAGTCGTGCGCGTGATCGCTGTTGGCCTGGGCCACCATGTCCAGGTGGCCCTGGAGCACGACGCCAGGGGCTTGCTCACAGCCGGGAGAGGCCGGTTTACGCAGGCGTAAATTACCGAAGGTATCGCGGTCATGAGTCAGGCCCTGCTCGTCTGCCCACGCTTCGAGGAGAGCAACGAGCGCCGCTTCATGCCCCGACGGGCGCGGCGTATTACAAAGGGTACGAAAGTGGCGCCATACCAAGCGGGGGGCCAGCGCTTCTAAATGTGCGTTCATAAAGACTCTTCATTATCGGCAACGGGACTACTTTACCGGTCAGCGCTATTCAGCAAAAGCTAAACCGCAACAGCGCCGTGGGAACCTTTCACCGGTTCGATTAATTCCTTCACGGCAAGACGCAGTGCCTGCACCGCTTCACCGTGGGCGCTCGCCAGGGGTAAATTTTGCAACGCCCACGCCGCCAGTTGTTGCAGTGACCGCTGCTGTGATTCGCTCAAAGAACAGCGGCTGGCTGCACGCGCCAAGGCGTGTAAGGCGGGTCGAGCCAGCACTGGGTCGCGGTAACCCGTGGCCACATCCTCGATGTCCTGCCAATCGCGCCCACTCAGCGACACGCCGGGCAGTTGGCCGAGTAAGAGCACCACGACCGCCGCGGGCAGCGCGCTTAACTCAAAGGCCAATAGACCAACCAAAGCCGCTTGAAAGCGTGCCTCAAGATCGGCAAGCACCGCCTCGCCCTGGGCATTTAGCGCCTTCGCTACCATCACCGCAAACTCACCGGTCGAGGCTTCGCGGGTGATGCCTAAACGTACCGGCGAGAACCCTTGCGCCAGCCAAAACCGTAACAGCGATGCCTCGGCGCCAAAGGTGGCGCCATAGAGCGCAATCCCCTGATGCTGCGCGGCGGCCATATCATCGCGCAGCAGCGCTTGCCCCAGCCCCTGACGCCTACGCTCTGGATGCGTCGCGATACGTGCCACCCGGCGCCAGCGTGCCGTTAGTGCCTCACGGCTACCGGCGTGCGTTGCCAACGACTGCGCTAACAAATGCCCCTGCGGACGACGCTCGCCGCGGGCGACTTGGTGGGCAAGTGAAGCCTCAAAACCACCCTCTTCCCGAGTCACCAGCACGGCCTGGGGTTCGCCCGACTGTTCGATCATGCGCAATGCCGTACCGGGGCCATCAAGTAGTTGGCGCAGGTCACTCGGTGATGTGCGGTAGTGCGACTGCACCAGCAGCCCAAACAGTTTTTCCAGCGCCGCCTCATGCCCGGCAAGCCAAGCACGCTCGACCACGTTGGTTACCAGCGCGCTGCTATTCAGCTGTGCTTTGGACCGCGCTATGGGCAGCGCTGCTTTTAACAGCAGCAGTTGATTGACCAGCGTTTCCAGCGGGTCACCACGGCTCCAGCGAATAGGGCTCTCCAGCGTCAACGCTTTCCACTGGGGCGCCAACCGATCCAGGGTGTCGCGAAAGCGCAGCGCGAACCCACGCCCTGAGCCCTCATAGCCGTGTACGGTGGTGGCAAACGCAATGCGGGGGAAGGCGCTTAGCCACTGCCCCAAAAGGCCCGCGGGGATCGCCGCGGCTTCATCAACCATTAAGTAGCTACCATCACCGCCCTGCTGCTGGGCGTTGATCTGCTCGGTTAAGCTATCCGGCAGGATAAACAGCAGTTCGCTGCCCTGGGCCAACACAAACCGATCTTGAGCCACCCGGCGGCCGTCCGGGCAAAGCGCGGCGATTCGTTCAAATACACTCTCTACGGCGCTCAGCCGTGGCGCGGTAAGCACTACTCGCTGGGTTTTATGCATTAACAGCTGAGCACAGGCGATCCCCAGGGCAGCACTTTTGCCGCGCCCGCGATCGGCGGTCATCACCAGCGGTCGCCGGCGCTTTAACCCTACCAACTGACGCACTGCCTGCGCTTGGTCGGCGCTCAAGCAGACACCGCCGCGTGCGTTAGCCGCTGGCGGGCGCACGGGAAGGTGGGGCAAGTGCAACGCTTGCCCAGCGCGCCAGCGGATAACGTCAGTCGACGACTGCAACTGGCCGGCTAAACGCTCCAGGTAATGGGCGGAGAGTGCCTGCCAAGGCCAGGGATAGTCAGCCAAACGGGCATAATCCGGATCGGGGGCGTCGCCTAAAGACGGCGGTGTGAGCAATATCAGCAAGCCACCAGCCGTTACCGTTCCCGCCAGCGCGCCCAGCGCTTCAGGGTCAAAGCCGGTGCTGTGGGTATCGATCACGACCAGTTGGTGTTCAGCGCCAAGGCGGGTACGTGCCTTGCGTGGCGAGAGAACAGGCGCGGAAAACGCTAGTGCGGTGCGCTCGCTTGCGACCCACACCGGCGCCTGCCAATCATTAGCCTGCCATAGCGCCTGCGCGCTTGATCGACAGGTCTCGGCATCGCCCGCTAGCCACACCAACTGGCGCCAACCACGCCGTTTGAGACGCATCGCATGATGTATTAACACTGCTACGGCTGCCCGGTCGTTTCCCATCACGTCATCTCAATACGCATTTCAGTGTCTCTATTGCTGATAGCCATCCGCGAACTTACAACTTTGGTTGAATAATTTAACTACTTTCAACGTTATTGGAGTGGCAATCCCACTCCAGTCAGCCGCTAAAAAATCGATAAATCATTGTTTAAAAACAAATAGCGGGCTTTCTTATGCAAACCTAAGGGATAGCACCTTACATTACTGATATTGCGCTGCATCAGGGTTGGTGTGCTAGTTTAGCTCTGCAGCGCCCAAAACCATGTTTACGTAAACGTAACCTAGTCGCACTGCACTTTCCTGCATTCAGGTACCCAACACTAATAACGCTACACGCCAAACCAGGAAATACATCATGAAAAAAACGACCCAATTTGCTCTCTCCGGCCTTGCGGCTGGTATCGCTTTCGCTGCCTTCACGACCACCGCCCAAGCACAAGAAGAGTGGACGATGACCTCGACCTGGCCGGAAAACCTTGATCTTATCAAGATTGACCAGCACTGGGTGGAACTGGTCAATAAACTGGCGGGCGAAGAGCTACAAATCAATTTCCGCGCAGGCGGCACGCTAATGCCCGGCACTGAAGTCTTTGATGCCACTGAAACGGGCAGCATTGAAGCCGCAGGCGACTGGCCGGGCTATTGGGCCGGCTTGAACCCCGCCTTTTCGCCACTGGCCACCACCACCAGCCTGTTTAATGGCGTTGACTACCTTAACTGGATTCAGCAGTGGGGCGGTCGCGAGCTATACGAAGAGATCTACGGGCAGTTCAACATGGTGTATCTGCCCTACGGCATTACCAATAATGAATCAGGCTTTATGGGCCGCACCCCGATCGAAAGCATTGCCGATTTAGAGGGTAAGCGGTTGCGCCTTTCGGGTCGCGATCAGGGCCGTGTACTCGAAGAGCTAGGCGGTTCCCAGGTCACGCTAGCGGGTGGTGAAGTCTACCAAGCCATTGAGCGCGGCGTGATTGATGCAGGTGAGTTCTCAACCCCTGGCGTTGATTTTAACGCCGGTTTTGCCGAAGTGGCTGACTACTGGGCCACGCCTGGCTGGCACCAGTCGGCAAGTGTATTTGGCGTCATGATCAATAAAGATGCTTGGGACGCCCTCTCCGAAGAGACCCAAGAGACCCTGCGTATTGCCGCTGATGCCACCATGGCGTGGTCACTCGCCTGGTCTGAGCGCCAGTCCACCGAAGCCACCCAGAAGTTCATTGACGCGGGCGTTACGATCAATCAGTTCTCTGAAGAGGACTTGGCGCGCATTCAGGAAGTCACTAACGAAGTGATTCTACGCGGCGCGTGTGAAGCTCCTGACCACGCCAAAGTCTATCAATCGATGATTGCCTACCTTGAGCACTACGCAACGTGGCGCGATGTTTCCGCGCCTTACAACATGAGCCGCGTGATGGATAACCTGCCCTCACTGGAAGAGATCGAAGCCTGCCTGTAAGGCGCTTCTGTGCCGCCTCGGTTTTATCGGGGCGGTTTTTTTGTGCTGACCGCGGAGATCTTCCATGAATGCGATTGCCAAGGCGATCGATGCCATCAATGAAGCCTTTGGACGCATCATCGCGCCATTGATTGCCATCATTACCCTGATTGTGCTTTACGACATTGCGTCACGCTTTTTGTTTGGACGCCCCAGCGATTGGGCATTTGACGTAACCAAAATGCTATTTGGGGCCCACTTTATGCTAATGGCAGCCTATGGGCTCAAACACCACGCCCACGTTGAAGTCGACGTGCTAAAGCGGTTGCTATCGCGTAAGAAGCAGGCCGCGCTAGACGTGCTCGGTTATTTGATTTTCTTTGTGCCCTTTATCTGGATGCTGATCACCCTAGGCTGGAGCTTCTTTGAACGTGCATGGAGTCGCGGTGAAACCACTTATGGCATGGTCTCAATCCCGGTCTATCCGATTAAAGGCGTGATCGTGGTCGCCGCTATCCTGATTCTGCTACAGGCAATTGCCATTGTGCTGCGTGCCATCATGCAGCTTCGCGAGGAGACATCAGCATGAACCTTAGTCCTGAAATGCTCACGCTGGTGATGTTTGGCGGTCTGATGGTGGGGCTGTTTATGGGCCATCCGCTGGCATTTGTGCTGGGTGGTGTCGCGGTAATCGGCGCCTTTCTCGGCCCCGGCGAGCGAATCCTGGGCACGCTGATCAACAATATTTTTGGTAACGCCATGGATAACTATGTCCTGGTGGCGATACCGCTGTTCATTTTGATGGCGAGGTTTCTGAACGACTCCGGCGTCACGGAGAAGATGTTCGATGCCATGCGGCTATTGCTGGCGAACCTGCGCGGTGGCCTGGCACTGACCGTGGTCATCGTCTCGGTACTGCTGGCTGCCACCACGGGGATTGTCGGCGCTTCTATTGCCGTGATGGGCATGATCGCCTTGGTGCCCATGCTCAAGTATGGCTACAACAAGGAGCTGAGCGCGGGCGTCATCATGGCCAGCGGCTGCCTGGGCATTCTGATTCCGCCCAGCATCATGCTCATCCTGATGGCCAGCTACTCACCGGTATCGGTCGGGGCGCTATTCGCGGGCGCACTGATCCCCGGCCTGCTGCTTGGGGTGATGTATGCGCTCTACGTTCTGATCATCTGCTACCTCAAGCCCCACTACGGCCCCAAGGTACCTCCAGAAGAGCGCGCCGAAGTCAGCACGAAACAGCTACTGGTCATGCTGGGCAAGTACGTGGTCCCACCCATGTCGTTGATTCTGGGTGTATTGGGTGCCCTGTTTACCGGTATCGCCACGGCGACCGAGGCCTCGGCCATCGGCGTGTTTATCGCGTTCATCCTGTTTTTGATTTTCGGTGACCGCAAACTAAGCACCTGTTTCTGGACCATGGTGGAAGCGGGCAAAACCACGACAATGGTCATGCTCGTGTTGGTGGGTGCCACTGCCTTTACCGGCGTGTTCTCACGCGGGGGCGGCATGAGCGTGATCAGTGAACTGGTGCTGGCGATGCCTGGCGGCACAGTGGGCGCGCTGATCCTGATGCTGTTCTTGGTGTTTATCCTAGGCATGTTCCTGGACTGGACCGGCATTGTACTGCTGAGCTTCCCCATCATGCTGCCTATCGTCGAAACCATGGGCGTGGATATGCTGTGGTTCGTGGTGATGGTGGCGGTCGTACTTCAGACCTCCTTCCTTACCCCGCCCTTTGGCTACGCGCTGTTCTACTTAAAAGGCGTGGCACCGCCCGGCGTGGAAATCGTCGATCTTTACAAGGCGGTCATCCCCTTTGTGGCGTTGATTCTGCTGGCGTGCACGCTGATGGCCTTCTTCCCGTGGCTGATTACCGGCCTGCCGAGCATGATGCTGGGTTACTAACTCACTCCCAGCGACAAGCCTAGCGTTGATCACCCAACCATTATGGCCCGCCTCGGCGGGCTTTTTGCTCTAATGACGGATCTGCAACGTACAGCGATGCAGCCGTATACTGGCAATGCTACTATTCACGCCCGCCAGTGATTCGCATTAGACGTTGGCTGCCCTATCGTTGTTGCTGCAAGGAGTGTTCGTTTGTTGAGAACCGGCTATCGCGGGCTATTCGCCGCCACCACTTCGTTTGGCCGTCGCGCCAGCCCCTGGTCGGTAGCCATGACGGCGGTAGCCTTCATTGTTGCCTTGCCGGTATTGGTCGTGTTGGCCCATATCGCCATGCCCACCGATGGCGTGTGGCAACATCTGGCCAGCACGGTGCTGGGGCGCTACTTGAACAATACGTTCTGGCTGGTGGTGATCGTCGGCCTCGGCACCCTGGTTATCGGCACCGGTACCGCTTGGCTGATAGTCATGTGCCGTTTCCCTGGCAAGCGGCTGTTTGAGTGGGCGCTGCTGCTGCCCCTCGCGGTGCCCACCTATGTCATCGCCTACGCCTATACCGATTTCCTGCAATTCGCCGGTCCGCTGCAAAGCCTGCTGCGCGACACGTTTGGCTGGGAGTACGGCGACTACTATTTTCCCAATGTGCGCTCGCTGGGCGGCGCGGCCACGGTGATTACCCTGGTGCTTTACCCTTACGTCTACCTTCTGGCCCGCGCCTCCTTTCTCGAGCAGTCGGTGTGCGTGCTGGATGTGGGCCGCACGCTTGGGCGTGGCCCCTGGCGGCTGTTCGCCAGCGTCGCCGTCCCCTTGGCGCGCCCAGCGCTGGTGGGTGGGGTATCGCTGGTATTGATGGAAACGCTGAACGAGTTTGGCGCGGTGCAGTTCTTTGGCGTCGATACCTTTACCACCGGGATCTATCGCACTTGGTTTGGCATGGGCGAACAGGTCGCGGCGGCGCAGTTGGCCGCCTGCCTGCTCACCTTCGTGATCGTGCTGGTGCTACTGGAGCGCTGGTCACGGGGCAAGCGTCGCTACTTCCATACCACCAACCGCTATCAGCAGTTGCCTGAGTACGCGCTGCACGGCTGGCGTGCCGCCGCGGCAACGCTGGCCTGCCTTTTCCCGGTGCTGGTGGGTTTTTTACTGCCTAGCGGCATTCTGCTTAATTTAGCGCTGCAAGGGGGCGATTCGCTGTGGGGCGCACGCTTTATCGGCTACGCCTGGAACAGCTTAGGGCTTGCGACGGTGGCGGCGCTGATTGCCGTAGGCCTTGCGGTGGTGCTGAGTTATGGCGTGCGCATGCACGATACGACGTTTGCGCGGGTGGCCTCCCGGGTCGCCGCCATGGGCTACGCGATTCCCGGCTCGGTGGTCGCCGTGGGGATTCTGATTCCGTTTACCTGGCTGGATAACGCCCTGAATACGTGGCTGAATAACCACTACGGCTACATTATCGGCCTGGTATTCAGCGGTTCGGCGTTTATCTTGCTGTACGCCTATGTGGTGCGCTTTCTGGCCGTTTCGTTCAATGCGGTAGAAGCCAGCTTAGGCAAGGTGACGCCCAGCATGGACGCCGCCTCGCGCACTCTGGGCCAAACCGCAGGCGGCACGCTGCGTCATATACATACGCCGATGATGCGCAGCAGCCTGCTGGCGGCGGGCATTTTGGTTTTCGTCGATGTCATGAAAGAGCTGCCCGCCACGATCATTCTGCGCCCTTTCAACTTCGATACGCTGGCGGTGCGCGCGCACAATCTGGCGTCTGACGAACGGCTGGCCGAAGCCTCGACGTCATCCCTGGCCATTGTCGTCGTTGGCATTCTGCCGGTGATTCTGCTCAGCATAGCCATGCGCCGCTCGCGCCCCGGCGCTAAGTCCTGACGAAAGCCTGGATAGAGAGCGGAAAAACAAACACCTGGGAAAGGTCGAGATGGATATCCACCGGCTGCCCCTCCGCGGGTAGAAACACCCCAGGCACCCGGGCGTGCAGGTGCGCTTCCAAGCCGTTCTCGCCATGGGCACACAGGTGCAGCAGGCTGGTGCGCCCTAATAGTTTCGCCATGACCACATGGCTATGACGGTGCTCCTCTGCGGGAAGGTCACGTTCAACAATCCTCAGCGCCTCGGGGCGGATCATTACCTGAGCATCGCTGCCCTCCGCAAGCCCCTGCGCAGGCACGTTCCCGACCGCTGTGCTCACCATGCCGTTGTGCACCTTTCCCTGCAGCTCATTCACATCGCCGAAAAAAGTCACCACGAAGGGGTCTTGGGGCGCACAGTAAAGCTCGCGCGGCGTTCCCGTTTGCACGATCCGGCCATCGCGCATCAGCGCAATGCGATCCGCCATGAACATGGCTTCTTCAGGGTCATGGGTGACCAACAGCGTCGCCGCACCGACTTTTTTCAAGACGTGCAGGGTATCGTCACGGATGCGGTCGCGCAGGCGCGCGTCCAGGCTCGAGAAGGGTTCATCCAACAGCATTAAACGCGGTGACGGCGCCAGCGCCCGCGCCAGCGCCACCCGCTGCTGCTGGCCACCCGAAAGCATGTGTGGGTAGACATCGACATACCCGGCCATGCCCAATTGTTCGAGCAACTGCTTGGCTCGCTCACGGCGCTGGCCAGCCGCCAGGTGTTTGAGCCCAAAGGTCACGTTTTCCAGCACGGTAAGGTGCGGAAACAGCGCCGAGTCTTGAAACGCTAGCCCTACATTGCGTTTTTCCGGCGGCACGTGGCGTCGGCCGGGCGCGGCAATCGCCATACCCTCCAGCGTCACACTGCCCTCTTGGAGGACTTCCAACCCCGCCGCGATACGTAAGAGCGTGGTTTTGCCACATCCAGAGGGGCCCAGCAAACAAACGACCTCGCCCGGGGCGACACTTAAGTCCACGCCTTTCACGACCGAATGGCCATCATAGGCATGGCAGACATTGTGAAGCGTCAATGCCGTCGCACTGGACGCCGCCGGGGCAACCTTGAGGTTAGCTGTCATAAATCCCCACTGTGCAGGTGAGCAAACTGTTGCATGGACGATGCCATGGGCTAGGTCATAGAAAATGGCATGGATGCCCAAACGCGGATCGAATACATTTGAAAGTTGTTTGCATTCTATTTTTTATCGCGCTGAGATGCACGTATAGCCCGCTTCGTTGAATGCGTCTGGTTAGCATTTAACTTGACCTCAACGCTGATACACGCTTGAATGCTAAACTTGTAAATGTAAATTATTATCAAATAACGACGGAGTTGACGGTTATGAATAAGGCACGCCTAACGCTATCAATCGCCGCCATTATGGCAGGCTCAGCTGTTGCGGGTTCCAGCATGGCGGATGAGCTTAACCTTTACTCTGCACGCCATTACGATTCTGACGAACGTCTTTATGATGCCTTCACCGAAGAGACCGGTATCGAAGTCAACATTCTTGAGGGTGATTCCGACCAGTTGATCGAGCGCATTCAACGCGAAGGTGTGGCAAGCCCCGCGGATGTGATGCTAACGGTAGACGCTGGCCGCCTGTGGCGCGCTGAAGACGAAGGCATTTTCCAAAGCGTCGAATCCGACGTGCTCAATGAGCGCTTGCCCGAATCCATGCGTCACCCTGACGGCCTGTGGTTTGGCTTTAGCCAGCGCGCCCGGGCCATTTATTACAACCGCGAAAACTTCGACCCAAGCCAGATCGAAAGCTACGAAGATCTCGCCGATCCGCAGTTTGAAGGCAAAGTGTGCATTCGCTCTTCCAACAACATCTACAACCAGTCTTTGTTGGCCGCGATGATCGAACACCACGGCGAAGAGGGTACCGAAGAGTGGGCCCAGGGCGTCGTCAATAACATGGCGCGCGACCCGGAAGGTGGCGATACCGACCAGATTCTCGGTGTGGCCAGCGGCGAGTGCGATATCGCGGTCGCGAACCACTATTACTATGTGCGTCTGCTGAAATCGGACGACGATGCCGAACGCGAAGCCGCCCGTAAAGTCGGCATTATTTTCCCCAACCAGAATGACCGCGGCACTCACGTCAACGTGGGCGGCGCCGGTGTTGTGGAAGGCGCGCCTAACCGTGAAAACGCCGTCCGCTTCCTTGAGTATCTGGCCTCAGATACCGCTCAGGAGATCTTTGCTTCGGGCAACAATGAGTTCCCCGTCGTGGAAGGCATCAAAAAAGACTCCGTGCTGGAGTCGTGGGGTAACTTCAAAAAGGATGACGTCAACATTAGCGTGCTGGGTGAAAACAACCCTGAAGCCATCCGCATTTTTGACCGCGTCGGCTGGCGTTAAGCGTTAATCCCTACGTTTGAAGCAACCCCGCCGCCTGATGGGCGGCGGGGTTTTCGTTGATACCACGTGGTGCGGGATGCCGTTAGTGCGCCTCGTCCCAGTTGTCGCCGCATTCGGCTTCTACGATCAGCGGCACTTTTAGCGCCGCCGCGCCCTGCATGCGTTTTTGCACTTGCTCAATAAACGCGTCGACCTGCTTTTCGGCCACTTCGAATACCAGCTCATCGTGCACCTGCATGACCATCAGCGCATCGAACTCGCCCTCTTCCAGCCACGCATCCACGTCGATCATCGCCTGCTTGATGATGTCGGCCGCCGTGCCCTGCATCGGCGCGTTGATCGCGGTACGCTCGGCGCCTTGGCGGCGGTTGCGGTTCTGCGACTGAATCTCCGGCAGATAAAGCCGCCGACCCAGCACCGTTTCAACAAAGCCATCCTCTGCCGCCTGGGAGCGGATACGCTCCATATAGCGCGCCACGCCTGGGTAGCGGTCAAAATAACGGTCAATGTAGGTTTGGGCCTGGTTGCGATCGATGTGCAGCTGCCGCGACAGCCCCCAGGCGCTCATGCCATAGATCAAACCGAAGTTGATCGCCTTGGCGCTGCGTCGCTGGTCGCCGGAGACTTTCTCTAGCGAGGTACCGAAGACTTCCGCTGCCGTGGCGGTATGAATGTCGCGCCCTTCGGCAAACGCCTCCAGCAGCCCTTTATCTTCCGAGAGGTGCGCCATGATGCGTAGCTCAATCTGCGAGTAGTCAGCGGCGACAATGCGGTAGCCTGGGCGGGCGATAAACGCCTGGCGAATTTTGCGCCCCTCTTCGGTACGAATAGGGATGTTCTGCAGGTTCGGGTCCGATGACGACAAGCGCCCAGTGGCGGTCACCGCCTGATGGTAGCTGGTATGCACACGGCCCGTGGCTTTGTTGAGCAGCCGCGGCAGTTTATCGGTGTAGGTGGACTTCAGCTTGGCAAGGCCGCGATGCTGCATGATGACCTTGGGCAGCGGGTAGTCCAGCGCCAGCTCTTCAAGCACGCCTTCCGCGGTAGAGGGCGCGCCTTTCGGCGTTTTCTTGAGCACCGGAATCTTCTGCTCTTCAAACAGGATCTGACCCAACTGCTTGGGCGAGCCCAAATTGAATTCACGCCCGGCGAGTTCAAAGGCCTCGCGTTCGAGTTCGCGAATACGCTGATCTAGCTGCTGGCTCTGTTTATGCAATAGCTCGGCATCGACCGCCACCCCGTTGCGTTCGATGCGCGAGAGCACTTTGATCAGCGGCAGCTCAATATGATCCAGTACGTCGGCCAAGCGCCCTTCATTTTCGACCTGGGGGCGCAGCGTTTCCTGCAGCCGCAGCGTGATATCCACATCTTCACAGGCGTAAGGCGCCGCTTGTTCCAGGGCAATCTGATTAAACGTCAGCTGCTTGGCGCCCTTGCCGGCGATGTCTTCAAAGGAGATAGTCTTTTCGCCCAGATACTTCAGCGCCAGCGAATCCATATCATGGCGCGTGGCGGTGGAGTTGAGCACATAGGACGCCAGCATGGTGTCGGCAAACGGGCCGACCACGGCAATCTCATAGTTCGCCAGCACCGAAATATCGTATTTGAGGTTTTGACCGATCTTGGTTTTGGTTGGGTCTTCCAACAGCGGCTTTAGCGCCGCCAATACCGCTTTGCGGTCAAGCTGCTGGGGGGCATCCAGGTAATCGTGGGCCACCGGCATATAGGCGGCCTCACCGGCTTCCAGCGAGACGCCGATGCCGACGATTTCTGCATCCATGTAGTTGAGGCTGGTGGTTTCAAGATCGAAGCAGAAGCGCTCGGCGCTTTGCAGCCGTTCCAGCCAGCGATCGAGTTCTGCCTGATCGAGAATGACGTGATCTTCACGGGCAGCCCCCGTTTCTGCAGCGCTCGAAGGCTCAGAGGAGGCCTCGGCCGTGTCAGCGTTGGCAGGGGCTGGCTCGCCGCCTTTAACGTCGTCCACGCCTTCGTCTTTACCTTCCAGCAGCTCACCCAACCACTGACGGAACTCCATCTCTTTATACAGGGTGACGAGCGCCTCGCGGTCCGGATGGGCGATATCCAGATCATCCAGGCCCACCGGCAACTCACAGTCGACTTTGATGGTCGCCAGTTGATAGGAGAGAAACGCCTGGTCACGATGCTCTTCAAGCTTTTTGGGCAGGGTTTTCGCCCCGCGGAAGGTCAGCGTTTTTACCCTTTCTAAGTCGTCATAAATGGTATCCAGCCCGCCGCCCATACCTTGCAGCAGGCCAATCGCCGTCTTTTCACCCACGCCGGGTACGCCGGGGATGTTATCGACCTTATCGCCCATCAGGGCGAGGAAATCGATAATCAGCGACGGCGGCAGGCCAAATTTCTCTTCTACGCCCGCTTCGTCCAGCGTTTCATCCTTCATGGTGTTGACCAGCGTGATGTGGGCATTGACCAGTTGCGCCATGTCCTTGTCGCCGGTAGAGATCACCGCATCACGCCCGGCCTGGGTGGCATGGTGCGCCAGCGTGCCAATCACATCGTCCGCTTCGACACCTTCAACGCATAACAACGGCAGGCCGAGCGCCTTAACACAGGCATGCAAAGGCGCGATTTGACTGCGCAGGTCATCGGGCATTGGCGGGCGATGTGATTTGTAATCGCTGTACATGTCATCGCGGAAGGTTTTACCGGGCGCATCGAACACTACCGCCATCGGGCTTTGCGGGTAATCCTTGATCAGCCGCTTGAGCATGTTCAACACGCCTTTCACCGCGCCGGTGGGTTGACCATTGGAGGTCGTGAGCGGCGGCAGCGCGTGAAACGCACGGTAAAGATAGGAGGATCCATCGACGAGAACGATCGGAGCGCGAGCCATAACCAAGTTCCATTGTTAAAAAGTGCTGAAAAGAGTGTCGAAAAGAGTATTGAAAATAGTGGTTCACATAATACGCGTTGCGCGGCTTTCCTGCAGGATGAAACGGGTTCTGGCCCATTTCCCCTAACAACAACGCTGCCAACTGAGCTGCCAAGCCGCTACAATAAGGGGCTTAGCAACCTGGGCGAGACTTTCATGGCTGTATTCACCCCGCTTAGCGACGCACAGGTCGCCGCGTTTCTAGAAAAATTTGATGTCGGCAGCTTCGTATCCCTGCAGGGAGTGGCGGGCGGCACTGAAAATTCGACATTTTTTGTGACCACTGACCGTCGCGAGCTGGTGTTGACGCTGTTCGAACAGGGCGAGCACGAGGAGCTGCCGTTCTTTGTCGAGCTGCTGGACTATTTGGATGAACACCGCCTGCCGGTACCCGGCACGGTGCATGACCGCGAAGGCGTTGCCCTGCACAGTTTGGAGGGCAAACCAGCGCTACTGTTCCCGCGTCTGCCGGGTCGCCACCCAGAGTCGCCTAACCTGGCGCAGTGCCACGCCCTAGGCGACACCTTAGGCCGCCTGCATGTGGTGTCCAGGCGTTTCCCCGGCCATCGCCCGAACCCGCGGGACCTCAACTGGCTGCATGTGATGCACCATAAAGTGTTGAGCTATTTAAGCCCGGCGGATCAAACGTTGATGAAGGATGAAGTCGACGATTTCGAAAGCGCTTTCAGCCAACATGAAGCGCTGCCCCAGGGCGCGCTGCACGGCGATCTGTTTCGTGATAACACCCTGTTCGATGGTGACCAGCTGGGTGGCATCATCGACTTTTACAACGGCTGCACCGGCGACCTGCTGTTTGACTTGGCGATTGTGGTCAACGATTGGGCTTCCAATGACGATGGCACGCTCAACGCCGAACGCTACCACGCGCTATTGAACGCCTACCAGTCGCGCCGCCCGTTAACCTCAAAGGAGCGCGAGCTGTGGCCTACCATGCTGCGCATGACGGCGCTGCGCTACTGGTTATCGCGCCTGCTGGTCGTCTATGTCGACCCGCCCGCGCACGACTTAACGCCCCACGACCCCGAACGTTTCCGGACCATTTTAATGGCGCGCATTGCCCACGGTGCGCTGCCGCTGCCTGAGGTAACTGCATGAGTGTGACGGCCACTACTAGCCCGGCGCTACGCGCTCGGCGCACCTGGAATATCGATCAATGGGGCAGCGGCTATTTCGATGTCGATGACCACGGCCAAGCCCTGGTTCGTCCGCTGGGCAGCGATGCAGAAGGCCCGGCGCTGCCGCTGAGTGGGCTGGTGCGTCAACTGCAGAGTGCCGGTTTACGCCTGCCAGTGCTGGTGCGCTTTAGCGATATTCTCCACGACCGGGTGGAACAGCTGTGCGGCGCCTTTGATGCCGCCATGAGCGATTGCGATTATAAAGCCGGCTACACCGCCGTTTACCCTATCAAAGTGAACCAGCAGCGGCGTGTGGTCGAAGAGATACTGGCGACCGCCGAGCGCGGTAGCGGCCGCGTAGGGCTGGAAGCGGGCAGCAAACCGGAGCTGTTGGCTGTGCTGGCGCTTTCCGACGGTGGTTCCTCGCTGATCGTTTGCAACGGCTACAAAGACCGCGAGTACGTGCGCTTGGCGCTGCTGGGTGAAAAGCTCGGCCATAAGGTCTATTTGGTGGTGGAGAAGCTCTCCGAGCTGCAGATGATTCTGGAAGAGGCCCGCGAGCTCGACGTTACCCCGCGCATTGGCCTGCGCGCCCGCCTTGCCTCGGTGGGCAAAGGTAAGTGGCAGAATACCGGCGGTGAAAAATCCAAGTTCGGCCTGACCGCCAGTCAGATTCTGGAGGTGGTGGAAACGCTACGTCACGAAGACGCGCTGGAAAGCCTTCAGTTGGTGCACTTCCACTTAGGCTCCCAGATCGCCAACATTCGCGATATCCAGCGTGGCCTGCGCGAATGCGCCCGTTTCTATCAAAACCTGATGCAGTTGGGCGCGCCTATTGATACCGTGGACGTCGGCGGCGGCTTGGGGATCGATTACGAAGGCACCCGCTCGCGCAGCTACTGTTCGGCGAACTACTCCATGCAGGAGTACGCCCGTAACGTAGTTAGCGCGTTCTCCCAGCTTTGCCAGGAAGCCGACCTGCCCCAGCCGCATCTCATCAGCGAATCGGGCCGTTCATTGACCGCCCACCATGCGGTGCTGATTACCAATGTGATTGGTGAAGAGCGCGTCAACGACACGCCGCCTGAGCGCGCTACCCAGGAACAGGACTCCCAGGTAGAAGAGCTGTGGCGCGTGTTTGATCAATTGGCCGATACCCAAGAGCCACGGGTACTGGTAGAAGCCTGGCACGACCTGCTGCAAGCGGTGAGCGAGCTGCAGGATCGCTTTGTAATGGGCCTGAGTGACATCACCGCCCGCGCGGAAGGCGAGCGTGTCTATATGGCTGCCTGCGCGCGGCTGCGGACGCAGCTTGACAGCCGTAACCGTGCCCACCGTGAAATCATGGACGAATTAGCCGAAAAGCTGGCCGACAAGCTGTTCGTCAATTTCTCGTTGTTCCAATCGGTGCCTGACGTTTGGGGTATCGAGCAGATTTTCCCGGTACTGCCGCTCAGCGGGCTGGATCAAGCACCGACCCGGCGCGCAGTGATTCAGGATATTACCTGCGACTCCGATGGCCGCATCGACAGTTACGTCGACGGCCAGGGGGTAGAGAGCACCCTGCCACTGCCTGAGTGGCCCTCTGAAGATGAGCGCTGGTTAGGCTTCTTCCTGGTCGGCGCCTATCAGGAAATTCTCGGTGACCTGCACAATCTGTTCGGCGACACCGACTCTGTGGACGCCGCGCTGAACGCCGACGGCGAATGGACGCTCTCCAACCCGCTGGCGGGCGACTCAGTGGCGCAGGTGCTTGCCTACGTCAACTTCAATGCCAACGTGCTCAAGCAAAAGCTCACCGACCAACTCGCCGCCAGCGGCTTCTCTGCCGATGAGCAGGCCCGCTTTGCAGCCAGCTTAAGCGAAGGCTTGGAAGGCTACACCTACCTCGAATAAACGAGCCTCAACGACACCGCAACGGTGTCGTACGCCACAACAAGAAACGCCACCCTTGTTTACACGGGTGGCGTTTCTGTGTGGTCGTCACGGTAACGACGATGGGTGCTATGACTGACTCGACGCACTGGCAACACAGCCGAGGTGCGTCTGTTTAGCGGCTCACGTGCTTGATCACTCGACCACGCTGGTTTCGACTTCCAAACCACCGGTCAAGGTTAAGCGCAGTGACGAACCGCGAACGAGCTCACCAACCCCAGAAGGCGTACCGGTCAAGATGACATCGCCCGGTTCAAGGGTGAAGTGGCGACTCATTTCGGCCACCAGCGAAGGAATGGCAAAAATCATATCGGCCCCTTCGCCGTGCTGGCGCTCTTCGCCATCAATTTCCAGCGTAAACGCCAGCGCATTCCAGTTGGGAACACGGCTTAACGGCAAAAACGACGAAAGCGGACAGGCGCCATCGAAAGCTTTCGCGATTTCCCATGGGTGCCCTTTCTCTTTTAACTGAGTCTGTACATCACGCAGCGTTAAATCCAGCGCCAATCCGATACCGGCAATCGCACGTTCAGCCTCATCTTGCGTGGCATGGGTTAACGTTTCGCCCACTAACAGCGCAAGCTCTGCTTCATAATGCACATCGCCACGCGCGAAAGGCGGATCTAAGGGCTTGCTTAGATCCACGACGCTGGTGGCCGGTTTGATAAACAGTAACGGCTCGGCAGGAACCGGATTATCCAGCTCTTTCGCATGGTCGGCATAGTTACGGCCGATGCAGACAACCTTGCCCAGCGCGTGGGGAAACTCCTGGCCATTGGTAAACTGTAGAACAAAACGCATGGCGGGTATTCTCCTTCTCATTATGCGTGCCGCATTCGCTACGACAGGCGCAACAGTTTACCCCACCTAGACGAAGGTTCCACAACCTTGCGCCATCAATTTGTTTCCCCACCCCTGGTTAGCGATACTGCATCGCCTGCTGGTCAGGGCTGTGCGCCAAGAAGTCTGGGCGCTGTTTCGCTGCCCCATAGGGCGCATCACAACGATTGTCCCGGCGGTTGAACACGAAGAACACGTTACTACGTGGGTCGGGCGACAGATTGGCATTCGAGGCGTGTAGCGTATTGCAATCAAACAACAGCAAGCCGCCAGCCTTGCCTTTCGGCGCTTCGATACCGTGTTCGGCCACCAGCTCAGTGAGCGCTTCAGGGCTGGGTACACCCACTTCCTGCGCTTTTAAGGAGCTTTTATGGTTGTCCTCTGGGGTTTCACCCAGACACGGCACAAACTTGTTGTGTGAACCGGGGATCAACATTAACGGCCCGTTGAACTCGTGATTGTCAGTCAGAATCAAAGAAGCGCTGACCGCGTGCATGGCCGGCATGCCGTCTTCTGCGTGCCACGTTTCAAAGTCGGAGTGCCAGTTAAAGCCCTTACCGGCAAACCCAGGCTTATAATTAATCCGCGACTGGTGCACGTACGGGTCATCACCAATAATTTGCCGAGCAGCGCCCGCCACGCGCTCATCGCTGGCGAGTTCACCCAAGCGCTCGGAAAGAAAGTGCACGGCAAACAGCGAGCGGATTTCCTGGCTCTCCGGCTCCGTGACGCTGAACTCTCTATTGCGATAGGCATCGTTGCTCATCAGCGCGTTCATTTCTTGGCGCAGCTCATCAAGCTCAGCGCCTTCAATCAAGTTAGGGATAAATAAAAACCCTTTGCGCTCGAACTCATCAAGCTGTGCCTGGCTTAAAGGGCCGGATAACTGGCGACCTTTGACGACCGCATCTTGACGCGGCAGCCAGGTTTTTTCAGGGGCATCGGCTAAACGCGACGGGTAGGCATCCTGCCCCTGTGTGCGCTGTGCTTGAGTGCCTTGAACCGGTGCACTCTGCCTATTAGGTGTATCGGCCATTTCGCTATATTGCTTATGGGCATTTACAGAATTTAGCGGTGTGCTTTTGACTGTCATCTAATCCACTCCTTGTATGATTAGGTTTCAGATCGAATGATGTTGCAAGGGATAGGGTAGACAAACAAAATCAGCATGCAAGTACTAAAAAAGATTTTCATAACGTGAGTTATGAGAAAAATTTGAAGATTTATTTACTTCACTTTAATGAAATCCTGGGTAGTCTTTTCTATCCTGTTTTAAGGCTTGCATTAGCTGTTTACGCTCACGTCCCGTTGCCCACAGATCGGTCTTCCAGCTTAAGGCACTAAAATAATCACCGTTAGCGGATTGGAAAAATTTAAAGTGCCTAGACGCGCCTAACAGCCTTTTATCCGCACCATGAAAAAAAACAACGAATATATTGATGATATCATCCGGCTCTATGTTAACTGCATCGTGTCGTGGCCTTTTATCGAGCCTTGAAAGACAAGGAACGAATATACCGCCTACTTCCAGTTTTACACAGTTGTGAACCGCCCCGGCTTTACCGG
>NZ_DFBS01000035.1 GCF_002366715.1 Halomonas sp. UBA3074 | reverse complement strand
CCGCTGGCCAGACGGTTTGGCCTGGGGTCGGTACTCGGCTACCTGGTGGCCGGTGTGGTCATAGGGCCGGTGACCGGACTGGTGGGCCAGGAGGCCATCACTCTTCAGCATTTTGCCGAGTTCGGCGTGGTCATGATGTTGTTCCTGGTGGGGATGGAGCTTGACCCCAAATCCCTCTGGGCCATGCGGGTGCGGTTGCTCGGGCTTGGTGGCCTGCAGGTCGCACTGACCGCAGCCGTCGCCTCCGGCTTTGCCTGGTCGCTGGGGATGGCCTGGCAAACCGCGGTGGCGGTGGGGTTCCTCTTTTCCCTCTCCTCAACGGCGATTGTCTTGCAGACGCTGACCGAAAAGGGGCTGGTCAAAACCGAAGGCGGCCAGAGTGCCTTTTCGGTGCTGCTCTTCCAGGACATTGCGGTGATTCCCATGCTGGCCGTCATCCCGCTACTGGCCGTGTCCGGAATCTCCGCCACCGACGCAGAGCATGGACACAGCAGCCTGAGCCTGGTTGAGCACCTGCCGGGCTGGGCGCATGCGCTGGCCGTTGTCGGTGCGATTATGGTCGTGATTGTCTGCGGCCATTACCTGAGCCGGCCGCTGTTCCGCTACGTGGTTCAGTCCGGCATGCGGGAAGTATTCACCGCCACGTCCCTGATGCTGATTATCGGCATCGCGGCGCTGATGAGCCTGGTAAACCTGTCGCCGGCGCTTGGCGCCTTCCTGGCCGGGGTGGTGCTGGCCAACAGTGAATTCCGGCACGAGCTGGAAGCCAATATCGAGCCATTCAAGGGGCTGCTGCTGGGGCTGTTCTTCATTACCGTGGGCGCGGGGATCAATTTCGGCGTTCTGGCGCAGTCCTGGGATACCATTCTGCTTCTCGCCCTGGCGGTGATCATTGGCAAGGCGCTGATTCTGGTCGGCCTGGCTTTCGCTTTTGGTATACGCGGCAGTGAAGGCTGGCTGTTCACCCTCGGGCTCGCCCAGGCCGGTGAATTCGGGTTTGTGCTGCTGACCTACAGCACCCAGAACCACGTCATCTCCACCGAGAGCGCGCAGGTGCTTTCACTGGTGGTGGCCCTGTCCATGTTCCTGACGCCGCTGTTGTTCATTGTCTATGACCGGGTGGTACTGCCACGCTATCAGAAGGCTTCCAATGAAGAAGCGGAGCCGGATGAGATAGAAGAGCAGGCGCCGGTGATCGTGGCAGGGGTCGGCCGCTTCGGGCAGATCGTTTGCCGGTTGCTTCGCGCCAACAACATTCCCAGCGTTGCCCTGGACCACTCCCTGGAGCAGGTCGAAAACCTGCGCCGGATCCAGCTGAAAAGTTACTTTGGCGACGCCACCCGCATTCAGCTGCTGGAAACCGCCGGCATTGCCGAGGCACGCCTGCTCATCGTCGCCATCGATGACCGCGATCGGGCCGTGAGCATGGTGCGCCACGTCAAACAACTTTATCCGGAAGTCTGGATACTGGCCCGCGCCTTCGACCGGGGCCATGGTTACGAGTTGCTTGAAGCCGGCGCTGACGACGTGGTGAGCGAGACCTATTACTCCGCCCTGGAACTCGCCAGCGAGGCCCTCACCGCCATGGGCGTTCACCCACAACGCGCCCGCCGGATGAGCCAATCCTTTGTCGCCAGTGAAAAAGCCCACGAAGATCAACTGTTCAACGCCTGGCGCAACATCGAGGAAGACATCCACTTCAGCCCGCGCTACGGGGAGCTGTTCATGAAGCTGGAAGAGTCGCTAGGGCACGCCATGCGCGAAGACGCACGGCGAATCGAGGACGAAGCACCGGCGTGGACACCACCGAGGAACAACGGCTGATCACAAAAACAGAATTGTCAGCGCTTATTCGCTTCCTGGTTGCGGCGTCGCTGCCGGTAGCCGTAAGTGGCGTTCCTGACGGTTTCTTCATCTTCCAATCCGGCCCCCAGGGCACCAGCGATAGTGGCAACCGAAGTCGCGAGCCAGGCAAGAGCAGTGTAATCGAAAAGGCTGGCCGCTTGGCCAAGTTGCGCTTCCAGCATGTTGGCCGGAATGAAAACGAGGACCGTGAAACAGAACAGGCCCAGCAGGATCGCGTAATAGAATATGACCCCGGCACTTAGCGTCAGTACAGTGACCGTATTATAGAGGCGAGCCAGGCGTGGCGATCGGGCGTTTTTTATCGATTCCCAAAGAGCGTGGGCAAGAATGATCCAGGCGATCATGGCCACCATGGCCACTCCCATCAGCAGAACAAGGCGTGGCCGGCCATAATTGGCGCTGAGCTGCCAAAGTGTGGGAAACACCAAGCCATAGGCACCGGTCGCGAACGCGACGGCGATGACGCCCTTGAAAGCAGGAAAGATGGTCCAGGGGCGATTGGCGCGCACCATGCCGGCCAGGATGCGAAGCTTCCCGTTGATCCTTGAATCGGCTATGAACCGTACGTCGAAGGAATCTCCCTTGCCCGGTAGCGCTATCCGCCGTATCGGGAACAGCTTCTCGTAGAGGTGCCTACCCAGTAGTTTCCGGGCGCCTTTGCCACGCAGGCTCTGGTGGACTTTATCGGATTGCTGGGTGCGCTGCTCTTGGCGAGCACGGTCCTCTTCCGAACTGCCATGATGCAATTCGTTGACCAGTTGCAGAATCGCTTCGCTCAGGCGACGGCGTATCGCGGTAATGCCGAAGGCAGGCAATGAGACCATCGCAACGCCATGCACCGTGCTAGTTTCAGCGATCACGAAGCGCCCATGCTTGTAGATCGGCAAATCGGTAATACAGATCGCGTAGTCCCACTGCCGATCCCGCTTGTACTCGAGAATACTTTCGATGATATCGGTGGAAGCCTCTGCAGCGCCAATCAACGGATCGACGACCAGTTGCACCTCCCAACTCAACCGGTCATCGACGTAGTTGGTCAAAAGTTCGGGCAACTGGTCGATTACCTGTTTGGCCATCTCAGCGGACATCTCCGGAGCGGGTACCAAGCCCACTACCTTTCGGCATGCGTTGACCGTCCGGCTCCCTTCGGCTTCGGGTTTCTTGGTGTAGGCCTCATTCCGAACCTTGGACATAAGCGCTCCTTGACGACGTGGCTAGTGCATTAGGGAGCGGGCCCCTGTAAAAACCCACCCAGGCATATCCAAGCTTAGATGAAGATTAGCATACCGCTACTCACGCTAGAGTCATTGAACAATAGATATGTCCCGGATTTTGTGGGTTCTGACGGCCTTGGCGAACCACCTATCTTGACCGTTTTGCTACCCGTTTGCACTCAGGGCCCGGTGGCACCCGGCCACTCCAAAAGACCCAAGGCACTTACCAGCCATCAGGTATTAAAATGCACAGTCTTATATTGGATGAACGTGCTCACTGCCTGTGCCCGCATGGCCGCTTTGGGTCGAAGGCTACTCTGGTCATAACCCAGACTTAACGCCACGCTATGATGTTGAACGCGCGAAAGAACTAATGGCAGAAGCCGGTTACGAGGATGGCTTCACCGTTGAAATGATCGCGCCCAACAACCGTTATGTGAACGATGCGCAAATCGCTCAAGCGGTAGCCAACATGTTGGCGCAGATTAATATCGACGTTGAACTGCGCACTATGCCGCTGGCCCAGTACTGGCCTGAATACGATACGCGCGAGTCCGATATGGCGATGATCGGTTGGCACGCCGATACCGAAGACAGCGCCAACTTCTTCCAGTACCTCTCCTTCTGCATTGATGAAGAAACTGGCGCGGGTCAGTACAACTATGGCAGCTACTGCAACGAAGAGATTGATGCCCTAGTAACCGAAGCAGACAGCGAAACGGATTTGGAAAAACGCAACGAAATGCTGCGTGAAGCCGAAGCCATGCTGTACGAAGATGTCGGCTTCGTAATGCTGCATTGGCAGAACCTTGCCTATGCCGCCCGAGATGGCGTAGACGTTGAGCCAGTGGTCAATGCGATCGACTTCCCCTACCTGGGCGACTTGGTCCTTGACGCCAGCGACGAGTAATCCTCTCCATCGCATGTCGATGGCAAACCGTTAAACGAATCATTGCAGCACTCACTGCATGGATGCTTCGCTCCCTGAGCACTTAGGGGGCGAAGCCTTTTGTTTGGCGGTAAACGGCCAATTGAATGCGATAGAACACTCTCTACTCCCTTTGATGAACCCTTCACACAGGTGGCGTACGCCATGATTGCCTTTTTAATCAAGCGGCTGATGCACGCGGTTTTGGTGATGTTTGTCATCAGCGTGCTGGCCTTCGCCATCCAGGATAACCTGGGTGACCCCGTGCAACAGATGGTCGGCCAGTCAGTGCCAGAAAGCGAGCGCGAAGAAATTCGTGAGCGCCTAGGTCTGAATGATCCCTTCCTGGTGCAATACGCGCGCTTTGCTAAAAACGCTGTACAGGGCGATTTTGGCTACTCTTATTTTTACCGTGAACCGGCCTTAGAAGTCATTGCTCGTCACTTACCCGCCACGCTGGAGTTGGTGTTTGCCGCCACGCTGATTATTGTCATTTTTTCAGTGCCGATCGGTGTATACAGCGCGATTAAACCCCGCTCACCGATTTCACGATTGTTTATGGGCGTCTCCATTATTGGCATTTCGATTCCGGTATTTTTGACCGCCATCGTGCTTATTCAAATTTTTGCGATTGGTGTAACCGTCACGCTATTCCCCGAAAGTACCGGCTGGGGCGCTTGGCTAAATGATTTCTTCTCGACCGAAGGAAATATGCCATCGTTTGGACGCGGGTATGAATTGGTCAATGTAGTAGGTAACTGGGATACCAACCTGGCGACCTGGAACGGTTTACAGCATCTGGTGCTGCCAGCAGTTTCCCTGGCCTCCATCATGCTACCGCTATTTATTCGCTTGATTCGCGCCGAAATGATGGAAGTCATGCAGTCAGAGTATGTGAAATACGCACGTGCCAAAGGTATCTCAATGCGCCGTGTCTATTTCGTTCATGCGCTTAAAAACACCATGCTACCGGTGATTACCGTGGGTGGCGTGCAGATCGGCACCATGGTGGCCTATACCATTTTAACCGAGACTGTCTTCCAATGGCCGGGCATGGGCTTGATGTTTTTGGATGCGATCAATCATGCTGACATTCCGCTAATCGTGACTTACTTAATGATCGTCGGCGTGATCTTTGTCGTCACCAACACCATCGTGGATCTTATCTACGGCATGGTGAACCCCACCGTTAAACTGACTGGGAAGCCCGCATGAGCACTTCAACTAACTCCTCCCCAGCGAGCGCCACACCCAGCCGCTGGGAGCGCCTGCGCGACTCCTACATGTGGTACAGCTTCAAGCGTGACCGCACCGCCCAGCTCTGCTTGGCCGTGTTTATCTGTATGGTCATCGCTGCGTTTGCCTCCCCGCTGCTGGCGCCAACCAACCCTTATGACCTGGCACAGATCGATATCATGGCGTCAGAGCTGCCGCCTTTCTGGATTGATGGTGCCGATGAGCGCTACTCATTAGGCACTGACGCCCAAGGGCGGGATCTTTGGTCAATCGTGTTATATGGCACGCGCGTTTCACTGCTGATCGGCTTTGGCGCGGTTATTTTGCAGGCGCTGCTAGGGGTCACTTTCGGCCTGATGGCGGGCTATCTCGGCGGTCGCATCGATACTATTTTGATGCGCCTGGCGGATATTCAGCTCTCTTTCTCGACGCTAATGGTCGCTATCGTCGTAGGCGCCTTGGTCAAGGCCACCATGGGCAGCGCCTTTTATAGCCAATACGCGGTCATGATGCTGATCCTGATTATCGGCTTGGCCGAATGGCCGCAGTACGCGCGTACCGTGCGCGCTTCGGTACTGGCCGAGAAGAATAAAGAGTACGTAGACGCCGCCCGCGTGATGGGGCTGCGGAGCAAGCGGATAATGTTCCGCCACGTATTGCCCAATACGATGTCACCAATCTTCGTTATCTCGACCGTACAGATTGCCAACGCCATTATTTCTGAAGCAGCCCTGTCGTTTTTGGGCCTGGGCATGCCGGAAACGCACCCCTCATTAGGCTCATTGATTAAATCGGGCTTTGACTACATCCAGTCAGGCTCCTGGTGGATTACGTTAATTCCAGGGGCGGTACTGGTGGTGCTGGTGCTGTCGATCAATCTACTCGGTGATTGGCTGCGTGATGTCATGAACCCACGACTCTACAAAGGCTGAGGACACCATGGCACTACTTGAAGTCAATAACCTTGATGTCCGCTTTGCGCTGCGTCAGGGAGAAGTCCACGCTCTGCGGGACATTACGTTTACCCTTGAGCGCGGTGAGCGCTTGGGCATCGTCGGTGAGTCCGGCGCTGGGAAATCCGTAGCGGCTTTTTCGCTGCTCAACTTGATAGCCAAGCCGGGATTTATCGCCGGCGGTAGCGTCAATATTGATGGCCAAGTGCTCAACCGCATGTCGGAGCGCGGCCTGCGCAAAGTCCGCGGCAACCGCATTTCGATGATCTTTCAAGACCCTATGATGACGCTTAACCCAGTGCTCTCTATCGGCGAGCAAATGGTCGAGTGTTTGAAGGCGCACCGGCGCATTTCCTCCAAGGAGGCTCGTGGCATTGCGCTGGACAAACTGCGTCAGGTACAAATCCCCTCCCCTGAAACACGCTTGGATCAATATCCTCATGAGCTTTCAGGCGGGATGCGCCAGCGCATCATCATCGCTATCGCCCTGCTGCTCGACCCGGACATCATCATTGCCGATGAGCCGACCACAGCGCTTGACGTCACGATCCAAGCCGAGATTATGGCGTTGCTGCTTGAACTCTGCGAGCAACACAATGTGGGGCTTATTTTGATCACCCACGACCTGGGCGTGGTCAGCCAGGTCACCCAGCGGATGCTAGTCATGTACGCTGGCCGAGTGATCGAGCAAGGGCCCACGCGTGAAATCATTAATGACCCGCAACACCCTTATACCCAAGGGTTGATCAACGCTCTACCGCAGATGGCAACGCCAGGGGAAAAGCTCAATCAGATTCGCGGCAGCATGCCCTCGCTTTCTAACCTGCCCAGCGGCTGCGCGTTTCATCCACGCTGCGATTTTATCAATCGTGCCGATGGCCAGCCCCGCCCCGCCTGCACCCAGCAAGTGCCAGAGTTCGTCGACTCCGGCAACTGCCGCGTGGCATGCCATATGGTGGCTGAAATGCTCGAAGATCGCCGCTTGAAGGAGGAAACCTCATGAGTGCACACGCTGAGGCGATGACGGACAACCCGATGCCTACTCACCATGAAAACGAAGAGAGCGCTGATTCGTTGCTGCAGATTCGCGCGCTGAAAAAACGCTTTTCGCTCTCGGGGGACTTTCTAGAGCAACTGCGCTTTAAGGGTGGCAAGCTGGTTCGCCACCAAGAGCATGTTCACGCGATTAACGGCGTTAACCTGGATATCAAGCGCGGCGAAGCGTTATGTGTCGTTGGCGAATCAGGTTGCGGTAAGTCGACAGTGGCACGCACGGTAATGGGGCTTTTGACACCCTCTGAGGGCGAGATTCGCTACGACGGACAGCGTATCGATAACTTAACCTCGCGTCAGTTACTGCCGTACCGCAAACGCATGCAGATGATCTTTCAAAACCCTTATGCGTCGCTCAATCCTCGTATGACGATTCAGCAAACGCTGGAAGAGCCGCTACGGCTGCACCATCCTGAATGGAAACGACCGCAGGTTCTCGACAAAGTGGAAGAGGTCATGCGCTCGGTAGGTATTGACCCGGATTGGGGCAAGCGCTTTGGGCATGAATTTTCCGGTGGCCAGCGCCAGCGTATTGCCATTGCGCGCGCACTGGCCGTGGATCCTGAGTTTATCGTCGCCGATGAGCCTATTTCTGCGCTCGACGTCTCGATTCAAGCCCAGGTGCTCAACCTGCTGATGGAAGCCCAGCAAGAGCGCAACCTCACCTACTTGTTCATCACCCACGACTTAGCGGTGGTCGAGCACTTTGGTACCCGTGTGGCGGTCATGTATTTAGGAACGGTATGTGAAATTGCCACGACGGCAACGCTGTTTGATAAACCACGCCACCCTTATACGCAGGCGCTACTCTCGGCCATTCCACGCTTAAAGGATGACCGTCCACAGCATATTCGCCTCACCGGTGAAGTGCCCACCCCGGTTAATTTGCCCAGTGGCTGTGTATTTCATGGCCGCTGCCCGCATGCCAACGCGCGCTGTAAGCAGGAAATACCGCTGTTGCAAACCCAAGATGACGGAACGCGTGTGGCGTGCCACGCTGTTGAGGAGGGGCGCCTATGAGCAAGGCGCCAATCACCCTACAGCGAGCCAAGGCGCGGAGAGGTAAAGCATGGAAATTCGCTGGCTAGAAGACTTTATCGCCCTGGCCAGAACACGGCACTTCTCCCGCGCAGCAGATGATCAACATGTTACCCAGCCCACCTTCTCCCGGCGGATTAAATTGCTTGAGGAGGAGATGGGGGTAACGCTGATTAATCGTCAAACGCTACCACTCTCGCTCACCCCCGCTGGCGAGGAGTTTTTGACCTTGTGCGAACAGGTGACCGAGCGTGTGCGGCTCACACGTGACCGCGTGCGGGAAATCAATGCTGGCCAGCAACGGCGCATTATGGTCGCTGCACCGCAAAGTCTGTTGCCTCATTTTTTACCGGAATGGCTGGCATCCACAGGCTGGCAGGATCGCGTACAGCCCTATTTACGGGCCACAGGATGGGTAGCTAGCGACTATTTTCAAGCCCTCGCACGCGCTGAGTGTGATCTCGCCATTTGCTATTGGCCGATTGGGCGCTGCGATTTAGAGATCGATACCAGCGCATGCACCTATCGGGTCATTGGGCATGAAAGGCTGGTCCCGGTGACTGGGTTAACGGCGGAAGGAATTCCTTGTGCGCTACTGCCAGGCACCCGGCATCAACCGGCGCCGTGGCTTGCCTACCCTAAACGGGGGCTCCTCGGCTCTGCCGTTAAAGCGCATTTAGCCAGGCTGCCACAAAGCACTTATTTAACCGCACAGAGTGAAAACCTCTACGCGGCGGGTATTAAAGAGCTGGTGCTGCTTGGGTACGGCATGAGCTGGCTGCCTGAGCGCAATGTCGCTGCAGAACTTGCCCAAGGGACTTTAGTAAGAGCGGGCGATAGCCGTTGGGATGTACCTATGGAGCTCCGGCTATACCGCCACCAAAGCCATCATCATGCAGAACTCGACGGTTTTTGGAGTGAACTGGTCACTCCACGGACTTAAAGCCGTCTTTAAAAGCTTACTTGAGAAAGGACACGGTTTGCATGTCAACCACCCTATTCAACCTGCAGCAAGCGCATATTGCCCATCTTCAGCGCGCCTATACGGCGATATTGACCGATCAAGGGTTTGATAGCTTAGCGATCTATAGTGGTCACGCTAGCGTCCATTTTGCTGACGACCATATGCCGCCCTTTCAAACCTACGGCCATTTCATGCACTGGGTGGGCTTAGCCGATGTGCAGCACAGCTGGCTGATTATTCAGCCCCACGAACGCCCCCAGCTATACCTCTACGCACCCGCAGATTTTTGGCATCTCCCGACGCATCTCCCTGAAGAGCCTTGGGTTGCTGAATTCGATGTTCACTTCTGCAGTGATAAGATTTCACCCCCACTGGTCGGCAACGCAGCAGTGATGGGCGATGTCGAGCGACTTACCTCAAACGCTCAGCAGGCATTAGCAGCAGAGCGACAGCCTGACTTATTGGTCAAAGCGCTTGATGAGCTTCGGCTATTCAAAACGCCCTATGAGATTGCCTGCCTGCGTGAAGCCAACCGCTTGGCGATAGCCGGGCACCAAGCATCTCATGCGGCTTTCATTGGCGCCTCCAGTGAACTCGACATTCAATTAGCTTACTTAGCCGCCAGCCGTCAGCGCGAATCCAACGTCCCTTACCAGAATATTATTGGCATGAATTCACACGCGGGCGTTTTGCATTACCAACATTATGACCTTAGCGCGCCTAAACAGCGTTATAGCTTGTTAGTGGATGCAGGCCGCCGGTTTCGTGGATACTGTGCTGATATCACCCGTGCCTACGCGGGGCCCGATGCCCCCTCACTATTTGACGAGCTTGTAACGGCGATGCATGGCCTGAAGGATAAGCTAGTTAAAAGTGTTTCGCCGGGTGTCAGCTTTGTGACGCTTCATGAACAGATGCATCATCATCTCGCTGACATTTTGGTAGCTTACGACTTATTCCAAGGCACGGCAGAGCAAGCCGTTGCTGAAGGCGTAACGCGCGCTTTCTGCCCTCACGGCTTAGGTCATTCGCTGGGCTTACAAGTTCATGATGTCGCAGGCCTGCGCCACTCAGACGGCTCACCAGCGCCTGCGCCAGATGAACACCCAGCCCTACGCTTAACACGCACGCTTGCCCCTGGCATGGTGGTGACCATTGAACCCGGACTCTACTTTATCGAGATGCTGCTTGCTCCACTGCGTCAAACGTCGTTACCCATTAACTGGCGTCTTGTCGATCAACTATCTCCGTGCGGGGGTATCCGCATTGAAGATAACGTCGCGGTGACAGAGAGCGGGTTTGATAACTTAACGCCCTGAGCTTTTTTACTACTGAAACGAAAAACGCCCAGCACGTGGCTGGGCGTTTGGTAACCAAAGCTAATGAGTTTTGACTCAGAATTGGCTAGGATTTAGAAGCGGTAAGTCACACCACCACCGATGGTGACAGGCTCCATATCGACTTCCCCAACTTTGCCAACGCCACTGGCGTTAATGTCTGAATTGACGTCAGCGTAGCTAGCGAAACCGTTCAACATAATGTTGTCTGTTACTGCCAGATCAACGCCCACTTGACCAATGGCGCCGTAGCTTTCTTCAACGCTAAAGCCGCTTGGCTCACTTGAGAAATGCGTGTAGTTAACGCCTACACCCACATACGGCTGAACGCGTGAATCTAGGCCGCCCATCGGGTAATAGTTAACCAATAGATTGACTGGAAGACGATCAATGCTGCCAGCGTCTGCACCCGCTACGCTCAGGTCATGCTCGAACTCTTCAGAGCTGTTAAGCTCGACACCAACTTTATCGGTAAATAAGTAACCTAACCCATAAGTATAGCCGCGCGCTTGATCCACACTCAGTGAGCCACCCGCGACATTTCCGTTATCGGATCCTGTATCCGTTTGGGCAACGCCACCACGAACGAATACATCGCCAGCGTTATAGGCAAGAGCTGCCGAGCTTGCCAGTGCGAATCCAGCAGTGATGGTAGCAGCAGAGATCAGTTTCAATTTACTCATCAGGGTCATCCTCTCTATCAACTTACGTGCATGTCCTTGCGCTACGGACTACAGTGCCGACCATTCGGCTTACCTGTACAGCATATAGTATACGAACACTGTTTTCAAACTTCCTGTCAAATATTGTTATAAGTAATCCAAACCCTGACAATTTTATTACAAGCATAAAAAAAGTCCCCCGAAGGGGACCCAGGTGGAGCACGCCAGCTCACTCGGTTTACCGCTACCAGCGGTAGCGGCCTAGATGATGAAGGGAGAGAAGCAATATGACGCTTGAGCAACGTGGCCTGTTAGCAAAGTACTTTTGATATCAAGTATTTTTACTATCATCCTTTCTTGCTGAAAAGCTTGCTACTCTATTCAATCACCCTATGCCGATTATATTGCGATCTGTGTGCCAGTATTTAATAAATCATTAAATATCAATAACTTATATTTTCAATATGAAATCTTCGATGGTTGGCTTGAGCTTTATAGAACTTAGTTGCACCAGCATCGGTCATTTTCGCTCAAAATTGCCTCACAAAAGCACAACAAATTCAAAAACGCTAATAGCAGACTTGATTGCGCCCTCCTCGCTTGGCGCGGTAAAGCGCTTCATCCGCAATGACCAACAAATTGTGACGCTGGGTTTCAGTGGCATCAGCGCTACAGACTATGCCTGCCGATAACGTGCAGGCAAACTCGGTGTCTCCTTGCCTAAAGCGCAGCCGCGAAAAGTACTCACGTATATCTTCCAGGCATTTCCACCCATCCGCCGCTTTACAGTGGGGCAGTACAATTAGAAATTCCTCACCCCCATAACGCCCTATGATGTCCGTTTGCCGCAAACGCTGACGCAGCAGAGTCGCAACAGAGGCGATGACCACATCACCCACTGCATGGCCATAGGTATCATTTACTTGTTTGAAGTGATCGATGTCCAGCATCGCGACGACGACAGGGTACTCCTGTCGGTAAGCACGAGCGATTTCACTGATCGTGGCACTTTTGATACTGGCGTGCTTGAGCAGCCCTGTCAGGCTATCTTTATTGAGCAACGCTGATAAAGTCCGTGCCCTGGCCACGCGGGTTCGCACTGAGGCTACTAATTGAGCCGCTGAAATAGGTTTGGTGAGAAAGTCATCGGCACCGTGGTTAAGCGCGTCCACCTGTTTATTTAAATCGGTCTCTGCGGAAAGGAACACAATGGGCAGGCTGCTCCACTCATCGTATTGACGCACTACGGCTGCTAAATCAGGGCCGTTGTAAGCAGGCATGTGCACATCCATCAACAGCAGTTCAGGCCGAAATGAGGATAACTGCTCGATAATGTGGCGAGGCTTTTCGAGTACACGTACTTCCATACCAGCTGCTTCCAACACCAATTGGTAGTACATGGCTAATTGATGATCATCATCTACTACCAAAATTCGCGCTGGAGGGGCTTGCCTATCTTGAAGTAGTTGCTCCAGCCGACTCACCAATTGCGGAATATTGAGGGGCTTTAAGAAATATCCATGGGCGTTAAGCTGGGCCGCTTGTACACGTGCATCAAAGGTATCTTGGTCACTGATAAACAGCAGCGGGCAAGTGAGGGATTGCAAGGGTAATAATTGTCCGAATCCAACCATTGCATCAACAATGACGATATCAGGCGTTTCATCGTCAGTAAGGCTCACTGCCTCTTCTACGCTTGTGAAGAGCCGGACGGTATAACTAAAATTCGATAGTTGCTCTAATATTCTATTGCCTAATTCGGCATCTTCTTCAATCAGCCAAATAAGCGTTGACGCCGAAATCGCGCTCTCTTCCGCTGCCACTGATGATAGCGGCTGAGCTTCTGTCGTTAAATCGTTTTGTAGTTCATGAAGCCTTCTCGCAAAGGCTTCTAACGATGACTGCTCGGGTAACACATTGGCTTCATCCATCCACCCCTGTAGTGTTACTTCGAGCGCTCGAGCCTGATGGGTTACCGCGGGAAAACCAAAAGTGCCTGCAGAGCCCACTATTTTATGCAAACGTCGGTAGGTATCAAGTAAGACACTTTGCGGTAGTGCTGGCGACGATGGCTCTTGAAGCGCGCTTGTAAACTCCTGGCAAATTGCCTTTAATTCTGGTTCCAAGGTAGCTAAATAGCCTTGTTTCAAGGCAAGAAGCTTATTCTCTAAGCTTTGCTGTTCACGATCTACCACACGCTTGCTCCCAAATGCTGCGTACTTGGCTTGATAGTGTCATCGGGTCAAACGGTTTTGCGATGACGCTTTCAGCCCCCAGTGAGATCAGTTGCTCGACTTCTTTAGGCTGCACTTTGGCCGTCATAAAGATTACAGGCACTTTCTGTAGTGTGTTTAGTTGCCGAAGTGAAGCCATCGTATTAGGGCCATCCATCCCTGGCATCATAACGTCTAGTAAAATTAAATCAGGGGAAAAATGTTCCGCCTCGGCCATTGCCTCCTCGCCCGATGAACACACCTTTACATTGAAGCCCCCCACTACTTCCAGGGCAAGTTTGGCAACCGTTTGAATATCCAAGTCGTCTTCTACGTATAAAATGCGGGTTAATTCGTTCATACGTCGTGGGTCACCTTGGCTAACGTGGTGCGTTGATGAATAGTGTCGAGTAACTGCGCTGCGCTAATGCGCGACTTTAAAAACACGCATTCTACTTTGTGATGATCGGCTTCGCTAATCGCCTGACCCGATAAAATTACTACTCGCGCATCAGGCTGCGCTTGGCGAATTTGTTCTAACAACTCCCACCCTTCCCCATCCGGCAAACCAATATCTAAAATGATCACATCGTAGCGATGAGACGCTAAGCTGCGACGAGCGGTCAATACGCTGGGCACATGGTGACAGACTGCATGATCGATGAGCATCGTACGAATAACCGCGTGAAGATCAGTATCATCTTCTATGTGAAGTAATTCCAACCGCCGACGGTTTGAGTTTATCTGTTGTTGTAGTAATGACAATAAATGGTTGGTTTGAATCGGTTTAGCAAGCCAAGAAATATCGTCGAGGTGGCCCTTCAAAGCGACCTCGCCCCGCTCGACGGTACCGCTGACGACCAATACAGGGATATGTTGCGTTTTAGGCTCCTGACGCAACGCATGGACTATTTCAAACCCACTCATGTCAGGTAGTCCAATATCCAGGGTGATAGCGTCATAGTTATTATCCGCCAATTTAGCTAAGGCGGAACCACCACTAAACGCCATGTCTACCGAATAGCCTGCCTGCACCAACATCGTTTGCAAAACTTCAGAAACTTCGACGTCATCCTCGACTATTAAAACACTGGCGGAGTAAACATCACTCACGACTTTCGTCTTCTCACCAGCCTGGATCTGCACTGGAAGAGAAAACCAGAAACGGCTGCCTTCACCTTCCTGGGATACAAACCCCATTGCGCCCCCCATATGTTCAACTAGCTCACGGCTAATCGCCAAACCCAGCCCAGTGCCCCCTTTAGCACGCGAATCAGAGGCATCGACCTGAGAAAATTTATTGAAAATGCAGTCTTTGAACGCATCCGGTATGCCCGACCCGTGATCTTCAACAGTGACGACGACCTGCCGGGGCTGAACGTCAACGGACACCGTGACTTCACCGCCAACAGGAGAAAACTTAACTGCGTTTGAAAGCAAATTCGCCATCACTTGCTGCAGCCTTTGGCCATCTACACGTACCTGCGCGTCTGGAAAATTATTAAGCAACGTTAACGTTACATCTCTCTCACTTTGATAATGACGATTTTCCTCTATTGCACTCGATAAAAGAGGTTCTAGTGGCTGCCACTGCATATCAAAGGCTAATTTGCCTGCTGCGATTTTTTCGATGTCCAATAAATCATTAATTAAGTGGGTCAGCCGCAAACTATTTTTGTGTGCAATACCGACCATTTGCATCACGCTATCAGGCACCTGCCCCAAAGCGCCGGCCGACACCATGCCCAGCGCACCAGAAATGGATGTTAAGGGTGTGCGCAATTCATGGCTGACAGTGGAAATAAATTCATTTTTCATCCGCTCGATTCGTTTGGTCTCGGTAATATCTTCAGCAATACCCAAATAGCCGGTCACTTCACCTTGTTGGTTTTGTATGGTGGTAGCCACCAGCTTGACCGGTAGTTTTTTGCCTTCACGGGTAAGGTAGATCCACTCTTTAAAGTCATTTTTCTCGACGCCCGCGCTATAAATCAACATTTCAAAAAGGGACAGCTTCTCCTGAGGAGAGAACTCCAATGCGCCGAACCGCTGCTTAATCTCCTCTACGTCGTGAAATAAAAGTGGCGTATTGATCCCAACGACGTCTTTAGCGGCATAGCCCAACATAGCGGCAGCACCCTTATTAAATAACTGGATGACGCCATTTTTATCGGTAGCAATAATGGAAAAATCAACGGCAGCATCTAACACGGAACGCAGCAAGTTATTACTGCTTGCCAGGGCCTGGGTACGCTGCGCCACCTCGCTTTCAAGAGAGCTTTGTGTCGTTTTCAATGCTTTAAAGGTACCGCTGAGCTCTCCGCTCATTTCGCTCAATAAATCTGAAAGCTGTTGAAACTCTACGACCCGACTACTTGGAAGCTGGGGTTGTTCACCGCTGGCAATAGTATGGCTTAGCCTTCTTCCCGTTCGGCCAATTCGCTGCAGCGGCGAAGCGATCATACGACTAAACAACTCAGCCACAACAATGCCAAGCCCTAGCACTGCAGAAAGCATGAGAAATAACACGATGCGGTAGGCTTCCATCGCGCGTACGGCGGGCAAGGCCGGCATTTCCAATACGATTCGGTCAACCCCTCCAACCCCCTCAGCAGGTATCGTGACCATATAGCGGCCCTCTGCAAAACGGGTCGCCGAGTTTTCCACATTACCGGGGAGCCACATGGTGAGCTGGTTTGAAGCAGGGCGGGTAAGGGTTCTACCTTGCTGGGCTAAAGAGCTAACATCACCTACTTGACCCACAACATCGTTCTGTAAATTTAACAAAGAAATGCTGACATTTTGACCAGCGCTTACTCTTTCTAGATGGTATTGATAGCGCTGCTGAGCCCCGGGTTCGGTTAAGCGTCCTTTTAATTCATTGCCTAAAATGAGTAATGACTGGTGAACATTATTCTCAAGATTTTGCCGCATGGCATGACCATCATAGAGAATCGGCGGTATGCCGGCCAGCAAAGCAACTGACAACAACCCTAAAAAAAGTAAGTGGCGTAGTGTCATTAAGACGTTAACTTGAGGAAAGCAGCGCGTATTTAGCAGGCCACCTAAAATTAGCAAACTAGTCGCGATAACCGCATTGAGCACGCCATTAACCGCCTGCTTTAACGTCACTAGTAGCGTTAACTCACTACTCCAACCCATTAAAAGAGGAAAAAAAACAAGATCAATAGGGACAGCCACTATCAACCAGAACACCAAACTTGAGATAATTAGGTTTTTAATTTTTCGATGATAAAGCCACCCTACACATATCGCTTCCAAGATAAAGACTACGACGGTAACGGGGTTTTGCCAAATCAGATAGGTATACAGCCCTGCAATCACCCCAACCAAGATGGCGGCTGGCATACCCAACCATACAATGGCCAACATAACTGCCACAGAACCAAATACAAAATAAACATTAAATAGTACTGACACTTGTAGTGTATTAGCCAAGATACCTAACGCTATTAAGCCAACTAAAAAAAGCCAACGAGAACGTGTCTTCATGGATTTAAGGTCACTAATATGATTCAACGTCTTATTCCTCTGTCCATGGGAATTGCAGGAAAAAAGTGCTGCCACGCCCCTCTAATGAGGTAAAGCCTATTTCGCCCCCCATATATTCTGTTAGTGCTTTACTAATCGACAACCCCAAGCCAGTGCCTCCTTTGATTCGCCGGTCACTCGCATCGGCTTGCGAGAACTTGTCAAATATACGGTGGCGAAAACTTTCAGGTACGCCACACCCTGTATCCTGAACATTGATCTTGACACTTGATTCAGTTTCATCACAAAACAGCCTAACTTTCCCGCCCTTCTCAGAGAACTTTGCTGCATTAGAGAGTAAATTAGCCATTACTTGTTGAAAGCGAACGATATCGACAGAAATTTTCCGTTTGCTGGCGGCGCCTGTGCAGATAAGCTCGACCTGGTACTGCTCTGCATAGGCTTGGTTCTCCTGAATGGCGCTCTCCAAAAGTATATTTAGCGGCTGAGGAGTAATAAAAAAATCAAACTGACCCAGCACTAATTTTTCCATGTCCAACAAATCATTTATCAACACGCCAAGGCGTTGACTGTTCCTCAATGCAATGCCCAGCAACTCCCCGGTTTGAGCAGGCAGCACCCCGGTAGTGCCAGAAACAGCGAGCTTCAACACGCCACTGATGGTGGTCAGTGGCGTTCTAAGCTCATGACTGACAGTCGCAATAAATTCATTTTTAAGCTTCTCGATTCGCTGTCGCTCCAAACACGCAGCCAGCCAACGACTGAGTAGCCGAACGAACAGTTTATCTGTTTGGGAAAACGCGTCTTTACGTGAGTATGGAGAGGAAAAACTAACCGAGCCAAAGAGTTGATCAGCAATTCTGATAGTAATTCCAATATAAGCCTCTAAACCAAAATGCCGATAGCAGGGGTGATGGCGTGCATCATGCTCAGCCACGTGATGGATAGCCAGCAGGTCGTTGGCCTTGAGTGTCATATCGCAATAGGTATTAGCAAGTGGTAACGATGCGCCTTTTTCCAGCGACATTTCGGGTGGGGAAACGGCGGCCACCACTTCATACATCCCTTTTTCTATACGGCTGATGATACCCACTTCAAGCGATAGATAGCGGCTACCCAACTCAAGCGCGCGTTGCAATTGCTCGTTAAGCGTTAACTCACTCATCGCACCGATTTCATTCAAAGAGGCAAGCGCAGTTACCAGGGTGCGTTGCTGCTGATCATCTTGCTCTAGCTGACGGCGGGCTTTTTCCGCCTTAGCAAACTCGGCTGCTAATGCTGAACGGTTTATTTCATCTTCCACACTGGCTGCCAAATCGCGCAATGACTGCTTTTCACTGGCGTCTAAACGACGTGGCGATGAATCGATAATGCAAAGTGTACCTACTCGAAAACCTCCCACGGTGGTCAGGGGCATACCTGCATAAAAACGAATACCTCGACTGGCGGTTACCAGGCGGTTACTGGCAAATCGCTCATCCTGGCTAGCATCTTCTATTTCAAAAATCCCCGCTTCCTGGATGGCATGGCTGCAGAATGACTCTTGCCGAGAAGTCTGCGCAAGTGAAAACCCTTGCTGCGACTTGAACCACTGGCGCTCTGCGTCAACCAGAGAGACCAGAGCGATTTCGACACCGAAAAGGCGAGTCGCAAGGCGGGTGTAACGATCAAAGCGCTCTTCAGGTGACGTATCCAACAGCGCAAGGTCATATAACGCCTGCAGCCTTGCCTGTTCACTATTAACCATTCACTTGCTCCTTCACCTTGAAGTGGCACACTTCATGCCAGGCATTTTTATTAAGTAAATGTATGCATTTATTCATCTCCTGTCGCTACTTGAGATCACTATTTTGGTTTTCTTTGGTATTAGAAAGTTGGAGTAATAAATCAGAGGCAAACAATGCAAGCTATGTCCGAGGAATAGCAGGGATATGATATCAAGACGTAAAAAAAGGCCACCCGAGGATAGCCTTTGGAGAAACCTCAGTAGAGTCAGGTCTAAGGCGTGACGATAATTTTCACCTGCGCCTTATCGCTCAGCAGCGCCTCAAAGCCCTCCTCCACGATATCCGCCAGCGGAATGCGCTGAGTGACCATATCCTCGGCGCGGAAGTAGCCCCGCTGCATCAGTGCCATCACCGCCGGATACACATGGCGATAGGCAATAATGCCTTTCATGGTGCGCTCTTTGATTACCAAGTCGTTGGGGTGAAAACTGGCTTCTCCCTCCCAAATACTCACCACCACCACTTCGCCGCCCTCGTGGGTGCTGTGCAGCGCTTGATTGAGCACGGAGGGAATGCCCGTCACTTCAAATGCCACGTCCACCCCGCCACCTCTCAAGGCGTGTAGCTTTTCCACTGCGTCTTCTTGCTGTGGGTCGACAATGATGGCTCCTAGCGCTTCGGCTTTGGCCTTACGGGATGGCGCAACTTCCACCGCATAAATCTGTGCAGCCCCGGCGGCTTTTAGCGCTTCGATGGTCATCAAGCCAATCGGCCCGGCACCAAATACCACGGCGCTATCCCCGGCTTTTAGGCTGCTCTGGCGCACCGCATGCAGGGCTACCGCCGCAGGCTCGACCAGCGCCCCCTGCTCGAAGCTGAGGTCATCCGGCAGCTTGTGTACCATGTGCTCACCCATCACGGTGAACTCAGAGAATCCGCCGCCTCCGCCGGAGAGGCCGTGAAAGCCGAGCAGCGGTGTCAGGTTGTAGCGCTCCATCTGGTAAGCGCCATCCTTGTTAGGTGACAGAATCGGCTCAATCGCCACACGGTCACCTACCTTCACCCGCGTCACTTTCTCGCCGACCTCTACCACCTCGCCCGCAAACTCATGGCCCATAATAATCGGAGCCTGTTCGCCGCTAATGGGGTGCGGTTTGCCTACCGGAATAAAAATCGGCCCGGCGGCATACTCGTGTAAATCGCTGCCGCAAATACCGCAGGCGGCGACTTTCACCTTTACCTCATGGGGGTCGTTGATGGTAGGCACCGGCACGTGTTCAACGCGCAGATCTTTGGCGGCATACCATACCGCGGCCTGCATCTGTTGCTGATTCGTTGACTGACTCATGGGTTTCCCTTCCTGTGTTTATGCCACGTGGTGAACCGGCTGCAGCCCATAGACAGGGGTTGGTAGCCCTTCCATGCGAGCCTTTAATTGCAGCGCCAAGTAGTGGGAGTAGTGCCGGGACTGATGCAGGTTGCCGCCATGGAACCACAGCGCTTCCTGCTGGGTGGGCTTCCACATATTGCGCAGCTCGCCCTCCCAAGGGCCGGGGTCTTTGGTGGTATCCGAGCCTAAGCCCCAACATTTACCCACTTTATCGGCCACTTCCTGGGAGATAAGCCGCGCCGCCCAGCCGTTCATCGATCCATAGCCGGTGGCGTACACAATGAGGTCTGCCGGTAGCTCGCTACCATCGGTCAAGGTAATAGAGTGGGGATTAATACGCTCAATACCGACACCGCTACGCAGCTTGATATCGCCATTGGCGACCAGATCGCAGGCACCCACATCGATGTAGTAACCCGAGCCACGGCGCAGGTACTTCAAAAACAGGCCAGACTCATCGTCACCGAAATCGAGCATAAATCCCGCGTCTTCGAGCTTTTGGTAAAACTCGGCATCGCGCTGTTTAATCGCCTCAAACGCCGGGCGTTGGAAGTCAGGCAGCACCTTGTAAGGAATGGAAGCAAAGATCAGATCGGCTTTTTCGTGGGTCAGCCCGCCTGCCACCGCCTCTTCCGAATAAAGCGGCCCCAGCACTTCTTCCATCAATGAATCCGATTTAACGATATGGGTCGAGGAGCGCTGGAGCATGGTGACATCGGCATCGTGCTCCCATAGTGCGGCAGCAATATCGTGGGCCGAGTTATTCGAACCAATAATCACGCACTTTTTGCCCGCGTATGCATCCGGTCCTGGGTGCTGGCTGGAGTGCTGCTGCTCGCCTTCAAAGCTCTCCGCACCTGCAAACTTGGGTACGTTAGGCATACCGGACATCCCGGTAGCCATCACCAGCTGTTTTGGGCGAAGCGTGATCTCTTCGCCGTTGCGCTTCACGTTCACGACCCACTCGCCTGCGGCTTCATCGAAACATGCATTGTCGCAGGTGGTGGAACTCCAATAATTGAGCTCCATCACCTTTGTGTACATTTCCAGCCAATCGCCCACTTTGTCTTTTGGGGCAAACACCGGCCAGTTCTCCGGGAAGGGAATATAAGGCAGGTGGTCGTACCACACCGGGTCGTGCAGGCAGAGGGATTTATAGCGCTTGCGCCAGGAATCACCCGCGCGTTCGTTGCGCTCGATGATGATGGTGGGCACGCCCATCTGCTTTAGCCGCGCCCCCAGGCCAATGCCGCCTTGGCCACCGCCTATCACCACACAGTAGGGCTGCTTTGTGTAGCCAAGCTCGGCTTCTTCACGCTCGCGGGCTTCCAGCCAAGTTTCACGCTGTTTGTTAGCGCCGTGCTCGGCCCCTTTGGGGCGGCGTTGGTTACGGGGTTCAGGGAAGTCATTCAGCGCCTGCATGGTGGTCAGCAGTGTCCAGCACTTGCCATTCTTCAGGCGCACATAGCCTTTTCCGCTGGCAATGGCTGTTTTAAACGTGAACCACGCCTCAACGGTATCACCGTTTTCGCTGGCCTCCCCGTCAAGCTGCCACTGGGTTGGCTGAGTATTGGCCAGCGTGGCATCAAGTATGGCCTGGATTTCCTCCTTGCCTTCGCAGGTTTTTAGATTCCAGGTAAACGCCAGGAAATCACGCCAGTAGCACTCGTCGTTGAATAACGTCAGCACGCGCTGACTATCGCGTACCTGCAGCGCTTCATCAAAATCATGCAGCCATGCGTTGACGGTGCTGGTAGCGCTGGATGGGGTACTTACCTCTGTGTGAGTCATCGCGGGTACTCCAAGGTCGTTGTTATTGTTGAACTGTCGATAAGACAATCAACCCTAAGCACCCGCCGTGCCAAATGCGCTAAGAAGGCAATAAGCGATTGAAAAATATAAGTAATAAAGCATCTTCGTATCGCTATAAAAAGGCGCAAACCGAGTACACCTGTCACGCCGTGTGTACGGCGAATGTTACAGGTGTAACGCACGACTAACGGCGTAATACACCCTCGTTGACACCACCGCCAAAGCGCATAGGCTGGAAGTACAACAATAATTCTGTGTGGATTCGCCATGCCAACGCCATCACTACCACCGACACGCTTGGCCTCCGTGCAGCGCCAGCATATCGAGCACATCTTCCAGCTCGGTGAAGGGCTGGATATGCCGCAACTTCCGGCGCAGGCCACCATCCGTCGCTCTTGGCTACGTTGCCTCAACGAGTACCAACTCGACCCCACGCAACCACGCCCTGCCCGGGTGGTGCCCCAACAAACCTTAATCGAGCACCGGGAATCCGTTGATGAGCTGCTGCACGTTGCCCGCGCCGGGGTCGATCAGCTCTACGGGCAAATCGCCCAGCTCGGCTACGTGCTGCTACTCACCGACCATCGCGGCATTACCGTCGAGTTTCGCGGCAACCCCAACCAAGACCAGCAGCTACGCAAAGCGGGCCTCTATTTAGGTGCCGACTGGGATGAGCGCTTTGCAGGCACCTGTGCCGTAGGTACCTGCCTGCACGACCGCCAAGCGATCATTTGCCACCGCCAGGAGCACTTCGACGCCACGCATATTTCGCTCACCTGTACCGCCGCCCCCATCGCCGACCCGCAAGGCAACGTGATGGCCGTGCTGGATATCTCCGCGCTGCAATCGCCCACTCAGCATGAGAGTCAGAACTTCAGCCTGTCGCTGGTGACGCTCTACGCCCGCATGATCGAAGACGCCTACTTCCTGCAGCGCTACCGCGACTGCCTGATGGTGCGCTTAGATACCTCGCGGGAATTTGTGCATGTGAACGGGCGTGGCCTTATCGCGATAGAAGAGAACGGCCAGGTGATTGCCGCCAATGCCGTCGGCCGCGAACTGATCAGTGCGCACCAACAGCGCTGGCCGCCGTGGTCTGCCCAACACGCGCCGATGCTCAGCGAACTATTTGAGTGCGAGATTGCCGATGTGCTGAGCATCAATAGCGCGACCAACGACCAGCTCAGGGCGTTTCGCGCCCGCGCCAGCAATGCCATCTACTTTATTAGCCTGCTGGAGCCGCGCAGGCCGCGCATCGCGCCACTCGGTAAGCCCGCCTCCTCACTGCCAACAGCGCTAGAACGGTTGGGGGCCGACGACCCCGCCATACGCAAAGTGCAGAAACTGGCCGAACGGCTGCGCAACGAAGCCAGTGTCAACGTACTGATCAGCGGTGAAACCGGCACCGGCAAAGAAGTGGTCGCCCGTGCGCTGCACGATAGCGGCAACCGCGCCAAAGGCCCTTTTATTGCGGTGAACTGTGCGGCGATTCCCGAAGCGCTGATCGAGAGCGAGCTGTTCGGCTACGAACCCGGCGCGTTTACCGGCGGGCGGGCAAAAGGTATGCGCGGGCTGATCCCCCAGGCCCATGGCGGCACGCTGTTTTTAGATGAGATCGGCGATATGCCGCTGGCATTACAAACCCGCCTGTTGCGGGTGCTTGCCGAGCGGGAAGTGATGCCGCTGGGGGCGAACAAACCGGAAAAAGTCGACATTCGAGTAATCACCGCTACCCACCGCCACATCGACACCATGATTGCGCAGGGCGAGTTTCGCGAAGACCTCTACTACCGCCTGAACGGTGCCCAGCTGAGCTTACCACCGCTGCGCGAACGCGCCGACAAGCTCTACGTGATTCGCCAAGTATTCAGCGATGTGTTGAGCGAACGCGGCGGAAGCTTCGCCCCTCGGCTGCGGGCCGACGCCATCAGCGCCCTACTCGCCTACGCCTGGCCCGGCAATATTCGTCAGCTTAAAAACGCCCTGGCGTTTGCACTCGCCACCGCCGAGAGCGATGAAATCACCGTTTACAACCTGCCTGAACAGTGCCTCAGCCAACGCATTACTCGTACACCTGCGATAACCGCGACTGAAAGCGAGGCCACTGATTGCCACCTCGTGACACGGCTTCAGCAACACCACTGGAACATTAGCGCCGTGGCCCGCGAGTTGGGGGTTTCACGGCCAACCGTGTATCGGCAAATGCAGCGCCAGGGCATCGTGCCGCCGAATAAGGCCTGACAGCGGACGACGCTTGGCCTGGGCGGCCAGCCTCACGTACACTTGTTTGAATCTGATACTCACCATGCTTTCAACAAGCCGAGGCCCACTATGGCGTTTGATTCCACTTCTTCGTACATCGCAACCGATGCACTCAAGCAAGCGGTAAATGCCGCTGTTTTACTCGAGCGCCCGCTGCTGATTAAAGGCGAGCCGGGCACCGGCAAGACGCTGCTGGCGGAAGAGCTGGCCGAATCCCTCGGCACCAAGCTGATCACTTGGCACATCAAATCTAGCACCAAAGCTGCCCAAGGGCTGTATGAGTACGATGCGGTGAGCCGCCTGCGGGATTCCCAATTGGGCGTAGAAGGTGTTGAAAACGTCGCTAACTACATCAAGCCCGGCAAACTGTGGGAAGCCTTTACCGCTGATGAGCGGGTGGTCCTGCTGATCGATGAAATCGACAAGGCGGATATCGAATTCCCCAACGACCTGCTCCAAGAGCTGGACCGTATGGAGTTCCACGTCTATGAAACCGGCGAAACCATCCGCGCCGAAAAGCGCCCCATCATCGTCATCACCTCCAACAATGAAAAAGAGCTGCCGGATGCCTTTCTGCGCCGCTGCTTTTTCCACTACATCGAATTCCCCGACCGCGAGACCATGCAGGCGATTGTTGATGTTCACTTCCCGAAAATTGCCCCGAAACTGGTCAGCGAAGCGCTGGAAGTTTTCTTTGATCTTCGCAAGGCGCCGGGACTCAAGAAAAAGCCTTCCACATCGGAACTGGTGGATTGGCTCAAACTGTTAATGGCAGACGAGCTGGCCCAGGAGGCGCTCTATCATCAAGACCCGGCTAAAGCGCTGCCGCCCATGGCCGGTGCGCTGGTCAAAAACGAGCAAGACACTCACCTGCTCGAACGATTGGCGTTTATGATGCGTCGTCAGAAGAACAGTGGGCGCTAAGCCATGTTCATAGGCTTATTTGAAACCCTCAAGCGCTCGGGCGTACCCGTTTCATTGCGTGAGCTTCTAGATCTCCATGCCGTGGTCGAGCGCGGGGTGGTGTTTGCCGATATGGAGGCGTTTTATCAGGTAGCCCGCACGGTCATGGTCAAAGATGAGCGCCACTTTGACCGCTTCGATCGCGCCTTTGCCGCTTGGTTTAAGGGCCTTGAGGACATGGACGCCGCCATTGAAGCGCTGATTCCCGATGAGTGGCTGCGCCGCGAGTTCGAAAAACAGCTTACCGATGAAGAGAAGGCTAAGATCGAGTCCTTGGGTGGCTTAGAGGAACTCATCGAGACCTTTAAGAAACGCCTGGAGGAGCAGAAAGAACGCCACGCGGGCGGCAATAAGTGGATTGGTACCGGCGGCACCAGCCCGTTTGGGGCTTACGGCTACAACCCAGAAGGCATTCGTATTGGGCAGGATGGCTCCCGCCACCGCCGCGCCACCAAGGTGTGGGATGAGCGGCGCTTTCGGGATTACGATGACTCGCTGGAGCTGGGCACCCGCAATATCAAAATGGCCCTGCGGCGGCTGCGCAAATTCGCCCGCCAAGGGGCGTTAGAAGAGTTCGACGTGGATAGCACCATCCGTGAAACCGCCAAGGATGCCGGGCTACTCAACGTGCAGATGCGTCCAGAGCGCCACAACGCGGTGAAGGTGCTGCTATTTCTGGACGTTGGCGGCTCCATGGATGACCACATACGCGTCTGTGAAGAGCTCTTTTCAGCGGCCCGCTCCGAGTTTAAACACTTAGAGCATTTCTACTTCCATAACTGCTTGTATGAAGGCGTTTGGAAAAATAATCTTCGCCGTGGCAATGAGCGCATTCCCACTATGGATGTGTTGCACACCTACGGCGCGGATTATCAAGTGGTTATTGTCGGTGATGCCGCCATGTCGCCTTACGAAGTGTCACATCCAGGTGGCAGCGTTGAGCACTTCAATGATGAAGCCGGCGGCATTTGGCTCAAGCGATTAGCCGATAAGTTTCCCCGCTTAGCGTGGCTCAACCCTTTGCCGCCACGTGCCTGGGAGTACACCTACTCGACGACGCTTATTCGTGAGCTGATCGACGACCGGATGTACCCCATGACCCTGGAAGGATTGGAAACGGCCATGCGCGAACTGGCTAAGAAATAAGCAGACTATCGTGCCATGCGCGCGAGCACATCGTGGTGCGTTAGTTTGCGATGCAACACCGCCATCACGATGTGGCTAACGACCAGTGCTAATAAAACCCAACCCAACTCACCGTGAAGCAAACCGCCAAGATCCGTCATCCAGGTGATTTCTTCGCCCTCAAAACCAGACATCAACGAAACGCCAAAGACTTCCAGGGAACGCCCTGAACCAAACTGACGGATAAGGGCAATCGTAGGCACGGCGATCATCAAGCCGTAAAGCGCAAGATGGCCCAGTGTTGCCATAACGCTCACTGATCGCGGCCGGCGTGATGTGTTGACCAACGCCCAAAGCGCTCTAAGCACGACAAGGGTCAATAGCAGTACGCCCATAGGGTAATGGGTACCCCAAAAGAACGTTTCAAAAGGGGTATCAGGAAACAACCAGTGTGCCGTCGCGCTGGTAAATTGCCACGCAAACAGCAGCGCCATGCCCCAATGCAGTAACCGACTTACCCATCCATATCGAATGGGGGTATCCAACACCGTTAACGCCATGCCCTTACCTCTTACGCTTAACAAAAGTTATGGCTATTTTACCCAGTCAAACAAGCAACATTATGACAACAACGTGCAACGTGGTTGCTAAAAGTGGAACGCTGGGTTGCTAACGCGCATTAAAGTACGGCTGGAAAATCGTTTAAGCCTTTTACGAAGGCTTGCTTTGCATTCTCGAACGCTTTTGGATCGTGTTTGAAACGACGCAGAATCAGCGCTTCATCCAAGCTCAAGGTGAGAGCCAGCTCGCTAACGCTTTTCGCTGGGTGACGTGCGCCTAAACCGATACGCTTGCCGTCCGCCCCGCCGAACCAGCGCTTGATGCCACTTGTTTGATAAAACGCTTCCTGCTCGGCGCTTTCCACCTCGACCCGCAAAGGGGCTTTCAGAGTAAGCTCACTAATCAAGCGTTGCTGGGCATCTGGCTGGTCAAGCGTGCAGGCGTGCGTAACGGTCATCCCTACGCCCTCTTCATCCAGTACTAGCAGTGCGAGCGCCTGGGGTTTACCCTGGCCATCGACGGCGGCAAATAAGCGTGCGGCCTCTTGAGGAAATAACACGCTGCAAGTGCCGGTAAAGACAACTAACGGGGTTAAACCTGCTTCTTGTCCATACACCTCAGCGCATAGCCGCGCCAAACAAGCGTTACGCTGGGCTTCGGCGTTAACGTGTACAACCTTCATCGACATTACCCTCACCAACTGAAAACCCGCAAGCCTAGAGCAATCACCAACGTTTTGACAGTGGATTGTGACCTACGAGACCTCCATTCATGTTTACTGATATTGAACGTCACAGACATGCGCCTGTCGAAGCATGAGTAATCGTGAACGGTGACTTAGAAGGAGTAACTATGACCACCTTTACCAACGACCCCACTATGCCCTCGCCGAGCTTTCCCGGCAGCCACATGGTCATCGATGACCACTATGTGTTTATCTCAGGGTTGACCGTGGCCGATCTATCGAACGGCGAAGCCGCCATGGGGAATATCAAGGAAGAGACTCGTCTGGTAATGCGGGCGCTATCGCGCATGCTGGAAATGGAAGGCGGTAGTCTTGCCGATGCAGTGCGAGTGGATATTCACCTCACCGACTTACATGCCATTCAAGACATGGATAGTGTGTACGCCGAGTACTTTGAACCCGGCCGCTACCCAGCCCGCACCTGTACTGAAGCCCCTCACATTTGCGGCGGCAGCAGTATTGAAATTACCGTGATGGCAAAGCGCCAGCATCAATCAGCCCAATAACCGCCTCAATATCTACCTGGGCTTCCAACATATCCGCCAAGCGATCAAGTTCACGCTCTCGGTGGGCTTGGTAATCGTTTTGCTCGCCGTCAGCGAGGCCCAGTTGCTTTAACAGCTCATGGCAGGCCTCAGGATGGTCAAATAGGCCATGTAGGTAAGTACCGATAATTTGGCCATCATCACTGACCGAGCCTTCTGGTCGACCGTTAATATCAAATAGAGGTCTGCTCAGGGCGGGGCCTTCGCTAACGCCGTTATGAATTTCATAGCCCGTGACCGTTGCCGTTTCCCCGACGAGCACACCGCTAACGCTGCGTAGCTGCTTGCCCCGCACCATACGGGTGGTGAGCGGTAAAAGCCCCAATCCGGCTACTTTTCCTGGCTGCCCTTCTAGCCCGTCGGGATCATCTACCCACTCGCCCAGCATCTGAAAACCACCGCAAATGCCCAGCACCTTACCGCCATAGCGCAGGTGGCGCTGAATGGCATTATCCCAACCCTGGCGCTTCAGCCAGGCTAAGTCGCTGGCGGTGCTTTTACTGCCCGGCAGGATGATCACATCGGCGGCGGGTATCGGCTGCTCGGGCCCCACGAAGGTCAGCGCTACCTGGGGGTGCAAACGCAGCGGGTCAAAATCGGTGTGATTACTGATACGCGGCAGTGCGGGCACGATGATGTTAATCAGTAGGCTTTGTTTTTCAGCCTGAACAGTGCCAATGCTATCTTCAGCATCCAGCAGCAGCCCTTGCAGGTACGGCAGCGTGCCCAGCACCGGTTTACCGGTGCGCGTTTCTAACCAATCAAGCCCCGGCTCTAGCAGCGCAATATCGCCTCGAAAACGGTTGATGATAAAGCCCTTCGTACGGGCCTGCTCACTCTCACTCAGCAGCGCCAGCGTACCGACCAATTGGGCAAACACGCCGCCTCGGTCAATATCGCCCACCAGCAGTACCGGGCTGTCGGCGGCTTCAGCAAAACCCATATTGGCAATATCGCCTTCGCGAAGGTTGATCTCAGCGGGGCTGCCTGCGCCTTCCGCAATAATCACATCGTAGCGGCTTTCCAAAGCCTGCCATGCCGCCATCACGCTCTCTTTCGCGGTGCGTTTGTAGGCATGATAATCCAACGCATCCATATGACCATGCACCTTGCCACGCAAAATCACCTGGGCACCGCGATCCGTTTCCGGCTTTAGCAACACGGGATTCATATCGCTATGGGGAGCTAAATTGCACGCCTGGGCCTGCAGCGCGGTGGAGCGACCAATCTCACCACCATCCTCGGTAACGGCACTATTGAGTGCCATGTTTTGAGGCTTAAAGGGCGCCACTGAAATGCCACGCCTTGCCAGCGCTCGGCATAAAGCAGCCACTACGGTACTTTTCCCCGCATCCGAGGTGGTGCCTTGAATCATCAGTGTGGCCATAAGCACCTCGCCCGAATAAATAGAGCCAAGACTTTAAAGAAGGGCGCTCAATGGCGCAATCCACAACGATCAACACTCAGGAATCCAGCGAAGGTTAACCCTCTTTTCAGCGTGCCAATAGCCATCCATTTAAAGCGCACAAGCGACATGGGCACCTTTAGCTTCGGACTGTCACACCAATAACTTCAAAAATACTTTTTATCGCCATCAATTCGTCACACGCCCTCTTTAGGCTGACTGCCAATAAATGAGATCGATCTCATTGCAATTTTATTGGGGCAGTTGAATGGCAGATTTACTCAGTGTGGCAAAGCTTGCAGGCGTTTCTAGGGCAACCGCAGCACGCGCTTTTTCAAGCCCCGACTTGGTGCGGCCAGCTACCCGCGAAAAAATCTTTAGCGCGGCCCAACAGCTAGCCTTCAGGCCCAACAAAGTGGCCCAGCAGTTGCGTTCACAGGCCACGCAAATGATTGGCGTGATGGTGCCCAGTCTCGATAACCCGGTATTTGCCGAACAGCTACAAGCCATGGAAGTGGCTGCTCGCGCTAACGGCTATTCATTGCTGGTAACGACCAGTGAATACGCTGCCAGTCGCGAAAGCGAGATTGTCGAAGAGATGCTCCGTCAACGTGTCGATGGCCTGGTGCTCACCGTCGCCGATGCGGGCAATAGTGCCGTGCTAGAAAAGCTGCGCCTGGAAACCACGCCCTGCCTGCTGGTCTACAACCCCCCTGGCCAGAGCGGCTTCGCTTCAATCGGGGTCGATAATTACACCGCAGGCGCTGACGCCACCCGGCACTTACTTGCCTTAGGCCATGAGCGAATCGGCATGGTGGCGGGCCCTTTATTGCAGTCAGACCGTGCCAAACAGCGCTATGCGGGTTATTGCCATGCCATGCATGACGCGGGCTTCAAGCCTCGCCCCGTCATTGAAATGGAACGCCATACCCAGGCAGACCTGACCAGCCTGGCACCCCAGTTACAAGGCACTGATGCGCTCACGGGCGTGCTCTGTACCAATGATTTGCTCGCCATCAGCCTGATGGGCGAATTGCAGCGGGCCGGTTTTAAGGTGCCGGAAGATCTTTCCGTCATGGGCTTTGATGGGATTGCCTTGGGCAAACACCTCTATCCGTCTTTATGCACTATTGAGCAGCCGCGCCGCGAGATTGGGCGAGCCGCGGTGCACACCTTGTTAGCCAAAATTCGGGGAGAGAGCTGTAGGCCTGCTCCCCTGCCCCACGCATTGCGTCAGGGCGAAAGTGTCGGAATCCCGACATCCCGTAAGTCCATGTTAGGCACTTCATAGAGGAGTACGTCATGAATCTCAAGCGTCTTTATCAAGCGGTATTGGCCACGGCGGTGATTAGCGCATCGGGAAGCGCATTTGCGCAATCAAGCGACAACGCCATCTGCTACAACTGCCCACCGGAATGGGCCGATTGGGGCACACAGCTGCGATTGATTGAACAGGAAACCGGCATTCGCGTGCCCCAAGACAATAAGAACTCCGGCCAGTCTTTAGCTCAACTGGTGGCCGAAGCGGGCAGCCCGGTGGCGGATGTTGTTTATTACGGTGTGACCTTCGGCATTCAGGCCATGGAAGAGGATGTTGTGGCGCCATATCAACCCCAACACTGGGATGAGATTCCTGAAGGCCTGAAAGACCCCGAAGGCAACTGGTTCGCCATTCATTCTGGCACGCTCGGTTTTATGGTTAACGTCGATGCCTTGGATGGTGCGCCGGTGCCCACCTCTTGGGAAGACCTGCTGAAACCTGAGTACCAGGGCATGGTGGGTTACCTTGACCCCGCTAGCGCCTTTGTCGGCTACGTGGGTGCGGTCGCCGTTAACTTAGCAATGGGTGGCGATCTTAACGACTTCACCCCAGCCATCGACTACTTCAACGAACTTGCCGCGAACGACCCTATCGTGCCGAAGCAAACCAGCTACGCGCGGGTGCTTTCCGGCGAGATCCCTATCCTGCTTGATTACGACTTCAACGCTTACCGTGCCCGCCATAGCGATGGTGCCAATGTTGAGTTCGTGATTCCTGAAGAGGGTAGCGTGGTCGTGCCTTATGTGATGAGCCTGGTAAAAGATGGCCCGAACCCCGGGAACGGCCAGCAAGTGCTCGACTTTGTCCTCTCTGACCAAGGCCAGGCGGTATGGGCAGACGCCTATTTACGCCCCGTGCGCGAAAGCGCCATCTCTGCAGAAGCACGCGAAGTCTTCCTGCCGGACAGCGATTATGCCCGTGCAGAAGCCGTCGATTACTCCGCCATGGCGGCTGCCCAACGCAGCTTCTCTGAGCGGTATTTATCGGAGGTGCAGTAATCATGACAGCGGCATCCAAGCAGCCCTCCGGGGCTGCTTCTTACGTTAGCCGCCCATCGGCGATCAACAACGTTGCAGCGCGTAAACATCTAATCGCTCTGCTCGCCTTGCTACCGGCGTTGGTGATCTTCTGCGCTTTCTGGTTACTGCCCTTTTCACGCCTGATAGTGATGGGCGCCGAGGCCGATCGAAGTAGCGGCATCAGCGCGTATTTATCCATTCTCACCCATCGTCAGTACTTGATCAGTCTGGTCACTACCGTGGGCATCTCGCTTGTTGTCTCTATCACGGCGGTGGCCATTGCCGGCACGGTTGGCTTTTTTCTAGCCCGCCAGCGATTTTTCGGCAAAGCAGTGTTGGCGGCGATTCTCACTTTTCCACTGGCCTTTCCAGGCGTGGTGGTGGGTTTTCTAGTGATTATGCTGGGCGGCCGCCAAGGCGCGCTCGCACAGACCAGCCTGTGGCTATTTGGCGAACGCTGGATGTTCGCTTACTCGCTGGCCGGGCTATTTATTGGCTATCTGTACTTTTCGATTCCTCGTGTGATCACCACCGTCATGGCCGCCTGCGACAATCTTGACCAAAGCCTGGAGGAAGCCGCCCGCTCGCTAGGGGCAAACACTTGGCAAGTCACTAAAGACGTTATCGTGCCTGGCATTGCGCCCGCCCTGCTCTCTACCGGCGCCATCTGCTTTGCGACCAGCATGGGCGCATTTGGTACGGCGTTTACCCTAGGCACGCGATTGAGCATTTTACCGCTCAATATCTACGGTGAATTCACCAACTACGCCAATTTCGCCATGGCAGCCGCGCTTTCAGTGGTACTGGGCGTGATCACCTGGATGGCATTGAGCCTTGCCCGCAGGCTGGCAGGCGGCAATTTGGGGGCTTCGGCATGAAATCTCGCTTACGCTTTACACTGCAATTGGGCTTCACCCTAGTGGTGTGCTTGTTCATGATCGTGCCCGTCGCCATGTCGGTTATCGCGGGGTTGACCGAGAACTACTTTGTGGGCCTACAGAGCGGCCTAACGCTGCGCTGGGTAAATGAAGTGTGGCAGCTCTACGCCGATACCATTTGGCTCTCCATCAAACTGGCACTCGCCTGTTTATTGGTCACTATCGTGATTGGCGTACCGGCTGCTTATGGGTTGTTACGCAGCCGTCGCCGCTGGGCCAATGCAATTGAAGAACTCCTGCTTCTACCGGTAGCCGTCCCCGGGCTAGCCACGGCGCTTGCGCTGTTACTCGCCTACGGCAGCTATCGCGAATTTCGCGGTAGCTGGCTGTTTATTCTGATTGGCCATGTGCTGTTTACGCTGCCCTTTATGGTGCGTGCGGTGCTTTCCGTGATGCAGACCGCCAAACTTCCCCAACTCGAAGAAGCGGCTGCCAGCTTAGGCGCCGGTTTCAGGCAGCGCTTTTTCGGCGTGGTCATCCCCAACTGCATGAGCGGGATTTTGGCGGGCGCCCTGATGGTGGTCACCCTCTCCATCGGCGAATTCAACATTACCTGGATGCTGCATACGCCTTTGACCAAGACACTCCCGGTCGGCTTGGCCGACAGTTACGCCTCAATGCGCTTGGAAATTGGCTCGGCCTACACACTGATATTTTTGGTCATGGTGGTGCCGCTGCTGGTGGCGATTCAGTGGGCAGGAAAACTCACCCAGCAGCACCACTGAGCAATCGAGTTGTCATCCACCTTTAAAGTCATCTGATTGCTTTATTCGAGTACTTACTATGCGTTCATCTGTCAGCATTACCCTTAACCATTGCAGCCGCACCTTCGCTGGCGGCAACACTGCTCTGCAGCCGCTGGATCTGCACGTCAACGCGGGCGAAACGCTAGTGCTACTGGGCCCTTCCGGCTGCGGCAAAACAACGACACTACGCATTATTAGCGGCTTGGAAAGCCCCGACAACGGCGGGCAAGTGCTGTTTGGCGAGCGCGATGTTACCGCCCTACCGATTGAGAAGCGCGACGTGGGAATGGTGTTTCAAAACTACGCGCTATTTCCCAACATGAGCGTTGCCGACAACATCGCCTATGGATTAAAAATACAGCGCCTGCCGCGTGCCGAGATCGCCCATCGGCTTGACGAAGTCATGCGCATGGTCGATTTGAAAGGCTTTGGCGAGCGGCGGATCGACGCTCTCTCCGGCGGGCAAAAGCAGCGCGTCGCTCTCGCCCGCGCCATTGCCGTGCTACCCAAGGTGCTGCTGTTTGATGAGCCGCTGGCTGCCCTGGACGCCAAACTACGCGACCGCCTGAGAATTGAAATTGGCCAACTGCTTCGAGAACTAGGTACCACTGCGGTTTACGTTACCCATGATCAAGACGAGGCCATGGCCTTGGGTGACCGCATCGCGGTGATGCAAGCTGGCCGCATTGCCCAGCTGGGCACGCCGCAAGAAATTTACCATCAACCGGCCAACGCCTTTGTCGCCGATTTTATCGGTGCGGTTAACTGCCTGGAAGTTATCGGCATGCAAGCCGACGGAGGGTTAATCGTGCATGGGGGAGAACTTGTTGCTACCCACTTGCAGGGGGTCTCAACGGTTTACTGCCGACCTGAAGATATTCAGGTAGTACCGCTTAGCCAAGCCGATATAAAGGGCAAGGTGGTACAGAGTATATTTCTAGGCCAGTCCCAGCGGCTGCTGGTGGATACAGGAGGAGCTTCACCGCTACAAATTGAAGCGCCCTGCCGGCAGCGCTGGCCAAACGGGACTCACATCGGCTTGAACCTGCCCTCAAGCGTGCTATTCCACCCAGAGAAAACGAATACAACTGACACAACTAAGGAACTGGCCAATGGCTGAACACACTGGGAACGCCTCAACATCGTCTCATGACCAGCAAGGTATGAACGGCCAACAATGCCTAATCGCCCAAATTAGCGACCCGCACATTAAGGCTGGCGGTAAGCTCTCCTACCGCCAGGTGGATACTGCCAATGCACTGCGCCAAGCGATTAGCACGCTCAACCAGCTAGCTCCCCGGCCAGACTTGGTGCTGATAAGCGGTGACCTGGTCGATTTCGGCCATCCCGAAGAGTACGCCACTTTTAGAGAAATTCTGGCGGAGCTAACGCTTCCTGTGTACCTGATTCCCGGCAACCACGATGACCGACAGCATCTGCGCGCAGCCTTTCCGGATCATCCCTATCTGTTTCAACACCACGATTATCTGCAGTGGGTCGTTAATGACTTCCCCGTACGCCTCGTCGGGCTTGATTCATCGGTGCCAGGCAAACCCCATGGCGTGCTAAGTGATGAGAGCTTGCAGTGGCTGGACACCACACTTGCAGAACAGCCCGCCCAACCGACCCTGGTAATGGTGCATCACCATCCGTTTATTAGCGGTATCGACCATATGGATCGCCAGCCGCTGCTAAATCCAAACGCTTTCGCTGAGGTAATAAGCCAACACGCACAGGTAGAGCGCGTACTCTGCGGCCACCTGCACCGCTCGGTTCAAGCGCGCTTTGCGAATACATTAGCGATTAGCTGCCCTGGCGTTTCCCATCAGGTGAGCCTGGATTTAACCCCGGACGGCCCCTCCCGCTTTCAACTTGAGCCACCCGGCTATTTGTTGCATCAGTGGTCGAAGGCGAATGGCATGATCACTCACCAAGGGTTTATCGAAGAGTACCCCGGCCCTTTCCCTTTTTACGATGCTAATGGGTTGATTGACTAAGGCACGCTTGATAAACCGCCAAATCATCAGCCGAAAAACAGCAGAAAGTGACCGACTCAACGCTGGTGTGCTTACTCAACTCCGCTTTAACCGTAGAGACGGCTATCGCCGCGGCTTGATCAATGGGAAAACGGTACACACCGGTGCTAATGCTCGGGAAAGCCACTGTGCCAGCATTGACGCTAGCGGCTAACGCTAACGACTGCCGATAACAGGAGGCCAGCAGCGCCTCCTCATCTCGGCCCCCTCCGTGCCAAACCGGGCCCACCGTATGGATCACGTAGCGGGCTGGCAACTTGAAACCTTCCGTTAGCTTGGCACTCCCCGTTGCACAGCCGCCCAATCGCCGACACGCCGTCAGCAGCTCAGGCCCTGCGGCGCGATGAATGGCACCATCGACACCACCACCGCCGAGTAATGAGGTGTTGGCAGCGTTAACGATGGCATCGACTTGTAGGTGAGTAATATCCGCTTGAATGGCCTCAATGTGCATAAAAACCTCCTTGTTCACTACGTTATGGCGTTAATGAGCGAGCCCTTTCTTTGTCGCTGTAGCACCCTCTAAGGTGGTAGCATTCTCTGACGTCGCAGCACCCCGTTGGGCCAGCTCCCAGGCCTGCACCATCTGCTTTTTCTCGACGCCCCACCGATATCCCCCCAATGCGCCGCTTTGCTGAATCACCCGGTGGCAGGGAATCCACAGCGCAATCGGGTTAGCGCCGACAGCATTACCAACCGCCCGAGAGGATTTTGGCGCGCCCAAGGCCCTCGCAATATGAGCGTAGCTCGCCAGCTGACCTTCTGGAATCGTTAACAGCGCCCGCCATACCGCAATTTGAAAGTTAGTCCCCGTCACATGCAAAGACAACGCGGGCGCCCCTACCGCAGGCTTTGCAAACAACGCCTCTACCGCGTAACGAGTGGCCTCAGGCGCATACAGCAACGTGCTGCGCGGCCACTCCTTGGCAAGCCGTTCCTGCAAGGTTTCTGAACTGGTGGAATCGACAAAGCCCATGCGGCAGATTCCACGCGGCGTTGCCGCCACGAACATACGACCCAACGGCGTTTCGTGAACGGCGTATTGGATGTTTACCCCTTCGCCATGGCGCTTATACTCACCGGGCGTGACAGCCTCTAACTGCACAAAGTGATCATAAAGCCGCGAGCCACCGCTAAGCCCTACGCTATGGGCAATATCCAGCAACGAGACGGAAGCGTGCATTAACTGCTTGCCTCGCTCTAACGTCAGCACTTGCAAAAACCGCTTGGGACTAATGCCCATATAACGAGCGAAAAGCCGTTGGAAATGAAAGGCACTCAAATGAACGTGGGCCGCTACCTTTTCTAACGTAGGCTGCTCGGCCGCCTGGCCGACCATAAAGGCCATGGCTTTTTCGATGCGCTCATAATCGTTCATTATTCTCTCTCTTAGCGCCAAGTGGGAGGCTAGCGGAAGGGGCTATTCATCAGCCCAAGTCATTAGCCTAAGCACTTTAGGCATCATTGCCGACCCGAATCTTGCGCAATGCCTAGTGAACTGATGCTAGCTGTTTTAACCTGATTAAATCGCCTCTGCAAAAAGACACGCCGTCTATTTTCCGCTAGGGTGTGGCCCCGCCTCCATCGACGATAAACGGCAAGCCTATGCAAGATTTAATCAATGACATTGCGAACACCATGGCAAACGCCGAAGAGCGTGGCAAAGTCGCCGACTATATACCCGAACTCGGACACGTGGATCCCAAGCAGTTTGCCATTTCGCTAGCCACCGTCGATGGCAAGAAATACTCAGCGGGTTGCGCCAAGACCCCTTTCTCGATTCAGAGCATTTCAAAAGTCTTTACGCTGACCATTGCGCTAGGCCAGATGGGCGATTCGCTGTGGCGAAAAGTGGGGCGCGAACCGTCAGGCGACCCTTTTAACTCTATCGTGCAGCTCGAACACGAAAGTGGCAAACCGCGTAATCCCTTTATCAATGCAGGTGCCATTGCGGTGGTAGATGCGATCATGATGGGCCATGAGCCCAAAGAGACGCTGGGCGAAATTCTCCGCTTTGTGCGCTATGTCGCTGATGACGACAGCATCTGCTTTGACCATGCGGTGGCCGCCTCCGAAATGGCACATCGCGATCGCAACGCGTCACTGGCGCACTTCATGAAAGCGTTTGGCCATCTTCGCCACGATGTCGATAAAGTGTTAGGCACTTATTTCCACCAGTGCGCCATCGCGATGAGCTGCGAACAGCTCGCCCATGCGGGACTATTTTTGGCCTCGGATGGCGTCAACAAACCCAGCGGCATTCGCGTAGTGGCCTCCCAGCGGGCCAGGCGGATCAATTCATTGATGATGATGTGCGGGCACTACGACGCCTCTGGCGAGTTCGCCTTTCGCGTCGGCCTACCCGGCAAAAGCGGCGTGGGTGGCGGCATACTCGCCATCGCCCCGGGCCACGGCGCCATCGCGGTGTGGTCTCCGGGGTTAGACGCTTACGGCAACAGTTTGCTGGGCACTCAAGCGCTTGAAATGTTTGTTCAGCGCACCGGCTGGTCGGTGTTTGGGCACTAACGCATACCACGTTGTACCCGAGGCTCTTTTACGCCCATGGCACTGGACAATAGCACAGCACAGGCACAGTATGGGCCGCCGATACGCTCTGCATCAGCTCACTTGCATAGGGATTCGCAACGCCACCAATCGTCAGGAGGACACCATGGCCAATTCTATGAAAAACCCCGACCATCGCGATGCCATTACTGTTTTAGCCCGCATGGGATACGCCTCCCGAGGCATTGTGTATGTATTGGTGGGCGGCCTTGCGGCGCTGGCAGTGTTTGGGCAAGGCGGTCAAACCGAAGGTAGCCGTGGGGCGTTAGAAAGAGTTCTTACCGCGCCTTTTGGGAAAGTACTATTAGGCATCATCGCTATTGGTTTGGTGGGCTACTCTCTTTGGCGCACTATCCAGGCCGTTAAAGATGCTGACCACCATGGTACCGACATTAAAGGTATCGCCATCCGTTCAGGTTTAATGGTCAGCGCCATTACGCATATCGTGTTGGCCTTCTTTGCCGCTAGCCTTATTTTCCAGTTTGGCGGTTCTTCGGGTGGTTCCGGCGGTGATTCGCAGGGCATGGTAGGTTGGTTGATGCAACTGCCTTTCGGACGTTGGCTGGTAGGCGGTGTCGGCTTGGCCATGATTGGCGCCGGTATCGCTCATGCGGTTAAAGGTTATAAAGCGAAATTCGACAAACATTTCGCCATGCCAGCCCATACGCAGAAATGGGCGTACCCCGTTTGCCGTTTTGGCTTAGTGATCCGTGGGGTCGTTTTTGTCATTTTAGGGTGTCTCTTTTTAATTGCGGCGTACCATTTTAATCCGGACCAAGCAGGTGGTACGGGTGAAGTCTTTAGCACACTACGAAACCAAGTTTATGGCCAGTGGTTGCTGGCAATTGTTGCTATCGGCCTTTTTGCGTTTGGCCTTTACAGCCTGCTAGCGGCTGTTTATCGCCGCATTAACCCCGAAATGTAGCGAACAAACCTTAATGGCCATCAAAAACAAGCGAACTAAACAGTGGATCGAGCGCATTAATGGCTCGAAGAACATGCTGTGGTTACTTGGCACCCTCTCGTTTCTCGAAACCATCATTTTACCGATTCCGATTGAGTTGGTGCTGATTCCGCTGATGGCCGCCAATAAACAGCGTATCTGGCTATTGGCGACCGTCACGACAGCAGGCTGCCTTGTTGCATCGTTGGTCGGTTACGGCGTCGGGATGCTGCTTTTTCAGTCGATTGGCACTTGGTTTATCGAGTTTATGGGGATGCAAAACAGCTACCAAGCATTCCAAACCTTTTTTGACCAGTATGGTTTTATTGCCATCCTCTGTATCGGGATTCTGCCTATCCCGTTTCAAGTCGCGATGATTACTGCGGGGCTCTCAGGCTACCCTGTTTTGCTCTTCGTGCTAGCAGCGTTAATTGCTCGCGGTGTACGTTATTTTGGTCTTGCTTGGCTCGTTCACCGCTTCGGCCATCGTGTATTGGTGCTATGGAAACGACACGCACTAGTCACCAGCTTGGTAGCGGGGATGGTCGTGTTAGTGCTGGCGCTGGGAATGCAGGCCTTGGCGGGGTTGATTATTTAATCAGCGCCATCGCGATGAGGAAGGCTGGAGTGCAGGCCTATATGCCGTAATCTCGCTCCACCTTAGCAATGCGGGTCTTGAAGTGCTGATACCACTGCTGGTGGCCTAAGCGCTGGGCATGAAGATGCTCCGCGTGGGCCTTCCATGCTTTGATAGCGGCCAGATCAGACCAATAAGACACCGTTACGCCAACCTCGTTACGGGCTGACTCGACGCCTAAAAATCCAGGTTGCTGGGCAGCCAGTTCAACCATCCTGGTAGCCATAGCGTCGTAGCCATCGTCTACATCGGTGCGTAATGAAGTGAAAATGACCGCGTAGTAAGGCGGCTCAGGCGTTGCAGCGATAAGGGACATGGCGCCTCTAAATACTAAGATCAATGTGCTTTAAAGCATATCCCATCAAAGAAAAAAATGTATTCAGCGCACCCACTGCCCATGACCGCTGAGCGCCTCACTTTCAGCGGTTAGGCTACGAATTTTTCGTCATTCTGTGCTTGGCTACGCTTAAAAATTTGCAGGCCTGCCTGATAGTGGATCAGGCGTTGGGCTGTCGTTCGAGGAATAGGGATTAATTGATATAGTAACCACTAACCCGCCAAGCGCCCTCTTCTAAATGCGGCGTAATGGTTTCAGTAATTTGCGGTTTGTTTTCAAACCGGGTCTGGAACGTAAACACGGCATAATCCCCAATTGGCGCGCCGGGCATGGACGTTTCACGGATGACACGGACTCGCCGCCGCGATTCAACCGCACCAAAATCACGCCGGGCAGCATTGATCGTGCGGGCCAGCATATTCGACGAGAGTGGCACCTGCAGTATGGTGGAAGAGGCTTCCCAAGCTTGCTCAAACTGGCCGCTATCGATGGCTTCCAGCCACGCCAGCACCGCCGCTTCAGCCTCATCGGTGTGCGAATGCGCGCTCGTAGAAAAAACGAACAGCAGGATAGCGGTGATAAGCGGCATTAATTTTGGCATGGCTAACTCTTTGGCGTTTCAAGGCAATCGTGCGTCTTAAGTAACTATCGGACGCGCGCGCTTTTTCTTTAGCGTTACCGCTGACTATCGCCAAGGCTTCTCAAACTTCTGCCGCTCGTTTACTATGCGCCACCCAACCTCATCAGCCCCACCTTTAGGCGATCATGTCCGTCAACGCACTCTATACCGACCTATCCGGCTACTACGATTTGATGTGTGTCGATATCGACTACCAATCGCAAAGCAACGCCGTTCGACGGCTGCATCAGCTTTTCGGTAACGACGGCACCACTCATCTGGACCTCGCCTGCGGCACCGGCCCCCACGTGCGCCACTTTATTGATTTTGGCTACGCCAGCGCCGGGTTAGATATCAACCAGCCGATGCTGGATATCGCCGCCAAGCGCTGCCCAGAAGCACACTTTTCGTTGCAGGATATGAGTAGCTTTGACGTCAGCGAGCCGCTGGATTTAATCACCTGTTTTTTATACTCGATTCATTACAGCGACGGGATCGAGAAGCTAGAGGGATGTATTTCAAGCGCGCATCGTGCGCTCAAGCCTGGCGGCATTTTTTGTTTTAACGCAGTCGATAAAGACAAAATCGATAACGGTTTATCGGTTAAACACAACGCCAAACAAGCAGACGATTTATTCACGTTCCGCTCCGGCTGGTACTACAGTGGGCAGGGTGAAAAGCAGTCGCTTAGGCTAAGCATCGAGAAAACCAGCGCAGATGAAAAGCAGGTTTGGAATGACGAGCACCCTATGGTGGCAGTGAGTTTTAATGAGCTCATCGCCCTGCTGACGCCTTACTTCGAGGTGCACGTGTTTGAGCATAACTACGAGACGATTACCCCGTGGGATAACGTCTCGGGCAATGCGCTTTTTGTGTGCGTGAAGCGTTAAACGACTAACGAGATGGCGGCGCCAAGCTTTGAGCCTTCTCAGCTCAATCTTCTGAAGTGGGATCGCTTGCGCCCGGGCGAAGTTGGCGCTGAACGCCGAGTAAAAAGTTACGCAGCACCTGATCTTTACACTCGCGATAATTCTTGTGGGTTGGCTTGCGGAAAAAGGCGCTTAACTCATGATTACTAATGCGGAAACCAGCCAGCTCAAATATCGCCAAAATATCGTCAGCTTTTAAATTGAGCGCGATGCGCAGCTTCTGGAACACCATGTTGTTGTTCAACTGCGCTTCTGGCGCAGGCGGCGGGCCTTCGCGCTTGCCACGCTTGTAGCTAATGAAGCCGTTCAAAAACGCCGCTAGTTCTTTATTCTTCATGGTGACAAAGGCGTCGTCTTCATCCTTTTTCAGCCAAGCCGTGACTTGCTCTTGAGCCACGCTCACCTCTGCCAAGGCGAAAATATCCACGATGGTGTTGTCTTTCAAATCCAAGGCGTAACGTATGCGGCGGAAAATATCGTTATTCGTCAAAATCGTATCCCTAGTCTTAGGCAAACCCAGCTCAATCAGGTGTTATGTGCGTGTATGTAGTTTTAATTGATCATTAAGATCAATAGCTTGAACACTAACCGTTCGTCAGCTTCTCAAGCAGTTCATCGATTTCCATCTTTAGCTCGCCGTCTTCAATCTTATTGGCAGTGACTTGGGCCTTTTTAAGATTGTTGATCGCCGCGTCGGTCTGGCCCAGCTCAACCTGCAGCTTCGCCATGGAAAAGGCGATGGAAGACATGTGGTCTTTCGAGTTCACTGCAACGGCTTTTTCAAAGGCTTTTTCGTAAACGGCCAGCGCCTCATCGAGCTCTTCCGTAAAGTCAGCCAGCGTTTCCCACTGTTCTGGATGATCCTTATCGCTGTTCTCGTTTTCGGTGCAGATCGCTTCCAACTGCGCATAGAGCGCATCGAAAGCCTCTCTATCCTCTTTATCGGCAGCCTTCATGAGTTTTTCAGCGAGTTCGTAAACCGCTTTGTATATTTTGGTGTTAATCATGAACGACTACCCTTTTCTTTAGTAAAACCTGTCACAAGCAAAAACCTGCTAACCATGAACGTACGCCAAGCAGCCACGCCATTGCGGCTGCTTGGCATTGTACCCTTTACAGATAGTAGGACGGGTGTTCATTTTTCGGTTTTTGTAGCAAGACCATACCGTTGACCGCTATTAACAGTAATGCTCCATGATGAACTCAGGGTGGCCGGTTTGTTCATCAATCTGCTCATTTAATGAAATGAAGCCATGCTTCTTATAAAAACGGATGCTGGGGGCATTTTGGCTATAAACACTAAGCTGCAAGCACGACCGTCTGCTTTTGGCGTCGTCCATCAACGCTGACCCAATTCCTTGCCCTTGCAGGCTTGGCGACACAAAAACGGCGGCCAGCGTATTTCCATAGAGGCAATAAAATCCTGCGATCTGCTCATCAACTTCATAGACAAAGGTCTCCGATGCAGGGATATACAGCTCGCGCATTTCGCTAACTTTTGACTGCCAAAATTTGGATCCAACAAAAGAGTGAGCTTTAATCGATGCTGAAAGCCAGATATCCAAAATGTGGTCTATATCCGCCTCTCGATATTCTCGAATCATCTAGATGTTCCTAATGAGGGTCATCGTCGCCAAAGGCGTAACTGAGAAGCTGCCTAGCCTTAGAAGTGGTTTGCACCGGCACCAGGGCAGCTTCATCGAATAAGGCGGTAATGCATTGCCTTCCGTAGGGTTAATCTTTTGCTTCCAGCAGGTGAAGTGGCTGCTTTCAGCCACTACCGAAATAAAAACGGGATATTAACAGATTATTCAAAAATATTTTGAAGCGCGGACAATCTAAAGGTATCACTGGCCAGCCCCGCTGGGGACTGACCTGCGCCTCAATGGCTATCTCGATTTAAATTCCGTTCCGCCGGAATATCACTCAGATACTCGACAAACTCAACCTCAAAACCGGTCGGATCGACAAAATAGACATTTTTGCGAAATGGCTCCGTCGCGCCGGGTTTGGCGATGGCATAGCCCGCGTTGTTTAACCGGGAAACCACGGCATCCAGGTTATCGGTCACATAAGCAAAATGGGCCAGCCCAACGCTGTGACCTTTCAGGTCGCGGTTGGCCCCTTCGCCATGATCGCTTAACGCCAAGTAATGCTCATCGTCACCAAAATGCACCCATTTGCGGGGTTTGCCATACCACTCGCCATGGCCTTCATCGCGTACCCGCCAGTGCGGGAATACAGCGCGGTAAAAATTCAGCATGGCATCCATATCGTCAACGACCAGATTCACGTGTTCCAAGTACATCAGTGTCTCCTTGCATTAAGTGAAATAGCAGGATAAAACCTCAACTTAACTTGAGGTAAAGCTGTTTTTTCGAAAACAATCACAACGATTCAGGAGAGCGTGATGGCAGAATCAGTTTGGAGTGTTGGCAAGGTGGCCAAGCGCTGCGGCATCAACGTCAGCACTCTGCACTTTTACGAGCAGCAAGGCCTGATACAAAGCTGGCGCAATGCGGGCAACCAGCGACGCTACAAGCCAGAAGTGCTAAGACGTATTTCGGTGATCAAGGCCGCACAGAAAGTGGGCGTTAGCTTGGAAGAGATCAAACGAGCTTTTGAATCACTGCCCAATAACCGCACGCCGACGGTGGAAGACTGGCAACAGCTCTCAAAAAATTGGCAACAGATGCTGGATGGCCGGATTGCTTATCTGCAAAAGCTGCGCGACAACCTGGCAGGCTGTATAGGCTGCGGCTGCCTGAGCATGACGAATTGCCCGCTCTATAACCCGGATGACAAACTGGCGGCATTGGGCAGCGGCCCTGTCCTGCTGGATCAGGCCGAGTACCGGGCCAAGGTGGATCGATAGACCATCTAAGGATGGGATTTTATCGCCTCAATCAGCCTGCGCTTCAGCGGTCGGCTGCTTTTACTTTATACTGCATCCTTATTTATTTTTGAAAAACCTTACGACACTCTGTCAGGGCGGCTTATGCCATTTGCAAAACTAGGATTATCCTCTCCTCTTGTTCAAGCGATTACTGAACTAGGATACCAAACGCCAACGCCCATTCAGGAACAAGCGATCCCTGCCATTCTTTCGGGTAACGACTTAATCGCCACCGCACAGACAGGCACAGGCAAAACCGCCGCCTTTGTTCTGCCGCTGCTAGAACGGTTCAGCAACGCGGGCACGTTACGCGGCAAACGCATACGTGCCCTGATTCTCGTGCCGACCCGTGAGTTAGCGGTGCAAGTCGAAGCCAGTGTGGCGCAATACGCTAAACACACGCAGTTAACCTCGATGGCGATGTATGGCGGGGTGGATACCGAAGCGCAAAAAGAACGCCTGATCAAAGGGGTGGATATTCTGGTCGCCACGCCGGGCAGATTGCTTGATTTGGCCCATCAGCGTGCGCTGCACTTTGATGAACTGAAAGTCATGGTATTGGACGAAGCGGACAGAATGGTCGACATGGGCTTTGTCGACGATATCAAGAAAATCATAGATCGCTTGCCTGAAGACCGTCAAAACCTACTGTTTTCGGCCACCATCACAGACGACGTACGGGCGCTGGCCTATAATTTTTCCGATAGCAAGATGACCGATCTCGCGGCTGAAATATCGATAACTCCCAACGTCCGCGCCGCCGCTAATGTCAAACAGTGGCTAATCACCGTCGATAAAGACACGAAATCCGCCTTGTTGAGCCACTTGATCAACGAGCAACAGTGGGATCAGGCGCTTATCTTTACCGAGAAAAAACACAATGCAGCCAAGCTGGTTGCTCAACTGGAAAAGCGCGGCATCACAGCGGACTCCATTCATGGCGATAGAAGCCAAGCCATGCGCGAAAAGATTTTGGCCCAGTTCAAATCTGGCGAGCTAAAATACTTGGTTGCTACGGGGGTTGCCGCGCGCGGTTTGGATATTGATGAACTGAGTCGTGTGGTGAATTACGATTTACCTTTTCAGCCAGAAGAATACATCCACCGTATTGGCCGAACCGGCCGCGCGGGAGCCTCAGGTGAAGCCATCTCTTTAGTCGACATGAGTGACTTTAAGAACCTTTGTGCCATTGAAAGGCGCTTAAAAAGCATTATTGAGCGCAAAGAGATTGCAGGGTTCCCGGTTCGAAAAGCAGTACCAGAATCAAACCTGAATTACAGAAAATAAAGTAATCGTTAAAACTTACCCAAGAAGCTCACCTTTTAAAAGGGTGGGCTTCTTTATTATCTATATTCACGAATCCGGTAAAAATGCATCTAATAGCTCGGCGTTAGTGGGATATTTATCCAATAACGCAAGCAACTTCTGGGCGCCTTCTACTGGCTTAAGCGCCGTCAAACCTCTACGCAATGTTCTTACTTTTTCAATATCTTTTGCATCAATCAAAAGCTCTTCGCGACGGGTACTGCTTTTGGCAATATCGATCGCCGGAAAAATCCGTTGATTGGCTACATCCCGGGATAACACGAGCTCCATATTGCCGGTGCCCTTGAACTCCTCGAAAATCACCTGATCCATACGGCTTCCCGTATCCACCAGCACGGTGGCCAGAATAGTCAGCGATCCTCCGTTTTCGATCTTCCTCGCAGCGCCAAACAGTTTTCGGGGTATTTCCATCGCTCGGGAATCCAGCCCACCCGACATCGTACGGCCATTGCCTCTCTGCTCGGCATTGTGAACGCGCGAGAGCCTGGTAAGCGAATCGATCACAATCATCACATTATGACCTTCGCCCGCTTGCTTACGCGCCGTCTCAAGAAGCTTATCTGCCATATTTACATGGTGTGTGTAGCTTTCGTCTGAAGACGATGCATGGACTTCTGCCGACACACTGCGCTTAAAATCGGTCACTTCTTCAGGGCGCTCATCAATCAGCAAAGCATACAGCTTTATGTCAGGATTAGCCTCAGCCACGGCCTGGCAGATATGTTTTAACATCGTCGTTTTGCCAGAGCCTGGCGGCGCAACAATCAACCCACGTTGACCCATCCCAATGGGCGTAATCAAATCCATCGCCCGCGCAGTACGCTGCTTAGAACCAGGCTCTAAATCAATGCGTGGGGAAGGATGAATAGCGACGCCATTTAAAAAACGTTTTTCGGGATCATTAGGGAATTGATCTTCAACTTCGTCGGCGGGCTTGGCATCTATCGGTCTTTTCGCCTTCAAACCTAGTATTTTTCTCGTCATAATATCGATGGATCGCCTTGAGTAGACTGAATTTATTGAATACTGAATTTATAAAATAATTGCATCGTAGACAGCCGACTGGTCGTATCGTTGCGGTGCTTGACTTGAAGTAATTGGCATGGAAAACGGTTAAGTCTGACTTGTGCTCAATCAGATAATTCACACTGTGCTCAAAGGTCTGGGGTGGAACTGATCTTGGTAGTTGATCGCCACCATAACTTAGCCATCTACGGCGTTTTTCTACAGCCTCGACGACCAAACTTTGCAGGAATTTTTGAGCCGCACAGCAGCGGAGAGATTGTCCGGCAACGGCGATTGGTTATGCATTATTCGTAGTGACTCCAAAGCCGGAGGACTTTTACCACTTGCTCATCTTCGAGTACTTGGTACACCAAGCGATGCTGGATATTGATTCGGCGAGAATAGGCTCCCGCGAGATCGCCAATTAACTTCTCAAATGGTGGCGGTTTGCGATAGGGGTCTTCTGCAACCAGTTCCAACAACTCCTGAGCTTTTAGCTTGAGACCACTGGAGGCTAGTTTCTTTGCATCTTTCTGGGCTTGTTTGGTGTAGATCAACTTCCATATCACCAGCCTAGCTCCTCATCGCACTCATCCACGGGGGTATCCATCCCCTCACGAATAGACTCACGCATTCCAGGTACAGATAGCAGGTAAAGTGTTTCTTGAATGGCTGACCAGTCTTCTTCAGATACCAAGACAGCCTTGTTCCGCTTGCCCATAATGACAATTGGTTGATGGGACTCGGCCGTTTCGTCAATCAACCTATAAAGGTTGCTGCGCGCCTCAGTCGCTGTGATTCCGGTCATGACGCACCTCTTGCGTGTTAAGCTTTCCACCAAGTGTACGCTTTAGAGTACGTACGTCAAGACGAACGCTTTGTGTGGCGCCGCACTCTGCGGCGATTTTGGAGGCGCAGAATACGCCGGAAAAATTGACCGCAGCAGTACATTGCTAGGCTTTACTCATTAAGAGGGTAGACGCCGTCAATCCAAGAATCTGATAGAACCGGATTTTCTGGCGTCCCTCCAAGCAGCCCATTCATTCTTACTCTTTGGCCCTCACTGAGCAGGTATAGCTGTGACATAAGTTCATAACCCGAATCGGTAGGCAAAACGGGATCGAACATAAAGTCCGCCTTGAGGCCCCAATTTTGCCTCTTTAAAGGTACCATTTCGATGCCGATTTCGCTCTCGAACGGAAACTTGCCCAAAGCACCCGGCACGAAACCGACAAATGACACGACGTAACCTTCCCACGTTACTCTTTGGCCCCTATGTAAGATGAAGATTTCTTGTCGCTTTAGCTGGTTCATTGACGAATAGTCTCTAAAGCCCAAAGGGCTTTCCAGTACGTTAACAACCCGCCGTGCCCCTTCCATATAAGGATCTTCATCGACCTTGAAGGGGAAATAATAGAAGGCTACTGAAAGCAATAGAGCCAGGACGGTGACGGAACCATATACATGGTTATGATACCTTCTCCACCATGATGGAAAAATCTCCCTTTCTAACCCCCGCACATCAGATTTTAGGATCGAATCAACGAGCTCCAGCTTATTAAAGCCGCTGTAGCCCGAGATCTTTAGCCTTTTTGCGATCACCTTTAGTTCATCTTTGCTTTTATCTTTCAGCTTGTCCCTCAACGATCCCTTGTACATTCTACTAATTTCATCCAAGTCTGATTCAGGAAGCTAACGCTCCCAAGCAGGGGCATATTTTTTGAGTTTTGCGCGCAGCGAAGCAAAAATATGTCCCGCTGCCTTGGTTTATTAATGGGTACTGGGTCATAAATAGAGCTATGGATATGTAGCCGACTTCCAGCCCTGTCCCGTAACGCCGCCATCGAGGTCGCCTAGTTTTATATATCTTGATAGTTCTCTTAAGTAAACACAGCCACAATAGTTACAACGGTACGGACTTCCTTTTGACTCCGAAATCCTCGTTTTGGCTGATTCTGATAGCTCAGCTAACTGCCCCTCGGACAGCTGATTCTGCCTTGTCAATGTTCCACCAGAACATTTATCAGGACATGCTTTCATATTAGTTCTCGTTGATGCTTAATAATTTCAGGCTAGTGGCCCAATTACAGTGATTAGGCTGCACGTTCTAATATTGAATAATCGCGCTGCGCTGTTCAAAATACTTATCATGCGCGCCGAAACGCTCTAATTATCTGAAACTGAATTAAATTAATAATAGCTTGGCTATATATCCAAAATTCGCGTGCAACCTAGTTTTGCAGATTTAATCATACTCTATTCATAAAATTGGCTTAGGTCACGCGTCGGGCAGGTAAAATTTTAGTGGTGCTTTGTTGAGAGGATAAGAAGCTGAGAAAGAAAATGCTGTTCAAATGATTGTTTTCGTTGGCTAATTATACGCTGATCGCGCAACAAGTTGCGCTCCTACGAACCCTACATCGCGGGCTTTGGTGGCGGGCCGAACTGCTCACCTATAGCCCTATTGCAGAGGGCTTTTGTAAGAGCCCGACTCGTCGGGCGATCTTTTTTGGTGGCTGATTAAGCGCTGATCGCCCAATGAATTGGGCTCCTACGACCTACTCACCGCAGGGTTGGTGGGCGCAATGAATTGCGCTCAGGGTACTGTGCATTTAACTGCGTGGGCGTATTAGGCTTTGAGTCATAGCGGAGGGTTTCGACCTGGTCTGGTAATGCACCAGACTTAGGCACCGGCATCGACTTTTTTAGCGGGTGGACGATGCCTTCGTTGTGCAGAGTGGTGTAAGGCTTTGCCACCGCCGCACCGTTTACTGCCACTCAAGCTTGAGGTCTTTATGTGACTGTGCGCAGTCACGCAGGTAGAGGTTAATCAAGCTTTGATAGGGAAGGTCTTTTTCTTCCGCCAGGTTCTTGAAATACGTAATAGTATCTTCATCCAAGCGGATCGTGACCTGCTTCTTAAGCTTTTTGGCGTATGGGTTTTTGACTGATTCTGAGAAATCGTAATGTTCACGCATGCCTATACCCTTCGTAAGTTTTTCGCTCTCGTTTATCCGCCTTGCGCGCTGAGATAATTCGAATTGTTTCTCCACCATTGGGTTCATTGTGCTCTATCAGGGCAGCTGGCGCTGCCTTCGCGGGTGCCTTTGGCTCGTTCCTCGCTAAGCGTTACGCCGCGCTACAACTTCACAGACGGCGGCGCTGTATTATCCCCTCTTACATTACCCTTTAGACTTTACCCTTAAAGCTCAATCCCCTTCTGGGCTTTGATGCCTTGGTCTTTGAAAGCGTGCTTAACCACTTTCATTTCGGTGACGGTGTCGGCGAGGTCGATAAGCTGTTGGGGGGCGTAGCGGCCGGTGACGACGGCGTGTTGCATTGCTGGGCGGGCTTGAAGGTCGTCAAGTACTTGGTCTAGGTCTAGGTACTCGTAGCGAAGGGCGATGTTTAGCTCGTCTAGCAGTACCAGGTGGTAGCTTTCGTCTTGCAGCATGCGCCTGGCTTCTGCCCAGGCGGCGTTGGCAGCGGCGACATCCCGTTCGCGGTCTTGGGTGTCCCAGGTGTAGCCCTGCCCCATTACGTGGTAATCCACGTTGGGCAGGTTACGGAAGAACGCTTCTTCGCCAGTGCTGAAGGCGCCTTTAATAAATTGCACCACGCCTACTTTCATGCCGTGCCCTAGAGCGCGGGCGAGCATGCCAAAACCGGAGCTGCTTTTGCCTTTACCGGGGCCAGTGAGCACTAGCAGCACGCCCTGCTCTTTATCGGCGCGGGCGATGCGCTCGTTCATGATTTTCTGCTTGGCCGCCATACGCTGGGCATGGCGTTCAGGGGTTTTGGCATTTTCGCGCATGGGGCGTCCTCTTTTTAAAGCATTAGGCTTTTAGTACGTAGCGTAACGTATCCACCACCTGATCGGTCGTGGTGCACCAGGCTTGGGCTTGCGCGTCGACTTCTTTCAGCGGGTGAACGATGTCTTCGTTGTGCAGCGTAATGTACGGCTTGGCTAAGGCAGCGCAGTAGCCAGCATCAAAGGCCGCGTTCCACTGCTTGTACTGCTCGCCAAAACGAACGACAACGAGGTCGGCCTGCTCGATCATGGTGCGGGTGCGAATGGCGTTGACCTTGGATGACTGGTGATCACGCCAGAAGCCATTGTCAGGTTTACCCAGGTGGTCACCAGCAGCATCAGAGGCAGCGTGGTCGGTTACCGGGGCGGTGAACACGATATCCAGGCCCGCCGCGTCAGCGCCGCGCTGAATCTCTTCGCGCCAGTCAGTGTGAATCTCGCCGGAAAGGTAAACGTAAAAGCTCATAATATTCTCCTGCTGAGTTAAATTCAGGTGTGAAAGGCACACAGCATAGCGCAGTTCAATTTTATGGAAAAATCTTCCACATCCCTCGTTAACCGTTATTGATGCCAATCGCCTGCCCGGTAAAAATATCCGCAACCAGCTTGGGCGCAGAAGGGAAGTAGCCGTGGAAATAGCTCGCGACCAGCCCGCCTTCGCGGTAAATCGGCTCGGCTTCGCTTCCGGCGAGTTTGCGGGTGCGCGCCAGCGGCGTCATGGTGGTTTCGAGTAACGAGTGGTGATAGGTATGGCCACGCAGCTCCCCTGCCCCGGCGTGCAGGCTTTGCAGGCCTAGCGCGGTGAGCTTACCGGCCATTTTCGCGGTGCCGTTAAGCAGCCCAAGCATCGCGTGGCTTTCGCCTTCGCCATCAACCAATTGTTCAACGCAGGCCATTAGGCCGCCGCACTCTGCGAGTATCGGTTTGCCCGCGCGGTGATGGGCGCGAATCGCCTCGAACATGTTGTGGTTGGCGCTCAGTCGCGCTGCGTTTAGCTCGGGGTAGCCACCCGGCAACCAGAGCGCGTCGCACTCGGGTAACTGGTGATCAGTCAGCGGTGAAAAGAAACTCACTTCTGCGCCCATGGCGCGCAGCACATCGACATTGGCGCGGTAGATAAACGCAAAGGCGTCATCTCGGGCAATCGCAATGCGCACGCCATTCAGGTAGTCCGGCACCGGCGCTGGCGACTCTGCGCTAAGCGTGACCAGCTTGGGCAACCGGCCTAAGCCCGCTTCTCTCAATACCTCGGCGGCGGCATCCAGCTGCGCATCCAGGCCGCTTAGCTCGCTGGCCTGCACCAGGCCCAAATGGCGATCAGGAATCTTCATTGCCTCATTGCGGGGAATGGCTCCCAGCAGCGCAATGCCCGCCGGCATGCTATCGGCGAGCAGTTTGCCGTGGCCGGGGCTGCCGACGCGGTTGGCAATCACTTCATGAATAGCCAAGTCGGGGTGGTAGTTGGCCAAGCCCTGCGCCACCGCACCAAAGGTTTGTGCCATGCCCCAGGCGTCAATCACCGGCAGCGCAGGGATGCCTGCCAAGATCGCCAAGTCGGCGCTGGAGGGCGAGCCATCAAACAGGCCCATGGAGCCTTCCACCAGAATCACATCGGCTTCCTGGGCGGCTTCGGCTAAGCGCCAGCGGCACTCCTCTTCACCGGTCATCCAAGGGTGAAGCTGATACACCGGCTGACCGGAGGCCACTTCCTGAATCATGGGGTCAAGGTAATCGGGGCCGTGCTTGAACACCCGCACGGTAAGCCCGGCATTGCGATGAAGCCGTGCCAGCGCCGCCGTGACCATTGATTTCCCCTGGCCGGAGCCGGGTGCGCTGATTAACGCCGCGTGTGCTTTGCCCTGAAACATAACGCTCCTTTTAACGGTTGATGGTTAAGCCTTTTCCATGCGATCAGGGCTGAGTGTCGGCGGGTCGAACCTTTCTTTGCTAAAGTGAAGGTCTTCGTTTAATTCTATGTTCCGCTTCGTTTCACCAACCGGGGTTACCGCATGCGTATTCTGTTTACTGGCGGCAGTGGCAAAGCTGGCCGCCATGCCACTGCTTATCTTCGCGATCAAGGTCACCGCGTTACCAATCTGGATTGGGTGACGTCTGACGTGCCCGGCATCACCACCCTGAAAACCGACCTGACCGATGCAGGCCAAGTGTTCAATGCCTGCCATGCTTATGCCGGATTCGACGAGCTTGAGCCGGGCACCGGCGTGCCGCGTTATGATGCCATTGTGCACTTCGCCGCTATCCCCGCCATCCTGCACCGGCCGGATAATGAGACCTACCGCATCAATACGCTAAGCACTTACAACGTGCTGGATGCCGCCACCAAGCTGGGCATTTCCAAGGTGATCTTCGCTTCCAGCGAGACCACCTACGGGGTCTGCTTTGCCGATGGCGAGAAGAAACCGGACTATCTTCCCATCGATGAAGAACACCCCACCGTGCCGGAAGATAGCTACGCCATGAGCAAAGTGGTCAACGAAGTCACCGCCCGCTCCTTCCAGGCGCGTTCAGGCATCGACATCTACGGCCTGCGCATCAACAACGTTATCGAGCCCCACGAGTACCGCCAGGATTTTCCGGCCTACCTGGAAGACCCCGCCCTGCGTCGCCGCAACATTTTCGCCTACATCGACGCCCGCGACCTGGGCCAGATGGTCGACTGTTGCCTGAAAACGGATGGCCTTGGCTACCAAGTGTTCAACGTCGCCAATCACGATCTCTCGGTGGGCCTAACCAATGCCCAAGTGATCGAGCGCTTCTACGCAGGCGTGCCCATCAAGCGCGAAATGGGCGAATTCGAGACCTTCTACAGTATCGAAAAGGCCCGCCGGTTGGTCGGTTTCGAACCTCGTCACACGTGGCGGGATGAACTGGCGCCATAAGCTAGGCTTTAATCGGCACGAACACCGGCGCGCCATCCACCTCTACCACTGCTAGCTTTTGGCGATAGAGGCTTTCCAGCGCGCTGGGCACTAACATGGTTTCTCTTGGGCCCCAGCAAGCATCCCCGTTGGGGTACATCAACAGCACGTGGTCGCACCAGCGAGCAGCCAAGTTCAGGTCGTGCAAGCACATCATGACGGCGCGCCCTTCGGCGGCCTGCTCCGCCATTAGTGCCATCACGGCGCTCTGATGATGAAGATCCAGATGGTTGGTCGGCTCGTCGGCCAGCCATACGTCGGGCGCCTGGGTCAGCAGGGTGGCAATGGCCACCCGCTGGCGTTCACCGCCGGAAAGCGTGCTGACCAGCCGCTCACGTAGATGCGCCACATCCAGGCGTGCAAGGGCAGCCTCGGCGCGGGCATAGTCATCAGCCCCCTCCATTTGCCAGGGCGAAAGATAGGGGTGACGGCCAATCAGCGCGGTTTCCAACACCGAGGCGGGAAAGCCGTCCTGACGGTCTTGAAACACCAACCCCAGGCGCTGGGCCACATGGCGGCGAAGTAGTTTGCCAAGCGCCTTCCCCATCAGCCTTACCTCGCCTGAGCGTGGGGTTTGCAGCCCCGCCAGGGTGTGCATCAGCGTGGTTTTACCCGCCCCGTTGGGGCCTAGCACGCCCCAGCTCTGCCCAGGTTCAACGGTCAGGTTGAGCGGCGTTCCGCCCTCGCGCCCTGGCACATCGATAATAAGATCGTGCGTCGAAAGAGTGCCCATCAGCGGCTCCGGTAAAGCAGGAACAGGAAGGTGGGCACGCCCAGCAGCGCGGTGATGACCCCCACTGGCAACTGCTCTGGGGCAATCATGGTGCGCGCCAGGGTATCGGCCAGCACCAACAGCGTGCCACCCGCCAGTGCGCAGGCGGGCAGTATCAGCCGCTGATCATTGCCTAACAGCAAACGCAGCATATGCGGCACCACTAAACCCACAAACCCAATGCTGCCTGCGGTGGTGACTGCAGCGGCGGTCAGTAAGCTTGCGGCAATATAGATACACCACTCCAGCGGCCGAACCGCCACGCCCAGCGCGGCGGCCTGCTGTGGGCCACGGGCCAACACATTCAGGCTACGGCCGAGCGGAATCAGCACCACGCAAGTGGCCAGTAACAGCAGTAGCGGCGGCCACGGTGTCCGCGCGTAGGAGAGATCGCCCATCAGCCAGTAGAGCATGCCCGGCAGGCGCTCGGCGGGGCTTAACGCCAGCATCAGCGTAATCACTGCCCCCCACCCTGCGGCAACCACTACGCCAGTGAGCAGCAGCCGCGAAGATGTCCAGCCGCCGCTGCCGTGGGCCAAGCCGAAAACTAAAAACGTCGACAATAGCGCGCCGCCAAAAGCTGAACCCGAAATCGCCAGCCCGCCTAGGCCACCGAGCATAGCGGCCAGTGCACCAATCGAGGCGCCGCCAGAAAGCCCCAGTACATAGGGGTCTGCCAAGGGATTGCGTAGCAGCACCTGCATTAGCGCACCCGCTACCCCCAACAACCCACCCACGGCAAACGCCGAAAGCGCCCGAGGCAGGCGCAGCTCCATCACCATGGTGCGCGCCAATGCATCCCCTTTGCCTTGGGTCACTTCCCAAACCTGCGCAGGAGAAATTTGTGCGCTACCAACGCCCAGGGCGATAACCAAGGCACCCAGCGCGGCCAGTAGTAGTAAGCCAAGCGGAAGCCCCAGGCGCGTCAGCATCAAGCGCCCCGGCGTTTTTGGCGGGCGGCATCCAACTTCTCACAAAGGACACGGGTGCCCTCCATCAGCCGGGGGGTTGGCCGCTGAATCAACGAAGGGGGCACAAAGAACAGATTGCCTTGCGCCACCGCCGTCAAGTTGGCGTATTGCTCCCAGTGGGTCAGCCAGTGGCGGTTCTCTTCCCCCATGCCACCGGCCACAATCGCTTCGGGATTGGCGGCCAGCACGGCTTCATCATCAATGCGCGGCACTAGGCGCGCCTGATCGCCAAATACGTTGTCACCGCCACAAATCTCGATCACCTGACCGATCAGGTGTTCGCTATTCACGCTCATCAGCGGCTCATCCCACACCTGATAGAAGGTGGGTACCGGCTCGCGGTCTCGGTAGCGCTCTTCCAGGGCGTTCATGGTCGTACGAAAATTATCGGCTACCGCTTGCCCCGCCGCTTCCGTGCCCGCCAGTCGCGCTAAACGTTCGATGGCACTGGCCACGCCGTTCATATCACGGGGTTCGATATAGAACACCGGCATGCCCAAGGCTTCGAGAGTTTCAAGTTGCTCTGCTGGGTTCCCCGTCATCCAACCAATCACCAAATCGGGTGCCAGCCCCACCAGCTTTTCCAAATCAATGCGGGTATGGCTGCCCACCGAGGCGACTTGCTTGGCCTCCGGCGGGTAGTCGCTGTAAGAAACCACGGCGACGACTTGTTCCCCGGCACCTGCGGCGTAGGTCAGCTCGGTGGCCCCAGGCGAAAGCGTGGCAATGCGCTGGGCCGCATTGTGAAGACAGACCTCGCGGTCACGGTCATCCACGGCACAACGCGACTGATCGTTTGCCGATGCAACCGTTGCCATGAAGAGCAGCGCAAGGCCCAAGGCCCCGCGCGCAAAGCCATGGTGATTATTGGCCAAAGTGAACACTCAAAAACCCTGCCCGGCCGGCGTTGATATAATCGGCACCATCAAATGAACGGGTGGTGATGTAGTCTTGATCTAGCGCATTTTCAACCGTCACGCGCGCACTCCATAGCGGGGCAAATTGCCAGCCAGCTCGTAGATTAACAAGACCGTAGCCACTTAGGCGATCGTCATTCTGGGCGTCGCGGTAGCGGTGGTTTTGTGCTATCCACGACCCTCCCAACGACCAGTCGCCAAGCTCACGGTCTATATCGAAACGTACGCTCTGCGTGGCACGGTTTTGCAAGCGATGACCGGTCAACCGGTTTTCGGGGTCGGTATAGGTCAGTGCAGCGGCCAGGGTCCAGTCAGCTATTTCCACGCCGCTGGAAAGTTCAGCTCCGCGGATTCGTGACGTAGGCACATTGGACTGGATACCTTGCCCGGTGATCAAGTTATCGATATCGGTTTGGTAGAGCGCCGCATCCCAGAACCAGTGGGTGTATTGCCCGCGCACACCGATTTCCAACGTTTCGGACGTTTCAGCTTCCAGGTCCGGATTACCGAAGCCTGGGTAGTAAAGCTGATTGTAGGTCGGCGCATTGAAAGCGGTGCCATAGTTGGCCCGTAGTGTGTGGTAGCTGTCCAGCTCGTAACCTAACCCTAGGCTGCCCGTTACTTCTTCCCCATAGGATTCGTTGTCGTCGAACCTCAGGCTGGCCTGCAAAATGACAGGGGAGAAATCCAGCAGCGCCTGTGAAAATACCGCCGCATTGCTGCGACTGGTTTCATCGTAATCGATGCTGCTGTCGACCTTGTCTTGGCTGTATTCAGCCCCTGCCACCAGCTCATGGGCGCCGGATGTAAAGGTGTTTTCCCAGCGCGCGGTGTGCACTTTGGTGTTGAACACGGAATCACCCGAATCGGCAAAATTATCGCTCTCATCGCGTGACTCGCTTAACGTGATGCGGCTACGCCAATAGTCGGTGAGCGGCAGTTCGCCATATACCCCGGCCACTTGCTGAACAAAGTCGTTTTCGCCACCGTCGTATTCGTTGTTACCGCGGGCACGTAGCGCCAGCACCCCCATTTCGGCACCGGAATCGAAGGTGTGAGAAACCCGCGCCAGGGCAGACGTATTATCGTAACCCTTGTCATCACCGTCGCGGCGAATGGGCTGGCCGTCGGTAGCAAAATGGCTACCGGCGAAACTGTAGCGGGTGCCGCCTTCTTGGCCGCTGATACCGGCGCTTAGGCGCTGGGTGTTAAATGAACCACCGCCGACTGAAATACGGGGTTGCGGGCCCTCTTCTTCACGATCAGGCGTAAAGAGTTGGATGACACCCCCAATCGCATCGGCGCCGTAAAGGCTGCCGCGGGGGCCACGCACGATTTCAGCGCGGTCAAACATTCGCGGATCGAGATACGACCAGGCAGCGCCGCCGCTGGTGGCAGAACGTAAGCGAATCCCGTCGATTAACAGCACATTTTGGCTACTGCCCGTGCCGCGGATATAAACGCTGCTGTTTTTACCAAAGCTGCCATTCGAAGAGACATCCACGCCGGGCTGCCCACGGAAAAGATCGGTAATGCTTACCGGGTCTTGGCGGCGAAAAGTAGCTTCATCCAACACGGTGACTGAAGAGAGGCTTTCATTAGCGGTACGCGGGGCAAGTGCCGCGGTCACCACCACAGGGTTAAGGTCGGCATCAGCGGAAGTGGCGACAGGGTTCTGCTCGTTGGACTGAGCATGCACGGGCAGCGGTAGCGCGGCCATGACAAACGCCGCCCGTTTGGCGGTGGTGTGGAAACGGTGGTTCATGTGAGATCCCTTGCTCGTCGTGCTCACCCGCACAACGCAGTTTTTTTGACCGAGCGCGGGGCACAACAAGGGCGTCACCGTAGCATTGCGCTATGGTTCACTGCCCTGAGAGCGCCCACCGCGTCTCGGCATGTATCGGTTCGGCTGAACCGTTACTCTCGGGCCGGTCTCCGGGCTGACGAGCGAAAAGCGTCTCTAGCAAGAGCAGAGCGACGCTTTTCCGAACGACCACCTTCCCGTGCGTAAGCACAGTGGCGTTTTAGCCGTTCTTATCTCGATCACCGTTGCGGGGGCAGCGTTGGAATCACACGAGGCGTTCACCAACTTCCCGTTTCACTAGCGGCTTTTCAGCCGCCAGCACCTGAGAGTGGGCGTAAACTAGCAACTTGCCAAAGGGAGGTCAATTGAAACAGGGGCTACTGGAGCGCCATCACCAGCCCATGGCGCACATACCACACACGGCTGGCCTGGGCGGTGGCGTCTTGGGTGAACCAGCCGTTGAGATCGCGCAGGCGACGCAGTTCTGGCTGCATGGGCACAATGCCACGGCCGACTTCAGTGGCAATCATGATCAATGCCGCGTTTAGCTCATCGGCGCGCTGGCAGAGCGCAGCCATATCGCCCTGCCACTGCTGGCGCAGAGCATCGTTATCGTCACGCTCACGGGCAGCGTCAAGCCACTCAAGCACACCGGTAATCACCAGCGGCGTATTAGCGGCTAGCGCCTGCTGACTATCGATGAGGGGTCGCCCCGCCTCAAGCCGGTGCCAGTTTGCCGAGGGAAAGCGTGACGTTACGGCGTTGCGTTTGCCAGCGCAGGCACCGCCGATGAAGAGCTGCATTGCCATTCCCCTTTTCCCTGCTCGTCTGTCTGATAAATAAGCTGCCAGCGCCTGCCCTGGGCTTGAAGCACCGTGCCGTCCCAGAAGTGGATCGTTTCAAAACGTCGGCGCAGCTCGCGGATCACGCCGCCATGGGTGACGGCCAAAATCTTTTTATGGCCATCAGCCCGGGCATTGGACGCTAGATCATGCAGCCAGGCATCCAAACGCTCGCGCAGTTGGGCCGCCGATTCGCCGCCGGGAATTTGCAGTTCGCCCACGCTATCGATCCAGGCGCGGTAATGGGGTAAATCTTTGAGTTCGTCATATACCTTGCCTTCATACTCGCCAAAATCGAGTTCGCGCAAGCGGGGCTCAAGGGCTAGCGGCGTTCCTTCCCTCGCCGCTTCCGCCCATTTCAGCGTCTGCTGGCAGCGATCAAGGTCACTGGCGTAGATGGCATCGAAATGTTCATCAACCAAGGCTTCCCGAAGCGCCAGCAGCCCCGCTTCCGCCTCGGGAAACAGCAGTGGAATATCACGCTGGCCTTGATAACGGCGCTCTAAATTCCAAGCGGTGATACCGTGGCGAACTGCCACCAGCTCCACAGTAAGATCAGTAGCCAAAGCTCTCCTCCTTCAATGGTGGCGCCTACCATATCGCCGTTAATGCCGCTAAACAGTTTCACCATGCACCAGCGCATCATTACCACAAAAACCGTGACGATGAGCACCATCACCACCACGCTGGGCACCCACAGCGCTATTAACGCTAGCGGCAGCAGCGCCAACGCCACGTCCTGGCCGCTAAGCGATTGCTGCCAGCTCCAGGCTAACCCTTTTGGGTGGGCGCAGGGGGTCAGCACCAGCAACGCCACGCCTGCCCAGCGCCCTAGCGCGGGGACGACTAACAGCCACCACCAGGGCGCGTGATAAGCCAGCAATGCCCACAGCAGCACGCCCTTCCAGGCAAGCAGAAACACCAGCGCCAACATACCGAAGCTACCGATTTGCGGGTCTTTCATGATTTCCCAGCGGCGCGCCAATGGCTGATTGCTGCCCAGCGCGTCGGCAATATCCATCACGCCATCCAAATGCAGCCCACCCGACAGCACCACCCACACACTCAAGCACGCTAATGCGGTGATTGGGGCCGGCGCGCTTTGCATGAAGAGCGCGAAGAGTGCCAACAAACCGCCAATCATCGCCCCTACCAGTGGATAGGCGCGCACGGCCCAGCGCCGGGTCTCCGGCGTCCAGGGGGCGGCGATGGGAATAGGCAGGCGAGTTAGAAACTGCAGCGCCAGCATGGCTCCCCATAGGGCATTTTTCAAACCTTCGGCTCCTTATCTGGCTTCCATTCGATTGCGCCGCCAGCCACCACTTCGATGACCGAGTCCGCCTCTTTCGCTAGCCAGCAGTGGGCACGCTGCAGAAACGCAAGATAGCGCCAGGTTTCAGCATCGGTGGGCGGCAGCGCTTCATTAATATCGTTGGAAACAATCACCATATGGAGGCTGCGTGCACGGGCATCGGCAAGTGCGCGAGCCAGCAGTAACAGCCTCGCTTGCTCGCTAAGCTCACTGGCATACAACACTTGGCTAGCCCACAGTGTCAGGCAGTCGAGGAGCACGGCGCTGCCATTGGGCACCTGCGCCAGCGCTTGATCAATAGCCAGTGGCTCCTCCAGCGTTTTCCATTGAACGCTCTGCTGCATTTGCTGGAATGTTTTCCTCGACTGCTGATGACGGGCCACTCGTGCCGCCATTTCAGCGTCGTAGACCTCTGCGGTGGCTAGGTAGTAACAGGGCGAACTGCCCGCGGCCTTGGCCACCTGCTGCTCGGCGATCTCGCTTTTACCCGAGCGCGCCCCGCCGCTAACGAAGACAATCATGCAGCGCCTTCTCAAGCTCGTGAATTAATCGCTGATTAGCGGGTGCATCGCGTAGCGCCACGCGTAGCCATTCGCCATCAAGCCCGGCAAAGTTATGCGTATGGCGCACCAACACGCCTTGGCGCAACAGCCGCTCGAACAGCGCGTCCGTGCTTATTCTCTGTGAATTACTACTTTGTGAATTACTACGCTGTGAAATACTACCCTGTGAAATACGAGGCCGGATGAGAAAAAAACACGCGTGGCTGGGCACCACTTCCAATTCCAGTTGCGCAAGCGCCTGGGCCATACGCGGCCGCTCGCTGTTTAGCCATTGCTGGGTGCGGTCGGCAAATGCCTCGTCAGCCAACAGCGGCGCCACCAGTTCAGCCGCCAAATGATTAACACTCCAGGCCGGTTGGTGGCTTGCCGCCGCCTCGACGGTCACCCTATTGGCCAGCAGATAACCCAGGCGTAGGCCCGGCAGGGTATAAAACTTGGTCATGGAGTGCAGCAACATCAAATGTGGAAAGCGCGCCAGCAGCGGTGCCAGTGACGCCTGAGGCCGCGCCCCGCCGCTCAAGCCGATAAACGCTTCATCGACCACGACGCGACAGCCAATGGCGGCGGTGTGCGCCAGTAAGGCTTCCATCGCCGTGCTATCCATCAGCGTGGCGGTGGGATTATTTGGGCGGCATAGAAACAGCACATCGACGCTATCAAGCGCCGCCAAGAGTGGATCCATCGCCAGCGTAAAGTGCGGCGCTGGCAGGGCGATTTCGGTCACCGTGAGCCGGTGGGCACGACAGGCGCGGGCATACTCGCCAAAGCTTGGGGTCACAATGGCGGCGCGCTCTCCCGCATGCAGCGCCGCGGCAAGATAAATCGCTTCTGCGCCGCCATTCGTCAATAACACTTGGTCGGGTTGGAGTTGATGATGGGCAGCAATCGCGCATCGCGCTTTGCCGTAATCCGGCGCTGGGTAGCGTTCAAGGCCCGCTAGCCGTTTGGTTAGCCAGTCGCGCACCCAGGTAGGCGGCCCCAACGGGTTGAGGTTGGCGCTAACATCTTCCAGCGGGTGATCGGCGGGTAAACCGAAGTGTGCCAGTAACGTTTCGGCTTGGCCGCCATGCGTTGGCCATTGTGGAGTGGTCAATGGCGAGTTCAGCCCTGAAGCGCTGGGCCATTCAGATAAACTCATAGCGCTCCTCCCAGAATAAACATCACGCCGGCTATCACGAGCACGGACAGCCCCATAAACAGTAGCCATGCACCGTGCATCAATTGAAGGGTGGTGCTGATATGGACAACGCGCAGCGGTTCAAGCGGCTCACCCAGAGTGGCACGGCGGGAGGCCACGCCTTGGTAGTAGTTAGTGCCGCCCAACTGAACCCCGAGCAGCCTGGCCACCATGGCTTCCGGCCAACCGGCATTTGGGCTGGGGTGGCGCGGTGCATCCCGGCAGGTGCCGCTTAACGCGCCTTGCCAGCGTAACGATAAACTGCTGAACAAGCTCAGTAGCAGCCCAGCAAGCCATAGGCAAAACGTGGTTAAGCGAGCCGGTAGGCAATTGGCCACGTCATCGAGCTTGGCGGAGGCAAAACCAAAATCGCCGTAGCGCTGGTTTTGGTAGCCTACCATCGAATCCAGCGTATTCACCGCCTTGTACGCCAGCGCCAGTGGCGCCCCACCGATTAGCGCAAAAAACAGCGGCGCGGTAATGCCGTCAACGGTGTTCTCCGCCACGGTTTCGACCGTGCCCCGGGTGATCTCCGCCTCGTCCAAGTGCTGGGTGTCGCGTCCTACAATCATGCCTAGCGCTTTTCGCGCCGCAGGCAAATCGCCTTGCGTAAGTGGCATTACCACCGCGCGGGCCGCATCACCCAAGCCTTTAATCGCGAGCGTGGTGGAGAGCAGCCAGAGTTCAGCGATCAGCGCCAGGCCAGGATGCAGCTGTGTTAACACTGCGAGCAGCAGCCAACTAACACTCCCCACCCCGCCTACCACGATCAGCGTCAACAGCAGGCCGCTGATGCGCCGCTGCTTGGCCGTACCGCGATTCCACAGCCGTTCAAAGCTGGCGATAAAACGACCTATCAGCACCACCGGATGCGGCAATGAGCGCGGGTCGCCAACGATGACGTCGAGCCCGATCGCCAGCACGATCAGCGTCATCCCACTGAACGTGGCACCGACGATCATGACGTTGCCTTATCGCTAATACCGGCGGAATCAAAAGTGGCCATTTCTGCCATCATCGCTGCGGCCGCCTGAAGCAAGGGATAGGCCAGCACGGCGCCGCTACCCTCGCCTAGCCGCATGCCCAGATCCAGCAGCGGCTTCGCTTCTAGCGCCCGCAGGGCCACTTCGTGCCCGGGCTCTTGAGAGCGGTGCCCAAAAATCAAATAGCCGCGGACGGCGGGGCAAAGCCTGCAGGCAATCAAGGCGGCCACGGTGGCGATAAAGCCATCGACAATGGCTGGCAAGCATTGCTTGGCGGTGGCTAGATACGCACCGGTCATGGCGGCAATTTCCAACCCACCCAGCTTGGCCAATACCGCCAAAGGATCCTCGGAATCGGCATTGCGCGCCGCGATAGCACGTTCGATCACCGTCACTTTATGGCTGAGCTGCTGCTGATCAATGCCCGTTCCAGCGCCTGCCAAACTCGCCACTGGCTCGCCGGTTAATACGGCTAACATGGCGCTGCTGGCGGTGGTATTGGCAATGCCCATCTCCCCCACCATCAGGCACTTTGCCCCCGCCTGTATGGCCCGCTCAACCGCCAGCACCCCTGCATCAATGGCCGCTAGCACCTGCTCAGGCTGCATCGCGTCCGCTTCCAGCATATTGCCGGTGCCTCGGCGTACCTTGGCATTCATCACGCCTGGAATCCTTTCATCCCCGATAATGCCGACATCCACGATTTCAAGTCGCGCGCCCACCTGCCGGGCAAATACATTGACGGCAGCGCCACCCTGGGCAAAGTTGGCGGCCATTTGCGCCGTTACCGTTTGCGGGAAAGCGGACACGCCCTCAGCAGCCACCCCGTGGTCAGCGGCAAACACAATCACGGCGGGAGGCATAACGCTGGGCTTGAGCTCGCCAGTGATAGCGCTTAGCTGAATGGCTAACGTTTCGAGCGCGCCCAAGCTGCCTGGCGGCTTGGTCAATGTATCCAAGTAGCGACGCGCCTGCTCACCTGCATGGAAATTAACTGGCTGGATGTCGTCAATAATCGCGTGCATGCAGGCTCCGCCTAGATGGATAAATAATAAAGATTAAACATAGCGCGCAAAATGGTAGCAAATGCCTGAATGCTATACTTGCTATTTCCTTGGTGGCTCAACCAAGCTGTTGGGGCCTGTGGAATTCATCGCTGATAGGCGTGGCGATCCAGCCTGCCAAAGCGGGTAATAAAACTACAATTATTGTTTTTATTACCGTAAAGTCTCTTATAACGACATTAGAAGATGTAAAATAACTACATGTAATAAACACCGTCTCTATCATGCAGAGGTCCCTATGCCGAGCCCAACACCTGCCACCTTAAACCCCACCGTTGCTGAGGTTACCCAGCGCATCCGTGAGCGCTCCCGGCACCGGCGTGGCCTGTACGAATCCCATATGGCCGCCCAGCATAAGCAAGGCGTTCACCGCGGCGAGCTCTCCTGCGGGAACTTGGCGCACGGTTTTGCAGGCTGCGATGTGCCTACCGATAAAGGCCGTTTAAAGCTCACCAATAGCGCCAACCTGGGCATTATATCGTCTTATAACGATATGCTTTCAGCCCACCGGCCGTTTGAAGACTACCCGGCCGCTATTAAAGAAGCCGCACGCGGCATGGGCTCAACCGCTCAGTTTGCGGGTGGCGTGCCCGCCATGTGTGATGGCGTGACCCAAGGCCAGCCGGGGATGGAGCTATCGCTGTTCTCACGCGATGTGATCGCCATGGCCACCGCCGTGGCGCTTTCGCACAACATGTTTGATGCGGCGCTGTATTTGGGGATCTGCGATAAAATCGTTCCGGGACTGTTCATTGGCGCGGCGCGTTTTGGTCATCTACCGGCCATGTTCGTTCCCGGTGGCCCGATGACAACGGGGCTGCCCAACGATGAAAAGGCACGCGTTCGTCAGCTTTACGCAGAAGGTAAAGTCGGCCGCGACGAGCTGCTGGAGGCCGAATCACAGTCGTACCATAGCCCCGGCACCTGCACGTTCTACGGCACCGCCAACTCCAACCAGTTGATGATGGAGATGATGGGCCTGCACCTGCCCGGCGCCTCCTTTGTTAACCCAGGCACGCCGCTGCGCGAAGCACTCACCCGCTACGCCACGGAACAAGCTATTCGCAATACCGAGCAAAGCGGCAACTATCGCCCGTTCTACAAGCAGATTGACGAACGCGCGATCGTCAACGCCATCGTTGGTTTGCTGGCATCGGGCGGGTCGACCAACCATACCCTGCACCTGGTCGCCATGGCGGCCGCGGCGGGCGTCACCATTAACTGGGATGACTTCACGGATCTCTCCGCCGTGGTACCCAGCATGACGCGCATCTACCCCAACGGCCAAGCGGATGTGAACCACTTCCAGGCGGCTGGTGGCATGAGCCTGCTGATTCGTGAGCTACTCGAGGCGGGGCTTATTCATGGGGATATTCCCACGGTCTTTGGTACCGACATGACGGCCTACACCCAGGAGCCTTTCCTGGAAGAAGGAAAGCTTACCTGGAGGGAAGGTCCGGCCACGAGCCATGACACCGACGTGCTGCGCCCGGTTAGTAATCCCTTCTCGCCCACCGGCGGGCTTACCGTCCTTGACGGCAACTTGGGCCGCGGCGTAATTAAAATTTCGGCCGTCAAACAGGCTCACCGCGTTATCGAAGCACCGGTGCAGCTGTTCGACGATCAAAACCAGGTCAAGGCGGCGTTTGAATCGGGCCAGCTTGATCGTGATGTGATTGTGGTGGTGCGCTTCCAGGGCCCCAAAGCCAACGGCATGCCGGAACTGCATAAGCTCACTCCGTTCTTGGGCGTGCTGCAGGACCGCGGCTATAAAGTGGCGCTGGTAACAGATGGGCGTATGTCCGGCGCGTCGGGCAAGGTGCCCTCTGCTATTCATGTAACGCCAGAAGCGGTCGACCGTGGGCCACTTTCGAAACTTCAAGATGGCGATATCGTTCGTTTGGATGCCGAGAGCGGCGAACTGAACGTGTTAGTGGATGCTGCCACCATGAATGCCCGCCCGTGCGCAGAAGCCAACCTGGAACATAACCACTTTGGTATGGGCCGTGAACTGTTTGGCGGTTTCCGCCACTTGGCCACCAAGGCCGAAGAGGGTGCAGGCGTGTTTGGTGGTTTTGAGGCCGAAGTGCTGGCGCGGGAGCTGGAGAAAATTGAGCAGGAGGATCAATGAGCCGACCGGCCCTCATTGGCGATATAGGTGGTACCAATGCTCGCCTGGCGTTAGTGACGCCAGGTGAGGTCACGCCGCATGATATCGTCAATCTTCCCTGCGCTGACTATCCCGGCGTTATCGAAGCGGTAGAGGATTATTTACAGCGTGTTGGCGCCACTGGCAATAAAGCGCCTCATGAAGCATGTCTCGCCTTTGCCTGCCCCGTTCACGCTGAACGGGTCAAAATGACCAATAATCACTGGACGTTTTTAAAAAGCGAGGTGCAACAGGCGCTGAACCTCTCGCTTTTTAAAGTCATTAATGACTTTACCGCCCAGGCGCTGGGGGTGCCTCATGTGGCTGCCAGCGAATTGGTCGAGGTGCAGCCAGGCACGACCCAGGCGCATGCGACGCGCTTGGTGATCGGGCCTGGAACAGGCTTGGGCGTTGCCGGTGTGTTTCCCGGCCAACACGCCTGGATTCCGCTCCCCACGGAAGGCGGCCATGTCACCTTTGCGCCCACCGATGATACCGAGCGTTCAATCGTGGCGGTGTTTAAACAGCACCATCAGCGAGTCAGCGTCGAACGTTTACTATGCGGCCAAGGCTTGTTCGAGCTTTACCAGGCCTACTGTTCGTTTGAGGGCGCCGAGCCACGTTTAACGAGCCCGGCAGACGTCACCCGCGCGGCGAATGAAGGCGAGCCTCTGGCAACGGCTGCCCTGCTGCGCTTTTTAAAGATTCTTGGCGATGTCTGTGGTGACGCCACGTTGACCATGGGCGCCCGTGGCGGTGTTTATTTGTGTGGCGGCATTCTTCCACGCCTGCTGGACTGGCTGCCGAAAAGTGAACTACGCAGCGCGTTTGTCAATAAAGGGCGCATGGGCAGTTACAATGCCGACATTCCCATCTGGGTGGTTACCGCCCCCTGGACAGGCTTGCTGGGTGCTGCCGAAGCCCTGCATAACGAAGAAGTCTTCTAACCACTGCCATTTGGATCCTCTATGCCCGCCGCTACTTTTGAGGTGCCGTTCCTGCTCGGCATGATGCGCCTGCACGAATCCCCTGCTATGCACGACGCCAAGCAAATGGCCGACTGGATCGAAGCACGCCTGGCGCAGGGATTAAACTGGTTTGACCATGCCGATATCTATGGCAGCGGCCAAGGCGAAACACTGTTTGGCGCCGCACTACAGTCACGCCCTGCGCTTGCCAAGCGGGTTAACATCGTCACAAAAGCCAGTATCGCTAACGACAACCCGTCGCCCGGTTCCGGTAAAGTGAAGCATTACAACGCCAGCCCCGCTTACTTGAATAGCGCCATCGATGCCTCGCTGGAACGTTTACAGGTTGAACGTCTTGACCACTTTTTGATTCATCGCCCCGATTTACTGATGGATGCCGAAGCCACCGGCCGTGCGCTGGATGACGCTATTGAGGCAGGCAAGATTGGAGCTGCCGGCATTTCCAACCACTTGCCCAACCAGTGGCAACGCCTACAACGCGCTATGCATCACCGCTTGAGTGCTAACCAGATCGAGCTTTCGATTACCCATTACACGCCGCTCTTTGATGGCAGCTTTGATGCGCTTTGCACCGATGGGCATGTGCCATTGGCTTGGTCGCCCTTGGCTGGCGGGCAGTTATTAGGAGGCGCCGTCGGCGACTGCTTGAATAAGTGGGCCGCTGAATGGGAGAGCTCATCAAGCGCTTTAGCGTTGGCATGGCTGCGCAGCCTGCCCAACTCACCGGTACCGGTGATTGGCAGCCTCAAGCCTGAACGCATCAGCGATATGTTGAATGGCCCCACCGTGTTACCGCGCGAAGCATGGTATGAGTTGTTAGAAGCCGCCCGAGGGCACTGCGTGGCATAACAGCGGGCACAATGCTGCGATAACACCGCACCACCAGAAAACCATTATTCTAATCACAATAAGGAACCACCAATGACACCCGTTATCGCCTTTGGGGAAGCCCTGGTTGATATGCTCTCGAGCCGTTTAGGGGAACCCACGGAAGCTCAGGAAACCTTCACGCCTTACGCGGGCGGCGCACCGGCCAACGTGGCGGTCGCCTGTGCCCGCCTGGGGGTGCCTAGCCAGTTTCTGGGCATGGTGGGCGACGATACGTTTGGGCATTTCATCGTACGCGAACTCAACAGCCACGGCGTCGATACCCGCGGCGTGGTCTACACCCAAGACTCGCGCACTGCGCTTGCGTTTGTTTCCCGTGATGCAGTGGGTGAGCGCACCTTTGATTTTTATCGCCCGCCCGCCGCTGATCTACTTTACCGCCTTGAGCACTTGCCCCAGGGCGTCTTTGAGAATCCCGCTATTCTGCACCTGTGCAGCAACAGCCTCACCGACCCGGAAATCGCCGACGTTACCTTGGCCATGGCCACCATGGCCAAGCGTGCAGGCTGCCTGGTCAGCGTTGATGCCAACCTGCGTCATAACCTGTGGCCGGGCGGTGAGGCGAATGCCAGCTTGGTGACGCAGTTGCTGGACGGTGCCGAGCTGCTCAAGCTCTCGCTAGAAGAGCTCGATTACCTGCGCGCCGACCACCCCGCCGATGCCTGGCTTTCAGAACGACTGGCGGCTGGCGTCAAGGTTATTTTGATCACCGATGGCCCTAACGAAGTGGTACTGAAAGGGGTAGGTTTTGACCAACGCATCGCCCCGCCAGCCGTGGACGCGGTGGACACCACTGCGGGTGGCGACGCCTTTATCGGTGGGCTGTTAGCGGAAATCTCCGCACACGACATCAATGAAGACTGGCAAAGTAATCGCGATTTTCTCAACCGCGCGGTGGCTACCGCCTGCCGCTGCGGCGCTCACGCCGTGACTCGCCCCGGCGCCTACGCTGCGCTGCCCACTCGAGACGATGTCGGCCTGTAGTTCATCAAGGATCCGCTAACGTGGCGCGCCTTTCTCAAGGCGCGCCATTTTTTTATGTTCACCAGCGGTGAACAGGCGCCACTCACTCGTACTTATGTCTATATCCGCCTGCTTGCGCAAATGTCAGACATTTAATAAGCTGAGGTGATTGCCATAAACGAACAATGACCGAGTGATAAAACCCACCATGACGCTGGACGCCCTTCCGCCCCACCAGGGGGGCGCTGAACAGTTAGCACATTTGCTCGCCCAGGCACTGTTGGCGGGCCACTGGCAGCCAGGGGACACGTTTCCCCGCGAGCTGGATATCGGCAAGCACTTTGCGGTGAGCCGCAATCAGGTACGCAATGCGTTAACCAGTCTCACCGCGGCTGGCCTGTTAGAACGCACGGCAGGCCGGGGCACGCTGGTGCGTAAGTTGGGCGAATGGCACCTGCTCGACCCGCTAATGAGTGAATGGATGACCGGCTTGGTCAACCTTGACCCCCAATTGGTGCGCGCTATTTACGCGTTTCGCTACTCTGCCGAGCCGGTGGTGGCAGCCTTGGCAGCGCAAGCCGCCCAGGCCGACGACCTGGAGCGCCTGGAATGTGCCTTTGCAGGCATGGAAAACACGGCAGGCAGCGTTGATAAGCGCGCGGAACATGCTGAGTACGATGTCGCTTTTCACGATGCCACCTATCGCGCCAGCCACAATTTAGTCTGGCGGCAAATGGGGCATTTACTGCGCCCCTCCATCATGGCGTTGATACATCGTTCCCAACACCGAACCGACACCTTGGACGACAGCCTTGCCCGCCATCGGCAGGTGCTTGACGCCATTCGACACCGGGACACTCACGCCGCTGAAACGGCTGCCAGAGAAGTGTTGCGCCGTACCGCTATCGATCTTGGCATTGTCAGCTAATACACGCTTTGAATAAGGACTACCCTCCATGAAAATCACCAAACTCAAGACATGGCAAGTTCCCCCGCGCTGGCTGTTTCTCAAGATCGAGACCGATGAAGGCTGCTACGGTTGGGGCGAGCCGGTCATCGAAGGCCGCGCCGCCACCGTTGAGGCCGCCGTGCACGAGCTTTCCGATTACCTCATCGGCCAAGATCCTCATCGTATCGAGCATCTGTGGAACATGATGTACCGCGCTGGTTTCTACCGTGGCGGGCCCATTTTGATGAGCGCCATTGCCGGTATTGACCAAGCGCTGTGGGATCTTAAAGGTCGCGACCTGGGTGTGCCCGTTCACCAGCTGTTGGGCGGTGCCGTGCGCGATAAAATGCGTATGTATGCCTGGACCGGGGGCGACCGCCCTAGCGACGTGGGCGCGGGTGCCAAAGCGCTGGTCGAAAAAGGCTTTACCGCCTTCAAAATGAACGGCACGCCTGAACTGCAAATCGTCGACTCACACCGCAAGATCGACGAAGCCGTCGCCCGAGTGGCGGAAGCCAGGAATGCGGTAGGGCCTGATGTCGGCATTGGTATCGACTTTCATGGCCGCGTACATCGTCCCATGGCCAAAGCGCTGCTGCGCGAGCTGGAACCCTTCCACCCCATGTTTGTGGAAGAGCCGGTCGCCCCCGAACACCTGCCCTGCTTGAAAGATATCGCCGGTGGGTTGGGCTACCCGCTGGCCACCGGCGAGCGGCTGCATACCCGCTTCCAGTTCCGCGATTTGCTGGCCGACGGCATGATCGACATTATCCAGCCGGATATTTCCCACTGCGGCGGCATTAGCGAAGGGCTGAAAATCGCCGCGCTGGCCTCCGCTTATGACGTCGCCTTAGCGCCCCACTGCCCCCTTGGCCCGTTAACGCTGGCCGCGTCGCTACAGCTGGACGCGGTGAGCCACAACGCCTTTATCCAAGAACAGAGCATGGGCATTCACTACAACCAGGGCAACGACGTGCTCGATTACTTGGTCGACAAATCCGCCCTCGCGATTGAAGACGGCTTCTGCGCAATCCCGCAAGGCCCAGGCCTGGGTGTTGAGATCAACGAAGAATTTGTTGAAGAGCGCGCAAAGGTAGGCCACCGCTGGCGCAACCCCGTCTGGACACACGAAGACGGCTCAATTGCGGAGTGGTAAGCCATGGAATCAACCGTGATGAGTAAAACCCCTGACATTGCCGAGCAATTGGCTTGGATTGCGGTGGATTGGGGCTCCAGCAACCTGCGCGCCTGGGGGCTGGATCAACACGACCAGGTGATTGCCCAAGCCAGTAGCGATAAAGGCATGCTGTCGCTAAAGGCCGACGGGTACGAAGCCGAGCTGCTGCGGCTGGTGGGTGATTGGCTACCCGCCACTGGGAACACTAAGGTAATGGTGTGCGGGATGGCGGGCGCCCGTCAGGGCTGGCAGGAAGCCGCTTATTTGCCGGTACCGACACGCATTGACCAGCTTAGCCAAGGTGCCGTAACGCCAACGCTTACCAGCGAGCAGTTAGATGTTTATCTGCTGCCGGGTTTAAGCCAAACGAGGAGCAGCGCTACCCACTTTGACGTGATGCGCGGTGAAGAGACCCAGCTGGCGGGCCTGGTTGCCGATGTGCCTGCCGTGTCGGGGCTCGCTTGTCTGCCCGGTACCCACGCGAAATGGGCGACGCTTGAAGCGGGTGCCGTTACCCAATTCACTACGTTCCTGACTGGTGAGCTTTATCAGCTGTTGGCGCGCCAATCGGTTTTACAGCACTCTATTGGTCGTGATGATTTAAACGATGCGGCCTGCCGTGATGCCTTTGTGGCCGCCGTCAAAGCGTGCGTTGACGCGCCCGCTACCTTCAGCAGTCGCCTATTCGGCCTACGTGCGCAAGATTTGCTCGACGGTCAGCTAGCCAGCGGCGAAAAGCGGCGGTCTTTGCTCGCCGCGCGGCTTTCTGGGCTGACAATCGGTCTTGAACTGGCGGGCGCCTGTAGCGGGCAACCAAATCAAGCGCCTATCACGCTGATCGGCAATCAAGCCCTCTGCCAGCGTTATACGCTGGCGCTCAATGCTATCGGGTATCAGACGCACCATGTGGATGGCGATACAGCGGTGCTTTCAGGCCTTCGGCTTGCGCATCATGCTTTAAAGGCTTGATGCTGCTAACTGTTAATGGAGAACTAACTATGTCACTGCCCTTGATTGGTATTTTGCGCGGTGTCGCCCCTGATGAGGTGTTAGAGATCGCGAAAGCGGTGCTGGCCGCGGGCATCACCCACATTGAGGTGCCTCTTAACTCGCCCAACCCACTGGAAAGCATTCGCTTATTGGCAGAAGCGCTAGGGGAGCACGCGGTGATTGGCGCAGGCACGGTGTTAACCCCCGACCAAGTGCGCGACGTGCACGCTGCAGGGGGGCGCTTGATCGTTTCACCCAACTGTCGGCCAGCGGTCATCGCAGAAACCCATCGCCTTGGCATGGCCAGTTGGCCAGGTATCGTAACGCCTTCGGAGGCCTTTGACGCCCTTGAAGCAGGCGCCACCGGGCTAAAACTCTTTCCCGCCGTGCAAGTGGGTTTAGAGGGCATGAAAGCGGTGCGCGCAGTACTCCCCACCGGCACGTTGCTCTATGCTGTGGGGGGTGTTGGCATCGACAATTTCGCCGAGTGGCGTGCGGCTGGCGTCGATGGTGCAGGCCTAGGCAGCGCACTCTACAAACCGGGCCAAAACGCTGCTCAGGTAGGTAAGCAGGCTCAAGCCCTGGTCGATGCCTGGTTGGCAGGAGAACAATAAGGAGAACCAACAATAATGAATGCAGACAGCAGTGTTGCCACTTGGCAGGCCAAACTAGCGGTTGATAGCCGCTGCACGCTGGGTGAAGGCCCGCAATGGGATGCCGTTAACAAGCGCCTCTATTGGTGCGATATTCTCGAAAAAAGTTTGCACTGGCTATGCCCTGCCAGTGGAGAAAGTGGCTTTTATCAGTTAGATCATATGGTATCGCTGGCCACCCCGCTGGAAGACGGCGGGCTACTGTTAGTCGGCGAAGATCGCCTGTGCCGTTTCGACCCTACTAGCGGTAACGTTGAAGCGTTTTGTGATTTTGAAACCGATAACCCAGTGACCCGTAGCAATGATGCCCGGGTCGACCGCCATGGCAGTCTGTGGCTTTCCACCATGGGTAAACATGCCGAGCAGGGCGCAGGCAGCCTTTACCGTCTCCATCGAGGCAAACTTACCCCATTACGCACTGGTTTGACGATCCCTAACGCGATCTGCTTCTCTGCCGATGGCCACTTCGCCTGGTTTACCGACACGGTAACCGGCGTGGTAATGCGTTGGGCACTCGACAGTGAAGGCTGGCCTGAAGGCGAACCTCACCCATGGGCGGACTTCTCTTCTACTTTGGGCAATCCCGACGGCGCGGTCGTCGATAGCGAAGACTGTCTATGGCTAGCCCTTTGGGGGGCTGGGCAGGTTGTGCGGCTTAATCATGAGGGAGAAGTGATTGGCCGTGTCGAGCTGTCGGTCAGCCAACCCTCTTGCTCTGCCTTTGCAGGTACCGACCTTCAAACGCTTTATATCACCACGGCGCAAGAGGGATTCAGTGCTGAACAGCTTGCCCAGGAGCCAACCGCGGGTTCGCTGTATGTCGTCGAGACTGGCATCAAAGGGCTCGCCGATCCGCTGTTGCGTTTAGAATAAACTTGCTGCCATTGTCGCGCCGCTAGGCACCTCGCAGCGACGCGTTTTCCAACAAAAGGCCCCGCTAGTCAATACTAGCGGGGCCTTGTCGTTACGGCTTCACTTCTTAGTGAATCAATATGCAATTAACCAGCGAAGCTGATGTACATAACGATCACTAACACAACCAATACGATACCGGCGGGCACGGCGCCTTTCCATGGTGTTAGGTCGACGTCGCCGCTGTGCTCTTGAACCCAGTCGGTTTCCCGCGGGCGCATCTTACCGATCAGCAGCATGGTCACCACCAGCAGCACAAACACCAGCGCCACGAAGTGGAACTCGTGCATGATCTGTGGCAGCAGCGTGAATGGCGGCACAAAGTAACCAGCGGCAATTAATAAGCAGCCACCCACCAGGGCAATTTTAGCCGCCATCGGCGGAACACGTTTGGTCAGCAGACCAACCAGCACCACCGCCAGAATCGGAATAAAGTAGATCGCGTTCATTTTCTGCAGGTAGCCAAACAGGCTCTCCTGACCTGCCAGAAGCGGCGCAATAATCATGGTGATGATCGCCATGATCCAGCCAAACACCTTGCCGGATTTAACGACCTGCTGCTCGGTGGCATCTTTATTCAAAACGCCTTTGTAGATACCCAGGCTGAAAATAGTGGTGGTGCTGTTCAACGCCGAGTTAAACGACGACAGAATCGCACCGACCATCACCGCAGCGAAAAAGCCGGTGAGATAAGGCGGTAGCACGTTAAAAACCAAATGACCGTAGGCTTCATCGGCACGCACGCCCTGATCGGCATAAAGGTGATAGGCAATGATGCCCGGCAGCACTAGGTACAGCGGCCCCAGCAGTTTGAAAAGACCGGTTAAAAGAACGCCCTTTTGGCCTTCCGCAAGGTTTTTGGCGGCAAAGGTACGCTGAATGATCTGCTGGTTAGTACTCCAGTAGAACAAGTTAATCAGGAAAACACCGGTAAACAGGGTGAAGAAAGGTACCTGCTGCTCGGCGCCACCGATCGAGTTAAGCTTTTCTGGGTCGCTCTCCTTCAGAATGCTCCACCCTTCCATAATCCCGCTGCCGTCACTGACGGCCTGCAGGCCGAAGTAGACGATCACGAAACCACCGATCAGTAGCCCGACGCCGTTAAGCGTGTCGGAAACAGCAACCGTGCGCAGCCCCCCAAACAACGCGTACACCGCACCGATAATGCCGACGATCCACACCGTCAACCACAGCAGCGTGGTGGACGACTCAATACCGGTTAACCCTTGAAGATCAAGCATTCCCTGCAGGCCTATCGCGCCTGAGTAAAGAATGATGGGCAGCAGGATCACTGCATAGGCAATGAGGAAAATAATGTTGGTGATCAGTTGGGTGTCTTTATCGAAACGAATTTCGAGTAACTGCGGCAGCGTCGCGATGCCGCTTTTCAAAAAGCGTGGCAGGAAGAATAGCGCCAGCGCCACCAGGGCAATGACCGCCACTACCTCCCAAGCCATCACACTCAACCCATCGGCAAAGGCGGCGCCGTTGAGCCCGACCATCTGCTCGGTGGAGAGATTCGTCATCAACAATGAGCCCGCGATCAGCGGAAAGGTCAATGATCGGCCGGCCAAAAAATAGCCGCTGGTGCTGGAGTGGTCATCCCCGCGGGTAATGCGCCATGTAATAAAGGCGACTAACCCTGTAAAAAACAGGAAGGACGCCAAGGTCAACGCGTGCATAGTGACTCACCTCATCATCATTATAGGTGGTGCGCACCTTAGATAGGCGCGCATTGAAAATGTCAGACATATTGTTAAGTCATTTTAGACGAGCCGAATATAGAGCCGTTATACACCTTTGGTCTTACACGCACTCAACCACTCAACAATGTATTAAAACCAAAAAACCCCGGCTATGTTGTTAAACGCAGTGTTTAAACAACACAAACCAGGGCTGATGTGACTTAGTTCAGCACAAACGTTAGCGCATTACTTAGTGATGAAAACGCTCGGCTGCTTGGCGCGCCAGCTCACGGATGCCGGCCCAATCTTCCGCTTCCACCATCGCTTTGGGCGTTAACCAGGAACCCCCCACACACATGACATTGGGCAGCGACAGGTAGTCCTCGGCGTTATCGACTGTAATGCCACCTGTGGGGCAAAAGCGTGCTTCGGGAATCGGTGCACCAAATGCTTTGATCGCTTTAGCGCCGCCACTGGATTCCGCCGGGAAGAACTTGAACCGGCGGTAGCCGTACTGCCAGCCTGTCATTAGTTCAGAAATAGTCGAGACACCCGGCAGCATTGGCACAGGGCTTTCAACGCCATAGCGGTAAAGCGCGTCGGTAGCGCCTGGCGTCACCACGAAGTCTGCACCGACCTGTTCGGCTTGGCGATATTGCGCCGGGGTTAGCACGGTACCTACCCCAATGCTGGCACTGGGTAGCGCTTCACGCATGCGCTTGACGGCTTCTAGTGCGCAGTCGGTACGCAGGGTAATTTCCAACACGGTCAAACCACCTTCCACCAGGGCGCGGCCCAATGGCACGGCATCTTCCAGTCGCTCAATGGTGATGACGGGAATCACTTCGGCTTTCAAGCAAATGCTATCCAGCTCGGCGGTGCGTGTGGACGGTAACTGTTTTTCGATAGTCATTAGTGAGTCTCCAAGCAAATTGTTATTGGCTAAGGCGGCTAAACCTCCACGGTCAGTCTCGACCAGTGGGCTATAAACGTAGCCTTAAGGTGCCCAGTAAATCGCCAGTGGGCAGGTTAAAAAGACACGGACAGGCAGTTGACGGACATCATCGCCATTTAGCGCCTTAGCCAACACGGCGCGTTTATCATCGCCGGTTATATGTAGAAAGTGGCGGCGCGCTTGGTGTAAGCGATCCGCTGAGAAGGTAATGCGTGGCTGCGGCTGGCTAGGTGTGCGCACGGCCACCAGCAGTTCATCTGTGGCCAGCGCCAGGTCTAGCTCACGGCTATCGGGGAATAGAGAGGCGGTGTGACCATCGCCGCCCATGCCTAAAATCACCACACTCGCGGGCCATGCCAAGGAAGCCGCTTGTTGAGCAACGGTCTCGACCCCTTCTTCTGGCGTTGAGGCATCGCAAGTTAACGGTATAAAATTGGCCAACGACGCAGCGCCCTGTAGCAGGTGTTCACGCACCAGCCGGGCATTGCTATCGGGGCTCTCCTCACCCACCCAGCGCTCATCGGCAAGGGTGATATCAAGACGTTCCCAGGGCAGGGATTTCGCCGCCAGCGCTTTAAAAAACGGCACCGGTGTCGAGCCGCCTGAAACGACCAGCAGCGCGCGGTCTTGATGGCTTAAATCTTCTTGAAGGGCTTGAAACACCGCTTCGGCGAGCTGCTCGGCGAGCTGTTGACGTACTTGGCTCATATCAATAATCCTCGTACCAGCTGCGGCCGTCCTGGGTAATCATAGCGATAGAGGCAACCGGCCCCCAGGAGCCTGCAGGATAGCGGCGTGGCGGCGTATCGCGCTTTTTCCAGCCGTCGATCAACTGATCGCACCAGCGCCAGGCGTGTTCGATTTCATCGCGCCGAACGAACAGATATTGCTGGCCTTTCATTACTTCCAACAACAGCCGCTCATAGGCATCCGGTATCCGCGATTTGGGGAAGGCACTGTTGAAGTCCAGGTGCAGCGGGCCGGGGCGAAGGCGCATGCCTTTGTCCAGACCGCTGTCTTTGGTTAATACCTGCAGGGCAATGCCCTCTTCCGGCTGAAGGCGGATAATCAGCTTATTGGAGGCAATACCGCGCTGGTCTGGGTCGAAGATATAGTGCGGCTGCTGGCGGAAGTGAATCACAATCTGTGACAGCTTCTCCGGCATGCGTTTACCCGTTCGCAAATAGAACGGCACGCCTGCCCAGCGCCAGTTAGAGACCTCTGTTTTCATCGCCACGAAGGTCTCGGTCTGGCTTTGGGTATTGGCGCCCTCTTCCTCTAAATAGCCGGGCACCGACTGGCCATCGCTGGTGCCCGCGATGTATTGGCCACGCACCACATCACGCCCCAGCGCTTCGCCGACAAAAGGCTTGAGCGCTTTTAGCACCTTCACCTTCTCGTCGCGGATGGCATCGGCATCCAGGTTCGAGGGCGGGTCCATGGCAATCAAACACAGCAGCTGGAGCAGGTGGTTTTGCACCATATCACGTAGCTGACCCGCTTCGTCGAAATAGCCCCAGCGACCTTCAATGCCGACTTTTTCGGCCACGGTAATTTCCACATGGGAAATATTGTTCTGATTCCACTGAGTGCCGAATAAAGGATTGGCAAAACGCAGTGCAATCAAATTCTGTACGGTCTCTTTGCCCAAATAGTGGTCGATGCGATACACCCGCGATTCAGGAAATACCTCGCCAATGGCGTCGTTAATTTCGACTGAAGAGTGCAGGTCATAGCCAATGGGTTTTTCAACCACGACGCGAGACTCGTCGTCCAGGCTTTTGCTGGCCTGAAGATGACGGCAAATATCGCCATAAATACGTGCACCAACGGACAGGTACACCACCATCGGCCGAGGAGAACCCTTACGCCATTCGCGGATAGCGTCGTAGCCTTCGACATTGGCAAAATCGAGCTGTAAGTAATCCAGGCGGGCAAGAAAGCGCTCCATGCTTTGCTTATCTTGCTCGTTGCTCTTGATTCGCTTTTGCAGCGCATCGCTCACCATCTGGCGAAATGACGCCACATCGTGCTCTTGGCGAGCCAGTCCCATGATGCGCGTGCTTTCGGGCATTAAGCCTTCACGGTCAAGATGGTATAAGGCAGGAAACAGCTTGCGCATGGCAAGATCCCCCAGCGCGCCAAACAGGGCTAAATCGATAGCATTATTTGGATCGCCCAACGGGGCACCTTGGGAAGCAGTGGACTGGCTCATCGTTGCTCCTATTTATAATTAGGCTATCTAATGTAGTTAGATTACCTAAAATTTACCGTATTGCGGGCGTTGTTCGCAACAATTCATGTAATTTTACTACAAAAAAGCAGTTAGCTACAATTTATCGTCGATACGCTTACTCTACGCTTCTAACATGCCCGGCGGCGATATCGGTGGCGTTCAACCCACCAAAAACTAGTCAACTGCGCTGCTTTTTTACAGACTTTTTATGGAAGGTCGTGTTCTCTTAGCGCATGCTTAAGAATACTAAATGGCGAGCTGGGTATATGGCACCTTTGACACCGTGGTTTCATCGCAGCAGGGATATGTATCGGCACTGGGCGCCGGTGTTTAAAATCATGGCGATTCTGTGGATCGTGCTCACGCTTTTCATGTTGGTGCCACTACTGGTATTGCTGATTGAGAATGACCCGGATGCACCCGCCTTTGCTGTTTCCGTGTTGATCATCATCAGTGCCGCCGCACTGACTTGGCTACTCACCTATCGAGCATCGCTGGAACTCAAGCCCTGGCAGATGTTTATCCTAACTGCAGCGAGCTGGGTCACGATTAGCGGCTTTGCCAGCCTACCGTTGGTACTGGGGGCGCCTCAATTGACCTTCACGAACGCCGTGTTTGAATCGGTATCGGCGATCACGACCACCGGCTCTACCATTCTGGTGGGCATTGAACACTTCTCCGATGGCTTGAAACTGTGGCGAGGGTTGATGCAGTGGATGGGCGGCATTGGCATTATCGTGATGGGCATTGCCATTCTGCCTTTTCTGAAAGTCGGCGGTATGCGGCTGTTTCATACCGAATCGTCCGACTGGTCGGATAAAGTAATGCCGCGCACTGGCGGCATTGCGAAAGCGACGCTAACGATTTATGTCAGCCTCACCTTGTTCGCGATCGCTAGTTATTGGTTTGGTGGAATGACGCTGTTGGACGCCACCGTTCACGGAATGAGCTCTCTCTCTACCGGCGGTTTTGCGAACTCAGACGCCTCCTTCGGCGCTTACAGCGAGCAGCCGTGGCTACTTTGGATGGCGAGCTTATTTATGCTCAGCGGCGCATTACCGTTTGTGCTTTATATCCGCTTTATACGCTCATCGCGTGATGCGCTGTGGAAAGACCAGCAGGTTCGTGGCCTTTTGAAGCTTCTATTGGCTGCGATTTTAGTGCTCAGCGCTTGGCGAGTCCTGCACGGGGATAACTGGTTTGTGTCGTTAACCCATGTCACCTTCAACGTAGTCTCAGTAGTGACTACTACCGGCTACGCCTCTGATGACTATACGCTGTGGGGCGCGCTGCCGGTGGCCGCGTTTTTCTACCTGACCTTTGTGGGTGGGTGCAGCGGCTCGACCAGCGGCGGGATGAAAATTTTCCGCTTCCAAATTGCGACGCTAATGCTGCAAAACCAACTGCGCTATTTGATTCATGCCAACGGCGTTTTTACGAATCGCTATAACCATCAACCGGTGACTAGCGATATTTCGCGCAGCGTGGTCGCGTTCTCATTTTTCTTCTTTATCACCATCGCCGCCCTGGCACTCAGCTTATCCGCGCTGGGGCTGGACTTAGTGACAGCGCTTTCCGGCGCCGCTACCGCGGTGACCAATGTCGGGCCTGGGCTTGGCGATATCATTGGCCCGGCCGGCAATTTTTCTTCGTTACCAGATGCGGCAAAGTGGCTGCTATGCATCGGCATGCTGATGGGCCGTTTAGAGATCCTGACCGTCGTGGTATTACTGACGCCGATGTTCTGGCGGCGTTAGGCTGGCCATGAAGGACGACAACATCATGCCACTGAGTAAATCAATCATTGAAAGCGCGGTGCACTTTTTTCATCAGTTACGCATACCCAAGCGGAACGAAATGTTGATCGCATTGACAAGTACCAGTGCTGCGCTGTTGGTCGCCTGGGGGCTTTACGCATGGCTGGCGCTAGCCAATCTTTCGTTAATTTTTTTGACCGCGGTTCTCACTAGCGCCGTTTTAGCTGGCAGCTACGCGGCTCTGATCAGCGCCCTGCTCGGTTTTCTAACCTTTAATTTCTGCTTTACCGTCCCGCATTTTTCGCTAGCGGTCGAGGAGCAGGAGCAATTACTAACGCTGCTCTTCTTCCTATTGGTGGCTGTGGTAGTAGGCAAGCTCGCTGGTGACCGCCAACAACGGTTAACGGAGCTCAGCGAAGCGCGCCTTGCAGAAGAGCAGGAGAGGCTCAGGTCAGCGTTACTCTCATCGGTATCCCACGACCTGCGTACCCCGCTAGCATCGATCATTGGCGCCGCTAGCTCGTTGCGCACCCTAGATGATCAGTTGACCCAGCATGATCGCTTTGAGCTGCTGGATGGTGTGCTAAGCGAAAGTGAACGGCTAAATCGCTATATACAGAATCTGTTGGACATGACCCGGCTGGATCACGGCAATATGAAAATCGAGCGTGACTGGGTCACCTTTGGCGATTTGGTCGCATCGGCTCGTAAGCGCCTGGGGAACACACTAGATGGCCTACAGATTAAGCAACACTGGCCTGATGACCTGCCCTTGCTCTACGTTCATCCAGCACTAATCGAGCAGGCTCTGGTCAATGTGCTGGAGAATGCGGCACGCTTCTCGCCTCCTCAGGGTTGCATCACTATCGAAGCTTACTGTTCCAAGCTAACCAGGGCTACCAAGAACGGCACTACTAAACAGGACACTGATGAGACTGCTGCGCTGCTGTTTTCTGTCACCGATGAGGGGCCTGGCATTCCGCCTGAGTTGCGCGAGCAGGTATTCGATATGTTCGTTACCGGCCATGAAGGGGATCGCAACCGACACGGTAACGGCCTGGGGCTAGCGATTAGTCGTGGCATGTTTGGCGCTCATGCCGGACATATTTACGCCAAGCAAGGACCTGCTGGCATAGGCACTACGATCGCCATGGCTCTGCCGCTACCTAGCGAGGAGACAGAGTGTGAACAGTGAACAAGCGCGCGTGCTGGTCATCGATGACGAACCCCACATTCGCCACTTTTTACGTATCAGTCTTAATTCCCAGGGGTTCCAAGTAATTGAAGCCGCCAGTGGTCGCGAAGGATTAGGGAAACTCAGCGCTGGCACCTCTGTACCCAACGCTGACATCGTCCTACTTGACCTCGGCTTGCCCGACATGGATGGTCAACAAGTGCTTGACGCCATCCGCCAACGTTGCGAAGTACCTGTCATCATAATCTCGGTTCGCGGGCACGAGGCCGAGAAGGTTCGCGCACTGGATAACGGAGCCAGCGATTACGTCACCAAGCCATTTGGTATTCAAGAGCTTTTAGCCCGCATTCGAGCCCTGTTAAGGCGGCGCGCCAATAATTCGAGTGCACCTCGCTACCAGCATGGTGGCTTGAAGGTAGATATCGCAGCCCACCAAGTAAGCTTGGATAACGAGGCAGTACATTTAACCCCTAAAGAGTTTGCCGTTCTGACCCACCTTATCGCCTCTGCTGGTCGGGTCGTCACTCAAACCCAGCTACTTCGTCAGGTTTGGGGGCCTAGCCACCAAGATGACACTCACTATTTACGTATCGTCGTGAGCAAACTGCGCTACAAATTAGGTGACAATCCCCAATCGCCCACACTGCTGCAAACTGAACCCGGCATTGGTTATCGACTATCTCCTGAGCCCGACCAAGAGGATAAGAGCGTATGAAAATCATCATTCTCGGCGCCGGCCAGGTCGGCGGCACCTTGGCAGAACACCTCGCTCGCGAGGAAAACGACATCACGGTCGTTGATACCGACGCGAAAAAGCTGCGCGATCTGCACACCAAGCTCGATATCCGCACCGTGACCGGCGCGGGCTCCTACCCGATCGTGCTGCGCCAGGCAGGCTGCGAAGATGCCGATATGTTGATCGCCGTGACCAGCAGCGACGAGATCAATATGATCGCCTGCCAAGTGGCCCATACGCTGTTTCGTACCCCCACTAAAATTGCCCGCGTGCGCGCCACGGCGTACTTGACCCGCAAAGGGCTATTTGCCCATGAAGCCATCCCCATCGATGTATTGATCAGTCCCGAGCAGGTAGTCACCGACCACGTGCGCCGCCTGATCGAGCACCCCGGTGCGCTTCAGGTACTGGAATTTGCGGGCGGCTTGGTTCAGTTGGTCGCGGTAAAAGCCTTTTACGGCGGCCCGCTGGTGGGCCAGGATTTGGCGTTTTTGCGTCGCCATATGCCCAACGTGGATACCCGCGTGGCGGCGATTTACCGCCGCAGTCGACCGATCATTCCCCGTGGTGACACGGTCATCGAAGCCGACGACGAGGTCTTCTTCCTCGCCGCTCGGCGCGATATTCGCGCGGTGATGAGCGAACTGCGCCGGGTCGAGCGGGATTTTCGCCGCGTGGTGATTGCCGGGGGCGGCAATATCGGCGAGCGGCTGGCGGAGCATTTGGAGCATAGCCACCAGGTCAAGATCATCGAGCACAACCTGGAACGCTGTACAACGCTCTCTGAGCGGTTGGATCGCACCGTGGTGCTTCACGGCAGCGCCACCAGCAAACGGCTGCTGGAAGAAGAGAATATCGAAGAGTGCGATATCTTCTGCGCGCTGACCAACGACGACGAGGTCAATATCATGTCGTCACTACTGGCCAAGCGGTTAGGCGCCAAGAAGGTGCTGACGCTGATTAACAACGCCGCTTATGTAGACTTGGTGCAAGGTGGCGAGATCGATATTGCGATATCACCCCAGCAGGCCACCATCGGCAGTCTGCTGACCCACGTGCGCCGTGGCGACATCGTCAACGTCCACTCGTTGCGCCGGGGCGCCGCGGAAGCGATTGAGGCGATCGCCCACGGCGACAAGCAGTCGTCTAAAGTGGTTGGCCGCACCATCCGAGAGATTGATCTCCCCGAAGGCACCACCATCGGCGCCATTGTGCGCGGTAAAGAGGTCATCATCGCCCATGGCGACGTGATGGTGGAGAGCGGCGACCACGTGATTCTGTTTGTGGTCGATAAACGCCGCATCCGTGAGGTAGAACGCCTGTTCCAAGTGGGCCTTACGTTCTTCTAAGACGCTATTAACAGGCGCTTTTTCGAGGTTAAATCTCGACCGCACGGCCAATAAACTCGATTGGCCCGGTGGGCAGGCCGGTGGCCGAACCGGTTTCGTCTTCCAGCGTCAGCTCAAACAGCTGGTTATCCTCAAGCGGTGGCAACTGATCCAAACGCATCCGAATCGGCTGGCCTGGCTCCACTAAACCCAGTGATACCGGCGCCTGCCACTCATCTGCCTTGGTCCAGAACTCTAGCGCCTTACCTTCAGGCACTTCGAACGTACCCAGCGGGATAAGCTCTATTTCCTGGCGCGATGATGCCTGAACTACCCAACCGGCGGACTGTGTTTGCGGGGCAAGCAGCACTACCATGTATTCGGGCGTCGTCGGCTCAGTGAGTTCATTGGTTAACATCACCCCCATCACTAACGCCGCTGCCAAACCAAACCCGGCCGCACCCCGCCACAGCGGCAGGCTGTGGCGCATTCGGCGAGACCGTGGTGGGTTGTTAACAGAACCAGCACGTTTAGTGGATGCTTCTCGCGCCTTTTCTTCACGGACCTTTAAACTGCGTTCAATACGCGGCCATAAGTAATCCGAAGGAGTGACCCGTGTGGTGATGGCGGTATAGGGCAAAAAGCGCTCTTCCCAGGCCATCACGGCTTTTTGTAATTCGGGTTCGTTAGGTAGCCGTGCTTCCAGCGCTTCTCGCTGCGTTAACGACAGCGTGCCCAACACATACTCCCCCGCCAAAGCATGGTCATCTTCACTTATCTGGTCGTGCTGACTGGGGCGGGTCATGCCATACACTCCCGTAAGCGCAGTAAACTGCGTTTTATCCAGGCCTTTACGGTGCCGAGCGGTGCCCCGGTATGGGCAGAAATTTCTGCATGACTCAGGCCATCAACGTAGGCATGGAGTACACAGTTGCGCCGCTCTGGCTCGAGTTGTTCTAAACAGCTGTCCATTCGCTGGCCGGTCTGCCAATCAAAGGCTTCTTCGGCAACATAAGCGTGCTGGAAATGTTCGTCCTGCGCTAATTCGTCGGCGGGATCATTGGCAAAATTGATTTCGCGATCACGGTAGCGAATAGCGTTCAACGCCAAATGGCGCGCCACGCTAAATATCCATGCGCGCGCGGATCCTTTGCTGGGGTCGAAACTGTCGGCACGTTGCCAAATGTTGAGACACGCATCGTGCACGATATCCTCTGCCATCCCCCGGTCTTTGACGATTCTTATGACGACACCTAACAGCCTGGCGCCTTCGTAAACGTAGAGTTGATGCAAGGCATCATGCTCGCCGCGGGCACATTTCGCCAATGCGGCAGCATGATCAAATTCTAAAGACACGTCAGTCAAAACCTAGCTCCCTGGTGACGGCACCGACGCCAGTCGTCGTTATCACAGACAGCATAGCTGCTGGGAACCCGACAAACGAGTCCCCAGCAGAATTAGACTTACTCAGCAGTCCAGAAGATGTAGTCCGCTTGATAGGTAACGACGGCGGTTGCACCATCGTGATCCATATCGCATGTCACATCAGGCGCAACACCGCCCTGAGTGTTCAAGCGCTGAATGTAGCTAACGCCGGTCATTGCGCCTTCACCCTCGGCTGGGTTGGCTTCTACAAGCTGTAGCGGAATGTTGCCGTCGCCGTTGGCGGCCGTTGCTAGCTGGGTACCCGTTACTTTAGAGCCATCCAACGCTTCCCACGTGGCTGGCGGGCCGTAGTAGCTGCCTACTTGGCTGCCATCGCTATCGTTAAGCGCAGCGTGCGGGCCTTTGAATACCCAACCCATGTTGCCGTCGTCTTTGGTTTCACACATATAGGTAATGGCGCCAACGCCCACGGTTTCGAGCGCGATGGTGTTTCCGTCCGGCACTTGGACGTCCGCAGGCGTTTCGGCCAAAGCGGCTTGACTGAAGGATGCAATCAGAGTGGCGGCCAAGGTAGCGCGCGTTAGATGATGAAGTGTCATTTCAGTCTCCTAAAAGGGTTGTTATCAGCGACCAACAATGGCGGCTGTATAGTGAATACCCGCGAGGCCCTTGATTGGATGCAGCTCATTAAAATTTTTTTTGAATGACTGCAAAAAAAGCCCGCGAAGGATCGCGGGCAACAAACATTGGAGAAGAAACGGTGACGTTAAGGCGCTCGCATCGTTTAGAACCACACTTCTGTTTGAACACCGAACGACCACTGACCACCGGTAAAGCCTTCGTTACCTAGGGCCTGTTGACGTTTCACAT
>NZ_DFBS01000032.1 GCF_002366715.1 Halomonas sp. UBA3074 | reverse complement strand
GCGGGGCAACCTACCCGCGCCCGGTAGCAGCGTTGTAGAGGCGCTAATCAGCGCGCCTTGCCAGTCAATATCCGGGCGCTGGCGGCGCAACTGCGCCAATACACTCATCAGGGTTTCGCAGCCCGCTGCACCGCCGCCCACGCTAACGACGTTCTGCTGCGTGCCTCGAGGGAGCTTGGCAACCGCTTCTTTTAAGGCCTGCCAGCGCTGGTGCAGCGAACTAAGTGGGCGCATGGCCAGTAGCGTGGGCAGGGCTTCATTATCGTTTTCTGTGGTGAGCGTTCGAGGCAGTTGCAGGGTCGAGCCCACGTTGAGGGATGCCACGTCAAACGGCAGAACACTGCCATCCGCCAGCGTGACTTGGCGCTTGAGGGTAGTGAGCGCCACGGCTGGAGAGGCGATAAACCGAGCGCCCGCACGCTGGCACAGCGCGTCGATATCCATTTGCGTTTCCCGCAGCGTGCACTCCCCTGACAGCCATGCCGGCACGCTGCCGGAGTACGCCGCAAAGCGAGCGTCGCTCACAACGGTAATCGCAATGTTTGGATCGGGCCGTTTGGCAAAGGCTTCGAGAACAAAAGCGTGGGCATGGCCCGCACCAATGAGTAATAGCTGCTGCATGGGGATTGCCTATGAAAAACACGCTGCCAGGGATTAGCAAATAACGACTTGGTTTTTACCCGCCATTTTGGCCAATGTCATGCCTTGGTCAGCGCGTTCAAATAAATGGCGGGGCTGGTCGCCGGGCTGTACAAGCGTCAGTCCGACACTGATGGTCACTGGCTCGTCGATGGCAAAGATATGCTGCTCTACGCTTAGGCAAAGACGGTTGGCAAGTTTAAGGCTGGCGCCCTCGTCAAGCCCTTTGGCGATAACGATAAACTCTTCACCTCCCCAGCGGCCAAGGTGGTCATCGGGTGCTAGGGTTTGCTGCACCAAGTGGGCAATATCGCGCAAGATAGCATCGCCCACTGCATGACCATAGGTGTTGTTGATATGTTTAAAATTATCGATATCAAACATCAGCATGGCAAAGCGGAGGGTTGAGTGGCTCAAATCCTCAATGACGAGCTCTGTATAGTAGCGGTTCCAGCACTGGGTCAAAGGGTCGGTATGGGCAAGCCCTTCAAGGCGTTGATTGGTTTTGGTAAGAGGGCGATTCAGGAGTACGACTTCTTGGGCCGTAATGGCCACGGCCAAATCATCCGCCAACTCTACCATCATGGAGGCTTCCAGCGGCATCCAGTAGCTCAGCGAGTCCTGAAGGGTGGGATCAACGAGCAGGGCAGGCAATAGCGGCTGCTGGCGAAATAGCAGTAACCACCCCAAAGAGGCATTCGCAACGCTTAGCGGGGCTGCCAAGCCGCCTTGGCAACTGCCGCTGAGTTCAACGATTTCGTCCCTGGCACTGTGTTGATTTAACTGCTGCAATTGATGAAACAACTGATGCTTGGATGGGCATTCACCGAAGCAATGGAGGTCGCCTTGATACGCCAGCGCAATGCCGTCTGCTTGAAAAATCTCACACCAGCCTGTGCCGTGATGCTGCAAAATGCCGTCAATGGAAGTAAGCCGCTTAATGTCTCTAGAGAGCAGTTTGCGGCGAGATTTCAAACCCGACTGGCGAGTGGCCATGCGCTCTGCTTTCAGCAGGCGCAAACGCTGGGAGGCGATATCAATCAGGAGTTGTACCCAGTGAGCGGGAGCGATATCGGCGATGGAAGGGTGGCCGATATACCCCCACACGTCATGCTCACCCTTTAGCTCATAATGCTGTAGCTCTGACGCGACCAGTTCATCATAACTACCAATCGCGAGCAGAGTACGATAGGGGGCCAGGGTGCTTTCCAGCGGATAGCAGTAGGCAAGGCCCAAGTTGCCTGTGCGTAAGCGCCGATAAAGCGCCACCGGTTGGCCCTGGGTAAGCGTGTGAAGCGTTTTCGTCAGGCGTTCAAACAGCTCAGAAGGGCTGGATGCGTCGCATACTAGCGCCAACTCACGGCACAGCTGATCAATCGTTTGTATTGATGGAGATGGTGATAGTGTGCCACTCATCCTGAATGACTCCTCACGTGCCACGCTTTAGCGTCCAGCGTAACGCTTTCGCTAATAAAGAAATGAAGGGAATGAATTTTAGTTAATCACACAAACAGACGTGGCGCGACTATTCAAGGAAGGAAGCGCCTTGTCAGGCGCTTTATGGGGCCTGCTTATTTTAAAACCAACGGTTTATTCCCCCCGGCGCCAGTGGAAATAACGTTTTAACAGCGCGAGTACTCTTTCAGGCTTGTGAGCGTTTTTCCATACGCCCGCCGTGGCTTTGGCCGCTTCGCCAAGCGTGGGATAGGGATGAATGGTGCCTAGCAGTTTGTTGAGCCCCAGCCCATGTTTCATGGCGATGGTAAATTCGCCCAACCATTCGCCAGCGTTTTCGGCAACGATGGTCGCACCCAGGATTTTATCCTTGCCGGGCAGGGTAAGCACTTTGATAAAGCCTTCAGTGGCCCCTTCGGCGATGGCACGGTCACTTTCGCTCATGGCGTAGTGGGTGACCTCAAACGCAACACCCTTAGCGGTGGCCTCTTTTTCGTTCAGCCCCACCCGCGCTACTTCCGGCTGCACATAGGTGACTGCCGGCATGAAACGGTAATCCACCGCGAAGCTTTTCAGTTCACCAAACAGCGCATTGACCGCTGCGTGCCACGCTTGGTGGGCGGCGGCATGGGTGAGTTGGTAAGGCCCGGCCACATCACCACAGGCCCAGATATTGGGTAGTCGGGTTTGCAGGCGTTCATTCAGTTCCAGCGTGCCTGCCTGGGTGGTCGTGATCCCCAGTGCCTCTAGCCCCAGACCCTCGACATTGGCCTGGCGTCCCGCGCTGACCAGCAGGTAGTCAAAGGCTAGCTGCCTGCGCTCGCCGTGATGCTCCACCACCAACTGATAGCCCGCCTCGTCGTTCAGCACTTCCAGCGCCTTGGCGTCGGTCATGACCGTGACTCCCTCCTGGGTCAGCGTGCGCTCGATCAGTTCACCGACTTCTGCATCCTCGCGTCCCAGTAGTTGGGCAATCCCTTCGACCAGCGTGACCTGGCTACCCAAGCGGGCAAAGCTCTGGCTCAGCTCACAGCCAATCGCGCCGCCGCCCAACACCACCAACCGACCAGGGAGCTTGCTCAACGACCAAAGGTTTTCGGAGGTTAAAACCGGCGCCCCCTCAATCCCAGGTAGGGGGGGTATCCGTGGCCGGGCACCAGTGGCTAGCACCACATGCCGCGTGGTCAGGGTTTTATCGCCGACCCGGATCTCCCAAGGAGAGAGAAGCGTGGCGTGCTCCTGGTAGACCTCAACCCCCAGGCTTTGGTAGCGCTCAACGCTGTCGTGGGGTTCGATGTCGCTGATGGCTTGGTGAACGTGGCCCATGACTTGGGCAAAATCGATCGTGGGTTCTCCCGCCGTTACCCCGAACCGAGGCGCATTCCGAATGTCATGGGCGGCGCGAGCAGCGCGGATTAATGCCTTGGAAGGCACGCAGCCGGTATTCAAACAGTCGCCGCCCATTTTATGTTTTTCCACCAAGGCGACGTTGGCGTTCACCGCGCTTGCGATGTAGCTAGTGACCAGCCCCGCCGAACCACCACCGATGACCACAATGTCGTAGTCAAAGCGGTGGGGGCGGGTAAAGCCTTGGTAGGCCTTGCGCTTTTGCACCAGCAGCACGATGCGCCGGGCAATCCAGGGAAACACCGCCAGCAGGGCAAACGAGGCTAACAGCACCGGTGACACGATCCCCCCAAGACTCTCCAGCTCCCCCAACTGCCCGCCCGCGTTCACGTAAACCGCTGTGCCGGGCAGCATGGCCAGTTGGCTTACCCAGTAGTAGGTAACGGTTTTAATCCGCGTGAGCCCCATGACCAGATTGATCATGAAAAATGGGAACATCGGGACCAAACGCAGCATGAACAGGTAGAAGGCGCCCTCGCGCTCCACGCCACGATTCACCGCTTCGAACTGACGCGGAAAGCGCTTTTCGATAGGTTGGCGAAAGAGAAACCGCGAGAGCAAAAAGGCCAGGGTTGCCCCCATGGCACTGGCAAAGGAAATGATCAGTAATCCCCAGCCAAGGCCGAACAGCGCACCGCCCAGTAGCGTTAACAGCGTGGCGCCCGGCAAGGAGAGGGCGGTCATCGCGACATAAACGGCAAAAAAGATACCTGCGACTCGCCATGGGTGCTGCTCGAAGGCGGCTTGAAAGTCGCTTTGGTAAGCCTTGAGGGTCTCCAGCGTGAACCACTGATGGGCACCACTGATAAAGAACACACCAATGGCAATGACAAGTAGCGCTGCGATCAGTAAACGTTGTCGGGTCACGGTAAGCTCCGGCGGCAGGGGTAAACAGAGTGAACGTTGCTAACTCAGTGGGTAGTCGTGCTGTTTCCTTACAGCGCAGCGGTTACCTCTTTCCAGCGTTGCCAATCTTCGGGCCGGTCTACATCCCAGATGGTGGCCGGATAAGCGGCGCGAAGGCCAAGCGCTTCGATACGCTGACGGGTTGCGCTCAGCACTTGATGGCTCCCCCAGGGAATGCTTTCAAAAAGGCCCGGATAGTCGCGCTGGGCGCCGATCAACCCGTAGCCACCATCCTCAGCAGGTAGAATGACCACATCATGATGGGTGAGTTGTTGCGCGCAAGCGGTAATGAGTGCGCTAGTAATACTCGGGCAGTCGCTGCCCATCACCATGGCGGGCCCAGGCGTATGGTTCAACGCGTGACGTACACGGGCGCCCAAGTCGCCATCGGGCTGGCGCTTTAAGGTCAGGCCAAACTGCTCGTGAAGCTCGATGAATAAGGGGTGCGCATGGTCAAGTGCTGTCCATAGCGTGACGTTGTCGGCCGGTAGCGCCTGGCAAGCATTGGCGACACAGTGGCGCAGCAGTTCCGCGTGGGCGTTGGCGGCGCCTTGATTGCCCAGCAAAGGGGCCAGGCGCGTTTTCGCCTGCCCCGCTAGCGGGGCCTTGGCCAGCAAGTGAAGCTGCGGCAGCACTGGACGGTTGGCCAGCGTTTCAGCGGGCATCACGATACTCCTTGGCAAGTTGGGTGGCGCTGACGCCGCGCCAGTAGCGATAGCGCAGCCGCCACATCAGGCGGATCGTTTTCCAGGCACCGAACTGATCCCAGCGCCTTCCCGAGCTTATCACTTTCGCCGTCAGGCAGGCGGGTGGCGATACCCGTTTGAGCCGTTTGGTGAGCTCGATATCCTCCATTAGCGGCTGCTCGGGAAAACCACCGATTGCCTGGAACGTGCTGGCACGCACAAAAATGCCTTGATCGCCGGTCGCGATGCCGGTGAGCCGGGAGCGCTGGTTGATCATTTTACTGATTAACGGGAGCCAGCGGCTGTGACCGGCGAGCAGGATATCGAAACGGCCCCAGTCGTGGGTGTTAAGCGCGTGGAGCAACTGTTCGGCGGCACCTGTCGGCAAGTGAGTATCCGCGTGTAAAAACAGCAGGGCCGGGGCGCTGGCATGCTGAGCCCCTAGGTTCATCTGCACGCCTCGGCCGGGAGGGCTGCTGAGCACACGGTCCGCCAGCGGCTTTGCACGACGCACGCTGTCATCGCCACTCCCGCCATCCACCACGATCACTTCGACCCCCTGGGCACGCAGCGTTTGCAGCGCCATTAAATGGGTTGCCAGCGTCGGTGCTTCATTGAGCACCGGGATGACGATGCTCAGGCGCGGCGCGCGTTCAACCGAGCGCAATGACTGGCCCTCCCGCCGCGTCCGCATCTGCATGGTCGTGGGTGACCAGCAGCGCAGGCAGGCCGGCATCACGCAATTGGCTAAACACTAGCGAGCGCATCTCCTTGCGAAGCGCGGTATCCAGCTTTGAAAACGGTTCGTCCAGCAGCACCGCCTGGGGCTTGGAAAGCAGCAGGCGCATTAGGGCCACGCGCGCTTTTTGGCCACCGGAAAGCGTGGCCGGGTCGCGCTCTTCAAACCCCGCTAGCCCTATCTGTTCAAGGGCTTGCGTGACGTGTTGATGCTTATGCTTGCTTTGCCGCGGTAGCCCAAAACGCAAATTGCCCGCCACACTCAAGTGAGGAAACAAAAGCGGATCCTGAAACAGTAAACCAATGCCGCGCGCCTCGGCAGGCCGGTTCAACAAGTCACGTTCTCCCAGCCACACCCCACCACTGGCCGTAAATTCGCGGTCAAGAAAACCGGCAATATACGCCAGTAGAGTGGACTTCCCTGAGCCAGAAGGACCCATCACCGTGAGCACTTGGCCCGGGGCAATGGTGGCATCCACCGCTAACAGCTCGCGACCTGCAAGGGCGATGGAAACCTGCTCAAGGCGTAGCGGTGCGGTAAGCGTAGCAGTCACGGTCATCCCTTTACGTCGAAAGTTCACGGCGCCCCACGCCCAAAAAGCGGGGAAGCGCCAAGGCAAGCATAAAGCCAATCAGCGGCAGGCCCGCTTGCACAAGCGCCCACACGCCAATCAAGCGTCGGTTACTGCCCGACGCCAGGGCCACCGCCTCGGTGGTGACGGTGGTCACACGCCCGGCACCCAGCAATTGGGTAGGCAAGTACTGGCCAATACTGATTGCCAAGCCCACCGCAAAGGCGGTTAACACCGGTGCGAGCAGTAACGGTAAACGAACCCGCCAAAAAGCCGCGCTACGCGAAACACCCAATGAGCGTGCCACCTGCAGCCAGCGCGGATCCAGACGCCGATACGCCTCGGAAAGCGACAGGTAGACATAAGGCAGCACGAACAGCAGGTGGCCAGCGATCACCAAGCCGAGCTGGGGGCGAATGTTCAGGCTTTCCGCGGCCACGACCAGGCCAAACAGAAAGGCGATCTGTGGCACTAGCAGCGGTAGATAAAGCAGCCACAGGGCGCGCTTGGGCTTTAGGTGCTGGCGGTGCTCGTTTTCCAGTGTCGCCAGTACCAGGGCCGTGGCAAGGCTTGTCGCGACAAGCCCAATCAGGGCGGTATTGACCAGCGGCGTGATCAGCATGGCGCCACTTCGCTGCCAGTGGTCAAGGGTAAACATTTGCGGCAGAAGATCGGGAAAGCGCCAAAAACCGGCCACTGAAAACAGCCCCAGCCCGACCAGGGCGGCCAGCGCAGTACCCGTCGACACCAGCAGCGCCCAGCGGCCCACGGTGCGCAAGAAAGCGTCGCCCTGGTGGCGGTGGCCATTGGTGAGCCAGTGGGCCATCAGGTTGCGCGTCAGCTGTTCCAGCAGCCACCAGCATAACAGTGCTGCCAGCGTCACCCCCAGTTGCAGCACTGCGGCCGCCGAAGCCATAAAGCGGCGGTTGATATCCGGGTCGTTAAACCAGCTTAAAATCGACACGCTTAGCGTAGGCGGTAGCGTGGGGCCGAGAATCATCGCCATGTCGACTACCGAGGTGGCGTAAGCGATCACCGCGTACACCGGTAGGCGAATCAGCGGGTAGAGCGAAGGCAGCACGGTTTTTAGCCAGGCGATGGTGGGCGCATAGCCCAGCGACCGCGCCAGCATCAAACGCTTTTCTGGGGCCAGTTGTGGTAGCGCTGCCAAGCTCATCAGCAGTAGAAACGGCACTTCTTTCAGTACCAGCCCCGCCATTAAAGAGAGCCCCCAGGGATCGTTGATGATCAGTACATCCGGTGGGCGCTCCCAGCCCGTGAACGCAGGGGAAAACAGCCGGGCCATGAGGCCCGAAGGGGCAATCAAGAAGGCAAAGCCAAACGCAACGGCGGCATGGGGGATAGCCAGCAGCGGTGACACCAGCCGCCGAATAGCGCGGTCTAACCAAGTGCCCTGGCTGGCCGCCAGAAACAGCACCACGACCATCAGCGCCATTGCCGTGCTGACCAGACCATTGGCAAAGCTGACGGCGACCGAACGGCCAAGTCCCGGTTGAGAAAAAAGCATGTGCCAGGGCGCTAGGCTAACGCTATGGCCACCGAGTGCGGGAAGGTAGCCGAACGCCGGCAGCAACACCATGAGTAAACCCGCCCCAACGGGAAGTACCAGCAAGGCGATGATGAACGCCGGGGCCAGTCGCAACATGCGTTAGTTGACGCCGTAGCGCTCAAGCCAAGCGTCTTGCAGGGCGGTCATCCAACTGGGGTGGGGCTCGGGTAAGGTGTTCGAAAGCGCGTCCGCCGGTAGCTCTGACGGGTGGCGTTCGCCCTGTTGAAAGCGGGCTTGATCAGCGGTATCGAGCTGATCGATATCCAGCACGCTGCGGTCGCCCCACATGGGCAGCGACTGCTTTTCGGCCTGGGCCGCTGGCGACAGCAAAAAGTCGGCAAGCACCATGGCGCCGGCTTGATGGGGGGAGTTATAGGGGATTGCCACAAAGTGAACGTTACCCAGCGTGCCCGCTTCCAATACGTAGCTGCGCACGCTGTCGGGTAGCTCATACTCCATGACCGCCACGGCAGCATCAGTGGGGTAGAACGAGAATCCCAGGCTCAGCTCGCCGTCGCTCATCAGTGTGCGTAGGTTTGGGCCAGAATCGGGGAAAGAGCGCCCGCTGCGCCACAGGTGTGGATGTAGCGCGTCCAGGTATGACCACAGTGGCGCGGTGACCGCCTCGAAATCGCTCTCTGCCACCGGTTGATAAAGTGCCTCATCCTGCTCAGTCAATTCGATCAGCGCCTGCTTCAGGAAGGTGCTGCCGGTGAAGTCAGGAATACGTGGATAGCTAAACTGGCCGGGATTGGCTCGAGCCCAGGTGAGCAGCGCCGGCATGTTTTGGGGTGGTGACTCGGTGTAGGCGCTGTCGTAATAGAAAGTGATTTGTGCCTTGCCCCACGGCGACTCAAAGCCTTCGGTGGGCAGGGTAAAGTCGGTGACCACTTCGGGGTTGTCCGCGGCGTTGGTCAGGGCGAAGTTGGGCAGCGCTTCGGCGAAGGGGCCGAACAGCAGGTCGCTTTCGCGCATTGCGGCAAAGTTTTCACCGTTGATCCAGATCAGATCAATGCTGCCATCGTCGTCGTTGCCCGCCTGCTTTTCGGCCAACACCCTTGCCACCGCGCTGCCGGTGTCGTCCAGCTTTACGTGTTCCACCTCAATGCCATACTGCGCCTGCATTTGTTGCGCTACCCACTCGATATAACGGTTGGTGCGCGTATCGCCACCCCAGGCATTCCAGTAAACGGTTTGGCCTTCGGCTTCTGCCAAGACACCGGGCCAGTCGGCTGGGTCAGGGTTGGCCACGGCCGGTAGCGCAACGGCTAGCAGAGTGGCGATAAGCGCAGCATTCAGGGGCTTTCCCGCACGGAGATAGTGAGTTGGCATCGCGTACCTCATCGAAGAGAAGATAAAAGCGTTATAGGGAGGCTTGCAAGCACTGCAGCTCGCCGTGTACGTGGTCAATGATCGGCAGCGAAAGGTAGTGCTCCACGCGGTCACGCACATGGTCGATGACCGCTGGGTCGCTGAGTTCCGCTGACCAGTCTTCACCGCGCTGTTGAGCATCTTTAGCATTCAAATGCTGGGCGCGCCACTTGGCACACCACGTCAACGACCACAGCCAGGTCGCTCGACGGCAGGCGACCAGCGTGTCGACATCGGGCGACGTCTCCATCGTCGCTTGCCAGCGACGGTAAAAACCAATCACCTCATCGAGGCTTAGCACGGCCTGACTGCTGAGGTCCCAGGTGGTCGAGGTGTAGAGCGACGTGTGGGCAAGGTCGATCCCGGGCAGGCCGTAGCGGCATTTCTCCAAGTCCACCAGTACCGCGCGGCCGTCTTCGCGGATGAGAAAGTTGCCAGGGTGGGTATCAAAACTGATCAGGGTCGGTGTCTCATCGCTCAAACGCGGCGGGAGGAGATCCAGCTCTTGCTTGATGCGCTGGGTGACTTTACGGGCCAGTTGAGCATCGGCTAGCCAGTTTGCCTGCTGGCGCACCTCTTCCACCATCGCCTGCCATGGGTTTTCAGGCGCAAGCAGCGGGGCTTGCGCCTCGCTAGCGGGCAACGGTTGGCGGTGTAAGCTGGCCAGGGCATCCGCGATAGCGGCGAGGTCTTGCGGCAGGTTGGCTTGGCGGCCACGGATCGCCTCGACCAGCAATCCGCCCCGCGGTAATGCTTCGCTCGGCGGCAGGGTGTCATGCAGGGTGGGCGTATGCCCGCCTGGGCTTGAGCGGCGATAGCAGGCCGCCTGATAGGCAAGGTTTTCAGCCGGTGGCAGGTTCATCTGGCTCTGTTTGGGTAGCCGCGCTACCCAGTCATGACCATCGTGGCGATGCACCCAGACATGGTCATGCGCCAGGCCGGTATCCGCCATTGGCACAAGACCGCGGTGCGCAATCCCGGCCTGCTCAAGTTCGGTCCTCAGCGCTTCTAAGCGCGCCTCAGTCGGTGTTGGCATAGAGCTTTCCATGTCGTTGCTGAATCAGCGATGCCACTTAGTGGTCGTGGTGCTACCGACCTTACACGTTTCGTAAGAAAAAGTGGTTAAGATGGGGGAGCATCATGTTAGCTTCGCTAGGCTTCGAGTTGGCCTAGCTACGCGACCAGAGAGGGCCAAACAGAAACGGCCCCTAAATGGTGCCGTTTCTGTTTCAGCGAACTTAATTAACCGCGCCTACAACGACTCAATCTTAGCTTTTTGCTCTTCCAGCAGCTTTTTAGCTGCTTGGAACTCAGCGAGCTTGCCGCGCTCTTTTTCGACTACGGCGACCGGCGCCTTGGCGATAAAGCCGTCGTTGCCGAGTTTCTTCTCAATGCCGCCGATGAGCTTGTCCTGCTTTTCGATCTCTTTGCCAAGGCGGGCCATTTCGGCGTCTTTGTCGATCAAATCCGCCATCGGCACCAGCACTTCCATATCGCCCACCAACTGCGTCGCTGAAAGCTGGGCATCGTCAGGGTTGTCGAGCCACGTGACACTTTCCAGTTTAGCGAGCTTGGAAAGGAAGCGGCGGTTGCTCTCCAGGCGCTCGGCATCTTCGGGCTTACCCTTGGTCAACAGCACATCGAGGGGCTTGCCGGGGGCAATGTTCATCTCGGCGCGGATGTTGCGCACGGCGATGATGACGCCTTTGAGCCACTCAATGTCCAGGCTGGCCTGTTCATCGATTTTACTCTCATCGGCTTCTGGCCAAGCCTGGAGCATGATCGACGCGCCGTCACCCATAAATACCCCGGCGAGTGGCGAGACGCGCTGCCAGATCTCTTCAGTAATATACGGCATCATCGGGTGAGCAAGCCGCAGGATGACCTCCAGCACTCTCACCAGCGTGCGCCGCGTTCCTCGCTTTGCCTCCGGCGTGGCATTTTCGTCCCACAGCACGGGCTTGGAGAGCTCCAAATACCAGTCGCAGTACTCGTTCCAGATGAATTCGTACAGCGCTTGGGAGGCGTGGTCAAAGCGGTACTCATCCAGCGCCTTGGTGACCTGGGCTTCGGTTTTCTGTAGCTGCGAGATGATCCAGCGGTCAGCCAAGGAAAGCTCAACCTCGTCGCCGTTAGTGCCGCAATCTTCGCCTTCGGCATTCATTAGCACGTAGCGTGAGGCGTTCCACAGCTTATTGCAGAAGTTGCGATAGCCATCCAGACGGTTCATATCAAACTTGATATCGCGCCCGGTGGTGGCCTGGGAGAGGAACGTAAAGCGCAGGGCGTCGGTGCCGTGGGCTTCGATGCCGTCCTTGAATTCATCCTTGGTGGCTTTGGCAATCGCCTTGGCCTGTTTGGGCTGCATCATGTTGCCGGTGCGCTTGTCGAGAAGCGCGTCCAGCGTAATCCCATCGATCAAGTCGATAGGGTCGAGCACGTTGCCCTTGGATTTGGACATCTTCTGGCCCTGGCCGTCGCGTACCAAGCCGTGCACGTAAACCGTCTTAAACGGCACCTGCTTGGTGAACTTCAGGGTCATCATGATCATCCGGGCCACCCAGAAGAAGATGATGTCAAAACCGGTGACCAGCACGCTGGAGGGGTGAAAGGTCTCAAGCTCCGGCGTTTTTTCCGGCCAGCCTAAGGTACCAAACGTCCACAGGCCCGAACTAAACCAGGTGTCGAGTACGTCTTCGTCCTGTGTCAGCACGACATCGGGTTCAAGGGCGTGCTTCTCGCGCGCCTCTGCTTCGCTGCGGGCAACGTACACATTGCCTTCGGCGTCGTACCAGGCGGGAATGCGGTGACCCCACCACAGCTGGCGTGAGATACACCAATCCTGCAGATCACGCATCCAGGCAAAGTACATGTTTTCGTAGTTTTTAGGCACGAACTGGATGTCGCCGTTTTCCACCGCTTCGATGGCAGGCTTGGCGAGTGACTCCACGGCCACAAACCACTGATCGGTGAGTAGCGGCTCGATGACATCACCGGAGCGGTCGCCATAGGGCAGGGTATTGTTAACGGCTTCTACCTGTTCCAGCAGGCCTAGGGCATCCATATCGGCCACGATCTGCTTGCGTGCGTCAAAGCGGTCAAGGCCTGCGTACTTGGCCGGTAGCGTGGCGTCTTCATCGGGCTGTGGCTGCCCTTTAAGATCGAAAATCTCGGCGCTTTCAAGGATGGTGGCGTCTTTAGAAAAGACGTTGATCAGCAGGTGGTTCTGGCGCTTGCCCACTTCGTAGTCGTTGAAGTCGTGCGCAGGGGTGATTTTCACACAGCCCGAGCCTTTCTCCATATCGGCGTGCTCATCGGCCACAACAGGAATGCGACGGCCCACCAACGGCAGTTCGATAAACTTGCCGACCAACGAGGCGTAGCGACCGTCTTCGGGGTTGACCGCCACGCCGGTATCGCCCAATAGGGTTTCCGGGCGCGTGGTGGCCACGACCACGTAGTCTTTACCGTCGGCCGTTTTAACGCCATCGGCCAGCGGATAGCGGAAGTGCCAGAAGCTGCCTTGCTGCTCTTTGTTTTCGACTTCCAGATCAGAAATGGCGGTGTGCAGCGTGGGGTCCCAGTTGACCAACCGCTTGCCACGGTAAATCAGCTTTTCTTCGTGCAGACGCACGAACACTTCTTGCACCGCTTTGTAGAAGCCGTCGTCCATGGTGAAGCGCTCGCGCGACCAGTCAACGCTGGCGCCCATGCGGCGCAGTTGGCGGGTAATATGGCCGCCGGATTCGTGCTTCCACTCCCACACTTTATCGATAAAGGCGTCGCGGCCCAGATCGTGGCGGGTTTTACCCTCTTCCGCGGCGATTTTACGCTCTACCAGCATTTGCGTGGCGATACCGGCGTGGTCGGTGCCTACCTGCCACAGGGTATTGTTGCCCTGCATACGTTTCCAGCGCGTCAGGGTATCCATGATGGTGTCCTGGAACGCATGGCCCATGTGCAGGCTGCCGGTGACGTTGGGCGGGGGAATCATGATCGAAAAAGGCACGCCCTGGCCGGAGGGTGCAAAACGGTTATCGGCCTCCCAGCGTTCGTACCAGCGGGTTTCGATCTGTTCGGGTTGGTAGGTCTTTTCCATGGAGAGTCGGCTCACAGCTGGCAAGAAATGTGAAAATGTATAGCGCGAGAGTATACAGCGTGAGTGCCTGGGACGTCAGGTGCTACTCACGTTCGTTGTGGGCACCAACCGTTTAAGAGGCATGGTGATGAGCAGCAAACCCGCGCATGGCGAGTAGCCCGAGGATGGGGCCCGGCAATAGCCACCAAATAACCATGAGCGATTGGCTTGACCAAAGGGCGGTGACCAGCGCAATAGAAGGGATGGTCAAGCCGAAGCCGATAGCATTCATCATCGCCAAGGCTGCCCCCAGCCGCTCGGGTGGCGCGGTAGCCGAGGCCAGTGCTGAAAATTGAGCGGAATCGGCAATGACGCTGACGCCCCATACGCCCAACAGGGCCAGCAATAACCAAGGCGAAGCGTTACCCAGTAGCGGATATACCAGACACAGCGTGCCAGATACCGCCAGCGCCAAACAGGCGACGCGATCGCTGCCAATGTGACGGCTCCATTTGCCCGCCAATACGCAGCCGGGCAAGCCGAGCGCGATGACCGCAAAGCTTAGCCAGGGCTGGGCGCCGTCCGCAGCGCCAAGACGCTCCAGCTCCCTAGCGACCAGAAACGGTACCAGCGCCCACAACGCATACAACTCCCAGCAGTGGCCGAAATAGCCCAGCGCGGCGGCCCGAAAGCGCGGCTGTTTAAAGGCCGCCAGCCCGGCCCAGGGGCGCCCGCTTTTGGCGGTCGCCGGGAGGTGCGGGCCAACGCCCAGCTTGAATATCATCAGCGCGGCGACCAGCGCTAACAGTGAGGCAAGCAGCAGCGGCCACTGCCAGGGCAGGTGCAGGGTTAATCCGCGCAACAAGTGCGGCGAGGCGATGCCCAGTGTCAGCATGCCCACTAGCCAACCCAGCGCGGCGCCCGCGTGGCTAGGTGTCCAGCTCACCACCAGCTTCATGCCCAGCGGGTAAATACCCGCCAAGCAGAGCCCCGTCGCAAAGCGCGCCACGGCTGCCAGCGTCACGCTTTCGGCGATACCAATAAAGGCGGCGTTGACCAGCGCGCCGAGCACGGCGGAAACCGCAAACAGGTGGCTGGCGCGAACGCGGTCAGCAAGGCCGGTGGTGGCAATCACCAAGGTGCCGGTAATAAACCCGGCTTGCACGGCAATCGTCAACAGACCTAAGTCGCTTTCGTTAAGGCCCACGGCCTCCTGCAGCGCAAGCCCCACGCCGTTGACACTGAACCACAGCGAGGTGCCGAACAGCTGGGCGATGACGATAACGGCTAGCGGGTAACGTGTGAGCAGCGCTGCGGGCATATCGAGTCTCTTCCGCTGAGTTGTCGTTGTTAGAAGCTTGCGGGACAGGTAGGTTTTTTAACCCAACTTATGCGGCACGACCTCATGGCCCATTTCTTTATAGCGCTGCCAGCAAGCGCGTTTGGCGACCAGCACTTGCTGATGCTGGTTGATGATTTCGGCAATGCGCGCATAGCGCTCCACGCCTTCGGGAATATCGGGATGCAGATTAAGCAGCGCGGTTTCTTCTGTCGGCACCGGCAACTGCTGCCAGCCTAGCGTGATCGGCACGCTGGCAGCCATCTCGCTATCTTCCAGGGCGTGGGGTAAATAGGCATCAGGGCGGAAATTCCACAGCGCGCTGTCGGCCTGCTCGGCAAGGGCTTTGTCTTCACAGTGCAAGTGCAGGCGATAGCCTTTGCGCCAAATGGTCTCGGCCAGTTTGCAGGCGAACTGTAAGCGCGCTTCCAGCGTAGTATCGGGCAGGATATAGAAATCAATACGCGCCATAGCGGTTCCAGATAAGCGGTTTCAGTTACGTTGGTGGCAAACAGCACCGCCGCAAACATGCGGCGGTGCTGAAGGGATAAACGTGGGTGTTAAGCCCATTTAAACCAGTTGAGTGAGCCAGCCGTGCTTATCTTCACTGCGGCCGTACTGAAGGTCGAGCAGGGTCGTACGTAGCCGCATGGCGATCTCGTTGTTGCCGCTTGCCGTCAGCTTGATACGCTCGTTTTCAGTGACCAGTTCGCCCACCGGGGTGATGACCGCGGCGGTGCCACAGGCAAAAACTTCGGTGATTTCACCCGATGCCGCGCCTTCACGCCATTCATCGATACTGATGGGGCGCTCTTCTGGGGTGAGGCCTTCGTCTTTGGCCAGCGTCAGTATGGAATTACGGGTGACCCCTTCGAGGATGGTGTCGGTCAAGCGGGGTGTCACGAGGCGACCATCTTTGAACACGAAGAACAGGTTCATGCCGCCAAGCTCTTCAATCCACTTGTTTTCAGCGGCATCAAGGAACGCGACCTGACCACATTGGTGAGCCTCGGCCTCTTTTTGTGCCGCTAACGAGGCTGCGTAGTTGCCACCGCATTTGGCAAAGCCGGTGCCGCCGGCGGCGGCGCGCTTGTAGTTCGAAGAGAGCCAGATCGATACCGGCGCCACACCCCCTTTGAAGTAGGCCGCTGCCGGGGAGGCGATCACGTAGTAATCGACTTCTTGCGAAGGGCGTACGCCTAGAAATGCTTCCGAGGCGATCATGAACGGACGCAGGTAGAGGCTGCACTCATCAGACGCATTGGCAGGCGTAGGCACCCAAGCATGATCTTGAGCAAGCAGCGCTTTTAGCGAGCCAATGAAGTCTTCATCGGAAAGCTCCGGCAGCGCTAAACGGCGGGCACTGCGACGGAAACGCTCGGCATTTTTCTCGGGGCGGAACGTCCAAATCGAACCATCGGCATGGCGGTAAGCTTTAATGCCCTCGAAAATTTCCTGGCCGTAATGCAGCACTGAGGCGGCAGGATCAAGAGTCAACGGGCCGTAGGGGCGCACTTGGTGGCCGTGCCAAGCGGCGTCGCCGGTCCAGCGTATATGCGCCATGTGGTCGGTAAAGTAGCGACCAAAACCGGGATTTTTAAGAATGTTGTCGCGAATCTCATCGGCCATCGGCTGATTGGATGGCAGGGTTTCAAAACTGGTTTCGAAGCTGGCAGTGGGCACGGCTGTTACTCTCCGCTGAACCGGCCCTGTAAGAGGGGCGGTTGGGTGTTAGTGACGAAACGCTAAAGATTCAGCGAGTTTAAGCCCGCTGTACCTTGATATATTCAGGTTTAACGGTTGCCGCGCTGAAAGGCAACCGTTGCGCACCGATCTTGTTGACCTGCGGCGCTATCAGGCGTCGCTATTTTCTACCTGGGCATCGGTTTCGCGGTCCAGCAGATACTGGGTTAACAGCCCGACAGGGCGGCCAGTGGCGCCTTTTTGCTTGCCTGAGTGCCAGGCGGTACCGGCGATATCCAGATGCGCCCAGGGGAAGTGGTCAGCAAAGCGTGACAAGAAACAGGCTGCCGTGATCGTACCGGCCGGTCGGCCACCAATGTTGGCCAAGTCGGCGAAATTGGAATCCAACTGCTCCTGATACTCATCCCATAACGGCAGGTGCCAAGCGCGGTCCCACGCGCCTTCGCCTGCATCCAGCAGATCAAGGGCGAGGTCATCGTCGTTGGAGAGCAGGCCGGTGGCGTGGTGGCCCAGGCCAACAATGACGGCGCCAGTGAGGGTGGCGATATCGACCACGCTGGCGGGGGTGAAACGCTCGGCGTAGGTCAACGCGTCACAAAGCACCAAGCGCCCTTCGGCGTCGGTATTAAGCACTTCGACGGTCAGGCTTTTGAGGGTCTTGACGATATCACCGGGCTTGGTGGCATTGCCGTCGGGCATGTTTTCCGCAGCGGCAACGATAAACACCAGGTTGAGTTTCGGCTTGATTGCCAGTACCGCTTTGACCGTGCCGAATACGCTGGCAGCGCCGCACATGTCGAACTTCATTTCGTCCATGCCTTCGCCAGGCTTGAGCGAAATACCGCCGGTGTCAAAGGTAATGCCTTTACCGACCAGCACATGGGGCGCTTCTTCAGCAGTGTCGGCGCCCTGATACTTCATGACGATCAGGCGTGTCGGCTCCTTGCTGCCGCGACCCACGGAAAGCAGCGAGCCCGCGCCCAGGGCTTCCAGCGCCTCTTCATCGAGAATGTCGACCTCGAGCGCCCCCTGGGAGTTACGGCCTAGTTGTTCTGCCTGCTCAGCAAGGTAGCGAGGGGTGCAGACATTGGCAGGCAGGTTGCCGAGAGTGCGGGTGTAATTGATGCCCTGGCCAATCGCGTTGCCTACCAAAGCGCCCTGTTTGACCTGGGTAACCGCATCGGTGTCGCTGATAAATAGTGTTAGCTTGGCCAAGCTGAAAGCCGGGGCTGGTGAGGATTTGAACTGATCAAAGCGATAAATGGCCCGCTCAGCCGCTTCCATTATTTTACGCGCTTTCCAGGCCGGTTCGCGGTCCGCGAGAGGCACATCACCGAAGACCACGCTGGCTTCATCGATAGGCAGTTTGACCAGCGCAGCCATGGCAGCATCCAGGGCTTTGATAAAGGCAGCCTCCTGGCACTTTTCGCGCTCGCCCAAGCCCACTAGTAAGATGCGATCAGCGCCCAGGCCTGGCGCAAAAGGGATGAGTTGCACGTTGCCCAGCGCTGCGTCAAAGTCGCCGCGTTCCAGCAACTGGCCAATTAGGCGCTCGCTGGCGTCGTCCAGTTTGGCAACGGCGGGCAAAAGGTCGCTTCCTTTGAAAACCGGTACCAGCAGGCAGGCCGTTTCGGTTTTGGCCGGGTTCGCAGTCTGAACGGAAAATTCCATGACGGCTCCAACAAGACAAGCATCGAGGGAATCGGGATAATGCCTCGTTGCTTTTGATTATGAAAAGAACGGTGAAGAGTTTGATTAGTGTACCCAAGCCATCCACTTATTGCATGGCATCCTGCACGACTAGCCGGAGAGCGCGTTGATTTTATTTCGATATCTCACTCGCGAAGTGTTACTCACCATGTCGGCGGTCGCTGGCATCCTGCTGCTGGTGATCATGGGCAGCCGCTTTATTCGCTATTTTTCGGACGCCGCGGAAGGCGATATCCCGGTCACCATGTTAGGCAGCTTGATGATGTTTCACCTGCCTGGCTTTATGGAGCTGATTTTACCGCTGTCGTTTTTTCTGGGCATTCTGCTGGCCTATGGGCAGCTCTACATGAACAGCGAAATCACCGTGATGGTCGCTTGTGGGATGAGCCCTACGCGGCTGCTGAAAGTGACGTTACTGCCTGCCAGCGTAGTGGCAGTGTTGGTTGGTGTCTGTAGCCTGTGGCTGACGCCCTATGGGGCGCTGCAGACCGAAACGGCGCTCGAAGAGCAGCGCAGCCGCCTGGACGTTTCCGTGCTGGCACCGGGGCGTTTTCAGGAGTTTGGCGGTGGTCGTACTGCTTATATTGGTGGCTTCTCAAGTGACGGCACGGAAATGCAGGATGTATTGGTGCATGAGCAGAACCAGCAAAGCGATGAAGGCACCCATGACTTCGTGACCCGCGCTGCATCGGGCTTTCAGGAAACCCGGCTTGAAACTGGTAGCCGATTTTTGGTGCTGGATGATGGCGAACGCTACGGGGTGACGCCAGGCCAGCAGAGTGCCGAGCGGCTTACCTTTGAGCGTTATACATTGCGCTTAGGGCTAAACCGAGACCGGCAGGAACTCGATTCCTTGGAGTACGCAACCACCTCTGAGCTGTGGAACGACCCGCGCCCGCGTGCCCAGGCCCAGTGGCAGTGGCGTGCGGGCCTGCCATTAATGGTGTTTGTACTGGCGCTAATGGCGCAGCCACTTTCCCGGGTTAATCCCCGTCAGGGACGCTTTGGAAAATTGTTACCAGCCGTCTTTTTATACGTTGCCTATCTCAGCTTGCTGCTGGCAGCGGTCGATGCCATTGGCAGCGGTACCTGGTCCAGCTTGCTGGGAGTATGGCCGGTACATGGATTGTTCTTAGGGCTGGGGCTGTTAATGCTGTGGCGCTCGCAACGTAAGGGGATGCGCTAATGCTGAAGTTGCTAACGGTAGCTGACCGTCTTGATCGTTACATTGCCCGCAACGTGCTGGCGGCCATTGTCGTCGTCCAGTTTGTGCTGTTGGGCTTGGATATCACCATCGCCTATATCGATGATTTAGGCGATGTGCAGGCTGGCTACACGGCTTTAGATGCGCTGCTTTATCTGCTAATGCGCACGCCTTGGCGTTTCTATCAATACGCGCCGGTAGCGGTATTGATTGGCGCGCTGATTGGCCTGGGCAGTATGGCCTCAAGCAACGAGCTCACCGTTATGCGCGCCGCTGGCCGCTCTCTGGCGCGCATTGTGTGGGGCGTAATGAAGCCCGTGCTGCTGGTGGTCGTTGTCGTGCTGTTAGTCGCCGAGTATGTCAGCCCGCGCACGGAGCAGTATGCCGAGGCGTGGCGGTTGGAAAAACTTCAGGGCGAAGGCGCCATGCTGACCAGCCGCAGCGGCTGGCAGATCGAAGGCGACAGCGTTTATCGTTTTGGGGCGATTCGTGCGGATGACGTGGTGCTAGATTTAACCCGCTACCGTTTTGATGAGCGTCAACTGGTCGAAGCCACCCACGCCCAGCGTGCACGCTGGGAGGGTGATGCTTGGCAATTGGAAAACATTACGACGACACGCATTTTCGATAATCACACCGAGTCTGATCAATCGGCCAGCATGGGGTGGGATACGGCTTTTACCCCCACCCAATTGGAGCGACTGTTGCGCGATATCGAGAGCCAAGCCCCTAGCGAGCTGTGGGCCTATGCCCAGTTTCTAGAGGCCCAGGGCCTGCAAAATGATCAGGCGCTGCTCTACTTTTGGCAGAAAATGCTGATGCCGCTCACTATGGGGTCGTTGGTGCTGATTGCTGCATCCTTCGTGTTTGGTCCACTGCGCACCGTTGCGGCAGGCACCCGGGTGTTTTATGGCGTGGTGACCGGGCTGAGTTTCAAGTACGTGCAGGATTTGCTGGCACCGGCCTCGACCATTTTTGGTTTCTCCCCTGTTTGGGCAGTGCTAGTGCCGACCCTGGCCTGTGCGGGGGTAGGCATCTATTTCCTACGTCGCAATGGGTAATCGTCCTGTTAAACGTTTACTGGCTGCTCACCCAGGCGCGATTTGATCACCATTGGCATGAAAGAACGGATAAGAGAGAGTTATGGGAACACGACGCTTTACCCAGTTGGACAGCGTATGGCCCGCAGGCCTTGGCCGCCGCTTGGGCGCCATGCTGTATGACGGCTTTCTGGTCACCGCCATCTGGATCGCGGTGACCGTCGTTCATATGGTTTTTTACCGTTATGTACTCGGTCAACAGCCGGAGGAAATTGGCACTACGGCGGCCGATGTCTGGAGTCTGCGTCTCTTACTGCTGTTTTTCGTCACGCTGTTCTTTGTCTTTTCTTGGAGGCGGGGTGGCATGACGTTAGGCATGCAGGCGTGGCGGCTGCGAGTGCAGACGTTGGAGGGCTGCCCACTAACGGTAAAACAATCGCTCATTCGCTGCGCGGTAGCGTGGCTGTCGCTGTTGGCGTTGGGCTTAGGGTACCTATGGGTGCTGTTCGATAAGCAGCGGCGCAGTTGGCCGGATATTGCATCAAACACGCAAACAGTGGTGCTGCCGAAAAAATAACGGTCATTGCTTTATGGTGTTTGAAAGTTAAAAAGGCTGCTAAGCCAATAGCTTAACGCGACCCGCCTAATTAGTAAGACGAACGAATAGCAACAAGCAGCTATTTCTACTTGAAAAGACCTATGCGAATCATTTACATTCACCTCATGACTTTTATGAGGTGTCGCCATGTACGTTTGTGTGTGCAAGGGAGTAACCGACCATCAGATTCGCCAACAGGTTAGCGACGGAGCGCGCAGCTGGCGAGAAGTACGCGAAGCAACCGGCTGCGCAACGCAGTGCGGTAAATGCGCGTGCTATGCCAAATCGATTACCCGTGATGCAGTGTTGGAAGCGCGGCAAGAAGCCGATATGGGACTCGCTTACGCTGTGTGACGCGAATCACTATTATTAGGGTTATCTTTAGCAAATAACTGATTTACTTGAACTTTTAAATACCTTATCTATACTCTCAGAAATACTGGGAGTGTAGATAACTACGTCTACACTTCGCTCTAAACGTAACTGCTTGATCGCATTGTCTAAATTAGATTAAACATCAGCACTACCGTAGAAAAGGTGACGTTATGAAAGGTGATACAAAAGTTCTTGAGCATCTCAATAAAGCGCTCGGCAACGAATTGGTTGCGATCAATCAGTACTTTTTGCATGCCAAAATGTATAAAGATTGGGGCTTAAAAGCCCTCGCCAAATGGGAATACGATGAGTCCATCGAAGAGATGCAGCACGCTGACAAGATCATCGAGCGTATCCTGTTCCTGGAAGGCATTCCTAATCTGCAGGATCTGGGCAAGTTGCACATCGGCGAAAACGTCAAAGAGATGCTCGAAAGCGATCTGAAAATCGAGCACGATGGCCGTAACGACTACATCGAAGCCATCACCTACTGCGAGAGCGTTAAAGATTACGTAACCCGCGATATGCTGCGCGATCTGCTCGCCGATGAAGAAGGTCATATCGACCACATCGAAACAGAACTGAAACTGATCGAACAGGTAGGTATCCAGAACTACTTGCAGCGCCAAATGCAGATGGCGGGCGAAGAGTAAAACGCTCTCCCCAAGCTATCAGCCAGCGTTTCAGTTTAGCAAAAGCGCAATGTCAAACGGGCAGCCTAATGGCTGCCCGTTTGCTTTCGTGGGTGCTTAACGCGAGTAACGTAAGCGCTAGGGCATTAAGCGCTGGTGGCTAACGTATCCTCCCTGGCTACACCCAGCTCCGCAGGTTCATCAACCGCAAAAGTCGTGCGGCTCAAACGACGTACACGCTTCATAAACAGGGCGATGCAGATCAGTGTACCCAGTGCCGCCACCATATAGCTTAAGTGCAGCGGTAAGCCAAAACCGATCGGTGCATAGGCCAGATAGGTAAAGGTGGCCATGGTCATAAAGGTGGCTGGGATCGACGTGATCAAGTGTGGTTTACGCGACAGCACCAAGTACATGGTGCCCACCCATAGCGCGATCACGGCGGTGGTTTGGTTCGCCCAGGAGAAATAGCGCCACAGCAGTGTGAAATCCATGTAGGTTAAGGCATAGGAGACGACAAAGAGCGGCAACGCGATCATCACCCGCTTCATGATCGGCTTTTGATCGATCTTGATGTAGTCGGCAATGATCATGCGTGCGCTACGGAAGGCGGTATCGCCAGAGGTGATCGGCAACACAATCACACCGAGCACGGCCAGGGTGCCACCGATAGCACCGAGCATGGTGGTAGAGACTTCGCTTACCACCGCCGCAGGGCCTCCAGCAGCCAGTACATCGGAGAGGGATTGGTCGCCGTAGAAAAGGCTCATCGCCGCCGCCGCCCAAATCATCGCAATGATGCCCTCGGTGATCATCATGCCGTAAAAGATCTTGCGCCCATTGGTTTCGTTTTCAGTGGTGCGCGAAATAATCGGCGTTTGAGTAGCATGGAAGCCGGAAAGCGCGCCGCATGAGATCGTTAAAAACAGCAACGGAAAGATCGGTGCAGCGTCAGGGTGCATGTTTTGCAAAGAGAGTTCGGGAATAGGGGCGCCCGTGACAATCAAACCGATGCCGATGCCCGCCGCGCTGAAAAGCAGTAGCGCGCCGAAATAGGGGTAGATGCGCCCGATAACTTTATCAATCGGCAGCAGGGTGGCGATCAGGTAGTAAATAAAGATCGCAACGATGATCAGCGTTAGCGACAGCGAGGTCATGTTGGCCAGCAGCGCTGCAGGTGACGTAACGAAGACGGTCCCGACTAATAGCAGCAGCAGAATCGCAAAGCCGTTTACTACGTGCTTCATCGCTTTACCGAGGAATTTACCCGCTAACTGGGGTAAATGGGCACCATGGTTGCGAATCGAGATCATGCCGGTCAGGTAATCGTGCACGGCACCGGCAAAAATGCAGCCCACTACTATCCAGATAAAGGCCACTGGGCCGTATAGCGCGCCGAGAATAGGGCCAAAAATAGGGCCCACCCCTGCAATGTTCAGTAACTGAATTAGCGAGTTACGCGTTGTGTTCATCGGTACATAATCGATGTTGTCGCGCAGGGTAAATGCTGGCGTACGCCGTTTGCGGTCGGTAACGAACACACGCTCAACAAACTTCCCATAGGTGAAGTAACCCGCTATCAGCAGCAGGATCGATACGATAAAGGTGATCATCTAGAGTACCTACAGCAGTAAGGGAGATGGGCGAGCGTGCCAATGGCACACAAGCAGATACTTTTTTAGCCGGGGCGAATTTACAGATAAGCGTTAGGTAGCACAGCTAGACTTTAGTTGATGGTTACCAACAAAGCGGGCAGCGCTATGGCTGCCCGTTCAACTGCTCGCTAAGCACGCTTGTTTTAAGACTCAATGGCACCACAGGCCATGCGAGTGCCACCGCCTCCTAAATGAGGCTCATCTTCGTAGGTGTCACCGCCTTCATGAATCATCAGTGCACGGCCGGGCATATCTTCCATGCTTAGGCGGGGAGCCAATACCGGTAAGTTGGCCTCACCGTCTTCATTAACGGTGAGCACGGGCAGGTCACCCAAGTGGCCTTCACCATAAGGGCCCTGGTGGGTGTCTGTTTCTTCAGGATCATAGTGCCCGCCTGCTGATAGTGCCGCCGTCATTTCGCCGCTATCATTTTCAGCCGGTTCACAGTTGGCATTCTGGTGAACATGAAAACCATACACGCCAGGCTCAAGATCGGTCAGCGAGGGTGTCAGCAACAAACCGTGATCGGTATGCTCTAGGGAGACGGTACCAATGGACTCTTCAATCCCCTCGGCACTCACTTTATGCATCTTAACATCAAGCGTCTCATTCGCGTGTGCTGATGTAGCCGCGAGCAGCAGCGAGGCAGTCAACGCAGTAACGGGTAGTGTATAGCGCATAGTGATCTCCTTCCTGATCCATGGAAATGCTTTGCAGTGTTGCTTATTCAAAGTAGCTGCCAAGCGGTGTGTTCGCCAACTTGCCCAGCAGATGACATCTCTCGGCCCAGCCGCGACAATCGCGGGCTGTTACAATGAACGACGTTTTTGTCACCAGCTTTTACCAGGGAGGGTTATGACGCCACTCAACATCCTTTATCAGGATGAGTATCTCGTGGCGGTGCATAAACCGTCAGGCCTATTGGTGCACCGCTCGGCGTTAGCGCGTGGCGAAACCGAATTTCTGCTTCAGCGGCTGCGGGATCAGTTAGGTAAGCGAGTCTATCCCGTTCACCGGTTGGATCGACCGACGTCGGGGGTCATTATATTCGCGCTTTCTTCAACGGTGGCTGGCCTACTCAGTGAAGCTTTCAGTGAGCGACAGGTAGAGAAGCGCTACCTGGCAGTGGTGCGTGGGAAAGCCCCGGAAAGTGAGCGGCTGGATTACCCGCTCCGAGAAGAAGACGGTACGCGCCCTAAGGCGGAAATGCCGGCCATGCCCGCCATGACCGATATTCGCCGTCTCGATAGCGTGGAGCTGCCCGTGCAGGTCGACCGCTACCCGGTGGCGCGCTACTCGCTGGTAGAAGCACGCCCGCTGACTGGGCGACGCCACCAAATTCGCCGCCATCTCTCCCGGCGGGGCTATCCCATTATCGGCGACGCCAAGCACGGCAAAAGTGTTCACAACCGCTTCTTTGCCGAGCAGATGGGGGCGCCACGCTTACTGTTAGCAGCGACCTATCTAGCCTTTGACCATCCACTGTTGGCCAAGCGTGTACAATTAAGCTGCGCCTTGGACGACACGATGATCGCGTTGTTTAATCACCTTGGCTGGGCAGGGCATTTGCCGCTGGATAGCGTACGAACACCGCCCATTGCCACGCCTTCCGCCTTGCAAGCACTGTGAGCCTGCCGTTATGTCATTGAATGAGACCATTATCTCTACTGTTTCAGCGTCGAGCGACTATGATTTTCGCTTTGGCGGTATTCGCCGCCTGTATGGCAAGCGTGCGGCGCAGGCGTTTCGTCATGCGCATGTAGTGGTCGTCGGGGTCGGTGGCGTAGGTAGCTGGACGGTAGAGGCGCTGGCCCGCTCGGGTATTGGCAAGCTCACGCTGATCGATCTGGACGATGTATGTGTTTCCAACATTAATCGCCAGCTCCACGCGCTGGATGGCACGATTGGCCAGCCCAAAGTAGACGTGCTTGCCGAGCGCTGCCGCTTGATTGCTCCCGAGATCGAGATCATCGCGGACACCGCTTTCGTCACGCCCACCAACCTGGCCGAGCGTATTCCCGAGGATGCCGACCACGTGGTGGATGCCATCGACAGCGTGATCGCCAAAGCGGCGCTGATTGCTTGGTGCAAGCGGCGCAAAATCCCGATTACCGTGACCGGCGCAGCGGGCGGGCAGACCGACCCCACGCGCATTCAAGTGGCGGACTTGACTCGCACCGAGCACGACCCGCTGCTCTCCAAAGTGCGCTCGCGGCTGCGCCGAGATTACGGCTTCTCCCGCAACCCTAAACGGCGTTTCTCGGTGGAGTGCGTCTACTCCGACGAGCAGCTGGTCTACCCCAGTGCCGACGGCGAAGTGTGCCTACAAAAGCCTGATAGCAATGAGGCCACCCGGCTGGACTGCGCCTCCGGCTTTGGCGCGGCGACGTTTCTGACCGGCACCTTTGGTTTTGTTGCCGCTTCCAAGGTGCTGGAGCGTCTGGCCAAAAAAGCGAATCAGCCCGCCGCCATCAACGCGACTCAAAAGGAAAGTAAATGACTGCCCCCGTTCCCGGTATTTATCGCCATTACAAAGGCAACCTTTATGAAGTGATGGGTACCGCTCAGCACAGCGAAAGCGAAGAGACGCTAGTCGTCTACCGCGCACTGTATGGCGACTACGGCCTATGGGTACGCCCGCTAGCGATGTTCACGGAGAGCGTGACGAAAGAAGAGAACACTCAGCCGCGCTTTGCGTTGGAGAAGGCGTTCTAATTAGTCACCATTGCTTATATTCCAAAATCGGCTATGTTTATAACAATTATCACGCGATAGAATGGCTGCTTAAGAGTCATACCGAAACAGAGCTGGAGTTTGCATGAAGACCTTTGCCGTTTCTCAAAGCACGGGCGCGGGCTCGCCGGACGTGGCGGGCTTTTTTGATCCGCGTACTTCCAGTATTCAATATATCGTCAGTGATCCCGCCACCAAGCAGTGCGCGATCATTGACCCGGTGCTGGATTTCGACGAGAAAGCCGGTGCGACCGCAACTTTCTGTGCCGATGCACTGCTGAAATATGTCGAGGAAGAGGGCTTATCGGTGGCGTGGATTCTGGATACGCACCCTCATGCGGATCATTTTTCAGCGGCACAGTATCTAAAAGAGCAAACCGGCGCGCCGACGGCGATTGGTCAGTACGTCACCCAAGTGCAGGCGCTATGGAAGGAGATCTACCACTGGCCTGAGATGCCCGCCGATGGCCGCCAGTGGGACACGCTGTTTGTCGAGGGCGATACGTTTGCCATCGGTGAACTCAGCGCCCGTGTGCTGCATTCGCCGGGCCATACGCTGGCTTCTATCACCTACGTGATCGGCGACGCCGCTTTTGTCCACGACACGCTGTTTCAGCCTGATTTTGGGACGGCGCGAGCCGACTTCCCGGGTGGTAGCGCCAAATCCTTGTGGGACTCCATTCAGCAGATTCTCACGCTGCCGGGCGATACGCGGCTGTTCACCGGCCACGACTACATGCCCGACGACCGTGAACCGCAGTGGGAGAGCAGCGTCGATGAGCAGCGCGCAAACAATCCGCATTTGGTAGGCAAAAGCGAAGAAGAGTACATCGCTCTGCGTCACCAGCGGGATAGCGAGCTGCCCATGCCCAAACTGATTTTGCACGCGCTGCAGGTGAATACTCGCGGTGGTCGCTTGCCGGAACCAGAAGCCAACGGCAAGCGCTATCTGAAAATCCCCCTGGATGCGCTGGAAGGTGCGGCCTGGGATTGAGGTTTGCGCGGCTACCGTTCCTGTTAGGCTTAACTGCTCTTCTTCTGCCGACATTGGAGAAAGCAGCGTGAACACGTTAGGTTAGCCGCTGATGCCTTGACGACTCTCCAGGAAATGGCCATGACCTCAGCTTCGCCGCAGCAGACGCTAAAAGCAGTATTCGGTTTTGACGACTTTCGCGGCGGCCAGCAGGCAGTGGTATCGCACGTCTTGAAGGGGCACTCCACGGCAGCCATTTTTGCCACTGGGGCGGGGAAATCACTCTGCTATCAGCTTCCTGCGCTGCACCTGCCGCACCTGACACTGGTGGTGTCGCCGTTGCTTGCCCTCATGCAGGATCAGCTCGCCTTTTTGCAAGCCCGCGGCATTGCCGCCGCAAGTATCGACTCCACCCAAGAGCGCGACGCCACCCGCGATGTCATGGAGCGGGCCAAACGCGGCGAGCTAAACATCCTCATGGTCTCGGTGGAGCGGTTGAAAAACGAGCGCTTCCGCAATTTTCTGCGTCAGGTACCGATATCACTACTGGTCGTCGATGAAGCCCACTGCCTCTCCGAGTGGGGGCATAACTTCCGACCTGATTATCTCAAGCTGCCGGATTACCAGCGTGAGTTTGCCATTCCCCAGGTATTGCTGCTCACTGCCACGGCCACTCCCGCGGTGATTGCCGATATGCGCGAAAAGTTTGCCATCGCCCCAGAACATGTCGTGACTACCGGCTTTTATCGCCCAAACCTTGAGCTGCTGGTCGCGCCGGCCATGGAAGATCGCCAGCAGCAGCTTGTTGCGTGGCTAAGGCCACAAATGCAGCCGGGCGGCGAAGCGCCCACGATCATCTATGTCACGCTCCAGCACACGGCAGAGCAGGTTGCTAGCGCCCTACAGGCTCAGGGCATCGCTGCTCAGGCGTACCACGCGGGACTGGCGTCCCAGCAACGTGACGAGATTCAGCGCCAGTTCATGAGCGGCGAGTCGCACTGCATCGTGGCCACCATTGCCTTTGGCATGGGCATTGATAAGGGCAATATTCGCAACGTGGTGCATTATGACCTGCCCAAATCCATCGAGAACTACAGCCAGGAGATTGGCCGGGCAGGTCGCGATGGCCTGCCTTCCACCTGCCTGACCATGGCCGGGCGTGACGGTCTGCGGGTGCTAGAGAACTTCGTCTACGGCGACACGCCTGAATACAGCGGTATCGTTCGATTGCTTGAGGAGATCGCCTCCGCCGCCAACACGCCAGACCGTCAGTGGGAAGTACTGCTCAATACGCTTTCCCGCGATACCAATATTCGTCTCCTACCGCTGAAGACGCTGCTGGTGCGGCTGGAAATGCACGGGGTGATTGCACCACGTTTTGCGTTTTTGGCCGAGTATCGGCTGCGTTATCACCTCGAGCCGGAGGTATTGGTGAGCCGTTTCGAGGGGGAACGGGAGGCCTTTGTGCGTCTGCTGGTTGACCATATCCCCATTGCCCGCACCTGGGGCACGGTAGATTTCGAGCGTTTGCACCGCGCGGGGCAGGCACAGCAGGTCGATGCCTCCCGCCACCGGGTGATCACCGCACTTGAGTACTTTCAGGATAAGGGCTGGCTGACCCTGGAAGGCAAGCGGATGACCGACGTGTATGAGATATGCCAGGCGACTGTTCCAGTAGAGGCGTTGGCTCGCCAGCTATACGACGACTGCCTGAGCCGTGAACGCAGCGAGATTGAACGGCTACAAGCGATGTTGGCGCTCTTTGAGTCGGAGAGCTGCCTGACGCGGCGGTTAGCGGAGCACTTCGGTGATCGCACGTTTGATAGCCCATCCGACACCGAGCAGGGCCGTTGCGGGCACTGCTCGGTATGTTACGGGCAACCCGTAGCGCTGCCGGACGCGCCGCCGCAGCCTGCCCCGAGCGATGCTGAGTTTCAGCGCCATGCCGCCTCGTTCATTCAACGGCACACCGAGCAGCTCGGTCAGCCGCCCAATGCGCATCGGCTGTCGCATTTCCTGTGTGGCTTGACGATGCCTGTGTTTACCCCGCTCAAAGCCCGTCGTCTTGAGAGTTTTGCCGTGTTCGAACAGCGCGCTTACCCACAGGTGCGTGAGTGGGCTGCGCGCTACATAAACAAGCAAAGTAAGCAGCCGATATCCTAACTAGTGCTGATAGGTGGTTAATCCCAAGCGGGGAAAGGATCGGGCAACTGTTTCCACGCTTCCCTACCTTCCAGCAGTGCTGCCTCGCTTAACAGACAGTCGTCCAGCGCTTCGCGCATCCGGGGTCGATCCAGGTTCTGGCCGATAAACACCAGCTCCTGGCGCATATCGCCAAACGGCTCCTGCCACTTTTCCATAATAAACTGACGCGTTTCGGGGTCGGTTGGCCAACGCTCTTCGGGAATGGCTTTCCAGAACACGCCAGCGGGGCCGTGATGAGCGATACCGCCTGCCTGGCTCCATTGACCAGCAGCTTGGGGGCGAGTGGCTAACCAGAAAAAACCCTTTGAGCGCAACAGGCCCTTACCAAACCACTCCTGGTTCAACAGATCGTGAAATTTCTGAGGATGGAAGGGGCGGCGGGCTTGGTAAGCGAAGCTGCCAATCCCGTACTCTTCGGTTTCTGGTACGTGCTCGCCGCGCATTTCTTTAAGCCAGCCTGGGGCCAGCTGGGCGCGCTCGAAATTGAACTTGCCGGTATCCAGCACTTTATCAAGCGATACACCACCTTGGGTGATCGGCAACAGCTCCGCATCGGGGTTCAGCGAGCGCAAAATGGCTTTTAGAGATTCCAGTTCTTTTTCGCTAATCAAGTCGGTCTTGCTGATGAGCAGCACATCGCAAAACTCGATTTGATCGACCAGCAGGTCGGCAACGTTGCGCTCGTCGTCCTCACCTAAGCTTTCGCCCGCTTCCGCCAAACTTTGCGCTTCGCGGTACTGCTCAAGGAAGTTGACCCCATCGACAACGGTCACCAGGGTATCTAGCCGGGCAACCTGGGAAAGGCTCTGGCCGCTTTCGTCTTCAAAGGTAAAGGTTTCCGCCACGGGCAGCGGTTCGGAAATCCCTGTTGATTCAATCACCAAGTAATCGAATTTTCCTTCGCGGGCCAACTGGCTGACCTCAAGCAATAAGTCTTCACGCAGGGTGCAGCAAATGCAGCCGTTGCTCATCTCCACCAGGCGTTCTTCTGAACGGTTGAGTGCCACGTCGCCATCCAGCGTCGATTCGCCAGGGCCACCGCGCACCAGGGCACCATCAATGTTGACCTCACTCATATCATTGACGATTACCGCCACCCGGCGACCTTCACGATTGGCCAGAATATGGTTGAGCACGGTAGTTTTACCAGCTCCTAAAAAACCCGACAACACGGTGACGGGGAGGGGAGAAAATGCAGTCATTGCTAGCACGCCTCTAAACGTATTTATGTTATGTGATAATATAACAATAGCAGCGTTTAGATAAAGGCTTGTTTTGGGAACGGCAGTATCAGCGCTTATATTGCGTGCGACAGTAACCGCGTAGAACATCCGGTGAACGCAACGCGGTATGCTTTGTCGCGCGGCCAGTGACGCGTTTACGCCATAGGCGAAACGAAGCGGGTTTGAGCTGGTGGCGCATTACCTCAATGACATCCGGTTCGGCTAACCCATACAGTGTTTCGATCGCTTCAAACGGCGTTCTGTCTTCCCAGGCCATCTCGATCACGCGCGACTGCTCGTCATCGGGTAAGCGGCGAAAGCGTTTGACGGGTGCTTTTGGCATCGATCACCTCGATGTATTGGAAGGGTGGGCATGTAGGTGGCGAGCAGTGTAACGCTTTTTCATAGTCCAGCGTAATGCATCGATCACGATGAACAGCGCAAGGCTGACGCCTAAAACCGGTAGCGCCAGACCTATCGCGATAGCCACTAACAGCACGCTGAGCTTGGCTTTGATCGGGAGCAATAACCATGGCTCTGAAATCGTGGGAAAACGCTGACCACTCGCCGTCCGCAGCCGTCGCCATGCCATGGCGTACCCCCAGCCCATTAGCGTCACAAGCCCGGCCGCGATCAACGCCAGCACTACTTGATTGACCAAGCCAAAGAGAACGCCCATGTGCAGGTCAATCCCCCAGCGGGTGAGCTTGGCGGCTAAGGGGAAAGTGTCAAAGTCGGTTTGATCGGTGACCGCCATGCTGCTCGGGTGCAGCGCGACCTGGTCCACTTGGGTGGGCCAGCGCCGGTCAATTTCTGCTACCCGCCAGGCCTGATTTTCACTGGTGGGTGGGGAGAGTTGAATACGACCTGCCATTAGTCCTGCCGCGCGTGCAGCCGTGAGGGCACGATCAAAATCTTCTGGCAGCAGCGGTGTGCTGGCTGAAACGGGGGCGGCATGACCGTGATGTTCGGTATGCTCATCAGTGGTTTGGCTATCAGTATCGATCAGCGCTGTTGAGGCGCTAGGCGTGTTCCAACCCCAGGCATTACGCAGTTCTGCAATATTGCCACCCGCCCATTGCGACCAAGTCAGCCCCGTCGCCGAAAAGAACAGCAGTCCAATGGACAGCACCAATCCTAGGGTGGCGTGACGTCGCCGGGTTTTATGGGCTCCAGAAAGCCCTTTTAGCGCAGTGCGCTGCCACATCCACAATATGACGCCACCCAAGGCAGCAAGCCAAAGCCAAGACGCGGCTAATTCGCTGTAAAGGCGGCCTACATCGCCCATGAGCAGTTGACGGTGAAAGTGATCAATTGCGGTGCGCAGGGGTAAAATCCCACTAGTGCCGTAAACCGTTGTATCGCCTGTCACGGTGAGCGAAATAGGATCAACAAACACCGCTCTATGTTCCGAAGGGCCAAGGTGCTGTGCGTTAAACATGAGTCGCGTGGTGTCGCCGAGCTCAGGCGCCGGTCTAACAGCGCTGGGTAGTGTCGCATCACCTAAAAAGTCCTGAGCAGCGGCAATCTGAGCGGACAGCGGCTGTGGGTCACCCTGCGTTTCCTCGTAGAGCGTGTCGTGATAGAGCCACTCTTCAAGGGGTGGGCTGAGCAGGTAAGCAATGCCTGATAGCGCTGCAATAAGAATAAAAGGCCCAATAAAAAGACCAATATATAAGTGTAGGCGGCTAAGCAGAGCAAATAGCAGTTTTTCGGTACGGGCAGGGGAGCGCGGGGGCATAGTTATAATCCGAGGGTCATCGGCTAATTAGGCCCTCAGAGTAGATAATCACTACCGCAATAGCTAGCGTGCAGGTAGCGGTGAAAGGTCGCATTATCAGCGGTTGGGAGGTGCGGGATTTATTGCCAGTAATGCACGAAACAGGCCGTGCATCAGCACAGGTTCGTCGTGACGAATTAAGAATCCGGCTTCCGATAGCAGTGGCTGAGCTTGGCGAGTAATGTCGGTCGCAAGCGCAGATGTTAGTTGGTTCAGAAGACGGCGTCCCGCCCCCGCAGGTTGAGCATCTGGCTGGAACTTGTCCATCACGCATAGTTGGCCACCGGGCTTTAGCACTCGATGTGCCTCGGCTAGGCCTTTGCGGGGATCAGGCATGACCGCAATAATGAGATGCATGATGACAGCGTCGAAGTATCCCTCTGGGTAATTGAGCGCCTCGGCATCCATCACGCGGCACTCCACATCGCGATGCAGTGCCTCTGCGCGTTTGGCCGTACGCTTCACCATGGCGGGCGCTAAGTCGGTGGCATGTACTTCTATATCTTGGGGCAGAAACGGTAGGTCTAGCCCCGTCCCTGCTCCAACCAATAACACCCGCATGCCTGGCTCCCAGTCCACTTGGCCTAGCGCAATGCGCCTTGGCTTACGAAATACGCGCGCGGCAACCGCATCATAAAACGGCGCATAAGCGCTATAGCGTAAGCGATTCCAAGCGGTAGTGTTGAACATAACGCCTCTTTGCAGCGCAACGCTGCGATGGCTGAACGGCAGGTGCTGGTAATCTATAGCATAGACACGATTTCATCACCAACAGGGCATGCCCGTGGCTTAGTATTCTTTACTCTTTTGGCGGTGTTTTAGTTTGGCAGAACGTTTATAAATTCAATTTTTAAAGATGCTATAAATACGATAAAAAATTATTAATTAATGAGTATAATAATAAGTCACTTGGTTAAATAGTCGTATGGCTATTGTTTAATTATAACGTTAGCTGGTTGATGCGGCACGGTAACGGTTTGCTAAACTAGCCCTTTTGTAGACGTGTGGTCAGGGTTTCAATCGTATCAATGATAAGTGTGCGATCCTCTGCGTCTAAAGGGGCTAGCAGTTTTTTAATTCTGCCTGATTGGTCATCGACGTGAGAGCTTGCTTGCCCAAGAAGTTCAGCTGCTTCGCAGTTAAAAATTTCAGCAAGTTCTATAAGCCGTACAATGTTGGGTATTACTCGTCCGCGCTCTATACGTGATACGGCTTCATTGCCCACTCCTAAACGCTCAGCGACTTCTTCTTGGGTCATGTTGCTGCGAACCCTTTGTTTGGCAATGGCCTTCCCAATACTACCTGCTAACCGCTTCTGTTCAGTTTTATTCACAACGTCCTCCATTAGACCTAGATGGTTGAGGAACGACCTATTGACATGAAGGACTGTTTGGGTTGAATATCATCCTCTAAGGTTGATTTGGATGATAAAGGTAACTGTTTGTTTCACCTAGTTACTCCTTGAGATTTTTAGGAAAGTGAGAATTAATTTAATTGGCCATTCAGTGAATGAAAAAGGGGCTAGGCATCACGAGATAAGATGGTGTCTGTCAGGAAGGCAGGTAAACGCCTTGCGTTGTAAAGAGGATAAATAAACGCAGCACAAGTAAGTGGTAGCCTCAATGTATTTTAATGTCGAAAGTGAGTTTTACTGAGGCGTTAGTGATAAACAATGAAAGCGTGGTTTTGAGTATTCATTGAGCATTGTCTTATGCAAAGTTGTGAAGCCAATCGATGACTGGAAATGTTTTTATGCAGCGGGTAAGGAAGCGTGTTTTCAAAAATGTTGTTCAAAATGCACTAGCGAATAGCGTGTGTTTTGGCACGACTAAATCCGAAGGCGTTTGATAACATGTCTCCTACGACTGCACCAGAAATTTTTCGACAGTTAGCAGATAAGCTGTCCTATGTCAGTGAAGACGGTTTTTTTCACCATCTGGTGAGGTCGTTGGCCGATATGTTAAATGTCGATTATGTCGCTGTAGAGCATGTCGATAGCCATCAGGAAGTAGCCACCACACTGGCGATGTGGTCACGGGATGCATTCAGTGAAAGGTCACCTTATTTTGTGGATGCCACGCCTTGCCAACAGGTTGCCTCACTTTCAAAATTTTCTTTTCCGTCCGACCTTCGTCAGCAATTCCCAGACGATGGGCAACTCGCTGCCATGCGCGTTGAAAGCTATTTAGGTATCGCCATCTCAGCCCCTGATGGGGGCTTTTTAGGTGTTATCGCGTTGATGCACACTTCTCCCTTGGTGCTTCCTCTCTATGCGGAGGACTTATTACGCATTGCTTCGGCACTGGCGGGCGCTGAGTTGGCACGTCAGTTAAACGAAAGCCAAACCCGCGAGCGGCTGTTATATAAGAGAAGAGAGCTTCAGCGCATTGGCCGTCACAATGAAGTATTGGTTAACACGATTAATGAACAGCAACGCTTTCAACAAGCGGTCGTTAACGTAGCGACTGCGGTGTCGGCTGAGAACGGCGAAGCATTTCTACATCAATTAACCATGCACATGGCCGAAGCGTTGTTTGCAGAGGTAGGGTTTATCGCCTTATTGGATGGGCAAGATATGGATGTGGCGCATACCCTAACGCTATATGTGAATGGTCAGCGTCAGGATAATTTTGCCTACTATTTACCCGGTGTTCCCTGTCATAAGGTGATGGTTGAACAAGAGTGCATTGTTCAAGAGGGGGCCGCCATCATGTTGCCTCAGGAGAGTAATGGGGCGCTGAGCTGGGTAAACGGTTATGTAGGCCGTCGGCTCGATAACAGTCACGGCCAGCCGATGGGCCTGATCGGGGTCATGTTTAAAAAGCCGCTGAGCGACGTAGAGATGGTGCGTAACGTATTACAGTTATTTGCCGCGCGGGCAGCCTCTGAACTTGAACGTCAGCAAGATGAAGTGCGAATACGCCAACTCGCTTTCTGTGACCCAGGCACTCAGTTGCCCAATCGGGCCGCGTTTATGCGCCATTTGGAGCGCGCATTTGCCACTGAACACACCTCAACCCTCGCCCTTCTGCTGTTAGATCTAAACCACTTCAAAGAGATCAACGATACCGCTGGACATGACCTGGGCGACTTGGTGCTGAAGGCCGTGGCAAGAAACTTCGCAAGCTCACTCGGCAAGGATGAATTCTTGGCTCGCTTAGGGGGCGACGAGTTTGTCGTCGTTTGCCCGGGGAGGGGAGCGAGTGGCGCACTAGCGACGGCACAGCGGCTGTGCGATAGCATCCTACGTCCACTGATCGTCGAGCAGCACTCCTTTGAAGTGTCGGTGGGCATCGGTGTTTCACTCTATCCCCAACATGCGGCAACGCCACTAGAGTTATTGAAACATGCCGATATCGCCATGTATCAAGCGAAGCGGCAAAAGCTTTCCGCGTGTTTATTTGAGCCTTGGATGGGCCGAGTGGTCGCAGAACAGCTGCATATCGCCAAGCGCTTAGCATTGGCCATTGCAGAAAAGCAGTTAAGCCTGCACTTTCAGCCCCAGGTGGATCTAAACAGTGGCGCATTGATTGGAGCAGAAGCGCTGTGCCGGTGGCATGATGAAGAGCTGGGGGACGTGTCACCGGGTAAGTTCATTCCCATTGCCGAAGAGCGCGGCATGATCGTTGCGCTTGGGTATTGGGTGGTTGAAGAAGCCTGCCGACAGTTGGCGCAGTGGCGCGAGCAGGGCTACACCATGCCAGGTCAGCTAGCGATTAATGTTGCGGCCCAACAGTTCGATGAAGAAGACTTGGTCGCTAATCTGCTAAATAGCTGTGCTAATTTCAACATCGACCCCTCACAACTGAGTCTAGAAATTACTGAAAGCGGCATTATGGACAATCCTGAAAAAGCGATTGCCATGACTGAGATGTTGAAGGGGCACGGGCTGGGGCTCTCCATCGATGATTTTGGCACCGGCTACTCCTCACTTGCTTACCTGAAGCGCTTTGCCGCCGATAAAATCAAAATCGATATCTCCTTCGTCCGCGATATGCTTACCAGTGATAATGACCGTGTTATCGTGGCGACCATCATTGCCATGGCGAACACGCTTGGGCTTGAGACCATCGCCGAAGGGATTGAGGGCCAAGAGCAGATTGCGGCCCTGATGGCGATGGGGTGCACTCAGGGGCAAGGCTACTACTTTGATCGGCCATTGCCAGCCGCGCAGTTTGTTCAGCGCTGGCTCAAGTAAATCTGCTGCTCAATAATAGAAGTAGACAACCCGCCTAGAAAAGCGCCTCCCCCTGTGGCTCAACATATTGAGCAAGTTCTAATTTTTTCCTCAGTCCTTCAAAAAAGCCCGGTCCGTCAGGGTGCCAAGTAGTCTAGACTCATGCTATACCTTAAATGTAATCTAATCTTTACATGCGCGCATGGTGTGAGTCTGAGCGGTGGCGAGCATTATCATAAAGACGCATTTAGCTGATCGAATGGACTCTATCGTATGTCGATTGGGCAAAAAAGCGAACTTGAATTCAGTCAAAGGATTGTACAGGAGCATTGTGCTAAATGAGTGGATTGGCCCCGCAAAGTAAACTGTCACACCGCAAACGTTTTTTGTCACTCGCCGCTTTAGGCGGGCTATTAGTGGGCAGCATGCCGCTAGAGGCTTTTGCGTTTGGTTTCGATGATGTCGCCCGAAAAGCAGAGGAGCTAGCCCAGCAAGGATACCGTGCTCCCGAAACCTCGTTACCCAATGCGCTGCGCGAACTCAGCTACTCAGAGTATGCGCAAATACAGTACAAGCGAGATCGTAATGTGTGGAGCGGGCAAGGGGCACCTTTCACGCTGAGCTTCATTCATGAAGGGATGCATTATGACAGTGCCATCCAGCTAAACAGTATCGATCAAGAAGGCGAGGTTCATGGGTTTGCCTATAACCCTGATGATTACACCTATGGCGATCTAACGATCTCCGATGAGGTAAAGCATAGCGATGGCCTGGGGATTGCCGGTGTCAGGATCAACCATGCCTTTGATGAGGGCGGTCGTGAAGATGAGGTGATGGTTTTTCTGGGGGCAAGCTATTTCCGCGCGATTGGCAAAGAACAGGTGTATGGTCTTTCCGGGCGCGGGCTGGCCGTTGATACGGGCTTGCCTTCGGGTGAAGAGTTTCCTCGCTTTAAAGAAATCTGGGTCGTCGAACCTAGCGCAGAAAGCCAGTATTTAACTATTTTCGCACTGCTCGACTCGCCCAGCGTTACCGGTGCTTACCGCTTCGTGCTTCGCCCCGGAGAAGACACCTTGGTCGACGTGCAGTCGCGTCTCTATTTGCGCCGAGCGGTTGAAAAACTGGGCATAGCGCCGCTTACCAGCATGTATCTTTACGGCCCAGAGCAGCCCTCTTCGACCTTGCACTATATTCCGGCAATTCATGAGTCTAACGGCCTGTTAATCAATGATGCACAGCATGGCTGGTCATGGCGGCCGCTGGCCAACCCCGCACGACTGATGATGAATAGGCAGGCAACGCCTCAGTTAAGCGGTTATGGTTTGATGCAACGTGGCCACCAATTTAGTGATTATCAAGAAATTGAGGCACGCTATGATCTACGCCCCAGTGCCTGGGTGGAGCCGCTCAATGAATGGGGAGCCGGTAGTATCGAGTTGATTCAGATTCCATCTGACAACGAGACTAACGACAACATCGTATCGATGTGGCTGGCTGATGAAGCCCACGAGCCGGGAGCGCCGTTGGCCTTTGATTACCGCATTACACTCACAACCGATGAAAGCCGTCATCTAGATCCTCAGCTTGCTTGGGTTGATGAGACGCGTCGTTCACGAGGAGAGGTCATTCGCGACAACCTCGTGCGTGAGCCTGACGGCACCCTTGCCTTCGTCCTCGACTTTATCGGGCCTTCGCTTGCTGGCCTTGGTAGCAATGCCAACATGAGTGTTGAGGCAAGCGTGGGGGAGAATGGCGAGCTAGCCACTAGCCGTGTGGTGCACAATCCGGCGACCAACGGTTGGCGAGTGTTCGTCAACGTAAAGCGAAATAATGGCAATCAGCCTTTGGATATCCGAGCCAAGTTAATGCTGGATGGCAAACAGATGTCCGAAACGTGGTACTACAGGCTGCCTGCTAATGGCTGATGTAATGACGTCAACAAAGGCAACGTCAACGGATGTGTATTTAGAGCAGCTGGCGTTGGAGACCCAGGATCGTAAGGAGCGTTACAAGTTACTGGTGGGGGAGCTTGATCAACACGACATCGCTTCGCTGCACGCTGCACTGGGTGGGGATAACGAAACTGACAGTGAAGACAATACTGATCCTGCTGCACTGTCAGTGGGTCGACGCTTGGCGCTTGCCTATGCAGAGCCCCCTTTAGCGCCACCGGAGGTACTGTCAACGGATACCGCCGGTATTACGCGCCTGCGTACAGCGCCCCCTATGCAACGAACGCCGTTGGCACCCCAGCAGTGGTCGACCAACCCCTTTGTGAATATTGGTCGACGCTTCAAACGCTGGGCGAACGGTGATTTTCGTCGCCGCACAAGAGAATCTCCCTCCGCGTCATGGAAGTGGGTGGCCAGAAGGCGCCGCTGGGTTTTATTAGTGCTGATTTTTGGTCAAAGTATTATCGCGGCCAATCAGATGCGTACGGTCCTTCCCGGCCAAGGCCTGCAGTGGCTTGAAATCACTATCCTGTCGCTGTTTGTATTGCTGTTTGCCTGGGTGTCCGCCGGATTCTGGACCGCTTTGATGGGTTTTTTCCAACTACTACGAAGCCATGACCGCCACGCCATCGATAGCGAAGTGGGCGACGAGCCGATTGTGGATGAGGCCCGCACTGCGCTGTTGGTGCCTATCTGTAACGAAGACGTGGCCAGGGTGTTTGCCGGGGTGCGCGCCACGCTGGAATCACTGTGCAGCACGGGCAATGACCGGCATTTCGATATCTTCATCCTGAGCGACACGTCCGATCCCGATATTGCCATTCAGGAGACCTATGCCTGGCTGGTGATGTGCCGGGATCTAGAGGCTTTTGGGCAGGTTTTTTATCGTCGTCGACAGCGCCGCGTCAAACGCAAGAGCGGTAACCTTGACGATTTTTGCCGCCGTTGGGGGGCGCTCTATCGCTACATGGTAGTGTTGGATGCCGATAGCGTCATGAGCGGGCAGTGCCTGACTCGGCTGGTGCAAATGATGGAGGTGCACGCCAGGGTGGGGATTATCCAAACGGCACCACGCGCTTCGGGGCGTCTCAATCTATACGCTCGCATGCAGCAGTTTGCGACGCGGGTTTACGGGCCGCTGTTTACCGCCGGGCTCCATTTTTGGCAGTTGGGCGAGTCGCACTACTGGGGGCATAACGCGATCATCCGTCTGGCCCCGTTTATGCAGCACTGCATACTCGCGCCGCTGCCCGGTAAAGGCTCCATGTCTGGTGAGATATTATCCCATGACTTTGTCGAAGCCGCGCTGATGCGGCGCGCGGGGTGGGGGGTGTGGATTGCCTATAACTTGGAAGGCAGCTATGAAGAAATGCCACCTAATTTGCTGGATGAGCTCAACCGTGACCGGCGCTGGTGTCACGGAAATTTGATGAACTTCCGGCTGTTTTTCTCACAAGGCATACACCCCGTTCACCGTGCCGTCTTCCTGACCGGTTTAATGTCCTATCTATCAGCGCCGCTGTGGTGTCTTTTCTTAGTCCTTTCTACGGCCCTATTAGCCGTGCATACCTTTAGCACGCCCGACTATTTTCCTGAGCCAGGGATGCTGTTTCCTGTTTGGCCGCAATGGAATCCAACCTTAGCGGTGGGCTTGTTCGGCGTGACGGCATTACTGCTGTTCTTACCTAAGTTGCTCAGCGTATTGCTGGTGTGGATAAAGGGAAGCCGACACTTTGGCGGGCCGCTCAAGGTATTGGTGAGCATGGTGCTTGAGTCGCTTTTCTCGATGCTATTGGCGCCAGTGAGGATGTTGTTCCACACTCGCTTTGTGCTGACGTCATTGATGGGATGGGCGGTTCAGTGGCGTTCACCGTCACGGGAAAACAGCGACACGACGTGGGGGGATGCCATCCGTACCCATTGGAGCCAAACGCTGATTGGGGCTGTGTGGGCAGTGGGTGTTTATGTGATGGAGCCTACCTTTCTATGGTGGCTATCGCCGATTGTCGTGTCTTTAATGCTGTCCATTCCAGTATCGGCACTGTCGAGCCGTGTTTCGCTAGGGCGGCTCAGCTTTCAAAAGCGGCTGTTTCGGATTCCCGAGGAGACGCAGCCACCACGGGTACTGCGGCGTATGGTGAGCTTGCTTACCCGCATGAACACAGGAATGACGGCGCCCTCTTTTGCCCAAGTGGTGGTAGACCCCGTGCCTAACGCATTGGCAACGGCCTTAGGCACATCACGTCATACCGATGCTGAGCCACTACGCCTGCGTCGAGCTGAGCGGGTTTATCGCGCCTTATCGATGGGGCCTGCTGGGATGAGCCGCCTGGAACGTTTGGATTTTCTAGATGATCCGGTGATGATGTCGCAGCTGCACTATCGTATTTGGGACGACAACAAGGCTCACTACAGTTGGTTTGAGTCTGGTTTGCCAGGGCGAGAATCTAGGCGTCTACCGACATTTAACCAAGCTTAATAACGAGTGTTTAACAACGGCTGTATACAATCAGGCCAGCTGAGAGGCTGGCCTGATTGCCTTACCTGCTATTGTCGAGCGGCTCACAACGCTTTCACACTAAGCGTATGCGACGGGCATTCACCGAACTGCTGCTTATAGTCGTGGGCAAACTGCCCCAAATGCCAAAATCCCCAATAGGTGGCAATTTCCGTGACGGACTGCTCGGGCGATGCCGCACGCAGTGCGCGGCGCACGCGGTTCAGCCTGGTCAGCCGTAAAAACTGCAGCGGGCTAATGCCTAAAATGGCCGTAAAGCTGTACTGCAGCGTTCGGCGGCTAACGTGGGTCAGCTGGCAGAGCTCCTCCATTGTCACCGGCCCGTCCAAATGCTCATCCACATAGCGCTTAACGCGATCAACGACTTCCTTACGATGGGCATAGCTAGGCGGCAGCTCGGTGCTGGGCTGCTCCCGCTGCAATAACGTTAGCAGCGCCATGAGCAGTATGTCTTGGTGAATATGGCTGGCAATGGCCAATGTTTGGCTGTTGAGCAGGCGCTCGATGAGAAACGATACGGCGTGCAGCGTATCGCGAGCCGCTTGCCGCCGCGGCATTAAGTGCCAACGGGTATCCAAACGGATCCCCTGCCGCTCGGCAGCCGCTAACAACGCGGGCAAATGGATCACCAGCCCATAAATATCGAATTTTTCCGGCGTCACCAGTTCAAAATCACACCCGCCCGGGCGACACATTACCTCGCCATCGGTGAGCGCTTGCCCATTGATCCTCGAACCTGGCTGGTTAGCAGGAATACCGATCCATAGCGATTCTGGCCACACTTTGCACTGCTGACGCAGCGCTTGGCCTGTGTGTTCTTTGAACACCTGCATGGTTTCTAATGCCACTTCATCCAGCCGCCCGTAGAAGCTGCCTGGGCTGAGCTGGTCATACTCCTGCTGCCAGCGGGTTAAATTCTGTGCGTGCTCATCGGCATCAAACGCTTCCTGAGTGCATCTTTTTGGTGCAAATGAGCTGTCGAGCGTGGTCATAAAGCTCTCCCCAGGGGTTTAGCGGTCTTAAAAAATGCTTGGTAAATGCATTAAGCGATTGTATTCGTTAGGTAAAAAGGAATGTCGGCGAGTTTGCCAAAACTCGATACTCCCTCTCTAGTGATAGCGCTATGGTGGAAACAAGCAAGTTTTGTACCTCAACGCGCAGTCAGCGCGATGTAAAGCCGTCATGACAAAAAGGACCGCTCTATGGCGCAGACCTATCAAACCACGGTGGGGAGCCGCCGCTACCGCTTCGCAAGTTTGGCGGAGTTGATGGCCAAAGCCACACCGCCGCGTTCCGGCGACCGTTTGGCTGGCGTAATGGCAGAGAGCGCCGAAGAGCGCGTGGTCGCTCAAATGGTGTTGGCCGAACTCCCGCTGACGACTTTTTTGAACGAGGCGTTAATTCCTTACGAGGAGGATGAGATCACCCGGCTCATTATCGATGATCATGATGCCGATGCTTTTGCCCCGCTTCGCCACCTGACCGTCGGCGACTTTCGTAACTGGCTACTCTCCGATCACGCGACAAGTGACGTATTAACAGACGTAAAAGCGGGAATCACCCCCGAAATGGCCGCTGCCGTTAGCAAGCTGATGCGCAACCAGGACTTAATTCTGGTCGCCAAGAAGTGTCGAGTCACGACCGCTTTTCGCAACACGATTGGCCTGCCAGGGCGCCTCTCTACTCGGCTCCAGCCTAATCACCCGACGGACGATGTGACCGGCATTGCCGCAAGTATTCTCGATGGTTTGCTCTATGGCAGCGGCGATGCGGTGATTGGCATTAATCCCGCGACGGATAACGTCGCTCAGAGCGTCAAACTGATGCGCCTGATGGATGAGGTGATTCAGAAGTATCAAATCCCCACCCAGTCCTGCGTGTTGACCCACGTGACGAATACCCTGGAAGCGATCGAGCAGGGCGCCCCGGTCGATCTGGTGTTTCAGTCGATCGGTGGCACCGAAGCCACTAATCGCAGCTTCGGCTTTGATTTGAGCACTCTGGCCGAAGCCGAAGCGGCAGCGCAGTCGCTGAATCGCGGCACGGTGGGGCGCAATGTGATGTATTTTGAAACCGGCCAGGGCAGCTCGCTGTCCGCCGACGCCCATCACGGGCTCGATCAACAAACCTGTGAAGCCCGCGCCTATGCAGTGGCACGCAAGTTCAATCCGTTGCTGGTCAATACCGTGGTTGGCTTTATCGGCCCCGAGTACCTATTCGATGGCAAAGAGATCACCCGTGCAGGGCTTGAGGATCACTTCTGCGGCAAGTTGTTGGGCGTGCCCATGGGCTGCGATGTCTGCTACACCAACCACGCCGAAGCCGATCAAAATGACATGGATAATCTGCTCACTCTGCTCGGCGTGGCGGGCTGCAACTTCATCATGGGCATTCCTGGCTCCGACGACATCATGCTCAATTACCAGACCACCTCTTTCCATGACGCTTTGTATGCGCGGCGGGTGCTGGGGCTGAAGGCCGCGCCGGAGTTTGAGCGCTGGCTCGAAGAGATGCAGATCTTCCAGGATGTCAGCACCCACCGGTTAAACGACCAGCTCCCGGCTGCCTTCGCCAACAGCCTGCGTCACCTGCCCAAGGAGCCGCGCCATGGCACATGATCCGTCAACCCCCATCGTGGTAGAAAACCCCTGGGAGCGGTTGAATGCCTTTACCGATGCGCGCATTGGCTTGGGACGCGCCGGGGTCAGCCTGCCGACCAGCAAGCTGCTGGCGTTTCAGTTGGCTCATGCCCAAGCCCAGGATGCCGTGCACTGCCCGTTGGACGTGGAAGCGCTCTCCACCGAGCTGACCCAAGTTCTCAATTTGTCTGAAGCGCCGCTGCGCCTGCACAGCCATGCCCAGGATCGCGCCATGTACTTGCAGCGGCCCGACTATGGCCGTCGCCTCAACGACGAGAGCCGTGAGCACATCCAGCAAGCGGCTGCGTCTCAGCAGCGCTTTGATTTGGCGGTCGTGGTGGTCGATGGGCTTTCGGCGCTGGCCGTGCAGCAAAATAGCGCGCCGTTTCTTCGCGCGCTTTACCAAACGTTTGACAGCGATGCCGTTGATTGGCAGCTAGCGCCGCTGACGATCGTCGAGCAAGGGCGTGTGGCCATTGGCGATGAAATCGGCGCACTGCTCAATGCTGATGCCGTGCTGGTGATGATTGGTGAACGCCCCGGGCTTAGTTCGCCGGACAGCCTGGGACTTTATATGACCTGGGCGCCAGAACCGGGGTTAAGAGACGACCGACGCAACTGCATTTCCAACGTGCGACCGGCGGGTTTGCAAATAGAGGAGGCCGCCCGGCGTTTCTTTCTGCTGTTAAAAGAGGCCCGCCAGCTCAAGTTGTCGGGAGTTAAATTAAAAGATCGCAGCGAAGACGATGTGCTGGAAGGTGACTCGGCATCCGGCGCCCCAAGCTCGACGCGAAACTTTCTGGTTGCTGATTAACGAACGTGCACATCGCAAGACCAGCACCTCAATAACAACACATACACAACAACATGGAACAACGTTGATAAACAACAGCACGCCGCTGACGACGATTTCGTTCCACTCTAAAAGGGCAAAACGATGACACAACCATCGATTGATCAGGCGTACCTGGCGAAACGTCAGCTGCGCAAAGGCACCGCGGGCTGGATATTGCTCGCGGGGCTTGGGGTTTCCTACGTTATTTCCGGTGACTTCGCCGGCTGGAACTTTGGTATTGCAGAAGCGGGTTGGGGTGGCTTTGCGATAGCGGCCTGTTTAATGGCGTTGATGTATCTGGCGCTGGTGCTGTCGCTTGCCGAAATGTCAGCCGCGATTCCCGTCGCGGGCGGCGGCTACAGCTTTGCCCGCCAGGCCATGGGGCCTGCCGGTGGTTACTTAACCGGGCTGGCGGTTTTGATCGAGTACGCCCTGGCACCGGCGGCCATTGTGATTTTCATTGGCGCTGCCGTGGAGTCGTTGCTGGGTATCAACGGCCCTCTGGTCTATCTCATTTTCTACGCGCTCTTCATCGGCATTCACTTAGCGGGGGTGGGGGAAGCGCTAAAAGTCATGATGGTGATTAGTGGCCTGGCGGTGTTCGCTATTCTTGCCACCGCGGTCGCGCTGATCGGGGATTTTGATGCCGCCAATCTATTCGATATTGCCCCCACCGATGCAGCGGGCGCGAGCACCTTTATGCCGTTTGGTTGGTACGGTGTGTGGGCGGCGCTGCCGTTTGGCATGTGGCTGTTCCTGGCGGTGGAAGGCGTACCGCTGGCCGCGGAAGAAGCCAAAGACCCCGCTCGGGACATGCCCAAAGGCATTATTGGCGCGATGCTGTTCCTGCTGTTCACCGCGCTGCTGGTCGTGGTGCTGCTGGCCGGTGCGGCGGGGGCTGAAATGATCGGCCAAAGCGGCGTGCCGCTGGTGGATGCGTTGAACGCAGCGGGCAATCCGACCCTGGCAACGGTGGTGAACGTGCTGGGCCTGGCGGGGCTGATCGCTTCCTTCTTCTCGATTATTTATGGCTACAGCCGGTTAGTGTTTGCGCTCTCACGGGCGGGGTATTTGCCGAAGCCGCTATCGCTGACCAGCGGCCGTAAAGTGCCTTATCTGGCCCTGATCGTGCCCGGCGTGTTTGGCTTTTTGGTGTCGTTGAGCGGCGAAGGCGACCTGATGCTGGGGATGGCCGTGGTCGGTGCGACGATCTCTTATGCGCTCATGGCGCTCAGCCATATTCTACTGCGGGTAAAGCAGCCCGACCTGCCGCGCCCGTACAAAACCCCTGGCGGTGTCGTCACTTCAGGGATTGCACTGGTGCTTTCCTTGATCGCGCTGACGGGGGTATACGCCTTCGACCCGCGTGCTTTCAACTACACCATCGTGCTGTTCATTGTTGGTGCAGCCTACTTCTTCTTTTACAGCAAGCATCACTTGGTCGCGAAAACGGCCGAGGAGGAGTTTGCGCTCGTGGTCGCGTCACCTGAAGAGTTGGAGAGCAGTGATTCAGACCCAGCGGTCACGACGGCGAAGCTGTAATTTGCAAGCGTAATCACCTAGGCTGACCAAGCCTCTTTGCCCTGCGGCAAAGAGGCTTTTTTGGCTGATGACAAGGAGTAAGCATGGCGTTGACATTTGATAGCCCCAACGAGCAGCCGCGCTGGTACGCGGTGGATGATGGCGTGATGGGCGGTTTTTCACAGAGCACGTTTAGTGTTACTAACAACGAAAGCCACTTTCATGGCGAGGTGTCGCTGGAAAATGGCGGTGGTTTTGCCTCCGTTCGCCGCGAGCCCAACGGATTCGAGCCTACGCTCGCGGATGCCCATGGCATCGCGTTGACGGTGCGGGGGGATGGACGTACCTATCAACTGCGTCTTAAAAGCACCTCCCTGGGCAATGCGTCAGCGTACCGGGTGAAGTTTACCCCTTCTCAAGATGCCTGGGAGACACTGCACTTTTCATGGGATGCTTTTGAAGCAGTGCGGCGGGGAACGGTATTGAGTGATGCCCCAGCCGTCACGCCAAGCGAGATTCATCAGCTCGGCTTTTTGATTGCGGATCGAACGGCCGGGCCTTTCTGTTTGCAGGTCCGTCGCATTGAATCCATTCGCTAACGGCGCACGGGTATCCACCAAGGTCGTCTCGCAAGTCGTGACCCGTTACGCGAAGCTGGCCAAAATGATCAGGAGCACGGCCCTTGAAACACGCACCTGCGTACCGTTTAGCCACCACTATTTTGCATGGATTCGATGAGTACCGGGCGCGCTTCAAAGCGATCACCGCGGATGCCAGTCGCCGCTTCCGTGATGCCGCGTGGCGCGATGCGCAGCAAGCCTCAGCGGAGCGAATCAATCTCTACAAGGAGAAAATCGACGTTACGCTTGGGCGCTTAAAGCGTACCTTCGACCCCGACGTCGTCTCTCACTGCGAAAGTTGGCGCGAAGCGCGTCACCACTATGCCGAGCTGATTAGCCACCGGCTGGATTACGAGCTGGCCGAGACTTTTTTTAACTCGCTGTTCTGCGCAATTTTCCATCATCGCCATATCCGCAACGACTGGATGTTCGTGTATAGCTCCCGGGAGGATGCTGCCCACCGCTCGGGAATTGATCTCTGCCGTCGCAAACAGGTGAATGGCGACTGGCAGGCTGCCCTCAAATGGGCGCTTATCGATGCGCCCTTCGAAAACCGTTTTGCGGATATAGACCAGGATACCCATCTCGGCGCCACTTTCTTACAGCAGCACTTACCCCCGGCGATTTTGAACACAGGCGATGCAGAAATCGAATTGCTGAATAGCGTTTTCTACCGCAATAAAGGAGCTTATCTGGTCGGGCGTATTCGTGGCGGTGGCGAGCAAGTACCGCTGGTGCTGCCGGTGCTCCACGGCGAGGGATTTGGCGAGCAGCAGGGGGGCGACCCCTGCCTACACCTGGATACGGTGCTGATCGAAACCGATGAAGTGTCGATTATTTTCTCCTTTACCCGCGCTTATTTTCAGGTGGAGGTCGCGGTACCCAGGGAGTTTGTCGATTACCTGCAGCAACTGATGCCGCACAAACCGGAAGGCGAGCTTTACGCTGCCATCGGCTTCTTCAAACATGGCAAAACCGAGTTTTTCCGAGCCCTGAATCGTCAGGTCGCCAAGCGCGAAGATCAATTTGTTATCGCCCCAGGTGTGCGCGGCATGGTAATGGCGGTGTTCGTGTTACCCAGCTTTCGCACCGTGTTTAAAATCATCAAAGATAAATTCGACCCGGCCAAAGACGTGACCCACGCCGTGGTACGCGAAAAGTATCGGCTAGTAAAACGCCATGACCGAGTAGGGCGCATGGCCGATACTCAGGAGTTCTCTAATTTCATTGTTCGCCAGGATCATTTTGCCCCGGAGTGCCTAGCGCACTTGCTTGAAGTAGCTCCCTCAACCGTTGTGTTGAAAGACGACAAGGTCATCATCAAACACTGCTATACCGAGCGGATGATGACGCCGCTGAATATCTACCTGGAGCAGTGCAGCGACGAAGAGACGCTCATGGTGCTCAAAGATTACGGCAACGCCATTAAGCAGATGGCCGCGGCAAATATCTTTCCTGGCGACATGCTGTTAAAGAATTTCGGTGTTACCCGCCATGGCCGTGTAATCTTCTACGACTACGATGAGGTCTGCTACCTCACCGAATGCCGTTTTCGGCACATACCCAAAACCGTCGGCAACGATTATCAGGGGGGCGATACGCTATCGATTGGCCAAAACGATATTTTTCCTGAGGAGTTCGGCCCCTTTATGTTCGCTAACCCAGCGCTGCGCCGCCTGTTTATAGAGCAGCACCCAGAACTATTTGACCCCGATTACTGGTTAGCGCTGCAGCAGGCGATAGTGGATGGCCGCGTCATTGATGTTTACCCTTACCGCAATAAGCAGCGTTTCGTCGGTAAGATAGGACAGCTGGTCTATTAGATTTTTATTTAGGTCGCCAACCAGTGACGATGAGGTAACCATGGCAGCAAGCCCCCATTTGGTGGTGTTTACCGGTTCCGGGATGAGTGCCGAAAGTGGTATTAAAACTTTTCGTGCCAGCGATGGCTTGTGGGAGAACCACCCGGTCGAAGAGGTGGCCACGCCCCAGGGGTGGAAACGAAACCCCCAGCAAGTGCTGGATTTTTACAACCAGCGCCGTGAACAGATACGGCGTGCCAAGCCCAATGCCGCGCACAAGGCGTTGGCTGCTCTCGAGCAAAGTGGCTTCGGTGTCAGTATCATTACCCAAAATATTGACGACTTGCACGAGCGGGCAGGCTCACGCCATGTGCTGCACTTGCACGGCGAAATTTTAAAAGCGCGCTCATCGGTCGATGAACGCATGCGCTACCCGCTCCCCAAAGGCGGTATCGAGCTGGGCAATGTGTGCGATAAAGGCAGTCAGCTACGCCCCGACGTGGTTTGGTTTGGAGAGGCGGTGCCGCTATTTGCGGAAGCCTGCGAACTGGTGAGTCAGGCGGATTTTCTGCTGGTCGTCGGCACGTCGCTGGCCGTCATGCCCGCCGCATCGCTGTTATCCTACATCGACTACGATACCCCCTGCGCACTGGTCGATCCGGAAGCGGATAACCTCAGCCCGCCGGGTGTCCTGGCAATCAATACCACTGCCGGAGAAGGCGTTCCGGCGCTGGTCAATCGCTGGAAGCAGCAGGGTAATTTGCTGTTGTCTTAAAAATTCGAGACCCGGTCGGCACAAGGAAAAAAGCACGTGAAGAACACAATCTTTAGCATTGTTTTCGTGATGGGATGGGCGGGCGGTGTTGCCGCGCAGGGTTTGACTTATTCGGATGAGGCCACGCAGTCCTGCCTTGCTGACGCATCGGATGACGCGCGGCTTGCCTGCGTCGGTGAATCCGCGAATGCCTGCATGGCCGACACAGAGGGCGGTTCCACGACGATCGCGATGGGCGGTTGTCTAGATCGGGAGCGGCAGTTTTGGGACGACCGGTTGAACACTGCTTACAGCGACCTGATGGCGATGTACACCTCAGCTGACGCTGAGGCAGAGGCACAGAGCTGGAACGCACCCGCACAGGTGCCGGCGTTGAAGGCAATGCAACGTGCCTGGATCGGCTACCGCGATGCTCGCTGCGATTTCGAGCGAGCGAAATGGGGTGGCGGCACCGGCGGTAGTCCTGCCACCGCGCAATGTCTGATGCGGGTCACGGCAGAACAGACACTGGTGCTGATCGACGGCCTGGACGGCTTGCAGTGACACGCGCCGCGAACGAGTCTCGCTGAGCGCGGTCATCGGCCAGGCGCTCTCGCCACGCTTCAGACACTGGCATCTACCGCCAGCTCGGCAACGCGTTCGGCGTGCATTTGCTGCTGTGCCTGTTGGGCAAGGCGTGCTGCTTGGGTATCTTCGCTTTCGCAGGTCTCACGCTTCTCAGGGTGCAGGCCCAGCTTGGCAAACAGCGCACGGTCGCGATCCACTTGAGGGTTGCCGGTGGTCAACAGTTTGTCGCCGTAGAAGATCGAGTTGGCGCCTGCCAAAAACGCCAGCGCCTGAGTTGATTCGTTCATCTGCTCGCGACCAGCGGAAAGCCGCACATGGCTTTGCGGCATCATGATCCGGGCGACCGCAATGGCGCGGATAAACTCGATGGGATCTAAATCTTCAACGTTTTCCAGCGGTGTGCCGGGCACTTTGACCAGCATATTGATCGGCACGGATTCCGGGTGCGGCGAGAGCTTGGCCAACTGCTGCAGCAGGGCGCTACGATCTTTGGCATCTTCACCCATCCCGAGAATACCGCCGGAGCAGACCTTCATGCCCGCATCGCGTACGTTGGAGAGCGTTTCCAGCCGGTCGCTGTAGGTGCGGGTGGTGATGATTTCGCCATAGAACTCCGGCGAGGTATCCAGGTTGTGGTTGTAGTAATCGAGCCCCGCCGTGGCCAATCGGCTGGCCTGTTCACCATCGACCATTCCCAGGGTCATGCAGGTCTCCAGGCCCACGGCTTTCACCTGACGAACCATCTCTTCGACCAGCAGTAGATCCTTATCCCGCGGGCTTCGCCACGCCGCGCCCATGCAAAACCGGCTGGCGCCTGCCTCTTTCGCTGCTTTGGCTTGTTCGACGACCTTTTCGATTTCCAGCAGCTTCTCTTTTTCCAGCTGGGTATTGTAGTGACCGGATTGTGGGCAGTATTTGCAGTCCTCTGGGCAGGCGCCGGTTTTGATCGATAGCAGGGTAGAGACCTGCACCGCGTTAGCATCGAAGTGGGCACGGTGAACCTGTTGGGCTTGAAACAGCAGGTCATTGAACGGCAGGGCGAACAGCGCGTTGATCTCATCTAGCGACCAATCGTGGCGTTGTTCGTGTGGGAACTGTTCGTGTTGCACGGTCATCTGTAAACCTTTTTATCTATATTAGTTGACGAGACTTTAGCGACGTTGCGCTTTGGGTGTCAACGTTAGAGTTTTTTTAGGTTTACGGTGGTGGTGAGGAAATATGCTAGCCTTTATAAGTTAGTGTGTTGAAAAAGAAGGCAAGGAGAACGGCTATGCGTTTGAGCGACTATCAGCACCAAATGATCGTTCAGTCAGTAAAAAACTGCTTTGGTGCTCAGGCGCGAGTCAAACTTTTTGGTTCTCGAACGGATGACAGTCGCCGTGGCGGAGATATCGATCTACTGATCACCACGGACATGAAGGATGTTAATGATATCGTCCGGGCCGAAATGCGGTGTCAGGTGCAACTTCAGCAAGCGTTGGGCGAGCAAAAAATCGATATGCTGATCGACTATCCAGGCCGGGGTCATTTTCCCCCTATATTCAGTATCGCCGAGCAGTCGGGTATACCGCTATGAATCAAGATGTTCCTCAGCATCGATTACTGGATGCGTGGCGGGAGTGTCAGCGCCATCGTCGTTTCATTGACTATGCATTGTCGTCTTTGGAAAGATCGCTGCCACTCACCGGTGAACGACTTGGGTTACTAAGTGATGCGGAGATTCAAAGTCTGGATCAATTCGTGCTTCGGTTTGGTAAATTACAGGATGCTATTGGCACGCGGCTCCTCCCTTCAGTGCTGCTGTATTTACAGGAGCCCTATGAGGACCGCCCCATGCTCGACAAGCTTCACCGGCTGGAAAAATTGGGCTACATCGAAGATAGCGAGCAGTGGCAAGCGCTTAGAATGCTGCGAAATCGTTTCGCCCATGAATACCCGGATGATCCCGACAAAAATGCGGCTATTTTAATGCTTGCCATTGAGTCAGTGCTGAGTTTGAAAAACATCTTGGAACGCATTGACCAAAAGCTTTCGCTATCTTCCCTCTCATCGTCTTGACCTTATGGTTAAGCACCTAGCTGACCAGCGATATCCTGCTTTATACTCTGCGCCCTTTTCCCCTTGGTTGTTCAACCCTATGGAGCGCGGATGTCTGCTTTTGAAAGCTCTGTTGATGAGAGTGCTTTGAACGATCGCTCTTTTGATCATGATACCGTCACTCATGAGTCTTCCGCGGAGCATCCGCGTCCGCCCAGGCGTGAATTCAAAGCCCGCGGCAGTTTTGTCACGCGCTGTGAGGGTTGCAATTTACCGGCGCTAAACTGTTTGTGCCCCTATCAAGTGAAGGCGGAAAGCGTTGCTCAGGTATGGCTGTTAACGCATCCGATCGAGCACTACAAGCCGACGAATACCGGTCGCTTGATTGGCGATGTGCTTAGTGAGACGCGAACCTTTACTTGGTACCGTACCGCGCCGGATGCACAGCTGGCAGCACTGTTGAAAGACCCTCGCTATGCCCCCTTTGTGATTTTCCCCGATGACCAGCCCGACTATGCGGATCGGGTCGTGAGTATCGAAGCGGTGCATGCGGCGAAAGCGCAGGCGCGTATTCCGGTATTTATCATTCTGGATGGCACCTGGCGTCAGGCACGGCGGATGTTTCGCAAGAGCGCTTACCTTGACCCGCTTCCCGTACTGCCGTTGAGTACTGAACGAGAGACGCGCTATCGGCTGCGCAAACCGGCGTCAAAAGCGCATTTGTGCACGGCGGAAGTAGCGATCGAGTTATTGCGCCAGGGCGGCGATAGCAGCGCGGCAGATGTACTGGATGACTATTTTGAAGTGTTTAACGATAGCTATGCGGCAAGCCGACTGCATCACAGAATCGACTCGCCGACCGCGGCGATGCGGCGCCTATTAGCCAAGCAAGAAGCAGCGCTCAGGGAGGAATAAGCGCTGCGATAGTCGATTTACGCGCTGCCACTGCCAAATAGCGCGCCGGCGATTCTGAACCCCGCTACCCAAGTACCAATCGCAGACCCCAAAGTGGCCAGAATGAAGACCAGCAGGGTGCGTGATACGCGGTTTTGCCACCAGCCTTTCAACTGGGTGACATCGTGGCGTAGCGATGAAAAATCGCGCACTTTGGGTTTGCGCATATAGAGCTCAACCCCGGCGGCCACAAAGCCCGCACCGATAGTGGGGTTCAGCGAGGTGAGCGGTGCGGCAAAGAAAGTCGCAATCACGGTCACCGGGTGTGCCAGGGCAATGATGGTCGCCCCGCCAGAGAGAATGCCGTTAATCAAGAACCACTCAAGTACCAGCTGCCAGCCAAGGTCGGTATTACGCGAAAAACCAATCGCGAAGCCGGTGAGTACCAACGCGGTAATCAGCCAAGGCAACGCTTTCCACAGTTTGGACGGCGGCGGCGTGGCTTCCAGTGATTCGCGCTCTACTTTAGGGTCGGCGGGCAGTGGGGCTTCCAAGTGTTCGCCGGTGCCTTTTAGGTGGCCCGCGCCGATCACCACCAGCACATGCTGGTAGCGCCCTGGTGGCGCCTCTTCGGCTAAACGTAGCGCCATGTAGCGGTCGCGCTCACGAATCAGCGGTGAATACAACGCTTCGGACTCCGCGGCAAATTCGCTGAAAGTCGCTTCCAGCATATCGCCCTCTTTGAGCTTTTCGATATCCTCTTTAGAGACATCCTGGCGAGAAAGCACGCTGCCGATAAGCCCAGAAAAGAGCGAAAAGCGCTGCCACCACGGTACGTTGCGATAGATGCGCTTCAGCGTCACGCCTACATCCCGGTCAACCAGCAGCAGTGGTAGCTTGAGACGACCGGCTTCTTCAACAGCGGCGCGCATTTCAGCCCCTGGCTGAATGCCGGATTGATCGGCAATACGCTGTTGAAAAGCGCCGAGCGCCAGGCTCGCCGCGACCATGCCTGCCTTGCCTTCTCTGAATACTTGAAACAGGTCCTGCTCGCCCATGGCGTCGGGGTTCGACATGCTGTGGTGGCGGGCATCACAAAGCTCGATGGCGACCGCATCAAAGGCGTCACTTGCCAAGAGCGCCCGCACATCGTCGGCGCTTTCCGCCGACACGTGGGCCGTTCCCAGCAGCGTGTAGCGGGTTTCGCCAATCGTGAAGGTTTTTAACGGCCCGCTGGTGGCCGGCAGCGAGCTGGCCGTTTGCGCCAGTGGCTCACTCGCTTGCTGAGAAGCTTCTTGGTGAGACGTATCATCTTGGTTCATTAACAGCTCTCAAATCGATCAATAAGGGGGCAGGCGTGACGTGCTTAACGCCGCCAGAAAGCGGGTGTAAATAGCACTAGCACGGTAAAAATTTCCAGGCGTCCTAACAGCATGGCCAGTACCAGTATCCATTTCGCGAGGCTGGGCATATCACCATAGTGGGTACTAGCTTCACCCAGCGCCGGGCCTAGGTTGTTGAGCGCAGACCCGACCGTCGACCAAGCGGTTACCTGATCAACGCCAGTCGCCATGACCCCGACTAACATTAAAAAGAACAGCAGGACGTAAACGGAGAAGAAACCCCAGACCGCCTGGGCAATGCTGTCCGGCACGCTGACCTTGCCCACTTTGACGGCAATGACCGCATTGGGGTGGATTAAGCGCATGATTTCGCGCATGCCTTGTTTAAGGATCAAAATAATCCGTATCACCTTCATGCCGCCACCGGTAGAGCCGGAACAGCCACCCACAAAGGCGGCGACAAACAGCAGAAAGGGCAGGGCGCCTGGCCACATGGAGAAGTCAGCGACACTGAAGCCTGCGGTCGTGGCGACCGAGACCACTTGAAAGACGCCGTGCCGTAAACCACGCAACGTATCGTAGGTGGCCGTTAGCCACAGCGACAGCACGGTTACGACGATCAGGGCCAGCAAAAAAAGCATCAAAAAGCGCGCTTCAGGGTCATGAAAATAGTGCATCAAACTTTTTTCACGCCATGCAATGAAATGTAGGCTGAAACTGAACGCCGAAATAAGCATGAAGGCGACACAGATCAACTCAATCGTGGCGCTATCAAAATAGCCAATGCTGGCATCGTAGGTAGAAAAGCCGCCGTTGGCGATGGTGGAAAAGCTGTGGCTCAAGGCATCGAACCAGCTCATGCCCGCCAACATATAAGCCACCATGCAGGCCACGGTGAGCGTGGCATAGATATACCACAGCGCCTTGGCGGTTTCGGTAATGCGTGGCGTTAGCTTGGAGTCCTTGAGAGGGCCTGGTATCTCGGTACGGTAGAGGGCCATGCCGCCGACCCCGAGCGTGGGCAGGATGGCAACGGCCAGTACGACGATCCCCATGCCACCCAGCCACTGGAGCTGCTGGCGGTAATAAAGAATCGATTCGGGCAAAAAGTCGATGCCGGTAATCACCGTGGCACCGGTGGTGGTCAGGCCGGAAAACGACTCGAATACCGCATCGGTGATACTCAGCGAGCCTTCGCCAAACAGCATTAGGGGGAGCGAGCCGAACAGCGCCAACACCGTCCAGAACATGGCGGCGATAATAAAACCATCGCGGATGCGCAGCTCTTTTTGTGAACGTCGATTGGGTAAATACAGCAGCAGCCCGGTGGCCACCGAAATAGCGATACCGCTGATATAAGCACTCCAGACGCCGTCGCGAAACCAGAGAGAGATTAGCGTTGGGGGCAGCATGGTCAGGCTGAATAGCATCAGCAGCAGCCCCAATATGCGCAAAATAACCCGCAGACTCATGGTTGTCGCATGCTCCTGTTATTGGCTGCCAGCGGCAGTGGTTCGGGGGTTATCAAAAGAACGTGAGACCGACTTGGAACAAGCGCTCCACATCACGAATGCGGCGTTTGTCGATCACAAACAGAATCACGTGGTCGCCGCTCTCCACCATCACGTCACCATGGGCAATGATGACCTCTTTACCGCGCACAATGGCGCCAATGGTGGTGCCTTCGGGGAGATCGATCTCTCGGATGGTGCGGCCAACCACTTTAGAGGACTGCTTGTCGCCGTGAGCGATCGCCTCAATCGCTTCCGCGGCGCCCCGGCGCAACGAGTGGACGTTGACGATGTCGCCCCGGCGCACGTGGGTCAGCAGGCTGCCAATGGTCGCCTGCTGGGGTGATATCGCAATATCGATCTCGCCACCTTGCACTAAATCGACGTAAGCGGCGTTGTTAATTAGCGTCAGCACCTTCTTGGCGCCTAATCGCTTGGCCAGCAGTGACGACATGATATTGACCTCGTCGTCGTTGGTCAGCGCGCAGAAGATATCGCACTCTTCGATGTTCTCCTCTTCAAGCAGCCGTTTGCTGGTGGCGCTGCCGTGGAGGACCACGGTGCGATCCAACCGCTCGGAGAGCGTGGTGCAGCGTTCCAGGTTGTGCTCGATGATCTTGACCTGGTGGCTATGCTCCAAATGCTCCGCCAGCCGCTCGCCGATATTGCCGCCCCCGGCAATCACCACGCGGCGGAAGTCTCGCTCGACTCGGCGCAGCTCGCTCATCACCGCGCGAATATCGCGCCGAGCGGCGAGGAAGAAGACCTCGTCGTCGGCTTCGATCACCGTATCGCCACGGGGAATGATCGGTCGGCTACGGCGATAGATCGCCGCCACACGGGTATCCACGTTGGGCATATGGCGACGCAGAAAGGCCAAATCCTGACCCACCAGCGGGCCGCCGTAAAACGCTTTTACCGCGACCAATTGAACGAGGCCTCCTGCAAACTCCAGTACCTGTAGCGCACCGGGGTGCTCGATCAGGCGGCGCACGTGGTCGGTGACCACCTGCTCGGGGCTGATCAGTACGTCGATGGGAATCGCTTCGTGGGCGAATAGCCCCTTACGGGTCAGGTACGCCGTGGCGCGCACGCGGGCAATTTTGGTGGGGGTGCGAAACAGCGTATGGGCCACTTGGCAGGCGATCATATTGATCTCGTCGCTGTTGGTCACGGCGATCAACATGTCGGCGTCTTCGCAGCCTGCCTGGCGCAGCACGATCGGGTAGGAGCCCGCGCCGGTCACGGTGCGGATATCGAGTTTGGTGTGCAGATCGCGCAGCTTTTTCGCGTCGGTATCAACGACCGTGATGTCGTTTTCCTCGCGAGCGAGGTGTTCTGCCAAGGTGCCGCCGACCTGGCCGGCGCCGAGAATGATGATTTTCATTGCTGAGCATCGGTTCCATTAAAAGCGCCAGCGCGATGTCGTTAAGACCAGAAGGCGGTCTTAGGACGCTGTTCTGACCCGCAAGGGGGCAGGAGGGTCTATCATGCGCTGCAATAAAGACGGCGGCCAGTGTAAACCAGCCGCCGCTGAAAAGCAGGTGAGGCTTATTCTAGCGTAAAGCCGACTTTAACCGTCACTTGCCAGTGCGCCACTTGGCCATCTTCAATATGGCCACGGGTGTCGACCACTTCCAGCCAGCGCATGTGCTGGATGGTTTCGGATGCTTTGGCCAGTGCGTTCTGAACGGCTTCTTCGATCCCTTTCTCTGAAGATCCGGTCAGTTCTACGTGCTTGTAAGTATGATGACTCATAGTGTCTCCTTCCTTGTCATAAATTCACTGCCTTGGCATCGGTGAATGCCTAGACAGACCGCTTCTCTAGTCTGGCATAAAAAAAGCCATCGTGGCTGCCCTGTGCCGGAAACAGTTGGCGACCCGCGCCGCTGACAATGCCCCAGGCAACGTCGTTAGGCGTAGTCACATGAGCGTCAGGCGTGCGGGCAAGAAACGCCTCGATTTGTTCACTGTTCTCTTCCGGCAGAACCGAGCAGGTGGCGTAGAGCAGGGTGCCGCCTTCGCGCAGCATCGGCCAGAGGTTGTCTAACAGCTGGCGCTGAAGCTTGGCCAAGGGGCGAATATCGTCCTTACGGCGCAGTTTTTTGATATCCGGGTGGCGGCGGATAACACCGGTACCCGAGCAAGGCGCATCGAGCAAAATGGCATCAAAGGGCGTGCCACTCCACCAGTCACGCTCGGTGGCATCGGCGTGTTCGAGCACCGCTTCGACGCCTAACCGATTGAGGGTATCGTCTACCCGTGCCAGGCGCTGGTTATCGCTATCGATTGCGATCAGGTTGATATCGAACTGCTCCAGCAAATGCGCGGTTTTACCGCCAGGCGCACAGCAAGCATCCAAGACGTGGGCACCGGGGCGAGGCGCTAAAGCAGGCCCCAGCAGCACTGCCGAGAGCTGCGCCGCTTCGTCCTGAACGCTGACGTGCCCCGCGTCAAAGCCGGGAAGCGTGCTGACATCGCAGGGCGTTTCCAGCGTGATCGCATCGGGGGCGTGGGGGCATAAGTGGCCGCTCAATCCCTGCTCGGTCAACAACGAAAGGTAGGCTTCACGGTCGTTGTGATGCTGATTCACTCTTAACGTCATCGGCCCCGGCTGGTTATTGGCTTCCACAACAGCGCGCCACTGCTCAGGCCAGGCCTGACGCAAGGCGTTAAGTAACCAGGGCGGATGCTCTAACGCTACACTCTCCTCCTTATCTACCTGCGCCTGAAGCGCCTCTGACTCGCGCTGTAGGCGGCGCAGGCAGCCATTGAGTACGCGTGTGGCCCACTCTTTCTTGAGTAAGCGCGCCGCCCCTGCGGTTTCGCCGACCGCCGCATGGGCGGGAATACGCATGTAGAGCAACTGGTAGATACCCAGTAACAGCAGAGCCTGCACATCGCTATCGCGTTTCTTGAAAGGCTGCTTAAGCAGAACACTGGCTAACGCTTCCAGGCGGGGTAAGCGGCGGCAGGTGCCAAAGCAGAGCTCTTTGAGCAGCCCACGATCACGGGCCACCACGCTATGTTCGTCCAGCCCGGCCAATGAACCTTGGTCGCTGAGTACCGGCGCCAGTGCGCGGGCCGCAGCGGCGCGTACTTCCTGGCCACTGCCACCGCTTGGAGGGGGGCGCTTTTGGCTCATGGTGTATCTCCTTCACTGGCCTGAGCCGTTGGTTTGCCTAAGTGAGTGCCGGTAGCAAGGCGCGCGTGGCGCGCATTGAGTAGCTCTCGAACGGCCATCGCTTTGCCGCCGGGCAGCTGCGCGATGGTGACACACAGCACGTCGCGACCATCGCTGCCGCAGGCAATGCGCAGATGGTCGTCACCGTGCTCAAGTAGCGTGCCGGGTTCGTTCGGCGGGTGGTCGCCCGTTTCGGCGCTTGCCATCAGCAGTCGCAGGCGATCATCGCCCAGCGCACACCAAGCAACCGGCCAAGGGTTGAACGCACGAATTTTGCTGGCCAGTTGAAGAGCGGGCTGGTGAAAATCGAGTTCGGCTTCCGCTTTGCTGAGTTTAGCGGCGTAGGTCACGCCTTCCTCTGGCTGCGGCGTGGCGGTAATGGTGCCCTTAGCTAGATCATCCAGCACGGTCACGAGTGCATTGGCGCCTTGAACCGCGAGGCGGTCATGTAACTCGCCACCGGTGGTGCGTGACGTAATCGGCGTGCGCACTTCAGACAGCATAGCGCCGGTATCCAAGCCCGCGTCCATCTGCATGATGGTGACGCCCGAGACGCTATCGCCCGCTTCGATGGCCCGCTGAATGGGCGCCGCGCCGCGCCAGCGGGGCAGCAGCGAGGCGTGAACGTTAACGCAGCCCAAGCGCGGTAGGTCCAACACGGCTTGGGGAAGCAGCAGCCCATAGGCGACCACGACCATGATGTCCGCGTTCAGCGCCGCGAGCTCAGCCTGCGCGGCGGGCTCTTTTAAGGTTTGGGGCTGATAAACGGGCAGGTCGTGCGCTAGCGCCAGCTGTTTCACTGGGCTGGGCGTAAGTTTGCGGCCCCGCCCGGCAGGGCGGTCGGGCTGGGTGTAAACCGCGACCACCTGGTGTTGGCTTTCCAGCAGCGTTGCCAGACTCGAAGCGGCGAATTCAGGCGTGCCGGCAAAAACAACGCGCAATCGTGACATAAGTTGAGGGCTACCTGGCGTATCGAAAATGTAAGCAGGAAAAAGGGATCGGCAGAAAAGGGCTTAGGCGTCCTGAATCTGCTTGTGGCGCTTCTGCATCTTTTTGAGAATACGGTCGCGCTTGAGCGGCGACAGGTAATCAACAAATAGCACGCCCTCTAGGTGGTCGTACTCATGTTGAATACAGTGTGCCAATAAACCGTCGGCCTCAAGCTCGTAGGCCTCGCCATTACGATCCAGCGCATTGAGCGTCACTTTAAGATACCGTGGCACTTCGGCGTAATATTCGGGAATCGACAGGCAGCCTTCTGACAGCGGCTCTTTTTCCTCGCCTATCGGCGTATAGCGCGGATTAATGAGAACCAGGGGTTGGGAGTTGTCGTCGCTGACATCCATCACCACCACGCGCCGGTGGACATCAATCTGCGTGGCGGCGAGACCGATACCTCGGGCGTCATACATGGTCTCCAGCATATCATCGACGAGTTTACGCACTTCATCATCGACGGTTTCCACCGCGGCTGCCTTGGTGCGCAGGCGCTCATCGGGGAATTCAAGAATAGGAAGTTTGGCCATGGCGTTACAATCACCGTTATGCTGAGTCTAAATTAAGTCAAGCTAGGCAGTGACGAGCGTCTTCTCGCCTAGGTACTTTATGATGGGTCACTATATCATGCTGTCAACGTTTCTGGGCATGGGTGGCTGGAGCAAGGGGCGTGTTATCAATCATAGTGTATTCGTAAGGATACCCTCAGAGGGGAGAGCAGGATGGCGGCGAAACAACACGCCTACCGTGACGCTTTTGGCGCACTGCTGTTGAGTGCAGCCTTGCTATTGAGCGCGGATGCAGCGGCGTGGGAGCGTCTGCGCAGCGATGCACCCGAGCGCTATCAAGTGGCTGCTGGCGATACGCTATGGGCTATCGCCGGGCGTTTTCTATACGCCCCATGGCAGTGGCCTCAGCTGTGGCAACACAACCCGCAAATCGCCAACCCACACTTGATCTATCCAGGTGACGTGCTGGTGCTGAGCGACTGTCAGGGCTCTCCCTGTTTAGCGCTGGAGCGTGGCCAACAGGTGGTGAAGCTTTCACCTCAGGTGCGCACATTGCCGCACCGTGAGGCGATTGAACCGATTCCGATGGCAGTGGCGCGCGCCTTTCTGCGTGAACACCGCGTAGTAGATGATCGGGAAGGGCTACAGGAGTTGGCGTATGTCGTGGCAGGGAATGATCGTCGTCTGATCAGTGGGGCCGGGGACCGAATCTATGTGCGCGGTGAGGTGCCACCCCATGGCCAGGTGGGTATCTTTCGCCCATCCGAGCCCTACCAGACGATGGATGGCACGCCGCTTGGGCTAGAGCTGATCAGTGTCGGGCAGGCTCGGCCCATCAGCCGTGAGGGCGATTTGGCGCAGCTCGAAGTGGTCAGTTCGCATCAGGAAGTACGCATTAACGATATTATCTTGCCGCTGGAAGAGCGCGAGCTAAACAGTGAGTTTATGCCCCGCGCCCCGTTAAATGACGTCGAAGGGCATATTATTGCCGTGCCAGGGGGCGTGCGCTTTATTGGTCGCTATCAAATCGTTGCGCTCGATCGGGGAACCCTGGATGGCTTGCAGGCAGGCCATGTGCTGCGCGTTAATCAGCAGGGGGAGTTAATCAATGATCCTCGTACCCAGGAACTGGTTCAGTTGCCCAGCACTGAGGCAGGCGTGGTGATGGTATTCAAACCCTACGATCATGTCAGCTACGCCTTGGTGATGCAGGCATCGCGCGTATTGGCAGTCGGCGATCAGGTCGCCTCACCGGTTAACTAGTGGGCGCAATACTGAGTGATTAAGGAGAACTTATGGACGCCCAGGCGTGGCTGGTGGTCAACTCGTTAACTGGCATGGGCGCGCTGCGTATCGCCCAGTTAGTGGCCCGCCAGCCGGCGTGGCCAGCGGGTTGGTTGGCCGCACTGCCCAGTCGCGCGGCCAACGAGCTGCGCCTGTGGCTGGAACATCCTTCTCGCAGCCCGCTGCAAAAGGTGGTCGATGAGACCCTGGCGTGGCAGCAGGGCGGGCCAAGCCGCCACCTGCTGCATCGTGACCATCCCGCCTGGCCTGCGCTGCTAAACGAGTTACCCGACCCGCCCGTGGTGCTTTGGGCTCAAGGCGACCTTGGTGCGCTGGAAGGCCCCAAGCTTGCCATGGTGGGCACCCGCCGCCCGACCGGCGAAGGTACCCACAACGCCCAAACCTTTGCCCGCGACCTGGCCCGACGTGGTTGGTGCGTGGTCAGCGGTATGGCGCTGGGTGTCGATGGCGTCGCACAGCGCGCCGCACTAGCGGCGGGAGGGCGCACCGTGGCGGTACTCGGTTGCGGTGTCGATGTGATTTATCCCGCTTCTCATCGCGACCTCCACGAGCAGCTCAGCCGTTTACCTGGCGGGCTGCTGCTATCAGAGCATCCACCTGGTACCATCGCCCGCCCTGCGTTTTTTCCCCGTCGCAATCGCATCGTTACCGGCCTGTCACTCGGCACGCTGGTGGTGGAAGCGACCGAAAAAAGCGGCTCGCTGGTCAGCGCACGGCTCACCTTGGAGCAGAACCGTGAGCTGTTTGTGCTACCGGGCTCGTTGCATAACGTGCAGGCCCGCGGCTGCTTGACACTACTGCGTCAAGGCGCGGCGCATCTGGCCTGCAGCGTCGACGATATCATCGCCGATCTCGGCCACTGGGCGGAGGCGTTTATTCCCCACGACGCCGCCGTTCAGCCAAGCTTATCCGCTACGCCAGACAGCGCCGCTGAGCAAGCGACGCTGGCTGAAAATTTCCCCGACCCCTTATTAGCCTCCCTATCGGCCACGCCGACACCGATCGATCTATTGGTTCACACCACCGGGGTGACGGTGAGTGACTGCCAGCAGCGCCTGTTGATGCTTGAATTGGAGGGCTGGGTAAGCCAGCAGGCGGGAGGCTGGGTGCGGCTACCGCGCTCATGATAGGATGCGGGCATGTGCACCCTGACGGTGAGGAGAAACCATGAGTTTAGCTGCCGATCTAGCCCCTGCCATTAGCGCGCTGCGTGACGGGGGCGTGATTGCCTGCCCCACTGAAGCGGTTTGGGGGCTTAGCTGTGACCCCGAAAACGACGAAGCCTTGGCGCACCTGATGCGCATGAAAGAGCGCGACCCCGCGAAAGGCGTTATCCTCGTTGCCGCCCGTATCGAGCAGTTCCAGCCCTGGTTGAGCCAGCTTCCGCTAGCGCTACATGCGCCTTTGGCCGCCAGTTGGCCGGGCCCTAATACGTGGTTAGTGCCTGATAACGGCCGCAGCCACGGGCTGGTCAGGGGCGCTCATGAACGGGTAGCGCTGCGGGTCACCGACCACCCGGTGATGAAAGCCCTATGCGACGCCTTTGGTGGGCCGCTGGTATCCACCTCGGCCAATCGCGCCGGCGAGCCACCCGCCATGAGTGCTGCCGAGATCACTGCGATCTTTGGCGATGAAATCGCCTACTTAGTGGAAGGCGAGCTGGGGGGCAATGCCAAGCCCAGCACGATTAGGGATTTAGCCACCGGCAAGGTCATGCGTGCTTAACCGGCACTTCGCAACGCACCACTGACGGCTCACCACTTACCGCATTACATTCACTATTCACCACCAGGAGTTCCCGTGGCACACGAGCACCTTGATGACGTTAAACACTACCTTCTTGATCTGCAGGAGCGGCTCTGCGCGGGATTAGCAGCGGCCGATGGAGCTGCCCGGTTCCAAGAAGATAGCTGGGAACGTGAAGAGGGGGGCGGCGGACGCTCACGCGTGATGACCCATGGTGGCGTGTTTGAAAAAGGCGGTGTCAATTTCTCTCATGTCTATGGCACTCAACTGCCACCCTCGGCCACTGCGGCGCGCCCAGAGCTTACCGGGCGTAGCTTCCACGCGGTGGGTGTTTCCTGGGTGCTGCACCCGGAAAACCCCCATGTGCCGACCAGCCATGGCAATGTGCGCTTCTTTATTGCCGAGAAGGTCGGCGAACCGCCGGTATGGTGGTTTGGTGGTGGCTTCGACTTAACGCCGTTTTACCCCGTGCTAGAAGATGTCGTGCACTGGCACCGCGTCGCCAAAGCCGCCTGCGATCCTTTTGGCGATGACGTTTATGAGCGCTACAAATCCTGGTGCGACGAGTATTTTTACCTCAAGCACCGCGATGAAACCCGGGGCGTGGGCGGGCTGTTTTTCGACGACCTGAACGATGGCGAGTTTGCTGAGTGCTTTGCCATGCAGCGCGCTGTAGGCGACAGCTTTTTGGACGCCTATCTCCCCATTGTCGAGCGCCGGAAAAATGACGCCTGGGGAGAGCGCGAACGCGAGTTCCAACTCTACCGCCGGGGCCGCTATGTCGAGTTCAACCTGGTCTGGGATCGCGGCACGCTGTTTGGGCTACAGAGCGGCGGGCGCACCGAGTCGATCCTAATGTCGATGCCGCCGCTGGCACGCTGGGAATACGCTTTTGAGCCTCAGCCTGACAGTGCTGAAGCGCACTTGCAGGATTTTTTGCATCCCCGCGACTGGCTAGGCGAAGCTGCTGAAGGTGCAACCTCTACCGATAGCGGAGAGCCATCATGACCGATCGCTACTGCGTGTTTGGCAACCCCGTTAAGCACTCCAAGTCACCGTTGATCCAGACTGAATTTGCCCATCAAACGCAGCAAGCGTTGGAATATTCTGTTCAGGAAGCGCCGCTTGAGGGTTTTGCCGATGCATGGCGCGCCTTTGTTGACGCAGGCGGGCGGGGCGCCAACGTGACTGTGCCGTTCAAAGGCGATGCCTTTGCGCTGTGCGACACCTTGAGCCATCGCGCGCGCCGGGCTGGCGCGGTGAATACGCTTATTCTGGGGGGCAATGGCCGCACCTACGGCGATAACACCGATGGCATTGGCTTAGTGCGCGACCTGGCCTATCACCGTGTGGCGTTAGCGGGAAAGCGTGTATTGGTGCTAGGCGCGGGTGGCGCCGTACGTGGCATTCTCGAACCACTGCTGGCCGAGCAGCCCGGCGAGGTGGTGGTGGTTAATCGTACTGCGGCCAAGGCCGAACAGTTAGCCAATGATTTTGTTGATCTGGGGGCTATTCAGGGCGGTGGTTTTGATACCGTTAAGGGCACTTTTGATGTGGTGATTAACGGCACCAGCGCCAGTCTCTCTGGCGATCTACCGCCGCTGCCGGATCGGTTGTTCAATGCCAATGCCTGGGCCTACGACATGATGTATGGGGCCGAGCCAACGGTATTTCTGCAGTGGGCAGGCCCGCGGGGTGCGAAGCTACTCGACGGTTTGGGCATGTTGGTCGAGCAGGCCGCCGAGTCGTTTTTCCTTTGGCGCAATATCAGGCCGGATACCATCTCCGTACGTGAAACACTGCGCCAATCGCTTAACTACTGATCACCTCATCCAGTCAATACCATAAAAAAGCGGGGGCGGATTTCTTATCCGCCCCCGCTTTTTTTGTGGCTGCTCTGCGTCACTTGGCGCGTTTGATGTAAAGCCCTGCCATGCACATGGCTAAGCCCACCACCGAGAGCACCATGCCGCCATTGACCAGTAGCGGTGAGCGCTGCAACCAAGACACGAAAGGCTGCGGCGTGTCTGCGCAGACACTGTCGATATAGTTCCAGTGGCCGCCGTCTAGCTGGCACGCCCGCACATCGTTCAACTCCCAGAAATACACGCCCATCAGTACAAACAGCGGTAGCACCAGCAGCAGTAACCCGAGTCTAATCATTGAAACCTCAAAAGCCTGACGTCGTCAGGCCACAACGTTAGCGTTACGGGCGTGGGCAGTTAGGGGTGCGCCCATTGCTGCGCGCCTGCTCGTAAAGGGCAAGGGCTTGATCCATATTGCCTTGCAAGCCTTCAATGCGTTGGCCTTGGCCAGGGTGGGTCGACATCCACTCAGGAGGTGCGCCGCCGCCTGTGGCTGCCTGCATGTTTTCCCAAAGGGTCACGCTCTCACGCGGATTGAAACCCGCCTGGGCCATCAGGTCCAGACCAATCACATCGGCTTCGCTTTCATGAGCGCGCGAGAAGGGTAGGACGATGCCGTACTGCGCGCCCATGCCGAGCACGCCCATCAGCTGCTGGCCACCGGCAGACTGCATACCGGAGGTGCTGGAAATGACCGACAGGCCTAGCGAGGTGGCGCTCTCGGTCGAGGCGCGTTCGTTGGCGTGATTAGCCAGTACGTGACCAATTTCGTGACCAATCACGGAAGCAAGTTGGTCTTGGCTAGTCGCAATATCCAGCATGCCCGTGTTCACCCCCATATAGCCGCCGGGAAGCGCAAAGGCATTCGGCTGCTCGGATTCAAACACGCGAATTTGCCAGTCTAACTGCCGCTGCTCGGCGGGCAGTTCCGCCACGATGGCATCGGCAATACACTGCACATAGCGCTGACTGGCTTGACCAGCGCTGGGAAGCTCCTGTTGATACTGAGAAAATGCCTGACGGCCCATCTCATTGAGTTCACCATCAGAGAGCAGCAGCAACTGCGAGCGCCCGGTGGGCGAGGTGGTACAAGCGGCGATAGACACACATAGAGCGGTAACAGCGAGAGGGCGAAGCCAGCGCATGAGACGGGTTCCTTATAAACGAATGGTTTTCCTGCACACAAGATAACCGCTGATAGCAGTAAATCAATCCCCCATCATAACCCACCTGGCGGGTGAGCATGGAGGCTGACTTAGCGCTGGGGAATTAACTGCCCATCAGCGCCTACGTTTAGGCGTAGAGTGGGTGTCAACAAACCTGCTGGCAGCCGCATGCCTAAACCGCGCAGGTCGCCAGGCGTGATGGCCAGTTGACTGCCGGTCGGCAGTTCGCCTTGAGACGCCAACTGTTTGGCAAGATCCAGCGTGGGGGCCATGCGTTGGCTGTCGGTGGCGAGGACATCAAAGGCAACCGGCAGGCGCAGATTGGCATCGTCACCGGCGGTCAGCGTGACATCTTGCTTATATTGACCTTGAACAGGATCGACCCCAGGCATATCCAGCGTCCAGCGAAAGCCCGACATTTCCACCGGCGGCATGCCCGCCGGTAAGCCAAGCCCCAGGGCAATGGTGGCCTGCACGGGCAGGCTGCCGGCGCCTAGGCTGGACGCTAGCAGGCTGGTTAAATCGCTGGTGTCGAGCCCCGCATTAAGGCTGTAGGGGCCAATACGAACATCTTCGACCCCCAGTGAGGTCACCGCCAAACGAAACGCAAACAAGCCGGTTTGCGGCAGGGCGAGACAGCCAGTAAGCAGACTGGCAACGCCAAACAGCGTCAGCCATCGCCAGTAGCGAGCAACATGAAGCATAAGACTCCCCTTAAGTAGGGCCGTTAATAGTGGGGTAATGATGCTGAGGGTAAGATGCTAATACGAACGTGCCAGGTTCGGGCTAATAAGCGCGGCTATTTGAGGTCTGAAGCCGTTTTCTGTCAAGCGAATTTGCTCGTTTGGGCGCCGATAAGAGGCTAGAACCAAAACGCCCGCTTGGCGGTGCAAGCGGGCGAATTCAAATGGCGGTTGAAGCGTTTAGCGACGGCTTTTGCGCGCCTCTTTGGTGCGGTTCAGCTCGCGCTTCTTGGCTTTCTCTTTATCACTAGCGCCCGCCATGTCATCGAACGGGTTACTGCCCGAGCGGAACTCAAAGCGAATCGGCGTGCCGCGCACCTTGAGTACCTTGCGGAAGGTATTGGTCAAATAGCGACGGTAGGCTTCGGGTAGCGACTCGGTCTGGTTACCGTGGACAACGATAATCGGCGGATTGCTGCCCCCCTGATGCGCCATGCGCAGCTTAATACGACGCCCGTGCACCATTGGCGGCGGGTTTTGGCTGACCGCATCCTGCAGTAGCGTGGTCAAACGATTGGTCGACCAGTGAGCGTTAGCGGCGTCAAAGGCGCGATCGATCGACGGGTAGAGATCCCCCACCGCGGTGCCATGCAGGGCAGAAATAAAGTGCAGTTCGGCGTAATCGGCAAAGCCCAGGCGGCGCTTCACTTCGGTGCGCATCTTGTCCTTGGCTTCGGTCTCCAGGCCGTCCCACTTGTTGACGGCCAGTACCAGCGCGCGGCCAGTGGTCAGCACGTAGTCGAGCAAGTGAAGATCCTGCTCCACTAAACCACTGGAGCCATCGAGTACCATGATCACTACATGGGACTCTTTGATCGCATCCAGGGTTTTGATGATGGAGAATTTCTCGGCGATTTCGCGCACGTTCTTACGCCGCCGGATACCCGCGGTATCGATTAGTACGTAAGGCTTGCCGCGGCGCTCGAAAGGAATCTCGATAGCGTCACGGGTCGTGCCCGCCTCATCAAAGACCACTACCCGGTCTTCGCCAAGCAGACGATTGACCAGCGTCGATTTGCCGACGTTCGGGCGACCAATCACGCCGATGCGAACGCCTTTACTGCCGGTGTCCGCGGGAATGCTGGCATCGCGCTCAGGGAAAGGAGCGAGCACCACATCGATGAGGGTCGACACATTACGCCCGTGAGCGGCTGCGATCGGCCACGGGTCGCCTAAGCCGAGCGACCAGAAGTCGCCCATCGCCGAGTGCTCTTCCAGCCCGTCGGTTTTATTCACCACCAACCAGGTTTTCTTCTGGTTGACCCGCAGGTGGTTGGCAATCGCCTGATCAGCGGCGATAAGTCCAGCCCGCGCGTCGACCATAAACAGCACAATATCGGCTTCATCGATGGCGGCCAGGGACTGCTCCGCCATGGCGGCGTCGATCCCTTCTTCATCGCCGCTGATGCCGCCTGTGTCGATGACGGTATAGACTTTATCGCCCAGCATGCCATTGCCGTACTTGCGGTCACGGGTGAGGCCAGGAAAGTCGGCCACTAAGGCATCACGCGAGCGCGTTAGGCGGTTAAACAACGTCGATTTGCCTACATTAGGCCGACCGACTAAAGCAATGACGGGTGTCATGGAGTTACTTCCAGGGTTTCCAGGCGACCATTATTGGCCTGGACATGAATAGTACTGCCTTCAGTGACCGGGGTGACGCTAATGCCCGAACTGTGCACGCGCGTGCGGCCGACGATATCGCCTTCACGGGCATCTATGAGGTGAAGATACCCCTCGAAATCGCCAAACACTAAGCGGCCATCGGCAAAGGCGGGCGCGGTCAGCCAGCGGTCCTGCAGGTCGTCATTACGCCAAACTTCACGCCCGCTATTGGCATCCAGCGCTACCACTTGGCTGTCGTCGGTGACCACAAACAGGAAGTCGCCGACCAGAATGGGCGTATGGCGGCTGGAGAGATCCGCTTCCCACAGCAAGTCGCCTTGCGTGGCTTCCAGTGCCACGACGCGGCCGTTATAGCTGGTCACGAACAGGCGCCCATCCGGGCTGATGATCGGCTGGCCGGAAAGATCGACCAGGCGTTCCACTTCGCTGCGGCCTTGGGGCGTCGCAATCTGCATATCCCATAGCGGTTGGCCGCTGCGGTTATCCAGCGTGGCTAAGCGACCATTGGCCAAGCCAACAAAGCTGACCGGATCAATGACCATCGGTGTACCGGTGCCGCGCAGGGTCAGCGACGGTTGTGAGCTGGTGTAAACCCAGCGCTCTTCACCGCTGGCGCGATCCAACGCCGTCACGCGACCATCGACACTCTGAACGATCAGCAGTTGCTGGTTGGCCTGGGGAGCCGCCAGCACTTCGCTGGAGACCCGCGAGCGCCAGCTTTCGCTGCCGTCACGCTGATCCAGGGCGATGACTTCACCGTTACCGGTGGCCAGATAGACCTGCCCGGCAATGGCGTTGAGCGCGCTGGAAATGGTGGTTTCCAAGTCGATTTCCCACTCGACGTCGCCGTTATTGGCGTCCATCGCCATGACCACGCCTTCAACGTCAGCGGCAAACACCGTGTCGCCTTCACGGGAAGGTGCGATAGGGTAGCGAGCATGGCCTAAGCCATCGCCCACGCTGCGATCCCACTGGGTGTCTAGCGAGGAGGTCTCATCAAAGCTGCGCAGCTCTTTAGGTGTAAAGGCGGGTTCTCCTTTGCTGGCACAGCCCGCCAAGAGAGCCAGTGTCAGCGCGCCCATACTGGCGCGCATCAGCTGTTTGGAAAATCCTCGGGTAGTTAGCATGCTCATCGTCATTGTGTCGCCTCCTCAGCGCCGAGATCATCAAGCTTGAACTGCACGCCGTAAAGCGGCTGGTCTTGGGTTTGAGACACTTCTAACGCGGTTTCCCATGCTTCACGGGCCGCCTCAGTGTCGCCTTGGGCAGCAAACGCATCGCCGCGCACGTTCGCCCGTTGGGCCGCCAGTGCGTCGCTAATCGGTTCGTCCAGCAGCGCGTGTGCCTGGGTGGGGTTGCCGTCCGCGAGCTCTACCCGTGCTAGGCGCAGCCACGCCAGGCTCTGCACATAACGACGCGACGAGTCAGCAGCGCTTTCAAGCGCAGTGCGTGCGCCTTCCAGGTCGCCCTGGTGTACCGCCAGCCGAGCATCGAGCAGGAGGGCAAGTTCGGCATATAGTGTGTCGCCATGCTCATCGGTCAGTTCAGTGACCATCTCGCGCGCACTCGCCAGTTGGTCGTCTTCAAGCTCGTTGCCAGCGGTCATGTTGACCAGCTGCTGGTAACGCATGGAGGCGGCTTCGGCTTGACCTTGCTGATAGTTCTGCCAGGCATTCCAACCGAACACACCCGCCGCTGCCAGGACAGCGCCTGCAATCAACGACATGCCGTTCTCTTTCCACCAGCGCTTTACCGCGTCTAGCTGCTCTTCTTCGCTTCTCAGCTCCACCACGGGCGGGCTCCTATTTCTCTATTGTCGTAGACACAAACAGTCGTCGGCTAAGCGCCTGGGGCTAATAGCTCACGCAGCGTAGCGCCTAAAGTGGCGAGTGGCACACGCTGTTGTTCGCGATCATCGCGTAAAAACTTGAGCGTTGCCGACTGCTGTGCAATCTCATCTTCGCCGAGGAGTATCGCCATGGAAGCGTCACTCTTATCGGCTTTTTTGATCCGGCTTTTGAAACTACCGCCCCCACAGTGAAGCTGCAGCTGCAGTTCGGGCAGTTCACTGCGTAAATTTTCCGCCAGCGTCATCGCCGCCGTCGTGGCGTTATCGTCCATGGGGAGCACATATACGTCACAGCCGCCGAGGGCATCCTGGGGAATAAGCGTCAGGGTATCGAGCAGTAGAATCAAACGCTCAATGCCCATGGCAAAGCCAACGGCAGGTGTAGGTTTGCCGCCCAGTTGCTCCACCAAGCCGTCGTAGCGGCCGCCGGCACAAACAGTGCCTTGGCTGCCCAGTGCGGTCGTCGTCCACTCGAAGACGGTGCGGCAGTAGTAGTCCAGCCCACGCACTAAGCGAGGGTTGATCACATAATCGATGCCCGCCGCTTCAAGCATTTTGGTCAGTTGCTCAAAATGCGCGCGGGACTCGTCATCCAAGTGATCCATCAACTGCGGCGCCGCATCCAGCATCTCGGCCATGGCCGGATTCTTGGAATCGAGAATACGCAGCGGGTTACTGGTGAGGCGGCGTTTGGAGTCTTCATCGAGAGCGTCTAAATGCTGTTCGAAGTAGGACACCAGCGTGTCGCGATAGGCCGCACGCGCCTCCGCCGAACCCAAGGAGTTAAGCTCAAGGGTAACGTGCTCCATGAGTCCCAGCTCTTTCCAAAGACGCGCTGAAAGCAGAATCACCTCAGCATCGATGTCCGGGCCATCAAACCCAAAGGCCTCGACGCCGATTTGGTGGAACTGGCGGTAGCGGCCTTTTTGCGGGCGTTCGTAACGGAACATGGGCCCCTGGTACCACAACCGCTGGGTTTGGTTATACAGCAGGCCGTGTTCCATCGCCGCACGCACGCAGCTCGCGGTACCCTCAGGGCGCAGGGTCAAACTCTCGTTATTACGATCGTCGAAGGTGTACATCTCTTTTTCGACGATATCGGTCACTTCACCAATAGAGCGTGCAAACAGCGCCGTTTGCTCAACGATGGGTGTGCGAATTTCGTTGAAGCCGTAGCGCAGCATCAACTGGCGTACCTTGGCTTCAAAAAATTGCCAGCGCGGGCTGTCGCTGGGCAATAGGTCGTTCATACCACGAATGGCTTGAATCTTTTTAACGGCGGACTTGCTCAATGAAAACTCCTTATTCTGCCATCAGGCGCTGTTTGCCCAGGCTGGCAGCTAGTCCCAGCGGTTAAACGCTGCGGACAATCATCGCGTCTTGCTGCTGCTGTTTTTCGCGTACTTTCTCGCGAATCAGCTGCTCCAGATCGTCGACCAAGTGGTCGTTACGTAGCTTGCTGGCCGGCTTGCCATCGATATAGACCAGGTTGGCGGGGCTGCCGCCGGTCAGGCCGATATCGGTCTCTTTCGCTTCACCGGGGCCGTTGACCACGCAGCCAATTACCGAGACGTTCAGCGGCGTCATGACATCTTCTAACCGCTCTTCGAGCTGGTTCATGGTGCTGATGACATCGAAGTTCTGGCGCGAGCAGCTGGGGCAGGCAATAAAATTGATGCCTTTGGAGCGCAGCTTGAGGCTACGCAGCATGTCAAAGCCGACTTTGATCTCTTCGACCGGGTCTGCTGCCAGGGAGACACGGATAGTGTCGCCAATACCGTCCATTAGCAGCATCCCCAGGCCAATCGATGATTTCACCGTGCCCGAACGCAGGCCGCCCGCTTCTGTAATACCCAGGTGAAGCGGCTGCTCGATACGTGCAGCGAGGTCGCGATAGGCGGCCACCGCCATAAACACATCCGAGGCTTTGACGCTGACTTTGAAGTCAGGGAAGTCGAGGCGATCCAGGTAGTCGATATGGCGCATGGCGGATTCCACCAGCGCTGCCGGTGTGGGTTCGCCATATTTTTTCTGCAGGTCTTTTTCAAGCGAGCCGGCGTTGACACCTATACGAATCGGAATGCCGTGATCACGGGCAGCGCTCACTACGGCGCGCACACGATCTTCCCGGCCGATGTTGCCTGGGTTGATGCGCAGGCAGTCGACGCCCAGCTCAGCAACACGCAAGGCAATCTTGTAATCGAAGTGAATGTCGGCAACGAGGGGAACATTGACCAGTTTTTTGATTTGGCCAAAGGTTTCGGCGGCGTCCATGTCGGGGACAGAGACGCGCACGATATCCGCACCGGCTTTTTCCAACTGCTGGATTTGCGCCACGGTCGCGGCCACATCCAGCGTGTTGGTGTTGGTCATGCTTTGAACGGCAATGGGGGCATCACCGCCCACCGCTACATTGCCCACCTGAATTTGGCGGGAAAGACGGCGTTTTATCGGAGAAGGGGCGTACATAGGACGGGTCACTCTCCCAAGGTGAATCGGGCAACATTGTTGGCGCCTGCACGGGCGGGAAGATCGACTTCCTCACCTAAGTAGCGCAGCTCAACGCCAGTGGCATTACCCACGGTTAAACGGAAAGGGGGCTCGCCTTCGACGCTTGTCGAGGTGCCAGGCGTTTGTAGACCAACGAAGACACGCTGGTTGGTGGCATCGAAAATTTCAGTCCATGACTGCTCGTTAAACGTAAGCTCAAGCAGATTGGCATTGGCAGTCTGCTCCGCGGCAGCGGTTTGCTCGCTGTCGTTGTCGCTTTGCTGGGTAGCCGCCTGAGCGGCACTGTTTTCTTCATCGCCAGTTTGCTCGGCGCTGCTTGGTGCCCTGCTTTCGTTGGCCGTGCTGCTCTCGCTATTCAGAACAGTGTCGTCAAGTCCTGCGACGGCTTCTGCGTCATCTTGTGCGCTGGGTGCTTGCTCCTGCGTCGCGGTCTGCGAGGGCGTGACGCTAGCCGCATCACTGGAGAGCGAGTCGCTTTCATCGCCACTGGTGAAGCTCGAATTGTCCGCTGCGCTCTCTTGCTCTGCCTCTGCCGGTTCATTGGCAGGTTCCGCTGGCGCACTTGCGCTCTCTTCGGTGGGCGTGGAGCCAAAACCAGGTGGCTCGTTGCCTCCGCGGCTCTGCCACCACATAACGGTGACGGCGATAAGGCTGACAATCACCAGCAGGGTAACCAGCTTGAATAGCCAAGCGCCCACGCGGGAGGGAGGCCGGGCGGTGGACACCGGCGCCACTTTGCGTTCGGTATCGACACTGCCATGACGGGCTTGATACGCCTCAAGCACCAGTCGGTCATCCATCCCCAGGTATTTCGCGTAAGAGCGCAGGTAGCCGCGGCGATAAGCAGCGACAGGAATTTCTTGATAATCGTCCTGTTCAAGCCCCCCTACGACAGCAGGGCGAAGGTTCAGCGCTCGAGCCGCATCGGCGAGCGGGATGCCGAGCTGTTCGCGTTGGCGAGCAAGCAGTTCGCCGGGTGAGGCGCTAGTGGTAGGGCTATCGATAATGTTTTCTTGTGACTGTGTATCGCTCATGGCTGAGCATCCTTCATTAAATAAGCGGTGATCAGGGCATCAATCAGTCATTCGTTGCCAAGCAAGCGCTGGTAGTCGGCGGCGACGTCATGCTCGCCGCGCTTCTGGGCGATATCAACCGCCATCCTCAGCGCTGCTTGGTCGGGCTCGGCAAGCTGTAAATACGTTTGCAGCGGTGCCCAGGCCTGAGCGTAATTGCCCTGCGAATATTCGAGTTCAGCTAACATTAAATAGCCGCGTGCATTACGCGGATCAATACTCTGTGCGCGCGCCAAGCGAGCACGCGCACTATCAAATTCTTCCAGCGCCAAATAACACTGCCCTAAATTGGTAAATAGCTGGGCGCGGTTGGCGTACTGGGCATCCTCGGATGCGGTCTCTAACTGTTCACAGGCAGCGTTGAACTGGCCCTGCCCGTATAAAAACGCCGCGTAGTTATTGCGGGCGCGCGTGTAATCAGGTTCGGCGTTAACCGCCTGCTGAAAGTAGTCGTTGGCTAGCGCGCTTTCACCCTGGCGCTGATAAACCAGCGCGAGTGCCTGCAGTGCTTCGGCATGGCGTGGGGCAATTTCAAGCGCCCGATCCAATGCATTGAGCGCGCGGGGAAGGTTGTTACGTTCCAGGTAAGCGACGCCTAACTGCGTGTAGGCGTCAGCCGCTTCTGGATTGGCTTGAGGGGTCTGAGTACTGGACGAAGCACAGCCGGCAAGCCACAGGCTACCGATAAGCACGGTGAGCATGGGCACCCTGGAGGGGTGTTGGCGCCTGCGGTGAGCGATCATGTAAATCCTCTTGTGGTGAACGTCCAACAACTAAGCTGATGCTACATAAAAACCGTGACCATCAAAGCGCCGTGCTAGGCGGAAGTCAAGATAAGCCCTTTATTGCGCTCAGTAGACCCGCCATACACGCTGGTCAGATAACGTTAGTCGGCATCAAGCTGTACCGACTGAATATAGCGGGCACTGCGTTTGGTGCGGTCTTTGACCCGTCCAACGAGTTGGCCGCAGGCGGCATCGATATCTTCGCCGCGGGTCGTTCTCACCGTCGCGTTATAGCCTAGATCGTAGAGCCACTGCTGGAAACGCATGACTTGGTTACGCGATGGTTTTTCGTATCCGGAATTAGGGAACGGATTAAACGGAATAAGGTTGACCTTGCACGGCAGCTCTTTAAGCAGTGCAGCGAGCTGCTCGGCGTGTTCCTGCTGATCGTTAACGTCTTTGATCAGCGTATATTCGATCGTGACCTGACGATTGTCGGGGCACTTGGCCAGATAGCGATGACACGCATCCAGCAGGGCACGAATATTGTATTTGCGGTTGATCGGCACCAGCTCGTTGCGCAGCTCGTCGGTCGAGGCGTGCAGCGAAATCGCCAGGCTGACATCCATTTCATCGCCGAGCTTGTCGATCATCGGCACAACGCCCGAGGTCGATAGCGTCACGCGGCGCTTGGACAAACCATAGCCGTTGTCATCAAGCATCAGCTTCATGGCGGGCACGACGTTGTCGAAGTTGAGCAGCGGCTCGCCCATGCCCATCATGACAACGTTCGTCACCGGGCGATTCGCCGTATCCCGACGCGGGCCAACGCTCCGCTGGGCAACCCAGACCTGGCCGATAATTTCCGCCGCGGTTAAATTGCGCTGAAAGCCCTGCTTGCCGGTCGAGCAAAAGCTGCAATCCAGCGAGCAGCCGACCTGTGAAGAAACACACAGCGTTCGGCGTTTGCCATTTTCGGCCGGGATCAACACCGTTTCCACGTAGCTGCCATCTTCCACCTCCAGCACCCATTTACGTGTGCCGTCGCTGGAAGTTCCTTCGTACACCACACCGGGGCCGCGAATTTCTGCCACCTGGGCCAGTTTTTCACGCAGCGGTTTGGAGAGGTTTGTCATGGCAGCAAAATCATCGCTGCCCTCCTGGTGAATCCACTTCATTAGCTGCGCAGCACGGAACTTCTTTTCGCCGATCGACAAAAAGAAGGCTTCCATCTGCTCGCGGGACATACCAAGCAGGTTTTGACGCTCAGGCGTCGCTTTGGCCGCAGGTGTGCTGGCGGCGTCTGAGCTATCGGCGTCACGGGGGGCGGGCGTATGTTGGGCTACAGTGGTGGTCATGGCGGTCAGCGTTATAGAAAGGGGCGGGGGCGAAGCCCCCGCAAAATGGCCGGCAACGAAAGTTGATGCGGCAGCGCTAACGGAAGGGCTTAGCGCGGGCAGATTTCGTCGTTGCCAAAGAAGTAGCTGATTTCACGTTCAGCGCTTTCAGGCGAATCTGAACCATGGACAGCGTTCGCATCGATTGTTTCCGCAAAATCGGCGCGAATCGTACCGGCTGCTGCTTCTTTCGGGTTGGTAGCACCCATCAGATCACGGTTTTTAGCAATAGCGCCTTCACCTTCCAGCACCTGTACGACAACCGGACCAGAGGTCATGAAGCCCACCAGGTCTTTAAAGAACGGACGCTCTTTGTGTTCTGCGTAGAAACCACCCGCTTTCTCTTCAGAAAGGTGAACCATCTTGGCAGCAACGACCTTCAGGTTGGCTTTTTCAAAGCGCGCGATGATCTCACCGATAGCATTTTTGGCAACGGCATCCGGCTTAATAATAGAAAGTGTACGTTCAGTAGCCATGGTAGTGGTCTCCATAAAAAGGGGCTAAGCAAAATTGCCGCCCCAGAAAGCCAGGGCGGCCTAGAAATAAATCGGCTAATAGCGTTTCAGCAGCTAGCGCTTTACAAGCAAACGGGCGCACCCGACTGCCTGTCGTTAGGTATCCAGGGGCGCGATTATAACGCTTAAGCCAAGGGATGAATACCGGTGATGAAGCCTGTCCGAACAATGGCTAAACCGTAAAGCTTTCGCCACAGCCGCATTCATCTTTGACATTGGGGTTGTTGAAGCGGAAAAAGCGATTCAGGCCTTCGCTGACATAATCCACTTCGCTGCCGTTAAGCATTTCGACGGCATCGGGAGCGACGTAGACGCTCGCACCGTGTTCTTCAAAATGCACTTCTTCTTCGCTGACGGTGTCAGCAAAATCGAGCACGTAGCTGTAACCGGAACAGCCGCTTGGCTTGACCGAAACGCGCAGGCCAAGCCCTTGGCCACGCTCATCAAGCACGTGACGAATCTGTTGTGCGGCAGCCGGGGTAATATTGAGTGTTGCCATGAGGCGTCCTCCTGAAAAATAGTCAGCCGCTTAACGGGGCGGTGTTCGCAAACCGCTCACCGCGTGGCGTATGAGCGTTAGCGCATGATCAATGTCGGCTTCGGTGGTAAAGCGCCCGAAGCTAAAACGCAGCGATGAGAGCGCCAGCGCCCGCGGCGTATTGATGCCAAGCAGTACGTAAGAGGGGTCGACGCTGGCTGAGTTGCACGCCGAGCCGGTAGAGACGGCAACATCGCGCAGCGCCATCAGCAGCGATTCACCGTCGACCCCTTCAAACGCCAGGTTGAGAATGTTGGGAACCGCATTGTCGAGCGGTGTGTTCGCAAAAACACCGTCAACGCCCTCAAGGCCGCGTAAAAAACGCTGCTGCAAATTCGTGATGTGGGCGTTGTCTTCGTCGTACTGCTGCTGCATCAGTGCAAAGGCTTCTCCCATACCGGCAATTTGGTGCGTGGGGAGCGTGCCGGAGCGCATGCCACGCTCGTGACCGCCCCCGTGAATCAGTGCTTCAACGCGAATGTCTGGGTGGCGCTTCACATACAGCGCCCCGACGCCTTTGGGGCCGTAGGTTTTGTGCGCGGAGAGCGACATCAGATCAATCTGCTGGGCCACCACATCCAGCGGAATACGCCCCACCGCTTGAGCGGCATCGGTATGGAAGACCGCACCAAATTCATGAGCAACGGCGGCCAGGGCGGCAATATCGTTGATGCTGCCCAGCTCATTATTGACCGCCATGAGTGAGACAAGGGCGGTATCGTCGCGCATCGCGGCGCGCAGCTGCTCGGGTTGGATGCAGCCATCCCGGCCAGGCGTTAGCCACGTTACCTCAAAGCCCTCTTTCTCCAGCGCATGGGCAGTGTCTACGATGGCTTTATGCTCAATCGTCGAGGTCACCAGATGCAAACCGCGTTCGCGATTGGCACGCATAAAGCCAATCAGCGCTAAGTTATCCGCTTCGGTGGCGCCGCTGGTCCAAACGATCTCACGCGGGTCGGCGCCAATCGCGTCGGCCACTTGGCGGCGTGCCTGCTCAACCACCTGTTCCGCCTGCCAACCTAACATATGGCTGCGCGAAGCCGGGTTGGCGAACAGCTGATCAACCGTTAGGTAGCGCTGCATTACCTCGACCACGCGGGCATCCACCGGCGCGGTGGCGGCGTAATCCAGGTAAATGGGCAGCGTGGGTGTGGTCATCGTTACGTTCCGGCGGTTGATCGGTACATGAATGGGGCAGCGTTAGCTCAGGGTGAAGAGGCAAGAATGCCCGCCTCGGCACGCTGTTTCTGTCGTGTCGCAATACGTATGACATCAGGACGCAGCACCAGTTGTGCCAGCGTCATTTCGTCAAGAAAGTGGCGTATCTGCACGGAGAGTTCGCACCACAAATGGTGCGTCAAGCACGTGTCGCCCTGCTGGCAATCGGAAAGCCCCTGGCAGCGCGTGGCGTCCACGCTTTCGTTCACTGCGTCAATCACCTTGGAAACACTAATCGCTTCCGCGGGCTGCGATAGCAGGTAACCGCCGCCTGGCCCGCGCACACTGTTGACCAAGCCTGCACGGCGCAGGCGAGCAAAAAGCTGCTCTAAATAGGAGAGCGATATCTCCTGACGCTGAGAGATATCGCTTAGGCTGGTCGGGCCGTTGTGGGCATGCAAGGCGAGATCGAGCATGGCAGTAACGGCGTAACGGCCTTTGGTGGTCAAGCGCATGGCAAGCCCCTCGACGCTGAACGCTCAGCGCACTAACGGCAAATGTGACGCCATTATGGGAAAACCTGAGTGCTTTGGTCAACCATTACGCGGCGGCTGCGTTTCATGCGCGTTCGCTTGCTCGGCGGAAGATGGTGGCGCAGAGCGTTGGCCAACGCCGGGGCAGCCGGTGTCGTGTTCATCGAGAATATCGGCAAAATCTTCGTCACGCAGCGCCGGTAGCTGCCCGTCACGGTAGTTATCGTCCAGTTTGCGCAGGGTCGAGCACATGCGCTCGATACGCTCGTCTACGGCATGCATGTGGTCGAGCATCGCCTGCATGGAGCGCGCTACCGGGTCGGGCATATCCTGGCTGACGCCATACGCATCGAAGCCAAACTTCTGGCAAATCGCTTCGCGGCGGGCGGGGTCGACATCCAAGGCTTCTTCTACATCGGGGTCGGTGCGCTTGACGATTTTGCCGGGAATGCCGACCACTGTCGCGCCCGGCGGCACTTCCTTGGTGACCACCGCGTTAGAGCCAATTTTCGCCCCAGCGCCCACCGTAAACGGGCCGAGTATCTTGGCGCCCGCGCCCACGATCACCCCATCGCCCAGGGTGGGGTGGCGCTTGCCTTTATTCCAACTGGTGCCCCCCAGCGTAACCCCTTGGTATAGCGTGACGTTGTCGCCGACCAGGGCGGTTTCACCAATCACCACGCCCATGCCGTGATCGATAAAAAATCGCCGACCAATCGTGGCGCCGGGGTGAATCTCAATGCCCGTGAGCCAGCGTGAAAACGTTGATAGCGTCCGCGCCAGCCACTTGAGGTTTTTCTTCCACAGCCAGTGGCCGCAACGATGCATTAGCAGGGCATGAAGGCCAGGATAGTTGGTCAGCACCTCAAGAAAGTTACGTGCGGCCGGGTCGCGGTCAAATACGCTGTTGATGTCTTCACGTAGACGTTGAAACATGAGGTGATCCTTGGCGTTAAAGGGCGGCGTCTAACTATTGAAATATCAATAGTGGAATAACGTTAGCAGAGTAGCGAAATTGGGGCGCAATGCATCAACTTCAAGTTTAGCGTTTCCAGCCTGATAAGTTACGGTTTGGGCGGCTTGGTCTTTGCAGCCTTCTCAGTAGCCGACAAAATCCCGCGCAAAATATTCATTTCCATCCGCTCCGGACGGGCGCGCAGGTAGAGCCGGCGCAATCTTGCCATTAGCTGGCGTGGCTGATCGGGGTCGTGAAAATCGATACCGATCAGCGTGCGCTCCAAGTGTTCAAAATAGCGCTCAAGCTCGTCGTGGGTCGCCAGTTGCTCGTCATCGCTCGTAACGGCCGCGGACGTATCCGCTTGGCCATCTGCTTGACTTAGCCAAGCCATGCGGCACTCATAGGCGAGTACCTGTACCGCGGCGGCCAAATTGAGCGAGCTGAAGTCGGCATTCGTTGGGATATGTACGTGCGCGTGGCAGCGCTGTAACTCGGCATTGGTGAGGCCGCTGTCTTCGCGGCCAAACACCAGTGCCACGCGGGCGCCTTCGGGCTGGCACTCGCCGGGCAGCCGGTCAGCTAGCTCCCGGGGGGAGATCATTGGCCACGGCAGCGTGCGCGAGCGTGCGCTAGCGCCCACGGCCAGGGTGCAATCCGCCACGGCTTCTTCCAGCGTGGCGTAAACATTCGCTTGGTGCAGAAGGTGATCCGCCCCCGAGGCTCGGGAAATACTGTCCTGGGTAATCACCTCGCAGCGGGGAGCGACAAGGGCGAGATCTGCCAAGCCCATATTGTGCATGGCGCGGGCGACGCCGCCGATATTACCAGGATGGCTAGTGCCGATAAGAACAATGCGAATGCGCTCAAGCATGAAAAAGGCTCGGTGAATAAAAGGTTCGGTGAATAAACGAGGTGATGATTATCGCGTAAAGCGCGCAGTCTAACATGAGTCGGTGGTATGCCCGAGAGCGGTCTGCTAGAATTGCGCGCCAAAGGCGGCACCTGCGCCTACCGATGCGCTAATGCTTAGCATCACGTTCTTTAACATCACTGTCACAAGGCCCGATCATGAATCCGATGGTCCAATTTACGTTGCGTGCTGCACGCGGCGCTGTTGAACACTTTCTACGTGTACGTGAACGCATTGAAAATGCGCACGACGAATTTAACCTTGACCGCCTGCTCGACGAGACGGCGCGCAAGGCCGAAGCGACGATTGTTCAGCAGTTGGAGCGCGGCTACCCCCAGCACGGTGTTACCGGCCGTTTCACACCGCATCGCGCGGGTGAAGGCGAAGGCGTGGATATCGTCTGGAAGATTGAACCGATGCACGGCTACTCGAACTTAGCCGTTGCCGGTAAGGGCTTTGCACTCTCAGTGGTGTGTCTTATCAAAGGTCGTCCCGAGCACGCGGTCATCATCTGCCCGTTCTCCGATGACGAATATATCGCTAGCCGCGGCCGTGGCGCCCAGCACAACGACAAGCGCATGCGTGTGAGCAAACCTACCGCCATTAGCGGCACGCGGTTGGTCATGAGCCTGCCGGAAGTTTGGCTGCGCCCGCGCAACTTACCTGCCTATTTAACCGTTTTGCAGCAGCTTGCACCCCAGGTAGAGAACCTGCAGGCCACGGGCTGTGGTCTGTTGGATTTGTGCGAGTTGGCCACAGGACGAGTGGACAGCGCGTTCGTGCTCGGTTTGGAAGAGCAGGATATGCAGGTCGGTACGCTGTTCCTGAAAGAAGCAGGCGCCTTGATGGGAACGCCGGACGGCCAACCCACGGTGAAAGTGGAAGGGCAGCTAATGGCCGCCGGGCCGCGCCTCTATAAAGCGCTGATCAAGCAGCTAACGCCGCACTTCTAAACAGCGCCGCTAAGCTCGATCAAAAAAAGCCCCTGCTGGGTGACCAGCAGGGGCTTTTTTGTCGGCTAAATAAGAGGTGTATACAGACGTGCCGTTACGGCAACTCTTCCTCTTCTTCGTCGAGCTCTTTCTTGGTGGGGATCAAGTCTTCACGCGACAGCTTCAGCGGTAGCAGCAGTGCCGCAGCGATATAGATGGAAGAGAACGTACCCACCACGATGCCGACCAGCAGCGCAATGGCGAAGTTCTCAATCATATCGCCGCCCAACAGCAGCAGCGCGAGCAGTACCAGCACGGTAGTGCCCGACGTTGCCAGGGTGCGCGAAAGCGTCGCGTTAATCGCTTCATTGAAGATCTGTGGCATGTCGTCGATACGCGAGGTGCGGATGGCTTCGCGAACGCGATCGTAAACCACGATGGTATCGTTCAAGGAGTAACCGATCACCGCCAGGATGGCCGCCAGTACCGTGAGGTCGAAATCGAGCTGGAACAGCGCGAAAACGCCGACCACGATCACGACGTCATGCAACAACGCCAGCAGTGCGCCAATCGCAAACTTGTACTGAAAGCGGAATGCTACATAAACCATGACCACACCGAGGGCGACCAGCAGGCCAAGGCCGCTCTGATCGCGAAGCTGGTCGCCTACCTGGGAGCCCACAAACTCAGAGCGTACCAGGTTGACCGCGTCGCCATCGGCACGCAGTAGGTTAACGACTTCGCCACCTACGTCAGCATCAAACGCCTGCTGGAGGCGAATCAGTACCTCAGTGGATGCGCCGAAGGTTTGCACCGAAACATCTTGGAAGCCGCTCTCTTCGAGCAGCACGCGAATAGCATCGAGTGACGGCGCCGCGCCATAGCGCACCTCAATCAGCGTGCCGCCAGTAAAATCCAGCCCCAGGTTGAGCTGCTGGATCAGGATGGCGCCAATCGACACGATCAAAAGCAGTGCGGAGACGATATACGCGAGCTTGCGTCGCCCCATAAAGTCGATTCGCAGGTGTGATAGGGGTTTCATTACCACCTCTTAAGTTCTGGGCTAAGCACGTGGATCGGCTTCATGCGTTCAAATCCACAGCTTTTTGACGGGTTTACTACCATAGGCCAAGTTGACCATGGCGCGAGTCACCATTAAGGCGGTGAACAGCGACGTCAAAATGCCGATAGAGAGCGTGACGGCAAACCCTTTCACCGGGCCAGAGCCAATCGAGAACAGGATGACGGCCACCAACAGCGTGGTGATATTGGCGTCAACGATGGAGGTAAAGGCGCGCTCATAGCCAGCTTGAATCGCTTGCTGCACCGAAAGGCCATTACGTATTTCTTCCCGTATGCGCTCAAAGATAAGCACGTTGGCATCCACCGCCATCCCCAGCGTCAGCACGATACCGGCAATACCTGGCAGCGTCAGCGTGGCACCCAGCATCGACATCACCGCGACCAGTAGCGTTAAGTTCAGCGCCAGGGCAATGTTGGCAAACACCCCAAATACTTTGTAACGCACCAGCATGAACAGCACGACCAGCAGTAGGCCGATCTGCACGGATAGCAACCCGCGCTCGATGTTCTCGGCGCCCAGGCTTGGCCCAATGGTGCGCTCTTGTACGAAGTAGATAGGCGCAGCGAGTGAGCCCGAACGCAGCAGCAGCGCCAGTTCAGCGGCTTCTGTCGGCGAGTCCAGCCCGGTGATCCGGAAGCTGTTGCCCAGCGCGCTTTGAATCGTGGCCAAGCTGATCAGGCCGCGCTCAATGTAGGGCTCGCGCTCGATGGTTTCTTCGCCGGTTTCCGGGTCGGTCACCACGGTGTCTTCGCTCTTGTGCTCAATGAACAGCACTGCCATGTTGCGGCCAATGTTGGTGCGCGTGGCGCGGTTCATCAGCGTACCGCCGGTGCCGTCAAGATCGATATTGACCTGTGGGCGACCGTTTTCATCGAAGCTATTGCTGGCGCTGGAAACGCTATCACCGGTAATGATCACATCGCGCATTAGTTCAGCAGTGCGCGCTGGCTCGTTACGAAATGTCAGGGTTTCCGTTTCGTTTTCCGGCGTGTCGGGGCGGGCTTCCAGACGGAATTCCAGGTTGGCGGTGGCACCCACGATCCGCTTGGCGGCCACGGTGTCTTGAATACCGGGCAGTTCCACGACGATCTGGTTGGGGCCCTGGCGCTGCACCATGGGCTCCGCGACGCCCAGTTCGTTGACCCGGTTGCGCAAGGTGGTCAAGTTCTGGTTGATCGCGTAGTCCTGAATCTCGTTCACCGACTGATCGCTCAGCGTCATGACCAAGGTGGAGGCGCGGCCATCGCCTTCGCTGCTGTACTCAAATTCAGGGAAGTCGCGGCTGATCAGGCTACGTGCCGTGTCGCGATCTTCTGCACTGGCGAAATCGATCGACAGCGAACGCTCTTCCACTTCAGTGTTGCGATAGCGGATACGCTCACCACGCAGCAGCTCACGCATGGCACTGCCGTTGACTTCCAGGCGCTGGGTCAGCGCGGCATCCATGTCCACTTCGAGCAGGAAGTGCACACCACCACGCAGATCGAGGCCCAGTGTCATAGGCGAGGCAGAGAAGGCCTGTAGCCATTCAGGGGTTGCTTCGGCAAGGTTTAACGCCACGGTGGCATCATTGCCCAATAGGTCGGCGGCGATGTCGCGTGCGGGAAGTTGGTCGTCATCATGGCGCAGACGAACTAACCACTGTCCGTTCTCTTCTTCGAACGCTTTTACTTCGATATCGTTTTCGCTAAGCGCCGTTTCTACGCGCTCGATTTGACGCTCATCCAGCGAGTCGCCTTGGGCGCTGCTGATTTGAATAGCGGGATCTTCGGGGAATAGATTGGGAAGCGAGTAGATAAGGCCAACCACCAGGACGACCAGTATCAATAGATACTTCCACAGGGGGTAACGGTTGAGCATGCAAGCCCTGCCTTCAATTACAAACGGAATGCTGTGCACGGACTCGCCGTGCACAGCAAAGTTCACCATCATTCATACCATGTCACCCCTGCCGGGGTGGCTGGCACTAGCTCGGCAGGGGTAATGCAAGGATTAGATGGACTTGATGGTGCCTTTAGGCAGTACGGCGGCAACGGCGTTCTTCTGCACGTTAACTTCGGTGCCTTCAGAGATCTCGATGGTCAGGAATTCGTCGCTCACCTTGGTGATACGACCGACCAAGCCACCGCCAATGACGATTTCATCGCCTTTGTCCAGGTTGCTGACCAGTTGCTTGTGCTGCTTGGCACGCTTGGCCTGCGGGCGCCATAACAGGAAGTAGAAAATCAGCACGAAGCCGACCAGCATGACAATTTGCGCAATACCACCGCCAGCGGCGGCTTCTTGGGCATGGGCTGGTGAGATGAAGAAATCCAGCATTGTAGAGAGCTCCTGAGTTAGAAAAGCTAAGGTTTTTAGATGCCTGATTGTTAAAGGCTTAGTTTTTAAAAGCTTGGTTTTTAAATATGACCAAACAGTTTAAACCACACGCCATGGCGTGTGGCGATTAATTCGCTAGGGTTTAGGTAGCAAGGGGAGGCACCGGCAGGCCGCGCCGCGCATAGAAGCCTTCCACAAAGGTCGTCAATGTACCCGCTTCAATTGCCGCGCGCAAATCAGCCATTACACGCTGGTAGTAGCGTAAGTTGTGAATGGTATTGAGCATTGAGCCAAGCATTTCATTGCAGCGGTCAAGGTGGTGCAGGTAGCCCCGCGAGAAACGCTTGCAGGTATGGCAATCGCACTCTTCATCGAGTGGGCGGGTGTCGAAACGGTGCTTGGCGTTACGAATCTTGACCGTGCCTTCCGAGGTGAACAGGTGGCCATTTCGCGCGTTGCGGGTGGGCATCACGCAATCGAACATATCCACGCCGCGGCGAACGCCTTCCACTAGGTCTTCGGGTTTGCCGACGCCCATTAGATAGCGCGGCTTCTCATCCGGCATCCAGGTAGGCAGGTAGTCGAGCACCTTGATCATCTCTTCTTTCGGCTCGCCGACAGAAAGCCCGCCAATCGCCAAACCATCAAAGCCGATCTCCAGCAGCCCTTTGAGCGAGCGTTCGCGCAGCTCAGGGTGCATGCCGCCTTGAATGATGCCGAACAGTGCGGATGGCGAGTCACCGTGGGCATCCCGCGAGCGCTTGGCCCAACGCAATGACAGCTCCATCGATTTCTCGGCTTCATCAAACGTAGCCGGGTAGGGCGTGCACTCGTCAAAGATCATGACGACATCGGAGCCCAGTGAGCGCTGAACCGCCATGGACTCTTCCGGGCCCATAAACACTTTGCTGCCATCCACCGGCGAGCGGAAGTGCACGCCCTGCTCGGTGATCTTGCGTGTTTCACCCAGGGAAAATACCTGGAAGCCGCCGGAGTCGGTCAGGATCGGTTTATCCCACTGGGCAAAGTCGTGCAGGTCGCCGTGGGCTTCAATCACCTCGGTACCAGGGCGAAGCCACAGGTGAAAGGTGTTGCCGAGGATGATTTCAGCGCCGATCTCTTTGACAGAATCCGGTGTCATGCCTTTGACCGTGCCGTAGGTGCCCACTGGCATGAAGGCCGGGGTTTCCACCGTGCCACGGTGGAAGTGAAGGCGGCCACGGCGGGCGCGCCCATCTTCGGCCAGGCGCTCAAAGCGCATGAAGCATTCGTTTCGCATAAGTAAGGTAACTCGTTAAGCTCGTTCGTTTAGCGCGACTGGTGCCGGGTCAGTGGGGCCACATTAGCGGGTTAGCAGCATGGCATCACCATAGCTGAAAAACGCATAGCGCTCGGCCACGGCCCGTTGATAGGCGTTCATGATGGTGTCGTAACCCACAAAGGAGGAGACCAGCATCAGTAGGGTCGATTCAGGCAAGTGGAAGTTGGTAATTAACGCATCCACGCAGCGCCACTGGTAACCGGGGTAGATAAAGATGTCGGTATCACCGCTATAAGGCGCGATCTGCCCATCGCTGCTTTTTTGGCAGGCGCTTTCCAGGCAGCGCACGCTGGTGGTGCCCACCGCGATCACGCGTTTACCGGCTGCCAGGGTGTCGCGCACTTGCTGGCAAGTCGCTTCCGTGACCTCAATCCACTCGCTGTGCATATGGTGTTCAAGGATGTTGTCGACGCGCACCGGCTGAAAGGTGCCCGCGCCTACGTGCAGGGTGACAAAGGCACGGTTAATACCTTTATCCGCCAGCGCATCCAGTAGCGGTTGATCAAAATGCAGCCCAGCGGTCGGCGCCGCGACGGCGCCGTCACGCCGGGCATAAACGGTCTGATAGCGTTCGCGGTCGCTAAGTTCGTCTTCCCGGGTGATATAGGGCGGCAGCGGCATATGGCCGTGTTTTTCAAGCAGCGCGATCATCGGTGTATCGCCCAAAAAACGCAGCTCGAACAGCGCGTCACGGCGGCCTTCTACGATGGCGTGAACGTCACCCTCGAAAATCAGCTCGGTGCCAGGCTTGGGCGATTTACTCGAGCGTATATGCGCCAGACCACGGTAAGCATCCAGCGGGCGCTCCAGCAGCATCTCCACCTTGCCGCCACTGGCCTTATGGCCGTGCAGGCGCGCCGGAATCACGCGGGTGTCGTTAAACACCAGCAGGTCGCCAGGCTCTAAAAGCTCAAGCAAATCAGGAAAGCGGCGATGCTCAAGCGCCCCGCTCTGGCCATCCACACACAGCAAACGGCAGTCGCTACGCTGTTCAGAAGGGTAGCGAGCAATTAATTCCTCGGGTAGCTCGTAATGAAAATCCGCGCGCTGCATGGCGTATAACTCTTAACGTTGATCAAACAGGCGGCATAGGATAGCGCTTTGGCTGCATAAAGTCAGTCAATGTGATTGACCCACCTAGAAATTTACGTATACTACGCACGCATTGCCGGTATGGCGGAATTGGTAGACGCAGCGGATTCAAAATCCGCCGCCTTTACGGGTGTGCCAGTTCGAGTCTGGCTACCGGCACCATCTTTAAAATCAGGGGCTTAGGCCCCTTTTTTTGTGCCTGTAATTCTCTTGCGTTTAGTGCTTGGTCGCAGTTTGGTCGCAGAATGCCCCGCTAAGCTGCGGCAATCGCGCCCCTATATCGTCCAGTCCGGCGTCAAAAATATGACTGTAGCGACTGGTAACGAGCAGGCTGGAATGCCCCAAGAGATCCCGTACCCTGGTCATGCTCTCGCCCGCTTGCGCTAACAGGCTGGCGTAGCTGTGGCGCAGGTCGTGAAACCTTAGATCATCCCGCTGTATCGCTGCCCGAGCAGCTTCAAACGTGACCCGTAGCGTGTGCTTTTTACTTGCAAACGGCAGGTCACGCAGCCACGCTTGTGCATCAGCGGGTACCGGTACCACGCGCACCTTCCCGTTCTTCGTTTGATCTGGTCGCAGTACGATGCGACCACCGTGCACGTTCGACGGCTCTAGCGATAAAAGCTCGCCCTGGCGCAGCCCTGTCACGGCTGCCAGGGCGATGACTTTCTTGTCATCACCACGGCTATCGGGGATCGCCTGCAGCAGCCGCCGCAAGTCACCCTCTGTTAGATAAACATGCCGTTCGTTTTTGGGGTTGGGCTTTTTGAGCTTGTCACCCAGCGGCTGGTTTATCCATTCCCACTCTCGGTAAGCAAGGTTCAGCACACGCTTAACCACCTGCACGTGGTTATTGATCGTGCTCTGGCTACGGCCTTGCTTGCGCAGATCCCGCGCCATATGCCTCGCCTTATCTACTGCCTCAATACCTAGCATCACATCCGAGCCCATGTAGGCCGCTACGGGCCGGATCGCTTTCACCTGGCTAGCCACATCATACTCATCTATCCAGCGCTCGACGCCTTCGAGAAAAGTGCGCCGTGGCTGGCGACCCATTATCTCACCGTTAAACCGCGCGTCATTTATTGCAGCGTTGCGCGATGCGGCGTATTCGTTTGCTTGTTTTTCACCTTCCCTGGTGCCTGCAAACGTGCGTTGATGTCGCTGACCGTTGTGCGTTTCCGTAACGACCCAACACCCGCGTTTTTCCCTGTATCGGACTGTGATTCCCATTTGCGTTCCTCGTTCTGAGGGCCGCGCTTGCAGCTCTCAGCATAACTCTCCACTGCGCTCTGCTCAAAGCGAACGGCCTTGCCAAACTGAATAAATCCGATCCGATGCTTGTTGCTGTAAACCCAGCTCAAGCTCATGCCTAATTTTTCTGCAACGTCTTCTGGTTTTAGCAATTTGTTTGACATGGGAAACCTCTGTTGCCTCATGGAGCTGGTCATAAGGCTATAATACTAAAACGCATTAGATAGTCAATTCGTTTTCGTATTAAAGAGGGCAAGCCTGGTTTGTGGAGAACCTGAGGTATGGGTGAGGGAAGTTACAACTCGATCTTAGCTTCGATAGCTACCGCCAATATGTGACAGTTATTGTCTAATGAAATCAGTGGGTAGGCTGGGTTAAGTGGTTTTAAGTAGCGCCGACCACTCTCTTCTATCAACATGCGGAGCGTTGGCTTCGGGCTGTCAGGGAGTTCGACAAGGACCAGCTTTCCGGGCTCCGCCTGTAGACCTGTGTCTAATAGCACAAGCGTCCCCTCAGGCAGGCTAGGAGAGGCCCCGATCGGCGCAGCCATGGCATCACCACACATCTTGAGCCAGAAAGCCACTCCGATCTTTAAGTAGTCACATGATTCAAATTGATTTTTCTCGCCGGGTGCACGTGCATCCAGCCGATTAGCTTGCATAGCTTCGGACCAGGTGAGAATTGGGTACGACCAAAAGCATGGGGGAGGGGACGCTCTGTCATGTCGTGCAGAACCGGTTAAGGAAGATACTGCTGTTCCTACCCCTACCCCCGGCATTCCCGTGTCCGACGACCCGAAAAGACCTCGGTTTCCACCGCCATGGGCAAGAAAACTAGCAGTAGTCCCTAACGAGGCTGCAAGCTTCTCTAAATTACTGATTCTCGGAGAATTGCTCACACCCTTGAGTATGCGATGTATGGTTGGCTGTGGCACCTTGGAGCGCCTAGCCAACTCATTTTCACCAATTCCCTGCTCTTCCATGAGCTGGCGTAGCCTCTCTCCGATCGTTGTTGCTGTACTCATGCAGGGCTGCCTATCTATGTGGTGACTTTCTCAATACGCAAATGTATTGATTTTTCAGCCCTTCGTCCATGCCAATAGTCAGATTTACGGTTAAGTCCCTAGAGCTAATAACAGAAGCCTGCTTCCGCTGGTTGACTAAAGAGCAGCAAGCCAAGGAATAGGGCATCCTGTAATCTACGAAAATTTTATTTCTCCCCGCCAGTTATTCGACCCATATTCTTCCTGCGCAAGTACGTGACATGATTTGATGTTGTTAACCTTGCAGCATACGTTCGATCGTCTGGCCTCTATGACAACCAATAGAACCCTCGGTATTTTCTTGATGTTAGTAAGTATCCAAGCTGGTAAGTAGTGGTGAATTAGTGGCCGAAGCAGCGAGAAGTAAAGGTGTTCAAGGAAGCCGCGCTCAATAATCACTTCGTATGTGCCAATTGGAAGGCTTTCGATGAGATTCAAGGGAACGCACACCAGTTTAGGGAAGAACTATTGAATGGAGGGTTTCCTGGTGCCAGCGGATGTCGGTTTCCTATGGAAGCGAGGCTTCGCCCATACGGTGGTGGTGTGGAACGTTAATTAGGAAAAGGATATTTCGCTTCTTACATGCTGAGATTTTCTTTGGGTGGCTCGGAATAGAGACGGGACGTGGAGAGCCTTGCGGCGGTTGTATTTTTTATTTTAACTGTTAAATATCTGTTTATTTTTAAAAAAAATAAATTTTATTTTTTCATAGTGTCGTGTTTTTGTATTTATCAGTCTGAAGGTATAGAGTAACTATCGTCATTGTCCAGCTACTGGAGGCGTTACATGACTACTCAAACGCTTGAGTCACGCATTCGTGACAAAATTCGCAAGAGTCGGCGAATGGTATTTCTACGTGATGATTTCGCTGCACTGGGTGGTTATGACCAAGTTGGCCGTGTGCTTCGGCAATTAGAAGCGCAGGGAAGATTAGTTCGTATTGGTAAGGGGCTATACGCTAAAGCGCGCCCAAACCGTATCACGGGTAAACCAATGATTGCGGCGCCCGGTGGCTTTGATCAAGCCGCCAAAGAGGCATTGAATCGCCTAGGGGTGCAGTGGGAGCCAGCCAGTGCAGAAAAGGCTTATCAGGCGGGCCGCACACAAATTCCGGCGCGAGTGATGGTCAGAGTCAAAGGCCCGTTTCATCGCCAGATTGCCTACGGGAAATATCGCTTGGGTATTGAGCGTGCTTCTGCATGAACATCGATCCGGGGGTGTTTCCCGATGTGGCGGATGCGCTGGGCATTGATAACCCTGCTATCGTGGAAAAGGATGTTTATGCCGTCCAGTTATTGAGTCTGCTTTCTGAGTTGCATTCGGAAACGTTTGAGCTGGTATTCGCAGGCGGTACCAGCCTGGCAAAAGCCCACCACAAGCTTTTCCGTATGTCCGAGGATATCGATATCAAGCTTGTTCCCCGCGATGGGGTAGCAATAGGCATGTCTCGAACGGCGCTAAAGTCAGCACGAAAAGCGGTACTGACCGAAATAGAAACAATCATCAGCCGTTCTCAGATTCTAGAGCTTGATCCCGATGGTGGTATCGTCAAGCGTAACGAGTACCGGTATGCGGAGTTTACCGTTCGCTATCCCCGAACCCAAGGCAGCATTTCTGCGCTTCGACCTGACTTGAAGCTAGATGTCACAGCATCAGAACTTTATGAGCCCGCCGTGGTTTGCTCTGTCAGCTCTTTGTATGCCGAGGCTCTTAATTTACCCCCAGAGGTAGCTTCCTTTCCAGTGGTTAGCCTACCTGCCACGATCAGCGAGAAGCTGGTGGCATTACTGCGTCGCACAGCTCACGTGAATCGTGATCCTTCCCGAAAAGACGATGAAACGCTGGTAAGGCACGTCTACGATCTTCACATGGCGACATCCGGCGGATATGACATGGCCGCATTACGCACGCTAGTACAGGCAGTAATACAGACGGACGTAGCTCAGTTTGGCAACCAACATGCGCAATTTGTCGCTAGCCCAGCGGATGAACTGCTATATGGCCTGGGATGCTTACAGACCCATCCGATCCATCAGGAACGCTACGAGCGTTTTATCGGCCCGCTGGTTTATCACGATGAGCCCGCGACCTGGAATGAAGCTTTACAAACAGTGAACGAATTAGCTCAACAGCTGCTGCCGGTCGGTAGTGCTGATCGCTAAAGCCTGCTTTCCAATACTGCGCGTAGTGCGCTTATCACGTTACACCTAGCACAACTGCCTCAGCCGCTTTTCGCGGCTTTCTATGCCGTGACCTAGCTACCACTAACTTTATGGAATAAAGCGATAGGCGAAGGCCATCCATTTTACGTTAAACTACTAATCTTTTAGGCATTCCAGGTATCCATGCCTCCCGTCACATCACCGATTTGCTGAAGGCACATTTGCTCTGTGGCTTACAGAAGATGGTTGTCAACGTTCAGCAAAGCAGCTAATAGGCATTTTCACGGCCATGAAAATTTACAATGCCCCCGTCAGCCATAAAACCCAAGTGCGGCCCGCGCAGGTACGTGACATGATTCGCCACTGCGAGGCGTTGCAAGCGGCTTTCTACCACCTTAATAGTCAGATGAATCAAGATTTCAGAAAGTGGTGGGAGACTCAATCTCGTGCCCAAGCATGGGAAATAGCGTGGCCTGTTTTGCCAGAAGTGCATGCGTTTCGGGAGGCTGCATTGAGTAACCATTTTGTCTGTAGCAAAAAGTGGCCAACGCTTGACGAGCTTGCTGCGGATCATGCGCATTATTTATTGCGCGCAGATTTACAGACGAATTGCCCGAATATCCCTGAAAATCCTGATTTTATGTGGTTGCGCCGGTTCATTCATTCGGTCGTTATTTGGGATGTTTCTACCCCGGATGGCGACTATCCCCTACTGGACGTGGCTAGATCCAAATTTAACTGGGAATCTATGGCCGAGCTTCTGCAGTGTCGGCTCGACCAAGCCGAACACGTCAGCGATGATTCTTGGACAGAAGTACGTCGTCCAAGCACAAAATAGTCACGCTATTTTCCCATCCTAACGGCATAACGCGGCCTGTTGGCCGCTTTCGTCCATATCTACAGGCCAGCTATTATGACGGCTGGCCAACCAGCTTATGGGAGCGCACTTCATTTTTGGCGCAGGCCTCTAATTTATCAATCTGGCTTTGCAGGTAAGGTGTGGGCTCTTCGTGCTCAAACAGTCTGAATCCTTCCTTCAGCGTAAAATGCGAAGCCACAAGATTTGCCACCACCGCTGGCGACGGCGCACGAACTAATGGGGGCGAGACCTGCCCAGGATGATCGTCTCGCAACAACGAGGCCAACAACAGTGGGTAGTGTGCCGACACGCCACGGGCGTATGCTCGGCAAACAGGTTCTCGGTGTCGGACGGTGTCACCAGGGCGCACAGATCCAGTTTAGGGCAAGACCGAAATCACGATCGGAAACCGTGAGGCCAATGGCGGGATATCTGTGAACAGCAGGTCAATGACGCGTTGCTTTGTCGCCAGTAGGGCAATGTCGATGGGCGTCAGGCGCAGATCAGCGTGAAGGTCGGGCGAAAGCCGCATGAAAAGTCCTTAGCTAAAAGATACAACCACAACGCCCAGTACGGGGCGTTAGCGCAATGAAATCTCACTTACGGGTTGGGTAAGCACGTTACGGTGTTTTGCTCACTGCATCCTTATCTTCGATCACCTCGGCCCAACTTTTCACTGTGTCTTCACCGTATTCTGCCTTCCATTCCTGTAGCTTAGGTTTTCGGAGGCTCCGGGCCTCTACGACATCCCCTGTATGAGTATTGGTGTAGCGCTTTAACGGCTGTGACTTGCCCCCTTTTTGACGCGGTGTTTTGCGCGTGCTCTTTGGGGCAGAGTGGCCGAAGAGCTGTAACAGCTCAGCTTCGCTCTTGCCGTGCTTTTTTAGGACGGTCTCAATGTCTTGCTTGAAGGCCACGGCTTGTTGGTAGGCTTCATCTTTCTCGAGTTGTTCAATCTTATCTGCAATACGCTGCTGGTCGCGCTTGAGCTGTTCGTGCTGGGTGATCGGATCGGTCACGTTGTTGCCTGCTAATAAAGGACAATGTGCGCTAGGGTAAAACAATCGCTGGTAAGGTGCCAGCTTCTCAGTGTGTCCTTAAATTTCGAAAGGGGGTGGCTCCTGGGGTGCCTTGGCAGATGGCTTATGGCGTGTCTTGCTGGGCGTCTTGCATTGCCCCTGTTTTCCTTTCGTTGCCCGCTTCTTTCCCGGACGCTGTGACGTCACCAAGGTTCGTGTGTGGGGGGGAAGATCGTAGTGCAGGTAGTTGTCGTAATGACTCAGGTAACGGATCAGCTGCTTTAAACGCTGTTGGTCTTCCTCGGTTTCCAAGGAACAGACGCCGTTGATCCTTGGTGCCTCGGGATGAAGGAGTTCCCCTTCGATCCAGGCTATCCCATGGTTGTTCGTTACGTTCTGCCAACGTTGAGCGAATGCCTGCGGCAAGGAGGCGCCTTCCTGCACGTAGCGAGCGTCATACAGGAAAATCATGTCGTGCACCAAGCCCTTCATCGGGAAGTAATGCAGCTTGCCCACGTAACCCACCAAATAATTGAACAAGGGATTACCTCGGCGGTTCTTAAGGAATGCCTGGCGATCTTTGAGACTTTGGGCGAGGTCAGCGTAGTGAAGGGTTCGATAACTCAACTGTACCTGGACCCAGAGCAAATACGGCGCTTGCTGAAAAGCCGATCGCATCCACGTCCTGAGGGATGACGCCCGTGACTTGGCAAGGGTGGTGGACTCTTTGACTTGACGCTTGAAGGCAGGAGACGTGATCTCTTCGGTCAACAATTCGAGCGATGTCTGAAAACGTTGACTCACCTGACGTGCTTCAAGCTCCGGTAGCGACAGGTCGCGCCCTGAATAAGATCCCATCCAACACCAGCCAAGATGCTTGTTAAATGCCCGAGCATACAAGCTGAGGTTATAACGCCCATCATTCAGCTGCATCAAGGTCTCTAAGTGAAGACGGTATTGATAAAACCGGCTGCGGTCTTTCACTCGCCAACGTCTTTTATGTTTTGGCTGTCCAGGAAGGAGTGGCTTAGGGATAAAGTCATCTTCTAGAAGGCGACCCTGTAACGGTCGCCGAGGAATCGCTTGGATGGCCTTTTCAATGTCAGGTAGTTTCTTGATCGGGTCATCAGCAGGAAACACCACTTCCTTCGCACTTGCTTCTTCACGACGATTAAATGTGCAGGCAATTGCCATCGAACTGTCGAGTGTGGCAGCGCCTTCGGTAGGGGCAGCATCGTCGTGGGGCAAGGTCATGGCAGTGGCTCAGCAGCGTCGTGATCAGGGGGAAAACCAGTTGCCAAAGAGTTTATCAGAATCGCTAAATATTTTTATACTAAATGCAAAAAAAGCTCCGCGATTTATTGCCTAAAGATAAATTCCCAGAAATAGTGAATCAACAGCTTAGCGTCAATTTTCAGGGGTTAGGCCCGGCCATGCCGGTTGATCGCTTGCCCAGCGCTCTAGCAACGCTTTGCCCACGCCCGAGGGCAAGCGTCGGCCCTGTTCCCACTCCTGCCACGTGCGCTTGCTGACCCCTAGCTCCGCTGCCAGTGCTGACTGACTCAGCTTGCGCAATCGTCGTAGGGCAATGACGTCACGCACCAGTCGCCGAGTTGGCTCCTTGCGTGCCAGCATGGCCAAGCGATGATCCCCAAAGGGGTCAGTAGCAAGGCGTGGGCTGGCAGAGACTGTGGGTAGCTGAGCGCCCAGCGGTGACCTCCAGGGTGACGGACGGTTCATGGGAAAAGACGTCATGGGATGACTCCTTGAGATGAAGGGAGAATCAGATCAAAAGAGGAAGGCCCGCCAGTGACGAACCCTCACGCATAGTATCAAGCACGGCTGTAATCAAAGACGTGCATACCCTGGCCGATCGTCTTGCTGTGAGCCTTGCACAGGTAGCTGGCCATGAACATGGTCTCATCCATGCTGACCCAATCATGGCGATGCAGGATGCGAGACCAGGGAACCTCCGTCACCGGGTTCTCGCTGACGTGCACCAGCTGTTTAAACCAGGAATCGTCAGGATCAAACCCCATGGCCTTCAACCATGCTCGCATCATTCGGTGATAGAGGTTATCCAGCGTGTACATACCGTACTCGTCCGGGGCAAAGTACCCGAGGTTGTCGAAGGCCGCCTTGTTGACGAACATCATCACGTGGTAGTGCGGCTTGTCGCTGGTGTCCTGCTCCCGTGCCCAGAGGTAGCGTACCGGGGTCTGGTGCTTGGTGTTGGCCTTGCGAATCTCGTAGCGAAAGTAACGGAAGAAGGCCGCCAGGACGTCATTATTGTCGTGCATCGATGACCGCTGCATCGCATCAGGGAAACGAAGATCAATACGAAAAACAAAAACCTCTCGCTGAAGGTTGCAGATGGTGTTCAAGGTCAGAAAGGCACGCTCCAGGTAGTTTTCAATCAATGGACCATTCTTACGCTGGCTGACGTCGAACCCTTGGTAGATATTGTCGTAATACAGGCGGAGCTTATCGTTTAGGGGATGACGCAGTGGATGGTGGTCAAACATGGGTACACCTCGCGGATAGGTTGAGAGAACGATCCGCAGCGGTGGTCTTGTGGCGTAGGGGAAGTAAGCATGGCGATGTTAAGAATCGCCTTTTACGACACCACAGGCAGGGCAGCAGACGTCTTCAACACGTCTGCTTACCCGTAATCAGTGATGGTCTTTCACGCGTGAGGAGGTCTTCACCGTGGGCTGTGTGGGCCCACGTCTTGGCGGATACTGAATGCCTTGAATGGGCTATCACAAGTGAGCCCATAAGCGCTCATAAAGACCCTATTGAATGCCTATAATACTAAACCCTCGAATGAGACATACCGACAGGCAAGGCTCCGTCTATGCTTTGCTTCCCAATCCCCAGTGAAACCCTATCAATGTCACAAAAGACACGTTATCAGGAAATTCCGTTGAGTTGACCGACACAAGACACCGTGACGGGATGGCGTCACGGGTCGCTGCATCCTATTCGGGAAGGCGGTATACAATTACATCGCCCCAGCCGTTTTCCTCGATAGTGGCCGTCGCAGGCCGTAAAACCCCATCTTTTGCCGTGGCTGACGTATGACCGGTGAATACGGGCCTTGATGGCCGTGTTGTCCTAGTGGGTCATTCGATTCAAAAAAATCTCAGCCACATACTACCTCCATGAAGCTATCAGGGATGGCTTAGCCAGCATCCATTTCACTGCTAATGGAGGAAGATCTTCATGACACCTCACTGTCCAAAGTGTGGTTCCCCAAATGTTATATCTCGCAACCTGGGTAGAAAGGTCGGCGGTGCTACTGGGGCCGCTGCCGGTGCTGCGTCTGGGGCTGCCGGAGCCCTTAGTGGTGCCAAGGCGGGGGCGCTGGTCGGTGCAATGATAGGGCCGGCAGGCATTACCATTGGTAGCCTGTCCGGTGCTGTATTTGGTGGATTGTTAGGCGGCACGACCTTTGGTGTTGCCGGTGCCAAGCTGGGCCATGAGCTTGATCAGAAAATGCTCGATAACTACGCCTGCTGTGCTTGTGATTGCACCTTTCGTCCCCACGCTGAGTAACCCCCTTGCAGCGGGCCTCTCTGCCGCTTAATACGACGACTACCTCTACACGCATTCGCTTGCCCGCCTTACTCAGGGCGGGCCTTTATGCCGTGCGCGCTCATTAACCTTGAAAATCCTAAAGGAGTTTGTAATGGCTCATCTCGTTGAACACATGGCTTACGTTGGCGCTACCCCTTGGCATGGCCTGGGGCAACAGCTCGACCGTCACCAACCGCTGGAGGTCTGGCGGGAACAAGCGGGTATGGATTGGCATATCGAAGAAGCGCCGGTGCGCTTTATTGCCGAAGGGGCTAGCCACTTGGGTAGCATCCACTCGTTCCCGGAACAGAAGGTGCTCTACCGTTCGGATACTAAGGTACCGCTATCGGTGGTGTCCCAACGCTATAAAGTGGTTCAGCCTGAAGAGATCCTGGAGTTCTACCGCGATCTCACTGAATACGCAGGGTATGAGCTGGAAACCGCTGGGGTACTCAAAGGCGGACGTAAGTTCTGGGCCTTGGCACGCAGTGGCTTAAGCACGTCACTAAAAGGCCAGGATGAAGTTAATGACTACCTACTGTTGGCTACTTCCTGTGATGGCACGCTGGCTACCATGGCCACACCTACCACAATAAGGGTGGTGTGTAATAACACGCTGCAAATTGCGGTGGATGGCACCTCGCAAGCTGTGAAAGTGCCTCATCGGTCGGAGTTCGATCCGCGTGCAGTGAAGAGCCAGCTGGGGATTTCTGTCTCGCAGTGGAACGACTTTATGTATCGCATGAAGGCCTTGGCAGAACGCAAGATTGATCACCGTGAAGCGCAGCAGTATTTCCAGTCGGTGATCTGCGGGGCCGAGAAACCGATAGACGATCCCTCTAAGCTGCCCAACTACCGGGCCCTGAACAAAGTACAGAAGCTCTACCACGGCGAAGGCCGGGGTTCTCACCTAATCACCGCTAAAGACACGGCCTGGGGCCTGCTGAATGCCGTGACCGAGTACGTGGACCACGACAAACGGGCGCGCAGCAACGACACCCGTATGGATTCTGCTTGGTTCGGCCAGGGCGCCCAGCTCAAGCAGGAAGCACTCGATGCCGCGTTAGCGCTAGTGTCTTAACCAACCCATCGGTAGGGCGTCGTTCTACCCCTTGCTGTGATCTTCCCAATCCAATGATATCCACCATCTCCCCGGCATAAACGCCCAGCCCCTCAAAGGCTGGGCGTTTTGCTGTGGGGCTTATGCCGCGAGGTACTGCTATGACGTTTATTTCCCATGCCATTGAAGTTGCTTTAACGCGTCTGACTGAAGAGCTAATAGCCAACCATGCCCACCGCGCTGACACCGTGGTCTGCGCGCAAGGCACGTTTTATCGAGCAGAAATACGGCTAGTACCTATTAAAGCCAATGAGCTAGCCCAGCATTTAGCGGAGTAATGCCGCGATCATTTCATAACGATGCCTGACGACACGGCATCACCAACGATCCTTGTTTCAATGGAGGTGCCCCATGGCACAATCCTCTAATGTGGTAAATTCTTCTTCCCGCCCGGTAACTCCCCCAACCTCAGCTAAAGCCAACGCCGTCACGGCTGTCCCTGCAGCCCCCGTTGAGTCGACCTCTACAGCAGAAAGCACCGCGATCATCCAGGTAATCGAGCGTGCTGCACTCAATCCCGATGTCGATATCGACAAAATGGAGCGTCTCCTACAAATGCAGGAACGCGTTATGGATCGTCAGGCCATGATGGCCTATAGCGCTGCCATGGCGACTATGCAGACCGAACTCCCCAGCATTGAAGAGCGTGGTCAAACCAACAACGGTTGCTACGCCACCTTGGAGGATATTGTCGATACCGTGCGCCCGATCATGCAGAAGCATGGCTTTGCGGTGAGCTTTCGTATTCAGACTCAGGAGCGCGGTATCCAGGTAACGGGGGTGCTAATGCACAAGGATGGCCACCGCGAAGAGACTAGCATGCTATTACCTGCGGATATGAGTGGTAACAAAAATGCCGTGCAGGCGTTTGGTTCCTCTACCAGCTATGGCAAGCGTTATGTACTTTCCGCACTACTCAACATCACCACGCGCGGCCAGGATGATAACGGTAACGCCAGTACCAAGGCAGGCATCAAGACGATAACCCCGTTCCAGGCAGGCCAAATCCAACGCTTGATCAGCCAATGCCCCGCAACGACCCAGGAGTGGTTCAGCGGCAAATACGGCTCAGCCGTGCAAGTGCCGTATAGCGACTTCGACAAGCTCAGGGCATCCCTCACCAAGCGAGCCGTTAAGTGAACGGCGTACCAGCCCTATCTGAGTAAAGGAGGCATCCATGCAGATACTCACTATGCCGCAAGGCTCCCCTGAATGGCTGGCGGCGCGCTTAGGGCGCGTCACCATGTCGGAGCTAAAGTCATTGCTGGTTAAAGGCAAAGGCCCTGGTGGATTGGGTGCCGGGGCCATTACCTACATGCACCAGTTAATAGGCGAGCGAATTACCGGCGAGCTGGCCGAGCCGTTTCAGGGTAACGCGCATACCCGTCGTGGCCATGAGCTGGAAGGCGTGGCACGTGCGCTTTATTGCGATGCCACTGGCGAACCCCAGCCCCATGAAGTGGGCCTGATCCTTAATCACGAGGTGGGCTACTCACCAGACAGCCTGGTAGGCGCTAACGGCCTGCTAGAAATCAAAACCAAGCTACCCAAGTTCCAAATCGAAGTGCTGTTGAATGGAGAAATACCCGATGAGCACCTACCCCAATGCCAGGGTGGCCTATGGGTCAGCGAACGGGAATGGATCGACTTTGTGAGCTATTGGCCCGGTATGCCGCTGTTTATCAAGCGAGCCTACCGCGACGACATCATGATCCGCACCATTGCTGAACGGGTCGAAGCATTCCATGAAGAAATGGAGCGACGAATGAGCCAAGTGATGGCTGCGTGACGGAACCCATACTTCAAACTTCAACACGCTATCTAACGACATAGATGCCGGGGCCACCACCCCGGCATTTTTTTATTTATTGGAGGCAACCATGACACACGCCAAACTCAAAGCCGGGGAAGTGGCGGGCACCTACCTTGTAACATCGCCCGTTACCGAAACTGACATCATCACCATGGCTAAACGCTTTGCGCGGCGTAAGCTCGCCAAAGGCCGCAAGATCACCCAGCCCTCGCAGGCATTCGAGCACCTGCAGTTACTGCTTCAGGACTACGAACATGAAGTATTCAGCGTATTGTTTCTGGATAGCCAACACCGGGTGATCCGTTTCGAGGAGCTGTTTCGGGGAACCATCGACGCTGCCAGCGTCTATCCAAGGGAGGTGCTGAAAGCAGCACTCGCCTATAACGCCGCTGCCGTTATTTTGGTACACAACCACCCCAGCGGTGACCCCGAACCCAGCGGCGCAGACAGACGTATTACCGAGCGCCTGAAGGAAGCCCTGGGGCTGATGGATATTCGGGTGATTGATCACGTAGTGGTGGCGAGCGATGGGTGTAAGTCGTTTGCTGAGATGGGGTATTTGTAATTATTTGTTGAAGCTGTCCCTTGCTGGGATGGCTTCAATTTGCTGGAAACGTTTTATTTTTTGTACGTACTTCGCGTTATTACCCAGCCGAACGATATGCCATCATAGTGGCCACGCTTTCAGATAAGCACAGGATTGTTAATGAACACGACCCCGCTGGCCTATCAGCTTTCCGGCCATATTACGGCTGAAGCTCCGCTCAACGTCAGCTACTTTGGGATGGACGAAAGGCTGCCCCGCACTCCCCATGGCCAAGTGTTTCTTAACGGCGGCACGTTAAGAGGGCCGCTGCGTAAAGCAGGCCTGAATATGCTGATCCGTGAACTCGCCAGCCTTAAAGACCAGCCGTTAGACCTCGTTTTCAACCGAGCGCAGATGTACATGCTGGGCGAAGGCATTGATATCTCACGCGATGTTAATAACGAAGCGATGGGGCGCAATTACGACCCACGTGCGGAAGCGTTTCTGCGTCAAACTAACCCTTTCATGAGCCTATTTGGCCGCTGGAAGCTGGCAGGCTATTTAGAAGTAGGGCCACTGCTCACCAGTACGAGCAACCTTATAACGGCAGGGCAAGGGGTGCGTCATGATCAATTTGAGCATGATCCACGCTTGGTGACCTACTTGAGTGCTGACGAGCAAGCGGCGTTGATGGATCAAATGCGAAGTACCCAAGAAAGCATGGCGGCAATTGAAGAGGTGCGAGAACAAATTCGCCTCATCAAAGTCGACGCGCGTAAAACTGATGATGTGGCGGCTAGGCAAGCCTTTGCAAAGCAGACCCGAGAACTGGAAGCCCAAGAGAAAGCGATCCGCAAACAGCGTGAAGGTTCTGAAGAATCGATTAAGCACCCGTTGCCAGGTTATGAAGCTATTGCGCCGGGTAGCCAGCTGCAAAGCCGCTTAAAACTCATAGAAGGGTCGCCGGAAATACTGGGTCTCTTACTGCACTGCCTTGCTGAATTTTCTCACCACCCCCGCCTAGGAGGCCATTTAGCCAATGGTTTCGGAGCCATTAGCGCTGAGTGGCAGGTGATGCAGCGTTCGCCGGGTGAGCGTCAAGCAGAGGGGATAGGCATGGTGAGGCTAGACGACATGGGAATTACATTAGAAGGGGAGCCATTGGAACAGGCGTGGCAGGCCTTTAAAGTGACGCTGCCTAGCTATGATTTCACTCTATTCAGCCGCCAAGAAGCTCGCCAACGTTGGAAACAGCGCTAGCCATGGCAGTGCCATCGCAAGGGGGCGACCCAGCTTTAATGCAGCCCTTTAAGCTCATCCTGCAATTACATACGCCGCTGATACTGCCTCGAGTAGTGCCGCGTTTAGACACCTTATTACATGAAGCGGCTTGCCGCCGCGCCTTAGACTGGGAACACCCCCCTTCGCTGCCGCTTACTTATGACCATGAGCAGGGGGCTTTTCGCGCTTCGCAGCTGATTTTTGGGGTAACGCCCCAATTTGGTCTGGAGGCGCATGAGGTAGGCATGGTGGCCCACCTATATAAACTGCCTTTATTAGCGGCGCGCAACGTGCGGGCACCGCTGCGCTTTGATGGTGGTGATTGGGCACCGAAACTCACCCTCCACAAAGGGCGGCTATGCCCGTACTTAATATTTTATGCAGAGGGTGATCCAAGCGCCTGTACTGACCTGTTGAGTGAGATACCACATATCGGCATTGCTTATGCACGTGGGCAGGGGGCGGTCAGTATTATGAGCACCGTTCCAGATCATGAAGAACGGTGGCGGCAACGTAGCTGGCGTGTACCCGAAATGCATACCGGTATGCCTTATACACCCCTGACAGACTGCCTACGCCTGACGCCAGCGGGCAGCGATGAGCCGGTTTATCGGCCACCGCGCATTCTGCGTGAGGTAATGCAATGACGGTATACGGCGCTGCACCTGCCCCAGTGCGGCCTCAGCACATGGGCTACCAACTTCTTTACCAAGCTACGAGCGCGTTAAGGCGTGGGAGCTTTGCAGCAACGCTGACGCCTACCACTCTCAACTGCGCATGTTGTGATCGAAGATGGGCAGAGGTCGAAGCACCTTTTAAAGCCGTTGAATACCACTATGGTAAGTGTGGTGAGGCAGAATACGTCTGTTTAACCTGCTACACCCCGCGCATACCCAGCCAGGACATACTCGGCTTAGAACGCATGAATGTTACAGGGAAGACCCAAACCCCTATTTACGGCAAGTTGGGCATGCTGGTGGGGTCGGGCGGCATTATTACGCCAGAAGCAGAGCTATACCTGACCCTGCCGCCCAAATTGTTTGAAAAATACCGAGACGGCGAGTGGGGCCAGCAAGGACGCTTAAGCATTGAAAAGCCTTTTGTGCGCTTGATAAGTCTATTAATACAGGGGACGCTTGACCCGATTGAAGACGGCTTTGTTTACATCGAAAACTGGGGGCGTAAAGTGGATGGCCTAATGCGCCAACTGATGCCCACCACATCGCTGCATGAACTCTGGTGTAACAGTGAGAACGGTGCCAGCGTATTGGACTTACACGCGATAATCACCACAGCCCAAGTGATGAGTGATCAGGGGTTGGACAGCCAAGCAGGCCGCTTTGCTTTCTGGAAACCGATTCTTGATGCAGCCAAAGGGCAGCGTGATGACAAAGCGTTTGCCCAGTGGTTGGAGAACGTGCCAGACCCCGCCGCGCTTTTGCAGGCGATTCCAACAGATCCCTACGACCGCTTAAGACTACCTGCCGTATTGGGATGGGTAATGCCACACTTGGACAAGTTGTTGCCTTACTGCCAAACAAAGATCCAGTCTTCACCAGCTACGTTTTTATCAGCTCAGTCATCAACACAACCGCCGGTGGCATCCAAGCCATCGAATGAAGGCGCGCAAGTTGAGCCTGAACAGGGCAACCTGTTTTAACCCGAAAGACGAGAGGGGATAAATCCCACGCTATGCAGGTGCATTACTACGAAGCCAGCGCGCTATGCCACCCTGGGAACACGTCAGGGCACCCAGTCACACTCGATGATTACCACTGCACTGCGTGGCACCTCTTTTCAGGTGATACCCACTCCCCCCAGCGCGAGCGACCGTTTATTTTTCGTGCCCAGTGGTTAACCCAAGAGCAACACCTGTTTAGCGTGCGCTCAGCGCGTGATTTTCCCCATGCAGAAAAGCGTGTACTGACGCTTAACGAAGGAACCACGCTGCAGCTGGAGTGGCACTGGGTACCTACCGTCGCCACGCGGTTATCGTCCAGCGGCGAAAGGCTGCCCCGTAGCCAGCATATACCGGCACCGCGTGAACGGTGGGCCAGCCTCATTATTGAGCGTATGCAGCGCCAAGGGTGGGCAATAAATGTTGGTAGCGTTGGCTTTTGTCCACTGGGGCGTTGGCCTCAGCAGCATAAATTATCGGTGCAACACCCGGTGGTAAGGGTTTGCGCTGAAGCAACCGTCATTGACACGCCACTGGCGGCCACTGCATGGTTTCAAGGGGTGTCTCGCCTACGTACTTACGGCATGGGCATGCTTTGCCCCTGTTAGGGTGTAGCTCACAATTATTGCTATCATTACGCCGTTCCGCCTCAGCGGAAGTGTTTGCAATGAATTGCAGACTTCGATGGAACGTTTGAACCTCTCGCCTTTGCGGGAATTCCCTTTGCGGAAACAGTGCCCCAGTTTTGCTGGGGCATTCGCTCTCCTACCCAGATAACGCCTCTATGCATCCGGTACTCCACTACCTCAGCGACATACTGCCTAAACGCCCAGGCTTTCAGCGTAACCCTGTGCAAATAGCATATGCCGAAGCACTTTTGGATGGCCTAGCTCAGAAAGGAAAGCTGCACTTTGTAGAGGGTGATACCGGGATCGGGAAGTCACTCGCTTACCAGTTAGCCCTGGCCGATTGGGTTGCCAAAGGCAAGCTAATGGGCGGTAAGCAGGCAGCGCGCCGAGCATTGATCTCTACCCACTCCAGGGCATTGCAGCGGCAGCTGCTCCAGCCAGATAACCTCGCTATCGTGCGTGACTACTTAACTCATGCCCAGTTGCCGCAACTTAGTTTTGCGCTGCGCATGGGCCGGGATAATTACCTGAATCCCGAACGGTTAGCGCTACTTTTGGGTATGCCGAGTTTAGATGCCGCAGCGGAAAACCCTCGACTACCCGACACGCATCGCCGTTTAGCGCGCTGGGGGCTGAAAAGCGATGGCTGTCTGCTGGATCTGGATGCTGCGCTGTTACCTGATGGCTGGCAGTTAGCCGATATTGCCCTGCGGCCCAATGACCCCTTACCGGAAAACCTAGAGGCACAGCAGCAGGCCGCCCAACAAAGCGATGTGCTCATTATTAACCATGCATTGTTAGCAGTAGATTTAGTTACCCAAGGGAAAATTACTCATGCAGAAGCGCCCTATGTCTTACTACTGGATGAAGCCGAGCACTACCCGGAAATCGCTGAAGAACTGCTAAGTGACCGTGTATCGCTGCAATCAACCACTTACCTACTTAATCAGCTAAAGCAGCATCGCGTGGCTAAACAGTGGCAAACCTTGCTGGATAACATGACCGACCGTGAGCGGGCGGGCCGTGCCCACAGTTTAACGCCTTACCAAGGCGAGGCTCTACAAAGCGCTGTGAAAGCGTTATTAAAACTGCGCTTGCGCGAGCCAAGCCATACGCCAGCGCTATGGCAGGAGTGGCAGCATTTACGCCAGGGCGTAGAGAGCATTGCCCTTCGCTTACGCGAAGCTAGCCGCTACTTAGTGTTGGATTATTCGCCGGTGCGTGGGTTGCCAGGGGTAGTTGCCCATGCCCCGAGTGCCGCCTCTAGTTTAAAAGCCGGTGCTAAAAAGCGGGTCACGTTGATGACCTCCGCGACACTGTCAGACCTTGATCATGCGCCAGGTGAAACACCGCATTTTCGCTATATGCGTAGCCGCTTACAGCTACCGGTCTCTCATCCACGCAGCGGGCTTCAGCGTAGCTTTCAGGCCCAGCAGTTTGGCACCTTACGTTTTCGTTTACCGCGAGGGTTGCCACATCCGTTGTTGCAACAAGCGGATGACCGTTATCAGCTTGCCCCACAGTATTGCCAGCAGGTACTTCCTTATCTAACTGACCAGCCAGGGCGCACCTTGGTGCTATGCGCCAGCTATGCAGATGTAGCCGTGCTAGAAGCCGCGTGGCCAGCTGCTCATTCACACAGGCTGGTTGCCCACTATGCAGGTACAGGGTTAAACGAAGTGGTTGCCCGACTAGAAAACGATTCGATTTTACTCACCCCCGCCGGGTGGGAGGGGCTGTCGCCAAACCGTGAAGGGAACCAAGCGTACTGGCAGTATGTGGTGGTATTGCGTAATCCCCGTCCCATGGTCAGCCAGGTGGAACAGCATCTAGTCGAGCAGATGTTGATTCATCGGGATGTCAGCCCTTCAGAAGCCGCTCATATTGCCAAGGGAACGCTAATGCGTAAAAGCACAGTCCGTACGCTACATAAGCTGCGCCAAGGGCTAGGGCGGGCGATTCGTCATCCTGATGACAATGTATTAATAACCCTGTTGGAGCCGCGCATCCCCCGGCCTTCGGGGGCGCCTGCCTGCCAAGGGGTCTACACACAACAGGTACTACTAGGTGCCATTCCCGCACGTTTTTATTCAGCCTACCAACAGGCGGAGGAACCCAGTGGGCAAGAAGCTGCTGCTGCCCCAACCGCCGCTCAAGTACTCGCCGCACTTTTATAAGCTTCTGTAAACGCGTCATTACGGAGCGCACTCGTCACAACGTACTGCCTGCAACACGCGCGGGCATGATCAAAATAATCAGCAACCACGTTATCTTTACTATTTTTTACATTATTTTTTTGATGATAAAGCTAAAGATTCCCCTCGCGGTGCCGTTAATCAATATAACGGCACAAACAGTGGCCGAAAACAGGCCTCAGGGCCAGTGTCCAAAGCAAGGAGAATCACACCATGTCAGTGATCAATACCAACATCACATCGATGATCGGCCAGCAAAACCTGAGCAAGTCCCAAAATGACCTAACCACAAGCATGGAAAGACTGTCCTCTGGCCTACGTATCAACAGTGCCAAGGATGATGCGGCCGGTCAGGCTATCGCCAACCGTATGAGCAGCCAGATCACTGGTCTTTCAACTGCGCAGCGTAACGCTAACGACGGTATCTCTGTCGCCCAGACAACTGAAGGCGCACTAAACCAAGTTAACGACAACCTGCAGCGTATTCGTGAGCTGGCCGTTCAAGCGCAGAACGATACTAACTCCGACAAAGATTTAACGTCTATCCAGGCAGAAATTAACCAGCGTCTGAACGAAATTGATCGTATTTCTGAAGAAACCGACTTCAACGGCACTAAAGTGCTGTCAGAAGATCGTGAGTTTAATATTCAGGTAGGCGCCAACGATGGCGAAACCATTACGGTTGATCTTAAAAAGATTGATCGTGCAAGTCTTAATCTTCAAGGCTTCAATATCGATGGTGCTTCTTCAGATAACGCCAAAGCATCAGTGTCCGATGTGCAAGCTAAAGCTGGTGATAGCATTGCTACTGCTGCAGCTGGCGAAGCTTGGGACTACGTTCTAACAGTTCAGAACGAAGAAGTTTCCGTAGAGCAAGCCCTGAGCAACCTCCAAGGTTCTAATGAGGTTACATATACTGGTACTAACACTCCCTTTGGTGTTGCTGCTACAAGCGACACTTACACCTATGACGACGAGAGTGACACTTTCAGTTATGACGCTGCGGCAGCTACTGACAGCCACGCAACAGTAGCCGCTTCTATTGTTCCTGATAGTGGTACAATCACCGCGAGTTATGAGATTACTGCTGGTGAGAAAACTGACGTATTGATCGATAGTCAGGGGAACATAACCACCTTGCAGGGGGATAAGCTTTACATTACTGATAATGGCAACCTTTCTCAAAATAATGGTGGCACCACCGTCGATGCAACTGTCGAAAATATGATGGAAGCATTTGACGATGCAGCAATCGCTGGCGGTACTGCTGGCAACCTAGATGCTGCGTCTACGGCAAAGCTGACTCTGACTAGTGGAAGCCAAGAAGGGTCTACTTTCGCAGCAACTGATGCAGGTGACGGTGTAGCCATTACTGGCGCAAAAATCACTTCAGAAGACTTGTTAGCGGCATCTAAGTCTACTGGTACAAATATTACTACGACACTTTCGGATTCTCAGGCAATCCAAATTGATGGCGATGGGAATGTAACTACTGACGGTGCTACAAAGCTAAACGTCAATGGTGACGCAGCCAGTTTTGCAACTACGACAGACGCTTCGTATACTGAAGAGTTATACGTAGGTGACGACGGTACTATCACAACTGAAGCTAATGGTAACGGTTCTGTTCTCTACTCCACGGCTTCAGGTGACCTAACATTTGAACCGACCAATGAAGATGGCAGTACTGCAGATCCACTGGCAACACTCGACGCCGCGTTGAGCCAAGTTGATGTTTTGCGCTCTGACCTCGGTGCTGTTCAGAACCGCCTTGAGTCTGCCATCACCAACCTGCAGACTAACGAAACTAACCTCTCTGCTGCCCGTTCACGTATCGAAGATGCTGACTACGCCACTGAAGTAGCCAACATGACGCGTGCACAGATTCTGCAGCAGGCTGGTACTTCCGTGCTGGCGCAGGCTAACCAGATCCCGCAGTCCGTTCTTTCTCTGCTGGGTTAATCTGAGGCTTAGCCGCAAGGCTGAAGTGGTTATGATAAGGGCTGGCCGAAAGGTCGGCCCTTTTTTAATTAGTGGAGATGGGTATGCCTAACGAGAAATATAGCCTACTTAAGTACGACGAAACTAAAGAATATCATTTGTTTAAAAGCTATATAGGAAATGAAGGTAAGTGTCTTTTAGAAGGGAAGGATCCAACCCCAATTTGTGGAGATAATGTTGTCATCGCAGATAGAAGCTCCGCCTTGTTCGTATGCCGTGATGAAGTAAGTTCTAGAACAAAGTGTGCCGTTAAAGCTAATGAAGGTATTGAGATTTGCGGGAGGTGTGTAGGAAGTTTATACAAAACTGGTAGTAAAGTAAGAAGGTAATTGGGTCAGGTCGTGATTTATTTGGATGACGCTGAAACCGAAACTCTCGTTCACAAGCTGCGAACGAGGACTAACCCCTTGTGGCGATGAAATTTCTGGGGTGCGCTGTTTGTGGATTGTATCTTGAAACAGGTCATCTTTAAGCGCCTCTTCTATTTTAAGTTGGGCAATACCATCGCTGTGTATGGTGAATAATTTTTTAACACGTTCTACGTGTGTTTCAGTTTTGCATGATTTCTCTCCCAGTAAACTATTTATAACAAGTCAACGTGGGTGAATTTTCTGTGAAAAAGTTGGTGATTTTTAACCTAGTTCACATACGTTTTATGCTTAGCAGGTTTGTTTAAATAGCGCTTGCCATGTATGGGTCAGTGATGGACCCGTGCGCAGGCGCTGCAGCAGGCGGATACTTCTATACTGGCCCAGGCCAAGTCAGCTGACGTAGAACGTGCTTTTTCTGTTGGGTTAATTTGAGGCTTAATCACGATCAAGCAAGCGTTCATTGTGGGAAAAATCAAGATGTTATAGAAGTGACGATATACTGTTACTCAACAGGGTTAATTAACCCTTAGCCCTGTTGGCAGTGGTGGTAGCCTTAGTATTCAAGACCATGACCCTGCGCTATTAGGAGTACCGTGAAGCCACGTATCGCCAACATACCCGCTCTGGAAGTTGTTACCGAACTTATCCCTAAACTTAATGCTGTTGAAAAACAGATTAAGTTGACGATCAGTAGCGTACTGGTCAACAGCTCAACCGTTGCGCCCATAGAACGCTACACTAAGTTGCATGCGGAGTTTCAGCTCGAACTTGCGATGATTCGTATGAATTTGGAACATTTGCTGAAACGCTACCGTACCGAGATAGAAGCAGCGATGAACGACCCGCGCCAGGATGTGCTGCTCACCCTAGACCAACATGAAAGCGTGGCCGTTGATAGCGCTAGAGTGCTTTACCAGCGAGTGCAGGCATTACAAACCCAAGGGGTTATATGACCACTAATGAGCACCAGCGCGTTATAGACGAGCTGCAGGCACTGATTGATGACACCCAGCAAACGCTCAGGCGCTTTGAGACCACCAGCATGGATGAGCAAATGCCGGGGGATTACGAAAAGCTGCTGGATATTTTGGATGGTGCCATTAAGCAACAGCGGGAGCATACCCAGGGGATGCTATCTAGTTAATTGCCATTTTTTGTTAGCTTGCAAAGTTTGTGTGGTTCAGTCAATATTTTCGTGTGTCGAGCAGTTACGTAAGTTGCTCATAACCATGAGATAAGTATATGGACACCTCCACTCTCTTTCTAGTCGCTGCGATATTCGCACTTTGGATGAGCATTACCTGCGGTTGTATTGCTATCTATTTATTGTTGAGCAGGCAAGGATGGACGTTTGCCCCAAGTGGTGCCAATACCCCCAAGAGAGCTACCGCACCAACGCCAGAAGCGCCTATCTTACTCAGTAAAGAACATGCTTCCTGGGAAGTGAAAGTGCTATTCAAGAGCCCTTCGCCTGCGTTAAATGAACGCTTGAGCCTAGCGCTTGCTTCTTTGGATGCAGTTTATGAGCCAAGCGCGAAGGCGTATAAGGTAGCGGGCGACTCCTCTCGTACACCGATTCAAATTGAGAATATTAATGTTTCGGGGCAGCTGCCGTCTTTAACCGAAAGCAGCGTAGAGCTTCCCCCTATTAAAGGCGTGAGCATTAAAATTACCAAAAGCAACCAGATGCTTGCTCCCAGCAAACTCCAGCTTGCCAAGCTAGTGTCGCTTTCTAAAAAGTTGGCACGCCTGGGCGGCACGGTGGTGGATGCGGCGCAACAACCGATCACCAAGGCTGGTTTTCAAGCCGTCATTGCCGGAAATGCGAAGGTTTGATGTAGGGCAGCCCTGCTTCATCCTGAAATTTATGTTTTGGCAAAGTGGGGAGTAGATTGGGTAGTAGAATAATTTAATCTTCTATTGATGTTTAATAAGGCGCTGTTTTTATTTATTTTATTTTCTTCGCTCAATATTAGATACATCTTATCGAATTCCTGAAAGGCTCGACCGCTGAATACGCTATGCTCTTCATATTTTGGCCAGTTTTTACCGATATTACAGATAATCATTCTAGTGATCACAGCGACACGAGTGATCATACAAAAGACGACGATAACGACTAAGTCGACGCTTTTTCTCCGAACCGAGCCCATGCGTGAGCCCAATCGTTACTGCTGGAGGAAGGGCGCTGCACTTGGACGCCCAACAGGCCATCTCGGTGACGGCGTGCCCTATCCTTGCCCGTTAGCCTAGATCCGGCTCCAATGTGAGGCCCCGTTTCTCATCACTAACTTTGCTGGCAGGCAAATGAGAGAAAGCTCACAAGGCCACCGGCTGCCAAAGTTGCAGCGGATGCTCGCCCGCAGCGTAGGATGTCGCGATGTGGTCGCAATTTGGTCGCAGATCGTAGCGAATCCATGTGTTGTGTGTAACCAATGTAAAATCTCAAGCTGTTGATTTATCGATAAAAGCACGTAGCAAGCGCGGCCTCTAATTGTCGAAAAGCGGATTCAAAATCCGCCGCCTTTACGGGTGTGCCAGTTCGAGTCTGGCTACCGGCACCAAACATAAAAATCAGGCACTTAGGTGCCTTTTTTTGTGTCTGTCATTTGTGATTTTCTCTACCGAAATACTTGAATGTGTCCACAAAGTGTCAATGCAGTTTTCCGCACTTACTTTCTCGCCATCACCAAACGCTCCGTCACAAGCTGTCGGTAAAGACTCACCAGCTCCGCACTCTTGGCATCCTCATGCCAACTAGCGGCGTAGGTTTGGGCGCGCTCGGCGAGCTGTTGGCGCAGGGCTTCATCGCTTAGCAGGTGGTTAACTTTGGCGGCGAAGTCGTCATGGGTATCCTCGGCGATCAGGCAGCCTTCTCCCTCTTTTAATACATCCAGCGTACCCATCATGGCGGTGGAAACTACCGGCGTGCCGAGTGCCATCGCTTCCAGTAGGACTAGCCCTTGGGTTTCCGTGCGTGATGCAAACACGAAGACGTCGGCAGCGCGGTAGGCGGCTTGTAGTGGGCCGTTGCGGTCGAGATAGCCGAGGAACAGCACGGCGTCTGCCACGCCTATATCTTGGGCGCGTTTGACGAGTGTTTCGTGTGCCGGGCCTTCGCCGGTAATGATTAGCCGGGTGGTGGGGTGCTTATCCAATACCTTGGGCAGCATATCGATCAGAAAATCGATGTTCTTCTCAAAGGCGGCGCGGCCGACATAGAGCAGCAGCCGCGCGTCTTTAGGCAGGTCGTAGTGAGCGTGAAAGTCGTGCTGATCTTGGGGCTGGCAAAACGCCTCAAGCGCTAAACCCGTAGCAATGACTTTGATGGGCGTCGTCACGCCGTAGTGGGTGAGCGCTTGCTGCATTGCCCGTGACGGAGCGACCAAGGCGTCGAGCTGCTGGCACTGGTGCACCGAAAGCCGGCGTGCCGCAAAGCGCAGCCAGCGGCGTGGAAGCCAGCGGATATAGTGATGAATATACTCTTCAAAAAGCGTGTGATAGGTCGCCACTACCGGTAGCCCAAGCCGACGCCCCAGCGCTACACCTGCATAGTGGGCGGTAAAAGGTGTATGCACATGGATGAGATCGAACGCCTCATCTGCCAAGTTAGGCGCCAGGGCGAGTAGATCACGGTAGCGCATCATGCGGTCTTCTGGGTCGCCGGGCACGCGGCGGGAAGGAATACGCAGCACGCCGGGTTCATCCACTTGGCCCACCGGATAGTCGGGGCAAATCAGCGTGACCGAGTGACCCAAACGTTCCAGGGCACCGCGAAAACTGGCAATCGACGTTGAAACACCATTCACGCGGGGAAAGTAGACATCCGAAATCATAAGTACTTTCATGCCTCCCAGCGGCCGCGCGGTGGTGGGAGCCGCTGCGTGGAACCGCGTTAATGCTGATGCCAGCCGCGCCTCACGCTCTGCTTCACGATGCTGGGCTAGGGCGTTACCCTTGGCGAGCTGAGTGAGGGCTTGTGCCAGGGTTTGTGAGCGGGCTTTTGAGAGCGCCGCGATTTCAGACTCGCCGATCGTATTGTGATTAGAGTGGCGTTGAAGTGAAGGCATATTATGAGGACTCTGGTGGCCGCTTATGGTCACCCTAAACGGCATCCGTGACTGGCGGATGACAGCAGTCCCCCCCCCCCGCTGAGCGTTAACGCACAGTTGGCCGCGGCCTCGCTTTTTGTTGCCTAGCCGTTTTATAGTGAATGAATCGCATTCGACACACAGACGGTATTCCACCATGGCTTTCTTTGAGCTGCATAGCCGCAACTTAGCCCAGGAGCAGGTGGCCCATACTCACGACTTCCATCAACTGATTCTGGCCACGTGTGGCGTAACGGAGCTTTCGATGGAAGGCCAGGGGGAGCGGGTCACCGCTCGCCGTGGGTGTCTGATCCCCTCGTCGCGCCATCACGAGTACCAGGGCGATGGCAGTAACCGCACCTTGGTGTTGGATATTCCCGTTGCGCAGTTGGCGTCGCTTGAAAAGGGCAGCGAGATCGAGCGCCTGTTTGATAAACCACGCTTTTTTAGTGTGCCGCCCGCGTTAAACCAACTGACCCACGCGCTGGCGAACCAGCTCGAGCAGTGCCCCGCGCTGCAAAATGAAATCGCCATTCTGCTGTTGCGTGCGCTAACCATGTACCTGCACGACGCCACGCCTGCCGCGGTGGGCCAACTGGGCCAGCACTGCATCAGTGAACGCCTCGACTTGGCCCGCCTGGATGCTTGGTTGGATCAACATTTGGCCGATGAAATTCGGGTGGAACAGCTGGCCGCGCTGTGCGCGCTCAGCCCCGGCCATTTCCACACCTGCTTTCGCGAACTGACCGGCGTAACGCCGCTGGCCTACGTGCAGCGCCGGCGCCTTGAGCACGCTCGCACGCTCGTTCGCCACAGCGCGCTCAGCCTGGGGCACATTGCCATGCTGGTGGGCTTTCGCGATCAAGGCAGCTTTTCCCGCGCTTACCGCCGCTATTTTGATATTTCCCCTTCCTCGGATCGGTAGGCTTCACTCCCCGTTTGGCGCTTTTTGACAATCCCTGCATGACTTACGGGCAAACTTGCCCGAGTTTGGGGCAAGTAATTTGCGGCTCTGCGCTTTAGTCTCTGAAGGACACCTTCCAAGGAGAGACTTCATGAGCGTTACCTACCAAGACAGCAATGCACGTATGAGCCAAGTAGCGGTTCACAACGGCACCGTTTATCTCGCTGGCCAAGTGCCTGCCGATGCCACCGCCGATATGCGTGGCCAGACCGAACAGGTCTTGGCGCGCATCGATCAACTGCTCGCCCAGGCAGGCACCACCAAAGAACACCTGATTTCAGCGCAAATCTGGGTCACCAGCATGGCGGAATTCGATCAAATGAACGCTGCTTGGGATGCCTGGGTCGTGCCCGGTCGCCCGCCGGTGCGTGCCGCGCTTGAAGCCCAGCTCGCCAAGCCCGAGTGGAAGGTGGAAATCATGGTGATCGCCGCGTTGCCGGAGGCCTAATATGCGGGTTGTTTCTGCCGAAGAGGTCACTCGTTACCTGAGCTGGGGCGGCTTGATCCAGCGGCTGCATGCAACGTTCGTGAACGGCGTGGAGTCACCTCCCCGCCACCACCACGCGATGCACCGGCCAGATGGCGAAGCCACCATGCTGCTCATGCCCGCTTGGGAAGCGGCGGGCTACATCGGTGTGAAAATGGTCAACGTGTTTCCTCAAAACGCCGACCACGGTATCCCGGCGATCTCTGGGCTCTATTTGCTTAGCGAAGGTAAGCACGGCCAGCCGTTGGCCTGTATCGATGGCAGCGAGTTAACCCGGCGCCGTACGGCGGCTGCTTCGGCGCTGGCCGCCCAAGCGTTGGCGAATGAGACCGCAGAAACGCTGCTGGTGGTGGGCACAGGCAAGTTGGCGCCTATGGTGATCGAGGCTCACGCCAGCGTGCGGCCCATCAAACGTGTGCTGATTTGGGGCCGTAATCCCAGTAAAGCAGCCGCCATCGCCGATGAATACGCCGAACGCTTTGAGACCCACGTGGTGGAAGACCTGGCGGATGCTGTGGCAGAAGCGGATATCGTCAGTTGCGTGACGCTCTCTACCCAGCCGCTGGTCAAGGGCGAGTGGCTGACGCCTGGCACCCACTTGGATTTGATCGGTGCGTTTCGGCCACAGATGCGTGAAACCGATGCGCTGTGCCTGCGCCGCTCAGAGGTGTTTGTGGATACCTACGCCGGCGCCAAAGGCGAAGCGGGCGATGTTCTGCAAGCCATTGAAGAGGGCGAATTTCAGTTCGACCAAATTCAGGCGGAGCTTGCAGAGGTGCTAAGCGGGGCCAAATCGGGACGTTCTGGCTCGGAGGCCATCACGCTATTCAAATCGGTAGGCGCTTCGCTTGAAGACCTAGCCGCTGCCATTGAAGTGTGGGAGTCGCTACCTGAACAGCCATAACGATTTCTAACAATAGTTTTTAACAATAAGTTTTAAAACAACAACGACATCGCTACCCGAGGGGTAGCACCGCCACTCATAACGAAGACCGACCAATAATCAAAACGAGGTGTGTTATGAACGCTAAAAGATCTGTACTTTTCGCCGCCATGGCGGCATTACCTTTGGCTGTTGCCAGCGCGAATGCCCAAGCGCAATCCTATGAAATGGTGATTGCCACGCAACTGCCCGAGGATATGAGCAATAACGAAATCTATCCGGCGCTGGTGCATTTCAAGAACCTGGTAGAGGCGCGCACCGATGGCGATCTAGAGGTCACCATCTTCGGTGGCGGCCAGCTCGGTTCTGAAGTGGAGAACGGCTCAGAAGTGCAGGGCGGCCGCACGCTACAGTCGACGATTATGTCGGCGGGGGCGATGTCATCCTTCTACGAAGACTACCAAGTCGTCACCGCACCCTTCCTGTTCACCAACTGGCGCCAGGCGTGGAGCTTCTTTGATAGTGAATGGTTCGCCGACTTTATGTCCGGCACCGTCGAAGCCGCCGATATGCGTTATTTGGGCACCTTCGACGATGGCGGTGGTTTTGTTGCCTTCACTAATAACGTGCGCTTAATTGAGACCGTCGAAGATTTAGAAGGCCTCAACATCCGCACCGAAGAGAATCCCGCCCACGTAGCGATTATGCGCTCGCTGGGTGCTTCCGCGACGCCACTTCCCTGGGGCGAGCTAATCACCGCGCTGGAAACCGGCTTGGCCGATGGTCAGTTCAACGCGCCGGTGCTCAACACCACCTTCAACTTCGACGCAGTCACCGACTACACCACGCTCACTGGGCATGTGTATAACAGCGCGCCCTGGGTAGTCAGCGAGTCCTGGTACCAGTCGCTGCCCGAAGAGCATCAGCAGGCGGTGATTAGCTCTGCACGGGAAGCCATTCAGCTGAGCCACGGTATGTCTGGCGCGTTAGCGACCGCCAGTTGGGTCGAGTCCTGCGAGCGCTTTGAAGAGTGCTACCTGATGGCCGATGCCGAGCGTGAGCGGATGGCAGAGATTGCGCGCCCCGCCTGGCAGGCGTGGATCGTCGATGACTTCGGTATGGACGAAGCTCGCGTACAGGGGCTGCTGGATGAAGTCGAGCGTGTCGGCCAGCAATTGGCGGACGACGACTACCGCATTTATGGTCAATAAATGCAGGGCCAATAAAAACAGAGCCAATAACGGTTAGCGAACGATAAACGCTGGGGCGATGTGAGGCCCCGGCGTGAGGAAAAACCATGGGCGTTTTAACTCCTTTGCGCCGCGTGAGCGACCTCGTCAATCAGGTGGCTATCGTGGTGTGTGTGGGCTGTATCCTGGCGATGCTGGGCATCTCGTTCACGGCGTTTATCTACAAGCTGATGACCGGTAGCGCGCTGAGCTGGACCTACTCGCTGGCGCGGCTGTTTCTGCCCTGGATCGGCTTTCTTTCCATGACGATTTCGCTGCGCTACGGCGAACACGTCGCCATGACCCTGTTGGTTCGCAGCTTGCCTCGCGTGATGGTGCAGGTGGCGGCAGGGCTCTGCCTGGCGGTGATTGGCCTGTTTGCACTAATGCTGACCTGGTACGGCTGGGACTACTTTACCAGCGCCACCCAGGTCTACATGGTCTCCGATCAGATCCGCATTCCTAGTAAAGTCACCGCCATTGTGGTGCCTCTTAGCGGCGTCATCATCCTGTTGCACTTGGTGCACGGCTTTGCCCTGTTGGAACACTTCATCGATGAGCAGGACATGATTGGCGATCTCATCGACACCACTGATCGGGAGCACCGCTCATGACCCCTGCGATTATTGCGTTTATCGTGCTGCTGTTTATCGGCGCGCCGGTGGCCGTGGTGATGGCCATGTCGGGGCTGGCGGGCGGCTTTGCGATGGGCGGCGAGCGCATGCTCGGTATTATTGCTGACCGCATGTTCTCCGGCGTCTCCGGCTTTCTGCTGATTGCCGTGCCTTACTTTATTTTCACTGCGGAACTGATGAACCAGGGCGGGCTGACCCATAAGCTGATTGCGTTCAACAATGCGCTATTTGGCCGGGTGCGCGGGTCGCTTTCTCACGTGAATATCTCGGTCTCGGTGTTTTTTGCCGGGCTCACCGGTGCGGCGGTCACCGATACCGTGGCCATCGGCAAAATCATGATCCCCGAGATGAAAAAGCAGGGTTACGATGCCGAATACGCCGCGGCAGTCACCGCCTGTTCCTCTATCATCGGGCCGATCATTCCGCCCAGCGTGGTCATGGTGGTTTACGCCACGCTGCTGCGGGATATTTCGGTGATCGACCTGTTTGCCGGTGGCATTATTCCCGGCCTGTTAATGGCGCTGGCATTGCTGGGCGTCAGCTTCTTTTTGGCCTGGAAACGCAACTACCCGAAGCAGGCGCCGACGCCGTTTAAGGTGGCCGTGATGTCGTTTGTGCTGGCGCTGCCCGCGCTGGTGGTGCCGCTGATCATTCTTGGCGGCATTCTCTCGGGACTTACGACAATCACGGAAGCCTCGGGCTTTGCCGCGGTTTACGCCATCGTGATCGGCACGGTGTTCTACCGCAACCTGACCTGGCGCAAGATTTGGGACGCGCTGGTCACCACGGTTCGCTTTTCCGGCGTGGTATTTTTCCTGCTGGCGACCTCGGCGGTGCTGGGCTGGTTCGTGACCCGTTCGGGCATTGCCCGGGATGCCGCCAGCATCATCACCACCTTCAGCGATGTGGCCTTCTTGCAACTGATGCTGGTATGCCTGCTACTCTTGGTGATTGGTACGGTGATGGACGTGCTGCCTGCCCTGGTGGTCATTGCGCCCGTGCTGGTGCCCGCGATGATTCAGCTCGGGTTTGACCCGCTGCACTTCGCTATCTTGATGATTGTGGTACTCAATATCTCCAACGTGACACCGCCGGTGGGTATGACGCTGATGACCGCCGCGCGCATCGCCGAGGTGCCCTACGAACGGGCAATCGTGGCATCGCTGCCGTTTTACGTCTCGTTTCTGGTGGTGATTGTATTGCTGGCGGCGTTTCCAGTGCTTTCTACCTGGATTCCGTCGCTACTGTGACTAGCTAAGGACTGCGACCCATGAAGTGTTTTTATCACCCTGATCAGGCGTTGCATGCGCCGCCGACCTTCCTGCTACGCGGCCAGCCCGTGCCATCGCCGGAAGGCCCGGTGCGGGCGGAGCTGCTTACCCAGGGGCTTGCCCGTTCAGGGCTGACGCTGACCGCACCGAACGATGCCGACTCGCCGAGGCTGCGTAAGCGCCTGGAACAGATTCATACGCCGCGCTACCTAACGTTCCTGGACACCATTTACGCCCGCTGGCAGGCGCTGCCCAACGCGGCCGAATTTGTCGCGCCCAATATTCACCCCTGCGGCGGTGGCCACCACTACCCGCGCCACCCCATCGGGCAAGCGGGCTGGCACCTGCACGATATGGCCTGCCCGCTGAGTGCGACGAGCTTTCAAGGCGCGCTGGCCTCGGCAGCAACGGCGGAAGCGGCCGCAGAAGAGATGCTTAATGGTGCGCCATCCGCCTACGCGCTGTGTCGCCCGCCGGGTCACCATGCCGGGCCGGAACGCGCCGGCGGTTTTTGCCTGCTGAACAATTCCGCGCTGGCGGCGACCGTGTTGCGTGAACGCTACGGCAAAGTTGCGATCATCGATGTGGATCTGCATCACGGCAACGGCACCCAGGATATTTTTTATTATCGTAGCGATGTGTGGACCGGCTCATTGCACGCTGACCCTAGCGACTTTTACCCGTTTTTCTGGGGCGGTGCAGAAGAAGAGGGCAGCGATGAAGGCGTTGGAACCAATGTGAATCTGCCCCTGCCGGTGGGCAGTGATGGCGACGTTTATCTCGATGCCCTGGCGATTCTGATTGATCACCTGCAACGTTATGAGCCGGGTGCCGTGGTGGTGGCGCTGGGGTTGGATGCCCATAAAGATGACCCGCTAGCAGGTCTCAAGGTGGAAACCGAGGCGTTCATTGAAGTAGGCAAACGCCTGGCGGCGCTTTCGCTGCCCATGGTGATTGTCCAAGAAGGCGGTTACCCCACTGAACACTTAAGCGCCAACCTGACCGCCTTTATGCAGGGTTTTACGGCATGAGCAGAACTGGTTTTTACTGGCATGAACGCTGCTTTTGGCACGACCAGGGCGCGATTGGGGTCTTCTCCGCACCGGGCGAATTCCTGCAGCCCCAGGCCGCGTCGGAAAGCCCGGAGAGCAAACGACGCCTGAAAAATATTCTCGAAGTCAGCGGGCTGATCGATGAGCTTCACGTGGTGAAGCCGACCGCCGCCACGCTTTCTGACCTGCTGCGTTTTCACACTCCGCGTTACCTGGATGAACTGCAGGCGGGGGATAAAGCGCGCGGCGGTAACGGTGGCGACTGCGCCCCCTACATGCCCGGCAGTTGGGCGGCGGCCACGCAGTCCGCAGGGTTGGCCATTGCCGCCGTAGAAGCCGTGGCGCTGGGCGAGATAAGCAATGCTTATGCCCTGTGCCGCCCGCCGGGGCACCATGCCGAAGCCGATCAAGGCCGCGGGTTCTGCCTGCTGGGCAATATCCCCGTGGCGGTGATGCGCGCCCGGGCCTTGGGGCAGGCTAACCGCGTGGCGATACTCGATTGGGATGTTCACCACGGCAACGGTCAGCAGGCAGCGTTTTATACCGAGTCCGATGTGTTGACCGTTTCACTTCATCAAGCGGCCAACTACCCGCTGGAAACCGGTGGCTTTGACGAGCAGGGCGAAGGCGCAGGCCTGGGTGCCAATCTCAACCTGCCGCTTCCACCGGGCTGCGGCCTGGGCGCCTACGCCTATGCCATGGAAAAACTGGTGTTGCCCGCGCTTGAGGCGTTCAAACCTGACCTGATCGTGGTGGCGTGCGGTTACGATGCCTGCGCCAAAGACCCATTAGGCAAGATGTTGCTCAACAGCCAAGCGTTCGCCACCATGACCGCTCAGCTAAAAGCCCTGGCCGAGCGCTGCTGCGATGGCAAGCTGGTGTTTGTTCACGAAGGCGGTTATTCCGAGGGCTATGTGCCGCTCTGCGGCCACGCAGTGATCCAGACGCTGGCAGGTAGTCAGATTGCCGTGCCCGACCCGCAAAACGATGAAATTGCCGCTTGGGGCTATCAGGCCCTGCAACCGCACCAGCAGTTGTTAATCGACGAATGGTGCCAACAGTGGGAGCAACGCAAACAATGACACCGCTTTATGACCGCGATGGCTGGATTTGGCACGACGGTGAATGGCTGGAGTGGCGCGAGGCCAAGGTGCATGTCTTCACCCATACGTTACACTATGGCATGGGCTGTTTTGAGGGCGTGCGCGCCTACGCTGGCCCTAGCGGCACGCATCTATTTCGTGCTGCTGAACATACCCGCCGCTTGGCAGAAAGCGCCCATTCGCTGGATATGCCGCTGCCGTTTAGCGAAGCGGAGCTGATCGATGCCCAGCGCCAGTGCCTGACCAAAAACGGCCTGAGCAATGCCTACCTGAAACCTACCGTGTTTTTTGGTGCGGAAGGCATGGGGCTGCGTGCTCAGGGGCTAACGACTCATGTAATGGTCGCCGCGTGGGATCTAGGCCCCTACATTTCTCCCCAGGCCGCCACCCACGGTTTGCGCGCGCTAACCTCTTCCTGGGCGCGCCACCACGTCAATATCAGCTTGTGTCGGGCGAAAACCAACGGCCACTACGTCAATTCTATCCTGGCGCTGAATACGGCGATCAAGGCTGGGTTCGATGAAACCATCATGCTCGACCCGGAAGGCTATGTAGCTGAGGCCTCGGCGGCGAACGTCTTTTTACTGCGCGATGGCGTGCTGCACACCCCAGAAGTAACGTCGTGTTTGCAAGGCATCACCCGGGATAGCGTGATTCAGCTGGCGCAAAAAGTGCTGGGTATTGAAGTGCGCGAGCGGCGGATTACCCGCGACGAGCTCTACACCGCCGACGAGGCGTTCTTAACCGGCACCGCCGCCGAAATACTCCCGCTTCGCGAGCTGGATGGTCGCCGTATTGGTGGACGCGCTGGCGCACCACCCGTCAACGAACCCATCAGCACCGACAGCGTGACGGCGCAACTGCAGGGCTTATATCGCCAGGCGGTACGCGGTGAGCTGGATGACTTCAGGCATTGGTTAACGCCTTAGGGCAAGTGTGGCGGGTAATCAGACTGCCCCGGTGCGAGGGCAGGTTTCCGCGAGGGCGCTGTGAACCCATCCATGGGCGCTACTTTTGTCATCCATGACAAAAGACCCTCGCTCCAACCTGCCCTCGCACCTACTGATCAACTTTACTAAGTTAATCAGGCGTGCTCTTTAATCGCCTGCTCGAGAGCTGCCAGCCTTCCTGGCTCCAACGCGGCTTGCACGGCGGTAATGCGTATTACATTGGCAAGCTCTGGGTGCGTTAGGCGCGTGACTAATACGCCTTCGTCGAGCAACTGCTGATGTACCTCGGCGGCGAGTTCGGCGCTGGGCAGGCGAATGCCGATGAAGTTGGTGGCGCTGGGGAGTACGTCGGCACCCAGTGCGCGAAAGTGCTCAGCCAGCTGCTCACGACGGGCTTTTACGTCGGCAACGTGTTGTTGCACTTCGTCAGGGTGATCGAGCACCACTTCCGCAGCAGCCAGAGTCAGTGACGAGACCGCGTAGTGAATACGCACCTTCATCATCATTGCCAGCACTTCAGGGTCGGCGATGGCGTAGCCAATTCGCAGACCCGCTAGGCCGTGAGCCTTGGAAAGCGTGCGCAGGCGAATCACCCCTGGGATTGCTTTGGCAGCGAACTCGCTACCCGCGTCATCACGAAAATCCCCATAGGCTTCGTCCAGCAGCAGCCAGCAGGTGTCGGGCAGCGCCTCGCGCAGCTCAAGAATCGCGCTGTCGCTATGTAAGTGGCCACTGGGGTTATCCGGATTGGCCAGATACACCAACCGCGCGTTCTCCTGATGTGCCGCTGCGATAAGTGCTTCCAGATCGGGAGCCAGCACGCCGGGCGCCTCAAAATAGCTGGGCTCAATCAGGCGGCAGCCCTGGCCTTTGGCGAAATAGCCCAAGGTGGGGTAGGTGCCTGCGGTGCTCACCACGGTGTCGTCCGGTTCGCAGGTGGTGCGCAGGGCCAGGGCGATTAAACTATCGGCACCGGCATCTACCAACATCGTTTCCAGCGCAATCCCCTGTTGCGCGCTCAGGCGTTGGCGCACCCCCAGCGCTTCTGAATCGCCGTAGCAGTAAACGTGTTCCGCCAGGGCGTCACCAAAGTGTTCGCGCAGGGCTCGGTGGGGCATGTCCAGGCCTTCGTTTGAGCCCAGCCGGTGGGGGATTTCCCGGCCAAGTCGACGCTCCAGCACCTTGATGCCCGGAAACGGATTAACGGGGCCTTCACTGAGTAAGTGGTTAGGATAAGGGGGCGTGCTTTGAGAAGGCATAACGATTCCTAAAAACGATTTTCAAATCAGTAGTAACGATTAACGTAGCGCGATTATTTAAAGCACTCTTATTTAAAGTACTTTACCGGGATTTAACAGATTAAGCGGATCAAGCGCCTGCTTGAGCGACTGCATCAGTGCGATCTCTGCGCTGGAGCGACAGGTGCTCAGCCAGGGGCGTTTCTCCAGGCCAATGCCGTGCTCAGCGGAAACCGAGCCGCCCAGTGCGGCCAGCGGTTGATAGACCATCGCTTCCACTTCACGGCGCGCCTCTATTTCAGCACTTCCGACGCTAACGGAAATATGCAGATTGCCATCGCCCAGGTGCCCAAAGACCACCAAGCGCGCCTCTTCCCATCGCTGGATTAGCTGCACTTCCAAGGCATCTGTGTAGCGCTGCATATCGGCAATCGGCAGGCTGACATCGAAGGTAAGCACCGGCGCCATGCCCTTGACCAGCCCCTCGATATCCTCACGAATCGCCCAAAGCCCATCGCGCTGGGTCGTCGACTGGGCAATCACCGCATCGACAATCAGCTCGCTCTCTAACGCGCTTTCTAATGCTTCGCTGAACTGGGTGGCATTGCGCTCAGCGTCGCTGCCCAGGGAATCGATGATCACATAAAACGGATGTTCGGTGGCAATCGGCGGGGTGTGGCGGCCCAGGGTTTCAGTGAGCAACCGGTAGTGGTTTTGCCACATTACTTCAAACGCACCCAGGCTACCGCCAAGTGCTTTACCCATATGGCTAAGCAGCCCGGTGAGCGCGTCAAACGAAGGGCAGGCTACCATCGCCGTTTGCTCGCTGGGTGTCGGCGGCTGCAGTCTTAGCACCGCTCGGGTCACGATGCCCAGGGTGCCTTCGCTGCCGATGAATAGCTGCTTTAAATCGAAACCGGCGTTGTTTTTCAGCATGCGGTTCAGGGAACTGACCACCCGGCCATCGGCCATCACGGCCTCCAGGCCAAGTACCTGCTGGCGCATCATGCCGTAGCGAATGACCCGAACGCCACCGGCGTTGGTGGCGATATTGCCACCAATGGTGCAACTGCCCCGAGCACCCAGATCCAGCGGGAATTGCAGTCCTACCTCTTTAGCCGCCTCCTGAACCCGTTGCAACGGCGCGCCTGCCTGCACGGTGAGAGTGCCGCCTACTTGATCGATCTCTTCGATTTCGGTCATGCGTTCCAGGGAAATCACCAGCTCATCCGGGCTCGCTTCTGCACCGTGAACCAGACCGGTGAGGCCGCCGTGCGTCACTACCGGCTGCTGCACCTCATGGCAGGCACGCATCACCGCAGCGACCTGCTCGGTATCCGCCGGGCGAACAATCGCGCCTGCCTGGCAGGGCGCGCCGGTCATCCAGTCCACGCGGCGGCTGTGCACATCGTCGCCGGTTAATACATGGGCGGGGCCAACAATAGCGCGCAGCGCCTCCAGGGTTATTTGCATCTGTTTTCCTTAGCCAGTCTTTTCCATTCGATAAACTCACTTTTGAAAGCCTGCTCTGCAAACTTATGCTGTCGCCGCCACGGGCGCTTCGCGGCCGGGAATCGCCTTGAGCAGGTCTTGGGTATACGCCTCTTTTGGAGCGAGGAAAATCTGTTCGGCGCTGCCTTGCTCAACGATGCGGCCTTGCTGCATCACCACGATGCGGTCACAGATATGCGCGGCGACGCGCAGGTCGTGGGTAATGAACAGCAGCGAAAGCGAGAGACGCTGTTTCAGCTCTTCCAACAGTTCCAGCACTTGGGCCTGAATCGATACATCCAGCGCCGAGACGGCCTCGTCCGCCACAATCAGCTCGGGATTGAGCGCCAGCGCACGGGCAATGCCGATGCGCTGGCGTTGGCCGCCAGAAAACTCGTGAGGAAAGCGTTCCACGGCGCTGGCGCCCAAGCCCACCATATCGAGCAGCTCACCTGCCTGTTTAAGCGCCGCGGCTTTGGGGGTGCCGTTGGCAATCGGCCCCTGGGCAATCGCCATGCCTACTTTGGTGCGTGGGTTGAGCGAAGCGTAAGGGTCTTGAAAGATCATCTGCACGCGGTGGCGTTCCCGGCGCAGCGCGTCGCCCTTGAGCTGGGAAAGGTTCACCCCATCCAACAGCAGCTCGCCGCTATCAGGGTGCTCCAAACGCACCACGCAGCGTCCGAGGGTAGATTTTCCCGAACCGGATTCGCCTACGATGCCTACGGTTTCACCCCGCGCCAAGGTGAGCGAGACATCCTGTAGGGCACGCACTTCACGAGAAGGTTTAAGGAACCCGCCCCGGGAGCGAAAGACCTTATTGAGCTGCTTGATCTCCAGCAGCGGGGCGACTTGGCTGGTCTCCCGGTGGGGCGGCACCGCATTGCTGGGAATGGCGGCAATCAGTGCTTGGGTATAGGGGTCTTGCGGGTTTTCAAGCACCGATTTGGCGTCACCCAGTTCGACGATCTTGCCGTGACGCATAACGCAAACACGATTGGCGATTTCGGCCACCACGCCAAAGTCGTGGGTGATAAACATCACCGACATGCCGCGCCGCTGCTGAAGGTCGCGAATCAGCTCAAGAATCTGCGCCTGGGTGGTCACATCCAGCGCCGTGGTGGGCTCATCGGCAATCAGCAGAATGGGCTCCAGCGCCAGGGCCATGGCGATCATCACCCGCTGGCGCTGGCCGCCGGAAAGCTCGAAAGGGTAGGCGCGAATGGCCTTCTCCGGCTGTGGGATTCCTACTTCGATCAATAGCTCCAGCGCGCGGGTTTGGCGCTCTTTGGGGGTGAGCTGACCGTGAGCCTCGAACACCTCGGCAATTTGCGCGCCGACTCGCATCAGCGGGTTAAGGGCGGTCATTGGCTCCTGGAAGATCATGCCGATTTTTAAGCCTCGCAGGGCGCGGTGCTGCTTCTCCGATAGGGCGAGCAGATCCTGCCCCTCGAACAGTATCTCCCCCTGGGTGGCGTTCACGCCCTTGGGCAGCAGTCCCATCACGGCGTTGGCGGCCATCGATTTACCGGAGCCGGACTCGCCCACCACGCACATGATTTCGCCGCGCTTCACGTCGTAGCTAACGTCCTCCACCGCCAGAGCGCGATCCGCTCCTTTGGGGAGCGCAATGTTGAGGTCGCGAATGCTGAGGACGGTGTCAGCCGATTGTTTCTCTGTAATAGGCATATAAAGTCCTTAGCGCTCGCGTGATAGTTTGGGGTTCAGTGCGTCGTCTAAACCTTCACCCACTAGGTTTAACGCCAGCACGGTAAGCAGTATCGCCACACCTGGGAAGAAGCTTAGCCACCACGCCTGACGAATCACCGTGCGCGCTGCGCCAATCATATAGCCCCAGGACATCACGTTAGGGTCGCCCAACCCCAGAAACGACAGCGCCGACTCCAGCAAAATCGCGGTGGCCACCATTAGCGAGGCCAGCACGATAATCGGCGACAGCGTATTGGGCAGGATTTGGCGCAGAATAATCGTGCTGTTGGACTGACCAACCAAGCGCGCCGCTTCCACGTATTCGCGGTTGCGCAGCGACATAAACTCGGCGCGTACTAAGCGGGCCACCGGCGGCCAACTGACAATCGCAATCGCCAGCACAATCGAGGTGATGCTGGGCTGCATGATGGCCACCAGTACAATTGCCAGCGCGAAGTTGGGGATGGTCTGAAAGAACTCGGTAAAGCGCATCAGTACGTCATCAATGATACCGCCGTAGTAGCCAGCAATGGCCCCCAAAGGAACGCCAATCAGCAGCGCCACGCTGGTGGATACCAGCCCGATCAACAGCGATACCCAGGCGCCGTGCATTAAGCCTGAGGCCACGTTGCGGCCCATGGTGTCGGTGCCCAGGGGAAAGCCATCTTGCGAGAGCGGCGGTAAAAAGGGCCGCTGCACCATGCGCCAGGGCGATTCAGGAAACAGCAGTGGCGCCAGTATGGCCATGGCGATAATCAGCAGCAGGATGATCAGGCCGACTAGGGCGCCACGGTTTTGCGCGAAGCGTGCGAAAAAGCTCATGCGGCCCCCTTCTTGATGCGTGGATCAGCCAGGCTGTACACCAAATCGGTGATGATATTGAAGACGATGACCAGCGCCGCCGAGAAGAAGAAAATGCCCAGCAGCAGGTTGTAGTCGCGCTGCTGCAGCGCTTCGAACATCAACCGCCCAATACCGGGCCAAGCAAACACGGTTTCGGTCAGGATCGCCCCGCCGACCATCTGCCCCGCCTGTAGGCCCGCTAACGTGATAATCGGCAGCAGCGCATTACGCAGCACATGGCGGCGCTGGATAATGCTGGGCTTCAAGCCTTTGGCGCGGGCGGTTTTGACGTAATCCTGCTGCGCGGCATCCAGCATTGATGTGCGCGTCATGCGGGTATAAATCGCCATAAAAAATAGCGCTAAGGTGGTCGCTGGGAGCACCAGGTGTTGGGCAACATCGAGCACCAGCGCAAATCCCGTGTGGCCAGCCCCCACAGTGTAAAGCCCATAGGCGGGCAGCCAGCCCAGGTAGACCGAGAACACCACCACCGACATCAGCGCGACCCAGAACAGCGGCGTGGCGTAGAACACCAGCGCCAGCGCCATGATGATCGAGCCGGAAGGCTTCTTGACCCGTGATGCGGCCATGGAACCCGCCACAATGCCCAGCACCAGCGAAAGCACGAAAGCAGTGCCGGTGAGCAGCAGGGTGGCGGGCAAGCGATCCATAATCAGATCGAAGACAGGAACGCCCAATCGATAGGAGTAGCCAAAATCGAGCATGGCGATGCCTGACACGTAGTGCCAAAGCTGCACGTACATCGGCTGGTCGAGCCCAAAGCGCTCGCGCAACTGGTTGAGGAACTCCTGATCCGCAGCGCCCGCTTCACCGGCCAGAATGGAAGCCGGGTCGCCGGGAGCCAGCTGAATCAGCAGAAAGTTAAAAATAACGATTAAAAACAGCACAATCACGGCTTTGAAAAGCCGCATTAGGATGAGGCGCGCGTAAACCATAAGTCGTTTCCTGACTAATACCTTCAAGACATAGCTAAAAAACCCAGGTAGCTCGCGCTACCTGGGTGGCTTGGGTTTAGCGATCTAGCCAAGCATCCTTAAAGCCGTCGTTGACCCCCACGCCGGAGGTGACCAGGTTTTGAACATCACAGCGATACAGCGTCGGGAAGCCCAGCTCCATCAACCAGCCAACCGGCACGTCTTCGTGCAGGATTTCCTGTACTTCACTGTAAAGTGCTTCGCGCTCTTCGTCGGGATAGGCCGTGGCGGCCTCGTTGAAGAGTTCGTCAACACGCTCATTTTCATAGCCTTCCACGTTATTCCAGGGCGAACCCTTGGCAATATTGTCGGAAAGGTAGGTGCGTGAAATACCCAGCGCCGGGTCGCCGTACTGGTAGAGATAGGTAAAGGCCAGGTCGTAATCCCAGTCGCCCAGACGTTGGTTCCAGCCGCCCACGTCGGTGGCCTGGGTTTCTACGTTAATGCCTACTTCGCGCAGGTTCTGCTGTACGGCTTCGGCCCAGCGCGTCCAGGTTTCGCCGTAGGGCAGCGGCAGAATGGTGATCTCTTCACCGTCGTAGCCCATTTCATCCAGCAGCTCGCGGGCACGATCCGGATTGTAATCGTAGGGCTCCAGGTCATCGTTCTGGAAGCGTGCATTAGAACCAAAGGCAGAGAGCGGGACATTGCCCAGGCCGTTCCACAGGACATTTTTGGCGAACTCGCGATCCATGGCGTACATCACCGCCTGGCGGAAGCGTTTATCCGCGGTGGGGCCTTCGCGATTGTTCATCCACAGCATGGCAAAGGGGCTGAAGTATTCGTGGCCCTCTTCGGTCATGCAGACGTTATCCATTTCGGCCAAGCGGGGAATATCGAAGTTCTCGACCGTGCCGCTGGGCAGCACGTCAATGGTCTCGTTCTCAAACGCCACTGCACGGGAAGCGCCGTCAGGAATAACGTGCCAGTTCACACCGTCCAGGTAGGGCAAGCCCTCTTCGTAATACTCTTCGTTCTTGACCAGCTCGATAACGGTGCCGCGTTCCCAGTTGTCGAACTTGAACGGGCCGGTGCCAATGGGATGATCATTATGTTCGTTGTTGCGGAAATCGGTACCCGCATAAAGGTGTTCGGGCACCATGGTAAAGGTGCCTGCTTCAAACGATAGCAGGAAAGGGCCGAAAGGCTGCTTCAGGGTAAACACCACGGTGTGATCGTCAGTGGCTTCGATGCTTTCCACATGCTGCAGCACGGCGCGGGCACTAGGGTTCAGCTCGCGGTGGAACACATCGGCAGAGAACACCACATCATCGGCGGTAAAAGCTTCACCATCGTGCCAGGTGACGCCTTCACGCAGATGGAAGGTGTAGGTGCGGCCATCGTCGCTGACCTCCCACGACTCCGCCAACTGTGGCATGGGTTCAAGGTCGGTGGAGTAGCGCAACAGACCTTCGTAGATATTGCCCGACACAGTACGGGTGGGCGCGTTCTGAACCATGCCCAGCACCAAGCCCGGCGGCTCCGGCTGGATAATGGTGTTAACCACACCGCCCTCTTTGGGGTCATCTGCCAGGGCGGCGGATGTGAAAGCGAGTGCTGCAGCGGAAATAGCCAAAGCTAACGGTTTTTTCATGTTTCCTGCTCCTCGGTTATTAGCACGTAATAGGTTTACGTAGTCGTTAGGCGAGCGAGGCGTGGCGTGTTAGGCCCAGTTGTGTGGGTTATTGGGGGCCTTTGTGAACCTTGCACTTTGAACTTAGCAGCATGTGGCAAAACTGTCGACAGTCGGCAATCGTTCGTCGACAAGTGGTTTTTTTTCGTCATACTTAAGGAAACGCGCCACACCCCACGAGTAAATTTTATGGCCTTACCAACGGCGGCTCCCAGGCCCTTTATCCAGCAGCAAAACCTCGTCGAACAGGTGGCTGACTATTTGACCCAAGCGATTATTCAGCAACACTTTTTACCCGGCGAACGGCTCTCGGAAGTACAGCTTTCCCGTGACTTGGGCGTTAGCCGCGCACCGGTTCGTGAGGCCGCGCGCTTGCTGGAAAGCCGCGGCTTATTAATATCAAAACCCCGCCGCGGCTTCTTTGTCCGCGCGTTGAATGCCGTTGAACTCGAAGATGTCTTTGATTTGCGGCTATGCCTTGAGAGGCATGCGATTCATCGCTTGGCAGAGCGCTACACGCCGGAAGCCCAGCGTGCGCTTAAGCAACAGGTAGAGGTACTTTGCGAGGCCGCAGCCGGTAACGATGGCACGCGTCGGATTGAAGAGGATCTTCAGTTCCATCGCCTGATGCTCCACTACGCAGGCAACGAACGGCTGCTGCGCGCCTTTGACGACCTCACTCATGAGCTGCGCCTGTGCATCACGCTAATTACCAAAACCCATGAAGCCCCCGACACGATCGCCACTAGTCACTATAAGTTGCTCGACGCGCTGGATAGCGGCAGCCCGGCCGCCTGCCGTGAGGCGATTGACTACCACATAGGCGTTGCGCGCAAATTCGTGGTCAAGGGTGTGGGCGAAACCGGAGATAGTTCTGATGAATAGAGTGCCGATGAAGACGTTCTTCCACGCTGACCAACTGCTTCATCAGCCGCAAACCTACTTCTCCCGGGGCAAAATGCGCACGCCCCAGGAAGTGCCTGAGCGCGCCACGCACCTGCTGGCCGCTGCCAAGCGGCTAGGGTTTAATGTTCAAGCACCCGCCGATTTTGGGGTGGCGCCGCTAAGAGCCGTGCATTCGCTGGCCTATCTGCGCTTTCTGGAAAGTGCCCACCGGCGCTGGCACATGCTTGACGAAGACTGGGGAGAAGAAGTGATCTCCAACATCTTCGTGCGTTCGCCCAACGCCCTGCGCGGCATCTTGGCAGAAGCCGGGCGTTATCTGGCCGACGGCAGCGCCCCGGTGGGGCAATATACTTGGCAGTCGGCTTACTGGTCAGCGCAAAGCGCGGTGGCAGGTGCCGAGGCCCTACTGGCCGGTGATCGGTTCGCCTACGCGCTATCGCGCCCACCGGGCCACCATGCGGGCATCGATTCCGCCGGTGGCTTCTGCTTTCTCAACAATGCCGCCATTGCTGCCCAGCATCTGAAATCGCGCTACCCGCGCATCGTCGTGCTCGACCCCGACATGCACCACGGCCAGGGCATTCAGGAAATTTTCTACCAGCGCGACGATGTGCTGTATATCTCGATCCACGGCGATACCACCAACTTCTACCCCGCGGTCACCGGCTTCGAAGACGAGCGCGGGCAGGGCGCAGGGCTGGGCTATAACCTCAACCTGCCAATGCCCCATGGATCAGAGGAGTCGGTGTTCTTTGACCGCCTGGAAGAAGCCTGCCAAGCCATTCGCCTGTTCGAACCGGACGCCATCGTGCTGGCGCTGGGGTTCGATATCTACGAACTCGACCCTCAATCTAAGGTCGCTGTTTCAACCGCGGGGTTTGCTGAGCTTGGCCGCCGGGTAGCGGGCCTGAACGTACCCACGCTGGTAGTACAGGAAGGCGGTTACTACCTGGAAGGACTGGAAGCCAATGCGGTGAGTTTTTTTGAGGGGCTAGTGGGTAAGGCGTAATCAGTAAGACAAGCCATCAAAGTGTCTGGCAAGATAGTCGCTTTCGAATCTCTATCGATCAAGGACACGGCATGGCCCACCTGCTACGCATCGTGATGATTCACGGCCACCTGGAAGGGGTGGTGGAACTGAGTGTGGACGGCCACACCAATATTTGCGGCACCAACGCCTCCGGTAAAACCACGCTACAGCGCTTGGTGCCGGTGTTTTACGGCGAATTACCCAATAAGGTCGTGCCCAAGACCCGCATGAAGTTTGATGCGTTTTACCTGCCTAATCGCAACAGCTACCTGGTTTACGAATACCGCCGCGAAGCGGGTAATATCTGCCAAGCGGTGCTCACGCGTAAACAAGAAGGCGGGGTGGAGTACCGCTTTGTCGGCGCGCCCTACCAGCCGGAAGACTATCTGGTGGAGAGCGACGCGGGCGTAGCGGCGCTGGACTACACCCAGTGGGCCAGCGGCCTACGGCGCAACGGCATGCCGGTCTCCCCCAAGCTGGGTGCTACCTCTGAATTTCGCTCGGTGATCCAGAACGACTTTACCCAGCTGCACGGCAACAGCCGCGACGGCCTCAAGCTGCGCCAGATCGCGGCCCAGTTCAGCCTGGTGAAGCCTGAGCGACGCATCCGCCATATCGAAAAGCTGGTCTCGGCGGTGCATGCCAAAGAGGGCAAGATGGACACCCTCAAAACCATGCTGGCGGCGATTTTCGAAGAGGATGGCGTCGAGCTGCCGGTAACCCGGATTCGCAACACCAAGGCGCGGGAGTGGATTGCCCAGATGCGCCAATCCATGCGTCTGGAACCGCTGCAGGCCTCGCTTGCCCGGCTCGCCGGTATCGATCGTGAACTCGCTGACCTGGATGCCACGCTTTGGCAACTGAAACCCCAGCTAGAGGATGACCGCCAGCGGGCCGAACGCCAAATGGCCGATCTGGATGCCGAGCTTGCCCGCCACCAGCGCGAGTTCCAGCAGCGGGAGAGCGACTACGCTGAAGCGCGGGATAAGCTGAACGACCGCCACAGCGAAGTGGTTAGCGATTTACAGCAGACACAACGCCGCCTCAACGACCTGCAAACCCGGTTCGAGCACTATGCCGAGGCCGATATGCCCGGCCTTGAGCGCGACATCAACGCGCTACCTCAGTGGCGGGAGCAGTACGAAGAGCTAAAGAAACATTTGCAGCTTCTTCAGGATAAGTTCAAGGAAAGCCAAGCCCGCCTGGATGGCCGGTTGCGCGAGCTATCCGAAACCCTTGCCCGCCAGACCCGTGAATCCCAGGAACTGATCGACGCCCTGGTCGAAGAGAAAGCCCTGCGTCGGGAGCAGCAGTGGGAGTCCGAACAGCAGCTCAACGAACGCTATCAGCAGGAGCGTCAACGCCTGGAGGGCGAGTACCAGGCGCAGCTGGAACTCGGTGTCGAACAGCTAGCCGAACTAAAAGCGCAGCTCTCGCTCTCGACCCAGACCGCCGAAGAAGCCTCAGAGGCGGAGCTTGCCCAGGCGCGCCTGGATCAGGCCCAGCAGGAGCGCAACGCATCCGCCGCTACTCTGGATGGCCTGCGCCGCGAGTTTGAAAGCCGCAAACGCGATCGCGACAGTGCCGAACAGCAGCTGGTGCAACTTCGCCAGCAGCTGGAACGCGCCGAGCAGCGCTGCTTTGCGCTCTATCAGCAGCGCGACCCGGAGCAGGGAAGCCTGCGCCACTTCCTGCGCTACCACCGCCCCGGCTGGGAGCAGCAGTTAGGCAAGGTGATTGCCCCGGAGCTACTGGAACGGCGTGACCTCGCCCCGCAGTTGGCGGAAGGCGCCAGCGATGACCTGTTCGGGCTGGCGCTGGATCTTTCCGCCATTGCCCTGCCGGATTACGCCCAGGACGAAGCCAGCCTGTTGGCCGCCATTGAAGAGGCGGACACCGCTAAGCGCCGGGTGCAAACGGAGAGCCAGGCCGCCGAGAAAACGCTCAAACAGCAGAACGAGCGGGTGCAGCAGGCCGATGAAGCCCAGGATCAGGGCCGCATGGCCCACAAGCGCGCCGAGCAGGAAGTTGAGTTTGCGCTGGAAGCCCGCCGCCAGCAGCAGGAGCGCCACACCAAGCGCCAGCAGGAGCGTCGCGCCGCCCATCAAACTGCGTTAGCCCGCCAGGAGCAGGCACAAAGGGAGCTGCGCGAAGAGAAGCAGCAGGCGCTCGCCGCCCTCAGCGAGACCCACCAAAGCCAGTTATTAGAGCTAAAGGCCGACGGCCAAAGCCAGGTAGATAGCCTAGATGCTCAACTGCGCCAGTATAAGCAGCAGTTGAGCGACGCCAATGCCGAACACAAACGCCAGCGCGCGGAACTGGAAGAAGCCTTTAGCCAGGAGCTGGCCGAGCAGGGCGTCGACCCCGCCAAGCTAAAAGATACTAAGGCGCGGCTGGCCAGCCAGGATGAACGCATACGCGTCACCGCCGCCCGCCAGGATGAACTCACCGAATACACACGCTTTATGCGCGTCGAGTGGGGGCAGCACAAGCCGCAGCTGGTCGCCCAGGAGGCAGAGCTGGAGCAAGCGGAGCAAAAGCTACAGCGCGATAAAGAGCACCTGAAAAACGACTTCCAGGCCGCGCGCAAAACCCACCAAAGCACGGTCAGCACGCTGAAAACCCAGCGGGAGAGCGAATACACCTGCCTGGAAGCCTTGAAGCCGCTACTCACCCAACTGGAAACCCTGGCCATCGAGCCCGACGTCCAAGCGCCCGGCACGCCCCTGGGTGATGTGGACGAGCGCATCGAGCGCGCCCGCCAGGCGCTGGGCAATCGCCACCAGCAAATCGAGCAACTGCGGCGTGGCTGCCTGGAAGTCGAAAGCCAACTGATCAAGGACGCCAGCAGCGGCTTCGCCGAAGCGTTGGAGAGTGAACGCAGCAAGCTGCAAAGCGACAACCCGCGCCTACAGCTGCCGTTACTGCGCGATATGCTTAAACTGCTCGAAGATCAACAGCAGCAGCTGATTCAGGAAGGGCGCAACCTAAGCGACGATCTGGATAAGTTCTTCACCGTGTTCCGCGATTTGAACCGCCGCATCAGCGCCCAAAGCCGCCGGCTCTCTGAAGAGGTCGCCGATGATCTGCGCCTGGAAGGCATCACCAAGGCCGAAGTGCGCATCCAGTCCACCATCGATGAACTCGGCTTCTGGGAGCCGCTGAAGCTTTTTGCCCAGCGCTATAAGGAGTGGCGGGAATCCGGTCAGACGCTGCCCAGCGACGACTACCTCAACGCCCTGGCGGACGTGGTCGATTTGCTGCGCAGCGACCAGCAGTACAGCTTCGAAAGCCTGCTGCGCCTGGAGCTGCACCTGAACGAAGGCGGCACCGATCTAGTGATCAAGAACGACCGCCAGCTGCTGGAGTCCTCTAGCCACGGCATGGCGTATTTGATTCTGTGCAAATTCCTGTTGGCCTTTACCCGCCTGCTGCGCGGCGATGCGGAGATCGCCATCCACTGGCCCATTGATGAGATCGGTACCCTGGCGTACCACAACGTCGAAAAACTCTTCGACGCCTGCGACAGCAACCGCATTCATATCGTCGGCGCGTTTCCCAACCCCGAGTCCGATGTGCTGCTGCTGTTCGCCAACCGCTACCTGATCGATCGCGATGAGGCCAACCCCAACAAGCGGGTCTTAAAACGCATCGAGCCACGGCTAAGCCGCCTGGCCGAACGGCTCCAGGAACGTCAGCAGGAGGTGACGGTATGATCGAACATGGCCCACTGCTAGAGCGCCTGCTGGCCGGGGAGTTTGTCTGCCCAATCAGCGATGAGAGCGGCTATCGTCATCTCACCAATGAAGAGACCCGGGAGGAGATCGATACCTACCTGCGGCCGCTTAACCGGCGGCTAGCCAGCAATGAAGATGGCAGCGTCTATTTTCTGGCCTGGCGTCAGCTCAATGACAACGCCCGGGATCAGCTGTCACGCCAGCTCGGCGATACGCTCAATAGCCTGCTGCCGCTGCTGGAGTGGCTGCAGCTGGTTCAAGAGGCGCTGGGCCGGGACACCCTGGCCGCCCCTGGCGATGTGCTCAAACCCGCCGAATTCAGCGCCAAGTGCGAAGACAACCAAAGCCTACGCGAACGCCTGGAGCGCCTGGCCACCGACAGCTTTTTTGGCTCGCAAAGTGACCAGCTCGACGCCCAGGTAAAGCAGGTCTTCAAGCGCTTGAAAGAGCACGGCTACCTGCTTCAGCCCCATTCAGAGCGGCAGGTATTCGTGGTTACCGGCAAGATCGACTACCTGGTGGATCTGGTGCGCTTTATTCGCGATGAAGAGAACCTGCCCATCGAAGAGGGCAGCGAGGAGGGCTCTGGCGCTCAGGAGGCCCTTCTGTGAGTGCTGGTGAGCATGCACTAGAAAGCCGCCTGCTAAAAACCGGCAGTGAACGGCTGGCGCTGCTCGGCAAACACGCCGATGTCCTGATGCAAGCCTACACCCGGGATGAAGTGCCGCTGGAATCGCTCAGCGATAGCGCGCTGCGCAAGCTGCTGGCGGCGCGCATTCTATGGCGACCGGATGAGCAGAGCGGCGTGAAGCTGGCGCCCAAGGTGCGCGAACTGATCGCCGAAATGCTCGCCGACGAGACCCGCCGCCATGTGAATGCCGATGTAGCGGAAACCCTGGAGCTGATTCGCGCCCTGGTACACAGCTACCGGGAGGCCCGCAGCCGCGGCGAGCATTGGCGACTGGAGCAGCAGTTGATGCGCCTGCGCCAGGAAGTCGACGACCTTAATGGGCGCTTCGCCGATGCTATCGACAGCTTATGGCAGCGGCTGAATAGCGATTTTGGTTTTGTCAGTCAGCTCAACGACAAGATCCGCGAAAACGACCGCGCCCAGAAGCAGATCGCGAGGCTGCTGGATGGCCTGGCGCTGATCGATTTCGACGAGCTGATCGAACTGGTGGGCAGCGATGGCAGCCTGCGCAAGCTATTGATCAGCCAGCTACAGCAGCAGTTAAGCCACCACTACACCGGCCTGCGCGAAGTGCAGCGGCGCTTGATCGAACTGATGGCGCGCTTTCGTAAGCAACAGGCGCGCAGCCGCCTGATCAGCGGCATGGCCGCCTTTATGCGCGAACACCCCGGCTTTGTGCCGGGCAATTACGCCCGGCGCAGCGAGGTACCAGGACTGGTCAATCAAGCCGCCCCGCTAAGCGCGGCGGCCGCCCCAGCGCTGGATCGCAACCTGGATAGCCGATTGCTCGCCGATCTGCTGCACCAACTACCCCAGCCGCGCCATACCACGCAAACCGTTGAAGCCGCGGCCCCAGCCCAAGCGCAAGAGAGCAGCCTCGCCGCCGCCCGCCAGCAGGCGCTCAAGCAGGATGTGGAACACTTCTATTTGAGCGTGATCGACCAGCCCCAGGCGGAGCCGATCAGCGCCCTTGAGTACCTGCGCGAAAGCCCGCTGGAGTGGCCGGACGAAATCTGGCTGTTCCAGGTGATTTCCGAATACCAGGGCCTGCCGCGCAGCGACCAGAAGGCGTTTCGGCTCAAACAGCAGGAGAGCCAAGCCAGCCAATTCAACCACCTGCGCCTGATCCACGATGTAGAGCTGCAGCTGGCCGTATGAACCTACCCAGCCGCGCACGCAATGGCCTTAACGGCGTCGCCCGCGAACTTCTCCGCCAGTCCACGGTGGAGAAGCCGCGCCGCCAGTGGGTAGACGACGTAGTGGCCTGGTGCCACCAGCACGACATTGACCTAGCCACGCGAATCAACAGTAAAGCGCTGCGTTTTGATGCCGCCCTGCTGGCGCAGATCAATGACGTACTCGAAAGCGCCCGCATAGCGCCGCTAGGTCGCTCACTCAGCGGTCTCACCAGCGGCGCCCAAGCGAAAGAGGGTGTAGAGGAAGACAAGGCAACCCGCGAAAGTCCCCGCGCACGGCGGGTACTCGTCAGCTTTCCGCCGCAGCCAACAACAGGGCTTGCCAACGAGCCACGCGCCATTCGCGATGTAGATGTAATGGGGCTAAAGCTGAGCGCCTTTAGCGCTCTAATTCAGGTCGAAAACCTGGACAGTTTCTATGAGTTTTCGCCGGAACAGTCAGCGCTAAGCGGCTACGCAAACCCGCTGGTCGTCTACCGCGGCGACAGCCACTACGGCGGCGGCTTTGCGTTACTGGCTGATGCTTGGCGCAAAACCCGACGAACACATATCTACGCTGGCGATTTCGATATAAAAGGCGTCACGCTAGCGCTCGACAGCAACGCCACTCACTTGCTCCTGCCCGACATCAAATGGCTCACCCAAAACGCCACGCCGTTGCAGGTGCCCGCTGAGCAGTTTCCTTACCAACGCAGGCTGCGTAAACATCTTGCAGCGCTACCGTCAGTTCATCCCTTGCGTGAGTATCTAATGCTATTGTTGGAAAAGCAGCGGGGGCTTAAGCAGCAGTGGTTTGGTGGGGAGGTGGTTTGTATTCTAATCAGCTAGGAGCAATCTTGTGTGGGCTACCACTCAAACTAGCTGTTGGCTTAGGGTGGCGGTTAACCTAAAAATCAGAGTCAAAGCATGAGCCTCATTGCTGACTAATGGTTTATATACAGTGCTATAGGCAGGGCAAAACGCGGCGACATGCGACTTTTGAATATTTTGTCAAAATTGACTTTGCCTTAATCGGAGTCTATGGGGTAGAGTCAAATAAGGTGGCGCCATGACCTCAATAAATTAGTTGGCATGGATGTTGAGAGTATGCAGCTTACTGCAATATTAGTGTTAAACGGTAAGGGTAGCTTAGGAATTCTATGAAATATAAAAATACGGAGCGATTCGTTGCCGATGATGTTTCTGAGGCAACCTGGCTAAGACTCAAGCGTCTATCTAGCTCACAACTCTGTAAAAGAGTAATTGAAAAAAATTCTCCAGATTTAGCACCTGATATTATTGAGAAAAAGTCAGTAGGTATGTCTTCCGCAGTTCGAAGTGCCTTTGGGTATTGGGATACTAAAGAAGGTGGATTGAATTCTAGAATTCTATCTCGTTATTATGCTTTACTTCAAATAACTATTGCGGAACAGATATCTTCTGATAATCCTAAAGCTGATCTGTCATCAGTGCAAAGATATACAGAATATGGTCATGGGTTATATACCCTAAGAAAAAATGATGGCTCATTTCCAGATAACATGATGGTAGGATGCTTGAAATCAGGACATTTTTACTCATATGTAAAAAGCTTGGGATTTAATATCAAACCATATGCAGATGATAAAAAGCCACGGAGTTATGATAATGTAGTAGGCAAAAAAACAATATCATTATCCGATTTGTTGCGGAGAGTACCCGAACTGCAAGGAGTTTTGAATGAGTACCTTGGAAGTGACCCATTAAGTTTTCAATTTGGTCATGCGCAGAAAAATATAATAGACCGCTCAGAAAAAATTGATTCTGTGAAAGGTAACTTCACTTTTGCTGCAATATACCCACATGGAGCAAATGTAACGCTGGAAGAAATTAATCAGTATGGTTTCGAGATTGAACAAATTGAATGGGAAACTCCAAGAAACATTGAAGACAAGCCTTACCTAACTGGAAAGGTGTTTCATGATAAAGACGATTTGTGGTGGAGTTCTGTTGAATCTTACAAGTCGGGGTACTGCGGTACCAGCATTGTCGTCCCTTATTGGGGTATGAAGGATCAATTCGTATTACATTTAGCTATACTGTATGCGTTTAGTATAGTTGTTCGCTACCTTCCAGAAGTTTGGTATGAAATTGAGCATGGTGAGCTTGATTATATTAGGGCTTTACTTGAGCATTATCTGGTTATTGTTGATAAAGTGCTGCCAAAAGTTTCTGTAGAGCGTTTAACTAAAACAAATCTTCGAGTTGCGCAGCCAGGTGGAATGAATGCTCCTATTTAGAGATGATATGTATAAATAGCCACGGATCTCGAAGTTTTGTTTACCTCGCTGCCAAAATTTTGTGAGTGTAATTTAATCAATTATTAAATAAAGTAGATATATGATAGAACAAACTGGAAACCTCAAAATTGGCCTGCTCGATAATGGGTCGCACTCTTTGATTCGTGGATATGAGATGTGGACTCAGTGGAAGAGAAATAGTGATGCTTGGCTATTAAAAGAGTCTGTTATTTGGATACATCATGGAATAGAACTTCTATTAAAACAATTAGTTGTGCAGTCTAATGAGTTCCTTGTTTTTCAAGATGTAAATAAAGCTGTTGAAAGGCTTGGTATTCTAAGAAAAAAAGATGGTATGGAAAATGCTGGTGTTTTAGATCTTTTTGATTATGATGAAAAAATCATGTCTGTTGGTTTTAAAAATCTTATTGATCGAGTGGCGATCACTCTTAATATTGAAGAGCTTTCTGAAAAAAAATCATTGCGTAACAAGATTGATAAGTTGACTAGGATAAGAAATAAGATAGTTCACTTTTCTATAGAGTTAGATATTTTTGAGATTTCGGAACTTCTTTCCGAAATACTGAACCCGCTTTTATCTCTGCTTTACAAAGGAGTACATGACCAAGATTTTAGAAGTAAAACTATTCCTGAAATCCGTAAAATTGCGCAACCATTACACGTCTATATGGAGTATGTGCGCAAAGAAATTGTCGATAGTGCAATTAAAGCTACAAAAGACGCCTTGCCCCCAAACGGAAATGGAAAAGCTGGGGTTGTTTCACAGGCATTGGGAAGTGGTTTAACTAAATCTCTTTCTTCCTATTTAGAAATTATTAAAGGTATCTATGATAAAAAAATTGTGATTTTAGTTGATCGACAAGATATAGCACATCAACTTTACCAATTGGTATCGAGAGAAAGTGGGGTTAATCCTATATTGCCCGGTTCGAAAGAAGAATTATCCTCTTTGATAGTTTCTGATGATCAGGAAGTTATTATATGTATGGTGCAAAAAATTTATTCATATGATTTTGAGTTTAATTGTGACTGTTTAGTAGTTGGTTACGATATTCGCTCAATACCAGAAAATTTTGAGACTTTTTTTTCGAACGCTACTTATATATTGTTTACGAGTAGCCCAAGTCGCCTAGCACCAAGTTTTTATGGTCGAGTCGTAGGCTCTTATGATCTTACTCAAGCAATCAAAGATAGTGTTTCTACTCCACTTAGGATCGAGAAAATTGATTGGAGAACAAGTGTTGATCAGCAAGCAGAGGATAGCTTAGAAGTTCATGGCGTTGAAAGAGTTTCATGTAAATATGTGGATAGTAGTCTGTCCTTGGATTTTTTAGCTGAGAAAATTGTTGCACACTTCGAACTGAATGAAACTCAATATTTAAGTAAAGCTTACGTCGTGGTTCGCGATATTGATACAGCGAATGTCTTATTTGATAAAATTTTAAACATAAAACCTAAGTTGAGGGGCGTTACATCAAGTAATGTGGTAAGTGCGATATCATCGAATATGAAAGTCGATAAAAAAGAGCTTCTACGTAAAAAATTTATTGATAAAGATAGCTCGTTATTATTGCTTATTGGTACTGGTAGTTTTTTGATAGGTTATGATAATCCTCTGTTGAGTACCGTTTATCTAACCTGCACTGTATCTCACCATGTTCAGTATAAAATTTCTAGCGTGGTTACTAGGCCAGCAAAAGATAAAGAATATGGATTGATTGTTGATTTTATTGGATTTGACTGGTATCGAGATAATTCTTCTAATAAATAAAAAATCCTAATTTTCGCTGTCGCTATAAGTTAGCAGTGAACTCTAAAAAGGTAAGAAAATAATCATGCTCTACAAATATAGATCATTAGATAATTTCAAAAATTTTGTCGATATGTAGTGGCATAGTGAATTTGG
>NZ_DFBS01000007.1 GCF_002366715.1 Halomonas sp. UBA3074 | reverse complement strand
TAGTCAGCATGATGTACATAGCCCGTTACGCCTGACGACCATAGCACGCGTGAACCACCTGATCCCTTGCCGAACTCAGAAGTGAAACCGCTTAGCGCCGATGGTAGTGTGGGGTCTCCCCATGCGAGAGTAGGTCATCGTCAGGCACTTATTTAACGAAAAACCCAGCCACCCGGCTGGGTTTTTTGTTGTCTGAAAGAAAATGAATGTCATGGCGAGGAGCGTAGCGACGCGGCCATCTCGTCCAGCGGTGGCAAGCAACCCTGAGATCGCCGCGCTTCGCTCGCGATGACAGGGGAGGCTGCGATAACATATTGAGAGCGGCTGTGGACGACTATATGTCATGGCGAGGAGCGCAGCGACGCGGCCATCTCATCCTACGGTGGCCAGTCACCCTGAGATCGCCGCGCTGCGCTCGCAATGACATGAAGTACACTCTGAAGCCCAACTAACGTGCGGTTTTCTGGCGTTTTATGTCAGAATGCACTCCTCAAGGAGGACTGCCCATGACTCAGATGCGCTGGGAACAGCTACTTTCCCCTCGTCGTCTTCACGACCAACGTTCAGCCAGTAACCGCGAAATCGGTCGCAGCCCATTTCATAAAGACCATGACCGAATTGTTTTCTCAGGCTCGTTTAGGCGTCTGGGGCGTAAAACCCAAGTGCACCCGCTAACAGAAAACGATCATATCCATACGCGCTTAACCCATTCGCTGGAAGTGGGCTGTGTGGGTCGTTCACTGGGGATGATTGTCGGCGAGTTACTACGTGACCGTTTGCCAGACTGGATAACGCCTGCCGATCTTGGGGTCATTGTACAAACGGCATGTCTAGGACATGACATTGGAAATCCACCTTTTGGTCACGCAGGTGAGTATGCCATTCGCGACTGGTTTCAGCGTGCTCAGAGTAGTGGCCTATTAGAAGGGCTTTCGGAAGCCGAGCGCGAAGATCTACTCACCTACGAGGGTAACGCTCAGGGCTTTCGGGTCATTACCCAGATCGAATACAACCAGTTCAATGGCGGTATGCGCCTATCAGCTGCCACGCTTGGTGCACTGCTCAAGTACCCATGGACCGTTCGTTACAGCGGGCGCGCAGGCAAATTCGGCGCCTACCAATCCGAGCAGACACTGCTCAAAGAGGTCGCTGAAGCCGTGGGTTTGTTGCCCAATGGAGAGCAGCGTTGGTGCCGCCACCCGCTGGCTTGGTTGGTAGAGGCCGCTGATGATATCTGCTATGCCTTGCTAGACCTAGAAGATGGTTTAGAAATGGGGATACTGCGCTATGAAGAAGTGGTTGAAATACTTCGCCAAATTGCCGGCGAATTCCCCCCTGAATATGACGATATGCAAGCCCGTAATGTCTCCCAGCGGCGGCGTATCGCGTTACTCCGTGGTGCCGCTATGGAGCGTGCCGTCAATGATGTGGGTGCCGTGTTTGTCCAGCACGAGCAGGCTCTACTCAGCGGTACCTTAAGTGATGACCTGCTCGCATTATGCCATCCCGATTTAGGCTGGGGAGTACAGGCGGCCAAGCAATTAGCGCGAGAACGAATCTTCCAAAACGAGCGTAAAGCGAAACTGGAAATTGGTGCCTATACGACGCTGGGGATACTGTTGGAAGCTTTTATTGGCGCTGCTCACGAGCTTCACCATACCGGGCACTCATCGTTTAAGCATCAGCGTGTGTTGGCTCTTATTGGCGAAAACACGCCGCTGCCCTCCTGGCCTCTCTACGATAGTTACCGCCGCATGCTGGATTTTATCGGGGGAATGACGGATCACTACGCCGTCGATTTAGCTCAAGAGATGGGAGGACGGCTACGCGGTGATTAAGCGGTAGCCGTTATACCGAAGGTTGGCGCAGGTGCTTTAGCTCCATCGACTTGGCGCGTTCTAGTAGCACATTGATCACTTGGTCATGGGTCGCGTCGGTGAGGGGGCCAGGCGTGATTTCCGTGATCTGTTTAGCTAAGGTATCTCCGCTGACCACTAAAATATCGGGGGCGGCCTCACTGCTATCTATTTTCCAGCCTGGCAGCACCAGCACGCCTCGTACGGGCACAGACACGCCACAGCGTTGCTCCAACCAGTGGGTAAGCCAACTAACGCCTTGGCGTGTCTTATGAAGCGGTCGGCGCTCTTGCCAATGGGGGAAGCGTAGCCGCTCACGTTCTACTGCCACCATGTTGAGTTCGTTGCCATCCGGGCCGATAGCCAGTGTTCTTGCCCGTGTTTCCACCACGAACACGCCGTGGGGAGTTACCACGACATGGTCGATAGTGAAGCTATCGGTGGGGACATCATGAAAGACGTAGTAGGGGTGAGCCTCTGGGCGAACTAAGCGCTCTAACTCTTGACCAACGGCAAGCTCGCAAGCGAGACCCAATTTCAGCCGCCGAATGCGCTGATAATCGCGCACCAGCAGCAATGAAAACGTGAGTACCAGTAGCGTGCTGAGCAGCCCATACAGGGCCCATTCGACCCAATCCTGCCGGTCAACAAAGAGCATTCGCCCCATGCCATATACCAACGGCGCCAAGCTGATGATGGGGCCTAATGCGCCGTTTAAAAATAGGCTGGAAAAAGCTTGGTCAAGGCGGTGGCGTAGCGCTTGCCCCGGTTCATGAAGAGGCGCATTGAAGGGCGAATTAACGCGCGCGTCATGAAGGCTACGCAGCGCCAAGACGATACTGGCCATGGCCGCCATAGGGAACAAAAAAATGAGGGGTAGCAAGTATTCCAGCCAAGCCATTGCAGTGCCTTGCCCTTTAGTGACTTACCCGAAGGCAAGCCATGGTGGTATAGAGGCTTAACCCCCTGCGAGTTTAACCTGATAGCCAAGAGCGCTGAGCGCTTGGCGCAGAACGTCGCGGTGATCGCCTTGAATTTCAATAATACCGTCTTTAACGGCACCGCCCGTCCCGCAACGCTTTTTAAGCGTCTTTGCCAGCGTTTTTAGCTCTTCATTGGATAAAGGAATGCCGCTAATAGTGGTAACGCCTTTCCCTTTACGGCCACTGGTTTCCCGCCGAATGCGCACAACGCCATCCAGAGCCGCCAAGCGCTGCTGCTCACTTATATCATCACATTGGCAGTCGTCGAGGGGTTCCCGACAGGTGGGGCAGGTTTTGCCATGTTCGGTGGAGTACACCAGCCCGCCAAGTTGATCACGTAAAGAGGCCATTATTATCCTCCGACAGAGTGTTGAGGCACGGGTACTTGCCAATATTCACGTGTGAGACGCTCTACTACGGCGGGTAATTGATACATGTTGCTAATCATAATAGCGTTTTCGGGCGTCTCTTCGGCGTCTGGAAAACGATTTAAATGAATGACTGTCATTCCCGCTTGCAGTGCTGCGCGTACGCCTACCAATGCATCGTCTATCGCAATACAGTCACGCGCTGCATAGCCCATGATACTGGCTGCATGTAAATGTAAACAGGGCTCAGGCTTCCAACAATTGGCAGTATAACCGCTGAAAAAACGCTTCCCAAAGTAGTGAGTCAGCCCAGTGGCTTTCAATGCCGTGAGTATTTTAGACTCAGGCCCATTAGAGACGACGGCGCTGGGGTAGGCATCCAATATATCTAACGCTCCACGAGCGCCGGGGATGGTGGTTAGCTCTTGGGCAAGGCGCGTGGCGAGCTTGGCGCGCATGGCAGTTTCCATGCGCTCAAGCTTGTTAGGATCAACGTCACCGTGACGCTGCTGTAGTTCAGCAACGATACGCCGAAAGCGTGCTCCGCGAAATTCACCAAGGTAATCAGACACGGCGAAAGGTAGCCCTACGGTGTTAAGGCCAGCGGCCATCTCTTCAGCCAATAGCGGTTCACTATCAACAAGGGTCCCATCACAGTCAAACAGCAAAAGTGGGAGCGGCATTGTATTTCCTTGCAGCGGCTCTAGCGCTGCCAGTGTTAGTTAAAGCCATCCATATTCCTATTGAACGAGATTCTACGCTATTTGTGAACACTGTTTTATTATTTTTTACTTGCGCGCGATGCGCTTGAGCCAGCTTAAACGGCTATGCTCATTTGAATGCCTATCCGTGGAGGCCATCTAGCGTCAGAATAGGCGGGCGCTAGCGTTGGAAATGCCCAAGCTGCGCTGAAGCGATAGTAGGGATACACTACGCTGTCATAACCATAAAATGGAGAACGTCCAATGCGCCTAACCCCTTGGTTTCTAACTTTTGCACTGAGTGCTGCCTTACTGACAACGGCTGGCTATACGTTTGCTGATAACCATGAGTCAGAAGGTGAACAGCATACACCGTTGGATGATCAAGCTCTCGAGGAAGAGTATGGTATTAAAGCGGGATCGGTAAAACGCGAGGAAGAGGCATCATCAAGCAATTCAAATGATGCAGATGAGCAGGTTCGAGTTCGTGAAGAAGAGGAAGAAGAAGAGAAGGGTGAAGAAGAAGCGACCCGTGCTGGAGAGGATGACGTAGCGCTTGAGCCCGGAAAAAGTGAAGAAAGAAGCCCCGCGGCGGGAACTGGTGGCACGGGTAGTCCAGAAGACGCCATTCATAGCAGTGAAGAAGAAAATAGCGAAAAAGATAAAAACAATGACACTGACGATAGCGAGTAACGTCAGTGTCTGAGGCCTTATTTAGCCAGACGGCGTGAGTTAGCGCTGCTGCGCTGGTGATAAGGCTTCATGGTGCGCTGGCTAGTGATCCACCAGGGGGCTAGCTGGCCATTCATTGAGTTAACCAGAGCTTTCTGCATTTCGAGGCCAGCTTCCATGCTGGCTTCGAGCTTTTCAGTGACCATTTTTTGATTTTCTTTCATCATATTCGCGCTGAAAAAAGGCTGGGTTTGCCATAAATGATGGCGCATGGTGATGGTTGATAGAGACGTGGACCATAGTTCAAACGCCATTAAGCCTGCTTTCCACATATCGAACATGGCAAGCGGGGTCGTAGGCAACAGTGGCAGCATGGTGGGACTTTTCATGGGGAGTGGCCTCTCTCTAGGAACACGAAACAGCGTGGACTGTTTGCCAGTGTTGGCTGATTAATGCTGCATTGCAATATGTATTTCTTTAAGCATAACGTAGGTTAGGTAAAAAAAAGACGACCAATGGTCGTCTTTATATTGAGCAGCGTCAGTCATCGAGTTACTTGATCTTTGGAGCCAGCTCACCGCGCTCGTAGCGCAAGGACATTTGCTCGAGGCTAACCGGCTTGATCTTGCTGGCATTGCCAGCCGTTCCGAAGGCTTCGTAGCGAGAGATACACAGGTCGCGCATTGCCGTTACGGTTTCCTTGAGGAATTTGCGCGGATCAAATTCAGACGGGTTTTGAGCCATGAAGCGGCGAACCGCCCCGGTGGATGCGAGGCGCAGGTCAGTGTCGATATTGACCTTACGCACACCGTGCTTAATACCTTCGACGATCTCTTCTACAGGTACGCCATACGTTTCTGAGATCTGGCCGCCATACTGGTTGATTACTTCCAGCCACTCTTGCGGCACGGATGAAGAGCCGTGCATAACGAGGTGAGTGTCTGGGATCCGCGCATGAATCTCTTTAATGCGCTGGATAGAGAGCGTATCCCCGGTGGGTGGCTTGGTAAATTTATAAGCGCCGTGGCTGGTACCAATCGCAATGGCCAGCGCATCGACGTGGGTAGCTTTGACGAATTCGGCGGCTTCTTCGGGGTCGGTCAGCAGCTGCTCCATGTCCAGCTTGCCTTCTGCGCCAATACCGTCTTCTTCACCGGCCATGCCCGTTTCCAGGCTACCCAGGCAGCCTAGCTCGCCTTCCACCGAAACACCGCAGGCGTGCGCCATTTCGACGGCACGACGCGTAACGTTCACGTTATAGTCGTAATCGGTAGGGGTTTTGCCGTCTTCGCCCAGTGAACCGTCCATCATGACCGAAGAGAAACCAAGCTGGATAGAGCGCTGACAAATCGCCGGGCTAGTGCCGTGGTCCTGGTGCATGACCACCGGAATATGCGGAAATTCCTCAACGGCGGCTAAAATCAGATGGCGTAAAAACGGTGCTCCCGCATATTTCCGAGCGCCAGCAGAAGCTTGCACGATCACCGGTGAATCGGTGGCATCGGCAGCTTCCATAATTGCGCGCATCTGCTCAAGGTTATTAACGTTAAACGCCGGTATGCCGTAGCCATACTCAGCGGCGTGGTCGAGCATCTGGCGCATGCTGATCAGAGCCATGAAATCACCTTATCTAAGTTATAAAAAAGCATGTAGTCACAAGGGGCTAGTAACGCCGCGGCGTGAGTGCCCGCGGGCCGTTCAAGTTGCCTAATATTAACCGCGATTGGCGGCCGCTTCGAGCGCTGCTACGGCGGGTAGCTGTTTACCTTCGACATACTCAAGGAAAGCACCGCCGCCAGTGGAAATATAAGAAACACGATCCGCAATGGCATATTTATCAATAGCCGCTAACGTATCCCCGCCGCCGGCAATCGAGAAACCTGCGCTATCCGCGATAGCCTGGGCGATCACCTGGGTGCCTTTGCCAAACTGATCGATTTCAAATACCCCAACGGGGCCATTCCATAAAATGGTACCGGCATCTTTCAGTAGGCTGGCCAAATGGGCGGCGGTATCAGGGCCAATATCTAAAATCATTTCGTTATCAGCGACTTGATCCACCGGCTTGACCACCGCTTCCGCCGATTCAGAGAATTCCGTCGCCACGACGACATCGGTGGGTAGGGGTATCGACACCTTCTCCATCAGCGACTTCGCTTGGCCTACCAAATCAGCTTCATGTAACGATTTGCCGACATTGTAACCCGCCGCGGCAATGAAGGTGTTGGCGATACCGCCGCCGACAATCAGTTGGTCACACTTATCTGCCAGTGCGGTGAGCACATCCAGTTTAGTGGACACTTTGGAGCCACCCACGATCGCGGCCATGGGGCGTGCTGGATTCGCCAGGGCTTTCTGTAACGCGTCGAGCTCTTGAGCAAGTAGTGGCCCCGCACAAGCGCTGGGGGCAAAGCGCGCGACACCATGGGTGGAGGCTTGTGCACGATGGGCCGTGCCGAACGCATCCATGACAAAGATATCGCACAGTGCCGCGTACTGCTTCGCCAACTGTTCGTCATCTGCCTTTTCGCCGCTGTTGAAGCGTACGTTCTCTAGCAACACGACATCGCCATTGGCGAGCTCCAGCGTTTTGCCCAGATACGTCTTGATGAGGGGAACAGGGCGACCTAGCAACTCTCCCAAGTGCTCAGCCACTGGCGCAAGCGAGAATTCATCGTTGGGTTCGCCTTCGGTAGGGCGCCCCAAATGGCTCATTAACATTACTTTGGCACCCGCTGTCGCGGCCGCCTCAATCGTCGCTAGTGCTGCACGCAGGCGGGCATCGCTGGAGACGCGGCCATGTTTGATGGGCACATTCAAATCTTCACGGATCAGCACGCGTTGCCCTTCCAGGGGAAGGTCAGTCATCTTCATCACGTTCATGTGAGCGGTTTCCTCGTGTTTATGCCGTTGGACAAAAGGTGGCAGATAATGCCAACAGGTTACGTCTCTGCCGAAAGTGTGGCCAATCGTTGGCTAATGTCGAGCATCCGGTTAGCAAATCCCCACTCGTTATCGAACCAGCAGAGCAGCTTGATAAGGCGCTTACCGGCCACTCGGGTTTGGGTCGCATCGAGAATGCCGGAGCGCGGGTCATGATTAAAATCAACCGATGCCATGGGGGCTTCAGTATAGCCAAGCACGCCCATTAAGCGCTGCTGGGCGGCGGTCTGGAGTAATGCATTCACATCATCCCGGTGCGTATCACGGCCAACCGTCAGCGCGACATCCATCGCCGAGACATTGATGGTCGGAACGCGCACGTGCAGACACTCAAAGCGGCCCGCTAAATGGGGCATTAAGCGGCTTATGCCGAGTGCCAAGCCGGTGTCTACGGGGACGATAGAGTGCATCGCCGAGCGAGTCAGACGCAGGTCGGTTTGATGATAGGCGTCAATCACCGGCTGATCGTTCATGGCCGAGTGAATCGTTGTGGTGACGCCGTGCTCAAGACCGAGCGCTTCATCTAAAACGGTCAATAGCGGTACAAGACAGTTGGTCGTGCAGGAAGCTGCAGAGAGAATACGCTGTGACAGCGACAGCTCATCTTCGTTAATGCCCCATACGATGGTGGCATCGACATCATTTTCCGCTGGCTGAGAAAACAGTAGCCGTTTAGCGCCCGCCGCTAAATGCAGCTCGGCGGTGGCACGATCTTTAAAGCTTCCCGAACATTCAAGCACCAGATCGACATCGAGGGCCTGCCAAGGCAGTCGGCTGGGGTCTCGTTCACAGAGCATTTGGATACGCTGGCCGTTGATTATCAGATACTCGCCGTCGTTATCCACTTCCCCTGGGAAACGGCCATGGGTGGTGTCATAACGGGTCAAGTAAGTGATCGTTGCAAGGTCAGACAGCTCGTTAATGGCAACGACTTCAAGCTCGGGGTGGTGTCGCTCGACCAGTGCGCGAAGCACGCATTGTCCAATACGTCCGTAACCGTTGATGGCGATGCGATACCGGGGAGCAGGATTAGCCATGCAGAAGGGCGGCTCTTAAAAGTGGATCAAAGGTGAAAATGGCAGCAAAACGCTGGAATGATAACGCATTTCTGTCAGTGATTCTTATCGGTTGTCGGTGGCTATTAACTGCCTATACCTAGCAGCCGCCAGGCGATGGGTAGCAGCATAGCGGTAAAAATGCCGGTAAGGCTCATTCCCAGTGAGGCGAATGCGCCCGCGGTCGGGCTGATTTCAAATGCCCTTACCGTGCCAATCGCATGACCATTAAGCCCCAGCGTGAAACCAATTAAGCGCTCGTCATCGATGTTTAAAAAGCGTGCGGCCAAGCTAACGCAAGGGATTGTGATCACACCGGTGATCAATAATGCGCCCATCAGTAGCGCGACCGTACCGCCCAACTGTTCGGTAATACCCATAGCGATTGGGGCCGTCACCGATTTGGCCGCAATCGACGCGAGGATGATGTCGGAGCTGCCCATGAGCCAAGCAATCGCCAACGCATAAAAGGCTGCCAGGGTCGCGGCGATGGGAAGGCAAATGGCCAGTGGCCGCCATAGTTCAGCGATGCGTGGCAGCTGTTGATAAAGCGGCATACCTAACGCCACTGTGGCCGGCCCCAATAGCACCGTTAGCCAAGAGGCGCCTTGATGATACGTCGCATAAGGCAAGCCGATGAGCGCTAATGCCCCTGCCAGCAGCAGCGCCGCGATTAAGATCGCGGGCAGCCAAGAAGGGCGCTTAAGGCGCTGGAATAGCCCATTACCGATGAGGTAAGCGGCAAGCGTTAACCCCACCGCAAACAGCGGGGTGGTGGTTAATAGATCGAGTAATGATGACTCAGCGAACATCCGGTTGTCCGATTAGCCGTTTCAGCAGCCACAGCGTGGTGATCACGCTGAGTAATGTACCGACCACTAACGCAGTGAGGATAGCGCTCCACTGCCCGGCTAGCTCACCAACAATAAAAAACACCCCGACCACGCCGGGCATTATCAGCATCGCGAGTAGAGCAATCAGTGGCTGGGCAGCAGCGGCAATAGTACTAGGGACGCGGCCGCGTAGGGCAAGCGTTGCGCACAATAGCAGCATGCCGATCACGCCTGATGAGATCGGCAAAGCGGTGAAGTGGATCACCACTTCACCGATCAGCCAGTAGCTAATCAACCATAGAAAGCCACTGAGTACGGGCATGGCTTAGCCGAGTAGTTCGTTAGCTTGCTTGACCACATTCTCGACGGTAAAGCCGAAGTGTTTAAACAGATCACCTGCCGGGGCGGATTCGCCGTAAGTGGTCATGCCGATCACACGGCCGTCCAGACCTACATACTTGTACCAGTAGTCGGCGTGAGCCGCTTCGATAGCGATACGCTTGGTCACCGTTTTGGGTAGTACGCTTTCACGGTACTCGGCATCCTGGCCGTTAAAGCGATAAGCCGATGGCATGGAGACCACACGCACCGCTTTGCCCTGCTGCTCGAGTTCAGCGGCGGCGTCCATCGCCAGGCCGACTTCAGAACCGGTCGCGATCAGAATCAACTCCGGCGTACCTTCGCTGTCCTTAAGCACGTACGCACCGTTCTGAATCGCTGCCAGCTGTGCTGTAGTGCGCTGCTGATGGGGCAGGTTCTGGCGTGACAATACCAGTGCCGTGGGGCCAGAGTGACGCTTGATGGCGGCATCCCAGGCGGCGGCGGTTTCGACCGCGTCACAGGGGCGCCAAGTATTGAGGTTCGGCGTGGTGCGCAGGCTGGTGAGCTGTTCAATGGGCTGGTGAGTCGGGCCATCTTCACCCAGGCCGATGGAGTCGTGGGTAAACACGTAGATCACCTGTTGACCCATCAACGACGCCATGCGAATCGAGTTGCGCATGTACTCCATGAAGATCAGGAAGGTCGCGCCGTAAGGTACCAGGCCGCCGTGCAGAGCGATCCCGTTCATGACCGCGCCCATGCCGAATTCGCGCACCCCGTAGTGCAGGTAGTTGCCGTTGGCATCGTCGGGGGTAATCGCTTTAGCGCCTTTCCAGAAGGTCAGGTTAGATGGCGCTAAGTCAGCGCTGCCGCCGAGCAGCTCTGGCATTTGCGGGCCAATCACATTGAGCGCTTCAAACGAGGCTTTGCGTGAGGCGATCGTTTCGCCACGCTCCTGGGCCTGCTGAATCAGTGCTTCCGTGGCAAGCTCGGTGGGGAGCTGGCGCTTCATGCGGCGCTTGAATTCGCGTGCTTCGGTGGGAAAGGCCTCGGCGTAACGCGTAAAGCGCTCTTCCCACGCCTGTTGAGCAGACTTGCCAGCGTCACGAGCATCCCAGGCAGAGTAAATGAGCTCAGGAATATGGAACGGCGCGTGGGGCCAGTCGAGTTGGGTACGCGCCCGCGCCACTTCTTCGTCGCCTAATGGTGCGCCGTGAGCGTCCTCTTTGCCCTGCTTGTTCGGGGCGCCAAAACCAATGATCGTCTTGCAGATGATCAGGCTCGGCTTATCGTCTTGGCTCTTGGCCAATTCAATCGCGGCTTTTACTTCTTCCGGCTTATGACCATCGACATTGGGCACCACATGCCAGCCGTAAGCCTCAAAGCGTTTGGCGGTATCGTCGGTAAACCAGCCTTCCACTTCACCATCGATAGAGATGCCGTTATCGTCGTAAATAGTGATCAGCTTGCCCAACTGCTGAGTACCTGCGAGTGAGGCTGCCTCATGGGAGATACCCTCCATTAAGCAGCCGTCACCGACAAAGCACCAAGTATGGTGATCAACAATCGTATGACCCGGGCGATTGAACTGCGCCCCTAGCGTTTTCTCGGCAATGGCGAAGCCGACCGCGTTGGCAAATCCCTGGCCAAGCGGGCCTGTGGTGGTCTCAATGCCCGGCGCGTAGCCAAATTCAGGGTGACCGGCGGTGGGAGAGTGCAACTGACGGAAATTCTGCAGCTGTTCCAGGCTCAGCTCGTAACCGCTGAGGTGCAGCAGAGAGTAGAGCAGCATCGAGCCGTGGCCATTCGACAGCACGAACCGGTCACGATCGGCCCACTTGGGGTCTTCGGGGTTATGCTTGAGGTAGTCATTCCATAGCACCTCGGCAATATCCGCCATACCCATGGGGGCACCAGGGTGGCCGGATTTAGCTTTCTGAACGGCATCCATAGAAAGGGCGCGAATGGCATTGGCTAGCTCAAAACGGGACGGCATGGGGGTGCTCCTCGCCTGGAAACAGAAATTATAAAGGCGCTATTGTCGCTGACTTCCCATCAGGCGGCAAATATGACGGTAAATTCTGATAAGCGTGTTCTGGGAAGCGTCGCCGACAGCGTGTAGACTCTGCCTCCCGAAGCGGTAGTCAAAAAACGTGTTACCACTTCTTTTACGGGCAGGGGACACCTGCCATGATTTCCTGCTGATGCTGTGGATTACATACAGCCGTCATACAGAGGGTCGAGTGCGCGATGAGCGAATATTCCCTGTTTACCTCCGAGTCCGTCTCCGAAGGTCATCCCGATAAGATTGCCGATCAGATCTCTGACGCGGTGTTAGATGCCATCATCGCCCGTGATAAACAGGCGCGGGTTGCCTGTGAAACCATGGTGAAAACCGGGGTGGCGATTATTGCCGGTGAAATTACCACGTCCGCATGGGTCGATTTAGAGACCCTCGTGCGTGACGTGATCACCAGCATCGGCTACACCTCGTCGGACGTTGGGTTCGACGGAGCGACCTGTGGCGTGATCAACTTGATCGGCAAGCAGAGTGTCGAGATTGCCCAGGGCGTTGATCGTAGCAAGCCAGAAGATCAGGGGGCAGGTGACCAGGGCCTTATGTTTGGTTACGCGACCAACGAAACCGATTCGTTCATGCCCGCGCCGATCCACTACTCGCACCGTTTAGTCGAGCGTCAGGCCGAGCTGCGTAAAAATGGCTTGTTGCCATGGCTGCGCCCGGATGCCAAGAGCCAGGTGACTTTCCGCTACAATGCTCAAGGCCAGCCCTGCGGTGTCGATGCCATTGTGCTTTCTACCCAGCACGATCCTGAGATTGATCAGGAAGACCTGCGCAAAATGATCAAGCGCGAGGTCATTGAGCAAGTCATCCCCGCCGAGTGGTTGGATGACAGCACCCAATACCACATTAATCCGACCGGCAAGTTCGTGATTGGCGGCCCGGTGGGCGATTGTGGGTTAACGGGACGTAAAATCATCGTCGATACCTACGGCGGCATGGCGCGCCACGGCGGTGGTGCGTTCTCTGGCAAAGATCCGTCGAAAGTGGATCGCAGCGCGGCCTATGCAGGGCGCTATGTAGCCAAGAACGTCGTCGCGGCGGGCCTGGCCGACAAGTGTGAGATTCAGGTTTCTTACGCCATTGGTGTGGCCGAGCCCACCTCGGTCTCCATTGATACCTTCGGCACCGGCAAAATTGACGATAAGCAGATCGTGGCGCTAGTGCGCGAGCATTTCGATTTGCGCCCCTACGCCATCACCAAAATGCTCGACCTGCTGCACCCGATGTATCAGCTCACCGCCGCTTACGGCCACTTTGGCCGTGCGCCGTTCGAGCACAGCTACACGTGGAGCGATGATAAAGGCGAAGAGCATACCGAAACCTTTACCGCTTTCCCGTGGGAAAAAATTGATAAAGCCGATGCACTGCGCAAGGCGGCTAATTTGTAAGACATTCGCTACCCCGTTTGTAAGCAATGTATTAAATCGCCCCACTGGCGCCAGCCAGGGGGGCTTTTTTTATGCCTGTTACGTTAGGCTAAGCCATCAGCTGATGGGCGCATGCAAAGGGGGATGTGATGGGGTTGGGAATACGAGCAGGGCTTGTGGTGGGGCTGATGTGGCTTGTCACTTTTTCCGCACAGGCTGCAGAATGCCCGGATTGGCCTGAAGAGCGTCTCACTCGCGAAAGCCAGGCACTGGCCGAGCAGGTTCAGCGCTGGGATACCGCCTACCACGACGATGGCGTGGCGCTGATTGACGATGCCCTCTATGACCAGGCCGTATCGCGCCTCGCCGCTTGGCAACGTTGCTTAGGCCATGCGCCAGACCACCGCCCGCTTTCCCGCGTTACCCGAAGCAGCGGCACGCTCGATCATCCGGCGGCTCAGCGCGGCCTCACTAAAGCCGATGATGACGGTGTCCGGCGCTTCACCAGCCGCCGCGAAGACCTCTGGATTCAGCCCAAAGTGGATGGCGTGGCGATAACGCTGCGTTATCAAGACGGCGACTTGGTAGAAGCCGTTAGCCGTGGCGATGGCGAGCGGGGCCAGGACTGGACGAGTCGGGTGCGCCAGTTACCCGCTGTGCCTAATACGCTGCCTGAGCCTATTTCGGCGGTGCTCCAAGGCGAATTGTACTGGCGGCTAACCCAACACGTGCAATCACAATCGCCTGCGTCGGGGGCACGGGGCGCTGTGGCGGGAGCAATGGCGCAATCCTCACCTACCGTGGAAACCCTTGAGCGTATCGGCCTATTCGTATGGGATTGGCCCGATGGGCCTACTGGGATGGAAGAGCGTTTGACGCGTCTTACTAGCCTAGGCTTTGATACTGCCACCTATACCCAACCGCTTGAAGAGCGTCGCGACGCCGCTTACTGGCGCGATAGCTGGTTCAATGGCCCGTTGCCGTTTGCCACCGACGGCGTGGTGATCAAACAGGCTGAACGTCCTGGTGTTCGCCGCTGGTCGTCATCGCCTCCGGAGTGGGCGATTGCTTGGAAATACCCCGCCCAACAGGCGCTTGCGGAAGTCCGCGGCATTGAGTTTCGCGTTGGGCGTACTGGACGCGTGACGCCGCTAGTGTGGCTTAACCCGGTGCTGCTAGAGGGGCGGCGCATTAGCCGCGTGTCGTTAGGCTCACTGGAACGCTGGGAGTCACTGGATGTGCGCGCCGGTGACCAAGTAGCGATCTCCTTGGCGGGATTGACGATTCCCCAGTTAACCGACGTGGTCTGGCATACCCAAGAGCGCTCGCCGCTGAGTGTTCCCTCGCCGCAGCGTTATCACCTGCTCAGTTGTTTTGAGCTTACTCCCGGTTGCGAGACACAGTTACTGGCCCGGCTCACTTACCTGGGCGAGCAGTTGGGCATGCAAGGTGTTGGTGAAGGCACTTGGCAAGCGCTAATGGAGGCGGGCGTCGTCACGCAATTATTGGAGTGGCTGGACGCTGAGCCGCGTTATCTGGAGGAGGCCTATGGTATTGGTGAGGTCACTTCCGCCGCGCTCACTGAGCAGTTTCAAATCGCCCTCAGGCGTCCGTTTTCGGCATGGCTCAGTGCGCTGGGCGCGCCACCGGGTAGCGAGTCGGTTCGCGGAGATTGGGCAACGTTAGCGGGCTACCAGCGCGAGCAGTGGCAAGCCGTTCCAGGGGTTGGCCCGGTTCGCGCTGACGCGCTGGTAGCCTTTTTCAGCCACCCGGACGTGCAGCGAATGGCTAGCCAGCTTAACCAATCGGGTGTGGCTGGTTTTTAATTACGCACGTTTAATGACTAACCAAGCCCGGTAAGACGCAGCATCAAACCCAGGTAGAGGGGAATCAGCAGCGGTGCGAGTACGGTCGTGACCAGCACCGCTAGCGCGCCCTTTTGCGGCTGAATGCCCAACTCCATCGCCACCACCACCACGTTAGCCGCCATAGGCACCACGCCGAGCAGCAGCAGCGCCAGGGCTAACTCCGTGGACAGCGGCGCCATCCATTGCACGATGAAAACGGCCAGTAGCATGGCCAGCGGCCACATCAAGTAGCGCAGTCCCAAACAAGTGGCCACAAAGCGTGTATCCCAAGCGGTAAGCGTCACTTGGCTAAGCGTCATGCCAATAATCATCATACCCAGCAGCGTATAGGTGGCGGGGAACACCGCTAGTGAGCTCATGACGGCGTCGGGTATCGTGACATCAAGCGAGCTGAGCAATAGCGCTAATAAGAATGCATAGATCAGCGGTAGGCGTGAAATTTTAAGCAAACTTTCGCGTACCGAGAAACGACCGCGAGCGCTAAGGTAGAAACCTACGGTGAATTCGTAAATATTGATCCCCAGCATGCAGAACAGGTAAAGCGTCACGCCTTCAGGGGGGAGCAGAATCAGCGCGATCGGCAGGCCAAAATAGCCGGTATTGCCCGTTCCTGACGAGAACGCTAGCAGGGCGGCTTCTTGTTCACCAAAGCGGTGGCGAGCTAGGCGTTGCACCACCAGGGCCATCAGGCTTGCCAAAATGAACAGCGCTAATGTCAGCAGTAAGTAGTTGGCCGTGGGGCCGCCGTTCATCAGCGCACGAAAAATGGTAAAGGGCGCAATCAGGTAAACCAGTAGTGTGGCGATCGGGCGAGGATCCAGTTTTAGCCGTTGAGCGGCGAGCCAGCCTAACGCCACATAGCTCAGCAGCATCAGTAGTGGCCCAACCAGTGCCCCAGGTGCAAGATCCATGGACCCTCCCTTAAAATGTGTAATGACGAACGAACATGAGTCGAATTAAAGGCCGAGCGTGGAATCTTTCATTAGCCCCAGCGCGATGGAAAAGCGAGAATACCCCAAAATATCATCACTATTGAGCTAAAAAGGAAATCCCATGAGCAGCCACGAGCATCCGTTAGGTATCAGCTTTGAGTTCTTTCCGCCCAATACCGACGCTGGGCGCGACAAGCTAATACACGTTCGTGATGAACTGGCCGCCCGCAAACCGCGGTTTTTCTCAGTGACCTATGGTGCCGGTGGTTCGACCCAGGCGCGTACCCGCGAAGTGGTGCGAGCAGTGAGTGAGAGCGGCATTACCACGGCTCCGCACCTCTCCTGCATCGGCAGTGAAAAAGCCCAGTTGCGTGACCTGCTGGCGCAGTATCGCGAAGAAGGGGTCGACAGCTTAGTCGCGCTGCGTGGCGATATGCCCTCCGGTATGGGCAGCATTGGCGAGTTGCGTTATGCCAACGAACTGGTCGAGTTTATTCGTGAGGAAACAGGCGACCATTTCGACATTGCCGTCGCGGCCTATCCTGAGTCTCATCCACAGGCGCCTAATCTTGATAAGGATGTGGAAAACTTCGCGCGTAAAATGAACGCGGGGGCCAATATGGCCATTACTCAGTACTTCTTCACCGCTGATGCCTATTTCAACTTTGTTGATAAAGCCCGCGCGCTGGGCGTTGAGCAACCGATTATTCCTGGCATTATGCCCATTACCAACTACACCAAGCTGGCGCGATTCTCTGACGCCTGCGGCGCCGAGATCCCGCGCTGGATCCGCAAACAGTTGGAATCTTACGGTGACGACAGCGAAGCGATTGCAGCATTTGGCACCGATGTGGTGAGCCGACTTTGCCAACGTTTGCTGGATGGCGGTGCTCCAGGCTTGCACTTCTACACGCTTAACCAAGCCGCACCGGTATTGAAGATCGTCGATAACCTGGCTAACTAAGCGCAATTATTGACCCGCATTAGGCTCATTAAAAACCCCGATCAACATCGTTGACCGGGGTTTTTTAGGCCTACCGTATTGCGAGTTACATTAATTAGCCAGCTTGCGCCGTTTTACTGCCGCCACCGTGGGCCTTGCGCTGCATCATAAATAGCGCGATACCAATCGCAAGGCCTGCAATGTCGGTATAGATACCGCCATAGATCAAGAACAACGCGCCTACCAGCATAACGATACGCTGTACTGTGTTAACGGGGCCAAAGAACCACTTCTGTACCATGCCCGAGAGCAACACAATGCCCAGCGTCGCGGTTAACCCAACGCGTAGGATCTGCATCGGAGAGCCTTCCATTAGCATGGCCGGGCTGTAGAAGAACATGAACGGTACGATGAACGCGGCCAGGCCAATCTTGAACGAGGCCACCGACGTGCCCATGGGGTTGTCGCCAGAGATACCCGCCGCTGCATAGGAAGCCAAGGCAACCGGCGGAGTGATCGCCGACACGACGGCGAAATAGAACACGAAGAAGTGCGCGATCAGTGGCTCAATACCGATATTGATTAGGCCAGGTGCAACGACTGACGCGGCCACCGCATAGGCGGCGGTAGTGGGCATGCCCATTCCCAGCAAAATGCTGATCAGCATGGCAAACACGAGCGCCAACAGTTGGCTGACACCGGCGAGGCCCAGCAACAGCGACGAGAAGCGCGCGCCAACACCGGTCAGCGAGATAACCCCAACGATTAAGCCCGCACAGGCACACACCGCGATGATTTGAATCGACATGGTGCCCGCAATCTGCAGCGCTTTAAGAATTGCACGAACACCCATCTTATTAGGTGAAATCCAGCTCACCACAGCCGCTGAAGCGGTGGCGAGGGTACCGGCGCGGATGACCGAGTAACCCATAAACAGCGCGACAATCAGAATAATAATCGGCGCAAACAGGTAAACCTGCTTCACCAGCTTGGAAAATAGCGGGATTTCATCCTTACGCATGCCGCGCATGCCTTTACGGGCGGCTTCAAAGTCGACCATAAAGTAGATGGAAGCAAAATAGAGGATGGCAGGAATGATCGCTGCAATGGCAATTTCGGTATACGGAATACCGGTCACTTCCGCCATGATGAACGCGCCAGCACCCATAATCGGCGGCATGATCTGACCACCGGTTGAGGCGGCCGCTTCGATAGCGCCTGCACTACGCGCGGGGTAGCCGACTTTCTTCATCAAGGGAATGGTCAGGGAGCCGGTAGAAACGACGTTACCCGCGGAGGTACCGTTGATCATACCCATCAGGCCTGAGGCGAAAATAGCGACCTTAGCAGGGCCACCACGGGCCCGACCTGCTGCCGCGAACGCGAAGTTGACGAAGTAGTCGCCCACTTTGGAAGCCTGCAGGAACGCTGCAAAAATAATGAACAAGATGATATAGGTCGATGACACGGCCGTGGTGGGCCCAAGAATGCCCGCGTCGGTATACACCTGGCTGAAGAAACGCTGCAGTGACAGACCTGGATAGCCTAAGAAGCCTGGCAAGTAAGGGCCGGCAAAAACGTAGGTCAAAAAGACCGCTGAAATCACTACTAACGCTAAACCAGCGACTCGGCGAGTAAGTTCTAGAATCAGCAGGGAGCCTGCAATGGCTGCCCAGGAAATGCCCGATGGTGCAAAGGAGGTACCCGTCGACATCCGGATATTGGTGTTATAGGCCACCAGTAAATAGCCTGCGCTCGCCATGGCACATACCATAAGTACCAAATCGGCAGGGTTGAAGCGATGACGTGCCTGACGATAAAACCACGATAGTACGATAGCCCCCGCCGTGGTCGCCATCAGCGGATAGCCGTAGTGCCAATTCTCGACGTTCGGGTCGATGCGCATGGCACTACCGCTGAGCGTCTGATACATCACGAATACTTGCGCCAAGGTATAGGCGGCAGGAATCAAGAGGGCATAGCTAACCCACTTGATCCAGTCGCCTGACGCTGGCTGGCCATCTTCGGCAAAGCGAGCGCCCGCAAAGAGCCCATAACCGAGAATAAGTGCACCGGCAATGTGTACGATTCGAAACGACCAGGTTTCCATCGGATAAACGTTGAGTGAAATCAGATGGAAACTTGAGTAAGCGATCGCTAATGCCGCAAACAGTAGAAATTGCCAGCCCGTAAACAGGCGACGATTAGGTTCAACAACATCATCATCGACACCATCGGCAATAGACTCGGGTACCGCTGACGCCGCGTGAGCATCATCGTTAAGACCATTGGGGTCTTGGTCGGTTTTGTGACTCATTAGAGTTCACCCTCACAGCAAAAGCAGACAAAGGGGGTAGTAGCAGCGAAAGCTGCCCCGCCTGGCAGGGCCAGAGGCGGGGCAGTTGGAACGGGGGAGGTTGCTTAGTTGATCATGTCATCAGCAATGTCATAACCGTTCTCTTCATACCAGCGTGCAGCGCCAGGGTGGAACGGCAGCACGGTGTTATGAACGATGTTTTCTGGAATGGTGGTTTCAGCACTGCGGTGTACAGAACGCATACGATCGTTGTTTTCCATTGTGGCTTTGGTCACTTCGTAAACGAAGTCTTCCGGCAGATCACAGCCAGCGATGGCGAAGTTCCACATCGATACCGCGCGGGCATCTTCTTCCAGGGTGGTGTAAGTGTTTGCTGGGATCATGAATTCAGCAACGGGATAGTTTTCCAGAACGGTGGCCAACTCTTCTTCGTTAAATTCGATGATGTTGACGTCGGTCTGGACTTCCAATTGGCTAACGGCGGGGATCGGGATGCCGGCTGCGAAGGCGACAACATCAAGCAGGCCATCCTGCAACTGGCCGCCTAAGTCTGACCAACCACCGTTACGGCGCTCGAAGTCAACGCCCAGGGTTTCCAGGATCGCGGGGAAGTAGGTGTCAGAGGTAGACGCTGCTGGACCAAAACCGATGCGTGCGCCATCCGGAATGTCGGAGATTGACTCAATGCCGCTGTCAGAAAGCGCGGTAATGGAGAACGGTGTTTCGTACATCGGGAACATAGCGCAGACGTTATCCATCTGCATGCCAGGTGCCAGTGGGCTTTCGCCTTTAACGGCATCAGAAGCAGGGCCCATCGTGGTTAAACCGAACGCCATGTCGCCTGTGTGCACCAGCGCCAGGTTTTGAGTAGGACCACCGGTCACTTCACCGCCGCCTGATACGCCCAGCTCATCAGCAATAAAGTTCGCCCAGCCTGAACCGTAAACGAAGTAAGTGCCGCCTTGGCTTGCGGTACCTACGGTGAAGTTGTCGGGCCAACCGGCGCGATCTTCTTGCGCTTGGGCACTGCTGGCCGCCGCAACAAGCAAGGCGCTGCTGGCGAGAAGCGTGAACGTTTTAGGCATTTGTTTGCGCATGGCGAAAATTCCTAGCTGTTATTGGGGTTATCGTCCGATGGCCTGATCGATACCGTCCGTTAAAAGGGATTGATCAGGCTATGCAGGAGTTAACACAGCGAGAGTTGTGCCATTTAATATTTATTAATTTATAAACAACGGTTTATAAATTTTTTATTCAACTTTGGTGGAAGGGAATTGTTGGCATTGTGTCCGGTTGTTCGCACGAAAGCGGGTCTTACATGTGCGGATAACCGCACACATAGAGATTGGCCAAGGGCAAACAAAGTAAACCCGCGTTAGATGCGCGGGTTTGTCCGGGTAAAAAGGCAATACGGGGAGAGGCGTTAGCGCGAGGGTTTGCCGGGGTCCAGAATACGTACAGGCTGCACATCCTGCTGGTGTTGATCATCGCGCACCTGATTGACCCGGGTGGTCATTTCGGTAAGCGCGTCTTCTTCGATGGGCAGTTGCTCAAAAAAATCACAGTTAACGCATTCGCGGTAGCGAATCCCGTTCTGCTCCCAGGCGCGGATCCGATCCATCGCCGCACAGCGTGGGCAGGTAACGCCCGCAATAAAACGTTTAACAGTCGACATGCGAATCTCCAAACGCACGGCGCCTAAGACGCCGTGCACGGGGAAGGGGTTCCAATAGCTTAAGCTGCGCGAATGCCGCTATGACGCAGCAGCGGTTCAACGCTCGGTTCGCGGCCACGAAAGGCGACAAACAGTTCAGCTGCGTCTCGGGCGCCGCCTTGTTCGAGGATCTCGTGACGGAAGCGCTGCCCCGTTTCGGGGTCAAAGATACCGGCCTCTTCAAAAGCGCTCCAGGCATCCGCTGACAGAACTTCCGCCCATTTGTAGCTGTAATAACCGGCAGCGTAACCGCCGGCAAAGACGTGGCCAAAGCTATTCTGGAAGCGGTTAAATGACACCTTCGGCAGTACCGACACCCCATCGCGCACCTCGTCAAGCAGTGCTTGCACATCGCTGGCGCTGGGGGCGCTGAGTTCATGATGCAGGCGCAGATCAAACAGCGAAAACTCGATTTGGCGCATCATGCCCATGGCGGACTGGAAATTCTTGGCCGCTTGCAAGCGCTCGAGTAGGTCGGCAGGCAGCGTCTCACCGCTATCCACGTGTTTGGCGAGTAGGTCGAGCCCTTCGCGCTCCCAGCAGTAGTTTTCCATGAACTGGCTGGGTAGCTCGACCGCATCCCAGGCAACGCCGTTAATACCGGAGATATCGGCAATGTGCTGTTTGGTCAGCATATGATGCAAGCCATGGCCAAACTCATGGAACAGCGTGGTGACTTCATCATGGGTGAGCAGTGCAGGACGGCCACCGACCGGCGCTGTGAAGTTGCAGGTAAGAAACGCAACCGGTAGCTGCAGGCCCTGCTCTGTTTGGCGCCGTACGCGGCAATCCGCCATCCAAGCGCCGCCCCGTTTGCCTTCGCGGGCGTAAAGATCGAGATAAAAAGCGGCGATCGGCTGACCATTTTCGGTGATGCGGAAATAACGTACGTCAGCGTGGTAGCGAGGCGCCTCGGTATCTTCTTCAAAGCGCACACCATAGAGACGCTCGACCACCTGAAACAAACCATCGACCACGCGTGGCGCGGGAAAGTAAGGGCGCAGCTGCTCTTGAGAAATGGCGTGGCGCGCTTCGCGCAGTTTTTCACTGGCGTAAGCAACATCCCACGGTTCTAACGTTTGCAGGCCGAGCTCATCACGAGCGTAAGCGCTTAGCTCAGCAAATTCTTCTTTTGCCTGAGGAAGCGCCCGGCGGGCTAAGTCGTTGAGAAACTCGAGCACCTGTTCGGGTGACTCTGCCATTTTGGTGGCCAGTGAATAGTCCGCGTAGGTATTAAAGCCGAGTAGCTGGGCAATTTCGCTACGCAGCGCCAAAATCTCTTCCATGATGGCGGCGTTATCAAACTTACCCGCATTCGGACCCTGGTCTGAGGCGCGGGTAACAAAGGCGGTATACACATCGCGGCGCAGCTCACGGTTGTCTGCGTAACTCACTACCGGGAAGAAACTGGGGAAATCCAGGGTAATACGGTAGCCCGTTACGCCTTTCGCTTCAGCGGTGGCTTTTAACGTTTCAAGAGCGCTCTCCGGTAACCCGGCTAATGCTTCCTGGCTATCGATATCTTTGTGCCATGCCTGGGTGGCATCCAACACGTTATTGGAGAACTCGTTGGAGAGCAGTGAAAGCCGCGACTGTATCTCGCCGTAGCGGGCTTTTTTGTCTTCGGGCAAGTCGACACCGGCTAAACGGAAGTCGCGCAGGGCGTTCTCAACAGTGCGCCGTTGGCCGGCATCTAGGTGCTGCCAGGCGGGGCCGTCTTTCAGCGCTTGCCAGCCATGAAACAAGCCTTCGTGTTGGCCCACCCAGGTGCCAAAAGCGGAGAGTTTCTCCAGACACGCTTGATACGCTTCACGCAATTCTGGGGAGTTCATGGTGCCATTGAGGTGCGAGATAGGAGACCACGCTTTCGTCAGCCGGTCATTGACGGCTTCCAGAGGGGCTGCAAAATTTTCCCAGCTTGGCGGAGCGGCGGCGGCCTGGTCGGCGAGCCGGTCAATGGCCTCGCGGCTTTCGCCTAGCAATGTTTCCACAGCGGGCTCCACATGCTCGGCGCGAATCTCAGCAAAGGGGGGTAACTCGTGCGTTTCAAGCAGCGGATTGGTGGACATAGGCACCTCAAGTGGCATCGATTTTAAAACAGTTTAGGGAGCGCAAAACGCGCCATAATAATGACACAGTGCGGGCGGCGGGGCCGTGTTTCAATGTTAGCCTTGATAACAATCTTCGCTTTAACCGCCACGTTTAATACGTGGCTTTACGCTTAGGGTTTGGCCTGCACGCAAGCGCCTGCTAGTCTTGCCGCCTTTTAATGCCACCAATGGCAGGAGCATGTGATGAGCGAGACGCTGGAGCGCTGGGGGTCGAAGCGGGCCTTTATCTTGGCGGTAACAGGTGCTGCGGTGGGGTTAGGCAACATCTGGCGCTTTCCTTATGTGGCGGGAGAGAACGGCGGCGCCGCCTTTTTGCTGATTTATGTGGCGTTTGTGCTGCTACTGGGTATTCCGGTGATGATGGCGGAGATATTGATTGGCCGCGCTGGGCGGCGCGGGCCAATGCAGGCGCTGGGGGCCTTGGCAGCCGAAGCGGGTGCTTCCCCTCACTGGCGGTGGCTGGGCGTGTTCGGGGCGTTCACCGTGTTCTGTATCTTGTCGTTCTATTCGGTGGTCTCCGGCTGGTCGATTGAGTTTTTGGTGGCCTCGGTCAATGGCAACTTCAATGGGGCGAGTGCCGCTGAAATCGGTGCTGGGTTTGACGCCTTCTTAGCCAATCCAGGTCTGCTGATCTTTAATCACTCGCTATTTTTGTTTATGACCATGACGGTCGTCGCCGCGGGCGTGTCCAAGGGGCTCGAGCGGTTAAACAACCTGCTAATGCCGCTGTTGTACCTGCTGTTGCTGCTGCTGGCAGGCTATGCCGCGACCACCGATGGATTTGGGACGGCGCTGGCGTGGCTGTTTCTACCCTCTTTCGAAGCGCTGACGCCCTCAGTCGTCGTGCATGCCATGGGCCATGCGTTCTTTACCTTGGCAGTGGGTGCTTGTGCGCTGATGGCGTACGGCGCTTACATGCCGGAAGAGCAAAGCCTGCCTAAGGCAGCCGTGGCAGTCGCGGTGCTCGATATTAGCGTCGCGCTATTGGCGGGGATCGCCATTTTCTCAGTGGTGTTCGCGCAAGGCATGGACCCGGCCGACGGCCCAGGCTTAATGTTCGTAACGCTGCCCATCGCGTTTTCTGAGTTGCCCTGGGGCGCGGTGTGGCTAAGCGTGTTCTTTTTACTGCTGCTTTTAGCCACCTGGACATCCGCCATTAACCTGGCAGAACCCATGGTCGCCACGCTGCAAGGGCTGGGGCTGCGCCGGAGCATCTCGACGGCTATCGTCGCGCTCAGCGTTTGGTTGATCGGGCTATTATCGGCCTTTTCATTCTCCTCGCTGGCAGAGTTTCGACCGCTGTTCGGGCGCAACGTCTTTGAGCTTGTTAGCAGTATACCGCCGGATGTTTTCCTTCCTTTGGGTGGCATGCTAATCGCGATTTTTGCGGCTTGGATCATGCCACGTGGCAGGGTGGTCAGCGCGTTAGGTGTGGGTGAGAGCGGCTATTTGGTATGGCGTAATATCATCCGCTGGGTGTCGATTCCGCTGACTTTTATTGTTCTATTGGCTGGGTTGCTATAGTGGGTTGATTAAGTCCCCTACGTTTTCCATCCAACATTTCAGGAGCGAGCAATGAGCACTGCATTAAGACGCCATCAAGGTGTCGAACCCCAGTTGGGCGAGCGCGTCTATATTGATCCAGCCTGTGTCGTTATTGGTGATGTGGTGCTGGGTGATGATTGTTCCGTATGGCCGATGACGGTGATTCGCGGCGATATGCACCGTATTCGTATCGGTGCACGAACCAGCGTGCAGGATGGCAGCGTGCTTCATATCACCCACGCCAGCGATTTCAGCCCCGAGGGGTTTCCGCTCACCATTGGCGACGACGTCACCATTGGCCACAAGGCGATTTTGCATGGTTGTACCTTGGGTAATCGGATACTGGTCGGCATGGGGGCGATCGTGATGGATGGCGCGGTCGTCGACGACGAGGTAATCATTGCAGCGGGGGCCGTCGTCACGCCTGGCAAACATCTGGAAAGTGGCTTTGTCTATGCCGGCAACCCCGCCAAGGCGCTGCGCCCACTCAAAGACAAAGAGCGTGTCTTCTTTCCTTATACCGCTGGCAACTACGTCAAACTGAAAGATCGCTTTTTAGCAGAAGCGACGCTTTGAGGTTCTTTCTCTAAGCGATTGCTAAGCCAACCTTTTTTCTACATAAGTCATGTCGCGCACGGCGGGAATCTGTTAATTTATACAGTTTTCTGTAGGTAGATTCTGGGATGCCGCGTCATGGCTAATTTTCGCACGCATATTACGGTAGCAGCGGCGGGCGGCATGCTGGTAGCTTACGCTGGCTGGAAAGGCCAATGGTGGCCGCCTTCTCAAGCGGTGATGATGATTGCACTGATCACGTTCGGCGGCATTTTGCCCGATATCGATGCTGACCGTTCACACTCCATCCGTTTGATCTTTAATCTGCTTTCGGTGCCCGCGCTGGTGCTGGGAGCGCTCGTGCTCCAGCCATGGTTGACGCCGGGAGCGCTGCTGATGGCGTGCGGTGGTATTTATTTTTGTGTGCGCTATCTGGCAGGCATACTTTTTTCACGCTTTACCGTTCATCGCGGCATTTGGCATTCACTGCTGGCGGGTGGGCTATGCAGCTTAACCACCGCCGCGTTAAGTTTTAATTTGCTCGGTCAGCCTGCGTGGTTGGCTTGGTCTCACGGTGCGGCCACCTTGGTAGGCTTCTTGATTCACCTAACGTTGGACGAAATATACAGCGTTGACCTTGAGGGGGCGCGGCTAAAGCGCTCGTTTGGCACGGCGCTCAAGTTAGGCGATAGCCGTCGGCCCATGTCCAACCTGCTGATGCTGATTGCGACGTTAACGCTGATTCCCTGGGTGCCGCCCTGGTCGGTGTTGGGTGAATTGCTTTATCAAGGCTCGCTGTTATGGCGATAGTCGTCAGCATTGAGGCCATGCTTTTTAAGCTTGTCGTAAAAGGTTTTGCGTGGAATGCCTAGGTGGCCACATACGTCGGTGACCCGGCCGTGGTAGCGCGACAGTGATTGGCTGATCAGGCTTTTTTCGAACAGCTCGACTTGGCGCGGTAACGTGGGCTCTTCGGTATCCGCATTGACTCCCTCCAGTAGCGCATCCAGGCGATAATCGAAAGCAGCGCCCAGCAGCACATAGCGTTCGGCCAAATTACGCAGCTCGCGTACATTGCCGGGCCAGTCGTGTGCGAGGAGGGCGGCAATGGCGGGGCTGTCGAGGGTCGGCGCTTCCAGCCCGCTACGGTTGGCGGCGACGACGGCAAAGTGTTGAAACAGTAAGGGGATGTCCTCACGCCGCTCGCGTAGCGCGGGTAGCGGTAGGGTGACGACGTTCAATCGGTAGTAAAGGTCTTCGCGAAAACTCCCCTCCTCAGAGGCAGTTTTGAGATCGACTTTGGTCGCCGCAATCACACGGATATTGAGCGGGACGGTCTCATTGGCGCCTAACCGCTCGACGCTGCGCTCTTGTAATACGCGCAGCAGTTTGACCTGCAGCGCCAACGGCATCGACTCAATTTCGTCCAAAAATACCGTGCCGCCATTGGCGTGCTCAAACTTGCCGATACGCCGTTCTACGGCACCGGTGAAGGCGCCTTTCTCATGTCCAAACAGCTCCGACTCGATGGTGTTTTCGGGCACGGCACCGCAGTTAATGGCCATGAAGGGGCTATTGCGTCGCCCACTGCGCTCGTGAATAGCGCGCGCTACCAAATCTTTACCGGTGCCTGTTTCGCCAAACAGCAGCACATCCGCTTCCACTTGACTGATACGCTGAATCATCGCGGCCAGCCGTGAAATGATGGGGGTGCGCCCCACCAAGCGCGGCCCCAGCGCGGCTTGTTGCACTTCCAGTTCGGCTTTAAGGCGGTGGTTTTCCAAGCTGAGCTGGCGCTTTTCAATGCCACGACGCACCACGTCTAGCAGTTGATCACCGGCAAACGGCTTCTCTAGAAAATCCCAGGCCCCGGCGCGCATGGCTTCTACCGCGGTAGAAATATCGCCGTGGCCGGTGATTAAAATGATCGGCAGGGTAGCATCGCGGCTGTGTAGTTCATGCAGGAGCGCCATGCCATCCATCCCCGGCATGCGAATATCACTGACAATCACACCGGGGAAGTCCGGCGTTAATGCCGCCAACGCTTGTTCTGCCGATTCAAAACAGTAAGGCGTGTAGCCCGCCAGCTCGAGCGTTTGGCTGGCGGTGATCCGCAGGTGCGGTTCATCGTCGATCACTATGACCGGCAGTATCGACGGCTCATGCATAGTGGGAGCGCTCCTGGGCGTGTGTGAACGTTGAGTGGGGCAGGGTAATGGTGAAGCATGCGCCCCCTTCGGGCTGATTGGCTGCCTGTAGCTTGCCGCCTAAATCGTCCATGATACGTGACGATATGGAGAGTCCCAGCCCTAAACCGCTTCCCGGTGCTTTGGTCGTAAAAAAGGGTTCAAAAATCTGCCCTAAGTGCTCTTCTGGGATGCCAGGGCCATTATCGGTAACGCTAATAATGACCTGTTGCTGGTGGGCATAGGCACCAAGTGTTAGCTGGGGGGCAGCGACGGTTTTCATGGCCTGCAGTGCATTACCAATCAAATTCACCAAAACCTGCTCCAGGCGCACTAGGTCGCCTTTTACCCATAGCGTTTCAGCGGGCCAATCTTGAATGATAGAGATATTGCCTTCGCGCAGGCGGCTTTGAAAAAGCCGGAGGGCGTAGTCTATACAGGCTTGTACCGAAATAGCCTCCTGGCGCTCGCTACTCTTGCGCGAAAATTGGCGCAGTTGCGCGCTAATGTCTGCCATGCGCTCTGTTAGTTCGACAATCTGCTCCAGATTGGCATCGGCTTTGTCGTGTCGGGTTAAGGCGATAAAGCGGCGGGCGTTTTCTGCGTAGGCGCGAATAGCCGCCAGCGGCTGATTGAGCTCATGGTTGATGCCCGCGGCGAGTTGGCCTAGGACCGCCAATTTGGCGGCTTGAATGAGCTCGTCCTGGGTCTGGCGAAGGTTGGCTTCCGCCCGGCGGCGCTCTTCAATTTCATCGGAAAGGCGTTGGTTGCTGGCCACCAGGTCGCGTGTGCGGTGCTCCACACTGACTTCCAGTTCGTCGCGCACGCGGGCCAGCGTGTTGCGCTCTCTTTCAGCAAACGCTTCCCGTTCACGGCGTAACCGTAGGCGCTGCCAGCCGATGCCAGCTCCCAGCGCCACGACGCCGTAAAGCCCCCCTGCCATCAGCGCGGCTATCCACTGGGCGCTAATCACGGGTGTCAGCGGCTTTAAGATATGCATTTGCCAGCCAAACTCTGGGATAGGCCGGGTCAAGCTGAGGTAATCCCCCTCGCTTAGCGGACCTTTAGAGAAGCTGACCAACTGACTGCCCAGGCCATAAGGCGCATTGACCTCGATGCCTGAGGGGGAGAGTGGTTCCATGGCGTAGCGCCGGGTTTCGTGCAGACTTTGGCGCTCTTCATCGCTGAGCGGGTAGAGTGCGTTCATGCGCAGCTCTGGGTGGCTGGCCATGAAAATGATGTTGTCGCTGTCGGTGACAAACAGCTCTGCGTCCTGTTCTGCCCAACTCTCTTCCACGTCATCCAGCAGGACTTTCACGACTAGCACCCCGTCTGGCTGTGAGTCGGGCGAAGTATCATCCAGCCACACGGGGGATGAGAAGTAATAACCCCGTTCTAGGGACTTGATCCCTAAGCCAAAAAATCTCCCCTGGCCACCTGCAATGGCATCGGTGTAGTAGGAGCGGAACGCATAGTTCTGGCCGATAAACGTATTGGGGCGGTGCCAGTTACTGGCGGCGATCGTGTCGCCAGCACGGTTAAGCAAGTAAACATCCGATACGCCAGCGGTAAAGCGGAAGCGATCTAGCAGCATATTGAGCGGCATCGGGTCTTGGTTATCCGGAGAGGCTAAAAAGCGTTGCACGCCTTCACGCGTCGCCAGCATTTGCGGCAGATAGTCATAACGCAGCAGGTAGCCATTTAAATTGGCGGCCGAAAGCCGTAACTCATTTTCTGCATCGTCCTGCAGGTTGGAGAGCGCTTGTTCCCGGGACAGTTGGGCGGCCTGCCACATACACAGTAGCAAGCCAAACGAAATAGCCAGTAACCATAAGCTTCGCCAACGGGCGGGCAAAGGAGGAGGTACGTGGTTGCTGCTGGCTGGGCTGTTCATGCCAGCGTCTTACTATTGCCTTGCGCGCGACGAAGGGCGCGCTGGGCGCGGGTTTCAGCTTTGGCCATTTCGAGTAACCCCTCTTCCACGAACACGAGATGTTCATGGGCGCGAGCCCGGGCGTCTTCTGCTCGTCCTTCCAAAATGGCATTGAGTAAGGCGCGGTGTTGCTGCATTAATTGACTGCGGGAACCTTCCTTGGCGAACAAGTGAGCCAAGTTGTTCACGATGCTTTTCTCTAACAGATGAAAAATGCCACGTATGGTATGCAGTAGCAGTACATTGTGGGCAGCCTCGGCAATCGCGAGGTGGAACGCGGCATCAAGCTTGGCTTCTTGAATGGGGTCGGCGCCGGCAAATCCGCCGTCGAGCTCTTCAAAGCGCTGGATCAGAATGGCTTTGTCGGCAGGCGTTGAGCGAAGCGCCGCGTAATAGGCCGAAATGCCTTCCATGGCGTCACGAAATTCGAGCAGATCCAGATTGAATTCATCGTGGCGGGAAAGCATTTCCAGCAAGGGGTCGGTATAGCCGTTGCTGAGGTCGTCATTCACAAAGGTGCCGCCGCCTTGTCGGCTGGTCAGTAACCCGCGCGCCGCAAGTTTCTGGATGGCTTCACGTAAAGAGGGGCGCGAAACGCCAAAGCGCTCGGCCAGTTCACGTTCAGGGGGTAGGCGCTGCCCGGGCTTTAGACTGCCTTCCAACATCATGGCTTCTAGGCGCTCGGTAATGACATCAGCCAAACGCTGTTGGCGGAGCGGTGGATAGCTCATGTTGGTTAGCTCCTTAATTGGTAAGACCAATATTAAAAGCTTTGCCAGGTTAGCTCAAGTGCTGGTGGGCTGCGTTTAAGGCATCCAGCCTTCTTGCTGAGTGGCTTTAAACTAAAGTATAGGCGCTTGGCGCCCTGCAATAGAGGATCTCTGTTTGACACGCTTATGCCAGCTCACTAGTGTTGACACTGCTTTTTTGTCAATTGGTAAAACCAATTTCCACCTTGGGCGGTGAATATATCGCATCCATTGCATAGGGCTCACCATGATCATCTCAGCATCCACCGACTATCGCCAAGCAGCAAAGCGTCGTATACCGCCCTTTTTATTCCATTATGCCGACGGCGGCTCATACACAGAGCATACGCTGCGGCGTAACGTAGACGACCTTGCCGGTATCGCTTTGCGCCAGCGTGTGTTGAAAGACATGTCCACACTTTCGCTAGAAACGACGCTGTTCGGTGAATCGCTTGCCATGCCCGTTGCCCTTGCGCCGGTAGGCCTGGCAGGTATGTATGCTAGACGTGGTGAGGTGCAGGCGGCGCGTGCCGCTACCAGCAAGGGCATACCTTTCACACTTTCAACCGTATCGGTATGTCCTATTGATGAAGTGGCTTCTGCCATCGACCGTCCCATTTGGTTTCAGCTTTATGTACTGAAAGACCGCGGCTTCATGAAGCATGCGCTGGAGAAAGCCAAAGCCGCGGGGGTCAAAACGCTGATCTTCACCGTGGATATGCCGGTGCCAGGGGCGCGTTACCGCGATGCTCACTCGGGCATGAGTGGTAAGTATGGGCCAATCCGTCGCATGGCTCAGGCCGCGATGCATCCTTTCTGGGCTTGGGATGTAGGCGTTAATGGGCGCCCTCATGATCTGGGTAACGTGTCTGATTATCGTGGTAAGCCAACAGAGCTCGAAGACTATATTGCCTGGCTAGGCGACAACTTCGATCCTGCTATCTCTTGGAAGGACCTTGAGTGGATTCGAGAGTTCTGGGATGGCCCGATGATCATTAAAGGGATACTCGACCCAGAGGATGCACGTGAGGCGGTTCGTTTTGGTGCGGACGGCATTGTTGTGTCTAATCACGGCGGTCGGCAGCTTGATGGCGTCCCCTCTACCGCGCATGCTTTGCCTGCGATTGCAGATGCCGTTAAAGGTGACATCGCCATACTGGCCGATTCGGGTATACGCAGTGGTCTTGATGTGGTGCGTATGATTGCCCTAGGCGCCGACACCGTACTGCTTGGGCGCGCTTATATCTATGCCCTTGCGACTGCCGGTGAGGCAGGGGTTGCGCATTTACTTGATTTGTTCGCTAAAGAGATGCGGGTAGCAATGACTCTAACCGGCGCGCATAGCATCGCCGACCTTGGAACGGATTCTCTGGTGCCCAGTTCGATACCTCGCCTCTAATTCGCTTGGTTGCGACCCTAATAAAACCAATTTCAAAAAGCCCTTGCCAACCCGGCAGCGAATCCGTAAAGTACGCATCCGCTGCCGGGGACGCCAAGCGTTACCAGCGGTAAATGAAGGTGAAAACCTTCGGTTTGTCAGGCAGTTAGCGGTTTTGGATGTGGTCAGGTTAGCATCGAAAACAACGCCCTTGACAATCACCAGGAAATGCGTAGAATACGCCTTCCTCGCTGAGGCAAGCCAGGTCAACGGCCAGTCGGGTAGCTAAGTTAGTTAGCTATCACAGCGAAACAGCTCTTTAACAATTTGATCAGGTAATTCATGTGGGCGCTTGCTGATGTTGGTGACAAATCACCAAATATCAAGGCAAGCGAACATATCGATACTCTTCATGTCGTTGCTTTTAAGTAACGTTGTGAAATTGGTATCACAGTGAATTCGTTTGAACCTTGAGCCAAGTTTGATCCGCTTTTGTTGCTTTCGAGTGACGAGTAAGGATCACAATGATTGT
>NZ_DFBS01000021.1:92601-98084 GCF_002366715.1 Halomonas sp. UBA3074 | reverse complement strand
CTGAGGTACTATGAGAAATCCAGGTTAAGGTGCCGATTGGCTTTCGAGAGTTTTATGCGATTGCTTGAAAGCCACTTTGTTGAAGGCAAAAGCGATGATGCTCTCGCCTGGTTAATAATTCAGGATCGGTATATAGCTTGGATAGCGCACCTTCAAGAATTCTTGAAAGCCTGCTACGCACAGGATCTATCAGTAATGCCCTCAAAGCTAGAGTGCGAAGTGGTGAAACGTGTCGGTGTAAAGAAAAATGAAGTCTCTAAGTATATTGACAGTAGGCTGGATGAGTATGGGGTCTTGGCAGTTGAAACCGTGGGTAAAAGCGAGCTAGACAAGGATATAGTGTTTTTTCCTGGCTTCGGTGCGTCTATGCGCAAGGTTAGAAATAAATACTTTGCCCATCTCGATAGCGAGAGGATCAAACTAGTTTTAATCGACGACTTCATCGACAAGCATTATTTCACTGCATTCTGCTGTTATAAGCAAAGTGTTCTTCGGTATTCACAGCTAGAGGGTATACCAACAAGAAACATCAAAACCTTGCAGAGCTTCAGAGACAAGCTGCTGAGCATCCGCGATAAGTAACATTTTCTAAGAGTTTCAGTATAACTACTAGTTGGAGGGTCAAGTGGGATTTGGCATTTAACAGTCAGCTTTTTCCTTACCTCAGGCTTGAGTGTCGCATCAAGCTGATCATTCTATTCGCAGCATTTTGATAAATCTCTTTGATATGACCTAGTGCTGTCAGCGTCAACGGGTAGCTCATCATCAAGCCCGCTCCCTTGGAGCCGTGTCTAAGCAAGCATAAATGAAATTCTTTGCTACGCTGGGGGTGTCGCCATGAAGGAGGCGGCAGCGGCCCCAAGGTTTTAGGGGCAATTTCATTGGATGAACGAGGTGCTTAATGGCTAATTTTACACAAACGAACATGAGCCTGGATCACTACGATTGGGACGCAGCGCCTAGCGATGATCCACGCGTAACAGGTGAGCCTGATAGCACGCTCTTTAACCGCCAGCAGGGTTATGAAGTGCTTTATATGCTGAACACGGTGCTGTCCGCTTCCGCTCCCATTACGGCGCTTCACAAGGGTGAAGAGCTGATCCGTGATGAGTTGCCGAGTGATACCCGCGAGCAGTTGGACGTTAAAAAGTGGCTTGATCAACGCCTGTAATCGACTGATCGCAGGCAGCGTTAACTATTAACGCTCGATAGATGCAAAAAGCCCCGGCCATAAAAGATGGCCGGGGCTTTTTTTGGGTTGCACTGCGCACCGCCAAACGGATCGCTTGTGTTTAGCGCTATTCGCTCTTCCTCATGCCGTAAATACCGCATACACCATCTGCAGCGCCAGCCCCATCAACATAAACGCGAATACGCGCTTAAGCAGGGCGACGGGCAGCTTGTGAGCGAGCTTGGCGCCGATAGGGGCGGTTAGGATGCTAAATGGTGCCATGAGTAGGAACGCGGGAAGATAAACATAGCCTAATGCGGCACTCGGCAGCCCGGCGGTACTCCAACCATTGATGATGTAACCCAGTGCCCCGGCAACCGCGATGGGTAGCCCTACGGCGGCGGAGGTGCCAATCGCGCGGGGCAGCTTGACGTTGCACCAAGTGAGAAAAGGCACCGTGAGTGAGCCCCCGCCAATGGCCACCAGGGCGGAAATGCCGCCGATGCCCAGGCCCACACCGCTGACGCCGAGCGGGCCGGGTAGGCCGCGGCTGGGTTTGGGCTTGATATTTGCCAACATCTGGAGTGACATTAGCACCATAAAACAGGCAAAAAAGATCGCTAGGCTGCGGGTAGGGAGAAGGGCGGCGATAAAGGTGGCTAAAAAGGTGCCGATTAAAATACCGGGGGTAATGAACCGGACGATGTCCCAGCGCACTGCCCCGTGCCGGTGATGGGAAAGCAGGCTGGCCGTTGACGCGGGAATGATGGCGGCCATGGCCGTCCCTAACGCCAGGTGGGCGAGGTGCTCATGGGGAACGCCTTGAAGGACAAACAGGGAGGTGAGAATCGGCACCATGATGCCGCCGCCGCCAATACCCAATAATCCCGCCATTAAACCCACAAAACCGCCCAAGGCGATGTAAGCCAACCACCAGATAATGTCCAAATCCGCTGCTCCTCATGTGTCTTGTTAGCACGATAAGCACATTGTACCGGAAGCGATAGGTGCCGCGGGGCCAAAGTCGAGTATTCCACTGTGGTGGTGGCTAGGCAGTGGTAAGCTGCAGGACAAGTAATATTTCGGAGATCGTATGCGCAATGTAATAGGCGGTTTTAGTATTTTGATAATGGTCGTTGCGCTAATGGCCGGCTGCGGGGAAATGGAGGAGCCCAGTACCGAACCGGCTTCCTCTGCTCAATCGGCTCCTACCCCTGAAGACCCGGTCAGTGAATCAGAAATCGATGAAGTGGAAGTAGAGCCATTGGTGGTCGATATATCGACGCGGGTAGCGCTGCGCAGCGACCGTCGCTTAATGGTAGAGGGCGAAAGCAACTTACCTGATGGCACTCAATTGCGCATTGTGGTGGAGCGGGAAATTAGCCGCGTGCGCTGGCAGGCACGTACACAGGTAGAGAATGGCCAGTTTGCGGCCGGCCCGTTCGGTTCCGGAAGTGGTTTGCCCGATGGCGGTTACGATGTTCGCGTAGAAGTCTCGGAAGGCAGCGTGCAGCCAGTCACCGTGCAGGCGCGTATTGGCCACGAGGGCCAGCACCTGGCGGGAGAGCTTGTTAGCCAATCCCGCCATGGGCTGGGCCAGGTGGCCACCTACTCACAGCGTTTCTTGGTGGGGAGTGAGCCTAGACGAACGCGTGACCAGGTGGAGGTGCTAGAGAGTCCGGGGAGGTAGACGCTTTAGGCAGGATGCCAATGGGCTAACAGTACTGCATGAATCGAGGTGTCGCTGGGGGCTTTGGCGAAGTGCTCAATGACGAAGCGATCGTCACGCTGCACCACGTAGTGGCCCGCTTTGTGAAACACATGGGTAGGCCCGAGCAACAGTAAGTCACCGGCGTTAACGGGCGAAAAATCTGTTCCTTTGGCGGGGGTTGCCATGACGCAGGGTGCTTTCCAGTCAATATTCAACGGCAAATGGCTGGGCACTTTAATAGTGGTTGCCTGTACCTGTTCCCAGGGGAGGGGGCCGGTATGGGTCAACGTTAATAGCTCGGGTGCGCTATCACCTTCCAGTAGGGTCGCCAGTGAGCAATCCAGGGCGTCAGCGAGCGCAACGAGGCGTTCGTGACCGATCTGCTTGATCGCCCCTGATTCCCAATAAGATATGGTGACATCTGACACGCCAACTTTGCGGGCCAAGGCCGCTTTGTTGAGCTTGGCCCTAAGCCTCAGTTGCTTGATACGTGAGCCTAGCGATTCCATTTCGTCATCCTGATAATGAGCTCAAAAGCTCGTGAATGTCTTCCACTATCATCATCTCTACCAATCCCAATAGTGGCGCTACGTAGGTACGTTATTAGCCTAGCTAAACCTTGGGAGTTGCGCCCAAGGGGTTGCTACAGAGCCATACTAAGCGATTGTGCTTTAGCGCGCATTAGTGGACAAATAACGTTGAGTTAATTTCTCTGACGCTTTCTCACGCCAGTTGTTCCCTGTGAGGCGCTGTTGGTTGCGCCTAAGGTGCGTATAATATCGCCATGCATTTTTGCCAATAGGACGTTTTCATGACCGTACGTACTCGCATTGCGCCTTCGCCGACAGGGGATCCCCACGTTGGTACGGCCTACATCGCCCTTTTTAATCTTTGCTTTGCGCGTCAGCATGGCGGCCAGTTCATTCTGCGTATTGAAGATACGGATCGGCTGCGTTCGACGCCTGAATCGGAACAGATGATTCTCGATTCATTGAGCTGGCTGGGGCTGGAGTGGGACGAAGGCCCAGACGTGGGTGGCCCTCACGGCCCGTACCGGCAGAGCGAGCGTGGCGATATTTATGCTCAACACGCCCAGCAGTTGTTGGATGCGGGGCACGCGTTCAAGTGTTATCGCACCAGTGAAGAGCTGGATGAGCTGCGTGAATCGCGTAAAGCCGCGGGCTTGCAGTTGGCATTGAAACCCGCCGATTTGGCACTGGATGCACAAGAGCAAGCGCGCCGTGAGCAAGAAGGCTGGCCGTACGTGGTGCGTATGAAGGTGCCCGCTGAAGGCGTGTGTGTGGTCAAGGACATGCTGCGCGGCACGATCGAGGTGGAGTGGGCGCAGGTCGATGCGCAAATTCTGCTGAAATCGGATGGCATGCCTACGTATCATTTAGCCAATGTGGTCGATGATCATCTCATGGCGATCACTCATGTATTGCGCGGGGAAGAGTGGATTAACTCCGCACCAAAGCATCAGTTGCTGTACGAGTATTTTGGTTGGGAAATGCCGCAACTTTGTCACATGCCGCTGCTGCGCAACCCGGATAAATCCAAGCTTTCCAAGCGTAAGAACCCGACCTCGATCAACTATTATCGCCGGATGGGCTTTTTACCCCAGGCCGTTACCAACTATTTGGGGCGGATGGGCTGGTCGATGCCCGATGAGCGCGAGAAATTCAGCCTGCAGGAAATGATGGCGGAATTTGATGTGCAGCGCGTCTCGCTAGGCGGCCCCGTGTTCGACCTGGAGAAGCTCACCTGGTTGAACGGGGTGTATATCCGCGAGGATCTGGATGATGACGCGCTGCTAAGCGCATTGCGGGAGTGGGCATTCAACGACGCCTACGTGAAGCAGATATTGCCACAGGTGCGGCCACGGGTAGAGACGCTCTCTCAGGTCATGCCGTTGGCGGGGCACTTTTTCGCTGGTTTGCCGACGCTGACAAAAGAATCATTTGAGAGCGTCAAGCTCGAAGATGAAGAGCTGGTTAAGCTGCTTCAGTTCCTGGTGTGGCGGTTCGAGGGTGTCTCGGCTTGGAACAAAGAGACGCTGCTGAATGAAGTGAAGCTGCTGGCCGAGCATTTTGATTTAAAAATGAAAGCGTTCCTGGCCCCCGTGTTTATTGCCATAACCGGCAGCGCCTCCAGCACCTCAGTCATGGACGCCATGGCGATCCTGGGTTCAGACGTCACACGCGCACGCTTGCGCAGTGCGATTGAGGTATTAGGTGGCGTTTCCAAAAAGCAGGCGAAGCGGTTTGAGAAAGAATTTCGTGAAATTGCGTAAACGCAATTTACCGAAGCGCTAGGCGGTGGTGAAGGCGTCTATGCTTACTATGCAGTTTGTAGTGTAAATAGGCGCTTTTACTGTTGACGAAGGTCAGCCTAATCAGTATTATACGCTCCGTCTTCACGACATGTGGGGCCTTAGCTCAGCTGGGAGAGCGCAACACTGGCAGTGTTGAGGTCAGCGGTTCGATCCCGCTAGGCTCCACCAATTCATAGAGCAATACCATATTGTGAATTGTCGCTTGTGAAGCAACGCTCGATAGCATCATCGTTTTAGTGTTTACGTCCCATTCGTCTAGTGGTCTA
>NZ_DFBS01000021.1:0-92592 GCF_002366715.1 Halomonas sp. UBA3074 | reverse complement strand
GTTCGAACCCCCTATGGGACGCCACTACTCACCTCCCCCTATTTTGATTATATTTCTCTGGCAATGAGTCTCCTCATCTGCTGGTTTTTTGTATTCCTGCCGTTCACAGAAAAGCTACAAATCGCCATATTTTGGACGATTTTATGCTTGACTTGTCCACTTTTGCGAATTTGATTTTAAGGTTGTGCACAACCCCTTGTTGTTGACGCAAAAAATCTTGAACAGAACTTAATCTCTTTAAAAACATACACTTATGTTAGATCAAAAAATGACCAATTTAAGGCTGACCCACTGCCCATGGCGATTCTGGGACGTTTTAAAGTGGTTGTGAACAGGGTTATCCACAGATAGTGTGGAAAACCTTTGCCCAGGCCGGGAAGCAAAAAAGTCAAGCGATATTAGATCGAAATCAGCCCTTTTAATGGTAGCGGTAGAGCGCAAAATGTGGCCAAAAAAGGGCCAGCAAAAGCGCTGCAAACCAAGCGCCTGAGATGCCCACAGCGAGCCATGCTGGCGTTTCTCAAGTTGCCTTGGTAACGGCACACAAAAGCCTTGTAGAGGGGGTAGGCGCTTACGTTGATAGGTGGCATATAAATGCAGGGCAGGGCGGTCGTGCTTTTACAGGCAGTGTATCTTCGACCGCAACGCAAAAGGCCACCCGAAGGTGGCCTTGAAGCGCTTACTCACGAAAAGCGATGCTTTTATTTCGTGGGGTAATCGCGCTGGTCGTGGCCCACATAGAGCTGACGTGGACGACCGATTTTGTAGCTTTCGCTGAGCATTTCGTTCCAGTGGGAAATCCAGCCAATGGTACGTGATACCGCAAAAATCACGGTGAACATATTGGTGGGGATGCCCATGGCTTTCAGGATGATGCCTGAATAGAAATCAACGTTCGGGTACAGCTTGCGCTCGATGAAGTACTCATCTTCGAGTGCGATCTGCTCAAGACGCTTGGCGATTTTCAGCTGCGGGTCGTCGGCCATGCCGAGCTCGGCGAGAACTTTGTCGCAGGTCTCTTTCATGACCTTGGCACGCGGATCGAAGTTGCGATACACACGGTGGCCAAAGCCCATCAGCTTGAACGGGTCGTCTTTATCCTTGGCTTTATCGACAAAGCGCTGGATGTTCTCTTCGGAGTCTTCACCGATTTCATCAAGCATGGCGAGTACGGCTTCGTTGGCACCGCCGTGAGCGGGCCCCCACAGCGCCGCGATACCGGCACTGATACACGCGAACGGGTTAGCGCCCGTGGAACCTGCCAGGCGTACCGTCGAGGTAGAGGCGTTCTGCTCGTGATCCGCATGCAGCATAAAGATGCGGTCCATGGCTTTGGCGTATACCGGGTTGATTTTGTACTCTTCGCACGGGTTGCTGAACATCATGTAGAGGAAGTTCTCTGCATAGCTCAGGTCGTTGCGCGGGTAGTTGAAGGGCTGGCCCACGTTGTACTTGTGCGACATCGCCGCCAAGGTCGGCATTTTAGCAATCAAGCGGATCGCGCTGATGATGCGATCTTCTTCCTGGGTAATGTCCATGTGGTCATGGTAGAAAGCGGCTAGGCCACCGACTACGCCACACAAAATAGACATCGGGTGCGCGTCGCGGCGGAACCCTTTAAAGAAGTTGTTGATTTGGTCGTGAACCATGGTGTGGTTACGAATGCGCGACTCAAAATCTGCGTATTGTTCGTCGGTAGGTAACTCACCAAACAGCAGGGTGTAGCACACTTCTACGAAGTTGGACTCTTTGGCCAGTTGGTCAATGGGGTAGCCGCGGTGGAGCAGCACGCCCTTGCCGCCATCAATATAGGTGATGGCAGACTGGCAGGAAGAGGTGGCCATAAAGCCGGGGTCGTAGGTGAACAGGCCTTCAGCGCCTAAGCCGCGTACGTCGATGACGTTGGGGCCAAGTGTGCCGGAATACATGGGTAGTTCGATCGGTTTATCAAGACCGTCTACCGTCAATGTCGCTTTCCTGTCAGCCATGCTGGCCTCCTTTCGAATTCGGGTTGGGACGTAAAGTCGTTGCTGCGCATACCGCGCCGGCGAAAAGGCTTGCCCACTATAGAAGTGTGCGACATTTTGTCAATTAGCCTAAGCGCTAGCCGCTAACTATACAAATATTGTTCTTATGAAGGGTTTTGTATAAGCTTTAAAAGTCTACAATATGATGAGGCGTCGAAAGATTGACGCTACTTTAACATAAGATGTTAACAGGCTTATCAAATTGCTACTCTACTGTCACTATAGCTATGCTGCACCGCAAAATCGACTCACAATGATGGCAATTTTCTTGCACCATAGTCGAGTTAAGCTTGAGTTCGGTTTGTAAGCGAGGGCGAAGGTTCTTATAATCCACGGCGCGCGACCGGCAGGTAGGTGGTCGTGCCCGACTTGGCAACGGCCGAGCCCCTTCCAGCAACCACCGCCCGCTCGGGCCATGCCCGACCTGTCGCAGAGCGGGCCAAGAGAGTGTGTACAAAGCCGTGAATAGCAAACGACCCGTAAACCTAGACCTTACTACGATCCACTTCCCACTGCCGGCCCTGACGTCGATCACCCACCGTATTACGGGTGTCATTCTGTTCGTTGGCCTGATTTTCGCTTTTTGGGCGCTGGGTAAATCCTTGTCATCTCCGGCGGGTTTCGACGCCGTTAGCGATGCGCTGGCCAATAATTTCTTGGCCAAGTTAATCGCTTGGGGGCTGCTGTCTGCCTTGGCATTCCACTTTGTCGCAGGCATTAAGCACCTGCTGATGGATGCCGATATTGGGGTGACCCTTGAAGGTGGCGTACAAAAAGCGCAGATCACCGTCGTGGTCAGTGCCGTTCTGATTATTCTGGCAGGAGTTTGGGTATGGTAACCAACATCACAAGTTTTGGCCGTAGTGGGCTTTCTGATTGGCTGATGCAGCGCGTTTCCGCGGTGATCCTGGCCCTCTATACGGTCTTTATCGTTGCCTTCCTGCTGTTTAATCCAGACCTCGATTATTACGCGTGGAGCGGCCTGTTCAATCAGACGTGGATGCGGATTTTCTCGCTACTGGCTTTTGTTGCCTTAGCGGCACACGCCTGGATCGGCCTGTGGACCGTCACCACCGACTATCTCAAGTCCACTCGCCTGCGCGTGGGTGCCCAAGCTGTCATCATCCTGGGCATTTTCGTGTACTTGGTGTGGGGCATTCAAATTTTGTGGGGAGCTTGATTACATGTCTAATCTGCGTAGCCTGACGTTTGACGCCATCATTATTGGTGGCGGTGGCTCTGGCCTGCGAGCCGCTCTAGAACTGGCGAAGTCCGGTAAAAAGACGGCCGTGTTATCGAAAGTTTTCCCGACCCGTTCTCACACCGTTTCTGCCCAGGGTGGCATTACCTGTGCGATCGCGTCCGACGACCCGAACGATGATTGGCGCTGGCACATGTATGACACCGTTAAAGGCGGCGACTATATCGCTGACCAGGACGCGGCTGAATATATGTGTTCCGAAGGCCCGAAAGCGGTATTCGAGCTCGAGCACATGGGTCTGCCGTTCTCGCGTTTAGACAACGGCCGCATCTATCAGCGTCCGTTCGGTGGTCAGTCGAAGAACTTTGGTGAAGGTGGTCAGGCGGCGCGTACTTGCGCAGCCGCTGACCGTACCGGCCACGCACTGTTGCACACCCTTTACCAGAACAACTTGAAGAACAATACCGTGTTCCTCAATGAGTGGTACGCGGTGGATTTGGTCAAAAACGCCAGCGGTGACGTGGTGGGTTGTATCGCCATGTGCATCGAGACCGGCGAAGTGGTTCACGTTAAATCCAAGGCCACGGTACTGGCGACCGGTGGTGCAGGCCGTATCTACGCCTCGACCACCAACGCCCTGATCAATACCGGTGACGGTATCGGCATGGCGCTGCGCGCCGGCTTCCCGATGCAAGACATGGAAATGTGGCAGTTCCACCCGACCGGTATTTACGGCGCGGGCACGCTGGTCACAGAAGGTTGCCGCGGTGAAGGTGGCTACCTGATCAATAAAGACGGCGAACGCTTCATGGAACGCTACGCGCCGAACGCCAAAGATTTGGCGGGCCGCGACGTGGTCGCACGCTCCATGGTCATGGAAATCCTCGAAGGTCGTGGCTGCGGCGAGAAGGGCGATCACGTCTTCCTGAAGCTCGATCACCTGGGTGAAGAAGTCCTTGGCAAGCGCCTGCCCGGTATCGTCGAGCTTTCCAAGACCTTTGCTCACGTCGATCCGGCCAAAGATCCGATCCCCGTCGTCCCGACCTGCCACTATATGATGGGCGGTATTCCGACCAACATTCATGGTCAGGCGATTACCATGGACGAAAGCGGTAACGATCATATCGTTAACGGCTTGTTTGCCTGTGGCGAAGCGGCGTGTGTATCGGTCCACGGTGCTAACCGTCTGGGCGGGAACTCACTGCTGGATCTGGTGGTCTTTGGGCGTGCCGCTGGCATGTTTATCGAAGGCGCACTGAACGAAGGCATCGAGTACCTGGACGCTTCCGAGTCGGATATCGAATTCGCCATGAAGCGGATCACGCGCTGGAACGAGTCTGAGGGTGGCGAAAGCATTCCTGAGCTGAAAGCTGAGCTTCAGGAAATCATGCAGACCTCCTTCGGCGTATTCCGCGAAGAGAAAAACATGCTGGAAGGCGTCGATAAGCTGGCGAAACTGCGCGAGCGTATCGCCAATGCCCATCTGCCTGACAAGTCCAACGCGTTCAACACAGCCCGTGTAGAAGCGCTGGAACTGGATAACTTGATGGAAGTGGCAGAAGCGACGGCGATCGCTGCCCTTGAGCGTAAAGAGAGCCGTGGCGCCCACTCGCGCTATGACTATCCAGACCGTGATGATGTCAACTGGCTGAAGCACTCGCTTTTCTTCCCAGCGACCAAAGAGCTGAAGAAGCGCGACGTCAACTTCAAACCGAAAACGGTTGATACCTTCGAGCCTAAGGTTCGTACCTACTAAACGCCGCATTGACGAGAGGGAGTCAAAATGTCCAATCTTCAGGTATCCGTATACCGTTACAATCCGGAAACCGACTCCGCGCCTTACATGCAGGAGTTTCAGGTCGATACCAAAGGCCGCGATGTAATGGTGCTGGATGTTCTTCATATGATGAAAGAACAAGACAGTGGTTTGGCGTTTCGTCGCAGCTGCCGCGAAGGGGTGTGCGGTTCCGACGGCATGAACATGAACGGCAAAAACGGCTTGGCGTGTATTACGCCGCTTTCAGACGTTGTGAAAAACAACAAGCTGGTGCTGCGTCCGCTGCCAGGTTTGCCGGTGATTCGCGATATGGTCGTCGACATGGGGCTGTTCTATAAGCAGTACGAGCGTATCCAGCCGTACCTGCAAAATGACACGCCTGCCCCGGCTATCGAGCGCCTGCAATCGCCAGAAGATCGCGACAAGCTCGATGGGCTGTATGAGTGTATTCTATGCGCCTGCTGCTCAACGTCTTGCCCGTCGTTCTGGTGGAACCCTGAGAAGTTCGTGGGCCCGGCAGGTCTGCTGCAATCTTACCGTTTCCTGGCGGATTCCCGTGATACCGCTACGCGTGAACGCCTAAGCGATTTGGAAGATCCGTTTTCGGTCTTCCGCTGCCGTGGCATCATGAACTGTGTGGCGGTGTGTCCAAAAGGGCTTAATCCCACCCGCGCGATCGGTAAAATTCGCGAAATGTTACTGGCTGATGCTACCTAAGCCTATGACATTTGAGTAAAAAAGCGTGTGCCACTTAAGTTGGGTGATAATGCCACTTAAATCATGGCGCTTCGCTTGTTATCATAGGGTTTGTCACGTGGTGCGGCGTCGCGTCGCACCGCTGATCAGACAAGTTTGAAAGCCGGTGCCTTGGGTACCGGCTTTCGAGCATGAACTGAAGACGAAACACCGTATGACGCGTTAGGTATAAACAGCTTGATGATGTATAGCTAGATGAACAGGGTTTCCGGCCGTTGGCCGGCGCCGCCGGCAAATGTCCCGCCCCGCCGGCAGGGCAATAGCGATGTCGCCGCACGTTTGCGACGATACCGATACCACCCCATCAGTGCAGGGTGACCGAGAGATGCAACAAGGCATAATGGAGTTGATGTGGCGTTCCTCTCACGTTAGTGGCGGCAATGTTCACTACGTGGAAGCGCTTTACGAGCAGTACCTCGCCGATCCTGAGTCTGTCCCTGACGAATGGCGCAGCTACTTTGATGAGTTGCCGCGCCCCGAGGGCAGTGCCTCCCACGATGTTCCACTAAGCCCAGTCCGTGATCAGTTCTACCAGTTGGGGCGCGAAAGTCGTCCGGGCCGGGTAGTCGCCGCTGCCGATAGCGGTGAAAACAAAAAGCAGGTCAAAGTCCTGCAGCTGATTAACGCTTACCGCTTCCGTGGCCATCAAAAGGCCAATATCGACCCGCTAGGACTGCGTAATCCCACCCCCGTCCCCGATCTCGATCTGTCTTTTCATCAGCTCTCAAAAGCTGATCTGGACACCGAGTTCCAAACCGGTTCTTTCTTTTTAGGTATCGACAAAGCACCGCTGCGTGACATCGTTGATGCGCTGGAGCGCACGTATTGCCGCTCCATCGGCTGCGAGATCATGCATATCGTCGATACCGAAGAGAAACGTTGGTTACAGCGACGTTTCGAGTCGGTACGCAGTGCGCCTGATTTCAGCGCCGACGTGCGTAAGCACGTGCTGGAGCGATTGACGGCGGCCGAAGGTTTGGAAAACTACCTGGCATCCAAGTATCCAGGCACCAAGCGCTTTGGTCTTGAAGGCGGCGAAACGTTTGTACCGATGATGGATGAACTGATCCAGCGTGCCGGTGGTTACGGCACCAAGGAAGTGGTCATCGGTATGGCGCACCGCGGTCGACTGAACCTGTTGGTCAACATTTTGGGTAAAAACCCAGCTGACTTGATCGATGAGTTCGATGGCAAAAAGGTGATCGAGCGCGGCTCAGGTGATGTGAAGTACCACCAGGGCTTTAGTTCGAACGTCATGTCACCAGGCGGCGAAGTCCATTTGGCGATGTCGTTCAACCCATCGCACCTGGAAATCGTGGCGCCCGTGGTAGAAGGCTCGGTGCGTGCTCGTCAGGATCGTCGTAACGACGAAGAGGGCAGCAAAGTGCTGCCGATCAACGTTCACGGCGATGCGGCGTTTGCCGGTCAAGGCGTGGTGATGGAGACATTCCAGATGTCCCAGACCCGTGCTTATAAAACCGGTGGCACGGTCCACATTGTGATCAACAACCAAGTGGGCTTCACCACCTCGCATCCGCTGGATGCACGCTCTACCGAATACTGCACTGATATTGCCAAGATGGTTCAAGCGCCAATTTTTCACGTCAATGGCGATGACCCGGACGCAGTGCTGCACGCGACGCAAGTCGCCCTCGATTACCGTCAGCAGTTCAAGAAAGACGTGGTGATCGACCTGGTTTGCTACCGTCGTCGTGGCCATAACGAAGCTGATGAGCCGTCAGGCACACAGCCGATGATGTATGCCAAGATCAAAGATCACCCCTCGGCGCGCTCGCTGTATGCCAAGCGTTTGGTCGATCAAGGTGTGCTCTCTGAAGACGCGGCTAAAGCGATGGTCGAAACCTACCGTGACGACCTCGTGGCGGGTAATCACGTCGCCAACGCCTTGGTGCAAGAGCCCAACGCGTCACTGTTCGTTGACTGGGCGCCTTACCTCGGCCACGAATGGACCGGCGATGCAGACACCTCCTTCGACATGAAGCGCCTGCAGCAGCTGGCCGCCCGCATGTGCGAAGTGCCGGATGGCGTCGACGTGCAGCGCCAAGTGGCCAAGATTTATGAAGATCGCCGCAAAATGCAGGCCGGTGGTTTGGCACTCAACTGGGGCTTTGCAGAAACGCTGGCTTACGCCACGCTGCTCGAGCAGGGCCACCCGATCCGGATTACCGGGCAAGACGTTGGGCGCGGTACGTTCTCCCACCGTCATGCCGTGGTGCATAACCAGAAAGATGGCTCCACCTATGTGCCGCTTCAGAACATGGCCGATGGGCAGCCGCGCTTTACTATTCATGACTCCTTCCTCTCGGAAGAAGCCGTGCTGGCGTTCGAGTATGGCTACTCCACCACCGCGCCGAATGATCTAGTGATCTGGGAAGCCCAGTTTGGTGATTTCTTTAACGGCGCACAGGTCGTCGTTGACCAGTTCATCTCCTCCGGTGAGACGAAGTGGGGCCGGGTGTGTGGTTTGACCATGCTGTTGCCACACGGTTATGAAGGCCAGGGTCCTGAGCACTCGTCGGCACGCTTGGAGCGTTTCCTGCAAATGTGTGCTGAGCACAACATGCAGGTCTGCGTACCGACCACGCCCGCGCAGATTTATCATCTACTGCGTCGTCAGGTGATCCGTCCGCTGCGCAAGCCGCTGGTGGTGATGACACCTAAATCGCTGCTGCGTCATAAAGAGGCGACATCGAGTCTTGAAGATCTGGCCCACGGCAAGTTCCATATGGTGCTCGCTGATCAAGCTGATCTGGCACCTGAGAAGGTCACCCGCGTTGTACTTTGTGCTGGCAAGGTCTACTACGACTTAGCCGCTTGGCGCGCTGAGAATGAGCGTCATGACACGGCCATCTTACGTCTTGAACAGCTTTACCCCTTCCCGAAAGAAGAGCTTCTGGAAGCGCTGCAAGGCTATACCAACGTAGAAGACATTGTGTGGTGTCAGGAAGAGCCCTTGAACCAGGGTGCCTGGTACGCCAGTCAGCACAATATGCGTGCAGTGGCCGATATGCTGAAAGATGGCCTCGGACGCGAGTTGAAATTTGCAGGACGTCCTGCCTCTGCTGCACCAGCAGCTGGCTATATGTCCGTCCATACTGAACAGCAGCGCCAGCTGGTGGAAGACGCTTTTAATTTATAAGCGGCCACCGGATTTAGAGAACACATAAGGGAAACGACATGGCTACTGAGATCAAAGCGCCAACCTTTCCGGAATCCGTTGCCGAAGGCACAGTGGCGGCGTGGCATAAAAAGCCGGGTGACAGCGTTGAGCGTGACGAGCTGATTGTTGAGATTGAAACCGACAAAGTGGTGCTGGAAGTCGTCGCACCGGAAGCGGGTACCCTAACCGACGTGATGGCCGAAGAGGGCGATACCGTCGAGTCAGAGCAGGTGCTGGGCAAAATCGGTGAAGGCAGTGCGTCAGGCAGCAAAGAAGAGAAATCTTCTGGCGATGACAGCGCTGAAAAAACCGAAGAGAAAGCTGACGCAAAACCGTCTGAAGAGAAGCAAGAAAAGCCCGCCAGTGGCGGTAGCGGTGGCGGCAAGCAGCATGACGTCAAAGCCCCCAGCTTCCCTGAGTCGATTCAGGAAGGCACCGTGGCCACTTGGCACAAAAAAGTCGGTGAAGCGGTCAAGCGTGATGAAGTGCTGGCCGATATCGAAACCGACAAAGTCGTGCTTGAAGTCGTGGCACCGGCCGATGGCGCCCTGGCTGAAATCAAAGCCGAAGAGGGTAGCCAGGTAGAGTCCGAAGCGATTCTTGCGACCTTCACTGAAGGCGCTGGCGGTGACAGCAGTGGCGGCGATAGCGGTGGCGATTCAGCCCCCGCAAAAGCAGACAGCAGCGATGACGATGGCGCCGATGAGAAAGTCGGTGACAAAATCCTCGCTCCGGCCGCGCGTAAAATGGTGGCCGAGCATGATCTGGACGTTGCCAAGATCGAAGGCACCGGCAAAGGTGGTCGCATTCTGAAAGAAGACGTTCAGAAAGCGGTCAAAGACGGTTCTGCCAAGAAAGCAGCGAAATCGTCGGCACCGGCCAAATCAGCCGCTGCTCCGGCGGCCGAAGGCGAGCGCATCGAGAAGCGCGTGCCGATGAGCCGTTTGCGTCAAACCATCGCCAAGCGTCTTGTTCAGGCGCAGCAAACGGCGGCGATGCTGACCACGTATAACGAAGTGGACATGACCGAAATCATGGCCCTACGCTCGCAGTACAAAGAGACGTTCCTAAAAGCGCACGATATCAAGTTGGGCTTTATGGGCTTCTTTGTAAAAGCTGCTTCTGAAGGGCTCAAGCGCTTTCCGGACGTCAACGCCTCTATCGACGGCACCGACATCGTTTATCACGGTTATCAGGATATCGGCGTTGCGGTTTCCACCGACCGTGGTTTGGTCGTGCCGGTACTGCGTGACACCGACAGCATGAAAATTGCCGATGTCGAGCGCAAGATCGTCGATTTCGGCAAGCGTGGCCGTGACGGCAAGCTGGGCATGGACGACATGATCGGCGGTACCTTCACGATCACCAATGGCGGCACCTTTGGCTCGTTGATGTCGACCCCGATCATCAACCCGCCGCAAACCGCTATTCTGGGCATGCACAAGATCCAGGAACGTCCGATGGCAGTCAACGGCAAGGTCGAGATTCGCCCCATGATGTATCTGGCGCTCTCTTACGATCACCGTATGATCGACGGCAAAGATGCCGTTCAATTCTTGGTTACCTTGAAAGAATTGCTGGAAGACCCGGCACGTCTGCTGCTGGATGTCTAAAGTATAAGCGTTATCGTTATTGAAATAATGATTGAGTACGCTACTGCTTAACCAGGATTTAACTGCACTCGCACACAGCCTCCCACCCGGTTCACGTTAAAATGGGGGGAGGCCAGCAAGCTAAAGGAGCCAACATGGCTGATAAGTTTGATGTGATCGTTATTGGTGCTGGCCCTGGCGGTTACGTTGCCGCCATTCGTGCCGCACAGATGGGTCTGAAAGCGGCCTGTGTTGAAAAATGGATTGGTAAAGAAGGCAATGTCGTTCACGGTGGCACCTGCTTGAACGTAGGCTGCATCCCGTCTAAAGCACTGCTTGAAGCCTCTCACAAGTTCGTTGAAGCCAAGCATGACTTCGACGATATGGGCATTCAGGCTGGCGACGTCTCCATGGACGTTACCAAGATGATGGCGCGTAAGGACAAGATCGTTAAGAACTTGACCGGCGGCATCTCTGGCTTGTTCAAGGCCAACGGCGTTACCGCGATCGAAGGTACCGGTAAAGTGGTTTCCGGCAAGCAGGTTGAAGTCACCGATACCGATGGCAACACGACCACTTACGACGCCGACAACATTGTGATTGCAGCGGGCTCCGTGCCGGTGGAAATTCCGCCGACCCCGCTGACCGAAGGCCTGATTGTTGATTCAACTGGCGCGCTGGAATTCACCGAAACGCCCAAGCGTTTGGGTGTGATTGGTGCCGGTATCATCGGCCTTGAGCTGGGCAGCGTATGGAACCGTCTGGGCTCCGAAGTCACCGTGCTTGAAGCCATGGACTCTTTCCTGCCAATGGTCGATGCCACCGTTGCCAAAGAGACACAGAAACTGCTCAAGAAGCAGGGTCTGGACATCAAACTGGGCGCTCGCGTGACCGGTTCTGAGGTCAAAGGCGAAGAAGTCGTTGTGAAGTACAGCGATGCCAACGGCGAACAAGAGATGACGTTTGATAAGCTCATCGTTTGTGTCGGCCGCCGCCCGTACACCAAAGGCGTGATTGCCGATGGCGTTAGCGTCGAGCTGGACGAGCGTGGCTTCATCTTTGTCGACGACCAGTGCCGTACTAACGTTCCTGGCGTTTACGCTATCGGCGACTGTGTACGCGGCCCAATGCTGGCGCACAAAGCGTCTGAAGAAGGCATCATGGTGGCGGACATCATCGCTGGCCATAAGGCCGAGATGAACTACGATGCTATTCCGAGCGTCATCTATACCTACCCAGAAGTGGCGTGGGTGGGCATGACCGAGCAAGACGCTAAAGCGAAAGGCATCGAAGTCAAAACCGGCACCTTCCCGTTCGCGGCAAGCGGCCGTGCGATGGCCAACAACGCCACCGAAGGCAGTGCCAAAATCATCGCCGATGCGGAAACTGACCGTATTCTCGGTATGCACATCGTGGGTCAACACGCTGGCGAGATGATCGCCCAGGGTGTTATCGCCATGGAATTCGGCTCTAGCGCCGAAGACCTGGCCCTGACCTGCTACGCGCACCCGACCATGTCGGAAGCTGTTCACGAAGCAGCGCTTGCGGTAGAGGGCCACGCGATTCATATGGCCAACCGTAAGAAGCGTAAATAATTCAGTCAGCAACAACGAAGCGCCACCTTTTATGGGTGGCGCAAACTTTCGGCTTTGTCTTAATCCGCAAAGATCGAAAGAACGGGGATGACCAGTTCTTTTAAGACCGTTCTTGTAAGACTGCTCTTAAAAGAAAACTGATCATCGTTCGAGTCACATGCAACCAATGGCATGAATCGATGAATCTTCACGAGTATCAAGGTAAACAGCTGTTTGCCGATTATGGTTTACCAGTGTCTAAAGGCTTTGCAGTCGACACTCCCGAAGAAGCGGAAGAGGCTTGCAAAAAAATCGGTGGTGACATGTGGGTGGTTAAAGCCCAGGTGCACGCCGGTGGCCGTGGTAAAGCGGGTGGCGTTAAGCTGATTAAAGACCCGGCTGAAGCCAAAGCATTTGCTGAACAGTGGCTAGGCAAAAACCTGGTGACCTTCCAGACTGACGAAAAAGGTCAGCCGGTTGCCAAGATTTTGGTTGAAACCTGCACTGACATCGCCGACGAGCTGTATCTCGGTGCCGTTGTCGATCGTACTACCCGTCGTGTGGTCTTCATGGCCTCTACCGAAGGTGGTGTTGAGATCGAAACGGTTGCAGAAGAGACGCCGGAAAAGATTCTCAAAGCTGAAATCGATCCGCTGGTCGGCGCACAGCCGTACCAAGCGCGTGAGCTAGCCTTTGCACTGGGCCTGAAAGGCGACCAGATCAAGCAGTTCACCAAGATCTTCCTCGGTCTGTCTCAGTTGTTCCACGACAAAGACTTGGCCCTGCTGGAAATCAACCCGTTGGTCGTCACTGAAGAAGGCAATCTCCACTGCCTCGACGCCAAACTGGGTCTGGATAGCAACGCGCTGTACCGTCACCCTGACCTGCAGGCCATGCGCGATCCTTCGCAAGAAGATCAGCGTGAAGCCGATGCGGCGAAGTGGGAGCTTAACTATGTCGCGCTCGATGGCAACATCGGCTGCATGGTAAACGGCGCCGGTTTGGCCATGGGCACCATGGACATCGTCAACCTGAGCGGCGGCAAGCCAGCTAACTTCTTGGACGTTGGCGGCGGCGCGACCAAAGAGCGCGTGGCAGAAGCATTCAAAATCATCCTGTCTGACGACAATGTTAAAGCCGTACTGGTTAACATCTTCGGCGGTATCGTTCGTTGCGACATGATTGCTGAAGGCATTATCGGTGCCGTTGAGCAAGTGGGCGTCAACGTACCGGTCGTCGTACGTTTGGAAGGTAACAACGCCGAACTGGGTGCAGAAAAATTAGCATCTAGCGGTTTGAACATCATCGCGGCTACTAGTCTGACCGACGCGGCTCAGCAGGTCGTTAAAGCGGCGGAGGGCAAGTAATGAGCATCCTGATCGATAAGAACACCAAGGTCATCTGCCAGGGCTTTACCGGTGGCCAGGGTACGTTCCACTCCGAGCAGGCGATTGCCTACGGTACGCAAATGGTCGGTGGTGTTACACCGGGCAAAGGCGGTCAAGAGCACCTCGGTCTGCCCGTTTTCAACACCGTGAAAGAAGCGGTAGAGAAAACCGGCGCGGAAGCCAGCGTGATCTACGTACCGGCGCCTTTCTGTAAAGACTCGATCCTTGAAGCGGCCAACGCCGGTATCAAGCTGATTGTGTGCATCACTGAAGGGATCGCTACGCTCGACATGCTCGAAGCGAAAGTGAAGTGTGACGAGCTGGGCGTACGCCTGATCGGCCCGAACTGCCCCGGTGTTATCACCCCAGGCGAATGCAAAATCGGCATCATGCCGGGTCACATTCACCAGCCGGGCCGCGTCGGTATCGTATCTCGTTCTGGTACCTTGACCTATGAAGCCGTTAAGCAGACCACTGATCACGGTTTCGGTCAGTCTACCTGTGTCGGTATCGGTGGCGACCCGATTCCGGGCTCTAACTTCATCGACATCCTCGAGATGTTCGAGAAAGACCCGAAAACCGAAGCCATCGTGATGATCGGTGAAATCGGCGGTACGGCGGAAGAAGAAGCCGCGGCTTACATCAAAGCCAACGTTTCCAAGCCAGTGGTTTCCTACATTGCCGGTGTGACTGCACCTCCTGGCAAGCGTATGGGCCACGCGGGCGCGATCATCTCTGGCGGTAAAGGCACCGCTGACGAGAAGTTTGCTGCGCTTGAAGACGCCGGTGTTAAAACCGTACGCTCTTTGGCTGAAATCGGTGATGCGCTGAAAGAAGTGACTGGCTGGTAAGCCATTGACGTTCAACTGCACACGGTAAAGGCGCCCCAAGGGGCGCCTTTATTATGTCTGCCTAATCACTTTAGGTAGCGTTAGCTCGTTAGCAAATAGTGCTATGGCGCCGGTGAGCGATGCAGCATGCGATAGCTATACAGAACAAACAACGGTGCGCCTGCCGCCAGATAAAGGTGGTAGCTGATCAATCGCCACACTAAGACGGCCGCCGCGGCCTGTTCTCGGCCCATTAAAGGCAGTAATAAGCTCCCCACGCCCACCTCCGCAGCCCCTGCCCCGCCCGGTAAGAAACTGAACTGACTGGCCGCCATGGCCAACATTTGCGTCAAAAAGGTCCACATCCAATCCGCATGGCCGCCTATTCCTAGTACCGCTAGATAAAGCAAGCTATAGCGCATCAGCCAGTGGGCAGTGGTCAATAGCAGCATCGCCATAAGGGTAGAGCGGGGTAGCAGAAGCGTTATCTTTAACGCCTGCCGACAGCGTAACAGGCGCCTAGCAAGCCAACGCCGCCGGTAGCGGCCAGGCCACGGGGTCTTGATGCCTGGGGCTCGTAATAGCCGGGGTAAGTAGCACATGACCACACTCACCAGCGTTGCCATGAAGGCCAGGCCGACTAATGCCCACTGCACCAGCGCTTGGTGAGGCCACTGCGTATCGCTCAGCAGTGAAAAAAGCACTAAGCCGCTTAACATGGCAAGAAAGAACAGTAAGTCGCAGCCTTGATCTATTAAAAATACCGCTGCACCCTTGGCAGGTGGAAAACCGCGCCTGGCAAGCAGTAGCAGTAGGGTAGCAGGCCCGCCACTGCCGCCTGGGGTGGCGCAAAGGGCGAACTTGGAAGCCAGCTCGATACCCAATGCGCCGCGCTGACCAAGCTGGCCCGCCCGGCCACTGAGCATCAAACGAAGCCTTGCTGCATTCAGGTTCCAACACAGAAAGGCCATGACCAACATCAATAACAGCAGGCCAAGCGGAAAACTTTTGACCCGCTGCAGCGCTTCGGCGCCGCCCAATACGGCAGTGAGTACCAACGGTGCCACCAGCGCCAGCGCTATCATCACGCCATGGATAGGCCGCCACTTGAGCAACTGACGACGGCTACTGGTGTTGGTGGAGTGCATACGGTTGGCTGCCGTGGCAAAGCTGCTGATAATGTTCCAGTAACGCGTGCATTACCCCATCCCAATTGAAATGGCGTTCCACATGGCGACGCGCGTAGCGCCCACTCGCCGCGACATCGTTACTGAATAGCGCTTTGCACGCATCAGCCATGGCCGCGGGATCCAGCGGCTTGCATAAAATACCCGCGCCCAGCGGCACGTTCTCTGCCAGCGCCCCAGCGCGAGCGGCGATCACCGGAATGCCACTGGCCATGGCTTCTTGGGCTATTAAACCGAAGGTTTCGCGGGTGCCCGCATGCAACAGGGCATCGCTGTTGGCCAAAGCTTTAGCGACTTCATGCGCGCCACAGCAGCGGTCCACAATGGTGACATTGCTGGGCACGTGATGGGGCATGCCTGGGCCCATCAGCAGCAAATGGTAATCGCTGCCGAGCTGACGCATCGTTGCCAGCAGCACATCGATATTTTTCTCGCGGGAGTTGCGCCCCACAAAGATCAGCAGTTTTTTATCGCTGGGTATGCCCATGGTCTGGCGGAACGTCGGGTCACGCTGCTCGGGATTGAATTGCGCTAAATCGACACCCAATGGCTGAACGCGAACGTTATCGACACCCCAGTCACGCAGCCGATCCGCCATCGCGTTACAGGGCGCCAGCACACTATCGAACCGACTATAAAGATCCGCGACATAGCGGGTTAAGCGTTTCTCAACATAGCGACCAAAGCGGTCGCCCATCAAGCGTGGGAGATCGGAGTGGTAGAAGCCCACCACCGGCACGCCGAGACGTTGGCCCGCGGCGAGCGCCGCCCAAGCCGTTACATACGGGTCGCCAGCCTCAATCAAATCAGGCTGTAGATCAATCAGCGTGTCTCGCCATGCTGAACCGCGCAACGGAAACCGATAGCCCTGGCCCAGCGGTAAATGTAATGCCGGTAAGGTGTGGTGATCGCCCAAGCTGTCACGCTCCGCGCCGGGCACCAGCAGGCTGGTACGCAGTTGGGGGATACGCGAAAAAACACGGTGTTTGGCCTGTAAATAGGTACGCACACCGCCGCTGGCGGGTGCATGGAACATCGTCACATCGGCAATGTGCAAGCTAACCTCCAACCCTAAAGAGTGTCATCGTTTCACCATAAAGCAGAAATAAGTCAGTTCAGCGACAGTGGCTTTGGAGGGAGCGGGTTGGACGCTTATTTAGGCCATTAGCTGGACTATTGCTGAGTAGCGTCTATTATTACCATCCATATGGATGGTATATGGAATATTTTGCTGCAAAAGAGGCAATGACACATGAGCGTGCATGAACTGCGTCGTAAAAGCGGCGACTCCAGCGAGAAGATCACTATTAATCTGGGCTTGGTCGATCTAGGGCAGATCGACCTGTTGGTGCAGGAAGGGTTTTACTCCAACCGAACGGACCTAATCCGCACGGCCATTCGTAATCAACTGGCGACTCATGCGGAGGTGGTCAAGGAGACCGTGTCCCGTAAGTCGTTCGTACTCGGGCTCGAGCACTATAGCCGCGCAGATTTGGAAGCCCTGCAAGCTGCAGGTGAAACGTTACACATCCAGGTGCTGGGCATGGCCAGCATTGCCGATGACGTAACGCCTGAGCTGGCTCTCGCCACTATCGAATCCGTGGTAGTTCTGGGCGCCCTGCACGCAAGCAAAGCGGTTAAGGCTGCCCTGGCAGAGCGCATCCACTGACTTGCCCGCTCAATCACTGTGTATTCACTCACCCCGCCATCATTGAATAAGGAAATTGAAAATGATCGATGCCACGATGACCAAGCGAATGGAAGAAGCGACGCGGCTAACCCGCGCGGGAAAACTACAAGAGGCAATGGCCGTTCTCCAGGGTAACGCACCCGAATCGAGCGGCGTTGAAACGCCGGATACCGCCTACCAGGAAGGCAATACCTTCGACGGAACCTGCGAGGTGATCGACGACGAAGCCACCGAATCGAAGCCAGAGCCTGTTGATTCGCCCAAGGGATCATTCACGCCCGCCGATATTAAGGTGCCGGCTGCATGGCGCGACAAGTGGATGAAGTTTCGCGCTGGCATAGCGCAGCCCGAGCAAGCACCAAGCGCCAGCGAGACACCACAGCCAGGGGCCTTCACTGCTGGTCGCTTTACCAACTCTGTAGGCTCGCGTGATTACAAACTTTATATCCCGAGCGGCTATACCGGCCAGGCACTGCCGCTGGTGGTGATGCTGCATGGCTGTACCCAAAACCCTGATGACTTCGCTGCCGGAACCGAGATGAACCGACTGGCCGAAGAGCAGCTGTGTTGCGTGCTTTATCCGGCCCAACCGGCAACCGCCAACACCTCAAAATGTTGGAACTGGTTCAAAGCCGAAGATCAGCAGCGCGAGGGCGGCGAACCCGCGATTATTGCGGGCATGACCCGCCAGATCATTGAGACCCACGGGCTCGATAAACGTCGCGTCTATGTCGCAGGCCTTTCGGCCGGCGCGGCCATGGCGACCACTCTGGCAATGACCTACCCGGATCTGTTTGCGGCAGTGGGCATTCACTCTGGGCTACCCCACGGCGTGGCCCAAAGTCTTCCCGATGCCTTGGGCGCCATGCAGGGTGGCACAGGGCCGCTTAGCGGTGGTAAAGCGAAAGGGGCCGGTTGGGCATCGGAAGTGCCCGCGATTATTTTTCATGGGGATCGTGATACCACCGTGCACCCTAGCAATGCGGAGCGGGTGGCCGCTCAGTACAGCACATCCCATCAAGCAGGCGCGACAGTGGAGAAGGGTAAAGTAGCCAATGGCCACGGCTATACCTGTACCACGCACCTTAATGCGAAGGGTGAAACCCACTTGGAGCAGTGGCAGATACACGGGGCGGGCCACGCCTGGTCAGGCGGCAGCACCCAAGGCAGCTATACCGATCCAAAAGGCCCCGATGCCAGTAAGGAAATGCTACGTTTCTTCTTTAGTCATCGGCTAGCGAGTCGTCAACTATAGTCAAACTCAACCAGCGTGGATGTTGGCCCTTAACAAGGAGAGCATTGTGACCATCGACCCCCATTTGACCATCGAGAACTATCAAGCTGCTTTAAAAGAGGGCAGTGCTGAGCCCTACGACTGGTGGCATGCGTGTGCTGCCCAGATAGAAGAGCGCGAGGCCGAGGTTCAAGCCTGGGAGGCGCTGGCACCCCGCTTGCCAGCGTTGCCTTCAGATGTAGATGTTGGCAGCGTGCCACTGTATGGCGTGCCGGTAGGCATTAAAGACATTATCGACACCACTAATATGCCTATTACCTGGGGCACTCGCGGTTATCTTAGCTCTCCTGGCTCACAATTAAATGCCGCGTTGGTCACGCTGCTTGAAGAGCAAGGCGCCTTGGTCATGGGTAAAACGGTGTCTACGGAGTTCGCCTATTTTACGCCGGGTAAGACCCGTAATCCTCATGATGCGAACCGCACGCCCGGTGGTTCTTCAAGCGGCTCGGCTGCGGCCGTGGCGGCGGGGATGGTGCCGCTGGCGTTTGGTACGCAAACGGCGGGTAGCATGATTCGACCAGCGAGCTATTGTGGCGTGTTTGGCTTTAAACCCACGTTTGGCACCCTTAGCTGTGACGGTGTTAAACCCTTTGCCGCTTCATTAGATACGTTGGGCTGGTTTACCCGCCATATCGACGATATTTGCACGACATTCTCGGCGCTGACCAAGGCGCCCTCAATCCCCGCGCTGGATAACCTCCAAGGCGTTCGCGTAGGTATACATAGCCTGCCGTTTGATGAACCACTGGCGCCGGATGTTAAGCAGGCCCTGGCAAATGCCCAAGAGCGCTTTGAACAAGCGGGGGCTGAGATAGTGCCGTTGCGTCTGGATCCGCGTTATGAAGCGCTGGTGGAGCATCAAAAAGTGGTGCTGGCCTATGAAGCGGCCCAATCGCTGGCGAGTGAATATCGAGACTATGCCGCAAAAATGGGGGAGAAGCTGGTTGAGCTAATCGAACAGGGCAGGGTGACAAGCTTTGAGCGCTACATTGAAGCCAAGCGTGCCGCCACTCAGATGCAACAGGCGCTCTCAGAGGTATTTAGCGAGGAAGTAGATATTATCCTCGCCGCTAGTGCTCAAGGCGAAGCGCCGGAAGGCCTCGATGCAACTGGCGACCCAATTTACTGTCGCGCATGGACACTGTTGAGCGTGCCGTGCCTCAATTTACCGCTGAGCCAAGGGAGTGCCGGCATGCCTGTCGGTGTACAAATAATCGCCGACCGTTGGCAGGATGAGAAACTTCTACAAATCGCCCGTACGTTAATGAAAGCAGAATAATCATCAGCCCTACAGCAAAAACAACAACGGCGCCCTAAGGCGCCGTTGTCGGTTACTGCGAGTAAACACATACGGTTTATGCAGCGGGTTTCGCCACCAGCGAGCGGGTCTCTTCGCGGGCTTCGGTTAAGACGACGCGAAGCGGGTCGCCAAGCTTGTAACGCTCTTCGCCTTCGATCTGGATACGTCCCTCTTTATCATCAATCACCACTTTGCTGCGGTCACTGTGCATTAAAGGGGCGGGAACAAAGGCGGTGGCGCCATTTTCCAGCAGACGAACGCGCATACCGCCACGGTTGATGGCCATGATCTCGGCCTCAAAGGAGTCCTGGTTCTGCGCGGCGGGCGTCAGGTAACGCACGTAGAGCCAATCTTTCACATCGCGCTCGGCCATACGGTTCAGGCGGCGGCGCTCCGTCAGTTGCTCGGTGAGCTGTTGGGTGGCTTCGGCGGGCGCCTGTTCGCCTTTCAGCACGCGCTTGATCAGGCGGTGGTTGACCATATCGCCATACTTACGAATCGGCGAGGTCCAGGTCGCGTAGGCCGCCAGGCCGAGGCCAAAGTGCGGGCCGGGCTGTGCGGACATCATGGTGAAGCCCTGGAAGCGACGCAGGCGCGCATCCAGCCAAGCGTCGTCGCGGCTTTCCAGTGCACGCTTCAGCTCGGTGTAGCGGGCAAGTTCAGTCAGCGCTTCACGTTCGACCACGATCTCTTGCCCTGCCAGGAATTCCTGGGCAGCTTCGGCTTTCTCGGGCTCGAACGCGCGATGCACGTTAAAGATACCGTGGCCGATATGCTGGGCCAAGAAGTCCGCGCAGCAGGCATTCGCCACAATCATCGACTCTTCGATCATGCGGTTGGCAATGCGGCGCTCTTCGGTGCGAACGGCCAATACGTTGCCAGCAGGGTCAAGGTCAAACACGTAGTCGGGGCGGTCTTTAAACACCAGCGCGTGTTCGTTGCGCCAAGCGGTACGTGCTTCGGTCAAATCACGCAGCGCGGTGAGCTGCTCGGCAATATCATCCGCCGGTGCCCAATCGCCTTGGCCTTCGATCCAGTCGGAGACGTTGTCGTAAACGAGCTTGGCGTGAGACTTAACGTTCGCCGCAAAAAAGCGGTACTCCCCCAGGCTGCCGTCGGCATTGATATCCAACGTGCAGGCCAGCGCGGGGCGCTCTTTATCTTCCCACAGCGAGCAGAGGTCATCCGCTAGCTGCTCTGGCAGCATGGTAACGTTCTGGCCGGGCAGGTAAACGGTGAAAGCGCGGGTGCGGGCTTCTAAATCCGCCGCATGGCCCTCTTCCACATAGGCGGTGGGGTCGGCAATCGCGACACTCAACTGCCAGCCGCCTTCAGCGCGAGGTGCGATGTGCAACGCGTCGTCCATATCGCGGGTCTTCTCACCATCGATGGTGAAGAAGGGCGTGGGCGTTAAGTCTTCGCGCGTCAGGCCTTCATCCATTAGCGGCCAATCGGTACCTGCATCGGGGCACTCTTGCTCCAGCGCATGGCGGGCAAGTGTTACGCGCCACGGCACTGCCGGGTCATCGCTTTTAGCGACCAGCTCATCAATCTGGGCAAAGAAAGCGCGGTCATCGGTTTTTAGCGGATGACGCACCAAGCGGGCAACGACCCAATCGCCGTCAGCAATGCTTGCTTCATCAAGGTTGTTCTTAATCCGCGCCTTGATCACATTTTTAATCGACGGATGGTCGGGCACCACGGCCAGACGACCTTCGCGCTTCTGCACGCGAGACACAAACCGATCCAGCCCAGCTTCAATCAGCTTTTCGGGCTCAACGGATTTTTTGTCACCATTCTCGTGGATAACCGCTTCCACGCGATCCCCGTGAATCACGAGCTTCATGGCGGGCGGTGGCACGAAATAGGATTCACCGTCGTCGGTTTCGAGAAAACCGAAACCTTTGTCGGTGGCTTTGATCACCCCTTCAGCACGGGGGGTGGTTTGACGAATCTGTTGCTTGAGCTGGGCAAGCATGGCGTTATTCTGAAGCATGAGCTCAATCAGTTGGCGAGAGTTAGGGTGTCACTATACGGATTCCCGCTTGCCACGCCAATTGCCGCCGAGTGAAGTCGGCCCGGATGTTCGCTTGGGGGACGGTGCGTCAAAGGCTTACATGCGTTTAGGGGAATCGGTTAAGCTAAACGCCCATGCCGATGGAGCGCACTATGACACCCCGCCTGATTGTTTCTGACCTGGATGGCACGCTTTTAGGGAGCGACCACACCCTGCATGAAAGCACGGTTGCAGTGCTGCGGGCGCTGGTAAAGCAAGGCCACCATTTTGCGCTTGCTTCGGGGCGCCACTATCACGATATGAAGGTGTTTCGCGATCAGTTGGATATTCCCGCGCACTTGATCAGTACCAACGGCGCCTATGTGCACGACCCACAAGGCACCTTGCTGGCCGCGACCCATGTCGACCCTGAGCATGCACAAACGCTGATTAATCTCCCGCGCCCGCCTCAGGTGCGCTTGAACCTCTACCATGAAGGCGGTTGGCATATTGATGCCGAAGCCCCGCACCTATTAGCACATCACGCCTCGACCGGGTTTGGCTATGAAGTCGTCCCTCCTGATCAGATGGACATACATGGCATTGGCAAAGTGCTCTATCTAGGCGATCCGGAGGCGTTGAAACAGCTGGAAGCGCAGGCTCATGAAGCCCATGGCGATGCGCTGCATATTACCTACTCGACGATTGACTCCCTGGAGATCATGGCGGGCGGCGTTAACAAAGGCGTTGCGTTAGCCTCACTGCTTGAACGCTTAGCATTAACCCCAGCCGACTGCATGGCGTTTGGTGATAACCTCAACGATACCGAAATGCTAGTGTTAGCCGGGGAAGCCCAGGTAATGGCCAATGCCCACCTTGACCTCTTCGACCGTATAGAAGGCGCAGAGCGAATCGGCCACCATGGTGAAGCGGCTGTTGCCGAATGGTTAAAAAAACGCTTTGAGCTTTAGTGACCTGGGTAAAGGCTGAGGGTAAATGCTAATGCAACCTTGGTCGTAGCAGTATTGCTACTACTTATCCCCTCGACCATCATCAAGGCCCCATAACGACAACAACGTAGGGCTGAACCCGCTGCGATATGACGACAACCCCCGCTACCTTGATTGTGGTCGATGATGACCCGGAAATTTGTGAACTGCTCGCGGACTACCTGGGGCGGCACGGTTACCGGGTATTCACGGCGGACGGTGCCCAAGCGCTGCATTCGCTGCGCGCTGAGTACACTCCTGACTTGCTGATTGTCGATTTAATGCTCCCCGGTGACGATGGCTTTACCATTTGTCGCGACGTTCGAAAGCACAGCGATGTGCCTATAATCATGCTGACCGCTAGCGCCGACGAGACCGACCGTATTCTAGGCCTTGAGCTAGGTGCCGATGATTATCTGGGCAAGCCGTTTAATCCCCGCGAATTGCTGGCGCGTATTAAAGCGGTACTGCGCCGCACTCGTAGCGTTCCGCCAGCGTTGCCAGCAGGGCAGGCACGCTGGGTCAGTTTTGGCAGTTGGCAGCTCGACCGCATGACCCGTGAGCTGATTGATTTGCAGGGCGAGCGCGCCGCGCTCTCGGGCGCTGATTTTCAGCTATTGCAAGTGTTTTTAGAGCATCCGGCAAAGGTACTCACTCGGGATGATCTCTACGCGCTTACCCGTGGGCGGGATGCGCCGCCGCTTGATCGCTCCATTGATGTCCATGTTTGCCGCCTGCGCCAACGGCTGGGGGAAGATGCTCAGCACTCGCAGTTAATTCGCACGGTGCGCGGCGCGGGCTATGTGTTGACTGCCCAGGTAGACGCATTAACGTGAAACAAGTGGGGTGGGCCGAGACCAGGCGGCGTTTATCCCGGCGAGTGGCCCGCTGGCTGCCGGCGTCGCTGCGCGGGCGCTTTGTGATCATTATGATCGCCGGGGTGCTGGCCGCCCAAGGGGCCAGCTACGCGATCTGGACTTCCCAGGTGCGCTCCAGCCATTTGGCACAGTTGGATGAGCTGTCCACCAACATGGCGTTTAGCATTGCTTCCACCATGAAGTTTTTCCGCTCGCTGCCCGTGGACTATCGCCATATCGTGCTCGATCAGCTGCGTAATATGGGCGGCACACGCTTTTTCGTTAGCGTTAACGAGCGCAGGCTCACCATCGACGATATCGGTTCGGGCCCGGAGAAAGAGGTAGTGGTGAACAACGTGCGCTCGGTGCTCACCCAGCAGCTCAACATCGACGATGTGATTGTCGAGTTCTCCCGCCCGGAAAACCTGCGGGTGCTGAATAATGAAGTGCTGCTCTATGATCTGCCGCCGCGCTGGGGGCAGCACAGCCTGCTGATGGAACCGCTTTCGCCGCCGATTCTAGTGGTTCAACTGGAGCTTGCCCCAGGCACTTGGCTGTATGTGGCCACGCTGCTGGGCGTACCCGATATTTTTAGTGGCTATCGCTGGCTTTCAGAAGAGCGTTTACTGGTCGGACTGCTGGTGCTACTGAGCGTACTGGCGCTCTCTCTACTGGGCATTACCAGTGTGACCCGGCCATTGGCGCGGCTTTCGCGGGCAGCCAATCAGTTGGGTGATGACTTGGATATGCCGCCGCTCAAAGAGAGTGGCCCTAAGGAAGTCGCCGCCACTGCCGTGGCGTTCAACCGGATGCAGCGGCGCATCCGCGAGCAGATTGAAGAGCGCGAGCGGCTCTTCTCGGCAATTTCTCATGATTTAAAAACACCGTTAACCCGGATGCGTCTGCGTGCCGAAATGCTCGATGATGACTACCAGCGGGAGCGCTTTTGCGCTTCATTGGATGAATTGGACAGCCTCGTTAAAGGTGCTTTGGCCTCGGTAAAAGGCCTGGATCTGCACGAAGAACCCGCTTCGGTTGATCTTACGCACATGGTCGAGGAGCTAGCCGAAGAGCTTAGCCTTCAGGGCGGTAAGATCACTATCGAGATTAACAGCGGTCATGCTATTACACCGCTGGTTGCCAAACCGCTTGCGCTTAAACGCTGCCTGGCGAACCTGCTTGAGAATGCAGTGTTCTATGGGAAGCAGGTCGAGGTAGAGCTCGTTGATCACGGTAACGCGGTCACTCTGCATATTCGCGATCACGGCCCCGGTATTCCCGAAGAGCAGCTAGGGCGGGTGTTTTCGCCGTTTGTTCGCCTGGAGCCCTCGCGGAGCCGACACACCGGTGGTAGCGGCCTGGGGTTGGGCATTGCTCGGCATATTGCCCGCGCCCACGGTGGCGATATTACCCTTGCTAACCATGCAGATGGTGGGCTGGTAGTTACCCTCACGCTACCCCGCCAGAAAACTATTACAGGTTTGTAATAAACCGCCAATACTTTGCAGTACTCGGTAACTCCCGTTGACGCAGCCCTTGGCGTAATCTCATGGAGGTCGCATGTCCGAGAGGACAATAACAATATAAGGAGTGACTCCATGTCGACGTTTAAGAAGACAACCCTCGCGCTTGCTTTGGCAGGCGCCGCGCTCGCCAGTACCGCTCAAGCGAATGAAGTCGAAGTGCTGCACTGGTGGACGTCCGGTGGCGAAGCCCGCGCCGCCAATGTGCTTAAAGAGTTAATGGAAGCCGAAGGCTACGGTTGGCAGGATTTTGCCGTGGCCGGTGGCGGTGGTGAAACCGCCATGACGGTGCTCAAGTCCCGCGCCATGTCGGGGAACCCACCCTCTGCCGCCCAAATCAAAGGCCCCGAGATTCAGGAGTGGGGCGAGTTGGGCCTGCTGGGTGACCTGAACGGCGTTGCCGACGCCGAAGGCTGGGACGAACTGCTGCCGGACGTCGTGGCCGACATCATGCGCTACGACGGCCAATACGTAGCGGTGCCCGTCAACGTGCATCGGGTCAACTGGCTGTGGGCCAACCCGGAAGTGCTGGAAGCGGCAGGGGTGGAGATGCCCACCACGCTGGATGAGCTATTCGAGGCAGGCGAAGCGATTCGTGAAGCGGGCTTCGTACCGCTGGCTCACGGCGGCCAGGCTTGGCAGGACGCAACGGTATTCGAAAGCGTATTGCTAGGTGGCCAGGGCAGCGAGTTTTATCAGCAGGCGTTGGTAGAGCTAGACCCAGAAGCCTTAGGCGGCGAACAGATGATCGATGCCCTTGAAGACTTCAAGCGTACGCGTGAACTGATGGATGAGGGCATGCCCGGACGCGACTGGAACATTGCCACGGCCATGGTGATCGATGGAGTGGCCGGTTTTCAGCTGATGGGCGATTGGGCGAAAGGCGAATTCACCGCGGCAGGGCTGACCGCCGGGGAAGATTACCTGTGTGCCGCCGCGCCGGGCACCGAAGATGCATTCACCTTCAACATCGATAGCCTGGCCATGTTCCGGGTCACCGACGACGAAGAGCTGGAAGCGCAACAGGCGCTTGCCCGCTTGGTGCTTGAACCTACTTTCCAGGAAGCGTTTAACCTTGCCAAGGGCTCAATTCCGGCGCGGCCTGACCTGGACATGAGCGAATTCGATAGCTGTGCCCAGCAGTCGTTGGCTGATTTTCAGCGCACCGCCGAAGAGGGTGGCCTAGTGCCCAGCATGGCTCACGGTATGGCCGTGCGTGCGGACGTACAGGGCGCCATTTTCGATGTGGTCACTAACTACTTCAACGACGCCGATATGCCCGCTGAAGAAGCAGCAGAACGTATGGTGAGCGCCGCTGAAGCGGCCTCTTTCTAGATTTTCTAGCGCTTGCGTTCTCCAGACGCCGCCGCAACGGCGGCGTCTATTCTGCTTGGCAAGGACACTTCTCCGATGAGAGATTCCCTCCCCATGAAAAATACCTCTGCGACGCCTTTAGAGGCTGGCGCTAAGCGGTCGACGCCCTCCGGTGGTTTGCAGGCGTGGCTGCCGCGCTTGGTGCTGGCACCGTCGGTGGCGATTTCGCTGTTCTTTGTTTACGGCTTCATGCTGTGGACGTTCGTGCTCTCGCTAACCAGCTCGCGCATGCTGCCCAGCTACGACTTTGTCGGCTTTGGCCAGTATTCACGCCTGATGGCTAATGAGCGCTGGTGGGTCGCCTCGACCAACCTGATGATTTTTGGCGTGCTGTTCGTGGTGATTTGCCTAGTGATTGGCTCGCTGCTGGCCATTCTGCTCGACCAGAAAATTCGCCAGGAAGGGGCGCTGCGCACGATCTACCTCTATCCCATGGCGCTGTCGTTTATCGTGACCGGGGTGGTGTGGAAGTGGCTACTCAACCCGCAGCTGGGTATCCAGGCCATGGTCCAGAGTTGGGGCTTTGAATCGTTTCGCTTTGATTGGATCACTGACCCGGATATGGCGATTTATACCCTGGTGATTGCTGCCGTATGGCAGGCGTCAGGCTTTGTGATGGCGCTCTTTTTAGCCGGCCTGCGGGGCATCGACGACAGTATTGTGAAAGCAGCCCAGTTGGACGGTGCCAGCCTGCCGAGGATTTATTGGCGCGTAGTGATGCCCTGCCTGCGCCCGGTCGTGTTTAGCGCAGTGATGATACTGGCCCATATTGCTATCAAGAGTTTTGACCTGGTCGTCGCGCTCACTGGCGGCGGGCCTGGCTACGCCACCGACTTACCCGCCACCTTTATGTACGCCCACGCCTTTACCCGGGCACAGATAGGTTTGGGCTCTGCCAGCGCCATGCTGATGTTGGGCGGCGTGTTGGCGATTCTGATTCCTTATCTCTATTCCGAATTAAGGAGCCGCAAGCATGGCTAATGTGATTCGTCGTCAGACGCCCGCTGCGCGGCTTTTTCGTGGTCTGCTTTACGGCGTGCTGATCCTCGCCGCGCTGTTCTATATCTTGCCACTGGTCGTGATGCTGATGACCTCGGTGAAGCCGTTGAGCGAAATCAGCGCCGGGTCGCTGCTCTCGTTTCCGCAAAATCCGACCCTGGCGCCATGGACGAAAGCATGGGGCGAAGCCTGTACCGGCATGCGCTGTGATGGCGTCGGCGGCTACTTCTGGAACTCCTTTGCGATCGTGATTCCCGCGGTGCTGATTTCCACCACCATTGGCGCCCTTAACGGCTACGCGCTGACCAAGTGGCGCTTCAAAGGCTCTGAATTAGTTTTCGCGCTGATGCTGTTTGGCTGTTTTATTCCTTTCCAGGTGGTGTTGCTGCCCATGGCGCAAACCCTTGGGTGGCTGGGTATCTCCAGCTCCCGTGCCGGGTTGATCCTGGTTCACGTGGTCTTTGGCATCGCCTTTACCACGCTGTTTTTCCGCAACTTCTACGTAGGTATCCCTAACGAATTGGTATCGGCGGCGAAGTTGGATGGCGCGGGCTTTTTCCGCATCTTCTGGCGCATCCTGCTGCCGGTTTCGGCACCCATTATTGTAGTCTCAGTAATTTGGCAGTTCACCCAGATATGGAACGACTTCCTGTTTGGCGTGGCGTTCTCGGCCCACAACACCCAGCCCGTGACCGTGGCGCTTAACAATCTGGTGAATACCTCCACCGGAGTGCGCGAGTACAACGTGGATATGGCAGCGGCCATGATTGCCGCATTACCCACCCTGGTGGTGTACGTGCTGGCGGGAAAATACTTCGTGCGCGGGCTGACAGCGGGTTCGGTTAAAGGTTAATAACAATTAAGTGAATGGCAGCCTTTCTTAAAAGGTTAGAAGCAGCCCTAGGCGGGGGCGCTGTGAACCCATCCCTGGGCGCTACTTTCGCCATCCATGGCGAAAGACCCCCGCTACGGGCTACTTCTAACCATCCAACTGAGTGGGTTTTGCCAGTCGCTTTACAATAGGATTTTCATTATGGCAGCGTTAGAAATCCACAACGTGCGCAAAGAGTTCGGCAGCGAGCGGGTGCTCAAAGATGTCAGCATTTCGATCGATTCCGGCGAGTTCCTGATTCTTGTTGGCCCCTCTGGCTGTGGCAAGTCCACGCTGATGAACGCCATTGCCGGGCTAGAGCCGGTGACGTCCGGCAATATCTATATCGATGGCGAAGACGTCACCTGGCGCACCCCCGCGGATCGGGACATCGCCATGGTATTTCAGTCCTACGCGCTTTACCCCAGCATGACCGTACGCCAGAACATCAGCTTCGGGCTTGAAATGCGCAAGGTGCCCAAACCCGAGCGGAAAGCGGCCGTCGAGCGGGTCGCCGATCTACTGCAGATTACCCATCTGCTGGATCGCAAACCTGCCCAACTCTCTGGCGGGCAGCGACAGCGGGTGGCGATGGGTCGGGCCCTGGCCCGGGAGCCCAAGGTCTACCTGTTTGACGAGCCGCTCTCAAACCTGGATGCCAAGCTGCGCGTGGACATGCGCACCGAAATCAAAAAACTCCACCAGCGCCTGGGCACCACCATTGTTTACGTCACCCATGACCAGGTCGAAGCCATGACTTTGGCGGACTGCATTGCGGTGATGCGCGACGGTCATATCCTGCAGCTCGGCACGCCGGACGAGGTCTACAACAACCCGGTGGATATGTTCGTAGCAGGCTTTATGGGCTCGCCGTCGATGAACTTTATCCGCGCCACGCTGGAAGATAACCACGGCGGTTATCAACTGCGCATTGCCACGCCGGGTGAGGATGAGCTGGTGCTGCCTTGGCCTGAAGCGCGTATCGCACCTGATATGGCCGAGAGGCTTAACCAGCCGGTCATCCTTGGTCTACGCCCGGAGCACTTCAGCGAAGAGGATGCGCGGTTAACCTCCCAAGCCGAAGGAACGCTGCTAAGCGCCAGTGTGGCGGTAGTAGAACCTACCGGGGCGGATATCCTGCTGCGTTTGCCGCTGGGCGAACAGGAAGTGACGGCGCGTGTTGGGCCTAAATGCGCCGTGGTGGCAGGAGAGCGGCTGGCGTTGAGGATAGATATGGGGCGAGCGATTTTATTCGATGCCAAAACCGAGCAGCGTATTGCCTAAGCGGCTTGGCGTAAAAAAAGTAGGCCCCTTGCTGGTATCAGCGAAGGGGCCTTTTTTACAGCTGTTTCAAGGTGTCAGCTTCTGGTGTTACTTACGAATAAGCCGCAGCTCGCCATTAAGCGCCTTGATGATCGAGTAGCACATCACCAGCATGACAATCGAGAAGGGGATGGCGGTGGCGGTAACCCCGGCCTGAAGAGCGGTTAAACCACCACCGATCAACAGCACAATCGCGATGAGACCCTCGACTACTGCCCAGAACATCCGCTGTGGCCGCGGAGCATCGATTTTGCCACCGGCGGTGATGGTATCAATGACTAGGGAGCCGGAATCCGAAGAGGTGACAAAGAAGATCAGCGCCAGGACGATGCCCAGAGTCGACATCAGGCCCGTCAGCGGTAGCTCGTTCAGCATGCCGAACAGCGAAAGCTCGGGTCTGTAGTTGTCGATGACATACTCTTTCACCAAGCTGCCCGCTGGGTCAGCATATAGCTGTTCAAGGGCTGTAGAGCCAAACACGCCCATCCAGACAAAGATAAACAGGCTAGGCACCAGCAATACGCAAAGGACAAACTCACGCACCGTACGGCCCCGTGATACGCGGGCAATAAACATCCCCACGAAAGGTGCCCAACTGATCCACCAGGCCCAGTAGAAAATCGTCCAGGACTGGCGATAGGCATCGTCGTCACGACCAAAGGGGGCGGAAAGCGGAATAAAGTCGGTGACATAGGTGGTGAGCCCCGACCAAAAGCCGGTGAGCGCCAACAGCGTGGGGCCAGCGAAGAGCACGAAAAAGAAGAACAGAACGGCCAGAATCATGTTGATTTCGGAGAGCTTCTTCAAGCCGCCCTCAAGCCCACGCCAAACCGAGACCAGCGCCACCGCCGTCACCAGAATGATGACGATGACCTGCGTCAAGGTGCTGACTTCCAGGCCGAAGACAAAGTTCATCCCCGCATTGGCTTGCTGAGCACCCAGCCCAAGTGAGGTCGCCAGCCCGAAGAGGGTGGAAAACACCGCCAGTATGTCGATGACGTGCCCCCACCAGCCCCAGACTCGCTCACCGAGAATTGGGAAAAAGGCCGAGCGGATTGAGAACGGCAGCCCCTTGTTATAAGTAAAGATGCCCAGCGCTAACGCCATGACCACATACACTGCCCAGCCATGGATCCCCCAATGGAGGTAGGTGCCAGCCAGCCCTAAGGCACTGGCATCGGCAATTGCGGCTGGATTTAACTCACCGTCAGCACCAAACGGAGACTCGACACCTAAGGGCAGCGAGACGTTGGCGTGATAAACCGGTTCGAGTACACCGAAGAACAGTAGGCCGATACCGATGCCCGCCGTAAATAGCATCGCGAACCAGGAAAGATAGCTGTGATCCGGCCGGGCATCGGCACCGCCCAGCCTGACTGAGCCATAAGGCAGCACCACCAGTGCCAAGCAAAACAGAATAAAGAAATCGACCAGAATCATGAAATACCAGTCTAGTGTTCCCGTCGAGAAAGAAACAATGGACTGAAAGGTGCTCCCCGCCTGCTCTGGGAACAGCAGGGTGAGAACGATGAATATGGCCGAGGCAAGCGCGGAGACAACGAATACACGGTTGTGGATATCGAAGCCGATGGGGCCAAACTGGCCCTTGATATTGTCCTGACCGACGACATAGTCGGTCTGCATGTCGCTCCCTGCCGGGGGCGACTCTGACTCATTGGGGTGATTCATGCACTACGTCTCCTCATTGGAGAATGCTATGTTAAACCCCCATCATGAGCATAATCAGCGTTGAATCCCACCTTCTGATCAAAAAGAGCGGCGCCACCGTTTACACGCTTAGCGATTCTGCGGCACTTTATCTTTATCCAATTGTTTGATTTGTCGCCACAAGTCTTGGCGCAGATCGGCGATCTTGGGTTGCTCATCGGCAGTGAAGGGCACAGGTCGGCAGAGGCGCTGGGCGCGTAATCCAAGGCGGGCGCTAAGCAGCCCGGTAGCGAGCCCTTGGCCTGCACGGGCTGAGAGACGCCCGGCCAAATCGAGCGAGAGCATGTCCATGCTGGCGTCGGCGGCCAGTTCACTGGTACCGGCAAAGGCCATGTTGTGCAGCACGTTACGAAACAGCCGCAGGCGGCTGGCATAGCCCAGCTCAAGGCCGTACAAGCGGCAGAGGCGATCTACCATCGCCAAACTACGCCAGGCCACCAGCGCCATGTCCACCAGCGTTAGCGGGCTGATGGCGACCATGATCGCGGTTTCCCCGGACATGCGGGTAATCAAGCGCTGGGCTTCGCGGTCGCGTGGTGCCAGCAGGTGGTAGCGCAGCAACGTTTGAATCTCTTCCCCGCTATGGTGCGGCTGGCTGGCGCGTTGAAAGGCTAGCCAGTGGGGATCATCGTCGGCGAGCTTTAGCTGGCGCCTGAGTTGCTCGGCCATCGCCCGAGCCTGTTTGGGGGAGCGCAGCGGCAGCTCGGCGAGATTGCCGCGCAACTTATCGTGGCGTTTCAGGCGGCGCAAACGTCCCAGCTCTTTGAGCAACGAGAAAGCGCCCAAGCCAATCAAACTGATCCCGAACAGCTGCCAAGCCATCTCGAGCCAGTGAGATTGTGCCAGGGCGTCGGGTATTCCAGTCACCAGCTCAGCGGTGCCCAGGGCCGCGCCCCCTGCCAGGGCGAACAGCAGCCCCCAGCGGCGCTTGCGTGGCGCGCCTAGGCTGGCGGCGGGCAGCGCTTTCTCTTCGGCCAGCGGTGCCAGGGGATGGTGCTCGCTGGTGCCTGCAAACGCTTCCCGTTGGCGCAAGGGCGCCTCGGCATCCACCGCCGCTTCCGGTGTGTCATCCAGCGTAAAGTGGCGCCGTGGCTGTGGGGTGGTCATGTTAGTTTGTCTCCAAGCAGCCAGTCGATGGCGGCATCCATGCGGATATGATCAAGCGCTTCCGAGTTGGCTTGCATCGGGCGAAAGCCAGGGAAATCGAAACCTTGCTGCTGCCAAAAATCGGCCGTGGGGAGCCGGGCAGGCACATCGCCTGGGTAGACCAGCACCTCTTCGCCTTCCAGTGTCGTACCGCGCAGTGCGGGTGAGCGCTTACCTTCGTGTGTTACTTCGCGAGCTTCAGTGGCGCGAATCGAGGCCAGTGAGAGCGCTTTGACCGGAACATTGGCAAAGCGTAGGTCTTTCAAGGGCTCCGCCAGCAAGGCTTCCAATAGCTGCACCACGTTGCCGTGTTGGTCGGGGGTGACATGATCGGCCTTGGTCGCCGCAATCGCCAAGCGGTCAATCTTGGGCGCGAACAGCCGTGTCAGCAGGCTGCGCTTGCCGTAGTCGAAGCTGTGCATCAGTTGGCGCAGCGCGCGGGAAAGGTCTTCAAACCGTTCCGGCCCGGCGTTCAGCGCCCCCAGCACGTCGACCAGTACGATCTGGCGGTCAAAGCGACGGAAGTGATCGCGATAGAAGGGCTTGACGACCTGTTGCTGGTAGTAGCGAAAGCGCGCGGCCAGCGTGGCGTAAAGGCTGTTGGCAGGTAACGCGTCCAAGGCTTCTTTCGAGGTGGCGTGATGGGAAGAATTCAGCTGTGGCAGCGGGAAAAACTGCAGCACCGGCGCGCCTTCGAGCTCGCCAGGCAGCAAAAAGCGTCCCGGCTGTAAGTCGGAAAAGCCGGCCTGTTTAGCGCGCCGTAGACCTTGAGCATACTCCTCGGCCAGGGTGGCGAGCTGGGCTTCGTCGGCTTCACTGGCCGGGTCGAGTTGTTCAACGGCCGCCAGCCAATCACTGAATAAACCGCGGCGCTGTTCGCCGGCGTACAGCGCTTGGGCTTTGCTCCAGCTATAAAAGTCGTGCTGCAACAGCGGCAGGTCGAGTAACCACTCGCCCGGGTAATCGAACAGGTCCAGGGTAAGATGCGCAATTTCGGGTGTTAACCAACCGCTGCGGGCAGGGCGGTAACGCAGTTGCAAACGTAACTCGCTAATGCCGCGGGTGGGTTCCGGCCAGCGCGGCGGAGTGTCGCGTAGGGCGGCCATGCCGGGGTCGTAGGGAAAGCGTGGCACGCCCAAGTCGGGCTGGTTAAGCCGCTGAGCACCCAGCAGGCGACCTTCACGGGCAGCGGGCAGTAAATCGAGGCGCGCCTCGACGCCCGCATGGCGCAGTTGATTGACCAGTGAGGTCAAAAAGGCGGTTTTACCTGCTTGTGAGAGGCCCGTCACCGCTAAGCGCAACTGGCGATCCCGACCCCGCTCTAACAAATTGCTCAGTTCGCGGCTTAACGGCTGACGCATCCTTTCGTTCCCTCTATGGCTCTTAGCAAATTAACGCGGCCCCCGCTCTGCAAAACCGGCTCTCTTAAAAATCAGCACCCTTCAAAAAAAACAGTGCTGCATGGCGCTCACTGTTCTCACTGGCGAAACACTAATAGTAGCTGTGAAAGCATCGGCAGGGTGGCTATCAAAAAACCGACCCCCGCCAGCGTGTAGCCCGGCCAGCGGCGAGTCATTTTTTGTGCCAGGGTAAGACCGACCAAACACACCACCATACCGATTAAATTAAAGGCTAGCGTAGCGGCCTCTAGCCATCGCTGCGGATCCATCGGAACTCCCTAACGCAAAAGAGATTGAGCGTATGATAGCAAAATGTAGATGAACCGAAGGTTAACCGCGGCTGAGGGTGGTGCCTAACAAGTGCTGCGCACCGGGTACCAGCCAAACCGGGTCTAGGCGCGTATTGGCAGCTTCAACGCAGACAAAGTGGCGTGCTGCGTCAGCCGGTGTATCGCCAGGAAGGTCGTCGTTGGGGTGCCATACTACGGTAGAGTCGCTGGACTGTTTGCCGATGCGTAGGCTGCGCTCGCCATCGTTAAGCAGCACTGCCTCATTGGTATGATAAATGCGGTCAACGGCACCGTTAATGGCCAGCGTGCCCTGCTGTTCGCTTTCTGCAAAATCGCGCAATTTGTCGAGATAGCGCGCCCCCGAGAGACCTTCCAGGCGGCACTGATGGATATCGGCCACTGCCAAGTAGGTGTGCAGCGCGCCGCTGGTTTTAACGGGCGTCTCGCCGGTGTTTTCACTAATCAGCTCTACGTTTAGTCGTTGCGCGTTGGCTTGCACCACTAACCGTGCGGTGAGTTGCGTATGCAGGCGTTGCTCGGGAGAAAGATGCACTTCAATACCTTCGGCATGCTCATCGACTGCGTCTAAGCGCCACGCAGCGTGGCGCGCCAAGCCATGAAAAGGGCCATCGCGGTTAGGGCTTTCATCGGCATAGCGCTCATCGGCAAACCACGGCCAGCAGAGCGGGATACCGCCGCGAATTGCGCCAGGCAGGGCTTGGGGTTTGGGCGTCACCCAAAGCCAGTCGCTGTCATCATGAGGGCGAAAATGCAGCACTTGGGCACCTTGTAAGCTGATCGCCAACTCACCCCACGGCATGTTGAAAAGCACTACCTCGCGGCCTTCCCAGTGGGCCGTTTGCTGACCATCTGTGCTTTTAAGCAGTTGTTTGAGCGAGTCGGGTATCATGAATTTTCCTTTAAGAGTTGCCGAGCATCTTCACCGATAGGCGCCGAACAGTAACGCTGTGTGCTATGGTAGAACAAGCACGACAGCTAGGTAAAACGCCTGCTAACATACGTAGCTGACACCCCTAAATGAAATAGTAAGGAGACTATATGGGCTTTATTGCTTGGTTAATCATTGGTGGTTTGGCTGGGTGGATCGCTGGCAACATTATGCGTGGCGGCGGTTTCGGCATCCTGGGTAACATTGGTGTGGGTATCGTTGGCGCCGTGATCGGCGGTTTCTTGTTCAGCCTCCTTGGGCTCTCTTCGGGCGGTTTTATCGGTTCGCTGGTGACGGCCATCGTGGGTGCGGTGGTGCTCTTGTGGGTGATCAGTAAAGTTAAAAAAGCATAGCTTGTAAGCTATCATTTGTTTGGTGACCGCCCGGCCTTGTGCCGGGCGGTGTCGTTTGTACAGATGCTATCGGTGTTCGCATCACTTTCCGTTACACTAGGCGGCTTTAATCCGGCGCTTTGCTGGCGGTGACCCTGTGTTAGTGGGTGGTGATAATATGCTTTTTCGAGGTGCCTCTTGATCGACGCGTTAAATGCCTGGTGGGCCCAACAGCTTGTGCTGTGTGATTGGGCGTTTACTCCTCATCCGCTGGCGGTGGATGCAGGAGCGGCGGAACAGCGTCTGCTGCAATTGGGGATTACCGATCGTGGAGAGTTAGCCGAGCAGTTGTTTCACGGCTTGGGAGCGCCAGCAGGGCAGGCTGATCGTTTGCTGGGCGCGCTGGAGTGGGCCGCTTTGGCCGGTGCAGCAGGCTGGTTAGAGGCCGAACAGGCTCGGGCGTGGGCGCACCATATTACTCGTCGTATTACCAGCGATTACAGTGACCTGCGGGCTTGGCTGGCGGATCTCCGCCGTGCGCTAGGGGTGCGTGGCTGGGAGATAGGCGCCGATGACCGGTTTATTGATGCCTGCCAGGCGTTAGCCGATCTCGAAACCGACGGCGAGGGTATCACCTGGGAAGCGCTCGAAAATGCCTTGGCTAAACTTCCCGCACCGGCGCCGCTCTGGCCACAACAGCCCCAAGCGCAGAGTTGGCGGCTATGTGCGTTGTTTCGACCGATTATCGTCTACCCGGCCAGCCACGCTGATTGGCCGGAAGCGGCTGAGTGGTTAGCGCAAGTATGGGAGGTCCATGACCGGGACGCGCTGCTTGGGGTCATGCTTTGGCTAGGTGCCCAGGGTGAGCGGCAGCGGTGGGATATCGAGGCCCGCGAGCTATTGAGCATGGACAACGCCCAGCGTATGGAGTGGCAGCGCAGCGTCATGGGCGAATCGCCCTATGCCCCGGTGCTCAATAAATTCGTCAACCAGGGGGAGCCGCTGGAGTGGGCTGCCTGGGACTGGCTACGGCTTGTCGAACTTGCCTGGGCGGGCGCCTGCTGTGGCTGGCTCAGCCAGGAGGAAGCCGATGACCTGGCCGGCCACGCCGCCGATTTGATCAGTCGCCGCTACCATGACTGGTACGCCGTGCTCAATGCCTATGGGCGTGGGCAGAGCCTGTTTGAGGGTATGGATCGGCGCGGCAAAACGCCCAGTGAACGGCACCAGTTGCTGCTGCACAGTGTTCATAGCCCCTGGAAGCACCCGCCCGTAGCGCTGTTGGATGAACCCACCAAGAAAGCGTCACAGGCGCGCATTCGTCAATGGCGCAATACGCCCCATCACTGGTTGTTGGCCTTGGCCAGCGTGCGTGAGCCCGATGTGATGCTGCGCCAGATAGACCCTTCTGCTGCGCTACCCGAAGCGCAGCGTGCCGATGCAGCGCTCTATCTACAGGAGTCGCTGGGCTTGCATGCCGATGAAGGGGCGCATGCGCTGGCGCGTTATTGGCTACCCGCACAGGCCCATCACCTTAACCAACTGGCGGCCGATGCGGTGCATGGCGTTTTGCCGCCCTCGCAAAGCTGGTTTGGCCAGCCGACCCCGGAAGAGCTCAAGCAGCGTAATGCGGTCAAGGGCGTTAGCCGTCACGCAGCGACGATTCACATGGCTGAAAAGTTCGCTTTTTATCTGCATATGTCGCTCGACAGTGGCTTATTGGATCGGGCGCCGTTAATGGAGTATGCCAGCGCACTGCGCAGCTGCTTGTGCCGGTTTTATCCCAACGCCAAGCGCTTGTTAGGCGCATGGTTTGCCTGGGAGAGCTGCCTGCCAGAGCCTGAACATGCCTCGCTGATCAATGAAATCATTTGGCACATCGAAGATCCGGGTAGCCTGTTTCACTGGCTGGATTGGCGCCACGATGCATGGCGTGAGCCGGGTAGTCGGCCCACCTTGAGCCACTTTACCGCCATGTCATTGGTGGGGCCGTTAAACAGTGCCGTGTGGAGTGAGCCGCAGCCCGAGAGTGCCCGTGAGTGCGCGGAGATCCGTGAGTGGGTAGAGAGCCACTATCACTTGAGCACGGCCGGGGATATGCAGGAATTTTTAAACTACATGCTCGAATCGGGTGACCGGCAGGAGTATCAGATTAACTATGCGCCTTATACCCTCAATACGGAGCGTTTAAGCGCAGAGATCGCCATTCTTGAGTCTGGTGACTGTGCTGAAGACGAGCGTCACCATCTGCTGCGTTTACGCCGGGTACGTGACAACGAAGATGGCTGCAATGAAGTCGATATGGCGGCTTGGGATATTGCCCAACTGGTCGATCTGGCGATTGCCGCACGGCAGCTTCGTTGGCTGGATAGCACTGCGTTTGCCAGCGTATTGGATCGCGCTTATCAACTTGCGGCGGATCATTATGCTGGCTGGCAGGAGTATGCCATGGGCATGTATGCCGGCTTCTCGTTTTTTATGGGCGAAACCCCCGAGCGCGAGAGCTTTTTAGCGGGTTTTCGCCAGGCGCTGGTGGCCTGGGTTTGCGGTGCGCCGGTGCTGGCGGGCCCGTGGGTAAGTCTGGATTTTCCCGGTAACAAACCGCGCCACTTTGCACCCCTGCATATCGATACGTTGCCGGGTGATCAACGCACGTTACATTAGGCTCGCCAAACATAGGATAACTAGCTTATAGTCGTGCGTGGAAAATGAGTTTTGTCATACCGCCACCTTATTCATTGTCACGAGGTTTATCGCATGGTTGCGTTGCCACGCCCCGCTGTGACTGCTGTTCGTATTTTAAGTGCTTGTTTTATAGTTACATTAGTGGCTGGCTGCGCAGGCTCTACTCGACAGAGCGCGACGCAGGCCCCCGATAATTACTTCTCGATGACACTGCCCGGAATGGGCGCCAACCCGCAAATGTCGCCGGTTGATCCCATCGATGCGCATCTGCGCAGTTTGCAAGTACCGCCGCCAACAGCCATTCGTGAGGCGCTTCTGGTCCAGCACCAGCGCTGGGCAGGAACGCCTTACCAGATTGGCGGCACGTCAGAAAGAGGGATTGACTGCTCGGCCCTGGTTCGCAATGTTTACCGTGATACGTTTAATTTAGAGTTGCCGCGTTCCACCAGTGGACAAATACACGAGGGACGCCCGATCGACCGCCAAGAGCTGCAGGCGGGCGATCTGGTGTTCTTCAGCCCACCAGGACGCTATAACCACGTGGGAATTTATGTGGGAAATGGTTATTTCCTGCATGCCTCTACCTCCAAAGGGGTGATTATTTCCAGCCTGGATAACAGCTATTGGCGGCGCTACTACTGGCAGGCGCGTCGTGCGCTAGAACCTACCCAGTTAGCCCAGCTAAGCAGTCGTGTTTTCTAATCGTTAGACTCTTCATTTTTTAGGAATGGCATGATCGAAGCCAAAACGCGCGCCTGGTGGCGCGCCACCTTGGCGCTTTGCCTCGGCTCTTTTCTTGTTTTTATCAATCTGTATGCACCGCAGCCGCTGCTGCCAGGGTTAAAGGAGACGTACGATGTCTCGACCCTGGGGGTCAGTTTGCTCATGTCGGTATCAACGCTCTCCCTCGCCATTGCCCTGCTAGTGTTTGGCCCTCTTTCTGATGCCATTGGCCGCGAAGGCATAATGCGCATTACGCTGCTGCTGGCAGGCGGTTGCTCCCTTGCCTTGGCCTTTGCGCCTACGTTTGAAAGCCTGTTACTGCTGCGCCTGGTGCAGGGCTTCGTATTGGGCGGCTTGCCTGCCGTGGCGATCGCCTGGATGGGCGACGAGTTCGATAAGCCGGCGCTGTTAAGCGCGGTGGGGCTCTATATTGGGGCCAATTCATTGGGCGGCATTAGTGGACGTATCGTAGGCGGCGCCGCGGCGGAGATAGGCGGCCCCACGGCTGCCTTCTTGTCGGTAGGCTGCATAACGCTGATCGGTTGCGTGGTGTTTTGGCGGCTACTCCCCATCAGCCGTGCGTTTACACCGCAGCGCTTTGAGCTAGGTAAAGCGGCGGGGAATTTGCTTGGCCATTTGCGCAGCCCGGTGCTGCTCGCTGCCTACTGTTTAGGTGGCATTAACTTTCTGATTTTTATCAACCAGTACAGCTATATCACTTTCCGCCTAGCGGATGCGCCCTATCAACTGGCCGCGAGTGGTTTGGGGCTGATTTTCCTGACCTACCTGGGGGGTACTTTCGGTTCGATGATCTCCGGGCGTTTGGCGGGGCGGTTTTCTCCCGCAGCGTGCATGATGGTTGGGGTCGTCATCTTGATGCTGGGCACGGCCATCACGCTGTTTGATTCGCTAGCGCTGATTATTATTGGCTTGAGCATCAATGCGTTTGGCTTTTTCCTGTCGCATTCGTTGGCTTCCAGCTGGGTAGGGCGCTATGCCCAGGGCGCCCGGGGCAGCGCGTCGGCGCTCTATCTGGTGTTTTACTATGTGGGTGCCAGCTTGGGTGGTTTCTGGCTGGAGCCGTTCTGGCAGTGGGCTGGCTGGGCGGGGGTGAGCATCGGCTCGTGGCTACTGCTGACGATCACCTTGGCGATTGCTTTCGGCCTGTGGCGCTTTGAGCGTCGCCAAGCGGTTGACTAATTTTCTCGGCATCAGCACTACCATGGCTTCAGTTGACCACTGCTCAAATGGAAGCGCTGAGGGCAGAGGCGTTTCAGCAGGGCGCTATCGTGGCTGATCACCAGCACACCTAGCTGACGGTTTTCCGCCTCCTGTTGCAAGGCCTGCCAAAGCTCCACCTGGGTGATCGGGTCGAGCATCGTCGATATCTCATCGGCGATCAAAAAGCGTATCCCGGGAGCCAGCGCCCGCAGCACGCAGACACGCTGCAGTTCTCCGCCTGATAACGATTGGGGGTAGCGCGACAGCCAGCGGGGGTGGATGCCGAACGCCTGACACTGTGCTTCTGAAGGTGTCCAGGCTTCCCGCAGTATCCTACCGACCCGCCAGCGGGGGTTCACCGATAGCTCCGGCGATTGCGGCAGCCACTGCACTGGCTGTATTCCGCTGTCCGGCAGCGCCATGCCCGCCAACGTGATCTCACCCGCTTGGGGTGTTAAGTAGCCCGCCAACAGCTTGCCCAGCGTTGATTTTCCTGCGCCAGAGTCGCCGCTTAACCCTACCCACTGGCCCGCCCTTAAGGTCAGAGAAATACCTGATAGCAGCGGCTCGCCGGATAAGAACTGAAAGCCAAGCTGGTGAGCTTCAAGCAACGACCGTCTCCTTATCTACTGGCTGCGCCATGCTGACCGTGAAACCATTGTCCGGCAGTGCACGCCACAGCGCCTGGGAATAGGTGCTGCTGAGCGAGGTGCCAGCCCCTTGGAAGGCGCAGGCAGGGGCGGTTTCGATCGACTTGCCGTCGCGCAAAATAGTCACCTGGTCGGCTATTGGCAGGGCGTGGCGCAGGTCATGGGTAATCAGCACCACGGTCTTGCCCTGATCGGCCAGCTCGCGCAGCGCCGTTAGTACTCGCTGGCGTTGATGTGGGTCCAGCCCCACGGTGGGCTCGTCGGCAATCACCAGCCGTGCTTGGCTAACGTGTGCCATGGCCGTCAGCACGCGGCGCGCCATGCCACCCGACAGCTCATGAGCGTAGGCCTGCTGCGCGCGGGCATTCAACTGATAGTGGTCGAGCGCCTGCTGAGACGCCCGCCAGGCGGATTCGGTAGCATGGCCTGCGCGCTGGGCCGCCCAGGCCACCTGGCGTTGGGTACGCACCAATGGATCCAGGGCGCTGAGCGACTGAGGAATAAGCGCCAGTTCCCGGCCACGCAGCCGCCGCTGGCGAGATGCATCAAGCAGTGTGCCCTGATAGTAAAGCTGCCCCTGCAGGCGAGCCTGCGCTGGCAATAGCCCCATCATCGCGTAAGCCAATAAGCTTTTCCCCGCCCCTGAGGCGCCGACCAGGGCGTGCACTTCGCCCGTGGCAAACGTCAGTGAAACATCATTCAAGCAGGTGGCCCATTCACGCTTCCACCAGGAAGCATACATGGGTAGCTGTAGCGATAGCTGGTCAATCGTGAACACGGTCTGCCTCCCCTCGATGGTTTGCTTAGCAGCGTTAAAGCGCACGGCGCAGCTGACTGGAAAGGCGCTCGAACATCAGCACCATGAGTAACAACCCTAAGCCCGGAAATACCCCTAACCACCAGTACCCGCCGTTCAGGTAGCGCATCGCCTCGGCCAGCAGTACGCCAATGGCCGGTTGGCTGGGGCTCAAGCCGAAGCCCAGAAAGGTCAGCGCGGCTTCGTGCAAAATGGCGTGTGGAAACAGCAGCAGGGCACCCACCAGGCAGTGGGGAAGCAGGTGCGGAAGGAGATGGCCGTGGAGCACGAACCAGCGCGACTTCCCCAGCGCTCGTGAAATGTGTACATAGGGGGCTTGTCGCAACTGCCATAGTTCGGCGCGCAGCACCCGGGCAAGGCTTGGCCAGTGGGTGACCGCCACGGCAATGATCACTGCCTGGGTGCCGCCGCCCAGCGCAAAGGCGATCAGCATCAGTAGAATCAGGTGGGGAACACTCAGCAGGGTGTCAATCAGCAGGCTCACCAGCGCATCCAGCCGCGCCGAGAGCGTGGCTAGCGCCGCCAAACTCAGCGCAATCAAGGTGCTCAGAAGTGCGGCTAGGCAGCCCACCCAAAAACTCAGCGCCAACCCGGCCAGGGTGCGCGCCCAGAGTTCACGGCCCAGGGCGTCGGTGCCCAGCCAGTGTTCAAGGCTCGGTGGGGCCAAGCGAGCGCCAAACTGCATCCGTTGAACGGAATCGGTCAACAGCCACTGACTGGCGATAAGCCCTCCGATAAACACAGCGGTGATGCTCAGGCTGAGCATCGCGCGCAGGCGCGGCTGGGGAGTGATCATGAGCCACCTGTCGTAAGGCGTGGATCGATAACGCCATACAGCGTATCGGCGACGAGGTTGCCGATGCTGACGAACAGGGCAGTAAATAGAGCAATCCCCAGCAGCAGCGGAATATCACTGCGCAGACCCGCGGCCACGGTGGCTTGCCCCAAACCTGGGTAGGCAAATACTTGCTCGATCAGAATAGAGCCGCCGAAAAGCTCCCCCAGAGATGCGAACGCTAGCGTCACTGCCGGTAAACTGGCGTGACGGAGGCCGTGCCGCCAGGCGACATCGAATCGGCCGGCGCCTTGGGCGAAAGCGTGGATTGCAATGTCTGAACGCATGAGAGCCAGCATTCGGGTGCGAGTGTGCAGGGTAATGTTGGCGATGCCCAGCAGTGCCAGCGTGGCGACCGGCAGCACTAAGTGATGCAGCCGTGTGGTGAGGGTGACATCTTGATCCAACACGCCGGCCGGGCCAGCGCAGCAGGTGGGTGCCCACCCCAGCGTGACCGAAAACAGCAGCACGGCGAGCATGGCCAGCCAAAAGGCAGGCGTTGAAGCGGTTAAATAAGCGTAGGTGCTGATCATCTTGTCCAGCGGCGAGCCCTCTTTCGCCCCCGCCATGACGCCCAGCGCAAACCCCAGCAGTGCCGAGACGAGCCACGCGCTTGCGAGCAGTACGATGGAGCGCTGAAAGCGCTGGCCGATGACCTCGCTAACCGGCTGGTTATACACATGGCTCCAGCCCAGGTCGCCACTCGCTAATTGACGCAGCCAGTGGCCAAACTGTACGGCGGGAGGCGCATCGAATCCCCAGCGTTCGGCAATCAGCGCGCGCTGTTCGGGGCTGACCTGAGCCACCTGTGGGCCTAGATAGGCATCCACAGGATCAATGGGTGAGAGCATCATGAGCCCAAACGAGACCAGCGCGACGCACAGCAGTACCAGCGCCAGGCGGCCTAGGCGCATAGCAATGCGCGGCATCAATCGCATACCCAGCGCCACTCAAGCAGGTTGGCCGTGATGGGCCAGCCATGGCCGTGGGGGGCTACGCCCAACTCGCCCACGTCCAGGCAAGTGTCGGCAAAATAGACATGCTCCAGATTGACGAGCCAAGCCCAGCTAGCGTCGCCGCGCAAGCCGTAACCGGTGGTGCCGTCCCACTGGGCGGCCTGCCAGTGGCGGTTGGCCTTTTCGCTACTAGGCGCCGCCTGGGCGGCATCTAAATGGGTATCGACTGCCGAGTTGGTGTAAAAGCCGCTGTTGTAGTAACCGTTACCGGCGTGCTGGCTGTGGAAGAGGTAGTAAACCTCTTGAGGGCTGTGGCTACCAAAACCAAATAGAATAGCGTCTTGGTGCAAGGCATGACGCTGGATGTCATCCCAGTGGCGGCCCGTTGGCTGCATCTCTATACCCAGTGGGCGAACCATTTCGGCACTCACTTCGGCAAGCAGCTGACGGGTGGTATCGCTTGACGGGTACGTGAGCCGAAAACGGGCGGGCAGGCCCTCCTTATAGCGCAGGCCATCGTCGTGTAACTCCCAGCCAGCGGCATCGAGGAGGCCTTTCGCTTGGGCAAGATCAGGTGCGTCTATTCGCTCTTCATCGCTACTCCAGGGAAGGCCGTCGGCCGGGCCAAAGGCGGGGCGACCAAAGCCGTGCAGGGCCACCTCGACCAGCGTATCGCGATCAACCGCCAAATTGATCGCCTGTCGAATGGCAGGGTCAGCGGTGACATCGTTGCCAATGGGAGCTTCGGAAGCCGCATGCTCGCCATTGTCAGGTTGCATGGGGAAAAGAATGCCGCGGTTATCGACGCTTTCCATGATGACCCGCTGCATCGACGTCGTCACATTGGCCGCCAATGCCGGGGGGATGGCGGCGATATCTACCTGGCCGGCATGAGCTGCACTCAGCGTGGCGTCTTCACCAGTAAATAGAAATACCAGCCGTTCAAAATCAGGCGTAGGGCCGTAGAAGTAAGGGTTGCGTTCAACAATGAGCTGCTCGCCTTCTTGCCACTCGACCAATTGATAGGGCCCTGAGCCCAAGGGGTGTCGACCGTATTGCTCGCTATAGCCGTTTTCACGCTCGGCGTGGGGCACGATGCCCAGCGTTAGTAGCTGATCAATAAAGGTAATTCGCGGAGCGTGAAGTCGTAGGGTAACGGTCTGTTCATCGATGGCCGTTGCCTCGGCGAGGGCGCTCAAATCGGCGCGCCCGCCTGCCTTGGCTGCAGTGTTGAAGGTGTAGGCCACGTCGTCGGCGGTCACTGGAGTGCCGTCAGCAAAGCGTGCGTCGCCGCGCAGGGTCAATGTCCAAGTAAGGCGGTCTTCGGATAGTGACCACTTGGTGGCGAGTTCTGGCTGCGGCGTAAAATCCTGGCCCCGTGAGAGCAGCGTCGACTGAAACAGCGGGTTACCGTACTGCCCCCAGCCCAGTAGGGGATCGAAGCCCTGCTCGGGTTCACCACCAATGGCCAGAATTAACTGATCTTTAGCCTGTGCGGTGCTAATGGCGGCTAAACAACTTAGCGCAATACCCAGTAAGATAGGCCGAGTTGCTTTAGTCATCGCTTCATCCTTTGCGCTAGTCGCGGTACTAGTATGATGTTTTTGCAATAACATCATACTAACGGGCCAAACAGCCTATGGAAAGCGGGCCATTATTTGAGGAGGCGTGAATGCAGCGTGTAACGGTAACGCTCGATGAGGAGCTGTTGGCAGAAGTGGATGCGTTGATGCGTGCGCGTGGCTATCAGAACCGCTCAGAGGCAATTCGTGATTTAACCCGCAGCGGCTTGAAGCAGGTGAATGAAGAGGCTGCCCCGGAAGCGCCCTGCATGGGGGCACTGGTGTATGTCTATGATCATGCCGCTCGCGAGCTATCCAAGCGCTTGACGCGTCACTCCCACGACCACCATGACCTCACGCTTTCTACCCTGCATGTGCATATCAATCATGACAGCTGCCTGGAAGTGGCGCTCTTGAAAGGCCAGGGGCAAGCGCTCAAGCAGTTTGCCGCCGAAGTGACTTCATCAAGAAGCGTTCGCCATGGGCAACTGGTGCTGATACCCGATGAGTAGGGTGCTCAGTGTAGTCGGGCACAAAAAAAGGTGACCCGAAGGTCACCTTTTCTTATCGGTAGCGGGAGCGTCTTAGTGCTCAACGCCGCCTTCGCCGTGCACGTGGCCGTGCTCGACTTCTTCAGCACTGGCTTCACGCACTTCCGCGATCTCAACGTCAAAGTTGAGCTGCTGGCCGGCCAGCGGGTGGTTGCCATCGACAACGACCGTATCGCCTTCAACTTTCTTGACGGTAACCATCAGCGGACCACCTTGAGTCTGGGCTTGGAACTGCATGCCCGGCTCAATGCTTTCAACGCCCTGAAACGCGTCGCGCGGTACTTCCTGCATTAGCTGCTCTTGCAGCTCGCCGTAACCTTCTTCAGGAGAGACGCTAACGTTCAGCTTTTCGCCCGCAGCACGACCTTCTAACTCTTTTTCAAGGCCTGGGATAATGTTGCCAGCGCCATGGAGATAGGTAAGCGGCTCGCGGCCTTCAGAACTGTCTAGCACTTCACCTGCATCGTTAGTCAGGGTGTAGTGGAACGCGACAACCGAGTTTTGCGCAATTTGCATGGAATAACCTTTCGGTGAGTGCATGTCCCAACATGGTAACGCGTGTAGGCTGACTTGTCAGGGGGTAGCGGCGCTTTTTCCTGCCCACCACTTTCGGTGGTATTGCGCCCCGGGGTGACCAGGGATACCCTACGACCATCACTTTTTCCTTTGCGCTATCACTTTTGGAGCATGCAATGACGATCTTGATTATTTGGCTTGTTGCCTTTTGCCTGATTGCTTATTTTGTCAACGACCGTTGGAATAAGGGCGTTAGTCATGGGTTAGATAAAGTATTGCCAAGTTTTTTGAAAAGCCATGGTAGTAATCGCTACTTATGGGTGCTGACGTTGGCAGTGCTGGGTGCAACGACGCTGGTTCAACCCGTCGAGATGTTGTTGGTGGTACTGCTCTTGGGCCTTATCGGCTGGGCCATTATGGCGCTGGCGAGTTGGGCAAGTAACAAGACCCACCACTAAGTAGCACGCAAAAATCAGAAGTACAGCCCATAAAAAAAAGCCCGGTCATCGAATGTGATGGCCGGGCTTTTTTGCGTTACGTGTGGCTAACGCGGTTGCTTAGTAAGGAGCAACACTCATGTTGGCACCGTTACCGATCAAGCGCACACGCTGGCCAGCTTGGAACTGGCGGTCTGCACGTTGAACCACGACCACGTCAGTACCGTCATCGCGGCGAATTTCCATTTCCAGAGCATCGACGCGGTTAGTGGCGTCTTCTGCGGCCGTACCGGCGACGGCACCGCCTAACGCACCAGCGACAGTTGCCAATTGACGACCTGAGCCACCACCCACTTGGCTGCCCAGAAGGCCACCGATGATAGCGCCACCGCCGCTACCTAGCAGGCCTCCAGCGCGGCTATCGGCTTGAATCTGTACCGGACGAATTGCCACGATAGTGCCGTAAGCAACGCTTTGGCCGGTTTTTGCTTGGTTGCCGCGATAGACATCACCCGAGTATCCCGAGGTGTTAGCACACCCAGCCAGCGTGAGAATACTTAAAGCGACAGCCGGTAGAAGAAGACGTTTCATTAAAACCTCCAGAGTGCCTATTGAAAAAGTGTCTACTGAATTAACGATCGTACGCACCGCCGCCTTCAAGCGGCAAAGTGAAGCACGATGGTAGTTATAGAACGGTGTTCGCTAAAGATAGCTGATGTAACCCGTTTTGACCAGCAATCGATGGAAAAGGTCAATGCTGACAACAAAGTAGTCACGAAACATCGTAACCACGATCATAGCGCAGAGTGTAACAGCGTATTGAGAAAACAGTGTGCAAATACCCTGGCGAAACAAAACAGGAGGCCGCGAGGCCTCCTGTGCAGGGATCAGACGGTAACGCTAGTGCTTACTAACCAAATTGATTCATGGTGTTATCTTTACCACCGGCTTTAAGGGCCGCATCGCCATGGAAGAACTCTTTATGATCGTCGCCGATATTGGATCCCGCCATATCCTGGTGACGAACCGTAGCGATACCCTGACGAATTTCCTGCCGCTGTACTTCTTTCACGTAGGCCAACATGCCTTCATCGCCAAAGTAGCCTTTTGCCAAGTTGTCGGTAGAAAGGGCGGCGGTGTGGTAGGTCGGCAGCGTGATCAAGTGGTGGAAAATGCCCGCATCGCGCGAGGAGTCGCGCTGGAAGTTGCGCGTCCACTCGTCGGCCAACTGGCCAAGCTCGGTGTTGTCGTATTCGGCGCTCATCAACTTGTCACGCTGGTAAGCGGATACGTCCTTACCCTCTTCCTGCCACGCATCGAACACCTGCTGGCGGAAGTTCAGCGTCCAGTTGAACGAAGGTGAGTTGTTGTACACCAGTTTGGCATCCGGCACGACATCGCGAATCCGGTTAACCATGCTGGCGATCTGGCCCACGTGGGGCTTTTCGGTTTCGATCCATAGCAGATCGGCGCCGTTTTGCAGGCTAGTGATGCAGTCAAGAATAACGCGATCTTCGCCGGTACCTGCCTTGAACTGGTAAAGGCCCGACGCGAGACGCTTGGGTTTCACCAGCTTACCGTTTTGCTTGATGACCACGTCGCCATTATTGATGTCGGCGGCGTTTTCGATCACATCGCCATCCAGGAAACTGTTGTACTGATCGCCGAGATCGCCTGGCTCATTGGTGACGGCAATTTTTTGCGTCAAGCCAGCACCGAGTGAGTCGGTACGCGCCACGATGACGCCCTCTTCGATGCCGAGTTCCAGGAAGGCGTAACGTACGGCGTTAATTTTTGCCAGGAAGTCTTCATGGGGCACGGTGACCTTACCGTCCTGGTGGCCGCACTGTTTCTCATCGGAAACTTGGTTTTCCAGCTGGATGCAGCAGGCGCCCGCCTGGATAAACTTCTTGGCGAGCAGGTAGGTGGCCTCAGCGTTACCAAAGCCTGCGTCGATATCGGCGATGATCGGGACGATATGCGTCTCATAGTTATCGATTTTAGCGACCAGTTCCTGCTCTTTTGATTTGTCGCCCGCCTCTTTGGCTTCATCGAGGGCGCGGAACAGATGGTTAAGCTCCCACGCATCGGCTTGTTTCAAGAAGGTGTAGAGCTCTTCGATGAGGTCCGCGACGGAGGTCTTTTCGTGCATCGACTGGTCGGGCAGTGGACCGAACTCGGAGCGCAGCGCGGCCACCATCCAGCCAGAAAGGTAGAGGTAGCTCCGCTTGGTGGTGCCGAAATGCTTTTTGATCGAGATAAGCTTCTGTTGGCCAATAAAGCCATGCCAGCAGCCGAGTGACTGGGTGTACTGTGCGGTATCGGCATCGTAAGCCGCCATGTCTTCGCGCATGATTTTGGCGGTGTAGCGCGCAATGTCCAGGCCGGTATGGAAGCGGTTCTGGGCACGCATGCGAGCGGCGTATTCCGGTTTAATGGCTTCCCACTTACCGCCTTGTGCTTCGCGTAGCTGGGCCATGGCTTTGATATCGTCGAGCAGTCCTGTCATGAGCTTACCCTCTTTGGTCTTGAGTGTTACCCAAACCAGCTGTTGCTTCAGTTGTCTCGGCGAAGCTGTGTTTGGCGTCATTTCATTGGGTGGCTATGTCTTTAGCCCAATCGGCTCTCAACCTAGCGTTTTAGCGTTGAAAGGCAGCAGGGCTAAAGACCTCTGCTACAGCGTCGTGGGTGTGGTGAATGGACCAAATCGCCTTAACGCTGCAATGCAATAACTATCCACCAGGATGGCTCACTCAACAATTGACACTTCGGGGCACAGGGGGTTGTAGCCCGACGACAACGGGGTAGAGGAAGGGAGGGTTTGTGTAGTCGTTTTTCGTCAAGATGGGGCAAAAGCGCATAAAAAAGCACTGCCGAGACAGTGCTAGAGATCTTCAGGTTGGCTTGTTAGTCGAGCGAGAGCGTCATTTCTCGATGAGGAATGCCCGCGTCCATAAACTCATCGCCGTGGGCGATAAAGCCTAATCGTTCATAAAATGCCAATGCGTGTACCTGGGCACTAAGAACCACTTGGGGGTGCCCCGCCTGGCGTGCCGCCTCGATCGCTGCCTGCATTAGCAGTACGCCAATACCGGTGCCACGGGCGTTAGCCAGCACCGCGACACGGCCAATGTGGGCATCGGGCAGCAGGCGTGCGGTGCCCACTGGCTGCCCATCAAGCATGGCGAGAAAGTGCAGGCACTCAGTATCCAGTCCGTCCCACTCTTCTTCCTGTGGCACGTTCTGCTCATTGATAAACACCTTGCGACGAATCTCGCTAGCCGCTGGGCCAAGTGTTTCCCAATCGCCATTACTAATCTGAGTAATCGCCATTAATACGCCTCGTCGTCCTCACCCTCATCGCCCATAAAGCCCAAGCTGCCGGTGTTAACCAGCTGGGTAATAAGCGCTGCGGCACCGTCAATCTCCAGGTCTTCAGCGTAGAGAGGGGTGGTGTCGGCCAGGCGTTTGGCTAATTCGGTTGAACAAGCATGCCCATCGCCATCCACAAACAGTGTGGTGGTGCCCGCATCCCGGCGCCACGCAAAGCGCGAGCCGGGCATATGGTAAAGCGGCTCGCCTTCTTGTAGTTGAGCAACAAGCGCGGCTTCGGTTAGCGGTGTTTCAAGCGGTACTACTTGATCGACATATTTTGGCTGGGTCATCACCCGGCCAAACCACTGGGCAACTTGTGTCGGGTTATCCAGCGTCGACATGATCAACTGGCGCATGCGCTCAACGGCGGCATCATCCAGTTCACCGGCCTGCTCGGCAGGCGCCATGCCTGCATCGCTATAACGCTGTGAGGCAGGCAGTTGCTCGCCCAAATAATCCGCATAGGAGGTGATCGCCTCATCGGCAGAAGGGGCGCGGAAACCAATTGAGATGGTCATGCAGTCATCGCTTTGGCTCACGCCGTGATGCGCCCAGCCGGGGGGAAGATACAGCATGTCGCCGGGCTCTAGCACCCAGTCGGAATCCGGCTCTACGGTGAATTCTTTCAGAATACGCAGATCGATACCGGCAATGATGGGCGCATCTTCCGTGAGCTTGCCGCCCAATTGCCAGCGACGATGGCCGCTTGCCTGAAGCAGAAAGACATCGTATTGATCAATGTGCGCGCCTACGTTGCCGCCAGGAGGGGCGTAACTGATCATGACGTCGTCTAACCGCCAGCGTGGCAGGAAGTCGAACTCGTCCATAAGCGCAGCGACGGCCGGCACATAATGGTCGACCGCCTGAACGAGAAGGCTCCAGTTGGTTTCCGGCAACCGCTCGAAAGTGGCTTCATCGAAAGGTCCATGAGAGACCTGCCAGGGTCCATCGGAGCCTTCTTCCTCTACCAAACGCGCCTCTACACCAGGCTCGCAGGCGAGGCCCGCCAGTTCATCCGCCTCGATGGGGCTAATGAAATCTGGCATCGCGCCACGAATCAGTAGCGGCTTTTGCTGCCAATAATTGGCCAGAAAGTCTGCGGCGGTAAGATCGCCCAGCAGGGTTAGCGGCTTATCGTGATGGTTCATGGCGTATCCTGGTGTCGTGGTCACAGCAATTGAAATTATAGAGCGTTTAGCTGTCGTGTGAGTGCTTCCGCTTGCGCCTGGGCGTTACCAATATAGTTGGCGGGCGAGAGTGCTTTCAGTTCCGTTTTAACATCGCTGGGCAGTTCAAGGGTATCGATAAACGCTGCAAAGCCCGCCTGGTCAATCCGCTTGCCGCGGGTCAACTGCTTGAGTTTTTCATAGGGCTTCTCGATACCGTAGCGACGCATTACCGTTTGAATCGGTTCAGCGAGCACTTCCCAGCTGTTATCCAGGTCAGCGTCTAAACGCTCAGGGTTGGCTTCGAGCTTGCTGATACCTTTCAGGCTGGCGTGGTAGGCAATCAGGCCGTATGCCAAACCGACACCCAGATTACGCAGCACGGTGGAGTCGGTGAGGTCACGCTGCCAGCGGGAAATCGGCAGCTTTTGCGCCAGGTGGCTAAGCACAGCATTGGCCAAGCCCAGGTTGCCCTCGGAGTTCTCAAAATCGATTGGGTTAACTTTATGCGGCATCGTGGAGGAGCCAATCTCGCCCTCGACCGTGCGCTGTTTAAAGTAGCCCAGCGAGATGTAACCCCATACGTCGCGATCGAAGTCGATCAGAATCGTATTGAAGCGGCAAATGGCATCGAACAGTTCGGCGATATAGTCGTGGGGCTCAATCTGAGTGGTGTAGGGGTTGAACGTTAGCCCCAAACCTTCCACGAAGGTGCGCGCATTGGCTTCCCAGTCGATCTCTGGGTAAGTCGTCAGGTGGGCATTGTAGTTGCCCACGGCGCCATTGATTTTGCCGAGCACTTCCACCGCTTCAATTTGCTTGAGCTGGCGCTTAAGACGGTAAGCGACGTTGGCCATTTCCTTGCCTAAGGTCGTCGGGGTTGCCGTTTGACCATGGGTGCGCGAGAGCATCGGCTGGGCGGCATGGGCAATCGCCAGCTTGGCAATTTCATCAGCCACTTCGTGCATGGTGGGCAGCATGGCGTTAAGGCCGTCGCTGAGCATCACGCCGTAGGAGAGGTTGTTGATATCTTCGCTGGTGCAGGCAAAGTGAATGAACTCAGTGACAGCATGCAGTTCGGCTTGACCCGCAATCTTCTCTTTTAAGAAATACTCGACCGCTTTGACATCGTGATTGGTAGTGCGCTCGATCTCTTTGATCCGCTCGGCATCGGCAATCGAAAACTCACGAATCAACTGCTCAAGAAACGCCGTCGCTTCAGCAGAGAGAGGCGGTACTTCGACGATTTTCGTGTGCTCGGCCAAGCGCTGCAGCCAGCGAACTTCCACAATCACACGGGCGCGAATCAGGCCGAATTCGCTGAAGTGTTCGCGCAGGGCAGCAGCTTTAGAGGCGTAGCGGCCGTCAACGGGGGAAAGGGCGGTCAAAGCGGAGAGTTGCATGGCATCGTTTCCAAGAAGTTCGAAAGAAAATGAGTCAAGAGCACGTTAATTGCGAAGAGGTCAGTCGAGCGCCAAGTAGCCGATTCAGTTATCGGCTAGTTGAGGCTATCCAGTGCCCGGCGTAGCGCTTTGCGCTGGAAGACCAGCTTCCAGCGGCGTCCGCCTTGCTGGTGCCACAATAAGCCAAAGCGAATCCCGGCCATTAAGCAGGCGCGAACACGCTCGGGCATCATGCGACTCTGCAGCAGTGATGGATCACCCTGCACCACAATGCGGGTTTTAAAGGTGGAGATCGTCTCTTGGTACGCTTCCCCGAGGCTGGCCACCACGTTTTCATGAGTAGTGCCGAAGTGCTCGGCCTGCCCCTGAATACGGGTTAGCTTCTGGCCCAGTGAGTCCATCATGTCGGTGTTGGTACGCAGCTTGTTCATCAGCATCAGCAGCGAAAAGCCGTAGCGCAGCACTACCGGGTTCGCCTGCTTGCGACCCACCAGGGCTTCCAAGGTGTCCAGGCCGCGGCGCAGGTTGTTGGGGTGCCCGCCATAAATCGCCTCGAAGCTTTCCGGGTTGGTATCCACGGTCGCCTCGATCAGCGTTTCCCAGGCGCGGGTATCGACCTGGCCGGTGCGGGCCAGCTCATCGACCAGGCTGGCGGCTTGAAACACGCCCGCCAGGGCAAGTGCTTGGCGGGCCGCCGGAGAATCGGGGGCGCGATGAATCGGGGTGGTAGGATTCATGCAGCAGCCTCCGCGGCTTTCTTCCAGGTGGCGCGTATTACGCCGCCACCCAGGCAAATGTCGCCATCGTAAAGTACTAGCGACTGGCCAGGCGTGACCGCCCACTGTGGATCATCGAAGGTGACCTCTACGCCGCCGTCGGGCAGCGTGCGTATTTCACAGCCGCAGTCACTTTGGCGGTAACGCGTCTTGGCGGTAAAGCGGCCCTGCTGAACCGGCGGCTCGCCCGCTACCCAGTCCATCGCCTCGGTGGCTAGGGTGTCCGAGTAGAGGAGCTGGTCATGCTTGCCCTGTACCGCGATCAGCACGTTGCGATCGAGATCTTTCGCCGCCACGTACCAGGGCTCTTCCGAGTAATTGGCAAGCCCGCCAATGCCAAGGCCCTGACGCTGGCCTAGGGTGTAGTACATCAGCCCCATATGCTCGCCGATCACATCGCCATCCGGTGTTTCGATTTTACCGGGCTGGGCGGGCAGGTACTGCTGCAAGAAGTCGCGAAAGCGCCGTTCGCCGATAAAGCAGATACCGGTGGAGTCTTTTTTCTTGGCGGTGATCAAGTCGTGCTGTTCTGCCAAGGCGCGCACGGCGGGCTTCTCCAGCTCGCCTACGGGAAAAAGAGTGCGTGCGATGGCGGCTTCCGGCACGGCGTGCAGAAAGTAGCTTTGGTCTTTATTGCCATCCAGGCCTTTAAGCAGACGCGGGCGACCATTACGTACGCCCTGGCGAACATAGTGGCCGGTGGCAATTTTGTCGGCACCCAACATTTCAGCGTACTCCAGGAACACCTTAAACTTGATTTCCCGGTTACACAGAATGTCTGGATTAGGCGTACGGCCCGCTTTGTACTCGGCTAAAAAGTGCTCGAAAACATTATCCCAATACTCGGCGGCAAAATTCGCCGTATGCAGTTTAATGCCCAGCTTTTCGCAAACCGCCTCGGCGTCAGCGAGATCCTCTTTGGCCGTACAGTATTCGGTGCCGTCGTCTTCATCCCAGTTTTTCATGAACAGACCCTCGACCTCATAGCCTTGCTGCATGAGGAGAAGGGCAGAAACAGACGAGTCAACGCCGCCGGACATACCGACAATCACTTTGCCGTTAGCGTTTGGCGCAGTAGTGGATGGCATAAGCATCCTCAGTAGATGTAGTGTGCAGTTGGGGAGGGATTATACACGATGGGGGGTAATGGCTTCGAGTGCTTCACTCGCGAATCACTTCAAGCGGGTAGTAGGGCCCGCTGAGCGCATCTTCGATACGTTTTATCACCAGTGGGCTACGCAGGCGTGACTGTCGATCCAGTTCACGAAGCTGCTCGAGGGTCAGCCAGTGCGTGGCGACGATGTCGGGGTCTAACGCAAGGTCGAGCTGATGCAGGGGCTCGGCGATAAAAGCGTGGCTGTGAAAGGTCTGCCCATCATCGGTATGAAAGACATAAAGCCCCAGATAGTGGGTGAGCGACACGCGCCAGGCGGTCTCTTCCTGCACCTCACGCAGAATCGCGGTCATGGGCCCCTCGCCGGGTTCGATATGGCCGGCGGGCTGATTGAACACGCTATGCGGCCCGCCGCGCTGCTCTTCCACCATCAGGTAGTGCTCTCCCTGCTGAATCACGCAGGCCGCCGTGCTGTGAATAGGGGTCATGAAGGCTTCCTGCGTTTCGTGGTGGGGCGACCGCGCCGCGAGGGCGGTGTGTTGGCAGGCCGGGGGGCGTGCAGGGTCTCTTTACGCCACTCGCCCGGGGCTAATCCTTCCAGTGACCAGGGGCCAATGGAGGCGCGAATCAAGCGCAGCGTGGGAAAACCCACGTGCGCCGTCATGCGGCGAACCTGGCGATTACGTCCTTCGCTAATGGTTAACGCCAGCCAGCTCGTCGACGGGTGGCGCTTGGGGTCGATAGGGGATTGGCGCAAAGCGGTGACGGGGGGCTCCATGCGACGCGCCTTGGCTGGCTGCGTCGGGCCATCTTTCAACGTAATGCCCTGGCGTAGCGCCTTTAATGCCGCCTCATCGATTTGCCCTTCGACCTGCGTCCAGTAGGTTTTGGGCTGTTTATGGCGCGGGTGAGAAATGCGGTGAATCAACTCGCCGTCGTCGCTGAGCAGCAGTAGGCCTTCAGAGTCATAGTCAAGCCGCCCAGCGGGATAAATATCTTTGACATCAATGTATTGAGCCAACGTCTGGCGGCCTTCGCGGTCACTGAACTGGCTTAATACTTGAAACGGCTTATGCAATAAATAGAGGTTGCTCATGACATCTCGATACTCTTTTTACTTCCTTTGCACACTCGGGACGGAACATGTCGACAATGCGCGCGGCGGGCAGCGCTGATATACTCCGGCCTAGCTGCTGGGGCGCGCTGGGGGCGTCATCGTGACAAACAGGCTAGAGACCCGGCCATTAGTGAATTCGCGCTCCGCCTAAGATTTCTTGCAATCGTAGTGACAAGAGAGGTTAACGCAAAAATGACCAAAACGCCGAAGATCATCTATACGCTCACCGACGAAGCCCCCGCGCTCGCGACGTACTCCCTGTTGCCGATTATCGATGCCTTCACCGATTCTGCGGGTATTCAGGTCGAGACACGCGATATTTCGCTGGCCGCTCGGATTATCTCTCAGTTTCCTGATTACCTGAGCGAAGAGCAACAGATCGGCGATCACCTGGCCGAGCTTGGCGAACTGACCAAGACCCCAGAAGCTAATATCATCAAGCTGCCCAATATCAGTGCTTCGCTACCGCAGTTAAAGGCGGTGATCAAAGAGCTGCAGCAGCAGGGCTACAAGCTTCCTGACTACCCGGAAGCGCCCCAGTCTGACGAAGAGAAAGACATCCAGGTGCGCTACGACAAAACCAAAGGCAGTGCCGTCAACCCGGTATTGCGTGAAGGTAACTCTGATCGCCGCGCACCGCTGTCCGTCAAAAATTACGCGCGTAAATACCCGCACCGCATGGGCGAGTGGAGCAGTGACTCCAAGTCCCACGTCTCGCACATGAGTGAAGGCGATTTCTACGGCAGTGAGAAGTCGGCGCTGATCGAAAAAGCCACGGATCTCAAAATTGAACTGATCGGGAACGATGGCAGCGCCACCGTACTTAAGCCGAAAACCTCGGTTCTTGAAAACGAAGTCGTTGATGGCGCGGTGATGAGCCGTAATGCGCTGCGTCGTTTCGTGGCGGAAGAAGTGGCCGACGCCAAAGCCAAAGACGTACTGTTCTCGCTACATCTTAAAGCGACCATGATGAAGGTCTCTGACCCGATCATGTTCGGCATGGTGGTCAGCGAATTTTATCAGGACGTGCTGAGCAAGCACGCGGATGAACTCAAGCAGGCGGGTTTTGATCCCAATAACGGTATTGGCGATCTCTACTCGGCGATTAAGTCGCTGCCTGAACAGCGTCAAAGCGAAATTGAAAGTGAAATTCAGGCCCTGTATGCCGAGCGCCCGCGTCTGGCGATGGTGAACTCGCATAAAGGCATCACCAACCTGCACGTGCCCAGCGACGTGATCATCGATGCTTCCATGCCGGCCATGATTCGTGACTCCGGCAAGATGTGGGGCGCCGATGACCAACTGCACGATGTAAAAGCGGTGATTCCGGATCGTTGCTACGCGGGCATCTACCAAACCGTGATCGAAGACTGCAAGCAGTACGGTGCCTTTGATCCGACTACCATGGGCAGCGTGCCCAACGTGGGCCTGATGGCGCAGAAAGCCGAAGAGTACGGTTCTCACGACAAGACCTTCCAGATTCCTAGCGACGGCACCGTGCGCGTCACCGATGCCAGCGGCAATGTCGTGCTCGAGCACCGCGTTGAGCAGGGCGACATCTGGCGTATGTGCCAGACCAAAGACGCGCCGATTCGCGACTGGGTGAAGCTGGCGGTCAACCGTGCTCGCGAAAGCAGCACTCCCGCTATTTTCTGGCTGGACGCCCAGCGCGCCCACGATGCCCAGTTGATCAAGAAAGTCGAAAGCTATCTGAAAGAGCACGATACCGCTGGTCTGGATATTCGTATCATGGCGCCGGAAGAAGCGATGCGCTTCTCGCTGGAGCGGATTCGCAAAGGCGCAGACACTATCTCCGTCACCGGTAACGTACTGCGCGATTACCTGACCGACCTGTTCCCGATCATGGAATTGGGTACCAGCGCCAAGATGCTGTCGATCGTACCGTTGATGAACGGCGGTGGCCTGTTTGAGACCGGCGCGGGTGGCTCTGCACCCAAGCACGTTCAACAGTTGCTGGAAGAGAACCACCTGCGCTGGGATTCGCTGGGCGAATTCCTGGCCTTGGCCGCCTCGCTTGAACACCTGGGCAGCACCTTCGATAACGCCCGTGCGAAAATGTTGGCCAAAGCGCTCGACCAGGCTAACGGTAAGTTCCTGGACAGCAACAAGTCGCCTTCGCGTAAAGTGGGTGAGCTCGACAATCGCGGTAGCCACTTCTATTTAGCGCTATACTGGGCAGAAGCGTTGGCTGAACAGAACGACGACGCCGAGATGAAAGAACTGTTCGGTCGCTTAACCGAAGCGCTGACGGCTAAAGAAGCGACGATTGTCGATGAGCTCAACAGTGTGCAGGGTCAGCCTACCGATATCGGTGGCTACTACCATCCTGACCATGCGTTGACAGACAAAGTGATGCGTCCCAGCCAAACCCTCAATGAGACGTTGACCCTCGTCGCCAAAGGCTAATCGCTCCGTCTTCGATAAAGCCTAACCCCCGTCCGCTTGGCGGGCGGGGTTTTTGCATTGCCTTCGCTAATGCACCCTGTGATATTTTAATTTTTCCATGAACCCTTGCTGATCGTTAGCGTCTTACGTACTAGTGAATTCGCCATTGCTGTGAATTGGCTATAGTAAAACGTAGCGATGCTTCTATCGGTCAGTCTTGAGACAAATAACCGTGCTGCTTATGTCCAACCTAGAGAGTTCATACTTGGTCGATCTTCCCGCCTACGCGGGAATGACGCGCCCAAATATGCCCGATGAAGATGGCGATATAGCGGTTCAGCCAGCAGAGCCAGCGCTGGCGCAACCGCCACTTTATAAGGTGGTGCTTCATAACGACGACTACACACCAATGGAATTCGTCATTGAAGTACTGCAAGGCTTTTTCAACATGGATAGCGAGACCGCCGTTCAGGTCATGCTCGCCGTCCATACCCAGGGTAAGGCCACTTGCGGCGTATTTACCCGTGATATAGCGGAAACCAAAAGCTATCAGGTAAACGAGTACGCCCGTGAGTGTGAGCATCCGTTGATAAGCGATATTGAGGCCGCCAATTAAAAGCGTTGAGAAATAATTGGCGGAGAGGCTTGCAACCGTGCCATTTGTACCCGATGTTGAGAGTGCCGGTCGATTAAACTGATCCGACGCAAGCCCTAGGTGGCGATACGCCCTAGGTAGTAGCGAAAAGGGGACTGCCATGCTGAGCAAAGAACTTGAAATGACCCTGAACACGGCCTTTACCGTGGCGCGTTCCAAGCGACACGAGTTCATGACCGTTGAGCACCTGCTGCTAGCGTTGCTGGATAATGCCTCAGCGGTAGACGTACTGAAGGCGTGCGGGGCTAACCTCGACAAGCTGCGGTCCGATCTGCAGGATTTTATCAACTCGACCACCCCGCTGATCCCAGAGGGTCAGGGTGATCGCGAAACACAGCCCACGCTGGGTTTTCAACGCGTTTTACAGCGTGCGGTTTTCCACGTTCAGTCATCTGGTAAGAGCGAAGTCTCCGGCGCAAACGTGCTGGTGGCGATTTTCTCCGAGCAGGAGAGTCAAGCGGTTTACTTCCTAAAACAGCAAAGCGTGGCCCGCGTTGATGCGGTGAATTACATTGCGCATGGTATCTCTAAAGTAGCTGGCCACGGGCCGTCACCGTCACCCTCTTCATCAGAAAGTGAAGACGCGGAAGAGGGCAGTAGCGAAGGCGCTGCACACCCGCTGACGGGCTACGCCACCAACCTCAACGAGCAAGCGCGGCTGGGTAAAATCGACCCGTTGATTGGTCGTGACCATGAGTTGGAGCGCGTTGTACAAATCCTGGCGCGGCGGCGCAAGAATAACCCGCTGTTGGTCGGTGAGGCGGGCGTGGGTAAAACCGCGATTGCCGAAGGTCTGGCCAAGCGTATTGTGGAAGAAGACGTGCCCGACGTGATTGCCGATGCGGTGGTTTACTCATTGGACATGGGCGCGCTACTTGCCGGTACCAAATACCGCGGGGATTTTGAAAAGCGCCTCAAGAGCCTGCTGGGCGAGCTGCGTAAACAGCCTAACGCCGTGCTTTTCATTGATGAAATCCATACCGTCATTGGTGCGGGCGCCGCGTCTGGTGGTGTAATGGATGCATCGAACCTGCTCAAACCGCTGCTCTCTTCGGGTGAGCTGCGCTGCATTGGTTCCACCACCTTCCAAGAGTTTCGGGGCATCTTCGAGAAAGATCGTGCCTTGGCGCGTCGTTTCCAGAAAGTCGACGTGCTGGCGCCCTCTGTTGATGACACCATCAAGATCCTCAAGGGGCTGCGTTCACGTTTTGAAGAGCACCATGAGCTTAAGTACACCGACGGTGCCCTTGAAAGCGCCGCGCGGTTGGCAGATCGCTACATCAATGACCGCTTCCTGCCCGACAAGGCGATTGATGTCATTGACGAGGCGGGGGCGCATCAGCGGCTACTGCCACCGGAAGTCCGCGCTAAAACCATCGACGTGGAGCAAGTGGAAGCCGTCGTTGCCTCCATTGCAAGGATTCCGCCGAAGAGCGTTTCAAGCTCTGATCGCAAGCTGCTTGAAAAGCTGGATCGTGACCTGAAAATGCTGGTCTTTGGTCAGGATGAAGCGATCGATAGCCTCTCCGCAGCCATCAAGCTGTCCCGTGCGGGGCTTAAATCGCCCGACAAACCGGTGGGTAGCTTCCTATTTGCTGGTCCTACTGGGGTGGGTAAAACCGAAGTAGCCAAGCAGCTCGCCCATATCATGGGTATCGAGCTGGTGCGCTTCGATATGTCCGAGTACATGGAGCGTCACACCGTCTCGCGGCTGATCGGTGCCCCTCCCGGATACGTGGGCTATGACCAGGGCGGCTTGTTAACCGAGGCGGTTACCAAACAGCCTCACTGCGTGTTGCTGCTGGATGAGATTGAGAAAGCGCATCCGGAAGTCTTTAATCTGCTGTTGCAGGTGATGGATCACGGCCGCTTGACGGATAACAACGGCCGCGAAGCCGACTTCCGCCATGTGATCGTGATCATGACGTCCAACGCCGGGGCAGAGCAGGCATCGCGCCGTTCGATTGGTTTCCAGCACCAAGATCACTCGACCGATGCGATGGAAGTCATTCGGCGCACGTTCTCGCCAGAGTTCCGTAACCGTCTGGATGGCATTATTCAGTTCCACGCGCTGCCGGTTTCCGTGGTCCGCAACGTGGTCGACAAGTTCTTGATCGAACTGCAGGCGCAGTTGGATGAGAAGCGTGTGCAGCTGGATGTGGACGATATGGCGAGGGATTGGCTGGCCGACAAGGGCTACGACCCGGATATGGGTGCACGCCCTATGGCGCGTCTCATTCAAGAGAAGCTCAAGAAGCCATTAGCCGAAATGATTCTGTTTGGCGAGCTGGCGGATCAGGGCGGCATTGTACATGTCAGCCTGGAGGAGGGTGAGCTACACCTTTCCACCGAGACTGAAATGGCTGATGCGCCCTGAAAAGGGCGCTAAGCAGCGCTACAGCCTGATATTCAAGCACTAATCATGCCTAGAACGCAGCGCCCTGTCATTGACGGGGCGTTGTCGTTTTTAGTGAACAGCCATTGACACTGAACGGCCTGGCGGGAGGTGGCTAGCCGAACGCGTTTACGCTGTAACGACTTAGCGCGAACGGTAAACGATACGGCCTTTAGAAAGATCGTAAGGCGTTAGTTCTACTTTTACCTTGTCGCCGGTCAGAATGCGGATGTAGTTTTTGCGCATCTTGCCAGAGATGTGAGCGGTAACAACGTGGCCGTTCTCCAGCTCAACACGAAACATGGTATTCGGAAGGGTATCGACGATAACGCCTTCCATTTCAATATGATCTTCGCGTGCCATATAGGCATTTCCTCACTTATGAGTTAGTAGTGTTACAATCAGTCAGCATTTGAGTTCCGTAGACAGGCGCTCAAGAAACAGCGCTATATTGTGCCGTAAGCCTGCCGTCAAGGCAAAAAAGCTTACATGTTTAGCGGATTAACTGTCGCCAGTGGCGCCCATCGAGCATTTCCAGCGGTGCAAAAGCCTGTTTGTAGCGCATCTTACGGCACTCTTCGATCCAATACCCTAAATATAGGTGCGGGAGCGCTTTTTCTCGGCTGAGTTCAATCAGCTGAAGGATAGCAAAAGTGCCTAATGAGCGCTTATCCAGCGCGTCGCTCACGGCAAAAAAGGTATAAATGGCTGAAAGGCCATGCTCCAGTTGATCAAAGGCAGCAACACCGATCAGCTCGTCATGGAGATAAATTTCCATGAGATGGGCATAAGGCTCATCGAGGGTGAGGAAGGTGCGGTACTGCTCCCGGCTGGGTGGATACATATCGCCGTCAGCATGACGTTGGCGAATATAATCCGCGTACAGGTCATAGTGGCTTGAAGCATAGTGAGCGGGCATGATGCGAATGTTAAGATCCGCATTACGCCGCCAAATTTTTCGCTGCGTACGATTAGGCTCGAATGTTTCAACTGGAATGCGTACCGACCGGCAGGCATTGCAGCCTTCGCAGTGGGGGCGGTAAAGATGGCGCCCGCTGCGTCGAAACCCAAGCAGTGCCAGTGAGTCATAGACCCCCGGCACGGGTGACTCCTGCGGGTCGAGAAATAGCGTTGTCGCTTCTTTGCCTGGCAGATAACTGCAGGCATGAGGAACGGTAAGGAAGAAGCGTAAATCCCGCACCGGGCGACGCGGAGTGTTACTACTCACGGCTTGCCTCCTGGGTGAAGCACAATGGGTTCATCTCTTATACGTTAGCCTCGGTGGCAATTGCTTCTAGCCACGGCGATGGGGGAACGACCGGCGTCTCATCGGGTGAAGAGGGTAACGTAAACGCCTTACTGGGTAACCAGTTATTAAGATAGTTGATGAATGCTTCCCGAGCGACTGTAATAGCGCCCAGGCTGGCCAGGTGAGGTGTGTGCATTTGGCAGTCGATCAGCTTGCCGTCATGCTCGCGCATGGCTCTCGCTAGGTGGGCGAGGGCGACCTTAGAAGCATCGGGTGTGCGGGAAAACATGGATTCGCCAAAAAACATCGGCCCCATAGCAATGCCGTACAGGCCGCCTACTAACTGGCCGCCCTGGTGGACTTCAATGCTATGGGCAATGCCGAGGGCATGCAGCTGACCGTAGGCGGCGCGCATCTCGTTGGTGATCCAGGTGCCGCCTGCTTCGTCGCGCGGGGCGGCACAGGCGTGAATAACCTGATCGAAGTGTTGATCCAGGGTGATATGAAAGCCACCATGGCGCAACCGCTTGGTGAGGCTTCGGCGCTGCTTAAATTGCTCGGGGAGGAGTATCATGCGCGGGTCTGGGCTCCACCATAAAATGGGGTCGTCATCGCTAAACCATGGAAATATCCCCTGCCGGTAAGCGTCTACCAGCCAAGCGGGTGAAAGCTCCCCACCGGCCGCCAGCAGCCCGTTGGGTGAATCGAGGGCCGTCGATGTGGCGGGAAAATTAGGGGATGGCGAGGAAAGCCAAGGCAGCATTAAGGGCTCCTGTTGCGATGGCCGTGCACAACGAATGTTCGTGTACGGCCTACGTTCTTGTACGACATGTGTTCTTGTACGACATGTGTTCTTTACAACATTCTTCTGCTGAGTGCTTAGCAAGAGGCGCTGTGACGGCGGAAGGATGCTCGGTATCATGCAAACTCGCAAGTGGATTAAAGACGCCATTCAGGTGTAAAGGGAGAGTCGCTTGAAAGTGAATAAAGCAGTCAACAAGCGAACGCAGCGTAACGCGCGTCAAACACCGCCATCGGCTTCGTCTGCGCGTGTGAACGCTGCAAAAGACAAGGCTCGCCGTTTTGGCCTGCGCTTACAAGGCTCCGTGCGCGAAGGTGTCGTGGTGATACTGCTCGCATTGTGTGTATTTTTATTATTAGCACTGTTTAGTTACCACCCCGCCGATCCAGGCTGGTCTTACCAGGGGCCCGAAACGGATGTGCGCAACTGGATGGGCCAGGTGGGGGCCTGGTTAGCCGATGTTCTTTATTCATTGCTCGGTGCCAGCGCCTTATGGTGGCCGGGCATGTTTGGTTTTGCCGCCTGGTGGCTGATTCGCTCTCGCCAGGTGCGTTTTGAACTCGATCCAGTGGCGATTGCCGTACACGCCGGCGGGTTGGTACTGCTGATTTTCGGCACCACCATGCTGGGTGCGCTGCATTTTTATCATCCCGATAGCATGCTGCCTTACGCCTCTGGCGGTATCTTGGGCGAGGGCTTGATCGGCGCATTGAGGCCGCTCGTTGGAAGTGGCGGCGTGGGCTTGATAGCGGCTGCGCTCATTTTAAGCGGCTTTCCGCTGTTTAGCGGTATGTCGTGGCTACAGGTGGCGGATGAACTCGGTAAGCGGATATGCCGTTTGGGCGGTTGGTTGTCCGCACGGCGGCAGGCAAAACGTATGCGTGCAGCGCAGCGCGCGGCGGCTAAACCCGCGCCGACGCCGAAGTCTAAAGCAGAGCCCACACAGGCGGCCGAGCCAGACGCGACACCGAAGGTTGAACAGCCTGCTGAGGTTAAGCCCACGGCTGAGCCGGTCGGTAAAAGTGCCGCTGGCCGTGAACGGCGTGAACCAGGTTTCTCCATGCCGCTGGATGACAACGCCACTGACGCTGCCGCCGCGGCTTCTGCACCTAGTCGTGACACGACAGACACCTCTATTCCTTGGGAAGCGGCCGCGTTTTCCAGCAATAAACATGTGCCTGCTAAAACCCCCGCGCCTGATGTCGAACCTTCGATAGACGCGCCGACCCAACCACCAGTGACGCCAGCCCATCAAGCAAAAGCAACGGTCGAAAGCGCAGCGCCGCCTGCGCCGCGGGAGAATGCGTTCGTGCAACTAAGCACGTCGGCGGTCTCGCCCGAGCCTGATGATGCGCCACAAGCGGAAGCCAGTGCTTTCCCATTGCGTGCGTCGCGCCAGGAAGACACGACCGCGTCCGCTAGCCATCACTATTTCGTCAACGATGAAGCCGCTGATAAGCCGCATAGTGAGTCGCCACTTACCGCTGAGCCATCGTCGACTGCTGAGATATCACACACAGATGAAATAGCAAAAGAAGAAACGAGCGCTCAGCGTAGTGATGTCACTGAACCAACCCCCGTGCGCGTTTCTGAGCCCGAGCCTGCCCGTCAACCTGAGCGTGTGGCAGAGGTCGTGCCAGAACCCGTTTGGGACGACGAAGAGATGGACGACGAGGCGCTGTACCCTGCAGCGCGGCAAGCCAATGCCGTGCCTGGGCCCGCGCATTCATCACCTGCACCGCCTTCATCTACCCAGCCCTCATCTACGGCGCCTGCGCCAACCGCGCGTCGTGAACCTACCTTCGCCCCCGATGAGAGTGCGCCAGAGGCGGATGAAGGCCCCGCGCTTTGGACCGTGGAGCATTTGCAGAGCCAACGGCCTGCTTTTGAAACCATGGACGAGCCAGAAGGCGAAGTGCCGAGCCTGCAGCTGCTGACCCCGGCAGAGCCGCACCAGCCGAATTATACCGATGAGCAGCTGGCCGATATGGCGGAGCTGCTAGAAGTAAGGCTACGCGAGTACGGCGTTAAGGCAGAAGTCGTCGATACCTGGCCTGGGCCGGTGATTACCCGCTTTGAGATCAAGCCCGCGGCGGGCGTGAAGGTCTCCAAAATCAGCAACCTTGCCAAAGATTTGGCGCGCTCCTTGATGGTCAAGAGCGTGCGGGTGGTCGAGGTTATTCCGGGGCGCCCAACGGTAGGTATCGAAATACCTAACCCCAACCGCGCCATGATCCGGCTACGCGAAGTCATCGACTCTGACCGTTACCAGCAGGAAACCTCGCCGCTGACCATGGCGCTGGGGCAGGATATTGGCGGTAGTCCCGTCGTGGCTAATCTGGGCAAGATGCCGCACCTGTTGGTAGCGGGTACGACAGGTTCGGGTAAGTCGGTGGGCGTTAACGCCATGCTGATCTCGATGCTGCTCAAGGCGAAGCCCAGCGAGCTGAAGCTAATCATGGTCGACCCCAAAATGCTGGAACTGTCGGTCTACGACGGCATTCCTCATTTGCTGGCGCCGGTGGTCACCGATATGAAAGAGGCGGCCAACAGCCTGCGCTGGTGTGTGGCTGAAATGGAGCGCCGCTATAAGCTGATGGCGGCCATGGGGGTACGTAATATTGCAGGCTTCAATGGCCGTTTGGATGAAGCCGAACGCGCCGGTGCGCAAGTGGCAGATCCGCTCTGGGAGCCGCAGCCCTGGGAAGTACACCAACCGCACCCCGTGCTGGAAAAGCTGCCCTATATCGTGGTGGTGATCGACGAATTTGCCGACATGTTCATGATCGTCGGCAAAAAGGTCGAAGAGCTGATTGCCCGCCTGGCCCAAAAGGCCCGCGCCGCCGGTATCCATCTGATTCTTGCGACGCAGCGCCCCTCGGTGGATGTGGTGACGGGTCTGATAAAGGCCAATATTCCTTCGCGAATGGCGTTTCAGGTGTCGTCGCGCATCGATTCGCGCACCATTCTTGACCAGGGCGGTGCGGAAAGCCTGCTCGGGCACGGTGATATGCTCTATCTGCCCGCCGGTTCCGGGCCGCCTAACCGCATCCACGGTGCCTTTGTGGATGATGACGAAGTACACCGGGTGGTCGATGACTGGAAGCGTCGTGGCGCTCCGGAATATATCGAAGAGATTCTCTCTGGGGGCGTCTCCGCCGATGCCTTGACCGGGCTCGAAGCGGAAGGGGGCGATGGCGACGACGCCGAGCAGGACGCGCTGTATGATGAGGCCGTCCAGTTTGTCACTGAAACGCGCAAAGCGTCGATTTCTGCCGTTCAGCGCCGCTTTAAAATTGGCTATAACCGGGCAGCGCGCTTAGTCGAAGCCATGGAGGGTGCCGGTGTGGTGACCTCCATGGGCTCTAATGGCGCACGCGAAGTACTGGCGCCGCCCCCGGTCGGCCACTAGGCCAAAAAGCCACAATTATGCAATAAGCGTGAAAATAGCGCCGCTGGTGAAACCCTGCGGCGCTTTTCACGTCTTAACAACACATGGACGGTTACACCGACCTCACTGCTTGATTTTTGAGCAACCGATTTGAGCAACCATTCGTTAGCAACGGTTGCCTAGGGAGATCACATGCGCGATACGCAATCAAAACGAACTTCATCGCTGGGCGCTTCACCCCTGGCATTGGCAGCAAGCGCCTTGGGTCTAACCTTCGGTGCCCCCGCATGGGCGGATGATGCAGCCGAGCGTTTGACCGAACGGCTGGATCCACTCGAGCGTTATCAGGCGTCGTTTGACCAGCAGATTCTCGATGGCAGCGGCGAGCGCCTACAGAGCGCTCGCGGCGAGATGTGGTTGTCACGCCCGGGTATGCTGCGCTGGGAAGTAGAAGCGCCATACTCGCAAACCGTGGTTTCCGATGGCGACGATGTCTACATGTATGATCCTGATCTTGAGCAAGTCACCGTTCAGGAAATGGATGATCGCGTCACCCATACCCCCGCGTTGCTGCTATCGGGAAGTGTGGACGATTTAACCGAAAGCTATGAAGTGTTCTACGAGCAGGACGGGGGAGACGATGTGTTTACCCTGGTGCCTATCTCTGCCGACACGCTGTTCGAAGAGTTGAGCATGGTATTCGAGGCCGACACGCTAACTGAGCTCTGGATGATGGACAGCACCGGCCAGCGCACCGCGATTACCTTTAGCGATATCACTCTCAATGGCGAGATCGCCTCGGACATGTTCGACTTCGAGATTCCTGAAGGCACCGATGTGATCCGCGAAGAGCTTTAACGAAGAAGCTATCAGCAGATTGATCGGGGTGGCGAGAGTCATTGCTTCTAGATAGCCTGATCGCCCGACAAGTCGGGCTCCTACATTGGCTGGGTGCAGGCACAGGGTGTTGTAGGAGCGCAATTCATTGCGCGATCAGCAGTAATCAAAGCACCGAGGAAGATAGTCAGCGGTAAGATAGAGATTGGGTGTTAGGCAATAACCATCAGGCGCCTTAGGGTGCCTGATCTGCTTCCTGGTCCTGATTTTCCCGCCACGCCATGATTTCGCCAAAGCGTTTCTCCTGACCGAAAGGGCTGGGTTTGAAGAACGTGGCTTTCGGTAGCTCGTCAGGCCAGCAATCGTGGGCGCTACCTGCCGGGTAGCCGTCGGGCTCGTTGTGAGCATAGCGATAGCCTTCACCATGGCCCAGCTGCTCCATCAGTTTGGTGGGGGCGTTGCGCAGATAGGTCGGCACTTCCACTTGAGGCTGCTGACTTACATACTGCTTGGCCGCACTCCAAGCGCGATCAATGCGGTTGCTTTTAGGCGCCACCGCCAAATGAATGGCTGCATGGGCAATCGCTCGCTGGCCTTCGTAATCTCCCAGGCGCAGGTAGGCGTCCCAGGCGGCGATGACCAGCGGCAGGGCGCGCGGGTCGGCATTGCCGACATCCTCTGAGGCAATGGCCGTCAATCGGCGCACCACGTCCAGCGGGTCGCCGCCACCCTGCATGAAGCGCGCCATATACAGCAGTGCCGAATCAGGCCGTGAAGAGCGGATGGATTTGTGGATGGCCGAGAGCAGGTCGTAGTAAGCGTCGCCCTGCTTATCGAAGGCGCTGGCCTGGTGGCCGATCACATCTGCCAGTACGTCCTTATGGAGCACTTCGCGGCCCGCTTCCTGGGTGGCGAAATCACACGCCGTTTCCAAAAGCCCCAGCGCCCGACGGGCATCGCCTGCGCTGGCGTGGGCTAGCGCGCTCAACACCTCGTCATCGACGGCAATATCGCGTTTGCCGAGGCCGCGATCCACGTCGTTGAGCGCTTGGCGCATTACCGTGATGAGCTCCTCTTGGGTCAGTGATTTCAACACATAAACCCGCGCGCGCGAGAGCAGCGCCGAGTTGACCTCGAACGAAGGGTTTTCGGTGGTGGCGCCAATCAGCGTCAGCAGGCCCGACTCCACGTGAGGAAGCAGGGCATCCTGCTGGCTCTTGTTGAGGCGGTGAATCTCATCCAGGAAAAGAATCACCGTCGATGACATTTGTTGAGCCCGCTCCACCACGGCACGAATCTCTTTTACCCCGGCCATCACCGCGCTAAGGTGCTCCAAATGGGCGTCGGAAGCTCGCGCCAAAAGCTCCGCCAGCGTGGTTTTACCCACGCCCGGCGGCCCCCACAAAATCATCGACCGCACGATGCCTGATTCCGCCATCCGGCGTAGCGGCTTGTCTGGCCCCACTAACGCCTGCTGCCCCACATAATCGTCCAGCTGGCGTGGGCGCATGCGAAAGGCGAGCGGGGCGTCTTCAGAAGGTGCTGCGTGGGCGCTATCAAAAAGATCCATGGAAACTTCCGTTGTCATTCGTCACGTAGAACTACTTATTAGCAACAAGTGTCTGTGGTAAAGCGCGGCTTGTCGAACTACCTTTGGCGTAACCTAACAGAAAGATGCACTTGCTAGGATAGCGCCATAGAGGCATTGTTAATGATAACCCCTGTTAGTTAGTTGCTATGCCCCTATGATTGCGTGCCGTTAGCGCTTAGCGTGACGGCAGGCATGACACGATAAAGGAGACGGCTCCATGCTAAACCAACTGCGTCTAGATCATGCCAATATGGCCCGTATGCTTCATGTGCTGCAGCTGAAGCAAAAAACGTTGGTCCAGGGAGAGCGGCCCAATTTCAAGCTCATGCGCGAAGTGGTCGATTATATCCTCTCCTACATGGATGGTTTTGCCACCCCACTGGAAAGGGTGTGCGTTGAGCGACTTCAGTCCAAAGCGCCCGACAACGGTGCGCTGACCGAGAAGATGGCCAATGAGTATCGTGAGTTAAAACCCCGCTTGCAGCGTCTCTCCAGCGATATCGACATGATCCTGATGGACAACGTCATGCCAATGGATCGCTTTGCCGAAGACCTCAAAGACTATTTAGAGGCGCACAGAGCCTACCTGCGTCACGAACGCGAGGGCCTGTTCCCCCTGATCGATGAGCACTTTAGCCAGGAAGATATGGAGGAGTTGCGGGCAGCGCTTCCTGCTGGCGCTGAACAGGAGCTAGAGCGCCTGCAGCAAGCCTACCCTGAGCTCTATGCAGAGCTTTGCGGGGCGGATGTGCCTGCGGTGTAGCCACCAAAACGGCATTAACCTGTGTCGACGAGCAACAAATTAACAGGCGGGGCATGCTAAACTGGCAGCCCCGTTTTTAGTGGGCAATCGTTTAACCTTCGACCAGCTCGGCGCTGAGGAATGAAGCAGGATAGTGATGCAAAGAGAGTCATGAAAGGCCCCGTGTTAATTTTTGATTCCGGTGTCGGCGGCCTGTCGGTAGCGCATTCGCTGCGCCAACATTACCTCGATGCAGCGATGTGCTACGCCTGCGATAATGCCTGGCTGCCGTATGGGCTACGCGAAGACGCCGCCCTAACCGAGCGCATCGTGTCAGTCTGTAAAGCCGCGGTAGCGGCTTGCCAGGCTAGCGTGCTGGTGGTGGCCTGTAACACTGCCAGCACACTGGCGTTAGAGCAACTACGCCAACAGTTGACGATTCCCGTGGTAGGTACCGTGCCTGCTATCAAGCCTGCTGCCGCCATGAGCCAAACGCGCCACATCGGCTTATTGGCCACCACGGCCACCGTGGGGCGGCCTTATACCCAGCGCTTGATCGATAGCTTTGCCAGTGACTGCGTCATTACCCGCGTTGCCGCCGATGCCTTGGTGGTGGAAGCCGAGGCCTATTTGGCGGGCATCACGCCCGATGTGGCACGTATGCAGGCGGCATTGGCGCCGTTATGGCACGCCGTCACATCGCCAGCCGCGTCTCCCCCGTTGGATACCGTGGTGCTCGGGTGTACTCATTTTCCGTTGCTTAAACCGTGGTTGAGCGAGCTTGCTCCCGCGCCTTTGCACTGGATTGATTCTGGTGATGCGATCGCGCGGCGGGTGGCTCAAGTGGTGGATGCGCTCGCCAGTGAACACCACGATGGCCGCTGCTGGACCACGGCGCCTGCGGTAAACCTAACCGCTGGTTTAGCGCGCTATGGATTTAATGCCCCGCAGCTATTGGCCGTGAGTTGATGCGCCCTGTTTCCCCGCGACTGTTTTCGAAGCCCTGTTTTGAAGTCCTATTTTGAAACCCTATGTCTGAATTTATTCAAGAGGAGCAGCCTTGGCTATCCCCGTCGTAGAACCTGAACGTTATGCCGAGCAGCTAGCCGCCAAGCGCGACTATCTTGAGACCACCTTTGCGACTTTCCAGCCACCGGCACTAGAGGTGTTTGAATCACCGCCGGGCTACTATCGCCAGCGCTGTGAATTTCGTATTTGGCATGAAGAGAACGATCTCTTCTACGCCATGTTTGAGGTCGATCCTGAGAACCCAAAAAATAAGCGCGTCATTCGGCTGGATCAGTACGCCGTGGCCAGCGAGCGAATCAATCAACTCATGCCGCAGCTGCGTGAGGCCTGTCTCGCGTCTAACGAGCTGCGCCGCAAACTGTTTCAGGTGGAGTTTTTAACCACGCTCTCTGGCGAAGCGCTGGTCACGCTGATTTATCACCGCCCCTTAGGTGACGAGTGGGAACGCGAAGCGCGCGCGCTAGAAGCTGAGCTCGGCATCATGATCATTGGCCGCTCCCGCAAGCAGCGCATCGTGCTGACCCGGGATCACGTCTGGGAGCGCCTAGAGGTAGATGGCCGCACGTTGCACTATCAGCAGGTGGAAAACAGCTTCACCCAGCCCAATGCGCATATCTGCCAGAAAATGCTCAGTTGGGCGCGTGAAGTCACCGTTGGCCTGTCAGAGGGCGATGCAAAGAAAGATCTGGTCGAGCTCTACTGTGGAAACGGTAATTTCACCATTGCCCTCGCCGAGAACTTCCGCCGCGTCCTCGCTACCGAAATTTCCCGCACCTCGGTCGCCAGTGCTAACGTCAATCTGGAGGCCAATGGCGTCACCAATGCGCAGATTGGTCGCATGTCGGCAGAAGAGTTTTCCCAAGCGCTGAAGGGCGAAAAAGCCGGGCGTCGCGTGGCGGAAATGGGGCTGAATGATTATGACTTTTCCACCGTCCTGGTCGACCCGCCCCGCGCCGGGCTGGATGAGCAGAGCTGCGAACAGCTCAGCGAGTACGCGCAGATCGTCTATATTTCATGCAACCCGGCCACATTGGCTGAAAACTTGACCATACTGACCACTACTCACCGCATTGAGCGGTTTGCGCTGTTTGACCAGTTCCCGTTTACCGACCACTGTGAGTGCGGGGTATTGTTAACGCGGCGGGATAGTTAATTAGGTTAGATGTGCTAACGCCCTAATGCGTAAACGGTATGCGCCATGAACAACATGTCATGTGATTAGGGACGCGACGATAGGTAGCGTAAGCTAGACGCTATGTTGGCCTAAAGGCCTATTGTCCTTCGTTTTTTGGCCGATCAATGGCCTAGGCAGTCGAGGTGATGGATGCACTACGTTGCGATTGAAGAGAGTCGTCAGGATCTTTTAAAGCAGTTGCAGGAGCGACTATATGCGCGCCTGGAGCCTGCGCGAGCCGCGACCATTGACGCCTTTGCTCGACACTTTTACGCCACCGTGCCGGTGGAAGATCTCGTCGATCGTCGCCTGGACGACCTGTACGGGGCAACGCTTTCGATCTGGCAGTTTTTGCAACACCATGATCCCAAAAGCCCCAAGGTGCGCGTCTTTAATCCGGATTTTGAAGAGCATGGCTGGCAGTCAACGCATACTTTTGTCGCCGTGCTGCATGAAGATATGCCGTTTTTGGTCGACTCGGTGCGTATCGAGCTCAACCGCCGTGGCTTGACGGTCCACGCGATTCAAAACGCAGTACTGGCCGTCGCCCGAGACGACCGCCATCAGTTACAGACCCAGACCTCACCACGCGATGAGAACGCGCCTGACGCACGCGAGTCGTTGATTGTCATCGAGGTCGACCGCCACACCGATGAAGCGTTGCTTGAAAAAATCGAAAGCAATCTCAACGACGTGCTGCGCGATGTGCGCACCGCCGTGGGTGATTACGACGCTATGTGCTCGCAAATCACGGCCTCGATTCAAGAACTGGAAAAGAACTGCCCGCCGCAGATCGACCCTGATGACCACGAAGAGGCGATTGCCTTTCTAGAGTGGCTGTTGAAAGATAATTTCACCTTCTTGGGTTACGACGAGTATCTGCTCGAAAGCGGCGAATTGAAGCGCGATGCCGATAGCGTCCTGGGCGTTTTCCGCCTGGATCAACCGCGCTACTGTGAGCGTATTCGCACCGAAGAGGGCGTCGACGAGCACAACGACTATGTGTTGGTGCCGCAACTGCTCTCGTTTGCCAAGAGTGCCCACCACTCACGGGTGCATCGTCCTACGTACCCAGACTACATCACCGTTGATCGCTACGATGATGACGGCAACGTGATCGGTGAACGGCGCTTCTTTGGTCTGTTCACCTCAACGGTTTATAACGAATCACCGCGTAATATTCCGCTGCTGCGCCGTAAGCTAAAAGCGGTAATGGATATTGCCGGGTTCAACCCCCAGGGCCATAACGGCAAGCAGTTGCTCCAGGTGTTGGAAGTCTACCCCCGCGATGACTTGTTCCAAATCGACACTGAATCGTTGGCGAGCACTTCCCTGGGCATTCTCAATATTCGCGAGCGCCGCCAGGTGCGGCTGTTTATCCGCGCGGATATCAGCGGTAAGTTTTACTCCTGCTTGGTGTTTGTGCCCCGCGACGTATTCTCGACGGACCTGCGTCAGCGAATTCAGAACGTATTATGCGATGAGCTGGATGCCCACTTTGGCGACTTCAATACCTACTTATCCGAGTCGGTACTGGCGCGTATTCAGCTGATTCTTCGTTTCAACGGCGATGCACCCAGTGATTACGACCTCAAGCGTCTTGAGAGCAAGGTAGCGCGGCTGGCGCGTAGCTGGCGCGACGAGCTACAGAACGCCATGATCGAAGGTTTTGGCGAAGAGCGTGCCAACAACCTCATGGATCACTTCCGCGAAGCATTCTCAGCCAGCTACCGGGAAGACTTCTCGGCACGCACCGCCGTGTTCGATGTCCAGCACCTCTTGACCCTGAACAACGGCGACGATTTATCGCTGTCGCTCTATCGCCCGCTGGAAGAGCAGGGTGGAGGCGTTAACCTGAAGCTGTTCCATCGCGAATCGCAAATTCCGCTCTCTGATGTGCTGCCGATGATGGAAAACCTCGGCCTGCGCGTGATTGGCGAGCGGCCTTACGATATCAACGCCCCTGAACAACGGTACTGGATTCACGATTTTGAGCTAGAGCACAGCGGTGCAGATGTCAGCCTGGGCGATATGCGCGACGTGTTTACCGAAGCGTTCAAGCGGATCTGGTCCGGCGAAGCCGACAACGATGCCTTCAACCGCCTGATTATCGGCGCTGGGTTGGATTGGCGTGAAGTCGCCATGCTGCGCGGCTATGCGCGCTACTTGAAGCAGATCCGCTTTGGCATGTCTCAGGACTATATTGCCGCGACGCTGGCTAATTACCCGGCCATCACCCGTGAGCTGGTCGAGTTATTCCGTCTGCGCTTCGATCCTGAGCAGCAGGATCATGCCACGGATGAATGCATCGCCAGCTTGAACGAGCGTCTTGAAGGCGTCGCCAGCCTCAACGACGATCAGCTGCTGCGCCGCTTTATGGAGCTGATTCTCGCCACGCTGCGTACCAACTATTACCAGCTCGCCGAAGGCGGACGCTTTAAAGACTACATCGCTTACAAGCTCGAACCCTCCAAAGTCACCGGCATGCCCAAGCCGCGGCCGATGTTCGAGATTTTCGTCTGCTCCCCGCGCGTGGAAGGTGTCCACCTGCGTGGTGGCAAAGTCGCCCGCGGCGGCTTGCGCTGGTCGGATCGCTTTGAGGATTACCGCACCGAAGTGTTGGGCCTGGTAAAAGCACAGCAGGTAAAAAATGCCGTGATCGTCCCGGTGGGTGCGAAAGGCGGTTTCGTTTGCAAGCGCATGCCGGAAAACGCCAGCCGCGATGTCGTTCAGAAAGAGGGCATCGCCTGTTACCAAATCTTCATTCGTGCACTGCTAGACGTGACCGATAATCTGGTGGGAAGCGATGTGGTCCCGCCGGAAAATGTCGTTCGTCATGATGAAGATGACGCCTATTTGGTCGTGGCTGCCGACAAAGGCACGGCGACCTTCTCGGATATCGCCAATGAAATTTCCATTGAGTATGGCCACTGGCTGGGCGATGCCTTTGCGTCTGGCGGTGCCAACGGCTACGACCACAAGAAAATGGGCATCACCGCCCGCGGTGCCTGGGAATCGGTGAAGCGCCACTTCAAAAATCTGGATGTGGACACCCAGCGCGATCTGTTCAGCGTGGTTGGGATTGGCGACATGGCCGGTGATGTGTTCGGTAACGGCATGCTGCTGTCTGACAAGATTCAACTGGTCGGCGCCTTCAACCATCTGCACATCTTCGTTGATCCCAATCCAGACGCAGAAGCGTCGTTTGCCGAGCGTAATCGGCTGTTCGCATTACAACGCTCCAGTTGGGAAGATTACAGCCAGGAGCTGATTTCTGCGGGGGGCGGTATCTTTAGCCGCAGCGCTAAATCAATCGCCATCACCCCGGAAATGCAGCAGGTGTTTGGTATCAAGGAAGAGCGACTGTCGTCGAATGAGTTGATCCGCGCGATGCTCAAATCCAAAGTGGATTTGATCTGGAACGGCGGTATCGGTACCTATGTGAAAGGCTCCGATGAAACCGATGCCGATGTCGGCGACAAAGCCAATGACACGCTGCGTATCAATGGTAACGACCTGAACTGCCGAGTAGTGGGTGAGGGCGGTAACCTTGGTTTGACCCAGCGCGGCCGTATGGAAGCCGCTGCCAAAGGCGTGCGTGTCTATACGGACTTTATAGACAACGCAGGCGGGGTGAACTGCTCCGACCACGAGGTCAATATCAAGATCTTGATCGATGAAGTGGTCAAACGCGGCGACATGACCGATAAGCAGCGTAATCAGCTGCTGGCGGAAATGACCGATGAAGTGTCAGAGCTGGTGATTCTGGATAATTACCGCCAAAGCCAGGCGCTGGATCTATCGGCAATCCTTTCCGACCAGTCGATGGGCCCCTACCGTCGCTTTATCAGCGAGCTGGAAGCCAACGGGCAGATCGATCGCGAGCTGGAGTTCCTGCCCGCGGATGACGTACTAAAAGAGCGCGCCAGTAACGACCAGGGAATGCGCCTGCCGGAGCTATCGGTACTGATCTCCTACGCCAAAAGCACCCTGAAAGGCGACTTGATCACCTCGGACGTGCCCGATGATCAGTATATCCATCGCCATCTGGAACGGCTGTTCCCCTCGGTGCTGGTGGAGCGCTTTAAAGACGAAATGTACGAACACCGTCTGAAGCGTGAAATCGTCGCAACCCAGGTGGCCAACGATCTGGTCGATCATATGGGCATCGTCTTTGTACGCCGCCTGATGGACTCCACCGGCGCCGGGCGCGCCGATATCGCCCGCGCCTATATCGTGGCCCGCGACAGCTTTAATCTGCCTGGCTTGTGGGCGCAAATCGAAGCCCTCGATAACCAAGTGCCCAACCGCATTCAGTATTCGATGATGCTCGATCTGATGCGCTTGATTCGCCGTGCCACGCGCTGGTTCGTGCGTCAGCATTTAGGGCTCTCTACGCAAGATACCATCGAATATTTTGCTCCCCGCCTGGCGCAGTTGCAGGAAGGCATTGGTGAGCTGCTCAGTGGCGAAGAACTGAGCGCCTGGAACACTCGCCGTGATGAGTTGCTGGAAGCCGGTGTGCCGGATGCGCTGGCCTCCACCGTGGCGGCGTCCTCGAGCCTTTATGCCGGGCTGGGTATTATCCAGGCAGCGCGCCTGACCAACGAGAAACCGCAGCGAGTGGCGGAAGTGCTCTACGAAATTGGCAGCCGTCTGGAACTTCCCTGGATGATCCAACAGGTAACCCAGTTGGAAGTGCGCGATGCCTGGCAGGCCCAGGCGCGGGAAACCTTCCGCGACGACATCGAACGCCAGCAGCTGGCGCTGACTACCAGCGTGTTGAAGCTCGATGCGGGAAGCCGCGATACCCAAGAGCGGGTGGCGCAGTGGTTGGATCAGCACGCCGATCTGCATCGCCGCTGGTGCCGTTTGATTGAAGAGGTGCGCGGTGGCAGCGAAGGCGGCTTTGCCCTCTTTGCGGTGGCGGTACGTGAACTGGTGGATCTAGCGGAAAGCGATAGCGAAGCCTAGAGGGCGCTGGTTCACTAAGCTCAAGCATTAACGCGTCGTTAAAGCGCGCTCTGGTTCTCCACCAGAGCGCGCTTTATTGCGTTATACTAGGGCCCGTTTTCAGCTCCCCGCTTCAAGAGACCCGCTATGTACAACCTCGCCCGCTCGCTGTTCTTTCGCGTTGACCCAGAAACCTCGCACGGTATGGCGCTGGGTGCGTTGGATGCACTGCATCGGGCGGGGGGCGTCACGCGGCTATTTGGCCGCCGGGTGGATGATCCGGTCGAATTGATGGGGCTTCGATTCGCCAACCGAGTAGGACTGGCGGCTGGACTGGACAAAAATGCCGACCACCTAGACGCCTTGGGCGCACTGGGCTTTGGCTTTGTGGAAGTGGGCACGGTGACGCCCAAAGCCCAACCCGGCAACCCAAAGCCCAGGCTGTTCCGTTTAGCGCAGCATGAGGCGATCATCAACCGCTTTGGTTTCAATAATAAAGGGGTTGAACACCTAATTGGTCAGGTCAAGCGGCGCCACTACGACGGCATTGTGGGCATCAATATTGGCAAGAATCTGACGACGCCGGTAGAGCAGGCGCTGGATGACTATCTGGTGTGCTTGGATGCCGTGCATCCTTACGCGGATTACATTGCCGTTAATGTCTCCTCGCCGAATACGCCTGGGTTACGCACGCTGCAATTTGGCGAGCAGTTGGGCGCGCTGTTAGGGCCTATTCGAACGCGTGCCAGTGAATTGAATCGCCAGTCGGGGCGCAGTGTCCCGTTGCTGATTAAAATTGCCCCGGACATGAGCGAAGAAGAGGTCGCGCTGATGGCGGAAAGTATTGCCCGTAATGCCCTTGATGGCGTCATTGCGACCAATACCACCGTTTCCCGCGCGGGGGTGGAAGGTGAATCACAGGCGGAAGAGGCAGGAGGGCTTTCGGGCAAACCGGTCTTCGAGGCATCCAATCGGGTGATTCGTCAATTGCGTGAACATCTCCCCCAACTGCCGATTATTGGCGTTGGCGGGATTGATAGCGCGGCGGCCGCCCAGGCAAAAATCGCCGCCGGTGCGGATTTGGTGCAGCTCTATTCGGGATTGATTTATCAAGGCCCGCGGTTGGTGGGCGAATGCGCCCGTGTATTGGCAGGGCAGAAACCGGAGCGTTAGCCGCAGAGGCACTTGGCGCTAAGCTAAAAAGCCCACTGTGAAAGTGGGCTCAGTCAACTCTGTCGTTTGAACGTTACCCTTCCTTGTGTCATCAGAAGGGGTAAGTAAACATCAGAAGGTATAAGACGTTACGTCATGACCATGGGGTTTTTATGGATACCGGAAATGCCGGTCATCCCGTCCCATTGGTCGCCGCGACCTTCACGCCAACCGCTCATCCAGTATTCGCGTAAATTGATATCTTGACTCGGGCAGTCGTCACGAGAACGACCCGATAAACCCGCTTTGTAGCCGTGGACATAAGCCCGCTGGAAGCGATCACGTTTTTGCCGTTTCATTGGCTAACCTCTTTTCACGAAAGCCTTTGATAAGAAACAGGGTGTTATTAACATATGTTATCAATAACAGCCGCTGTTCCGAGAGCTTGCTTCAAGAGCGAGATGCCGCTTCAACCCAGATGTCAGGCGCTCACGGGCTGAACGAGCCGAGCGGTCATCTCTAGCAAAGAACACTAACAAGCCATAGGTCGAGTCTTGGACTGACCCTGACAAGCAACGCATGCGTTTTTCAGTAGCTACTCTCTTATTGTTAGACCATGATGGGGTCATCTGTCGACTACCAAATTGTCATAAAACGTAAATTCATTTGTTATATACAGGAATGTCGCGCTTTTCAGCGCCGCTATTACCATGACCGAGTCGAACCAAAACGCCCCTCTGAATTTGCTCGCCACCTGCCCCAAAGGCATTGAAGGCCTGCTGCACGATGAACTCATAGCACTGGGCGCCACGCCGGGTAAAACCACCGTGGCGGGCGTCTATTTCACTGCAAGCCAAGCCATTGCCTACCGTGTCTGCCTGTGGTCCCGGTTAGCCAACCGAGTCATTTTGACCCTGGTACGCGAATCGATGATCGATACCGCCGAGCAGGTGCGCGATGTGGTTGCTCGAATTGCCTGGACGCAGCACTTGGCGCCGGGCAAAACGCTGGCGGTCGATTTCCACGGCCGCAGCGAACACATTCGCCACACCCGTTTTGGTGCGCAAACGGTCAAAGACGGCATTGTCGATGCGCTGCAGCTGGCCGGGCAGGAGCGCCCCAATGTGGATACCAAGACGCCGCATCTGCGCGTCTACGCCCACCTGCACCGGATGAACCTGACCATTGGGTTGGATCTTTCTGGTGAGAGTCTGCACCGCCGGGGTTATCGGCGAGACGTGGGCCACGCACCGCTAAAAGAGAACCTGGCCGCCGCACTGCTGGTGCGCGCAGGCTGGCCGGAGCGCCTCAAGGCAGGTGAACCGTTGATCGATCCGCTGTGTGGTGCAGGCACGCTACTGATCGAAGCCGCCATGATGGCCGCTGACCAAGCGCCCAATTTAAATCGTGAGCGATTCGGCTTTCACGGCTGGGCAGGCCACGATGATCTCGTTTGGCAGGAGCAGAAGCGCGAAGCCGACGCGCGCGCCTCCATCGGGCGCAAGCGCTGCAAAGCCCAATTGCTAGGTTTCGATCAAAGCCCAGCGGCCCTAACGGCAGCGAAATCCAATGCCATGCGCGCAGGCATCCCAGCCTTGATTAGCCTGCACGGCCAAAGCCTGGGGCAGCTCACTCGGCCGGACGCCCTCACGGCTGAACGCGGCCTGCTGATCACTAATCCCCCCTATGGCGAGCGTTTGGGTGAACTGCCCGAGCTAGTGCGTTTGTATGCCCAACTGGGTGAAAAAGCCAAAACGCTATTCCCCGGTTGGACGCTGGCCGTGTTTACCGGCAATCCAGACCTTGGCCACCGGCTGGGGATGCGCGCCCATAAACAGTACGCGCTCAAAAACGGTGCCTTGGAAGCCAAGCTACTGCTGATGGAGATCGGCGCAGAGCACTCGCCGGTGGCTAGCGTTGAGGCCTCGGCCAGCGTTGAAAGTGGCGCTGAGCCGACCACGGCTGATCAAAAAGAAACGCTCCCAGCGTCAGGCTCAAAAGGCTCCGACAATGCGCAGATGTTTGCTAATCGACTGATTAAAAATCAGAAGCGCTTGAAGAAATGGTTGAAGCAGAGTGGTGAAACCAGCTATCGCGTTTATGATGCCGATATGCCCGAGTACGCTTTGGCGGTGGATCGTTACGGTGATCGCGTGCACGTGCAAGAGTACGCGGCGCCCAGTTCGATCAACCCGGCCCAAGCGCAAAAGCGTTTATACGACGCGCTGGAAGTCATGCCCGAAGCGCTTAACGTTGATGCCAGTAAGATCTATATCAAACGCCGCGAACGCCAAACCGGTAGCGCCCAGTACCAGAAGCGAGCCGCCAGCGGTGAACGCTTTGAGGTGCAGGAGGGCGCAGCACGGCTATGGGTCAACCTGCGCGACTACCTGGATACGGGACTGTTTCTTGACCACCGACCGGTTCGGCGCATGCTGGGCGAAATGGCCAGCGGTAAGCGCTTTTTAAACCTGTTCTGTTATACCGCCACGGCGACCGTACAGGCGGCCTTGGGTGGCGCCAGTGATAGCGTGAGTGTGGATATGTCCAACACCTACCTGGAGTGGGCCAAGGACAACTTTGCACTGAATAAACTCGATACGCGCCTGCACCGTGTGGTGCGCGACGACTGTTTCCGCTGGCTGGAAACGGCCAACGCCGAGTTCGACCTGATCTTTATGGATCCGCCGACCTTTTCAAACTCCAAGAAAATGCGCGATACCCTTGACGTGCAACGAGATCACCCGCGCTTAGTGGACCTCGCCATGGCACGTTTGGCACCGGGTGGCACGTTAGTGTTTTCGAATAACCAACGCCGTTTTAAACTCGATGAAGCGCTTTACCAGCAGTATGCGGTCGAGGACATCACCGGGCGCAGCTTTGACCCCGATTTCCAGCGGCGTACGAATCTTCACCATGTGTTTATACTGCGCCATAAAGCGGCGTAAGAGAGCCATCGCATGAAAAGAGTCTTTGCATGATTCAGCTATCGCTTTACACCACGCTGGGTTGCCACCTATGCACGCAATTGGAAGGGCTGGTGGCGACACTCGCCAATCAGAAGGTGTGGCTGCACCATATCGAAATCAGTGATGACGATGCGCTGGTCGAGCGCTACGGCGTGCGAATACCGGTGCTGGTGGATAGCGATGGCAATGAGCTGGATCGTGGCTTTGAGCTAGCGCGCTTAAGCGCCTGGTTACGTGAGCGCGGCTGGCTGGATGAATCGGCCCTGGCCGCGTTTACCACACCACCCGATACCTCCGCCCCCAAAGGGGCGCATGAGCGTGAAGGGCGGCGCTTTTTGGGCTAAGCCTGCGCGGCCTTAGAGTGCATCCAGTAGCGATAGTTGGCGCATGGCCTCCTGGCCCTCGGGAGTATGATCGGCCACGTCCAGCACCTTGCGAAAACCCCGCGAGGTCTGGATGGTGGTTTCGTCCTCAAGCCACATCTGGGCCTGCTCCAGCGTATCGGCCAGCTGATGTTTCAGGCCGCCAAATTGGGTGCCGATTTGGCCCCAGGCGCGGCTGAAAATCCAGTCACCAAACATATCCTGGTGAATATGAACCAACACATAGTCATGGTTGGTTTCCCAGCGTACGATCACAACACTCTCCTTACTTAGCTTTTAAAAAATAGCCTTTATAAGATAGCCTTTAAACACGCCTGCCCATCAAGCCGTCGCGGGCGGTATTGTAAAGCCCGGATACCCAAACGCCTATGAAACTTGTCATTGATGCCAATATCCCCGCTGCCGATGCCTGCTTTGGAGCTTTCGGAACGTTAACCCGCGTGCCGGGCCGGGAAATCAGCGCGGCCCATGTGCACGACGCCGACGCGCTCATCGTGCGCTCGATTACCCAGGTCAACGATAAGCTGCTTGCCGATAGCCCTGTTCGCTTTATCGGTACCTGCACCATTGGCACCGACCATATCGATCAGGCGGCACTGGCGCAGCGCAATATCGCCTTCGCCAGCGCGCCAGGCTGCAACGCCGAAGCGGTGGTGGATTATGTGCTGAGCAGCCTGCTAACCCTGGCGGAGCGCGATGGTTGGTTACTTAGCGAGCGGACCGTGGGGATCGTCGGGGTGGGCAACGTTGGCCGTCGGCTACAGGCTCGGCTGAAAGCCATGGGCGTGGCAACGCTGGCCTGTGACCCGCCCAGAGCCGACGAGGAGGGCCAGGCAGGCTTTCACCCGTTAGATGCCCTGATCGAGCGCTGTGACGTGCTCTGCCTGCATACACCGCTTACCCGCGAAGGGGCTCACGCCACGTATCAACTGCTCAACGCCCAGCGCATTGATGAACTGGCGCCGGACAGTGTGTTGCTCAATGCTGGGCGGGGCGACTGCGTCGATGGTTTGGCGCTGCGCAGCCGTTTGTCAGGTAAGGGCGATATCAATGCCATACTAGACGTGTGGGAAGAGGAGCCGAATATCGACGCTGGCTTGCGTGATCTGGTTTCTATAGCAACACCGCATATTGCCGGACACAGCCTGGACGGCAAGCTACGCGGCACCTGGATGATTCAGCAGGCGTTAGCGCGCCACTGCGACCAGCCCATTGAATCGACGTTCGCCGATATTTGCCCCCCGCCCGCGCTGGCATCGCTGCATTTGCAGCACGCGCTACCGCCCGAAGATGCGCTAAGGCTCTGCATGAGAGCGGTGTACGACGTACGCCGCGACCACGACGCTCTCCAGCGCCAAACGCAGCATCACGGCATGCACAAAGGCTTTGATGACTGCCGCGCCAACTACCCGCTGCGGCGCGAATTCGCCACGCTCAACGTGCAGCTGTCAGGGGAGGCGGTAGCGCTGGAAGGCTTATTGCGTGGGGCGGGGTTTTCCCTGCAGTTATAGTGAGGATCTATGACTATTGTCATTTGAGGCGCCCCGTCTCTTGGCATGACGAGGAGCCCCAGCCTTGTCATTGCGAGGAGCGAAGCGACGCGGCAATCTGTACCCGCGGCGGCACATCCCCAGATTGCTTCGCTGCGCTCGCAATGACAGAAAAAGCGACCCCGAGATTACTTCACTACGCTCGCAATGACAGAAAAAGCGACTCCGAGATTGCTTCGCTGCGCTCGCAATGACATGAAAAAGCCACCGGCTTGCGGTGGCCCAAGCCTTGTCATTGCGAGGAGCGAAACGACGCGGCAATCTGTACCCGCGGCGGCACATCCCCAGATTGCTTCGCTGCGCTCGCAATGACAGAAAAAGCGACCCCGAGATTACTTCGCTACGCTCGTAATGACATGAAAAAGCCACCGGCTTGCGGTGGCCCAAGCCTTGTCATTGCGAGGAGCGAAGCGACGCGGCAATCTGCACCCGCGGCGGCACATCCCCAGATTGCTTCACTACGCTCGCAATGACAGAAAAGGCGACCCCGAGATTACTTCGCTATGCTCGTAATGACATGAAAAAGCCACCGGCTTGCGGTGGCCCAAGCCTTGTCATTGCGAGGAGCGAAGCGACGCGGCAATCTGCACCCGCGGCGGCACATCCCCAGATTGCTTCGCTGCGCTCGCAATGACAGAAAAAGCGACCCCGAGATTGCTTCGCTGCGCTCGCAATGACAGAAAAGGCGACCCCGAGATTACTTCGCTATGCTCGTAATGACATGAAAAAGCCACCGGCTTGCGGTGGCCCCAGCCTTGTCATTGCGAGGAGCGAAGCGACGCGGCAATCTGTACCCGCGGCGGCACATCCCCAGATTGCTTCGCTGCGCTCGCAATGACAGAAAAAGCGACCCCGAGATTGCTTCGCTGTGCTCGCAATGACATAAGAGACTTACTGACGATAAGCGGCTTCTTTCAGCGCACGAATACGCTCATCCAGCGGTGGGTGGCTGGCAAATAGTTTTTCTACCAGCGAGCGGGTTTGGCCTTTGGTGATGGCCATGGCGCGCAGCGTGTCCGGCATTTGATCGGGCATTTCCGTTTCGGTTTTCAGGCGTGCCAGCGCACTGACCATGGCGTTGGTGCCCGCCAAGCGCGCGCCCGCTTCGTCGGCGCGGTATTCGCGGTAGCGTGAGAACCAGGCCACGATGGCCGAGGCCAAAATACCGAACACAATCTCCGCGACCATGACCACCGCGAAGTAACCCATAAAGCCGAGCCCGCCTTCGCCATCGCTACGGCTACGCAGGAAGTTATCGACCAAATGCGCCACTACGCGGGCAAAGAACATCACGAAGGTGTTCACCACGCCTTGAATCAGCGCCAGGGTGACCATGTCACCGTTAGCAACGTGGCCAATTTCGTGGGCCAGTACTGCCCGCACTTCTTCCGGGCGCATGCGATTCATCAGGCCGGCCGACACGGCGATCAGCGCATCGTTTTTATTCCAGCCGGTCGCAAAAGCGTTGGACTGCTGGGCGGGGAAAATGCCCACTTCCGGCGTTTTGATACCGGCGTCACGGGAAAGCTCTGCCACGGTGTCCAGCAGCCACTGCTCGGTGGCGTTGGAAGGCGTTTCGATGATCACCGTGCCGGTACTGCGCTTGGCCATCCATTTAGAAATGAACAGCGAGACAATCGAGCCCGCCATGCCGAACACAAAGCAGAAAATCAGCAGGCTGGTGAAGTTAATCCCCTGGCCCCGCAGGTAGCCCTCTACACCGAGCAGGCGTAGGGTGATACTGGCTACCAACAAGACCGCTATATTGGTCGCTAAAAACAGCACAATTCGCATCATGGTGCAGGTTCTCCCTCAACGTTTAGAAACCGGTTCACACACAGCCAGTGAAATGGGCCACAGAATGACGTTTAAATACGACCTGTTCATGGCAGTTTCAAGTCATCGCTGCGTCAAATAGCTGTTTTAATCGACGCCTTGTTTAATCGGCCTTGGCTCACTGGCGATAACGCGACAGGAAGTTGGCAAAGCGATCCAGTGCATCCCCGAGCTGGTCGGCCCAGGGCAGTGTGACGATGCGCACATGGTCTGGCTCTGGCCAGTTAAATGCCGTGCCTTGCACCAGCAATATTTTTTCCTGCAGCAGCAGGTCGAGCACCATCTGCTGATCGTCTTTAATCTTGAATACCTTGGGATCCAGGCGTGGAAACGCGTAAAGCGCACCTTTCGGCTTCACACAAGAGACGCCAGGAATCGCGTTTAGCTTCTCGATGGTGATATCACGCTGGGCCAGGAGTCGACCGCCGGGCAGGATTAAATCATTGATCGATTGATAACCGCCCAACGCGGTTTGAATCGCATGCTGTGCAGGCACGTTGGCGCATAGCCGCATGGAGGCCAGCATGTTCAAGCCCTGGATATAGTCCTGGGCATTTAGCTTGGCCAGGGTGCCTGAAATGATCATCCAGCCCGAGCGGAAGCCCGCACAACGATAGCTTTTAGAAAGCCCGTTCATGGTAATGACCAATTGGTCATCGTCCGCCAGCGCGCCGGTGGCGGTGTGCTCGACACCGTCATACAAAATCTTGTCGTAGATCTCGTCAGAGAACACCACCAAGTTGTACTGCTTGGCGATCGCCAATACCTCTTTCACCACGGCAGGCGGATACACCGCACCGGTCGGGTTATTGGGGTTGATCAGCACAATCGCGCGGGTGTGGCTGGTGATCTTGGCACGAATATCCGCCATGTCCGGCGTCCAGTCGGCCTGTTCGTCGCACAGGTAGTGCACCGCGTGGCCACCGGAAAGGTGGGCGGCGGCGGTCCAGAGCGGGTAGTCCGGTGCGGGAATCAGCACTTCGTCGCCGTCATTGAGCAGCGCCTGCATGGCCATCACGATCAGCTCGGAAACGCCGTTGCCGATGAAGATATCTTCAATCCCCACGCCGGGAATCTGCTTGCGCTGGCACTCCTGCATAATCGCTTTGCGCGCAGAGTAGAGTCCCTTGGAGTCGCAGTAGCCCTGGGCCGTGGGCAGATTACGCATCACATCCTGAAGAATCTCTTCCGGCGCCTCGAAGCCAAAGGGCGCGGGGTTGCCAATGTTGAGCTTGAGAATTCGCTGACCTTCCTCTTCCAATCGCTTGGCGTGGTCGAGTACCGGGCCGCGAATGTCGTAGCAAACATTGTGCAGTTTGTGAGATTTCTTTAGCGGCTGTGATTCGTGCGACTGCGGGGTATCCATGAGGTGTTTGTCCAAAAGTAGCGAGAAGCCCAAAGTATCCAACGTAGTGAGGTGTTTACTAAGTCAACGGGTGGCTTAGCAGTGCTTGGCTCATTATGCGTCGGAAAGCCCTTGATTGTCTTCGTCGTTTTGCACCGGGGGAGGCGGAATATCGTCAGGCGTTTCAAGGGTGAGCCTGCCCAGCTTGCCATCGCGCAGCTCGTGAAGCAGTACTTCCGCGCCGCGGTGCAGGTCTACCGCACCGCCGGGGCGCAAACCACCCCGGCGCGCAGCAATGTCTGTCAGAATCGCGTTGCCGTCAAAACCCGCAATCGCAAGGAAGTCGGGCTTTTTCGGCCCATCCGCTTCAATATCATGAGGAATGTCCGGCGCGGTATAGGGCGGCAGCGCTTTGAGCTTGTAGCGCGCTGTGAGCGCTTCGGGGTAGCGCTTGGCCAGTTCGGCGCTGGTGACAATCGCCACATCGGTGTATTCGATAGCGGTATCGCGAATGGCGCCAGTGGCAGCGAGGCGATAAGCGCTGGCCTGGTCTTCGATTTTGGGCCACAGCACGCCAGGGGTGTCGGTGAGTGCCACACGCCCATCGATACGCACCTTTTGTTGGCGCTTAGTGACCGCAGGCTCGTTGCCGGTTTTGGCGATTTTTCGACCGGCCAGGCCGTTAATCAGCGTGGATTTCCCAACATTCGGTATGCCCATCACCATCACGCGCACATCCCGGTCGGCGCGCACGGCACCGGCCAGCTCATGGCACAGCTTGGGGATTTTCTTGAGTTCGCGGGTATTGGTGGTAGTGACCGCCAAGGCACGCATGTTCTCTTGGGCATCGAAAAAATCGACCCACTCGGCCGTCCGTTCAGGGTCGGCGAGGTCGGCCCGGGAGAGAATTTTCAGCACCGGCTTATGGCGTGTTAGCTCGGCCAGCATCGGGTTGGCGCTGGAGTAGGGCAGGCGGGCATCGAGTACTTCGATGACCACGTCGATCTCCGGCAGCACCTCCTTGATCTGGCGGCGGGCCTTGTTCATATGTCCGGGGAACCAGCCGAGCATTAGTCTCTCCTGAAAGTACAAAAATTAGAGGCACAAAAAAAGCGGGCTGCCATTGTAGCACCCGCCTTACTGGTTTCCTTATGAAGGATTTATCAACGACTACTCGTCAGGATGAAATTCCAACGACACCGAGTTGATGCAGTAGCGCAATCCCGTGGTATCGGGAGGTCCATCGGGAAAGACGTGGCCCAGGTGCGCATCGCAGTGGGAGCAGACCACTTCGGTACGCTGCATGCCGTGGGTCGAGTCTTGATGCTCTTCGACGCAGCGCCTGCCTAAAGGGCGATCAAAGCTTGGCCAGCCGCAGCCAGCGTCAAACTTGTGCTCATTCTCAAACAGCGGCGCATGGCAGCAGACGCAGTGGTAAATGCCCTGAGTGTCTTTCACCTGATAATCCCCGGTGAAAGGGCGTTCAGTGCCTTTCTCACGCGCTACCCGATACTGCTCGGGCGTTAGCTGCTGTTGCCATTCTTCGGGGGATTTCTCTATTTTCGCCATGGGGTTCTCCTTCCCGCTGGTTGGCCACTCTTCAGAGGCTTATTAAGCAGGCTAGCTTAACACTCTCATGAGTGACAGCGAGTCGGCTGCTCAAGTTCAGCCAGTAGCAATCCCCGAGTGTTTACTTACACGCTGGCCGCGCCGCCGTTACTGCGTGGGTCGTGGGCGCTCTCGATCAGGCCGTCCGGGTGACGCACGATGCCGCCCGCATGGCCCATGGTGTCGCTAAACGCCTCTGGCAAGACTTCCACATCGTGACCGGCGGTGGCTAGGGCCGTCACCAAGGCGTCGTCAAAACGTGCTTCGAGTTTAAGGTTGGTGCTGGTTTCCCCCCAAGTGCGCCCGAGCAACCAGCGGGGCGCGGTGACCGCCTGCTGAAGCGGCATGCCGTGCAGCGCATAGCGGGAAAATACCGCTGCCTGGGTTTGCGGCTGGCCTTCGCCGCCCATGGTGCCGTAGACCATGGTACGGCCATCGTTAAACTGAGCCAGCGCCGGGTTGAGCGTATGGAAAGGTTTGCGGCCAGGGGCTAAACCGCGCAGGTCGTCGGGGTTGAGCGAAAAGCTAATGCCACGGTTTTGCCACAGTACGCCGCTTTCCGGCAGTACCACGCCACTGCCGAACTCCCAATAAATACTCTGGATAAAACTCACCGCGCGCCCTTCGCTATCCACGGTGCCCATCCAAATGGTGTCGCCAGGGGCTGGCTCGTGTGGCCAGGGCAGAGCGCGTTGTGGGTCAATTTGAGCCGCTTCCCGACCAATATTTTCCTCGCTGAGTAACGCCTGCAGCGGTGTGGGTACACGGCCCGGATCAGTCACATTTTGGTCACGCAGGATAAAGGCACGCTTGGTTGCTTCAATCAGCCCGTGCAGGTGATCAAAACCGTTGGGCTCGGCGGCTTTCAAGCGCTCGTAGATGCCTAAAATCATTAACGACGCCATGCCCTGGGTCGGCGCTGGCAGGTTGTACAGCGTGGCAGCCTGGAGGGTGACTTCCAGCGGCGTGACGCGCTGGGCGCGGTAGGCGTGAAAGTCAGCCAAGCGCAGGGGGCTGCCCACGGCTTCCAAATCTTTCGCCATGCTAGCGGCCAGTTCGCCGCGATAGAAAACATCTAATCCGGCTTCTGCCAAGCGCTTGAGGGTGGCCGCTAAGCGTGGCTGGCGCAGCCGCTCACCCTCCTGGGGCACTTGGCCGTTAAGCAGCAGGGAATCACTAAAGCCAGGGCTTTGAGACAGGCGCTCAACGTGTTTGGCAGTGAGAGCTTCCTGGCTTTGAGTGACCGAAATGCCAGCTTCAGCATGGTGAATAGCGTCGGCCAGTAGAGTGGTCAGAGGCAGCTGTTGCCCCCAGCTTGATGCCACGTTCAGGGCTTCATGCCAGCCGCCAATCGTGCCCGCCATGGTCAGCGCGGCTTTGGGGCCGCGCTCGGGAATCTGCGTCTCACCGGCGTAGAAATCCGCATTGGCGAGGCCCGCTGCCGGGCCGCAGGCATCAATGGCAACGGGGGCTTTGCCGGGCTCATGAATTAACCAAAAACCGTCGCCGCCCAGGGCATTCATATGCGGATAAACCACCGCAATGGCCGCGGCGGCTGCCACCATGGCTTCCACCGCGTTGCCGCCCTGTTTCAACACATCTCGCCCGGCGCTGGCCGCCAGGTGATGCGGGGCGACGCAGCTGCCGCCGTAACTACGTTGGGTGTGAAGCATCTTAAATTCCTTTGTTATTGATCATGGTTACCAGCCAATGGCGTTCGGCAGCCAAGTGGCGATGCTGGGAAAAATAAACACCAGCGCAACGGCTAAAAACTGCAGCCCGATAAACGGTAGGGCGCCTTTGTAGATATCCAGCGTGGTGACCTCTTTGGGGGCCACGCCCTTGAGGAAAAACAGTGACCAGCCAAAGGGTGGGGTAAGAAACGAGGTTTGCAGCACCAACCCCACCAGAATGCCCAGCCATACCATATCGACGCCCATCTGAACGAAGAACGGTAAAAATAGCGGCAGGGCAATATAGCTGATCTCAATCCACTCGAGGAAGAAGCCCAGCACGAACATCAGCAATAGCATAAATAGCAGCGCGCCGAATTCACCGCCCGGCACCCAATCAAACATGCGCGCCACCAAATGTTCGCCACCCAGGCCACGGAACGCCAGCCCAAATACCTGCGCACTGATCAAGATAAAGAACACCATCGCCGAAATCACCAGCGTGGCCTTGGCGACCTCCTTGAGTAGCGTGAAGGTTAACCGCCCCGAGCAGGCGACAAACACCAGCGCCCCCAGTGCCCCCATCGCGGCAGCCTCGGTAGGGGCCGCAATGCCGCCAATAATCGAACCCAGTACAGCAAATACCAAACCCACTGGCGGGCCCACCACGGTGATCACTTTCATCAGCAGTTGGCGTCGCCCCATCGCTTTACGCTCCTCAATGGGGATGGGGGGCATCAGGTGAGGGTAGAGTTTGGCGATGACCAAAATGGCAATGATATATACCCCCGCGAGCGTTAGCCCCGGCACCATGGCGGCTGCAAACATCGTACCGACGGACTCGCCGAGTATTTCTGCCAGTAGAATGAGCACCAGGCTAGGCGGAATAATTTGCCCCAAGGTGCCGGACGCGCAGATCATCCCGGTGGCCAGCGTTTTAGGGTAGCCCCGACGCAGTAGCGTTGGCAGCGTAAGTAGGCCCAGCGTCACGATGGTTGCGCCGACAATGCCGGTAGCGGCGCCCAATAAAACGCCGACTAAAATAATCGCTACCCCCATGCCGCCCGATAAGCCACCAAACAGGTGGCCAATCACATCGATCAGCTCTTCGGCCAGCTTCGATTTCTCCAGCATCACCCCCATAAACACAAACAGCGGTATGGCCATAAAGGTGTAATTGGTGACCACCCCATAGATGCGCGATGGCAGCAGGTTAAACAGCATCGGGCCAAAGCCGATATAACCAAAGAAAAAGGCCGTTGCCGCAATACTGATGCCCACCGGAATGCCGATCAGCAGAAACACAAAAAAAGCCACGATCATACCGATCGCTAGCCACTCATTAGGAGACATGCGTTATTCACCTCGTGTGGGTAGGGCAAACACCTGACGCAGCGCGTGGGCCAACCCTTGCAGCGCGAGAAGGACAAAGCCAAATGGGATCAGTGATTTAAGCAACCAGCGAAGAGGCATGCCGCCTGGGTTTGGCGACGCTTCACCACGGGCGTACGACTGCGCTATCCAGGGCAGCGTCAGCCAAGCGATGTACAGTCCCATCACCAGCAGCAACAGCCCGCCGATCACCTCGATCACCCGTTGCAGCCCTACCGGGAAACGCTCATAAAAGACGTCGACGCGTACCTGCTCGCCCATCAGCAGCAAATAAGACATGCCAAACAGGGCAATCGGCGAGATCAAGTGCCACTGCAACTCCTGCAGCCATACCGAGCCAATGCTAAACGCGTAGCGCATCAACACATCGCCAGCGACAAGCCCGACTAATACCACGCAGGTCCAGGCGGCGATCCAGCCAAATAGCCGAACCACCGCCTCAACGCCGTGGACAAAAAATGCCACGGTGCGCATATCAGACTCCGATAATGTCGTTTAACCAGGCACGTTCACTGGCGCCTGCCCAGCGGTCGTGGTTTGCTTTGAATGCCATGTAGCTATCGTGGACTTTGCGTACCAGTGGGTCGGCGTTGGCTTCTGTGGCCAGCGTGTCTTGGGTGGCTTCGCGCAGCGCATCGACAACGGGAGTGGGCAGCATGCTGGCCGTCACGCCTTCGTTTTCGACCAGATCAGTCATGGCTTCACCGTTCACCGCTTCGGACCAGGTGACACTCTCCAAGCAGGCCGCCATACAGGCCGTTTTGACGATCATTTGCAGGTCTTCCGGCAAGCTATCCCAGTGCGTTTTCGAGATCAGCAGCTCGCCGGTGGTGGAGGGTTCGTGCCAACCGGTGGTGTGGTAGAACTTGGCGGCGTTGTGCAGCCCCATGCGGCGGTCTTGGAAGGGGCCAACGAATTCGGCGGCATCGATTACACCTCGTTCCAACGCGGGGAAAATTTCGCCACCGGGCAGCACGCGGGCATCGACACCTAGCGAGGAGTACACCTGCCCCGCCAGGCCGGGAACACGCATACGCAGGCCGTTGAGTTGGCTGATATCCTCGATGGGTTCGCGGAACCAGCCCGTCATCTGCACGCCGGTATTGTTCAGCGGGAAGGCCACCATGCCATAGGGCTCATACACTTCGTGCCAGAGCTCCAGGCCGCCGCCGTGATAAAGCCACGCCATATGGCCCATAAAGCTCATGCCAAACGGCACCGTCGTAAAGTACTGGGCCGCAAAGGTGGTGCCGGACCAGAAATAGCTATTGGCCGCATTCATTTGGATCGTGCCGCTTTGAACGGCTTCAAAGCCTTCAAAGGCAGGAATCAGCTCGCCGGAAGAGAAGTGCTGAATATTGAGGCGGCCACCGGACATGGCGTTGATCTTGGCGATCACATCCGTAGGGCTGCCTGGGCCTTCCACGTAAAAGGGCGAACCGGGGCTGTAGGCATTGGTCATGCGCCAGTTAAAGCTTTCCGCAGATTGGGCGCGAGCGATAGACGGCGCACCTAAGACTAAACCCGCGGTGGAGGAAACCGCGGCCGTAGTGAGAAACTTTCGACGGGATAAGGACATAGCACACCTCGTTGATTGGGAAGCAGGTCGGCAAAGGAACACAATGAGGTAGCAAGGGGTGTGCCATAAAAATCGATTTTATTATAAATAAAAGATTTTTAACGATTTTGTAGGTTGAGCCCGAAAGGTAGGCCACTAAGTTGATTAAGTGTTTGCACCTTAATGACGCCTAAATTTCGCTAAGAGCACTGCCAGCGTGCACCTTTGCTCTGTGCGGGCGAAACAGCGCTTCTCCCCGGCGACTGGGTTAAGGGCTGAGTTGAGGGCTGGTTTGAGGAGTAGGTAGTTGAAAGCAGGCCAGTTAAGCGAGTGAGGCAGAGTGCTTGACAGCTCAATAAGGTCTGAGTAACATACGCGCCACCTCGACGAGGCAAGCAACGTCCCATTCGTCTAGTGGTCTAGG
>NZ_DFBS01000017.1 GCF_002366715.1 Halomonas sp. UBA3074 | reverse complement strand
TCACAACGTTACTTAAAAGCAACGGCATGAAGGGTATCGATATGTTCGCTTGCCTTGATATTTGGTGATTTGTCACCAACATCAGCAAGCGCCCACATGAATTACCTGATCAAATTGTTAAAGAGCTGTTTCGCTGCGGTAACTAACTTAGCTACCCGGCTGGCCGTTGACTTGGCTTGCCTCAGCGAGGAAGGCGTATTCTACGCATTTCCTGGTGATTGTCAAGGGCGTTGTTTTCGATGCTAACCTGACCACATCCAAAACCGCTAACTGCCTGACAAACCGAAGGTTTTCACCTTCACTTACCGCTGGTAACGCTTGGCGTCCCCGGCAGCGGATGCGTACTTTACGGATTCGCGGCCGGGTTGGCAAGGGCTAATAGGAAATAATGGGAAAATAAGTATAGAAGCAGCCCGAAAGGTTAACTCTTGGGTTTTGCTTTACGCATAGCGGCGAGAACTGGGCCTGAAGTAACGTAGGTACCAAACAGCAGTAACAGCATGACAGAAGGCTCGACAGAGATCAGTACGAAGGCCAATACGATAGCTAACAGCACCACAAAAGGTACCGGCTTCTTAAAGTCGAGATCCTTGAAGCTGTAGTAGCGGATATTACTCACCATCAGCACACCTGCCGCAGCGACGACTACCAGCATCAATAGCTTGAAGCCGAAGGCATCCGCATCAAAACTATGGAAAGTCCAAACACTGGCGGCGACTAAAGCAGCTGCCGAAGGACTGGGTAGACCAATAAACCATTTCTTATCGACGCTGCCAATCTGCACATTAAAGCGCGCAAGACGCAGTGCCGCGCAGGCTACATAGAGAAAGGCCACCACCCAGCCTGTCTTACCGATGTCTTGAAGAATCCAGGTGAAGGCAACTAAAGCGGGCGCCATACCAAAGGAGATCATATCGGCCAAGCTATCGTACTCAGCGCCAAACTCACTTTGCGTATTGGTCATTCGTGCCACACGGCCATCCAACCCATCCAGCACCATGGCAATGAAAATGGCCACAGCTGCCGAGGTAAACTCACCATTGATGCCAGCCACCACGGCAAAGAAGCCGGCAAACAGTGCTGAGGTAGTAAACAAGTTGGGCAGTAAATAGATACCTTTACGGCGTATTTTTTTGCCGTCCTCTACCGCCTCCTCAACCACTTCGGTTTCGCGCAAGAAAGCGGTCGCCAAATCTTCATTGCCGCCTACTTCTGACCGATCAGCGCCATTAGGCTGCTCTGAGCCAGTAGGGTCTTGGCTTGCCTGACCTGATGTTGACTGATCTGAGCCTGAGTGCTCTTGATCGCGAGCGTCCTGTGTCATAGGTTTCATCCATTAAAAGTGAAGTCACGGGAACAGTGATCGCCTTCATTCTACACGGTGAATGCCACTCAGCCAGTCAATTGCTATATTCATAGCTTGGGCGCCAGCATCAGCGAGTTTTAATCAGCTATCACTAAAAAGCGCCGCTCCCGGAAAGAAGCGGCGCTTATGCTTGCCCTACAGTGCTGGTAGTAAAGGCTAAGTACCTTAAAGATAGATACTTTAAAGATAGGTGCTGTTGTATTTAGAGCGACAGCACCTTATCACCGCGGGCAATACCCGAGACCCCAGTACGCGCGACCTCTAAAATACCGACCGGCGCCATGGCTTGAAGAAATGCATCCAGCTTGCCCGCATCGCCGGTGATCTGCACGGTATACAGACTCGGCGTCACATCGACGATCTGCGCGCGGAAGATATCTACCGTGCGCTTCACTTCGTCGCGGGCGGCTCCTAATGCCTTCACTTTCACCAACATCAATTCGCGTTCGATATGGTTACCTTCGGTGAGATCCACCAACTTCACCACATCGATCAGCTTATTGAGATGTTTGGTAATCTGCTCAATTACCCGGTCGTCACCCACGGTGGTGACCGTAAGGCGCGATAGCGACGGGTCTTCAGTAGGCGCTACGTTTAGCGTTTCGATGTTGAAATTACGCTGGGAGAACAACCCGACTACACGTGACAGCGCACCCGGTTCGTTTTCTAGCAGAATCGAGATGATATGACGCATCAGGTACGCTCCGTTTTAGACAGCAGCATGTCGCGCATAGCGCCTAACGGCACCTGCATCGGATAGACGTGCTCAAAGGGGTCGACCTTCACGTCAAGGAACACCAGTTCGTGCTTATCAGCAAACGCACGCTCTAGCGCGGGCTCCAACTCGTCAAGCGTATTGACGGTAATGGCCTTAAACCCGTACGCCTCAATGAGCATATGAAAATCGGGAAGCGATTCCATATACGAATGTGCATGGCGGGACTTGTAGTTCAAGTCTTGCCACTGGCGCACCATTCCTAAGGACGCATTGTTCAAGTTGACGATCTTGACGCCCACGCCGTACTGCTTACAAGTGGAGAGCTCCTGCATCATCATCTGGAAGCTGCCTTCACCGGTGACGCACACCACATCGTCATCGGGGAAGTTCTGCTTGATACCCATGGCCGCTGGGAAACCAAACCCCATGGTGCCCAAACCACCGGAAGTAATTAGCCGGTTGGGCTTGTCGAACTTGTAGTACTGGGCGGCAAACATCTGATGCTGACCAACGTCGGTGGTCACATAGGCTTCGCCGCGCGTGACGCGACACAGCGCCTCGATCACTTCCTGAGGCTTGAGTGCTTCACCCGGCTTGGAGGGCTCATACAACTTGCCTTCACGATCGGCGCGCCAGCCGTCAATTTTTTCCCACCACTCGGTCAGCGCTTCGGGATGGGCAATTTTATGCCCCTGCACCAAACTGATCATCTCATTGATAACGCTGGAAGCCGGGCCCACGATGGGCACATCGGCACGCACCGTTTTAGAGATCGAACTTGGATCGACATCCACATGAATGATCTTGGCAGTGGGACAGAACTTCGACGTACTGTTGGTCACGCGGTCATCAAAGCGCGCCCCGATCGCAATGATCAGGTCAGCGTGATGCATGGCCATGTTCGACTCATAAGAGCCGTGCATGCCAAGCCATCCCAAACACTGCCGATCGCTCTGCGGATACGCGCCGATGCCCATCAGCGTGGTGGTAATCGGGTAACCCAACTGCTTGACCAGATCGGTCAGGCCTTCGCTGGCTTTACCTGTGACCACACCGCCGCCGGTATAAAACACCGGGCGCTTGGCCTTCAGCATCATCTCGACGGCTTTTTTGATCTGCCCGGTATGGCCACGGGTGACCGGGTTATACGAACGCAGCTTTACCTTTTTCGGGTAAACGTATTCGTAACGCTCGGTGGGCGCGGTCATATCTTTGGGAATATCGACCACTACTGGGCCGGGGCGACCGGTCGAGGCTAGGTAAAACGCCTTTTTCAGCACTTCCGGGATTTCAGACGGGTGGCGAATCGAGAAGCTGTGCTTCACGATCGGGCGTGTCACGCCAACGATGTCAGTTTCCTGGAAGGCATCTTCACCGATCAGGTGACTGGCCACTTGACCACACAGCACCACCATGGGAATGGAATCCATGTAGGCGGTGGCAATGCCAGTGACGGCATTCGTGGCACCGGGGCCTGAGGTGACGAGCACGCAGCCCGCTTTGCCCGAGGCACGGGCATAGCCGTCAGCCGCATGAGTAGCCGCTTGTTCGTGACGCACCAGAATGTGCTTCACTTTGTCCTGGCGGAAGAGTGCATCGTAAATATGCAGCGCTGCACCGCCCGGGTAACCATAAATGTGTTCGATGCCCTCATCTTGCAAGAAGCGGGCGATCATATCTGCGCCGGATAGCAGTTCCACTGTATTTCTCCCCTGGAGGTCTCGAGTGCGATCCGTACCCACACGGGCACGGTGTCGAGTGCGGCGGTATGCCGCTGCCGGCCCAAGCCGGCACCTGATGCCAAACCCTGGCAAATGGCCCGGTTAGGGCCTGCACTCTCATCGGGAACGCTGATTTATGCCAGCATAAAACAGTCATTCCCTTTCACGGCGGTTCACCGTGTCGGGGCGTTGGCCAGGTTGAGCGGTTAGCTCAAGCCCGGAAGTCCTTCGGCGGGTAGAGGCCTTCGCCTACCCTTCGCGCGGGAAGTAGGGGTTGCCCGTTGAGTCCGCGCCCGCAAATCAGGAACCGACAAGATTCCATTAGCGCCCTCAGCCTGTCAACCTCCGATCAGGCCAAACGCAACAAACGTCGCAGGAAGCCATTAAAAAAGCCCCACTAGCAACGCTAGCAGGGCTTTTTCTCTATTCAATTGCGCAAAGTGAGCACCTCAACAATTAGCTGAACACCAGCTTGCCCTCTTCTGCGGTGATATGGATGGTATCCCCTGGGGTAAACTTGCCCCCCAGCAGGTCTTGCGCCAGCGGATTCTCAATACGGCTTTGAATCGCCCGTTTGAGTGGTCGTGCTCCATACACCGGATCGAAGCCGACGACGGCCAATTGCGCCATGGCTTCAGGGCTAACCTCAAGCTTCAAGTCATGTTCGGCAAGGCGTAGCTTCAAGCGCTCCAACTGAATACCGGCAATGGCTTGAATCTGCTCTTGGCCGAGGGCGTGGAACACCACCACTTCATCGATGCGGTTAATAAGCTCCGGCCGGAAGTGATTGCCCACCACCTCCATCACCATATTTTTCATGAGCTCATAATCCTGTCCTTCATCACCACTAGGATCACCGCCCATGCGCTGAATAATGTCCGAGCCCATGTTAGAGGTCATCACGATCACGGTATTACGAAAATCCACGGTGCGCCCCTGTCCATCGGTTAAGCGGCCATCTTCCAACACCTGCAGCAAGATATTGAACACATCCGGGTGTGCTTTCTCTACCTCATCCAGCAGCAGCACGGAGTAGGGCTTGCGCCGCACGGCCTCGGTTAAGTAGCCGCCCTCTTCATAGCCAACATAGCCAGGGGGCGCACCGATCAAGCGAGCCACGGAGTGCTTCTCCATAAACTCTGACATATCGATACGCACCATCGCCTCTTCGGTATCGAACAGGAAGTTGGCCAGCGACTTACACAACTCGGTTTTACCCACCCCGGTAGGACCGAGGAACAGGAATGAGCCGTTGGGGCGATTCGGATCGGAAAGCCCCGCCCGCGAGCGTCGCACCGCATTGGCTACTGCTTCGACAGCCTCGTGCTGACCAATCACCCGCTGATGAAGTGCCTCTTCCATACGCAACAGCTTGTCGCGTTCGCCTTCCAGCATTTTTGAGACGGGAATACCTGTCCAGCGGGAGACAACCTCGGCAATTTCTTCTTCGGTGACGTTGGAACGTAGCAACTGGTGGCTCGAGGTGTCCGCCTCGCCTTCGCTACTTTCGGCAATTTTCTTTTCCAGCTCGGGAATTTTGCCGTACTGAATTTCCGACATCCGCCCCAGGTCGCCCTGACGACGCGCCTGCTCAAGATCAATACGCGCTTGCTCCAAGTCGGCTTTAAACTGAGCCGCCCCTTGAATACTGGCCTTTTCCGCCTTCCAGATTTCATCTAGGTTGGCGTATTCGCGCTCTAGCTCGTGAATCTGGTTATTGAGTGCCTCAAGACGCTTTTTGGTGGCTTCGTCGGTCTCTTTCTTGAGCGCCTCACGCTCCATTTTGAGCTGAATAAGTCGGCGATCCAGGCGATCCATCTCTTCGGGCTTGGAGTCCAGCTCCATACGAATACGCGATGCGGCCTCATCAATCAGATCAATGGCTTTATCGGGCAATTGGCGATCCGTGATGTAGCGCGTTGAGAGCTTAGCCGCCGCAATGATCGCGGAATCGGTGATATCCACGCCGTGGTGAACCTCGTAGCGCTCTTTCAGGCCGCGCAGAATCGCCACGGTGTCCTCTTCGGTAGGCTCATCCACCAGCACTTTCTGGAAGCGGCGCTCCAGGGCGGCGTCTTTCTCAATGTACTTGCGGTATTCGTCCAGCGTCGTGGCACCCACGCAGTGCAGCTCACCGCGGGCAAGCGCTGGTTTAAGCATATTGCCTGCATCCATCGCGCCTTCGGCTTTGCCAGCGCCGACCATGGTGTGCAGCTCATCGATAAACAGGATCACCCGCCCCTCTTCCTGGGAGAGCTCTTTGAGCACGGCTTTTAAGCGCTCCTCAAACTCGCCGCGAAATTTGGCGCCCGCCAACAGCGAGCCCATATCCAGCGAGAGTACGCGCTTCTCTTTTAAGCCGTCAGGCACTTCGCCGTTAACGATGCGCTGGGCCAAGCCTTCGACAATGGCGGTTTTACCCACCCCCGGCTCACCGATTAGCACCGGGTTGTTCTTGGTGCGCCGCTGCAGCACTTGAATAGTGCGGCGGATTTCATCATCGCGACCAATCACGGGGTCGAGCTTGCCGTCCAGCGCGCGCTGGGTGAGATCCAAGGTGTATTTATTGAGCGCTTCGCGCTGATCCTCGGCATTGGGATCATCCACCGAGACACCACCGCGCAGGCTATCAATTGCCATCTCAAGGGATTTGCGATGGATGCCTGCGTCTTTCATGAGTTTGGTAATCGCTGAATTCACTTCCAGCGCCGCCAGTAGTACCAATTCACTGGCGATAAACTGATCGCCGCGCTTCTGCGCTTCGCGATCGGTTAAGTTGAAGAGTTTGATGAAATCCCGTGACGGCTGCACTTCACCGTCAAACTGGCCTACCTTGGGCAGGTTTTCCAGCTGCTGCATTAAGCCATCACGCAAACGCGAGGAGTTGCCCTCGGCTTTTTCAATCAAGGCTTTGATACCGGTGTCTTTGGTATCGAGCAGGGCAAGCAGCAAGTGAGCGGGATCTAACTGATTATGGCCGCGACCCACGGCCAACGACTGCGCCTCGGCAATCGCGCTTTGGAGCTTGGCGGTGAATTTATCAAAACGCATGAAATTCCTCCTGGGGGTGCCGTGCGTTTGGACGCACTGCGTAACCCGACAACCTGTCATTGAACGTGCTAAATCACGATTAGCTTGACAAGTTAAATGGCGTCAGTCCCATGCTTTTCAAGAGGAGAGGCAGCAAACTGCTGGTTTACTTGATCCAGATCACGCTTGCCATACGGCCGGTTTTACCGCCATCGCGACGGTAGGAGTAGAAACGCGACTCGCAGGCAGTGCAAAAGTGGCCGCCACTAATATTATTCACCCCTAGCGCTTCCAAGCGAAACCGCGCCAGCCGGTACAAATCAGCCATGTAATGACCCAGCCGGTAAGGGCTATGGTCAAAGGCGTCGGCGGTGTCAGGATGCACGGCGACAAATGCACCGTAGACCTCCGGACCCACCTCAAACTGCGCGTTGGAAATCGCCGGGCCCAGCCACACCAAGATGTCGTCAGGATCGGTATTCATCGCGGCAATCGTCGCCTCCAACACACCACCGGCTAAACCGCGCCACCCCGCATGCGCAACGGCTACCTGCGTACCGGCCCGGTTGCACAGCATTACCGGCAAACAGTCCGCGGTGAGCACGACACAGGCGTACTCGTTGGACGTGGCAATGGCAGCATCGGCATCGGCGGCATTGGGCTCAAACACCTGCTGCACGCGCGCGCCATGGGTTTGATTAAGCCACAGCAGCGGCCGCTCATCGCCGATCTCTTTTTGCAGTAAGCGGCGACACAGCGCGACATGATCAGGATTATCGCCAACATGGGCCGCCGTATTAAAGGCGGCAAAATCACCCTGGCTTGGGCCTGACTCCCGGGTGGTGACAAAGGCATGTACATTCGCTGGCGCAGGCCAGTCGGGCACTAAAAGCGTCGGCCGCAGATTAATGGCATCGCTCATCGCATCGTCTCGCTGTCTTCGCGCAGGTAATCCAATAACATTAGCAAATCATCAGGCAGATCGACCTGAAACGTCATGCTTTCGCCACTCACCGGATGCTTGAATATCAATTTCCGTGCATGAAGCGCCTGGCGCGGAAACTCGCGCAAGATCTCTTTTAACGGCTCAGCGGCACCGGGCGGCAGCTTGGCGCGACCGCCATACAAAGGATCACCAATCAGCGGATAACGGGCATGGGCCATATGCACCCGAATTTGGTGAGTGCGCCCTGTTTCAAGTTTGCAGCGAACATGGGTATGGGCACGGAAACGCTCAACCACGCGAAAATGGGTCACCGCCGGCTTGCCCGATGTCGTCACCGCTTGGCGCTTACGGTCCTTAGGGTGACGACCGATCGGCGCGTCAATAGTGCTACCTGAGACCGGCTTACCAATCACCACGGCATCGTATTGGCGTGACACGCTGCGTGCCTGCAGCTGTGCGACCAGCGCCGTTTGGGCAGGCACCGTTTTGGCCACCATCATCAAGCCAGTGGTGTCTTTATCCAAGCGGTGGACGATACCGGCTCGCGGCACTTCCGCCAGAGCCGGATGGTGATGGAGCAGTGCATTCAACAGCGTGCCATCAGGGTTCCCAGCGGCAGGATGTACCACCATACCGGCGGCTTTATTGATGACCATCACCGTGTCGTCTTCATAGACAACGTCGAGCGCAATGTCCTGCGCTTCAAAACGCGTATCGTCCTCAATGGTGGCCTGCAGTACCAGCACTTCATCACCATGCAGCTTGGCTTTAGGCTTGGCCTTCACGCCATCCACGGTTAATTCACCGGCATTTATCCACGCTTTTAAGCGCTCACGTGAGTAATCGCTGAACAACTCCGCCGCCGCTTGGTCTAACCGCGCACCGGCCAATGTAGCGGGCACACGCTGCGTGTCTTCAACTATTCGAGACATGAAAAACCTCTTTAAAGCGCAAAAAAACTAGCCCCAGCATGGTAAAAACAATATTGACGACGCCGGACAAAGCGTCGCTAAGCCTGCGTTTTATGCCGAGGTGTTTTATAGTGGGCGGACTGCGACCTATTCTACCATTTCTACTTATGGCCATCGCCGCTTTTTGGTGATCGAGGCTTGTTTGCAACGAGGATGAAGATGCGCGTTTTTTCAGCTGCCAACCGCTTTGGTGCTCTAGCCCTAAGCCTTGCCCTTTTAGCGGGCTGTGCGAATAACGACACCAGGGAAGAAGAGGAAGATGAATTTGCTGGGGTTCAGGAGCGCGAGCTCTATGAATTGGCCCGCACAGCCCTCGACAGCAACCGCTACCCGATTGCAATAGAGCGCTTAGAAGCGCTCGACACCCGCTACCCTTTTGGCGCCCACGCTGAACAGGCACAGCTCGAGTTGATCTATGCCTACTATGAAAACAGCGATTGGGAAGAAGCCCGGGCAGCGGCCAGTCGCTTTATTCGCCTTCAGCCTGACCACCCCCAGGTAGACTACGCCTACTATCTTCGCGGCCTTTCAGCCTGGCAAGCGGGGCGTTTCAGCTTAGAGCGCCTGCGCCTCATCGACATCTCCAAGCGCGACTTGGGTGCCTCGCGTGATGCTTATAATGACTTCCGCGAGCTGATCCAACGTTTCCCACAGAGTGAATACGCGCCTGACGCGCAGCAGCGTATTGTCTACCTGCGTGAATTGATGGCTCGCCATGAGCTCCATGTCGCCGACTACTATCTGCGCCGTGGCGCCTACCTGGCCGCCGTCGAGCGTGGTCGCTGGGTGATCGAAAACTATCCTGAATCCAATGCCACCCGAGATGCCCTAGCCACTATGGTGGAAGGCTATCAAGGATTGGACATGGAAGATCGCGCCAGTGAGGTACTAGCGGTATTGCGCGAAAACGCGCCTGACCATGAACAGCTCGAAGGCAGTCGCTTTGTGCCCAAGCATTTAGACCAAAACGATTAAGACGGCACACGTATATCGCTGTTAAAAGCTGTACAAGCACTTCCGACTAAACCACGCTCCGGCGTGGTTTTTTATTGGCCTTCAGAGCAACCCTTTGACAGCACAACCAAAAGCTAACCAACGCAAGATTGTACAAATAAATATTATTTCTATACAAAAATTGTACAACAGACTATGATTTGCTCGTCTTACATAATAAAGCGCCTAAACGGCGTCTGAGGGAGCAATCGATGCCACTGTTTAACACCCGTGCCAGCAATACCAAGATCAGCACACGCTTAGCGATAGGATTTTCTGCCCTGCTGGGGTTACTGATCTTGTTAACCGCCGTCGGGATTTACCAAGTCAACAAAATTGACCGTAGCCTCACTACCATCAACGATGTTAACGGCACCAAACAGCGGTTTGCGGTGGATTGGCGTGGCAGCGTGCACGATCGCGCTATCGTATTACGCGACATAGTGATTACTTCAGGCAATGGCAACTTGGGGGCGCTAGAGAGCGAAATACAGCGCCTTCGCGATGCTTACAGTGTGGCAGAAACCGGTATGCAGCAGGTGACCAGCGAACACGCTGGCAGTGCACAAGAGCAGCAAATCGTGAGTAGCATTAACGACCAAGCCGTCATCACCCGCGCGTTAACCGAACAGGTCATCGCCGCCCGCCAAGCAGACCAGGATGCGCGCGCTCAAACGCTGCTGCTAGAACAAGCAGGCCCGGCTTATACCGAGTGGTTGAACCGCATTAATCAATTTATCGATCTTCAGCAAACGCTAAATAACGCGACCACGGCGACTGCTCGCGATACGGCCTCCGGCTTTCAAATACAGATGTTGGGTTTGACGCTGTTTGCCCTACTGGTAGGCGGTTTGATTGCGGTGTTTTTATCTCGCCAGCTGCTGCGCGAATTGGGTGCGGAACCCCACGAAGTCAAAGCGTTTGCAGAAGCCATTGGGCGTGGTGAGCTGAACAGCCAAGGGCGCCTCAAAGAAGGCGATACCCATAGCATCATGGCTGCCCAGGTGGCGATGGCACATCATCTGCAAACTATCGTGTCGCAGGTTCGTGCATCGGCGGAAGCGGTTGCCAGCAACAGCGAACAAATTGCGGAAGGCAATAACGACCTCTCTTCACGCACGGAGCAGCAAGCGAGTGCGCTGGCCGAGACAGCTTCCGCCATGGAGCAGCTCAATAGCACCGTTACCCTGAATGCCGAGAACGCAGCACAGGCCAGCCAAGAGGCCACGAGCGCTTCTCGCACCGCCACCCGCGGTGGCGACGCGGTGCATCAGGTAGTCGACACCATGAACGACCTGAATAAAAGCTCACAGGAAATCTCGGGGATCATTTCGACCATTGATGCCATCGCCTTCCAAACCAATATTCTGGCCCTTAACGCTTCGGTCGAAGCGGCCCGCGCTGGCGAACATGGCCGTGGCTTTGCGGTCGTGGCTGAAGAGGTTCGTAGGCTTGCCCAACGCAGCGCTGACGCGGCGCGGGAAATCAACAATCTGATCTCGAAAAACCTGGAACGGGTTAACCACGGCAATGAACGCGCCGAAGAGGCCAGCAAATCAACCGTTGAAATCGTGGCGGCTATCGAGCGCGTCAATAGCATTATGAAGGAAATTAGTAATGCGAGTGCCGAACAGAGCACCGGCGTTCAAGAAGTGGGAAGAGCAGTGACCGAGATGGATCATGTGACCCAGCAGAACGCTGCACTGGTTCAAGAAAGCGCCACTGCCGCCAATAATCTGCGTCAAAACGCTCATTCACTGCTACACGCCATGCAAGTTTTCAAGCTGCCTGATACCCACCCAGACGCACAAGCACCGCGTAACGCATTGGCCCCTGTGCGCGCCCATTCAACGAATACGATGAGCAGGTTGCCTGCTGTCAAAACGCAGCAGGCCACACCTGAGTGGGAAAGTTTTTAAGAAAGTTTTTAAGGCAGCGCAACGTCGTCGTTAGATACCTTATTTACAACTCGTTTGATGCATCATGGAGCGCCATCACGCGCCGGGCTGCCAGCCACTCACAATCGGGTAGCGGCGGTCCCGGCCAAACCCTCGCGGCGTCACCCGGACGCCGATGGGGGCTTGGCGGCGCTTATACTCGCAGCGGTCAACAAGCTTAACCACTTTATAAACGTCTTCCTCGTCAAAACCCGCGGCAATAATTGCCTCAGCGCTCATGTCGCCTTCAATGTAGCTGACCAAAATCGCGTCGAGCACATCGTAATCGGGTAAGGAGTCGCTATCTTGCTGATCGGGCGCCAGCTCGGCACTGGGTGGGCGCTCAATCACCCGCTCAGGAATGGCCGGCGATTGGGTATTGCGCCAGCGGGCAAGGCGATAAACCCAGGTTTTATACACGTCTTTAATGGCATTGTAGCCCCCCACCATATCGCCATACAGCGTGGCGTAACCCACCGCCATCTCGCTCTTGTTGCCGGTGGTCAGTACCATCAAGCCTTTCTTGTTGGAGATCGCCATCAATAGTACACCGCGACAGCGCGACTGCAGGTTCTCTTCCGTGGTATCGCGTTGCGTACCGGCAAAGCTTTCAGCCAGCGTGGTCATAAAGGCGTCGACCATGGGCTCAATGGGCATGATTTCGTAATGAACGCCAAGCATATCGGCCTGTTCGGCAGCGTCCTGTTTAGAAATATCCGCCGTGTAGTGATACGGCATCATCACCGCCTGCACCCGTTGAGGGCCTAGCGCATCCACCGCAATCGCCAGTGAAAGCGCTGAGTCGATACCGCCGGAAAGCCCCAGCACTACCCCATCAAAACCGCTTTTGTTGACGTAATCACGCAGCCCGGTAACGAGCGCGCAGTAAAGGCTCTCTTCCGGTTCTACCTCGGGGTCGATTTCACCGGGCTGAGGCTCCCACACCGTGGCGCTGGTTTGTAAAAACTGGACTGGCATCAGGCCCGCCTGCCAATACGGCGCCAGCACCTGAAGCTCACCGCTAGCGTTAACACAGCTGGAGCCCCCATCGAATACCAGCTCGTCTTGGCCGCCAATGGTATTTACGTACACAATCGGTCGCTTGACGTCTTGGGCATGCTGCTCCAATAAGCGTAACCGCTCAGCAGGCTTATCTTGATGGTAGGGCGAGGCATTCAAGCTAATCAGTATTTCTGCCCCTGCCTCGGTGGTAGCTCTCACCGGGGCGCCATCCCACAAATCCTCACAGATCAACAGGCCCAACTTGGCGCCTTTATGCTCGTAAACCAGCGGTTCAGTGCCGGGGGTGAAGTAACGCTGCTCGTCAAAAACCTGATAGTTAGGCAGCGCTTGCTTAGCGTATTCGGCTTCCCACTGACCGTTGAAAAGCACCCCGGCCAAATTGTAGCAACGGCCTTCACGCACGCCTGGGTAGCCAATAATCACCAGCACATCGCGGGCAACTTTCGATGCCATCAGGGCGCGGGCTTCACGCAGGCGGGTTTCCATCGAAGGGCGCAGCAATAAATCTTCCGGCGGGTAGCCCGACAAAAAAAGCTCAGGAAAGACAACAATATCTGCCCCATGCTCGATCCGTGCTTCACGCACCGCCTCAATGGCGCGTGCGGCATTGCCAGGAATATCCCCGACCAGAGGATCGAGTTGGGCCATTACCAGCGTTAAGTCTTGCATGGGCGTTAAAATCTCTTGAGAATCTTTAAAATAGGGTGACACCGTCATACACGCATTGTCCCGCAAGGGCCGCCAACAGGCAAAGGCCATGCGTCTATCCCAAGCCTAGTTCCCTCATTCGGGAGACAAAATAAGGATGAACCTCTTGATCATTCGGTTGATTATCTTCGCCGTTGTATTTTATGCCGGTTTAAAGCTTTACGGCATCTACCGGCAACGTAAGCTTGCGCATGAAGCACAGCATAAACAAGTCAATCGTCATGAAGGCGGTAAAATGGTGCGCTGTCGCTGGTGCGAAGTGCACGTCCCTGAAGAGGAAGCGCTGCGCGACCACGAGCAGTGGTTCTGCTCCAGCGCCCATCGCGACCGCTTTTTACAAGAGCAGCAGGACAAAGACGAAACGCGTTAAGCCTGAATAAGCCGTTCGGGCGTGGGCTGATAAGGCGCTGGGTCAATAAGCGGCTCGCGCTCAAGCAACTGATCCACCAATAGATGCGTCGATGCAGGTGCCAAAACCAACCCATTTCGGTAGTGGCCTGCATTGACGAAGACGTTAGGCCACTCTTGAAGCGTACCAATAAACGGGACTCCCGCAGGGGAACCGGGGCGTAACCCGGCCCACTGGTGTACCACCGGACAGGTGGCCAGTGCGGGCAGCATGGTTTCAGCGCTGTGTTTTAATGAAGCAAGGGCCGCGTTATCGGTGGTCTTATCAAACCCCGCCTCTTCCAGTGTGGAACCGACCAGCAGCAAACCGTCGGCGCGTGGGATGATGTAGCGCCCATCTTTCAGTACCACGCGCTGCAAAAGGCCTTTGGGTGCCTGGTAAGCGATCATCTGCCCTTTTACCGGCCTGACGGGTAGCTGCACTTTTAACTGCGCCAACAGTTGGGCAGCCCAGGCACCGCCACACACAATGATTCTCCCAGCCGTGATTGGCCCCTGCGCTGTCACCACGCCCTCGACGTTGCCCGCTTTTTGAAGAAAGCCACTGACCTCGCACTGCTCTCTCAGCGTTACCTGCGGCATGGCCGATAGCCGTGCTTTTAACGCTTTGGCTAAACGTGGATTGCGCACACTGCCCAGGGTTGGCATCCATAGCGCGCTGTCGCCGGTCATTTCCACATCGGGTTCTTTAGCGTGAACGAAATCTGCCCCCACCCGTTCGAGCGGTTTGCCCAACTGACGCGCCCAGCGTAGTGCCCCATCGGCATCATCGACGTTTAGGTAGAGCAGACCTCTTTGGCGGTACTCGGGATCGATGCCGGTCTCCTCTAACAACCGCAGTGCCAGCGAGGGGTAAGCGCCTTCCGACCAGCGTGACAGCTGCGATATCGCCGCATCGTAGCGCCAAGGGTAGAGCGGAGAAACGATGCCCCCACCGGCCCAAGAGGCTTCTTTACCGCACTCGCCCCGCTCGACCAGCGTCACTTGCTGGCCGGCATCGGCTAATTGCAGCGCCGTCATCATACCCATCACGCCGCCGCCAATAATTAAGAAATCGCTCACAAGATTGTCCGTTTTGGCTTACATAAAAAAAGCGTTGTACCGCTTAGGGTGACCTATTAACCAAAGCGTGTTCGCGGTGGACAACGGACAGAGAGCATAGCGCGGGCAATAACAAGGTCAAGTGAGGAAGACGATGAGCAACGGTCGTATCAACACACACACCCTGCCTGAAGGCGGTTTTACGCTGATTGAGCTACTGATCACACTCATGTTGGTGGGTATTATCGCCGCCTGGGGGCTGCCTAACTTTCAAGCACTAGGAGAGCGCACCGCACAAACGAGCGAAGTGAATCGCTTACAAAGCACTTTTTCGTTAGCGCGAAATACCGCCATCAGCCAGCGTCGCCAAATCACGCTTTGCCCCGCTGATGAAGAGCGCAGGGCCTGCGCAAGCGAATGGAGCGGTGCGCTCATGATCGTCAAGGGGGATCAAACAGATAACGTGAAAGCCGACGATATTTTGCGCATCATGCCTGCTGAGCAAGGCACCCAGGTCACGTATAGCCGAGGCTGGTCGCGCATTCGCTACAGCCCGCTAGGTTACACGAGCGGTTATAACGGTAGCTTTAACGTTTGTTCGGGAAACAGCCGCCATGCGTCGCAGGGGAAAAAGCTGGTGCTGAGCCAGTTGGGGCGTCTGCGAATCGATGAAGCGCCTATCGATTGCTAGGCGCTTCACGCTTCAAAACAGAGGACTACGTTACCCGGCAATACCGTCCAAATAGCGCTCGGCATCCAGCGCCGCCATGCAGCCGCTGCCCGCCGAGGTGATCGCTTGGCGGTAGATGTGATCCATAACGTCGCCGCAGGCAAATACACCCGGCACGCTGGTCGCGGTGGCGTTGCCTTCAAGGCCTGATGTCACCTTGATGTAGCCGCCGTTCATGGCTAACTGACCTTCAAAAATACCGGTATTGGGGCTGTGGCCGATGGCAATAAACAAACCAGGCGCATGGATCTCTTTACTCGTGCCATCCTGAGTGGATTTTACGCGCACCCCAGTGACGCCCGAGTTATCGCCGAGTACTTCCTCGACTTCCTGGAACCACTCCAGGGCAATCTTGCCCGCCGCAGCCTTCTCATGCAGTTTATCCTGCAGGATTTTTTCTGCTCGCAGCGTATCCCGGCGGTGCACCAGGGTGACTTTGGAGGCAATGTTAGAGAGATAAAGCGCTTCTTCCACCGCGGTGTTACCGCCCCCCACCACAATGACTTCTTGATTACGGTAGAAGAAGCCATCGCAGGTGGCACAGGCCGATACCCCTTGGCCCATAAACTGCTGTTCGGTAGGCAGCCCCAGGTAGCGTGCACTGGCCCCGGTAGCCACAATGAGGGCATCACAGGTATAAATGCCGCTGTCGCCTTTCAACGTGAAGGGTTTTTCGCCTAAGCTGACCTCATGGATATGATCAAACAGCACTTCTGTATTAAAGCGCTCCGCGTGCTGTTTCATCCGCTCCATCAACTCGGGGCCTTGAACGCCTTGAGCATCACCCGGCCAGTTATCCACGTCGGTGGTGGTGGTCAGTTGGCCACCTGCCTGAATACCGGTAATCAGTAACGGTTTCAGGTTTGCCCGCGCGGCATACACGGCAGCGGTGTAGCCTGCCGGGCCGGACCCAAGAATAATCAAACGCTCATGACGAGTTTCCATGACACCACCTTGTAAAAATCTGACGGATAGCTGTGTAGAAGGCTTTATAAAAAATTAGGCACAGAGTCTGCCTGAAATGGTGCCAAGTACAAGCTATTGCAAGGTTTCGTCTACGCTATTAGGCGAAGAAACCTTGAAAGCGCTTGAGTAAACACCCATGTGTTATTACAAAATCAGCGTCATACTGGGGTAAGCCAAGCTAGGGTAAGCAATCGACAGGAAGATCGTGACCGTCACGCTGAGGGCAACACTCAGCAATCAGAGGAGAGAGATATGAGCAAGACACCCGACACGCTAAGTACCTTAGAGGTAGGCAGTAAAACGTACCACTACTACAGCCTACCGCAAGCGGCAGAGGCATTGGGCAGCATTGACCGGCTGCCCAAGACGCTCAAAATTCTACTCGAAAATCAGTTGCGCTTCGGCGATGACGAAAGCGTGTCTGAAGAAGACATGCAGGCGTTGGTCGACTGGCAGAAAGAGGGTAAATCCAGCCGTGAAATAGGCTACCGGCCGGCTCGCGTCTTAATGCAAGACTTCACCGGCGTGCCTGGCGTCGTGGATTTAGCCTCCATGCGCGCCGCGGTCGAAAGCCTCGGCGAAGACCCCGCGAAGATCAATCCGCTGTCACCGGTCGACCTGGTCATTGACCACTCGGTCATGGTCGATAAGTTTGGTAACCCCGCCGCGTTCCAAGAGAACGTTGATATTGAAATGCAGCGTAACCGTGAGCGTTATGAGTTTCTGCGCTGGGGCCAGCAAGCGTTTGACAACTTTAGCGTGGTCCCTCCCGGTACCGGCATCTGCCACCAGGTGAACCTGGAATATCTAGGCAGAGCGGTATGGACAAAAGACGAAGACGGCAAAACGTTCGCTTACCCGGACACGCTCGTGGGCACTGACTCCCACACCACCATGATCAACGGCCTGGGCGTACTTGGCTGGGGTGTGGGCGGTATCGAGGCCGAAGCCGCCATGCTCGGTCAGCCGGTATCCATGCTTATCCCCGAAGTCATTGGCTTTAAATTGACGGGCAAACTACGCGAAGGCATTACCGCTACTGACTTGGTACTGACCGTCACCGAGATGCTGCGTAAAAAAGGCGTTGTCGGTAAGTTTGTGGAGTTCTACGGCGATGGTTTGAAAGACCTGCCGCTGGCGGATCGCGCGACGATTGCCAATATGGCGCCTGAGTATGGCGCAACCTGCGGTTTCTTCCCGGTCGACGACGAAACGCTCAACTACATGCGCCTTACCGGGCGTGAAGATGAGCAAATCGCCCTCGTCGAAGCTTACAGCAAAGCCCAGGGCCTCTGGCGCGAGCCTAGCGATGAGCCGATCTTCACCGATGCCCTACAACTGGACATGACCGAAGTAGAAGCCAGCCTGGCGGGCCCCAAACGCCCGCAAGACCGCGTTGCGCTTCAGGACATGGCGTCGGCCTTTGGCAAGTTCCTGCAGGAAGACAGCAAGGCCAAACCGACCGAAAAAGGCAAATTCTCCTCTGAAGGCGGCCAAACCGCCGTCGGCGTTGAACGTAGCTTCGAACATGATACGAGCCAGAACGTTAAACTCAACGATCAAGACTTTAGCCTTGATCCCGGCGCGGTGGTAATTGCGGCTATTACGTCGTGCACCAACACGTCCAACCCCAGCGTGATGATGGCGGCGGGACTACTTGCGCGCAAAGCACGCGAAAAAGGTCTGACGACCCAGCCTTGGGTGAAGACGTCACTGGCCCCCGGTTCAAAAGTAGTCACCGACTATTTGGAAGCCGCTGGGCTCAACGACGACCTGGATGCACTGGGCTTCAACCTGGTCGGCTACGGTTGCACCACCTGTATCGGTAACTCAGGCCCGCTGCCTGATGAGATCGAGCAGGCCATCGACCAGGGTGACCTTGCCGTCGCCTCCGTGCTATCTGGCAACCGGAACTTCGAAGGCCGCGTTCACCCGCTGGTCAAAACCAACTGGCTGGCTTCACCGCCCCTGGTGGTTGCCTATGCCCTGGCCGGTAACGTTCAGCGTGACCTCACCAAGGACCCGATTGGTAAAGACAGCAGCGGCGAGCCGGTCTATCTGAAAGACATTTGGCCCACGCAGGCAGAAATCGCCAGCGCCGTTGAGAAGGTCAATACGGCGATGTTCCGTAAAGAGTACGGCGCGGTGTTTGAGGGTGACGAGGTCTGGAAAGCGATCGACGTTTCAGAAAGCAAGGTCTATCAGTGGCCGGAATCGACCTACATTCAGCACCCGCCCTTCTTTGAAGGCATGGGCCGTGAGCCGGATGCGATCGAAGATGTGCACGGCGCGCGCGTACTGGCGATGCTGGGTGACTCGGTCACCACTGACCATATCTCCCCGGCGGGCGCCATCAAGCCTGACAGCCCGGCTGGCCGCTACTTGCAAGAGCACGGCGTTAAGCCGGTCGACTTCAACTCCTACGGCTCACGCCGGGGTAACCATGAAGTCATGATGCGCGGCACCTTCGCCAACGTGCGGATCAAAAACGAGATGCTCGATGGTGTTGTCGGTGGTGAAACCCGCCACGTGCCCAGCGGCGAACAGATGGCCATTTATGACGCGGCCATGAAGTACAAAGAGGAAGGCAAGCCGCTGGTCGTGATCGCCGGTAAAGAGTACGGCACTGGCTCCTCGCGGGACTGGGCCGCCAAAGGCACACGCTTGTTGGGCGTTCGCGCGGTGATCGCCGAATCCTTTGAGCGTATCCACCGCTCCAACCTGATCGGCATGGGCGTGGTACCGCTTCAATTTGCCGAAGGCGAAAGCCGCCAAACGTTAGGCTTAACGGGCGATGAAGAAATTTCGATTGCCGGTTTAAGTGATTTGACGCCGGGTGGCACCGTCAACGTCGTGATCAAAAATGCTGAGGGTGAACGTAGCGTTGATGCCAAGTGCCGAATTGACACGGTAAACGAGCTGGCTTACTACCGTCACGGTGGTATCCTTCACTACGTGCTGCGCAAGATGATTGGCGCAGCCTAAGGGTAAAACCTACCAATGCTTGCAGCCCCCACCTCGGTGGGGGCTTTTTTTTGGCTAGAATGCGCGGCGGCGATAGGTGCGGTAATCCGGTGACCAGGACGCCTTTTCAATTAACTCACGCAGCGTCGTGCCGCTGGTTTTCAGCGCCACGCCGTTCTGCTGCGCCTGCGCGGCCACTTCAAAGGCAATCGACTTACTGATATCACGAATGCGCCCCAGTGGTGGCAGCAGCGCGCCCTTGCCCTCTTTTACCAGCGGCGCTTCGCGTGCCAGCGCTCGTGAGGCGCTCATCAGCATCTCATCGGTCACTCGGTTCGCACTGGCGGCAATCACGCCCAACCCGATGCCTGGGAAGATATAGGCATTGTTACACTGGGCAATCGGGTAAGTGCGGCCGTTGTAAACCACCGGCGCAAAGGGGCTGCCGGTGGCTACCAGCGCTTGGCCATCGGTCCAGCGGATAACATCTTCCGGCACCGCCTCTGCTTGCGAGGTCGGGTTGGAGAGCGGCATGATCACCGGATGCTCGCAGCCTGCGTGCATGGTGCGCACGACCTGCTCGGTGAAGATCCCGCGCTGGCCGCACACACCAATCAATACCGTGGGTTTGATCTGCGCAATCGTCTCCTCAAGGCCTTGACCATTCCAGCCAACCACCAAGGAGGGGTCGTGGGCCAGGCGACGCTGGAAGTCGCGCTGCCATAGCTGATCGCTGGTCATCAACCCATCCCGGTCGACGATAAAAATACGCGCCCGGGCTTCGCTTTCGGTCAACCCTTCCGCTTCCATGGCCACCACGACCTGCTCGGCAATACCACACCCTGCCGAACCACCGCCCACGAACACGACACGCTGCTGCGCAATGGTTTCTTCACGCGCTTGGCAAGCGGCCATCAAGGTACCCACCACCACCGACGCGGTGCCCTGTACGTCATCGTTGAAGCAGCACAGGTCATCCCGGTAGCGTTCCAGTAACGGTACGGCGTTGGCCTGGGCGAAATCTTCAAACTGCAGCAGCACGTTAGGCCAGCGGCGCTTCACGGCGGCAATAAACTCTGCCATGAAGGCGTCATACTCTTCCTGCCCTACCCGCTCATGGCGCCAGCCCATGTACATGGGGTCATCCAGCAGCGCTTTATTGTTAGTTCCCACATCAATCATGATGGGTAGCGTGTAAGCAGGGCTAATGCCGCCACAGGCGGTGTAAAGTGCCAGCTTACCAATCGGAATGCCCATGCCGCCGATGCCTTGGTCACCGAGGCCCAATATCCGCTCGCCGTCCGTTACCACAATCACTTTGACGTTATCTTTGGTGGCGCTGCGCAGGATGTCGTCCATGTGTTCGCGATCAGGGTAGCTAATAAACAGACCGCGGTGGTTACGGTAAATATTGGAGAATTCCTGGCACGCTTGACCGACCGTAGGGGTGTAAATGATCGGCAGCATTTCTTCCAAATGCTGAGACACCAAGCGGAAATAGAGGGTTTCGTTATCGTCTTGAATGGCGCGAAGATGGATGTGTTTTTCAAGATCGCTGTGACACTGCTGGTACTGGCGATAGGCACGCTCTAGCTGATCTTCAATGGTTTCCACCTTTTGGGGAAGTAAACCAATCAGGTTAAACGCCAAGCGCTCCTGTTGAGTAAACGCGCTGCCTTTGTTCAATAGCGGCATTTCAAGCAGAGAAGGACCGGCGTAAGGAAGGTATAGGGGGCGTTTACTCTGGGTAGTCATAAGCACTCTCTTTTTATGTCAATCACTGCTGCGATGCAGCAACATCGGGCGTTTGCGGCGTTTGAAGGTAATGTAACATGCTCCTGCTACAAAGGTAGAAGAGAGCGACAAGAAGATATAAAAACGCCCCGGTTTAATGTGTTTCAAACCGAGGCGTCATTTAGCTATTTAAGCGCTTTTAAACTCGCTTTAGCTGATTTTTGCGGTGGGTTTGCGGCCTTCTACGCCGCCGAAAAAGAAAGGCCTTAATTTAACACCCAGCATGTTGCCCGCGAACGCAGCCACCAACCATACCCAGCCATGCAGGCTGCCAGAGGCGATGCCGCTGAAGTAAGCACCGATGTTGCACCCAAAGGCCAAGCGGGCGCCATATCCCAGCAGAAGGCCACCCACGATGGCGGCTAAAAGTGATTTCAACGGAATTCTAAAGTTAGGTGCAAAACGGCCCGCCAAGCTTGCAGCAGCAAGTGCGCCCAGCATAATACCCACGTTCATCACCGTGGTGATGTCACTCCAAACACTGCCTTCAAGGGCGGCCGCATTGCCCGGCGCCTGCCAATAGCCCCATTTGCTCACATCACCGCCTACAAGGCCATACGCCTTGGCGCCCCACAGCGCGAACGCTGAGGTAATCCCCCATGGGCGACCGGCCAGTGCGAGAGTGACAAAATTAAGGAGCGCCAACGCTACGGCGCCTGCAACCAATGGCCAAGGCCCTGTCAGCCAGCGCTCGACACCGCGCTTATCGACAGCCGGTGCCTGCTCTAACTGCCCGTGCCGACGCTTCTCCATCACCCAGGTGAAAGCAGCGATAGCGGCAAATAGCACCAAACTAATCGCTATTCCGCCACCCACGCCGGCCACATTGACCAACGATACCGGCTGAAAGGCAGGTAAGCTCTGCCACCAGGCAAAATGTGCCGAGCCAATCACCGAGCCGACAATGAAGAACACCAGCGTGATCAGCATGCGCGCATTACCCCCGCCCGCGGTAAACAGCGTGCCCGAAGCACAGCCACCACCTAGCTGCATGCCTAACCCAAACAAGAACGCCCCGACCAACACTGATATACCGATAGGGGCTACAAACCCCGACACTTCATTGCCAAATAAGGTGCCCGCCCCCAGTGCGGGGAAAAACAGCACCACGGCGATCGCCAGCATCACCATCTGGGCACGTAACCCACGCCCCCGCCGCTCAGTAATAAATACCCGCCACGCAGAGGTAAAACCAAATGCCGCGTGATACAGCACCATGCCAAACAGCCCGCCAACAATCATCAGCAGGCCCGTGTTGGCTTCGAATACGATCCCTATCAACAGTGCGCCCAGCACAATCGCCGCCGTCGCTATCATCGGCACCCGATAGCTTTGTGGCGCAGTCATTGTCGTCGTCGACATACATTCACCTTTCGCAATGCCAAAAGCGCCTGTTCATTAACAGGCGCTTCCAACTAGTTTGAGACATGGTGACAAGCTTAACGCTGCCTATAATCGACGTACAATTATTTGTGCGACGTTATTTAACACGATTAACTTTTTCTATGAGCGCTCTTCCTCACGCGTCACGTAAAGACGGTTCACCAACACAAACGCCACCACGGTCAGCGGTGCGGCTAAAATCAGGCCAGCCAAACCAAACAGCGTACTGGCGGCAAACAACGAAAACAGTAGCATTGCTGGCGGCAAGTGAACGGCCCGCTGCTGTACCAGTGGCTGTATAATATTGCCTTCTATCTGCTGAATAATCGTATACGCAATCAGCACAAACAGCGTGGTTTGAGGACTCACCGTAAAAGCCAGCAGTAATGCAGGAATAGCGGCAATCATCGGCCCCACCAGGGGCACAAAGTCCAATAGACCCGCCACTAAGCCCAAGCCAAGCGGGGCGGGCACACCCAAGAGCCACATAGTGAGGCCCACTAATACCCCAGTAACCACCATGGCGACTAACTGCCCGCCCAGCCAATAACTTAGCGCCTTCCCACTCTCATCCAATGCATCACCCAATTTTGGGCGGCTTTTTACCGGCGCCAGTAACAGCAGCCCCCGGCGGTAAACCCCCGGCTGCGCTGCGAAATAAACCATGCCTACAATCAGCGCGAAAAAGCTGACCACACTGCCGCCCATTGAGACCACCATCATCCCAATTTGCGAAATGCCGTTTCCAAATAGCTCTCTCGCCCGCCCAGCCGCATCATCAAGCAAGGGGGCTAGCTGTGAACCTTCAAGCCGTTCCTGCAGCTGTTCCCACGCATCGGGTAATAGCACTGCCAACGACTCCAACTCAGCAGACACCTGGGCACCAAACGCCCAACTTATTAAAGCCAATGCCAAGGTCAACGCCACAATCACCGTTATCAACGCCAGCCACCGCGGTGTACCTAGCTTTAAAAGTGGCGACATACACGATTGCAATATGCAGGCGCCGACGACCGCCCCAAAGATCAAAATCAGCAGCCCCACCAGCTTCCATAGCATTAACGCCACGACCGCCAGCGTTAATGCTATCAATGCACACTCCGTAAATGTCTGATGCCGATTCCTTGATCGCATTCACCACTCCCTTTTGTAGGTGCGTTGACAGCAACACGCTAACGCCGAAATAGAAAACATACGTGCCATCGATGACCACTACTATAGGTCAATAGCCCACCTAATGGGCCGCCATCTACGGCCATATCACGGCTTTTATACAAGATGGGTCGAGACAATTTTTTTACAGGCACCCATTATTCTGATGAAAGGGACGCCCGCTAGATAAAGGACTGCCAGGAAGATTTCCGAAGAGGAAAAGCGAAATATGAGTGCTATTTATTTAAAAACTCAGTGAACGTGGGCGGAAGGAACTCATCGATATAGCTATCGTTGAAGCCTGCTAGCTGCGCCAATGCCTCGGGGTCAGGCAGCGTCACCTGCTGGCGGTCTCGGATAACCAGCCCCTTTTCACGCAGCATTGAGAAAGTCCGGCTTAAGTGAACGGGGCTCATCCCCAGCGCATCGCTAATCAATTGCTGGGTGAGCGGCATAATGAAGCTATTTTGCTCCACTGCCTCAATCCGCTTGAGCCGTAGGTAGAACTCATAGAGGAAGTGGGCCAATTGCTCGTGGGCGGCATACTGGCCGAGATAAACCAGCCGCTCAGAAATTATCGCCTGCTGACGAATCGCGGTGGTCATGATGCCAACGGCCAAGCTTGAACGCCCCAAAAGTTCAAAAAGCTGCTGATAGGAGAACGGGTAGACCACTCCTTTATTAATCATGGATGCATTTGAAAGTCGGCGAGCGAAGCCAAAATCGCGCATGCCGATGATATCGCCGGGCAGGTAGAACTTGAGGACCTGTTTAGACCCATTTTTTAAGTTGCGATAGGAGTATGCCCAACCTTCCTTGACCACACAAAACAGATCGGCCTCTGCGCCCTCCTCCCATAGCACTTCTCTGGCAGACACGTTCCTAGGGCTAAGTTCAAGGCCCAGTAAAAGCGCCCTGTCTTCAGGAGACAGCGCACCTTGAATGCTAAGGGCCCGCATCACTACTGTATCGAGGAGAGCCACTCTGTTACCCCTTAGACGAATGATCTTATTGCATCATTCTAAAACACATGCTTACACCAATTACTTATATTATGTTATGGATAATGTTAATTATCATACGGTTACGTGAGGTCGCACTGAGGCTATTTCGGGGGTTACATTTGATACGGCACTAGATACCAGTCGGCTTTGCTGTTGGTAAGCGGGAATAACAGGGAGCAATATCCCGTTGTACTAAATTAAACACAAAGTCACACAGCTGGTAGAGCATAGCCAACGCGTTGCTGAAGTCGCTACTCTGAAAGGGGGTGACGTCGTATGGACCCAGGTGGCGAAAGCGCTACCGATGACATTATGAACGAACGCGAGCAGAAGCAATTGAGCTATACATTTTCGAGTAGCCCTCTGCTTCCAAGATTGATCGACATACGAAAAGACTATTCGCCCGCCACTTCAGAAAACTGACCCGATTTATCCAGGGTGTATTCGCCAAAATCCCGCGCCAGGTAAAGCGAACCCGAATAGACGCGCTGGGCCTCCTTGCGTATGTCTTCAATGGAAGGCGACGCATGGGGGTTGAGCTGGTAACGGGGGCTAAAGTGCGTCAGTACTAGGTTGGGCAGCTGTACCGATTCGGCAAACGCGGCGACAAGTTTGGCGTAGCTATGCCCCACATCACCGGCCTTCTGGGCCATCTCTTCGGTATAGGTGGCTTCATGCACCAGCACCTGCGCGCCCGCGCAGGCATCCACCAACAAGTCAGGCTGGTCATTGTCCCCCGCGATCACCACTTTTCTCGGCTTGTGCTTGAAGATCAGGTAGTCATGGCTTTTTAAAAGCTCGCCCTCAAACTCAACATCAAACCCTTGCTTCAACTGCCCCCACAATGGCCCTCTCGGAATCCCCTTTTCCGCCAACTTATTCACGTCCAAGGCGGCGTCGACTTTTCTCTCCGTAAACCCATAAGCATAGGACGGCGCTCGGTGTGAAAGCCTGTGAGTGGTAATCGCCATGCTTTCAAACTCGACGCTTGGCAGGTCGTCTGAGTCGATAAACTCCAGGGCGAAAGGCAAGCCTAACTGCGTGGCCTCGCAGGTGGCCTCCAACCAGACTTTGATACCTGCGGGGGCCACAATGGTCAGCGGCGCTGTCCGGCCACCCATTCCCGCACTCGCCAGTATGCCCGGCAGTCCATAGCAGTGGTCGCCGTGTACGTGGGTAATAAAGATGGCTTTCAAAGAATGGAACGACAGCTTCGTGTGCAAAACCTGATGCTGGGTGCCCTCACCACAATCGATCAGATACCAGCCTTTGCCTTTGCTCTCACGCAAAGCGACGCCGGAGACGTTTCTTGCTTTAGTGGGTACACCGGCGGAGGTGCCTAGGAAGAGTAGGTTCATAGCTTGTTCGTGCTCTCTTATGTAATCGCTTTGACTTTAAAGAAATGAACCACTACTAGCTAAACTTAGCAATTAGTGTTCTTACGATGATGATTAGGCGTATATTTATGCTGCTTAGGGTTGCCTATAACCTCCAAGCTTGGCTGACGTCACTTGCGGTTTAAGCATTAGTGCACCTCACTCAAAACTCCTCAATAACCTGCTGAGATCTGCTACGTCCAGAACCATAAGTGTTAAGCTGATTAACTTTTATACTATTTCTGTGATATCAGCCTCGTTCACCAGGATGCTAGGATTGATTTTGAGCACAAGATTTTCAATTAAACTTTTAGTTCGTGCATCCATTTTTGAACCAATCAATATTACCTTTATAGCAACATCAACGTAATTTGATTCTGTGACGAAAACTCGCTCTTCCTCTTCATAGGCCCACGGTTCCAATTTACAGGTTAACACTTTCTTTGCTGTTTCATGACTACCGCGCTTTGTCGCATTTTGAACATAAGACAGCCCTTCATATCTCACAGAACTTATATCGTGTTTATTATCGACTTCTACACCGATAGCCACGCCTCTATGACTGTCAGCGTAATGTGACCACATTAGAGTTCTGTCAGGGCGGCGGGAAAGTGAACATATTCTTAGCTTGGTTTTCTCACCCTTTATCTTTCTAACCATCTCTCGATTTATAGAGCTAGCATCATATGTATAAAGCCCCTCCATTGGATCATTAAGATCAAAATATGGTGCTGCATAAATCCGATTATTTAGAATAATATTGTAGTGGTCAAGTAAAACTGGC
>NZ_DFBS01000029.1 GCF_002366715.1 Halomonas sp. UBA3074 | reverse complement strand
ATACACCAGACTTGAGCTTAACTCCGATAATTGAGCCCAGCGATGAACGTGACGAATGGTTAGCAATGCTCGATGGTCGCTACATTCAGGTACTGCGGCGTCCGAACATTGCAAGGAAAATACTTGATGCTTACGGCGTAAAGACAACGAGCTGGCAGAATATAGATCATCTACCAGATGAAAAGATGGTGCGATTGGCGATTTACGAGCGCCGGCTTCATCGACCAGCCAGAACACGGAAGGAAATCGATAGGACTCTTGATCTGCAGGCTCATCTCGCTCGAATGGCCAAGGACAGTCAGGAGCAGTATTTTCATTGTCATGATCTCGGCCCATATCGTCTTGACTGGAATCGCAATATTGTAGTGATGTGCCTCCTGCTATTTACAGGTTTATTGCTAGTAAAGTTTGATCATGACTGGTCGATCAGAACAGGGATTGGCTTGGTGGGTGTAACATCTGGCATGATGCTTAGCCAGAAACTGACGAGGTTCACAGGCCCGCGAAAGCTAAAATCATAAATGAATGAGAACGAAACTACCTTAAAAGGCTCGCTAAGGCTGATGACGACCAAACATACTACAGATTTTAGCCTAATATCCCGCAGTACAGCCTCTTAAGGAGCGAAAGTGCTTGGAGAAAATATTAAAATTGGCAATCGTCGGGTATGGATGCACAAAGCTATCAACCACCCTGACTTCGCATCTGAGAGCGTACTCACAAGAGATCCATGGAGCTTCGTAGAGCTTTGGCTTAAGCGACAGAATAAGAGTGAGGCACTATCCTTCTGGTCACAGGCACTAAGGTTCCATGAAGCCGCTAAGTATATGGATGTTGAAGCGTCGCCACTGTCCCTTTATTACTCTTTTTTGAACGCAACCAAAGCTCTTCTGGTGGTTCGAGGCGCCACACATGCAGAGAATCATGGTGTAACCGGAGATAGGCCAGCAAAAGCCAAGGCTAGCTTGGCTAATGAGGCCATAACTTTTAAGTCTGGCGGTATCTTGCCAGCTTTGTGTACGTATCTCGGCGAAAGCACCGTCACGCACACCGCCGAAAAGTACAACCTCAAAGACTTACTCTGGAATGTACCTTTTGTGCATAGAGCATTCTTGCATACCTTCAGGTCGGCCCCAGAGCTCTTCATACCGTTAGAAAGTGCTTGCTACGTAAAACATCCAGACCCCAAGGCTCGTGAATGCTGGTTCCAGGCTGAAGTGTCGCCCAGATATGCAGATGGTCGGATGCTCAGAAATATCCCTCACTCTTTTGAATGGTTCACTGAAGACGGTAGAACATATATTCGCCGAAAAAAGCGCTTCAATTGGTGGCGAGGTAAAGCCCCACAGGCTGAAAAACTCTTGGCCCAAAAGCGGCTAGGCACATATCACAGCAAGACTCGTCGGATCATAGTTCCTATCTCTGGGAATCGCGACTTGTGGTACATCAAACGAAATCTGAGCAGCAACCCACCATCTGAGCGCCACGGTCTTACCATTATATTTGCTGCGATGCATCGGCTGAGCGAATTAGCCCGTTACGATCCTAATGGCCTAGAGAGACATCTCTACGGCACATCGAACTGGTTAATTACGGAATTCATGACAAATTCAGCAGATCAATTCATTGATCAGATGGCGTCGGAAATTACAGGGTTTCAGTTTTGGCGACCAGCCATACGAACCCCGTGAGAACTGTCAATGTACGATATGAATAGCCGACAAGCCGATTGACTGAGCTGGCTACTGTGATCCCTCTAAGGCTGACGTCAATCCAGCCCAGGTACTATACAGCTCGTTTTCATAACATTCCTGCTCAAGGCTACGCGCCAGCACGTCACTGGCGACAAGATCCAATTGGGTCTGAAGGCTTGCAACTGGAATAACTATCTCCGTGGTTTCCCATAGCTTCTTCTGTGTGCTGCGAGAATCAACTCGGTAGCGGGACCAGTGCGGTGAAGCCTCCACAGAGCTGATGGTTTCAACTAGCTGTGCCAAGCACTCTGGAGGAATTTTCTCATCGGCTAGCTTGGCTGCCTTTTTCAGACTATTCAGAATTTTCCGCAGGTCATGCTCATTATTTAGAGAACGGCGATGCCGATTTGTAATCATAATAGCCTGCCCAGGTTTGATCTGGTTCCGACATTCAATAATCTCAAAACACCACTGCAGTAGCCTTTTAAGAATCAACTCCGCAGCGTGACGCTGAAGATAAAAAGCTGGTAATCCTATCTCATCGAAGCTACCACGTGCCTGCCCTTGCTCAACGAGCAAAGAGGCTGCAGTCAGATAGGCCCCCACATAAGATGGCTGGCGCCAAAACCCACCCATGCGAGCGATGCCATTCTCAAAATCACTTTCCGCTTGGCTGGGGTTCTTCCCACCAACGAAAACATCTCGAGGGTCGGTCGCAGGGTGACGGGAGTAGAGAGGTCCGATGCTCCATAAACCGTTTACTTCTCGCTGACCAGTCATTTGCTGACCCCTTCCTGATGAATTAGGCTGTATTTGCCGCGCATGGCTACCCATCGATCTGGGGTTGCTACAGGATGGCCACCATGGACTGGGTTCCGGCATTGCCACCCCTTCGTGGTCAGCTCGGCACACTGCGCCATGTACCCGGCTGCTTGCCAGGCGAGGCAGTCTCCCCGGGTAATACCATAGACACTGGCAAAAGCTGCAGCCGGATCGCTCCAGAACACCTCGAGCTGACCTGGCGTTAGCGTCACGGTTATCTTGCCAGCTAGGCCATCGTGGCTGGTGTTGAACGTTATGTCACTGTTAGATGACACCCATAGCTTGGGGTGAAGCACTGCTCTGTTGTTTCATATTCTTTTCATCGCCTCCTCCAGGCGCCTTTCCGCACTTCGGTCATAGCGTTGTGTGGTGACTAGGTTGGTATGGCCTAGAGCGTATTGCACCGTGAGAACGTCGACACCTCGATCTAGCATATTCGTAGCGAAGGTGCGGCGAAAATCGTGAGGCGCGCACTCCTTAATGCCCGCCTGAACGGCCCTTTCTTTTATGATGAAGTACACAGCTTGGTCAGTAATACGAAGATCAGTAATCACACCATGTCGGCGCACTCTAGGGAAAAGAGGCCCGACATCCCGCCCCAACCGGGATTGCCATGCCATGACTTTCAGGAACGTTTCATTGGGCAGAAAGACGAGGCGTTCCTTGTTACCTTTGCCCAGAATCCTGATCGACTGCCGGCCGCGGTCAATCATCTCGATGTCTATGGATACACTCTCCGATCGACGCAGCCCCGTGTTGACCAGTAAGTGGAGTAACACGGCATCTCTCTCCCCTTTGGGGGTCTCGTCTGTTTCGCATGCGGAACAAAGGGCTTGGATAGCTACATCATCAAGGTGTACGCCCTTCGGCAACCTTGAGCCCCTGACAGACTTGAGATCGCTGATCTGATGGTGGCTCTCACTATCCATGCGACCCGCAACCCAAGCCTCACGCGCCACACCTTTCATAGCAGACAATGCAGTATTAATAGTGGATGGAGCCTTGCCCAGTTCACTCATCATCTCGATGATTGAGCGCACATGTTCGCGCCGGATCATATGCCACGGACAACTCTTAATGTCATGACCGCCGCTAAGGTAGGCAACTTGCTGGAGGTGAGATCGCATCGTGACCCGGCTACGGCGGGAGCCAAGCCCCATAAGGTAAGAGAGCGCGGGGTTTCCCTTGGCCTCTGTCAAAGAATTCGATGCTTCAGCAAGGCCCCCAGTGACGTTATAAGGAATCATCGCTAGTGAATCAGCCATTTCCGGGGCCCCCCTCTAAGCTGGCAATGTGTTGCTGCAAATAATCAGCCTGGTCTGCAGAGCACATAACAATATCGAGCAAATCCCCGCTTTCATGCATCACCTCGTAAAAATCTGATGCGCTTGGTGCGGACTCGACATAGACTCGCTTGCGACGCAGCCCGCCCGGGATCGTTAAGCTCAAGTGCTCAAGAACTGCATCGGCGTCCTCTAGGACACTAACAATATCGCCCGTATCACGGACAATGACCATGAAATCGTTGGTAGTGATGACCGCATATCCTGCGCGGGGTGGCATAATCAAGTGATCAAACATCCAATTGCTCCCTTTTGGTTGTGATTTTCCCCCTGATCAGGGTTAGTGCCTGGCTTCAGACTGGGCAGCGTCCTGGCACCAATATGTGAAGACCACCTAAATCAGCTGCAATGCTATTGACGACCATCTGAGCATATGAAGTAACTACCGCAATTTTGTAGATTGCCTTCCAAGTCATTCAGCACAGCCTTATTCATGTGACTCTGATACAGCCTACTCGGGTTCGCTGCCCTTCTCTACTTTCTTAAATAACTATTTTAATAAGTAGAGAACCTAAGCGCCAGCACTACGGCCTTTTTAACTGTGTACACAGGATCACTCAAAAACGGAAAATATCACCCTAAGTTATTGTTCTATATTCTATTTCTCAAGGTAAAAGCCATTTCCTGAAAGCCTGTACGCAAAATCTAGGCTTTTGGCAGGGCCATCACCCGTAGATTTTGCGAAATAAGGGTATTTTTTAATGGAAAAACACATCCTTGGAGAGATATTTTTGCGCTAGCTTTTAGACCACTGCCAACGGTCTCATATCGTTGACATACAGCCGAGTTAGCTACAAAATGTGCTTTGCACACTTTCACATTGCCTTGTCTGGAAACACATGCCTATATTGCGTGAATACCAACAGCTGCAGGAGCAATCGAAGTCTCTTCGAGAACAACTTATATCGTTTGAGAATCGAGAAGATTTCAAGCGTGAAAGTGCTTTTTTTAACCGCTTAAAAACGTTAATGGCTGATTATAATGAATCGGCCCTGGACGTTATTAAATTGGTTAATACTGAAAAAAGCGTCAGCGAGTCTCCGGCTATACGTAAGAAGCGAATGATAAAGGAATATCGCAATCCTTATGAAAGGGAGATTGTCGAAACAAGAGGTGGCAATCATAAAACCCTGAGGGCTTGGAAGGATCAGTACGGTGCCGAGGTCGTTGATTCTTGGCTTGTCGAAGAGAAATAGCAGGTTATTACTGTAGGCTGACAGAGGTTAGATATGGCCAGCGATAGCAATAAAGACAAGGACATACAAGCAGTTGCGGTTAATAAGCCGCCTCAGCTTGACCTATTCAGCCTGAGCGATAGCCGGGACAGAAATTATAGTAATAGCATCGACATTTACGATGCATTGCCTAAATATTCTCTGGAGAAGCGTCGTCGATTCACAGACCTTAACAGCGCGGTAAGAGAGCGCGAGTGCCGTATAGGCGACCGCGTTATAAAGGTTAAAGTTAAGCCAGCTATTATCGAGAATAGTAAAGGCAAACATGAGCTAGTTTATCCTGGTGAGCGTGAAGAGATTATAGAAGACGCTTTAAGAAAACTGGCTGTTAATGGCGGAAGCGTCATGATCGATGGTAAAGTTGGTGTTCTTTTTACTTTCTACGAGTTGCGTGCTGAGTTACGCCGGAACAAACATGAGTTCAAACTCAGCGAGATAAAGGAGGCGATACTTGTATGCCGTGGCGCACAGCTTGAAACGGTCACCAATGATAATGAAACTGTTATTTCCTCAAGCTTTTTTCCTATGGTCGGCCTAACCACGCGAAAAGATATTCAGATGCGTGAAGGCGATACTAAATGCTATGTACAGTTTAACCCTTTAGTAACTGAGAGCATTCTTAAACAAACTTTCCGTTTATATGACTATAGCACTTCGATGTCGATTAAGAGCCCTCTTGCCCGGTACATGCATAAGCGAATGAGTCACTACTGGAGCCAGGCATCAGCCAACGATCCCTATACGCCTCGTCTTATTCCTTACCTGTCAGGTAGCCCTCGCGGGCTTTCTGATCGCATGGGCAGTAATGTTCGGGCTATGAAAATTGCCCTAGACGTACTCGTTGAGCATGAGGTTATAGCTAGTTATAAAGCGAAGAGAATAACGGAAGGGAAAAAACTTGTTGATATTTACTACACAATCTTTCCTACAGATAAATTTGTCAAAACTGTTAAAAGAGCAAATTACAAAAGTAACTCAATACGGTTAAAGAAAGACTTACATACTATTAGCGAAACATCACTTTAAAATAATATTATCTTATTTCCTTTTGTGAAGTCTGGATCATTGAATGCATTTAGATGGCCTTTACTGCTTAGGGGGATAATGTACACACGGGCAACTCGTCGCCCTTCAAACCCCAGCCAGCCAGGATCGTAATTAACGGGCTGTGCTGCAGGAACCATTGAGGCGCGCATTGCAGTCCAAGCGTGTGCCATCATTGGGGGGAATGTTGCACAGATAGCCGATTCCAGACCCTCTCGATCACCTTGCTCAATAGGGGGAATGTTGCACAGATAGATGCTTCCAGACCTCCTTAATCACCGCGCCAATGACCGTAGCCAACGTCCAGTCACCCTTGTAAGCAGACTGCTATCACAGTAGGCATTCAAGAGTGTAGCTCACAGAACGTAGGTGGGAACGTTGCACCATCAGCCCCCGCGACAGGTCTTTAAAGCACGGCCAGCGTGCTCAAAAGTGTCATTCCTCCCTGGCAGGGGATTGTCGATCAGTAACAATTTGACAACAAAGAAGGTAAGGCACTATATTAAGCAGCTTCAAATGATAACGGTATAAAAGTGCTCTGATAGCTATCAACGTATCCACATTTACTGTGGGTAAGCCTGTGGAAAAGTAGCGTTTTATAGGTGGGAATGTTGCATCGTTTCGGTGGGGATACTGCACAGGTTATTTTCTGACCAGCAATTTAGCCCTCTATAGTAGGTGGGTATATTGCACAGGAGATGCAGAGCGAATCGAATCGATCCTGTCAACCTATCATGCCTTAAATCTTGCAGGTGGGAATGTTGCACAGATGGTGCCTAAATGAGCCAAAATGTGGACAAAAAGACGTTTTCTGTGGACATCAGGAGGATAACTTTGAGCCCCAGGTGGGGATGTTGCACAGCAAGCGGTGGGAATGTTGCATAGCAAGCGGTGGGGACGTTGCATCGGTTTTTGAAAGATAATGCATACTTTTCAGTGGTTTGATGCTTCTTTACTCGCTCGTAACCCTGTTTTAACCCAGCCTTAACCCTTTAACCTTTTTATATTAACCAGCCTTTCCTAACACCCCCCAAGCCACCGAGTTTCTTTGTGGGCCGTTAGAAGAGCAGTATCAACATCACAGCAGGTTTAACAATTAAAGGATAGCCCATAAAAAAGCCTCACCAGCTGGAATGCTGGTGAGGCCATGAAAACGGCATAACCGTTGAAGTTATATCAGCCCCCTCTCTGCAAAGCTGACATGCTCGGTGCCAGCCACAATAATGTGGTCTATCACCTTTACGTCGATCACATCCAAAGCCTCTTGTAGCTTCTTCGTAATCTGACGATCAGCATCACTCTCTTGAGGACTACCGCTAGGATGGTTGTGACACAACAATACGGCGGAAGCATTCGTTTCAATCGCACTTCTAACCACTTCCCTAGGATAGACAGCCGCCTTATCCACGGTGCCTCTAAAAAGCTCCTCATGCTTGATGACTTGATGTTGCGAGTTCAGCCACGTCACTGAGAACACTTCGTAAGGCAGTTCCGCATACTTGAGCGTCAGATAATCAACCGCTATCCAAGGAGCCGTTATCTTTGCACCCTCACTCTCAAGCTGACCATAGAACCGTGCTTCGATGATGTTCAGTGCCTCTGAGATAACAGCATCTTCACTCTCTTTACGCTGCTCTGCGGTCTCTACGGTTCCCTTTCCAGGGAAACTATAAACTTTGGCCGCCTCACTAACTGCGAACATATCCAACTGGTTGGTGTGCTTCATCATTCTCTCCTCTCTCATTCCCGCTGCCGGGTCTCGATTAGAGTTAGGGGAAGCACTGACCCCCCACCGGCTGTCACCTAGCGCCCTATCCCTTCTTGAGACCTGCACTACTGCAGGAATGAGAGAGGAGATAGATCATGAGCAAACGTGCAATCGATGGTATCCGCGAAGCACTCATACAAGGTTTGATGGAAGGCACAGCCCCCTGGCAGAAGCCTTGGAAACCAGGCGACAAAGATGTGAGCCAGCCCTATAACGCCTCTTCAGGGCGTTCTTACACTGGCTGGTCAAATATCATCAGTCTCTGGATTGCTTCAGATAAAAACGGCTACACCAGCCCTGCCTGGGTGACTTTCAAGCAAGCGAAGGATCTCTGCACTCACCCCCGCAAGGGCGAAAAGGCCACTCCCGTGGAATTTTGGAAATTCCACAAAAAGCGCGAGAAGAAGGAGAACGGCACAACGGAGGAGAAAATCATCCCCGTGAACCGTATCTTTTATGTGTTTAACGAGGAGCAGCTGGCGGACCCATTGACAGAGGCTGCAAAGCCACCTGTCTTAGAAGCTCAACCTGAGCCCGTGCAGTTCGTTGCACGGCTGATTGAAGCATCGGGCATCCCTTTAAGCTGGGGCGGTGACAAGGCCTACTACAGGCCCTCTACGGATGGCATACGCCTGCCCCGTCCTGAACAGTTCCATGAGGTTAGTGAAATTGCGGCCACCGGCCTGCATGAGCTGATCCATGCTACTGGTGCTCCCTCGCGCCTCAACCGGGACAAGAGCGATCGCGCTCGAGAGGAAGTAGTGGCAGAAGCTGGCGCCTGGCTTGCAGCCATGCGCTTTGGTCTCCCTGCTACCCCCGAAAACTCGGCGTCCTACCTCACTGGATGGGCTTCACGGCTCAAAGGTGACCAGGCCAAAGAGATCGACCGTGCTCTGGCTGATGCGCAGAAGGCGGTCAACTTCATCGAGCAAATGGCACAACAGTGCGGTTTGATCGACGGAGAAGAAGACTCAACTGCAGCAACCGCGGCAGCTTGATTTTTTTCTTTACCATTCAACAGCCTCCCCCTCGGGAGGCTTTTTTTTGTGTTTAGTCACTGCGGTGGGGATGTTGCACCGATCCCGCAACAGCTATGGCTTTCAACATTGGCACGATCTTTCCCAATAGATTTCCTGCACTGGTTGCATTCTTAGGTGGGAATGTTGCACAGCAGATCATCTAGTAGGCTGCGCTAGCATTATTTTTAGGGTTAGCGAAGCTGTTGACTATATTGTATGTATGTATCTTATGTATAATACATACATACAATACATACACTAGGAGATAGCCCGGCATGACTATTAAGCCGGAAATACGGCAACGCATCATTGATGCTGCCGAGAAGCTGGTATCCGAAGGCATCGACAGGCCCACCAATGAACAGGTGCGCGAATGCCTGGGTGGTGGCTCCCTGTCGCATATTTCCCCGGTCATGCGTGAGTGGCGCGATAGCCTAAAAGACAATGCCATCGCTGTGCGAGAAATGCCGAATGAGATCCGCACTGTCTTGGAGCGGGTTGGAGCTGAACTATGGCGCTCCGCTAGCCAGCACGCTGATGAAGAAGTCGAGAAGATACGCGCAGAGTCCGAACAGCGCGAGAAAGCTGCCAACGAAGAGCGAGATGAGGCGCTACGCGAGATTGAGCGACTAGAGGCCAGCATCGCAACCTTGCGTGAACACGGCCATCAGGATGGGCAGCGCATTGAGCAGCAGACGGAGGAGATCCATACGCTTGTGACGGAGAATGCCACCGCAAGGCAGCGGGCAGCGGATGCTATGGGACGAGTTACCGATTTACAAGACCAGCTCTCCCGCCAGAATCAGCAATTGGAAACCATGCGTGTTGAAGCGCAACGGCAACAAACGTTGGTCGACCACTTGCGAGACGAGAAAGCCGATAGCAGCGCCCGGTTGGCCACAATTGAAAGCGAGCTTAAAGCCGCTACACGGGAACTGGAAACCTCTAGTAAACGTGAATTGCAGCTCCAGAAAACGCTCGAGGCCGTCAACGAAGACCTCTCTTCTCTTCAGCAGGAACATGCCAGCCTACGTGCGGAGAATGCCTCTGTTATGAGGCGCAGCGGTGAGCTGCAGGACGAGAACGCAACGCTTCGTACCGATCTCGACAAGATCAAGACATCTTCCAGCGACGCCCGTAGCGAGCTGAAGACAGCGACTAAGCGGATTGAGGAGTTGGCAAATATTCAGGAAGAGCACTCAGAAACCCGGACACAGCTGGCAATCGCTTTATCCCGCGAAGAGGATCTGCGCAAGCAGTTAGCTGACCATCAGAAACGGCTAAAATCAAACAAAAAAGACTAGGGACCAAAGGCAGAGTGATGAGGTACAGGTCAGCCAGGTTACTGACCGGGCTCATGCTGATAATGGCACCAACCGTGGCCACTGCTGATATTATCATAGGCACCTGGTACGTGCGCCAGCTTGGCTGATTACCGATTGCCAAAGTGATACACCCTGGTAGAAGCGCAGAATGGATTCTTCTCCAGCACGAGCAAGTTCAAACCCAAATTACACCGGCTTTCCAATCCTTATATCTAGGGAGGGAAAGATTACTGAGGAAGCCCTGGACATTTGTATAGCGCATCTGATCAAGCGTGGCAGGGTTCAATCCAGGAAGTCGTGGATAACATGCCGGAAAGCGTTGTATCAGTTCTTTGGCTGGTGTGAGGTGAATGCTATTGACTGGCGTGATGTGGGCAATGACCGAGAAACTACGGTATTCGCGGAGTTCCGGGGCTGGAACCTAAGCCCCGAGGGCGGTGCCTTGCCGCAGCAACGGTGAATGCCCGGCTACGACTTCTTTGCGCATTCTATCGGTATGGCACCAAGTGTGGTTGGGTGATGACTGTTCCGTATGCCATGAAAACGGTAATGGTTAGGCAACCTACAGGCCTCCTCGCTCACGTCGGTGCGAGTGGAGGAAGACGTACGACCGCAGATGTCACGCTGAAGACGCCACGAACCGTAATTTGGGTGCTAAGCAAGCATCAATCGATTGATCTCCTGAGTGCCATCACCAATCCCACGCATACGCTGTACTCAATGATGCAATCCAAGGCTCAGACCTATGCCTTGCTCTACGTGCGCGACCGACTGGGCCATGCCTCGGTCGCAACTACTGAGAAATACTTGCACTGTCTCTAACTTTAATTAGTTTGATAGACGCAAATAATAGGCTGCTTTTGGCCGAGGCTATGTGAAAACTCTCGAGCCGTAAACAATATGGTTGACGTAAGCGAAATCGGTAGAATTTTTATAAATGAAAAGCTTTAGAGTCAGCGAAAGAGCACCGCAACCAACAGGCCAGCTTTGATCACTCAATTAAAGGGTCATAAACTGCTCATCTTCCTAGTCTGTAAACGCGTAGACATCGTAAGGACCGTCTTGTGGCCCTGGCATACCTGGCGTACCAATCGGCATACCTGCTAAACCAATTCCATCTATTTTAGGCTGTTGCTCAAACAGCGCCTTTACGGCTTCCATCGGAAGGTGACCTTCAACCCAATACTCGCCTATTTCGATGGTATGGCACGATCCCAGACCATAGGGAACGCCCGCCTGCTGCTTGATATCACCCAGCTCGACGTCATCAATAATGGTGACGTCTACGCCAAGTTTCTCAAGATGGCGCGCATATTCATCACAGCAGCCGCACTGGGGGTTTTTATACAGTGTTGCCTCTGGCGGTAACGCCGCTTGAGCGGAGACCGTCCCAAGCAGCATGAAACCCGAGAGCAAAAGTTTGGTTGTCATATGTCGCATTATTTTCAACTCCTTAACGTGAACGACTGAAGAGGTACTTGGCCAGCGACGCGATCGCCAAGCCAACTAATAACAGCATGGCCAGGGGCATCAACCAGCCTAACCACCCCATTGACCCCATAAAAGCAAAGCATTTCGCGTTCATTATGGCATCACTCCTATAAGGAATAGGCAATCCCCATGGCTTATTGCGAGCCATGGTGGCTGGGCATGCTTCCACTCATTTGTTCACGCTGCTCGTCGGTTAGTAAGTCCTGCATCTGGTTATGCATGCGCACGTTATCAGCCATCATATCGCCATGAAGGCTGGCCATTTGAGCATGCAGCGTCTTTACTTTCCATTGTTCAGGGCGTTCAGTCTGCATGATTTGCATCATGTCGTCGCGCAGGTTCATCAATTCGCCCATCCGCTCAAGCTGGGCCGCGCGGTGTTCTTGGCGCATCTCACGCATGGTACTCATCTGCTGCTCGTCGAGCATACCGCCCATGCTCCCCATGCCTCCCATCATTGGACAAGGCATCATCCCGCTTTGCCCTCCCATCATCATTCCTGGGTACATGTCTTCTTGACTGCCCATCATCATGCCCGAACCCATACCGACTTGGCCGTCCATCATATTGCCCTGACCTTGGGCGCCTTGGCTCATACCTTGAGCGAAAATGGCGCTGCTGGGGACACTGAGGCTTGCAGCCAGACCAATGGCAAAGATCATCTTGTGCTTAACCATGATATTTCCTCTTATCATGTTGCTGGTCGAGACATCGCCTTATCCATTAAAAATGGAAGAAGGCGGAGTTAGCTTTCGTTATAAACCTACAACCTATAGGTGGCCCAAAGGTAAAGGAGAAACCGATCCCAATACCTAAGTGTTGTCACAGATCATTTTTTCCGCCATTTTCAGCCCTGTTTCAGGTTGGCACGTTATAACACCGACTCATTTCCATGAAGAAAAGCACGACGCCATGCGCCTTGTTCGCCAAACAGGGCAGATGAACGATGTAAGAAGGCTCAGCCGAATCAGTTTTAGCGCCTCCGCGATGAAGTAACGGCATCCATTCAACCCTAAAAATATATAAGGATACGGTATGCAAAAGAAGACGAGTTCGCTCCCTATCATTCACGCTACCTTAGCAACGCTGTTGCTGTCGCTAGCAATCCCAGTGCTGGCCCATGAAGGGGGCGCAAGCACTTCACCTAAGGATGGCGTGACCATTCAGGATTCCCCAGCAGAGATTGGCATTGAGTTTGGTGGCATGATGCGTATCACCCAGTTTGAAGTGACAGGCCCGGACGGCTCTGTTCCTCTTGATGGTCAGCCAGGCAGTGAACAGGTCGAACGCTACTTCGTAAAACCAGGTGAAATTCTTTCGGCTGGGGACTACCAGGTACGCTGGCGCGGCCTATCGGATGACGGGCACATGATGACCGACGGTTTTAACTTCTCGGTCGAGCCCTGACCCATGGCCTGGTGGTTCTCCGTAAATAGCCTCGACGTCTGGACCGTCGCGATGATTCTCGTGGCGGCCGGGGTTTACCTCAGTGCCCTAGTCGCGACGGGAGCCGTGTTGTTTCGTCTAGCATTTCCCCAACTCCCTGAACATGACCGGAGGCACGTCGCCCGCATGGGTGTCCTTGCTGTCTGGGCCGGGATTATCCTGATTCTGTTCCAGTGGCCTTTAGAAGCTGGTTACCTTGGGGGCGGCAATATAGCGGCTGCAACCAACCCAATGCTACTCGGGATCGTGTTCGAGGGTGCGTCCGGGACCCGGCTGATACTGGTGGTAACTGGCTTGCTGTTGGTCCAGGCGATTCAGCTCAATAACTTAACACTCTCAAAAACAGCCAATAGCTTGAGCCTAGTGGGCGTGTTACTGGTGATGCTGGCGTTCGTGCAGGTGGGACATACGGTGAACACCCCACGCCTCGTTCTGGCTGGCTTGCTGATCATTCACTTGATGGCGGCGGCGTTCTGGGTAGCCTCGCTGTGGCCGCTGTTCCACTTAGTGGGGCAACATTACAACCACGGCAATACCGCCCGTATTCTGACCCGTTTCGGGCAACTCGCCATGGGCGGAGTTGGCGTGTTGGTACTGGCGGGCGTCACGTTGGCCACGCTGCTAACAGGCGGTCTCACACCCCTGCTCACCACGGCATATGGACAGTTCTTGATCGGCAAAGTATTGATTGTCGCGGTGCTGCTGTTATTTGCTGCCGCGAACAAGTGGCGGCTTGTACCTGCCTTTGAGAGCGGCGACGCAACAGCCCCACGACGTTTGCAGCGCAGTATTGCGCTGGAGGTGGTGCTGGTCGTGGTTGTCCTGCTGATTACGGCGGTGCTGACAAGGGTGACATCACCGAATGGGTGACCAACAGGGCAACCACCTTGTAGAGCCGATCCAGAGATCGAACATTAACGGTCGCCTTCTTGTGGGCCGTACACTGAGGTTTAGGCGGATGCTGCCATAGGCATTGCACCAAAAAGACGAAAAGTCATTGCTGCAGTGTTGACACTAATTAGAGAGCAGTATCTAGTCAGGATCCATCATCATATTAGAAATACTGTTGTGCAGCAGATCCTATTATTACGTTAGGTTCAGGCTCGTTTCAGGTTAACACCGTATAAAGAACAAGTGGCAATAACCTCTGAGGTAAATGACCATGCGCAAAAACACTTTAGTAACGTCTTTATTTGCTCTTTCACTAGGCTTAGTAACAAGCGCCACGTGGGCTGCACCTGGCCATGGCGGCGGGGATAGCGGCCTAACTGAGTCTGACGTCGACCGCACGATCAGTCTCGAGGCTGGCGATATGTGGTTCGACCCTGAAGAGCTAGAACTGGCGGCTGGGGAGGTGGTTAAATTTGAAATCACCAACACCGGCAATTTAGAGCATGAATTTGTGATTGGCAGTAAAGAAGCCCATGAAGAGCATCGAAAAATGATGCTAGACATGGCAAATGGCGAAGGTCATGACATGTCAAACATGTCACAAGGTGAAGGCCACGATATGGCCAATATGAGCATGGCAGGCGTCACAATTGCACCTGGTGACACCGGGACTCTATTATGGAGTGTTCCTGATAATACTAACGAGCTAGAGTATGCTTGTAACATTCCCGGCCATTACGAATCCGGCATGTACGGCAATTTTACTTTCTAATCTGACGTTTACCCATGAAACTGTTGCTACTCGAAGATGATGATTTGCTGGCAGAAAGCTTGGCAGAGAGTCTCAAGGACAACGGTTACCTTGTCGACTTGGCCGCTTCATTGAAAGCGGCCAAGTCGCTAATGGCAACCGAGCATTACGAGCTGGCTATCTTAGATCTCGGTTTGCCCGATGGCTCGGGACTAGATCTACTAGCCCAGTGGCGCAAGCAAAAACGCAGCACGCCTATCTTGATCTTGACGGCGCGCGATACTTGGGAAGATAAAGTCATTGGTCTTGAAACGGGTGCCGATGATTACCTAGCTAAACCCTTCCATGAAGCCGAGCTTATGGCCCGTTTGAAGGCACTGCTGCGCAGGCAGTCTGGTCAGTTATCTCAAGTTGTGACGCTCAATGGCGTATCGCTGGATGAAGCAGGTCAACGAGTATGCCTAGAGGGAGAAACTTGGCGTTCGCTAACGGCGACAGAGTTTCGATTACTACGCTACTTAATGCTGCATCCAGATCGCATTCACTCCAAAGAGCAGTTATTAGAGCAGCTCTATGCCCTGGAACAGGATGCCGCCGCACCTAACTTGGTCGAAGTCTATATCGCTCGTCTGCGCCGTTATCTAGGCAAATCAATTATCCAAACTCGCCGCGGCCAGGGGTATTTCTTTGCTTCACATTGATCGGCGCAGTTTACGTTTTCGACTACTCGCCTGGCTAGCCCGGATTTCTCATGAGGGGA
>NZ_DFBS01000023.1 GCF_002366715.1 Halomonas sp. UBA3074 | reverse complement strand
CATCGCTCCCGCCGCAAAGGCCAACCCCCAGGGCAGTAGCGCTTGTGACATGCTGATGACTCCAGCGCCTAATAAGCCACCCAACGGCTCAACAAGCCCCGTAAGGGCGGCAATCGTCCATGACCGCCAACGTGAATAGCCCACGCCTAGCAGTGATACTGCTACGGCCAGTCCTTCTGGGGCATTCTGAAGTCCAATGCCAATCGCTAGTGGAATGCCTCCTTCGCTTCCCCCTGCGCCGAAGGCCACGCCAACGGCCAGCCCTTCTGGCAGGTTGTGTATCGTAATGGCAATAATAAACAACCAGATACGACGTAGTGAGGCAGCCTCTGGCCCTTCTCGCCCCTGTTCGAAGTGCTCATGAGGTAAGAGTTCGTTCAGTAGTGCGACCATTCCAATCCCTAGCAAGATGGCCGCACAGGCAATGGCAGCAGGTACCACGCTACCTCCGTAACGCAGCTCCGAGGCTTCTAAGGAGGGTATGATCAGTGAGAAGAAAGAGGCCGCTAGCATGACGCCAGCGGCGAACCCCAACGCTAAATCGCGAACACCACGATTCGGTCTTTTGGTAAACAAGACAGGAAGCGCCCCGACAGCCGTCATCAAGCCCGCGGCAAGGCTTCCCAATACCCCCATGGTGACGAGAGAAACCTCTTCCATACCGATTACCTGTCTTGTGGTAGATGAGTGATCACAGCGCTAGGGTTCCATAACGAGGCAAGCACACGTTCACGTTACTAACAATCCATGCAACGTTGCTAAGCACGGGTGGTTACGGCTCGTTAAACGAGATCAAGTCATAAATGGACGCCGTGCCGATAGCTTGTTCCAAGCGATCTCTTGCCTCGTAAAGTGACGCTTGATATTCACCTTGAGTCGGCTGCTCACCCAACATGATGCGTTGACCTTGACCAAGGGGATCAACAGGCTGGTTATTGACTCTCACTTCGTAATGCAGGTTGGGGCCCGTGGCGACCCCGGAGGAACCTACCTCTCCGAGCGACTCTCCCGCATTGACTAAATCCCCAACCACTAGCTGTGGGGAGAATCGGCTAAGGTGTGTGTAGCGACTAATGGCCCCTGTGTCGTGCTCCACCTCGATCACCTGCCCATATCCCCCTTGGCGACCCATAAAGAATACGCGCCCAGGTGCGGTGGCAATGACCGGCGTTCCTGTCGGCGCAGCCAAGTCAATTCCATTATGAGGACGCATCCCTCCATACACAGGATGTCGCCGATTCCCAAAGCGAGACGTTAAGCGGGCACTAAGCACGGGCAACCGCAACGTGCCTAGCAGTGTGTCGCTTTTGAAAAGAGCTACGTCCCCCTTTTGGGTGACCGGCCATATGACCTCCAAGGGCTCTGCCTGATCAGGCAGAGCGGCATAACTGAGGCGTGGTGGCCCAACACGGGCGCCGTCCTGGCGTCGATCTTCCTCCCACACTAATTGAATACGTTCACTGCCAGAAAACTCCAGCGGCGCTGCTATAAACTCGCTGAGCAGTGTTTCCAGTTTAGTGGCGAAACGCGTTGGGACACCTTCTGCTGCCAAGGCCTCGTAGAGAGTGGTATTAATGACGACATCACGCCCAAAGGTTAGGGTATCAACGCTATCGAGCGGTAATGTGCCTTCTTGCTCGCTAGCCGCCTGTAACTTGACAGGGCTAAGTTCAGACGGCGGCAATGACAGATGCGTTTGCCAATTGGCTTCGGCTAGCAAGGGGTAAAAGCCCACAAAGCCTAGTAACCACCAGCGCTGCATCACTGGCCATCCTCTTCCCCAGAGATCTCCGCTACTTCACTCTCAACGGCATCAATCAGCTCTTGCATACCAAAGGGGTCTAAAGGCTCGCCATTGACAAAAAAGGTGGGTGTTTGGCGAATCTGATTGGCTCTGACATCCGCCATGTCTTGGTCAATCACCGCCTGCACCTCAGCAGAAGTCAGTTGCTCTTCGGCAGCCGCTAAATCAAGGCCTCCTTGGCTCGCGATATCGAGGATAGCGGATTCATCAAAACTGCCATGTGAAGCCCATTGATCCTGGCGAGCCAGCAGCCTCTCCAGTACCGGTTCAAAGACGCCCTGACGACGAGCAACTTCTAATACCCGAATGGCCTTGTCCGATACGTCGCCGTGGAAAGGAGTGTAGCGCACGATGAGCCGCACTTTTTCTGGGTAGGTTTCCAGAATACTTTTTGTCAGGGGGTAGAAGGCACGGCAGGCTTCGCAAGCCGGATCGAAGAATTCCACAATCGTCACCGGCGCGTCTTCTCGACCCAAAATGGGGGAGTGTGAACGTACCAGTGAGTCCTCGGCCTGGACACCATTCTCTTTTGCTGCCTGAGCCTGCATGTCCAGGAGGGCAGGTTTTGATACGGCGACGATCGCAGCGGTCAGCAATAATGTGCCGGCCAATATAAAAGACGCTTTTTTGAACATGTTTCACTCTCTGTCTCAATGATGGGGTGGAAAAGTCGGGTTGAAAAACAAGCCAATCGCTATGGGAGTAAGCCCCCACTACCAACCTGAGCCGGGAGCCGGCCTCGGTCTGTCACTCATGCCCATATAGATTGGCATTTTGATGCGCGTGGTCACTATGCTCAAACTCTAGGCTGGAATGAGCAATATTGAAGCGCATTTTAAGCTGCTCCTTGATCTCTGCTTTGACGGATTCAAGCTGCTGCCAGCCGGTTTCTGTCAGAACCACGTGACAGTCAAGGGCTGCCATGTTTTCCTGCATCTGCCATAGATGCACATGGTGAATATCCTGGACTCCCTCGATATCTCGTACGGTCTCAACGACTGCCTGCCCGTCAATGTCCGGGGGAGATCCCAGCATTAGCGTACGGATAGGGCCGCCAATTTCAGAGAAGGCTAGGTAAAGAATATATAGCGCAATCCCTATCGTGATCGCGGGGTCTACCCAGCGCATGTCGTACAGTAAAATAAGCGAACCACCGATAATCACGGCGATGGAGGCAAACGCATCCGATAAGTTATGCAGAAAAAGGGCGCGGATATTGACACTCTCTTTTTGCATTGACCACGTGAGCATGGCGGTAAGGGCATCGACGACGAGCGCGACGCCACCAATAATCACGATCGTCCATCCCTCTATCTCAGGGGGATCGATCATCCGCATAGCGCCTTCGTAAATCAGGTAGACGCCGACAATAATGAGGGTGGTGTAATTGATGAGTGCTGCCACTATCTCGATGCGGCCATAGCCAAAGGTCATATGCGCATCGGCAGGCCGTCTGGCGATTTTACGAGCAGCAAAGGCAATGACTAATGCTGCCATGTCAGAAAAGTTATGTAACGCATCAGCGATCAGCGATAGGCTCCCCGCCATAATGCCACCGACGATTTGAGCGATGGTTAAGAGCCCATTGGCCCAAATGGAGATGCTGACGCGCCGGTCGCCAGAGGCAGGATCAATGTGGGGATGATCATGATGATGTCCCATCTGTTACCTTCTCTCGAATTATCTGTTCTTGGTACTATAAAACCTCTAGCAACTAAAGCTTCAACCCTTGAGCATTATCTATTTGCATCGCTGGATTGGGAAGCACGTCCCTAGCTACCAAGCGAGCCTTTGTGTGCTGGGCCGAAGGTGATCATGTTTTAGGTGCGGGGCTCAATCCACTTCAACCGGTAACGTCCAATCCACCATGGGTAGATTCATTTATTTTGTCGAGGCGCACCTTGTCTGGTTTGTAATCGTCGTCGCGGGGGGAGGCTTACTCTTTCCGGCCACCGGAATAATGCTTAAGTTCGCGATTGGGCCATTACTGGCATTACTGATGTTGATTATCAGCCTCACATTCGATGCGCATGCAGTTCGCATCGTGTTCCGAAAGCCGTCACGGCAGTTGTTGGCATTGGGGCTGGTCTATGGGCCTATGTCGATTGCCGGGTGGCTAACGGGCCGTCTATTTTTTGGAAGCGGCCCGCTGGCTGCTGGCCAAACCTTGCTCGGCACGCTGCCGACAGATGTGTCCTCTCCTCTTTTGGTACTGATGGCGAAAGGCAATGTGGCGCTTGCCGCTGTTTTCAACGCAGTCAACACCGCGTTATGTCCGTTTATTGTTCCCTTCCTGTTTTTATGGCTCACCGGCCTTCAGTTAGACGTGCCGCTTGGATCAATTATTCTTGAATTAACACTAATCGTGCTTCTTCCTACCGTGATTGGGGTCAGCTTGCGTACAAAGTTCTCGGCTTTCTTTGCACGGCATGATTCAGCGTATGCAGGGATAGGGTCGATTCTGTATCTGCTGATCCTACTCGCCGTGGTCGGGCCGAATGCCACCACGATCATTGGCTATGGCTGGTATGCGTTTGTGATTGCGGGCGCGGCCCTGTGCCTCAATTTGATTGGGTACCTGGTAGGTATGTCCTCACGGTTACTCACCTCTGATCGCAAAGAGGTGATTACCTATCTTTTCACGGTCAGTAAAAAGGAATTCAGCATCGCTGCAGCGTTTGTCGCTGCTTCCGGCTTGCCATCAGAGATCGCGATTCCAGCCGCTTTTTTTGCCGTGATTCAAATGATCACTTCGCCCATCGCAGCGAAGATTCTCGCCCGCCACTGAAGGGATGGCCGTATCGGCTCTTCGTCAGAAGAGCAACCTGCACACGGGGTGTACAGGTTGCTCTTACCGACAAAACAGACACCGCTACTCATAAAGGTGGCAAATAGTACCTATGCTAAGTCACTGTGACCAATACTGACCTTGCTAAAAGCATTTAACACAGAGGCTTCGCAGGGTATCTGTTCATTTTTGGATTTAAGATGCTTAAAAGTATCAGCGAACCCTGGGAAAGGCCCCGCCAATTTCTGGATGATTTCTTGAACATGTCGCACGTTAGAGAGCGTCTGACGCAACCAATTTTCAAATCATCTCGAAACACACCTGGTGCTTAACAAACATCTCATGTAGTACAAGAGGTCTAATTATGTCATCCAAAACCTACTACAGCGTCATAAACGCCTTGTCTTCTTGATCCGTAAAGGAATACACGTCATAGGGCGCTTCCTGAGGCCCTGGCATCCCCGGTGTACCGATGGGCATACCTGCTAGGCCAATGCCGTCTGCATCAGGCTGTTGCTCAAACAGCGCCTGTACGGCTTCCATCGGAACATGGCCCTCAATCCAATACTCGCCGATTTCGATGGTATGGCACGATCCAAGACCATAGGGAACACCCGCCTGTTGTTTGATATCACCCAGCTCGACGTCATCAATAACGGTGACGTCTACGCCAAGTTCCTCAAGATGGCGCGCATATTCGTCACAACAGCCGCACTGGGGGTTCTTATACAGTGTCGCCTCTGGCGGTAACGCCGCTTGAGCGGAGACCGTCCCAATTAGCATGAAACCCGAGAGCAAAAGTTTGGTGGTCATATGTTGCATTAATTTCAACTCCTTAATGTGAACGACTGAAGAGGTACTTGGCCAGCGACGCGATCGCCAAGCCAATTAATAACAGCATAGCCAGGGGCATCAACCAGTCTAACCACCCCATTGACCCCATAAAAGCAAAGCATTCCGCGTTCATCATGACATCACTCCTGATTTATGCCTTGAGCAAAGATGGCGCTACTTAAGACACTGAGGATTGCAGCCCCACCAATAGCAAAGTTCATCGTGTGCTTAACCATGATATTTCCTCTCATCATGTTGCTGATCGAGACATTGCCTTATCCGATAAAAATGGAAGAAGGCAGAGTTAGCTTTTGTTATAAGCCTACAACCTATAGGTAGCCCAAAGGTAAAGAAGAAACTGATCCCAAACGCTAGATTTGTCACAGGTCATTTTTTCCGCCATTTTCAGCTCTGTTTCAGGTTGGCACGCTATAACACTGACTCAGTTCCATGAAGAAGAGCGCGTACAAATGCTGCTCAAATACATCGCCACCCAAGAAGCGAAAACCCAGCAGCCAAAGAATCCATGAATGCTCTCTTGGTTCTTTAAGAGCAAGATGCCATGTGCCTTGTTCGTCAAATAGGGCACATGAACGATGTCTGAAGGCTCAACCGAATCAGATTTGAAGCCTCCGCGACGAACCATTCAAGCCTAAAAAAATATAAGGAAACGGTATGCAAAAGAAGACGACTTCGCTCCCTATTATTCACGCTACCTTAGCAACGCTGCTGCTGTCGCTCGCAAGCCCAGTGTTGGCCCATGAAGGGGGCGCAAGCACTTCGCCTAAGGATGGCGTCACCATTCAGGATTCCCCAGCAGAGATTGGCATCGAGTTTGGTGGCATGATGCGCATCACCCAGTTTGAAGTGGCAGGCCCGGACGGCCCCGTTCCTCTTGATGGTCAGCCAGGCAGTGAACAGGTCGATCGCTACTTCGTAAAGCCCAGTGACACTCTTTCGGCTGGGGATTACCAGGTGCGCTGGCGTGGCCTATCGGATGACGGGCACATGATGTCTGACGGTTTTAACTTCTCGGTCGAGCCTTGACCCGTGGTCTGGTGGCCCTCAGTAAATAGCCTTGATGTCTGGACCGTCGCGATGATTCTCGTGGCGGCCGGGATTTACCTTAACGCCCTAGTCGCGACGGGGGCCGTGTTGTTTCGTCTAGCGTTTCCCCGACTCCCTGATCACGACCGGAGGCGCGTCGCCTGCATGGGCATCTTTGCTGCCTGGGCGGGGGTCATTCTGATTCTGTTCCAGTGGCCTTTAGAAGCTGGTTACCTTGGGGGCGGCAATATCGCTGCTGCAACCAACCCAATGCTGCTCGGAATCGTGTTCGATGGCGCGTCCGGGGTCCGACTAATACTGGCGGTAACTGGCTTGCTGCTAGTCCAGGCGATTCAGCTTAATAACTTAGCGCTCTCGAAAACAGCCAACAGCGTGAGCCTAGTAGGCGTGTTACTGGTGATGCTGGCATTCGTGCAGGTGGGGCATACAGTAAACACCCCACGCCTCATTCTGGCTGGCTTGCTGATCGTTCACCTGATGGCGGCAGCATTCTGGGTGGCCTCGCTGTGGCCGCTGTTCCATTTAGTGGGACGGGGTCACAACCAGGACAATACCGCCCACATTCTGACCCGTTTCGGGAAAATCGCCATAAGCGGAGTCGGCTTGTTGGTACTGGCGGGCGTCACGTTGGCCACGCTGCTAACGGGCGGTCTCACGCCACTGCTCACCACGGCATATGGACAGTTCTTGATCGGCAAGGTATTGATTGTGGCGGTGCTACTGTTATTTGCTGCCGCGAACAAGTGGCGGCTTGTTCCGGCCTTTGAGAGCGGCGACGCAACAGCCCCAGGACGGTTACAGAGAAGTATTGCACTGGAGATGGTGCTGGTCGCGGTTATCTTGTTGATCACGGCAGTGCTGACAAGAGTGTCATCACCGAATGGGTGACTAACAGGTCAACCACCTTGTTAAGCCGTTCCAGAGCTCGAAATTAACGGTCTCCTTCTTATGGGCCTTACGCTGAGGTTTAGGCGGAGGCTGCCATAGGCAATTGCACCAACAAGACGAAAAGTCATTGCTGCAGCGTTGACTCTAATCAGGGGGTCAGGATCCATCATCATGTTAGAAATGCTTTTGGGTAGCAGGCCATATTTTTACGTTAGGTTCAGGCTCGTTTCAGGTTAACACCGTATAAAGAACAAGTGACACTAACCTCTGAGGTAAATGACCATGCGCAACATCTCCTTAACAACGTCTATGTTTGCCCTTTCACTAAGTTTGATAACGAGTGCGGCTTGGGCTGCGCCCGGCCAAGGCAGTGGTGACAATGGCCTAACCGAGGCTGACGTTGACCGCACGATCAGCCTTGAAGCTGGCGATATGTGGTTCGACCCTGAAGCGCTAGAAATGGCGGCAGGGGAGGTGGTTAAATTTGAAATTACTAACACCGGCAATCTAGAACACGAATTTGTGATTGGTAGCAAAGAAGCCCAAGAAGAACATCGCCAGATGATGCTAAACATGGCCAATGGCGGAGGCCATGACATGTCAAATATGGCACACGGTGAAGGCCACGATATGTCCAATATGTCAAACGGCGATGGTCACGATATGGCCAATATGAGTATGGAAGGCGTCACCATTGCACCTGGCGAGACTGGGTCTCTATTATGGCGTGTTCCTGATAATGTTAACGCGCTAGAGTATGCATGTAACATTCCCGGCCATTACGAATCCGGCATGTACGGCAATTTTTCTCTCTAATCTGACGTATATCCATGAAACTGTTGCTACTTGAAGATGATGACTTGCTAGCGGAAAGCTTAGCAGAGAGTCTCAAAGACAACGGTTACCTAGTTGATTTGGCCGCTTCCTTGAAAGCGGCCAAGTCGCTGATGGCAACCGAGCATTATGAACTGGCGATCTTAGATGTCGGTTTGCCCGACGGCTCAGGGCTGGATCTGCTCGCCCAGTGGCGCAGGCAAAAACGCGACACGCCTATTTTGATCCTGACGGCCCGCGATACCTGGGAAGATAAAGTTGTCGGCCTTGAGACGGGGGCCGATGACTATCTTACCAAGCCCTTCCACGAAGCCGAACTGATGGCCCGGCTGAAGGCCTTGCTACGCAGGCAGTCTGGTCAGTTATCTCAAGTGATCACGCTTAACGGCGTTTCGTTGGATGAAGCGGGTCAACGAGTGTGCTTAGAAGGTGAAACGTGGCGTTCGCTCACAGCGACCGAGTTTCGGTTACTGCGCTACTTAATGCTGCATCCTGATCGCATTCACTCTAAAGAGCAGCTACTAGAGCAGCTCTATGCCTTGGATCAGGATGCCGCCGCGCCTAACTTGGTCGAAGTCTATGTCGCTCGTCTGCGCCGTTATCTCGGCAAATCGGTGATTCAAACGCGGCGCGGCCAGGGGTATTTCTTTGCTTCACATTGATCGGCGCAGTTTACGTTTTCGACTACTCGCCTGGCTAGGTGGCGTGGCGCTATTCGTGGTGGTGACGACCTGGCTACTGCATGGCATATTGTTACAGAATCTTGCTCGGGATTTTTTGGGTGAGCGTCTTCAGCGCGAAGCCAATCATGCGGTCGCACAGCTAGAGCAGGACCAAACGGCTGTCCCGACTGCGCTAGACTCGGTTAGCCAAGGCTATCAAGTCTTTCATCATCTCTACGTACTCCGCTTTAACGGTTCGGTCAGCGCTTCCGACCCGCAATGGCAGCAACAGCTGGCGCCTCTGCTGGAAGAGAACGGCGATGCTCTTGTGGACGTTAAACATAACGATCAGCACATGCTCGTCTACCGCCGCCATTTTGAGTGGCAGGGTTCTAACGGCGTATTACTGGTGGGTGAGGATTTTTCTCAGGTAGAAGCAGGACTTGCTACCTTGCATTGGTGGGTCGGTGGAATTGCCGCCGTGCTTTTAGGAATGCTCATCATACTCAATATGCTGGCAGTTAACCGCGGCCTCACGCCACTTTGGCAACTGCGTCAACAGCTTGAAGCCTTGCGATCAGGCAAACGTGATCGCTTGTTATTAGTAGCCCCTTCCGAGCTAGATGAATTAGTCGACCAGCTGAACTGGTTTATGGATGATATCGATCATCGATTACAACGCTCGCGGGAATCAGTCGCCAATCTTTCTCATGCTTTAAAAACCCCGCTGGCAGCAATTACCCAAGTACTGCGCGGCAATCGGCCCATTGATGAAAACCGACGGCATAAACTGCTCAGCCGTATTGAAGATATTAACGCTCAGTTAGCTGCAGAGCTGCGTCGTTCGCGTATTGCAGGGCCTAACGCGGGTCGAATGGCGAACGTCACGCGAGATAGTTCACGGCTCATAGAGATGTTCCGCAGCCTTTACCCTGAGCGTATCTTCAACCTCACCCACTCGGCAGGCGAGAAAGACCTAGTGCCTATTGAGGCTCACGACTTTTCTGAAATATTAGGCATCGTGCTCGATAACGCTGGCAAATGGGCGAATAGGTGCGTTAATTGCGATATTGCCGCCTCCGCTACCACACTCACGCTCACCACTGATGATGACGGTTTCGGCGTTGCAGAAGAAGATCTTTCGCGCTTGGGAGAGCGTGGCACACGATTGGATGAACGCCGTCCCGGCTACGGCTTAGGCCTGTCGATTCTTGCGCAGTTAATTGCCCGCTACTCAGGGCACTCGCGCTTTGAGCGTAGTCCACTGGGTGGACTGCGCGTTACGGTTACGTTGCCTCTTGCAGTTGAAGTGATTAATTAATCACTATTCAGCTTTGATTCAGCTTCTTCCATCAAGATGGTGCCATTCATCATTGATGGGAGTTACACATGGCACGCTCAAGCATCATTTCTCACCCGCTTTCTCGCCGGCAGGTCCTAAAAGGCGGCGCTGCCCTAGGAATAGGTTCCGCTGCGGCAATGGGATTAACCCCCGCCTGGGCAAACCCCTGGGGCCGCAGCAATGTCTACGCGCAGGGCGTTGAAGAAGGGCCCGAGGTATCGCTGGCGATCCGCCGTGAATCGTTGCCTATTGACGGACAAGAAGCCCAACCAATTACCATTAACGGTACCAGTCCTGGCCCGCTGATTCGTTTGAAAGAAGGTCAAGACGCCGTACTGCGTGTCACCAACCTGCTGGACGAGTCCACCTCCATCCACTGGCATGGTCTTATTCTACCGCCGGAAATGGATGGTGTGCCTGGTGTCAGTTTTGCCGGTATCGCCCCTGGTGAAACTTTTACCTATCGTTTCCCTGTCAGGCAGAACGGCACCTACTGGTACCACAGCCACTCAGGTCTGCAGGAACAGCTAGGCCATGCGGGGCCGCTGATTATCGACGCCGCCGAGCGCGAGCCTATCCGTTACGACCGTGAGCATGTGTTACTGCTCACCGACTGGACCTTTGAAGAACCGATGTCGGTGTTCCGTAATCTGAAAACCATGGAAGGCTATTACAACTTCCAAGAGCGCACGATTGCTGATTTTTTCGCCGATGTACGCGAAAAGGGTTTCTCACAAACCGCCGAGATGCGCGGTATGTGGGCCCAAATGCGTATGAGCTCGCGGGATATCGCCGATGTCACCGGCAGCACTTATACCTACCTGCTCAACGGCCACTCCCCCCAGGAAAACTGGAACGCGCTGTTCAAGGCCGGTGAGCGGGTACGGCTACGCGTGATTAACGGTTCGGCCATGTCATACTTCGATGTCCGTATACCTGGCTTGAAGATGACCGTGGTGGCCGCCGATGGCCAACCGGTCCAGCCCATCCCTGTTGATGAGTTCCGCATTGGCGTGGCGGAAACCTACGATGTGCTTGTTTCACCTGAAGACGACCGGGCATACACCATCTTCGCCGAAGCCATGGATCGCAGCGGCTACGCCCGCGCTACCCTGGCACCGCGTGAAGGGATGCAGGCCGACATCCCTGAACGCCGTCAAATTGCCGACCGCGGTATGGAAGCCATGGGTGCCCACGGTATGGGCGGGATGGATCATTCTGGCATGTCAAATATGGCGGGGATGGACCACTCCGGCATGTCGAATATGGAAGGTATGGATCATTCCAACATGTCGGAAATGGATCGCTCAAACATGTCGAATATGGAAGGCATGGATCATTCCAGCATGGCGGGGATGGACCACTCCAGCATGTCCAACATGCAAGGCATGGATCACTCTAATATGGGTGGCATGGCGGGTGAACAGGCGAAAATCGGCGAAAATGGCTTGCTCGTTGCCGGTGAAGCCCAGCCCGGCTCTCGATACGACCAGGCGGGCATCGGCATCGACCCTGATGAACGTCGTGTTTTAGTCTACCGCGATTTAAAAGCCTTCACGCCATGGCCTGACCGCCGTGAACCAGGCCGTGAGCTTGAGCTGCACCTGACCGGCAATATGGAACGTTATATGTGGTCGTTCGACGGTAAGAAGTTTAGCGAAGTGACCGGCCCCATCCATTTTGAGAAAGATGAGCGACTGCGCCTTATCCTCATTAACGACACCATGATGGAGCATTCTATCCACCATCCACGGCACGTGGATGGAGCTGGAAAACGGCCAGGGTGAATTGATTCCGCGCAAACA
>NZ_DFBS01000026.1 GCF_002366715.1 Halomonas sp. UBA3074 | reverse complement strand
CACCTCATTGAGGCTAGCTTGGAGAGATTTTTGAATCTGATCTAAGCGAACCTTTGGAGTCAATAACGGGCTTGCCATTTCAATTCTTCCGCGAATGAATGCGGTCGCTTGTCGAATTCGATCTAAGTTATCGAACGCATCATCAGGCACGTCTTTGCTACTCTTTTTCTGCAACGCAGACTCAAGTTGCGAAATCACGTCATGGATACCGTGGTTTTCGAATTGCTCTTCATGAGCTGACATACGCAATTGCCCCTCTCGATGTAACAAGCATCAGACTGCCAGCATATTCGCGCTCTTGCTGCATTGCCAAAAATGTCTGCTCAGGGTCGAAATCTGCCTAAAGCAACCCTCTGTAGTCAGTCCAAAAGCGCCGCGTAACCACTTATCAAGATTTATGATCAGGGAAATAGTCATCTTTAGCTACAAGTCCCAGGCGATCATCTGTATTCAAGGCCCAGTCTCTGTCGCTATCTTCGCTGAACAAATTTTGCACACGGCGTTCTTGCTTGAAGTAAGCCAACGTGCTGAAAAAACAGCTTTCGCACAGGTGGACTTCATAGCGCTCGCCATCATGTTGAGAGCCATAGCCCCAATGTGCTTTGAGGGTGGCGTACTCAAGATTTTCATCTGCTACACGTGTCGTGGTTAAGCATACATCGCACACCACATCAGTAACGGCCTCGACTTCTAATTTTTCAGTCACTTTCATTGCTCTGTTCCTCGCCTACCGACAATGTGATCACTGACATGGCATGTGAAATGCGGGCCTATCTTGGCTCATTCTCATCACCCAAGTGAGTGACAGAAGCAAGCTCTTCCACCTGTATAGCTTCCCAGTCGTCAACGCCTACAGGCTCAAATGGCAGCTCATATTTGCCGACCGAGTCCTTAAGCCGCTGCAGAGGGCTGTCGTTAGCTTTTACAGCACTAGGCTCATTATATTTTGCCATCTACGTACCTCATGCAATGCGAGTGAACCATGAATGCATTATCGCAATAGACTCATTAACCTTAATCCACTCCAAGCGCTTTGACCACTGCGTCGATCGGCTCTGCATAGAAGCTGGTCTGAAACTTGGTAAATAGCTCTCCGGGAATGGTGGGAATATCCATGGCGCTGCTCATGGGCAGGGTGACTCGTTTGCCGCCGGCATCGAAAGCGACCTGCAGGCACTCTGCAAGGTTTTGAACGGGTTTTAAACTTCCGCCCAGGCTCATATCGCCTAGCACCACCATTTGGCTTTGCGTCGGCTTGCTGACAAGGCCTGATGAAAACGCCACCAAACTGGCTAACGACAAATCGCGCAGGACACCGCTATTTTGCAGATCTACCACATGGAGGTGGAAATCATGCTCCATGACCTTACGGGCACCGCTGATGCGGCTGGCATTGGCCTTGAAGTAATCAAATGCCATTTTGACCTGCTCTTTGGCTCCGGTGGAATTCCACAACCCCGACATCGCCAGCTTGCCGCTGCCTGCGGTTACCTGCATTTCGATGCGGTAAACACCTGGCATACCCTTGTCGCTTAGGCCAATAGTATGTACTACGCCCGGCTTGCCTTGGCCTTCTGGAATCAGACCACCGCCGCCCTGCTCTTTTACCGAAACAAAGTGCTCTTCCAGGGTCTCCTTGTCGATGTAGCTGAAATGGACATCGTAAAACTCCATGCCACCAATTTTTTTCAGCTGCTCTTTCACCCGGCGTCGCACTTGCATGGCGTATTCCAGGCACTCCCTCACCTCTTCTTTCGCATACTCACCATGGGGGAACATCAGTTTGAGCAGACCAGAAACCGTTTTACGAACCGCGATCACGTCACGCTGATTGAGGTTGTCGCCCAGAGAAAAGTAGCGATCAATCGCATCGGCGAAACTGCGCTTGCGCATTTCGCGGAAAAATTCAGCCAGATAATCGACGATAAAACCATAGCGCTGGGTGAAGAACGATGGCCGCATCTTGGGGATTTCCCAGCCGGGAATGTAGGCATGAAAGCGATCAAAAAACGCCGCGTCGATCATCGCATCAGGGAATGGAGTCAAAAGATGGCTGGTTTTCACCATCGACTCAACGCTCTGGTTGATATTGCCCACAAACACCATTGAGGCCGATGCCTCCATTTGCTCACGCCCGCGGGCGAATGAACCAGACGCCATATAATCCTTCATGATCTGCACCCCGTCATTATCCTTGAACGAGATTCCCGCGACTTCATCAAACGCCACCAAGTCCCACATGCCGACTAAACCAATGCGTCGTGAGCTCATGTTGTAGAACAGATTAGCTACCGTTGTCTGACCGCCGGAGACCAGAATGCTGTTGGGCGAGCACTCCTTGTAAATATGGCTTTTACCCGTGCCACGTGGCCCTAGCTCACAAACGTTGTAGTTGTTTTCAACAAACGGGATCATCCTGGCGAGCAAGTGCTGCTGCACACTCTCGTCTAGCTCAGCGGGTTCCATGCCAATCGAGCGGATCAGTACTTCACGCCATTGTGAATTGGTGAACCCACGCCGCCCTTCAAATAGCTCGTCCATATTCATATGCGGCATTTGAATCGGCTTGAGCAGGCTGACGCCGAATGGTGATGTTGTCTGCCCCTCTTCATGGAAGTAGCTGAGCGTTGCGATTACCCAAATACCGCCCACTAGCAGCTTTTCGTTCTCTTTTACGATGCCTGCGGAGATTTCAGCATCTTTGATGCCTAAGTTGCTAAACGCTGCTTCATAACGGTCTTTCTTCTCGTTCAATCGCACCGTGACACGATCAATGACCTTGAAGCTGCCCCGTTCCCGAACGATGGACTTCACTTTCTCCGCCTCATCAGGCCGAACGTAGTTATTCGTCAAAATCGCTTTGACGTTCTCCAGGCCTTTCGCAATCACCTCCGCATCATCAGATGCGCAGTACATCCCCAACAGGTACTCCAGCACGTACACCGGCACGTTGGCGCCCTCTTTAACGCGCTGGGTGAGGTCCTTGCGCACCACTCGGCCAGCAAAGTGGCTATTGAGCAACGTGTCTAGATCTGCATCCTGGAGAGAATCAGTCACTTGCTTAGCGGAAGGTGGCTCAAAGTCCATGTAATCGGTCACTCCTAAACGGCGAAAAAGAGCACAATTTTGTGTGTGAGAAAGCTAACTGGCAACGCGTTAACAGATGACAAGTCGTTACCTGCATTGCGACTTGCCGGACGATCACTGGCTTAGAAGAAATCATCCGTAAAGGCCAAGTCGATCACCACCCGGTAGCGCTCACGCTCGGTGCCTAAGTCTTTATCGCGCAGCACCAGGAAGTAGTCATTCTTACGGTCAAACGATGTGCCCGAGAGTGAAAGGCGTACCGACTTCATGCGCTCGTTCATATTGTCGCTCGCGCTATCGAAGGTGATTACCTCTTCACTGGAGACCACATTACTGCCTTCATAAATCGCGACTGAAAGGGTGACAGGCCGCAAGCGTTCACTCACCGCTTCAGTTTGCAGCAGGTCGAAGCGCTGAATGTTATTGACCATCTTCAGCGATGCCTTCGGTGAGATCACTTCAACCTTGCGGGTACTGCGTTTCTCAGCTTTTTCACCGCGCAGCTGCTGTATCGTGAGCACCGGCACAACGATTTCTTGGGGCATGATGCCACCATGCACAAAGCGCGCCCCGCCCACAAAATGGAAACGGTGCGCACCTTTGGGTATCCAGAACTGTGTCTCGCAGGTGGTGCCTGCGGTATCGCGAGTATGGCCGTGCCAAACGCTGGGGTTATCGGGCAGTGATTCACCCAGCACATAGCGCTTTTTGCTTTTGAACGCGGAGGCAGGCTTGTCCGTAAGCGCTGTGCGATCGGTGGCATCCAAGGCGCTACGCTGGAATAAGAAACCGTGGTCTGCCGTCACCAGCACCGTGCTGGTATTCAAGTGCATCAAAATTTTGCGGGTCAGCTGATCCAGCTCATCAATGGCATCTTCCACCGCCGCAAACGTCTCGCTTTCGGTGTTAGCTGAATCCCCGCGGGCGTCCACCACATTGTGGTAAACGTACATCAGCTGGACGCCTTTGATTTTTTCGCGCCCCTCTTCCCGAGACCAACCTTTCACCTCGTCGGCGGTGACCGCCATGGCCTCACCATCCAGCGCTTCCTTCAAGAGTTTGCTACGGTTGGCGGTGCCCTGGGTTGATTGACCATTCACCAACACCGTATCACTGCCTGATTGATAGCTTAGCTCACGGTGAGGCAGCAGCGAGGCCATGCCCAGTGTGGTATAGCTAGGCACTACCCCCAACTGACTTTTTAACGTCGCTTTACTGTAACGCTTGGCATTAATGCGCTCGCGCAGCTCTTCGGCAGCCTCATAACGGAAGGCATCGCTAATCACCACGACCACGCGTTTTTGGCGGCTAGCGGCTAGCTGAGGTTGCACCCAGTCACGGTAGAAGTTTTGTTGATTAGGGAGGTTGGGTAGCTTCCAGTGCGTCAGCCGCTGCTCGGCCTCTACACGCTCGCTCCAGTTGCGCGTCAACTGCCCCAAAAACCACTCGTCGTAACAGCGCTCAACGGCCCCATCCAGGTTTTTCAGCAGCTCAACACCGGTCTCGTCAGAAGCCACCGCGTAGTGGCGATAAGCCGTATCAAAACGGTAGAGGTCGGTTTGATAAGCGTGGTACAGCGCCTCAACGCTCTCAAAGTGAAACCCTTTGGCATGTTGGTGGCGCAGGCTGAACAGGGCAATAGCGGCGGTGAGCGCTGCGTACAGCTGCCGGTAACGCCCGCGGCGGGCATCGTTTTTATGCCGAGACGCCCAATAGCCATCTAACCGTTCAACAATAATGCTATCAAATAGCCGCAGGTCGCGAACATCAGCAGTAGGAATCGCTTGGCAGAGATCCACAATGATCTGTTTTTCAACAACTTCAAAGGTGGCCACATTGCTAAGCTGCTCTAGCGGCACATTATGCAGTTTGTCATCAATACGCTGCGCATCAGCTACCCAACCAGAGATCACATCGAACGCGGGGTAAAACCGTGAGCTATCCCGCCAGCGAGTCAGCAACGCCCGCGAAGATGCACGGGCATTAACAGAGGGAATCGCCACCTGGCGTGCCCAGTCAGGAATATCAGAAATACTCTCGCAATAGCCAGTAATTAGTAACCGCAACATTAGCTGACCGAAATTCAGAGGCGTTTCACCGCGCAACTCTTCTCGGCTGGCGGGGTAACCGACTTCGGCCTGTAGGACACGTACAAACGCAGGCACTAGGGCGTACTTCTCGGACTCAACCAATGATGCGGGGTTAGCCTCTAACCCCAGCTCGTGGGTCACCGCCTCTTCTGCCAGATGAAACAGCAGCGTCGCCACATCTATTGACGCTGCCCCCACCACCACGGCCAACATCGCAAGATCCAGATCATCTTCAATCATGGAAGGCGTGACTAAACGCTTTAACCCTTCAATACGCTTCCGGCTGGCTAAAAACGCCTGCCGCTGTGCTAGATGCTCGCGCAGCACATGGCGCGTCAAGCCCAGCTCATTAAAGATCATCGAGACGCGATCCGCATAAAACCGGCCGGAGTAGAGCTTTATATCCAGCAGCCAGTCGTCTTCCGGTGCTGGCTCGGCGTAAGGAAAGTAGAGCAGCGTGGGAGTGTCAGGTTCTTCCAGCTCCAAACGTAGCTTTACGCCCAGGGTCGACTCCCCCGCCATCGTGATCACCTGAACGTTTTCCAGCGCGAGCTCACTCAGCGACTCGGCAAAGTGGCCGGGGGCGTCGTACCAGAAGACGATGCGATGGTGATCAGTGAAGAAGGCATGTTGTAGGCCCTGCTGGAGTTGGTCAAGCTGCATCTAGACTTTCCTAAAAAATGGTTTAATGGTGATTTTGCCTACTTATTACTCACCACAAGGGTGCCATTTTCATACGAATTTTTAAGACACCATTTTTCAAAAATCTCGTAATCACCAATATGGTCGAATTCGCTATTAAAAATCTTATAAGGGTTGTCTCTCATCATCTCTGCAGAAATTTTCCATACCTGAGGACATAGGTCATCAAAATTCTTATTTTCTATTACTTTTTCAACATAGTGTCTTAGGGCACTATCTATATTTATCAAGCTATGTAGCCTGTGAATTATTGCATCTCTAGCAATGACACTATCAGGACACCATTTGACGAAATCACAAACTAACGCCGCTCCATAGTTGGCAGAAAATGAGTGATCAAGATTAGGTACGTCTACGCCATAGAACTCGTCTCTACTTACGCTATATTTATCAACTTTTTTTGTACTCAACACTAAACCGCCTAATAAAATAAGATTCCACGGCATTGATAGTATGTCTGCCCCAACTTCTTCAGGCGTAAATGTTACTAAGCGCCCCTCGTCGTCTTCTTCAGTGATAAAATAGTAGCTTTCTAAAATACCCATAAAATCATTATTAAAAGTTGGAGTACCCATAAAGAAAAGATAGTCATTGATACTTGTTGCATGCCTCATAACCTCATGAATGTTAATTTTATTTTCATTATTATCATCAAGTATTTCAAAAACAACCTTCCTAAGCAAAGAACCCTGATCCTTTGCCGATTGCTCTACCCATATTTGAGAACAAACACGATTCCGGCTTAAATATGAAAGCTTCTGGATAAAATCCCTTCTAGAGCTTATTACATTTTCTTTCAAAGAGAAAAAGCTTTTTTTAAATTCTTCTTCGTTATCAGGGTTTTCTTGTTGATCAATGTATAGTGCCATGAGACTAGATACATCAGACAAATACTCACGAAGGCAAGAGGATACTTCGGCATATCTTGAATAAACATCCTCAACATACTCATCAATAAAACTTATATTTTCATAATACTCTTGCCTTCTAGAAATGCTAAGCGATTTATGAGCAAGAATAATTGCTACAGCTGAGCCAGCCAAAGCAACCGGCAGGCCGAGTATTATAGAAAATGAATCAGCCAATGGAGGTATGTAAGACTGCAGCTCATCATACTTATTAATAGATATATAAAAATAGGAGGCCAAAAAAAGAGCTGTAACTGCAACTAAAAACAGAAAAAAAGTTAGCCAGAAACTGAATCCTGACCCCCAGAAATCAGCTCTGTTTATCTTTTTTTGACGGCTATATTTAATTTTACTCATAGTCATAAATCCAGTAGGCCATTATATTATACCTGTCACAGGTTTCACTTCCGCCAAAAGATCCCCAAACTTCCCATAGTTCACCTTCACCCCGTCATCCAGATCCAGCGAGATACGTTGGTCGGCATAGTGACGCAGCTTCTCGTCGAAGGTGTTGAGTTCGGCTTGCTGTTTGTAGAGTTTGCTCAGCTCTTTCTCGATGGCTTTCGCTTCTGCGGCGGAGGAGCTCGCGTCTTTGTCTTGTTCTAGCTTTTCCACGTAGCTGGCGAGCTTGGTGGTGAGCGGGATGACGTAGTCGGTGCGCATCTCGGCCAGGGTGCTTTCGTTGTAGCGGTGCAGGTAAACCAAGCACTCGAAGGCCTTCTGTTTGCCGGAGGAGAACAGCCAGTAGATGGGACGTTTTTTGTAGGTGCGCAGGTGGTCTTTGAAGAACTGGGTACTGAGATAACGACGAATAGTTTCCAGTGCAGCTTCGCCCTTCTTGGGCTTGATGGAATGCAGGCAGAGGCTTTCAGCGACGAAATCGAGATTTTCCTGAAGGTTCTCTTCACCCCAAACAGTACGCACAAAATCGCGGAAGCGGTTGGTGGCGTCGTCGGGGAACCACTCCTGATCAGTGAGCGGGATTATGGCGTTTTCATCTGGGGCGAAGCTGGGGTTTGGGATCTGGGCGAGATAGTCGCGGACGGTTTCGCCCTGGCTGGCGAGAATCAGGCCGGGCTTATCCAGCGAGTAGCGGCCCATCATGCAGCCGATGGCGTAGCTGACTAGCTCCTTGAGGGTGTCGCATTGAAGCAAGGTTTCTAGCTCTTCTTCGGAGCGTTTGCTGCCATAGCGGTATTGAGGATTACATTCGAGTGTCACTTGTTCAAGTGGGGCATCAGATATCAGCTCGTCTTGTAAGCCGTATGCAGAAATAAAAATTTGGTTGTTTTTTCTCTCAATATCTTGCATCTCATCCGTTATTTTCTGCCAGTGAGCACGCAGCACTTTGAAACTATCCAAGATTTTAAAAGCTGAAGAACTGAACCTTAGTAATGGAGATGCAGAGAAGTCAAATGAAAGCTCATAAGAGTTCCAGTCAGTTCGAGATATTTCAACAGCTCTGTCACATACTTGTTCAATTACCTTAGCTTCAGCCTGGGAAAGCTCTAATATGGGTATGCTACCAACATTCCCGGCTTGGAAATTCAAGGTAGGGTTTACCGTTTTTAAAATAAAAAAAGACAAGCGTGAAGCCAATAATCCTAGAACTTGGGATTCCTTTTCAATTGGCGGAAAAGCGGATGATCCCCCGACATCAAAAATATGGCCTTCATCATTTTTTCTGATGGCAAATGAATAGCTGCTGATAAATGACCACGTCAAAGCGGGTTTAAAAAAATACCCAATATTTCTGATTGTTTTTGTTGGTGTTCCATAAAGTTTAGATGCGTATTCCATTACCTCTTTGCCATCATCTTTCCAGTTGATTAGCGATATGCTATTCCCATACCACTTCTTAAACTCTCCACCTTTATTGTATGGAAACCATTTTAGGCCTGATTTTTGGGCTTTTTCTGCTGTTCCAAAACGCAAACCAACCTTATTAAAAGAAACTTCCGCCCATTGCCTTACGAATCGAGAATTATCGCTTGAAGTCATACCCAAACGAGCTGGGGCAATCTCCTGTAGCGGCGTTCCAATTTCAAAACAACTTCTAAGTGACTCTGATGCCCAATAAGCCACCGGACTCCCCGGAATCTTCTTGAAATCATCCGGCGCCATCACTTTCAGCCGCTCGTTTCTGACCGGAAATTCAAATGGCTCTCCGTACTCGCTGATATCGCCAGCTTCCGCATACGAGAATGAGCCTTTCATGCCTGCGATATGGCGATTCCGGAACACAGTGGCGTTGGTACCAAAAGCAATTTTCATTACGCCATTGCCCATATGCACCATGGTTTCTATGGTGCTGTTTTCTAGCAGCGCTTCACGCATTTTTTCGTAGCTGGAAAGGAACATCCAACTTTGCATGGTGACCATGGCATTGAAGGCGTTTTCATTCAGCAGGCTAAATCCATGCTCCATAAAAATCGCGAACAGATCCGACTTGCTGTTGGGGTAGGCGCTTTTGGCGTAGTCCTTCAGTGCCTTATTCATCCCCTTACTGCCCATATACGGCGGATTGGCCACCACAGCGTCATACCGCTGCGCCAATACCCAGGCCTGCTGCACCACCGGCACTAACCGCTGAGCAGCGGCCTTTTGCATCATATCGCCGCTGTTGGTGAGTTCGCTCAATTCCTCCAGCAGTGCTTTAAGCGGCGCTTCCCATTCATTGGGTACTTCAATCAGCGAGCCGAAAGTTTTTGCATCCTGAAAGCGCTCGATTAAATCAGCGATCAGCTTGTAAGTAGCACCGTTGCTGGAAAGGTCTTGCTGTTCAATTTCAAACAGGCTTTGGGATTGGCCCTGGTGCCAGTCGCCGGTTAGATTCAGGTCGCGCCATAGGGTATTGGCATCCAGGTGTTGGCTGCTTTGCATCGCCAGCACGTTTAGGCGGACGTTGCGGGTGAGAATACGGCGGTCGTCTTCTCGGGCTTTCATCAACAGCGCAAAGCCTGCCAACTGGGCGGCGCGGTCGTCGATATCCAGGCCGAACAGGTTGTTTTCCAGAATCAGCTTGGGGATATCGCGGGTGCGGTAGCCGCGCTCTTCGTAGATCGCCTTCAGTACGTTGTAGGCTTCCACCAGAATATGGCCGGAGCCACAGGCGGGGTCGAGTACCTTGATGCTTTCGGGGTCGATGCTGGCCGGGGTGATGGCGTCCAGCTGGGCCTGTACTTCTGGCTCCTGCTCGGCGGGCTCGATGTAGTACGGCATCTGGCCTTTGAGTGGCGAGCTTGGGTAGGTTTGCAGCCACTGGCGGCCTACCGAGTTCTGCACCAGGTATTGCACAATCCAGTTGGGGGTGAACAGCTGGGTGGCGGCGGGGATGTCTTCGCTTTTCACCACCTTGCCGATCACTTGGTCTTTTTTCTCGCTGATGTAGAACTGGTAGAGCCAGCCGATCACTTCTACATCTTGCCAGTCGGCTTCGGGAATGGCCTCGACCAACTCGCGGATGAGGGAATCGGTTTTGGTCAGGTTGTTGGGCAGCAGCAGTTCGCTGGCGTCGTCCAGCGGCTCGAACAGGAACGGCATGGCCTCATGCAGGGCGTGGCACTGCGCCAGCAGCAGCTCGCGGTAGAGGGTTTCATCCTGTGTGCCGTCGAGCTTTAGCTCGCGAACGCGGGCGGTGTCCAACCCTGGCAAGTCTACCTCTAAGCATTCCTCCAGAATCTGGAACTGCCCGGCTTCGCCCCCTGCCCCACTCAGCACGCGGCGGCCGTGGTCTAGGTAGCCGTGAATCTCCATATAGCGAATGGCGCACAGGCGGTTGAACCAGCTATAGGCGGCCTGCTCTATCGCTTGGGTAAAACCATCGTGCTGCACCCACGCGGCCAGCGCTTCCCGTGCGATTTTCAGGTGGGCGGGCACGGTGTGGGTTTGGCCATCCTGAGCGGACATCACCAACACATCGCCCTTTTGCTCTAGGGGGGCAATCACCACACCGCCTTTGCCATCCGGGCTAATGCCCACCCGGGCCGCCTGACGCGTCATGGTGTCGATAAAGCGGGCGCGGGCTTTGGGGGCGTATTTTTTGATGTTGGCGGTGTTCATGTTAGATCCTTGAAAGTGTCTTGCAAAAAGCGCTGGCCTTTAGGCGTTAAACGGTATTGTTGAAGGCGGCTATTGGGCTTTTCGGGCAGCGTCATTTCGATAAGCTGCTGATTCTGCAACCACGTCATTTGCCTTTTCAGCTGCCCTGAAACGCCCTTATGACCAAAGGACTTGGCAATCTCGGCTTTACCTAAGGGCCGGTCGGCAAGGCATTGGAGTATCCTATCGGCCAGACCTGACTCGGGCCGTGACTCGGGCCGTGACTCGGGCCGTGACTGGGTCACTCCTTGGACAGCATGCCGCTGTTCAAGCGGCACAATAAAGCGCAGCCGGTTGGCCACCTCCTCAATGCGCGGCTCTGGCAGCCCCCGGGCGGCGGCCTCGGCAAAAATACGCTTTACGCCACTGCCCCACTGCTCAATCAGGCCAAGCTCACGAAATACGCGGGCAATCACTGGGTTGCGAATCATCGAAACGCCACGTTTCATGTCTTCAATCGTCATGCCGGGCATCAATAGCCCTGGGCTTTCAATCTCGATACGGTCGTCATAAAACGCAATGCGTATGGGGCTACCGCGTTGGGAGTAGTCGCTGTGTACCAAGGCGTTAATAATCGCTTCACGTAGGATGGTCAGCGGGATACTCCACACATCGCGGCGACGCATGGCGCCAAACTCTGCCTGCTTGAAGGCATGTTTTTTGAGAAACAGCTCGATGTCATCAACCGCTTGGGGTAACGGCGCGTGAATATCTGTCTGGTCGAAAATCTCGACCTTATCGTTACCGCGAAAACGGCCGCACTGAATCCAGGCATCTTCAAAGTGCCATTGGCGCTCGCGGCCAAACAGCAAAATTCCGCCCACGCTGGGTACCAGGCGGCCTTGATACGAGACAAGTAGCCGTAACGTGCGAAGCTTATTGTCATCAAGCAGTTGTTTGCTGCGAAAGGCATGCTGTATGGCGTTTTGGTCAAGGTCGTCACGGCTCAGCTCAGGCATGGGCTGAACGTCAAAGGTGGTTCCGCTCGCTTGGCGCTGCATTTCTTGAATGAGGGCCAGCCCCGCCTGCCGATTGCTAGAACCAAGTCGCACCAGCACACCGTTTTCTTCGCCAAGCGCTTTGAAAAAGTGTGGGCGTGCGCTACTCAAAAACACCTCAATACACACCAGGGTATGTTCGCCCACGCTCACCAGTTCAATATTAGGCAGTAGCCGGGGGTGAATGGCATCCGCGATCATGCTGGTAAGGCGCTCTTCTATATCCAGCGGATCATCCACGCCCAGCACGGTGCCATCATCATCAATACCAATGATCAACTGGCCACCGGCCGTATTGGCAAAGGCGACCAGTGTTTTCATCACTGGCTTAGGCGATGATAGGTCGCGCTTGAACTCAAGCTGCTTGCCTTCTGGCTCGCTTAGGCGCTGTTCAATGGTTGCGGTGGTCATAGGTGCCTTGTTGACTTTTCATGTTTCTTTCCGCTTCTCTGTCCCGCGTCCTAGGACACGGGACGGCAGTAAACAGGCATATTGGTCGTGTCAACAAAAATCGTTCGAACACTAACGCACCTGTACCCGTCTGCCCGCTGAAAGTGACCCTTCCAGTTCTTTTCTCAGCTCGTCCATAAACGCATCGACTTCCGCTTGGCTTTCCAGGTACACCCCACTATGCACGCGGCTGAGTACGTCGCTTACACGCACTCTTGCCACGGGTTTGGGGGCATTTACCGCCGCCGGTGCTGTTTCGGTGTGCGGGTCGTACGTTTTATCACGTGGTGCCGTTTGTGTGGCTGGCTTGGGGTTCTCGGGTGCCGGTGTTGTGGTGTTTCCCGCAGGCGCAGGCGGCTGCCGCTTAGCAGCGTCGGCCTGGGCGTTGTGAAGCGCATCCAAACTTTCTTCTTCTAACTCGACGGCAGTTTCGGTTTGTAGCTGGTAAATCTGCGCGACGCTGACCGATTGATTGACCGAGGCCTTGAGCTGCTGCAGCGGGTGAAGTAAGCGGTTGCTAAGCTCGGCGGTGCCAATGCCGCTTTTGGCTATTTCAGCGCTCACCTTGGCGATGCGCGTGTCGATACGGGCAATGGCGTGCTGGCGTTTTTCATCCACGAGGCCGCTGTTAATCTCATCCAGCGTACGTACTAAGCCATCCACCTTATTGAGCATGGCGTAGGGCGCTTCGGCGCGATAAATACGCTCACACTCGGCCAGCGCTTGCTGGGCCTGGGTGTTTTTCTCAAGCTCTAGGCGGTTCACCGCAAACCGGTTGAGCGCTTGCTCTAGCTGCTGCCAGGTGGTGAGCTGCTTAGTAAAGAAGTCGTTGAGATCGCGGTAGTCTTCTTCGACATCGAGCAGCGTGTCTTGCTGGCTGGCGACGGTTTTGAAGAAATCAAAGCTATCGTCAAGGCGCAGTAGGCGCTCTACTTCCCGCAGTGAGCTATCAATGGCGTTGCGTCCAGGGAAGTTGCCCACGTCGGTTTTGCTTTTGTACGCCTCAAGCTCACGTCGCCAGTGGGATAAGCGGTCTACGTAATAGGTAAACAGCTCTTTTTCGCTGGTGGGGCCTAGCTGGCCAAATAGCTCTTTGGTGAGGTTACGAGCTTTGTTGAGCACTGCATCTTCGGTTTGGCGCTTTTTCTGAAGGCGCACTTCACTGCGGCGGCGGGCGTTATTGAGTAGCTCAAAGGCTTCTTTACCGCTGAGCGCGGGGCCAGCGGTGTGGAAGGTTAAGCGCCCAGCGGCATGCAGGCAGCCCAGAATCAGCAGCGTTTCACCTTCTGGCCAGCCGAAAGGTCGGTTGCTAAAGCGCTCAATCAGCGGGTTCAGCGGCACCGGTTCGCCACCATGTAGCGAGATATACTGCTCTACCTCTTTCACCGCTTGAGCGTTGCCCTCTTCACCGTCTAGGTTGAGGTTCTGGGTGCCCAGGTCATCGGCGGTTAATACGGCCTGCAGCTCGCGCATCGGCTCGGGGCTAAGCGCCGTGAGCTGGCTCAGCTTGTTGTAGGTGTTTTCCAGCAGATAGCGGCAGGCCTCATCCAAGCGGGTATTCAACTGGTTGCGGTTGAGATCGAGCTTTTGCCCGAGCGCGTAAACGTCAGCATCCAGCAGCATCTCTTCTAAGCGCACCCGCAGGCGTTTTTTGCGCTCCTGGTTCTCACGTCCACGGTCGGCCAGAATGCGCTCTACGCTGTGGTCGTTGGCCGATAGGTTCAGGCGGATAAACTTATCGGTTTTCAGCAGGGTGCGCAGTTCATCGGTAAATCGCTTATCGTCGGGCAGCTTAATCAGCACTTGCCCGCCGTTATCGCCGCTTTTGTGAATGCAGCCCGCTTCGCTTAGCTGCACATACTCCACGTCCAGCGGTGAGACCACCTCCACCCTTAGCTGGCTCTGGTAGCGGCCATCCAGGGTGTGGCCATCCAGGTAGCGGCCAATGCTGTAGTCGGTTTTGTTGACCGGATAGCGGTATTTATTGCGGTCACGAAACGAGTCTTTGAAGATCAGGCTTGAGAGCTCTTTGTTCTCGTCGCTGCTGGTGACTTCCGTGGCTTTGATCTTACGGGTGATGTCACGCTCTTCATTGGTGAGGAACTGGTACTCATCGCCGTTACGGGTTATCAAGCTCTCTTTTTCCAGTCGTGCCAGGGTCGCTTCCAGCTGCTCCCGAATGGCGATGCGGTCATCGTCGATTTGGGTCAGTGAGAGCGTCACCAGGTTATCGACCGTACCCTTCACCAGATCCACATAGCGGATCATAAACAGCGTGCGTAGGGTTTCGACATCAAACGCCTCTAACACGGGGTTTTCGCTGGCCTGATCAATGGTGCGCTTCACCGCTGTATCAAGAAAGCCCTCTACCGCTGTATAGAAGCAGTGCATTGGTACCAGCGCGCCAATCGTCTTCTCTTGCACGGCTTTGGCGGCCATGTGGAACGCATCGAGCATGGAGCGCTCGCCATAGGCTAAGTGAGCGCCCGTCGCCCCTACCTTGCGGACCTCTTCAAAGACTTTTTGCACCAACTGGAAGTGGTACGGCACAAAGGGGTAATTGGCGATAAAGCTTTCCACGCCTTCGATGTTTTTTAGCGTGGGGCCAGAGCGGTCAAAGGTCAGCTGGTTACGCAGAATGGAGCCTTTGGCCTCAAACACGCCTTCCAGCTCCGCGCGTGCCGGGTCGGTTTTCACCAGCAGGCGCTTTCGGATCACTTCGTCGGAGTTGGAGCTTGAGAGCGATAAGCGGGTTTTGAAGCGTCCGGCGATTTTGGAAAAATCGTTGGCTTTTGAGGCGGTCATTTCGCCTAGCACAGCATCCATATCCGCCTGGGAGGTGACCACGATCCAGGCACGCCCACCGCAAATCGTGCCCAGGTTTTCGGTGAGCGTTTGCAGAGTCAACATTAAGCGTGTGTCGCTGCCAATGAACTGGCCAACTTCATCCACCATGAACACCATGCGCTGGGTCGCTGACTGCGACTCCAAAAACTCTTTCACCCAGTGACAGAAGTTCTCTACCGAAACGCTGAAGTTGGTTTCAGATTCCTCAAACCATTTATGCGCCGCTTCAGGAGAGAGATCGAGCGCCGCCCCAATCGCTTGCTCGATATCGTCCTGGTAGAACTGATAGCCGTCTCGCTCATCTTCCCACACCACGCCACTGGCCTCGTTAAAGGCCTGCTTAAAGCGCTCATACACACCGCGTTTTTCTAGGTGGCGCTCCATATGAGCAATGTGCGGGTAATCAGAGCTAAAGCCTTGGTACTCGTTAAACACGCGCAGGAAGACGTTCAGGATGGGGTTGCCATCGTCATTGGAGCTGGCCTTGCTGTCGATATTGAACAGCACCACGTGGGCCGGTTCACGGACGGCCTTGTTAATGTCTGCCCGGATAGAGCTGTCTACCAGCTTTTGCTCATCAAAAAAATCAGCGGCTCGCTTGGCTTGTCCGTTGGCATCAAACGCTTCCGTGTTGGCGAGTAGGTAAGAAAGCGTTTTCAAAAAGTGTGATTTACCCGACCCAAAGAAACCGCTGACCCAGACGCCCACGCGGTTGGCGATAGAGGGGTCATCTAACGGGGTTGTATAGGATTCAAAAAAGGCGCGGAAGTGCTTTTCTAGCTCATTGGTGACCACGTACTCATCTAGCTCTTGATAGATGGTTTCCTGGTCACGCTGATCAGCCTTTACAACACCATTGATTGACCGGCTGAGCGGCTTGAGGAAAAGCTCTTGAATGCGCATATCAGTCCTATAAACTTTTTGAAAGCAGTCCATTACATCGACCGGCATGATGCCAAAACGGGTAATGGCACTGTTGATAACGACATTATTGATAACAACAATAAACGAGCGAACGTAACACAGTGAACGGCCTAAAACGCTGCGTTAGGGCACGAGCGCAAACGCTCGATAGTAGTTATTGCTCTTGATCTGCTTAAACAGCTGAAGCGTTTGCCCATCGAAGCGGCCTGGGTAAAACAGTACCAAAGGCTTATGCCCTAACGGGCCATGCAGCGCGTTCAGCAAGCTATGTGCTCGTACCATTGGCCATAGGCTACCAACACCGGTTAATAGCACGATATCAGGGTCATGCGACAAAGAGTGTCGGATCAGATAAGGGGCGAACTTATCCATGTGCAGTGGCCCACGCAGCGCCTTAAGCAGCGCTGCATCGCCTTTGTTTTTCTGCATGGCAATAGCTTTATCAAGAAAGCCACGCTCAGTCAGATAGTCTTTGAGCACGTGAAGCAAGTTAACCTGCGCCATCTTGACATGAGCGTACTGGCGCGCCATTAACGAAGGAAGGAAGTTCAGATAGGCACGTACCTGAAGCTCGTGCTCAGGAGCGTAATCAAAAATCCAGAAGCCAATTTCGTTACCTAACCCTTGGCCTGCTAAAAAATCCGGTCGAGCGATTTTCTCGGCGACTTGGTTTAATCGTGCCCGAAGCTGGTCATCCTCATGGAACATAACGCTGGTAGGTGATAGGTGCTGCTCATTATGTGACATGCGGAGCGTCTCTATGTCGGGCTTGTTTTGGGCAAGATTACGTTGCTTACAGCCATAGCCGCAAGGTCTACTTAGTTTTCATTAGTTCAAGAATGAGTTTTGCCCAACAGATAAATGCTTAGCGCAATTTTTGAAGACAATTTTGCAAACGGGTATGGCGGTGGGTTTCAAGCAGAATTTTCAGCTCGGGGCGGGGCAAGAATGACTGAAGCCGACGTGATCGGCTGGAATCCATGATGCCGACCTCTGACAGCATCCGAAACACTACCTGACCCATTTTGCGCCTTGAGCTTTCTGCCCAGGTAGCAATCGCTGCATCGCGGTTAGCACGCTCGACAAGAAACTCATCCCATTGGTAAGCCAGCAGCTTTTCAGACCGCGTTAAAAACGCATCAGCTACCACGCTTTCGAGAAACTCGACCAGCAGCAGGTTGCGTGCCATGGCAGCACAAAACGATACCTGTGACGCTAGCTGATCATCTCCATCGTGCAGGGCTTTCCAAAAAGAGGGTTCCAGTTTCTCTAAGCGCTTACGAATGGCTTGCGCAGCACGCTTGGCTGTCGCTGGGCGGTTCTTCTGTAGCCGGTTTTCAACGATGATGGCTTGATGCCAGTGCGCGTCGTCTACCTCGTCCAGCAATAGCGCTGCAACTGCACGGCTTTCACGCACCATCAATCCACCACCAATGAGGTCAGAGTTGTAGCTGAAAGAAGTCAAAAGGCGCTCATCAAGGTCAATTACGTTGAAGTTGCAGACGGCTGATCAGTAACGAGATCAGCTTTCGCTAGGCGCACTGCCCTTTTTAAGCTGTTCCAACAAGCGTTGGCGTTCTGCAGGGCCGAGCTTATCAAGTTCAAGGATCAATTCTGCAATCGTATCGTCTTCGCAGAAAAAATAGGGAATGGGCACCTCTAGTGCCTCTGAAAGCCTCTTCAGCAACTGGTAATTGGGCGCATGCTGGCCCTTTTCATACTGCGTCATACGCGCACTCGCCAGATTCGGCTCCATGCCGAGGTATTCACCCAACTGCCTTTGTGTCATACCCGCTGCTTGCCTGGCGGCTCTCAAGCGATCTGGAAGCGGACTATCCATGAAAACACCATCGCTACTTGGAAAGCCGCTAGGCTAGCGCAAGATGACACAAAAATATGCTAAGAGATTCTTAGCAAGAATGCAATGGTGTTTTGAAAGCGCCTTCATTTTGATTTAACAAAAGGAGGTCTTTCTCGATAATTTATTAATTTTTAGAAAATAATTCTCTAGTCGAAATTTTCCGACCAAACTGGGTCCCTATAAAAGTCTCAGACTCAACCGATGAGTAGCGATTATAAGATGCATATCGAGATACTTCGCTCAGTGGGACATCATCAATAGGTAGCTTGAATGGATTATCTTTATCAAAAAAAACGTTATCCAAAACATCAACAAAATGCTGTTTATGAACAGTATTATCCCCCTGCGACAAGGCTAAAAAAAGAACCTCATCGAGAATGTGTTTGATTTTTCTTACCTCACCTCGCGTTGCAGAAAAAAGTGGAAATAGTATCTCATCACTATGAAGTGGCGGCGGTTCATGAAAGCCCATCCTTAACGCCAAGCCTTTTAAAAATCTAACAAACTCTAGACGATCGCTTTGTTTAAAAATTTTAAAATACGGCAGTTCAATTGAACACATTAATCGCGAGGCCCATTGAGGCTCATTAGATATTTCAGAAGCCCAGGGCATACCTACTAAAACGATGGGTATACAAGCCTGCTCGCTGATCAACTTAAGTCTATTGGCAACACGCTGACGATCTTCAACAGACTTAAACTCTATTAACTCTTGAAATTCGTTGATAATGATTATTTGTGTTTTACATTTTTTTAATACTTTGATTAATGCCTCTGCTAGACCCGTCTCTCGGCGACTACCTTTTCTTGCTTCTGAACCAAACTGCCCCAAATCGCTCAATAATTGAATCATCATTTTTTCAACATCAGGCTTACTTGGTATGCGTGAAACGAGCACTGGCTTTACGAGAACATCGCCCTCTCTGTAGCTTGGAAATGCCGAATAAAACTCATTGATTAATTTACTTTTACCAGTCCCCGTATCTCCTAACAGCAACATACACTGCTGCTCTCCGCCAAATAGTTGATTATTTTTCAATCGATTCAAAGAACTCATCGCCTGTATTAAGGCTGCATGTTGGACAAAACAGTTTCTAAAATCGATCAGCTGACAACATTTAGCTTCAGGCAGTATGCTGCTCATTAATAAGGCTCCACATCATCAGCAATATCGTGCCAATCATCAACATGCTCAAAGTTTTTTGAATCTGTTAAGCCTCCTTCTGAAGAATCACACATAGCATTATCTCTACTTTTCAAGTCACGGTGCACACTTTCAAAAGTCGCAGCACCATCACTATCCACGCCTATGAAAGCAGCAACGCTTTTCATTCCTTTTAGGCCACTTCTCTTCTTGGCTAAAGCATTTTCTCTTATATCATCCATTCTCTCGCTTAGCTTCATATTTGCGAGCGCAAGCCCCTCATGATCGGTATTAATTTCTATATGATTATTCAACAACCTTCTCATAACCTGGTACTGGAAAATAGAGACGCCCTCTAACTGAAACTCCTGGCTAGTAGCATCAACCTTGATATACTGCTCAAACTCAGGCAAGAATACATACACAAAAGAAACATCAAATGGATCTCTCTTAACACACAGCTTATGCTTTTTTTGACCAGGGGGCGGTGGATGGTTTTTTCTGAACTCTACCAGCATTTCGCTACTATAGTTTATATGATCTACCTCTATCCCAATTGGTCGTAAATCGCGATAGACTGTGGGAAAACTTTCGATTTTAAATCTTTGTTTTTCAGCACCTTGGTAAACAACCGGCGGAAAATCTTGACACCCAATCTGCCAAGACAAAGCAGGTATATTGGTTCTACGTTTATTTGGCTGCTGATTATAAATATCTACAACCCATATATGCAGTAGATGTAAAAACCTGGAAAATGGTAATAGCGCATCTTTCTCAGGCTCATAACCTTCTAAATCTTTTGCACTCGAGAAAGTTTTTCCCGGTATTTGATGAATAAATTCTGTATTATAAGTGTTAAATATTCTCTCGACTAAAGGTTTCTTCCATGGTTTTCCAACTGGGTTGTACTCAACGCTCATTCCTATTGAGGCAGAAAACCTCTCAAGATCTTTCGACCAAAACTCTGCGCCGTTATCAACAACAAGTGTTTCAATACGCCCTTGACAAGGCCAATCTTTTTCGATGTCTGGATATTTTTCCAACAAGTCTTTTTTATCTAAGCACGCATTTAATACTGCACACCTTACAGAATTATAGCTCGGCCCTCTAAAACTTAAATAAAAACCTACGATACATTTACTAAATGTATCAATCAAGACAGTTATAAATGGCCTTCCAATAGGTATATTCAAGGTATCATCAAGCAAGATCAAATCAAGAGCGGTATGATCGATTTCAACACGCTCCATCACCCTAGTAGATTTTGTAAAACTATTGATCAATCGATATTTTTTATCCGCATATCGTTTGCCATAACGCTTCAAGTCACAAATATAAGGTGGAAGCTTTTTAACTCTATCGTAAAAGGCACTTCGCCCAACAGCTACAAACTTATCATCTGGATTTTCATTATTATGGACTAATATTAAATCCTTATAAAATTGATAAGTGGTCGCAACAGACCCCCTCACTCTTGTAAGATATTTCTTTTCGATTGCGTCCCAAAAAAAAGTATCTTTTGAAAAAGATTTAAAATCACAAAAATTATTTTTTATAGCTTTCACATCAACCAAGCAAAGTAAATTTTTATCGGCACGATACTTTGCATTCCATCTAGCTACGCTTTGCCACCCAGGCTTTTTATCTATAACACCTTCATTATACAATTCATAGATAATTGGCTCTATATTCTTCTTCGTCCAGCCTCCATTAAGCCTTTTATTGACCAATTTTATTACTTTATACCTGAACAAAGCTTTATCGGCGTACTCCTCATCAAGATCATCTATTGTTATGAATGCCACATCCTCAATTTCATCACGGCTTTTTTTACTCGCTGTATGCGAGAAACCTATGCCTGCTAAAGACTCATCAAAAAAAGGATCTTCCAACATAAGTCACCTCATGCCCAAAGAAGCAAATCGTCACCAATTTCTTTTTCCAATATATTGGCCTTTAATTTCCCAGAGGCTATTAACGAAACCAGTGAGCGAATAACTCTAGGACGGAAACTAACTTCATATAGAGCACAAATTTCATGCATAAAAATGGGGGAGTGCCTTTTTACAAGGCCATAAACACTATCATACAACTCACAATGGCTTTGAAAACCAGCGTAACGATGTAGCAGCTTAAAATTATTCAAGACTGGATACTTTCTGATTTGAAGCTCAGTTACTAAGCTTAGCTCGAAACCTAACTGGTATGCTGCTTCTTTTTTTGCTTGAAATTTTTGAACAAATTCTGGATGGAGGGTTTTACTATGGGGTTTGACCTCAATAAAGGCTATTTTTTGATTATTATTTATTATCTTAAAATCAGGAGTATAAGGATTAGTTTTCCCATGAATTGAGTAAGTAAAACCTATAGGCTGGGCAATGAAAGACTTAACTTGAGGGGAGTATTCAAAATGGTAGCAGGCATCAAATTCTAGGGAAGACTCTACAGTGTGAGCAGAAGCAGTTTTGAAGCTAGCAAATTTGTAGAGGTTCTTGACACGGGAATGACGGAGCTTACGCCTGTACATGACAACACCCCATTTCGTAGGTTTACTACAAAAATAGGTTATGTCACGAGAAACCGCAAATTATGTCATTTTAACCGGAATTTATGTCAAAACAGACCGGAAACGACAGAAATGGTGGCGGCCCCAAAAGCCACATCCCGGCACACGCAGCCACCACTACCGTTGCTCCCTTCCGGGCCTGGCGGGGTTCGCAGTTTAGCGTTGCGGGAGGACCTAAGGGGCCACCATAACGGCACACTCTGTTGTTGAGGCAGTGTGCTAATGCTGATGTGGTGGCTACGCCCTGATTTGAACAGGGGACCCCATCATTATGAGTGATGTGCTCTAACCAGCTGAGCTACGTAGCCTTTCCCTCATCAACGGGTGCAGATTATGCCTATCTTAATAACGAAAGGCAAGCCGGAATCCGGCTTGCCTTTAGCGCCTAAGCGACTTTCATTGGATAGCAGCACGTACCGCTTCGATACCGGATTCGCCGTCACGCGTGGTCACGCCGTCTAACCACTCGTCCAAGACGCCATCATTGGCCTTCAAGTAAGTACGCGCAGCATCACGGGGATCTTCACCGTCATCCATAATGGCGCTCATCAGCTCGTTTTCCATTTCCAACGTGAACGTCATGTTACGCAATAGTTCGCCCACATTAGGACACTCTTCGACGAAGCCGGCGCGAGTGTTGGTGTGCACCGTGGCGCCACCTAGGTTCGGGCCGAAATAGTCATCCGCATCAGATAAGTAAGCCATATCGAAGTTGGAGTTCATGGGGTGGGGCTCCCAGCCCAAAAACACCATCCACTGCTCGTTCGGCACCCGAGCGCTCAGCTCGGCCAGCATACCCGCCTCGCTGGAATCAATGACTTGCCAATCGCCTAGGCCATAGGCGTCGTCGTCAATCATTTGCTCGATCAACTCATTACCATCATTGCCTGCCTCGATGCCATGTACGCTGCGCTCGAACTGGTCGGCATGCTCCGCCAAATCATTCACCGAGGTGACGCCTGCGTCATAAACATACTGCGGCACCGCCAGGGTGTATTTGGCCCCTTCCAGGTTAGCGACCAAGCGCTCAACCTCACCACGCTCGATATAGGGGTCGCTGATGGAAGCCATAGAAGGCATCCAGTTCCCCAGGAAGACATCAAAATCATTATTGCGCATACCGGCATAGGCAATCGGCACGGAAACCGTATCCACGCTTGGCTCGTAGCCAAGCCCTTCAAGCACTTCACTGGCCAGTGCGGTTGTCGCGGTGATATCGGTCCAACCTACTTCGGCAAAACGCACACTGCTGCACTGATCTGCAAACGCCACGGCCGGTAAGCCTGCTGCCAACAAGAAAGCGCTTGCATAACGTGAAGATGATTTGCTCATGTTGATGTTCCCCTTAAACGTCTGCTGCGAACACTCGGTGATGGCAGTGGTCGCAACCAGTGTAAATATCGGCGCCTTTTTATTGATTGAACGTTCAATAAAAAAATGCCATCATGGTTAGGTAATCATGCTTGCGCTTGGGTTTCAAGCACCAACCCATGTAAGTATTCAACGGATTAGGAGGACGCTGTGCCAAAGGTGGGAATGGAACCGATACGCCGCCAGCAGTTGATCAACGCGACCATGGCAGCCATTGACGAGGTCGGCCTCGCCGAAGCAACCGTTATGCGTATTGCACGTCATGCGGGCGTTTCAGCAGGTATTATCAGCCACTATTTTTGCGGTAAAGACGGCCTGCTCGAGGCGACGATGCGGCAAATTCTGACCGACCTCACCGAGGCGGTAGCGGTGCGCCGCCATGCGTTGGAAGACGACTCCCCGCGTGCGTACATCGGCGCCATTATCGAAGGTAACTTTGATCGCACCCAGGTCACCGGCCCTGCCGCAAAAACCTGGTTAGCCTTCTGGGCCAGCAGCATGCATAAACCGATGTTGCAGCGTTTGCAGAACGTCAATGACCGCCGTCTTTACAGCAATTTATGTCACCAGTTCAAGCGCGTCATGCCCCACGCCGAAGCACGTAATGCGGCCCGCGGCTTGGCAGCCATGATTGATGGGCTATGGCTGCGCGGTGCCTTGACCCCTGAAGGCCTCAACGCGGTGGAAGCTCGCCATCTTGCGCACAACTATCTAGACCAACTGTTTGCTCATCATGGATGCACCAAGAAAGCATCCCACGTTTATCGTTAATTTTTTAATTCATGGAGACCGACATGGCCGCTCAAGACGTACAGCCACTTTACATTGATGGTCGCCAGGTGAACGCTACTTCAGGCGACACCTTCACTGTCACCAACCCTTATGACGGCAGCCTGCTGGCCACCATCGGTCAAGCAAGCCAAGCAGATGTCGACACGGCCGTAGAAGCCGCTCAGCGCGGCCAGCAGGAATGGGCTGCCATGACAGGCATGGAGCGTTCACGCATTCTATTACGCACCGTAGCGTTATTAAGAGAGCGCAATGACGAGCTTGCCGAGCTGGAAACACGCAATACCGGCAAGCCGATCAGTGAAACGGCTAGCGTCGACATCGTTACCGGCGCAGATGCGCTGGAGTACTACGCTGGCTTGGCACCGGCCATTGAGGGCAGCCAGATCCCCTTGCGTGATAGTTCGTTTGTTTATACCCGCCGCGAGCCGCTCGGCGTAATTGGCGCGATTGGCGCCTGGAACTACCCCATTCAAATTGCCTGCTGGAAAGCTGCCCCAGCGCTGGCAGCAGGCAATGCGATAGTGTTCAAGCCCAGTGAAGTTACCCCCCTCACCGTGATGAAACTGGCGGAAATCTTCACCGAAGCCGGCCTGCCCAACGGTGTGTTTAACGTGGTACAGGGCGATGGCCGCGTAGGCGCCATGCTCACTGAGCATCCTGGTATCGCGAAGGTATCGTTCACGGGTGAAGCGGGCACCGGCAAGAAAGTCATGGCCGCTGCCGCCAGCTCTTCACTAAAAGATGTGACCATGGAGCTGGGCGGTAAATCGCCGCTATTGGTATTCGCCGATGCCGACCTTGACCGCGCCGCCGATGCCGCGATGATGGCCAACTTCTACTCCAGCGGCCAAATCTGCACCAACGGCACGCGGGTCTTTGTTGAGCGCAGCGTAAAAGACGCCTTTGAAGCCAAGCTGGTAGAACGTGTTAAGCGCATCAAAGCAGGCGACCCAATGGACCCGAGCGTCAACTTTGGCCCGCTGGTCAGCTTCGAGCATCAGGAGAAAGTGCTTTCGTATATTGCCTTGGGCAAAGAGCAAGGTGCTCGCCTGCTCGTGGGTGGCGACGATTGGAACACCGGCAGCTTTGCCGATGGCGCCTGGGCGGCTCCCACTGTCTTCACCGACTGCACCGACGACATGCGCATCGTGCGCGAAGAGATCTTCGGGCCCGTGATGTCAGTACTCGCCTTTGATGACGAAGACGAAGTCATCCGCCGCGCCAACGACACCACCTATGGTCTGGCCGCCGGTGTCTTCAGTGAAAGCCTGAACCGCGCCCACCGCGTGATTCACCAGTTGGAAGCCGGTATCTGCTGGATCAATACCTGGGGCGAGTCACCTTCTGAGATGCCGGTAGGCGGCTATAAAGAGTCGGGCATTGGTCGTGAGAACGGTATCGAAACGCTAAACCACTATACCCAAACCAAGTCAGTTCAAATCGAGATGGGGCCGTTTGAGTCAGTGTTTTAATCCCTGAATTAACACTCTCAAACACTGCGGCACAGGTAGGCGTGAAAGCGAAACGTCTTTTTCATGGATGAAAAAGCCGAGCGCCCATGGATGGGTTCACAGCGTTTTCGTGTCACGCCTACGTGTGCCAACTCATTACCATCTTGATGAGGGAAGCACTGATGTCTCAACCACGCGAATTTGATTACATCATTATCGGCGCAGGCTCAGCGGGCAATGTGCTCGCGACTCGCCTTACCGAAGACAGTAACGTCAGCGTATTGCTGCTAGAAGCGGGCGGGCCGGACTATCGCTTCGATTTCCGCACTCAAATGCCCGCCGCCCTCGCCTTCCCGTTACAGGGGAAACGCTACAACTGGGCATTCGAGACCGATCCAGAGCCGCATATGGATGGCCGACGCATGGAGTGTGGCCGTGGCAAAGGCCTGGGCGGCTCCTCGCTGATTAATGGCATGTGCTATATCCGTGGCAATGCACTCGATTACGACAACTGGGCCAAACAGCCCGGCCTGGAAGATTGGGACTACCTGAGCTGCCTGCCCTACTTCAAAAAGTGCGAAACCCGCGACATTGGGCCCAACAGCTATCACGGTGGCGAAGGGCCGGTCAGCGTGACCACGCCAAAAGCGGATAACAACCCGCTGTATCGTACCTTTATCGATGCAGGCAAACAGGCTGGCTATCCGGAAACCGAAGACGTCAACGGCTACCAGCAGGAAGGCTTCGGGCCCATGGACCGGTTCGTCACCCCCAAAGGCCGCCGCGCATCCACGGCCCGGGGCTATCTGGATACCGCCAAAAAGCGCCACAATTTAACCATCGAAACCCATGCCGTTACCGACGTGATCGAGTTTGAAGGCAAGCGGGCGGTGGGCGTTCGCTACGAACAGAAAGGTGAAAAACAGCAGGCCTACGCACGCCGCGAAGTACTGCTCTGCGGCGGTGCCATTGCCTCCCCGCAGATTCTTCAGCGCTCGGGCATTGGTAACCCCGAACTGCTAAAAGAGCTCGATATTGAGCCGATTCACGCCCTGCCCGGCGTTGGGGAAAATCTTCAGGATCACCTGGAGATGTACATTCAATACGAGTGCAAAGAACCCATCTCGCTCTACCCGGCACTGAAATGGTACAACCAGCCCAAGATCGGTGCCGAATGGCTGTTCAATGGCACCGGCGTTGGCGCCAGCAATCAGTTTGAATCCTGTGGCTTTATCCGCAGCCGCGATGAAGAAGAGTGGCCCAATCTGCAGTACCACTTCCTTCCTATCGCCATTAGCTATAACGGCAAAAGCGCGGTGGAAGCCCACGGCTTCCAGGCCCATGTGGGCTCTATGCGCTCGGAAAGCCGTGGCCGTATACGCCTGACGTCGAAGGATCCCCACGCGGCGCCCAGCATTTTGTTCAATTACATGGCCAAAGAGAAAGATTGGGAAGAGTTCCGCGATGCCATCCGCCTCACCCGTGACATCATTGCCCAGCCCGCGTTTGATAAATACCGTGGTCGTGAAATAGCCCCCGGCCCTGAGGTGCAGTCCGATGCCGAGCTCGATGCATTCGTCAAACAACATGCCGAAACCGCTTACCACCCTTGCGGTAGCTGCCGCATGGGCGAAGGTGAGATGGCCGTTACTGACGGCGAGGGGCGCGTGCATGGTATCGAAGGGTTGCGCGTCGTCGACGCCTCGCTGTTCCCGGTCATTCCTACCGGCAACCTGAATGCGCCTACCATTATGCTGGCGGAAAAGATCGCGGATCGCATTAAAGGTCAAACACCGCTACCGCGGGCGAATGTCGACTACTACGTTGCCAATGGCGCACCGGCTAAACGTATCTAAACGCACCGGCGGCGCGTCGTGGGATAGGGTATAAGGTGGCGTTACCCTGCCAATTGGAAACAGCCTTCAATTGGCAGGGTATTGTTGTGAGCAGGTACGACGACAGCAAAGCCTAGCGATTGATTGAGGTCAGCAGGTAACGCATTATCGCGCTGCCAAGGCATCCAGGCCACGCGCTAGGTCACGCTGAATATCGTCTTGGCTCTCTAACCCGACAGCCACCCGAATGAGCCCCGGCGCTATACCAGCGGCGGCTTTTTGGTCGTCCGAAAGGCGGCCATGAGTGGTCGTCGCCGGGTGGGTAATGGTCGTTTTCACATCGCCTAAATTGCCCGTAATAGACAGCATACGGGTAGCATCTATCACCTGCCAAGCGCCCTCTTGGCCCCCCTTCACTTCAAAGCCTAACACCGCACCAAACCCCTTTTGCTGCTGTTTGGCCAGCGTATGCTGAGGGTGATCTTCCAGGCCACTGTAGAACACGCGGCTCACCCCAGGGTGTGCATCCAACCAGCGGGCAAGCAGCAACGCATTCTCGCAATGCGCTTTCATGCGCAGCGATAAGGTTTCCAGGCCTTTGGTGAAAATCCAAGCGTTGAATGGGCTCAAGCAAGGCCCACAGGTGCGCACTACGCCGAACACTTCTTCAAGCAGCGTTTGGCTTCCCACAACGGCTCCGCCAATGGCCCGCCCCTGCCCATCGAGATACTTGGTAGCCGAGTGAATCACTAGGTCAGCGCCTAATGCCAACGGCTGCTGAAGTGCGGGCGTAAGAAAGCAGTTATCTATCGCTAACAGCGCCTCGTAGCGTTTAGCCAGTGCTGCCAGCGCCGGGATATCGGCAATTTCAGAAAGCGGATTCGAGGGCGTTTCGGCAAATAACAGGCGTGTTTTGGGCGTGATGGCGGCTTCCCAAGCGGCGATTTTGGAAAGCTCCACATAACGCGTGGTAATGCCAAATTTACCCAAGTACTTATCAAACAGACTGACCGTAGATCCAAACAGCGAGCGGGAGGCGACAATTTCATCGCCCGCCGATAGCAGCGCCAGCGCAGTAGACAGGATAGCCGACATCCCAGAGCTAGTGGCAACGCAGCGCTCACCGCCCTCTAGCGCCGCTAAACGGCGCTCAAAGGTGTGAACCGTCGGGTTGGTAAAGCGTGAATAGACATTGCCTGGCTCCTGCCCACCGAACTTGCGCGCCGCTTCTGCCGCGCTTTCATAAACAAAGCTCGAGGTTGGAAAGATAGGCTCAGCATGCTCTTGCTCAAACGTGCGCTGATGCCCTGCACGGATCGCCAGTGTTTCCAATGACCACGCGTCTTGAGGATTGTCATCTTGCATCGGGCTTCTCTCCTAATCGTCCAGGTCATCGTCCTGATTGTGCATATCGACCAGGGCATGGTCACCCGCGCTTTGATCCTTGGCAGAATCGTTCCGGCTGGCTTCCAGGGCGGCCAAGTAAGCATCGTCGATATCGCCAGTCACGTATTGGCCATCAAACACCGAACAATCAAACTCTTCCATTTCAGGATTCACTTCACGACAGGCCGCTTTAAGATCTTCCAGGTTTTGATAGAAGATACGGTCAGCGCCAATCAGATCCCCCACTTCGGCTTCGCTTCGCCCGTGCGCAATCAGCTCAGAGGCGGCAGGCATATCGATCCCGTAAACGTTCGGAAAACGCACCGGCGGCGCTGCCGAGGCAAAGTAAACCTTACGGGCACCGGCATCACGCGCCATCTGAATGATCTGCTTACAGGTGGTGCCGCGAACGATGGAGTCATCGACCAAAAGCACGTTTTTACCCTTGAACTCAACATCGATAGCATTGAGCTTTTGGCGTACCGATTTTTTCCGCTGGGTTTGCCCCGGCATGATAAAGGTACGGCCGATATAGCGGTTCTTCATGAACCCTTCGCGATAGGTCACCCCCAGGTGCTGCGCCATCTCCAGCGCTGAGGTGCGTGATGTATCGGGAATTGGAATGACCACATCGATATCGTGATCTGGCCATTCGTTGAGGATGCGATCGCCAAGCTTGCGCCCCATCTGCATACGGGTACCGTAAACATAGGCGCCGTCCAGCAGCGAATCAGGGCGCGCTAAATAGACATGCTCAAAAATGCACGAGCGAAGCTGTGGGCGGTCAGCACACACCTGGGTGTGAATATTGCCTTCGATATCGACAAAAATAGCTTCACCGGGGGACAGGTCGCGTTCAAGCTCAAAGCCGCCCACATCCAACGCCACGGACTCAGAGGCGATCATGACCGCCTGGCCGTTTTCCTCTTCGCGGGTACCGAATACTACCGGACGAATACCGAAGGGGTCGCGAAATGCCACCATCCCGAAGCCGTTGATGATAGCGACTGCCGCATAGCCGCCTTTACAGCGACGGTGAACACGACGAACAGCGTCAAAAATGTCTTCCGCTTCCAGATGCAGACCTTGCTTACCCAGCTCGTGAGCAAACACGTTAAGCAGCACTTCCGAATCGGAACTGGTATTGATGTGGCGTAAATCGGTAGAGAACAACTCCTGCTTCAGCTGCTCAGAGTTGGTTAAATTGCCGTTATGCGCCAGCGCGATACCGTAAGGTGAGTTGACATAGAACGGCTGAGATTCAGCTTCACTGGAAGAACCTGCCGTGGGGTAACGTACGTGTCCAATGCCCAGGTTGCCTTTGAGGCGGGCCATATGGCGGGTGTGGAAGACGTCACGCACCAATCCGTTACTCTTGCGCAGTAAGAAGCGTCCCTCGCTCCATGTCATCATGCCGGCAGCGTCCTGGCCACGATGCTGAAGTACGGTCAGGGCATCGTAGATTCCCTGATTTACCGCTTGTTTGCCCAGAAGGCCCACTATACCGCACATTCACGTTACCTCGCTTAATGCCATGGCTCACCTAACTCTTTAAGCAAGCCCAAACGTTCGTAGAATCGACTTCAGTAACAGGTCAATCACCTGTCGGGATTACTTCACTCTCCGCCGCACCGGGCAGACGCAGTTCAGGCAAAGAAATATTACGCAGTGACGACGGCGCCTCTGGAAGCTGGCGGTCCCACTGGTTTAATTGGCTCACCGCCCAATCACGCAGTTGCATAAACGTGGGTCGCAGTTCGGCTTGCTGCCACGCCTGAAGCTCCGCCAGCGGCGTAAACGTAATCAGCACCGTCGCCACTAGCAAAATGACCGCACCGCGTGCCACACCGAACGCGGCCCCTACGACCCGGTTCAGCAAGCCCATGCCGACCCACTCTACGGCAGCGTGCACCAATCGAATCACGATGCCACAGAGTAAAATGACGGCAAAAATCACTAGCACGAAAGCGAGCACCAGGCGCGCATCAAAACTTTCGATGAACCCGCTCATTAAGTCAGCCACTGGCTCGGCAAGCACACGGGCAACCATTAGCGCGACCACCCAGGCAGCCAACCCCAACGCTTCGCGAACAAAGCCTCTTACAAAACCGGCTAACATCGATAGTGCTAGCACGGCCAAAAACACGGCATCAATCCATGTTAACGCCATGGTTTAGTCTCTTACCCGAACAAGTAGACCTTGAACATTGGCGCGCTCTTTAATCGACGACATAGCGGTCTCACCGTCTTCAGACGTCGCATAGGGGCCAACAAACACAGTGGTCATATTATTGTCGCGCTCACGCTGGTAAACGCTAAATCCCGCACTCGAGAGCTGCTCACTTAAGCGTTGCGCGTTACCAGGCTCGCCAAAACTGCCCACTTGAACCGCCCACTCACCTTGAGCAGAAGGCGCAGGGCTGGAAGCGCTTTGAGACGCTCGCTGCGGCTCGCTAGGCGGCGCGCTTTCTGCGCTGCTTTGTGTGCTGCTGTTAGACGCAATCAAATCAGCGATAGGATCGCTCTCGGCGGCTGCGGGGGCCTCGGCGGGTTCACTTGAGCCCGCGGCTTCTGCACTGGAAGACGACTGGTTTGAAGCCGCGATTTGATCGGTTTCGGGCGCGCGTGGATTGGCATCAATGGGAATCAAGTCATCATCACTCTCACCACGCGGCGTAGAGGATGCCGACGGTTCGTCGATCGTCGAGGGCCTTTGCGGGGCGGGTACGTTACGCCGCTCGGCTTCGACCGGCTGTTCAATGACGAAACTCGGCTGAGGGCGCTCTTCTCGCGGTGCCGGGTCACTCATTAGCCAGGGCACAAATATCGCCAGCAGCGCGAGCAGAATAACAATACCGCTGATGCGTTCTGTTTTACCGTATTTCATTTACGTCTCCATCAAGCGACGTGGCGCCTGTTGGCAGCGGTCGAGCGAGCAGTGCCGCCACAGTAAAAAACGACCCGGTCGCCAAGACACGATCATTGGGTGTTAGCACCGTCGCGAGCCAATCGACACCAGCACTCGGCGACTCTGCGCAAAAGTGCACCCGCCCTCCCTGCGCGATAATCCGTTGCGATAACTCACTTGCCTGGCAGCCCCGCTCCCCGGCCAGCGTGACACATACCCAGTCGCTGATACGGGTCGATAAGGCCTGTATGACGCCATCGACATCCTTATCATTTAGCATACCAATAAGGCCCCATTGCCGCCCCTCTTTAGGCGGAGCAGGCAAATGGCGGGCAACGTACTTTGCCGCATGCGGGTTATGGCCCACATCCAGACACCATTGCCCTATCCACTGTAAGCGGCCTGCCAACTGCACCGTTGCAAGCCCCTCACGTACATGAGCAGGTATCAACTTAGTCTTGGCCAGTACAAGCGCTTGCAAGGCCGTCGCCGCGTTATCGATAGGCAGGCCAGGGTCTGGAAGCTCATCAATAGTGAAGCACTCCCCATCACTGCGCTGACCGTGCCAGCGCCAGGTAGCGGGCTCTTCACCCATCGTTTGATGATCGAACTGCTGCCCTAAGGTAAAAGTAGGTGCTGCCAGTGACTGTGCACACTCTGCCACACTGGACGGCAGGGTTTGACTGCCCAGCACGGCAGACCTTCCAGCGCGGAAAATGCCGGCCTTTTCGCGCCCAATCTGGGCTAAATCGTTGCCCAGAAAGTTGGCATGATCCTGAGCAATAGTAGTGACGATGGCGACGTCCGCGTCAATGATATTGACCGCATCAAGCCTACCACCGAGGCCTACCTCCAGCACCGCAAGGTCGAGCGCTGCATTGGCCAAGCACCAAAGCCCACATAATGTGCCTGCTTCAAAGTAGGTCAAACTGATGTCGGGCGCCTGCAGGCGCGCGCGCTCTACCTGTTCAAAACCGTGCACAAGCAGTGAATCGTCGGCTTCTTGACCCGCAATCCTGACGCGCTCGTTATAGCGCAACAAATGCGGGGATGTATAGGTACCCACGCGCAAACCGTGGGCGCGGGCGACGCTATCTATCAAGGCAAGGGTCGAGCCTTTGCCATTGGTGCCCGCGACGGTAATCACGCGGGGCGCAATCGGGTGTGAGAGCAGCCCCATACGCCTTGCCACTTGCGATACCCGCTCCAGGCCCATATCAATCCCGACCGGGTGCAGCGTTTCCAAATGTTGAAGCCATTGATTTAACGATAATGGCGGCAAGGCGTCAGGCTGCAAAGAATCAGGCATTGCGTGTATGGTCGTCACTCTTAGGGGCTGCGGTCTCTTGCTTGACCGACGCTTCTTTGTCCAAGGCGTGCTCTGCCGTTTCAGCGAGCACCGCTTCTTCGACGATGGGTTCAGAAACGTCTATTTCATCGCTGCCAAGCGGGCTAACCGGGGTCGCATCGTGATGGGTCAGCTTGCGTAGCACGCTACCTACGCGGGCGCGCATTTCATGGCGATGAACAATCATATCCACCGTGCCGTGCTCCAGTAGAAATTCGCTGCGCTGGAAACCTTCGGGCAGGGTTTCACGTACCGTTTGCTCGATGACGCGGGGGCCAGCAAAACCAATCAAGGCATTGGGCTCGGCAATGTTCAAATCACCCAGCATGGCAAGCGAGGCCGAGACACCGCCAAAGACAGGATCGGTCAATACCGAAATATACGGCACGCCATTTTGCTTGAGCTTTTCAAGCGCAGCGGAGGTCTTGGCCATCTGCATGAGCGAGAAAAGCGCCTCCTGCATGCGTGCGCCACCGGATGCTGCAAAGCATACCAGCGGTATATTCTCTTCCAGCGCGAGTGTCGCGGCACGCACGAACTTCTCGCCGACGACGGCCCCCATCGAGCCGCCCATAAAGGTGAACTCAAAGGCAACCGCCACTACCGGCAAACCATCCAACTCACCACGCATGGCAACCAGCGCATCTTTCTCGCCAGTATCTTTCTGCGCAGCCGTCAGGCGGTCTTTGTATTTTTTAGAGTCACGAAACTTCAATCGATCATTGGGTTCGATCTCCGCGGCGATCTCTTCACGTCCTGCTTTATCCAAGAACCAGTCCAAGCGTTTACGCGCCGTCAAACGCAAGTGGTGATCGCACTTGGGGCAGACGCTGTTGTGTTTCTCTAACTCAGGGAGATAGAGAACCGCTTCGCACTTGGGACATTTACGCCAGAGGCCGTCGGGCACGCTAGCGCGACGGTCTTTACGCTGGATACGACCCATGGAGGGTACGATCTTATCTAACCAGCTCATATCAAAAAGGCTTCCGTTATACGTCAACGCCCGGCATAACCAGGCTTGATGAGTGTCGTCAATCTACTAAGTAAAGGCGCTAAGCGACGCGCTCTAAGCATCCATCGCGGTGCGCATTTCTGCTAATACACTTTTCAACTGGCCCGCAATGGTTTCCGGCGCATCCAGGCTTTCAGCTATGCGGTTAACCAAAGCGCTACCGACAATCACACCGTCGGCGACTTTGGCCACTTCGGCCGCCGTCACGCCGTCGCGGATACCGAAGCCAACACACAGCGGTAAATCGGTCATCTCACGCAGCGGAGCCAAATGTTCGGCAACATCAGTTGCATTCAACGTGGCGGCACCTGTTACGCCTTTCAGCGAGACATAGTATAGGTAGCCTTCGCCATGGGCGCATATTGTAGCGGCACGCTGATGGGAAGTGGTAGGCGCAACAAGAAAAATTGCCGCTAAATCGCGGGATTTCAGCAGCGGGCCGATCTCTTCGGCCTCTTCAGGCGGCATATCAACAATCAATACGCCATCAACGCCGACGCTGGCCGCTTGATCGGCAAAATTCTCATAGCCAATCCGCTCGATGGGGTTCAAATATCCCATCAGTACCACGGGCGTCGTCGTGTCCGTTTGGCGAAACTCTTTGACCATCTGCAGCAGGTCAACCAGACGCGTGCCCTGCTTCAACGCCCGTTCGCAGGCTTTCTGAATCACTGGGCCATCGGCCATTGGATCAGAAAAAGGCACGCCGAGCTCGATCACATCGGCTCCCGCATCGACCAGTGCGTGCATAAAGCCCACGGTGTAGTGTGGTGCTGGATCCCCTGCGGTAATGTAAGGGATCAGGGCCTTGCGGCCCTGCTGTTTAAGTTCACTGAAACGCTGATCAATACGGTTCATGCTTACCCTTAAAAAAGCTGCCCTTAAAATTCAATGCCATCAATCTTGGCCACTGTCATGATGTCTTTATCGCCGCGCCCAGAAAGATTGACCACGATATGTTGGTCAGGGCGCATCGTCGGTGCCAGCACCTTGGCATGGGCCAACGCATGGGCAGACTCCAAGGCAGGCATGATGCCTTCCATATGCGTCAACTCACGAAACGCCTCTAGCACTTCATTATCATTGGCCGCTACGTAGGTCACTCGACCAACGTCTTTCCATAGCGCGTGTTCGGGGCCTACGCCTGGGTAATCGAGGCCCGCCGAAATGGAGTGGGTATCGGATACTTGACCCGCTTCATCGGACATCAAGTAAGTGCGGTTGCCGTGCAATACCCCACGTGGCGCATTGGAAGCCAGCGGTGCCGCATGGCGACCAGTAGCCACGCCATCGCCACCGGCCTCGACGCCATACATGGCCACGTCATCGTCTTCAACGAACGGATAGAACAGACCCAACGCATTCGAACCACCGCCGACACAGGCAATCAGCGCATCCGGCAAACGGCCGATCTGCTCAAGCGATTGGCGGCGCGCTTCACGCCCCACCACCGCGTTAAAGTCACGCACCAGCAATGGGTAAGGGTGCGGGCCTGCCACGGTACCAATAATGTAGAACGTGTTATCCACGTTGGTGACCCAGTCACGCAGCGCTTCGTTCATCGCGTCTTTGAGCGTGCGAGTACCCGACTCGACGGGAATGACGCGAGCCCCCAACAGGCGCATACGATACACGTTCAGTTTCTGACGCTGTACGTCTGCCGCGCCCATGTAAACATCGCACTCAAGCCCCAGGCGCGCAGCCACTGTCGCCGAGGCAACGCCATGCTGGCCCGCGCCGGTTTCAGCGATAATACGCGGTTTGCCGGTTTTCTTGGCCAGTAGCGCTTGGCCAATGGTGTTGTTTACCTTGTGAGCACCGGTGTGGTTCAGGTCTTCCCGCTTTAACCAGATTTGAGCGCCACCCAGGCTCTCCGACCAGCGCTTGGCGTGGTAAAGCGGCGATGGGCGCCCCACATAATGGGCGAGATCGTAGTCAAACTCCGCTTGGAAATCAGGGTCGTCGCGCAGGCTAGCGTAGGTTTTTTCCAGCTCTTCCAAAGCAAAGCTGAGGGTTTCTGACACGAACCGGCCGCCATAGGGGCCAAAATGACCGCGGGCATCCGGCATACGGGTCAGGTCGCTGAACTTCGTCTTTGGAGCAGGCGTCGCAGAAACAGTCACAGTGATACCTCACAAGATCGCCAGAACAGGCAAACAATAAATGATCAGTGTAAAACGCAGCTCGATACAGTGGCCAAAAGCTGCGAACGAATTCTAACCGGCGTCGGCTAACGCCACATGACGTACAAAAGAGGCCATCTTCGCGGCATCTTTACAACCAGGGGTGGCTTCGATGCCACCGGAGACATCCACCGCATAAGGCGCTACTTGGCGCACTGCGGTGGCAATGTTATCAGCGCTTACCCCACCGGCGAGGATAACAGGTTTTGCAAGATTTGCGGGGATTCTAGACCAATCAAAGGTCTCTCCTGTGCCGCCAGGCACCCCGGGACGGTAGGCATCTAACAGCAGCGCCTGCGCCCCTTGATAGCGCTCAGCTTCGTGGACCAGATCGATTTCATCACGCATGCGCAGCGCTTTCATCCAGGGCAGCGAGTAACGCTGGCACTCCTCAGGCGACTCGCTGCCATGAAACTGGAGCATGTCCAGATAGGGAAGGCAGCGCTCGATCAGTTCCGCCTGTTGATCCACAAACAGCCCGACACGGGTCACAAATGCTGGCACGTGCGCGGAAAGCAGCGCCAATTGCTCGACATCCAGACCACGCGAACTGTTTGGCCACATCACAAAGCCTAAGGCATCCACCCCTAGCGCCACGGCGCGATCGATATCCTCAACGCGGGTAAAGCCGCAGAACTTAACGCGTGTTCGGGTTCGGGGCATATCACTCATGAAGACGCCTCCTGTTCAGGTCTACTCGCCGAATTGCTGAGGGACCGGTTTCGACGATAGGCAACCCGTGGCGTATCCGGGATCTCACGCTCACCTGTCCACTCGCCGGTAAACGCGAGCAATTGCGGCCCTAATGGCTCTTTCGGCAGCTCAAAACGCTCGTCGTAAACCGAATCAACGAAGTGAAGACCACAAGCCGGTGCCGTCACATCCCCTTTGCGACGGTTCTTAAGCGCTAAAAGTTCACCTATATACGCTTCATTTTGGCTACCGCGCCCAACACTCACCAGTGCACCGGCAATATTTCGGATCATGTGGTGTAAAAAGGCGTTGCCTTGGATGTCGATCATGACCAGTTGGCCGTAGCGCTTCACATCGACAAAGTGCAAATGCCGCCAGGGCGTTTTGGACTGGCAGCCAGCGGCACGAAAGCTGGAAAAGTCGTGCTCCCCTACCAGTGCCTGGGCCGCGCGGTGCATGGCATCGGCATCGAGTGGGTCACGACACCAGGTCACATTGGCGCGCTCTAGCACTGGGCGACTAAGCTGATTCAGCAGCACGTAGCGGTAGCGACGGCCAAGGGCACACAGGCGAGAGTGAAAGTCCTCGCCCACTGGCTTGACCCAGCGCACGGCCACATCCCGGGGCAAATTCGTATTGACCCCAAATATCCAGGCTTTTTCAGAGCGCCCGACGGGCGGATCAAAATGGACGATTTGCCGGGTGGCATGCACGCCAGAATCGGTACGGCCACTGGCATGCACGCGAATGGGCTCGTTGGCCACCTTGGCCAGGGCAGCCTCTAACGATGCCTGAACCGATGCGGCGTGCTTAAGGCGCTGGAAGCCGCAGTAATGGGTGCCGTCGTACTCGACGCCCATTGCCAAACGACCCGTTAGCGGAATTTTCTCATCGAAGTGATAAAACAGCGTCATCAAGCCACATCATTTTGAAGATTTTGAAGGTTCGCTATTATCCAGGCCTCGCGGCTTGAATGCTACCTCTTCAATTTCCCAGTCATCTTCCGGCAGTCGTCGACTTTTCTTGGCAGGGGCGGAAGGGCTTTCAGTGGCGAAATCAACGGTAGGCTGCTGTGGCGTTTCATGGCGCATGCCAGTATGGCTGCTCACTGGTTTGGTTAAAGTGGGCGGGTGATAATCGATGAAGCGATGTTCGGCCTCAGTGGGCGTCGGGACGTGCACTGATGATTGCATAGCGGGTTGTATAGCATCATGTTGCGTCGCGTTATTCGCCGCTGTCGGCTCGCTCACCGTTGCATCAGAAGTGTCAGCACTGAGCGAAGCCAACATTTCACGCATGGGTTCTGGGCTTGAGGGCGGCGCTAGCGACACCTGCTCGGCGTCGCTACTCGGCGCCACATGCAAGCCTAGACGGCGCTGACGCCCTTGTTCAGCCAACCCGGCGGCTTGGCTTTTTTCATAGCTAGTTTCATAGCTAGGCGCGTCCTCTCGCTCAATCGTCTGTTCATGCTCATCGAGAAGCCACTGATCAGTATCCGGCGTTGATACCGTGTTGGGATAAGCAATGTCGGAGGATGCGCCACTTGATGTTGGCGGCTCGCTTTCGCTAACCGGGGCGCTGATATCCTCTTCATTGGCATGAATCGGGTACGTAGCGGTAAATGGCATAGCCTCAGGCATGGGCGTTGCCTCAGGCGCAGGCGCGGCGTCAGAAACAGAGGCTGCCTTAGGAGCGGCAGTGGCGGCGGCGCGCGGGGGAACCGTGGGCTTTACGGCGGGGTCGGCAAGCGGGGGGACATCTTCCCAGTTATTCTCGCGCCGCTTACGCAACCACACCAAAAGCGCCAGAAGCAGCGCAATGGTTACTAGCGCCAGCGGCCATTGGTAGCGTTCAACGAACGCCGCGACGCTTGGGTTTTCCTCCATGCTGGCAGCCAGTGGCTGTGGCTCGGTTTCTGGCGACTGCGCTTGCGCAGCCAACGCGTCACTTAGGGCTTGATTCAGCGAGACAACTTCCACACGTAACGCATTAAGCTCAGCGCGCATTAATTCGCGCTCATCCAGTACTTGCTGAAGCATCGCTTGGCTTAGGCGCAACTGTTCGGTTAATTCTGCCCGCGTTAGCGCCTCAGGTTCATCGGCCGCCGCCGACGCAAGCGCAGCTTGATCGTCTGTTACTGGCTCGTCCGCTGCTGGCTCACTGAGCTCAGCGCCGCCCGCTGCAAGCGCAGTGTCTGGCTCTGGCGCGGCGTTTTCCTCGGGGACTGGCTCTTCAAGGGCATTACTAGCGGCGATCGCGGTATCCGAAACGACATCAGTTGCAACGTCAGGTAGGGGCACTGCCTGAGGCGTGCCATTACGGCGGGCGCGCCAGGCTTCATTCATCGCTTGAATCGCCGCATCGGCATCGCTGTGCGAACGCGCCATCACACGTTCACGATCGGGCACGCGCAACGTTTGCCCTGCACGCATGTCATTGATATTACCGGATGGAAAGACGTCAGGATTCGCTTCCAGCAGCGCCATCATCATCTGCTGTACGCTCACTTCATCAGGCTTAGTGCGCTCGGCAACGCTCCATAATGTATCGCCACTGCCCACGTAAGCGCCGCTGTTAGTGTTGCGGCTGTTGTTACGAGTGTTGCTAAGACTGTTGGCACTGCTGGTCTCACGGTCCTGCTCACGCGCGCTTGCTGAGGCTGGCGGCACGGGGCTGGCCTCTAAAGGGGCAGTCGAAGCAGCATAGCTCGCACTTTGCGCTTGGCTCTGCTGGGAATAGCCAGGGGGATCAAACAACAAAGTTACATCGCGAAGCTGTTGCCCGTCTGGGGACTCAACCGCAAGCAGCAGATCCAGCCAAGGCTCCTGCATCGGTTGGTCAGAACTCAAGCGCACCTGACGTTGCCCCTGCTGCTCAATCACCTGGGTACGCACACTTGCGGCAAGTGGTGTCCACTCAAGCCCTGCGGCAGCGAAATCTGCCGGTTCGGCAACGCTTACGCGGAGTTGGTCAAGGGCATAGCCGCTGCTTTCTAGCAGCGGTATCGAGGCGTTTAGAGGCGCATTCAGATACGAGCCGACACTCGCCTGCCCTAGCCCAACGGCTAGCGCAAAAGGACTCACTGCACTCAACGAGAGCCATGTAATCCATGTCAGTGTCTTTTTCATGAATGTTCCCTGATCGCCTACTTACTTTTTTACTATCGTCACAAGTACTGTGATCGCAAGTACTCTGATCTCAAGTACTATGATCTCAAGTACTATGGTCGCAAGCTTATTGTATTACGTCTTTTTTATCATAACTTAACGAAATAAAGCCGTTTTTCCCACCTTGATGAATAATAACCGCGAAAAAAAACGGGAAGCTGCGAACAGCTTCCCGTTTTCGACGAGCGCACTACCCAGAACCATTACTGCTCGCGGAGAATTTTCAGCATCCGCTTCAACGGCTCAGCAGCACCCCATAACAGCTGGTCACCTACGCTAAACGCAGAGAGGTATTCACCCCCCATTTGCATTTTACGCAGACGGCCGATCGGCACTTGCAGCGTGCCGGTCGCCACCGCGGGGGTCAGGCCAGCAATCGTGGCATCCTTATCGTTCGGCACCAGCTTGACCCACTCGTTGTGCTTGGCGATGCGATCTTCGATCTCATCCAGCGGCACATCGTGCTTGAGCTTGATGGTGAACGCTTGGCTGTGAGAGCGCATGGCGCCGATACGGACACACAGCCCGTCGATAGGGATCGGATTGTTGTCGAGGCCGAGAATCTTGTTGGTCTCAACACTCCCCTTCCACTCTTCACGGCTTTGGCCATTGTCCAACTTGGTATCGATCCAAGGAAGCAAACTGCCTGCCAGCGGTGCGGCGAAGTTATCGATGGGAAATTCACCGCCGCGCATGGCAGCCGTTACCTTGCGATCGATATCCAGAATCGCGCTGGAGGTATCTTTCAGCTCTTCGCCAACGCTATCGTGTAACTGGCCCATTTGATTGAGCAGTTCACGCATGTGTTTTGCGCCAGAGCCTGAAGCCGCCTGATAGGTCATGGAGGTCATCCACTCGATCATATCGGCTTCAAACAGGCCGCCAAGGCCCATGAGCATCAAGCTCACGGTGCAGTTGCCGCCAACAAACGTTTTCGCGCCCTTGGCTAGCTGGTCGTCGATCACCTTGCGGTTAACCGGATCCAGCACGATGGTCGCTTCATCTTCCATACGCAGGGTGCTGGCGGCATCAATCCAGTAGCCTTTCCAGCCTGCGTTACGTAGATCTTTATAGACCGGCTTGGTGTAGTCACCGCCCTGGCAGGTCACGATGACATCCAACGCCTTGAGCGCTTCGATATCAAAGGCATCTTTCAGCGGAGGTACGTCTACACCGATATCGGGGCCGGGCTGGCCAACCTGGGAAGTGGTGAAGAAGACCGGCTCAATACCGTTAAAATCACCATCTTCCAGCATGCGCTGCATGAGTACAGAGCCCACCATACCGCGCCATCCCACGAAACCGACTTTCAACATATGAAGTCCTCCTGCAAAGAATGAGTCACACTATTATACACACTTCTTTACGCTGATTTTGAAACCAGGAGATAGGTTAAGGGCTACCCCTGCGACAGGCCTAGGAGGGGGCGCTGTGAACCCATCCCTGGGCGCTACATTTGCCATCTGACCGCCATGGATGGCGGAAATGCCGGAATGGTATGGAACATATTCCGGCCATGGCAAATGCCCCCCTCTACGGCCTGCCCCAGGCGCCCTTAACGCAGTCGCATTGCCAATACTTTACTGCTTCGCAAACGCCGCCAACACCGCATCACCCATAGCGTCTGTGCCAATGGTTTGCATACCTTCTGACGCGATATCCGCCGTGCGCAGGCCGTCATCCAATACACTCCCGACGGCCGCTTCAATACGCTCCGCCAGGGCATTTTCATTCAGCGAGTAGCGCAACATCATGGCCACAGAGAGCATCATGGCTAGAGGATTCGCTACGTTCTGACCAGCGATATCCGGCGCGCTGCCGTGGCAAGGCTCGTACATGCCCTGCCCGCTTTCGTTTAGCGACGCGGAAGGCAACATACCGATGGAGCCAGTCAGCATAGCGGCGGCGTCAGAGAGAATATCGCCGAACATATTGCCGGTGACCACCACATCAAACTGCTTGGGTGCGCGCACTAACTGCATCGCGGCGTTATCGACGTACATGTGGGAGAGCTCGACGTCAGGGTACTCTGGCGCCAAACGCTCCATCACTTCACGCCACAAGATGGTGACTTCCAGCACGTTAGCTTTATCAACCGAGCAGAGTTTTTTACCGCGCTTTTGGGCCATTTCAAACGCCACGCGGCCAATGCGCTCAATTTCGCTTTCCGAATAGATATAGGTGTTAAACCCAACCCGCTCGCCGTTGCGCTCTTCGATACCACGGGGCTGGCCGAAGTAGATGCCACCGGTGAGCTCGCGAACGATCATAATATCCAGCCCGGCAACCAGTTCAGGCTTTAGACTGGAGGCGCTGGCCAACTGCGGATAAAGCATCGCCGGTCGCAAATTACCGAACAACCCCAGGTTTTTACGCAGGCCGAGCAGCCCCTTTTCAGGACGCTTGGAGAGGTCTTCTATTTTGTCCCACTTGGGGCCGCCCACCGCGCCCAGCAAAATAGCGCTGGCCGCTTTGGCTTTTTCCAGCGTTTCTGCGGGAAGAGGCTCGCCATAGACATCATAGGCAGAGCCGCCCACCAAGGCCTCTTCTACCTCAATATCCAAGCCCGCTTCTTGGCACGCCTTCAACAAGCGTGCCGCCTGGGCGGCAATCTCGGGGCCAATACCATCACCCGGCAATAACAAAACCTTATGTGTCATGCAAAATCCTTAGCATTTAATTATTGGAGACGGGCTTAAGCGGATTGGCGGAAAAGCCAGGGGCGCGCGGCTTTATGCTTCTGCTCAAAGGCACGAATGGCGTCTTCGTCCTTTAGCGTCAGGCCAATATCGTCCAGCCCTTCCAGCAGGCAGTGCTTGCGGAACTCATCCACCTCAAACTCTAAAATTTCGCCGCTGGGGGTAATGACCCGCTGATGCTCCAAGTCCACATCTAGCTGGTAGCCTTCTTTGGCGTTCACCTCGTCAAACAGGCGTTCGACCACATCTTCAGGGAAGGTAATCAGCAGAATGCCGTTCTTGAACGAGTTGTTGTAGAAAATATCGGCAAAGCTAGGCGCAATCACTACTTTGAAACCGAAATCTTCCAGCGCCCAAGGCGCGTGCTCACGCGAGCTGCCGCAGCCAAAGTTGCGCCGAGCCAGCAGCACTTCAGCGCCTTTGAAGCGTGGTTGATTCAAAACGAAATCTGGATTCAGCGGACGCTGTGAGCAGTCTTGCCCCGGCTGACCTTCATCCAAGTAGCGCAGTTCGTCAAACAGGTTAACGCCGAAGCCGGTACGCTTGATCGACTTCAAAAACTGCTTCGGGATAATCAAATCGGTATCGACGTTGGCGCGGTCAAGGGGCGCTACCACGCCTTCAAGACGGGTAAATTTTTTCATGGCTTAGGCCTCCTGAGCGTGCGTGGCGTCGTTAGCGGGCAAACTGCGAACATCGACAAAGTGACCGGCGATAGCAGCGGCAGCAGCCATCGCTGGGCTAACCAAATGTGTGCGGCCGCCGTAACCCTGGCGCCCTTCAAAGTTGCGGTTAGAGGTAGAGGCGCAGTGTTCGCCAGCGCCCAGTTTATCCGCGTTCATGGCCAAACACATGGAACAGCCCGGCTCACGCCACTCAAAACCCGCTTCAATAAAGATTTTATCCAAGCCTTCCGCTTCCGCCTGACGCTTCACCAAGCCAGAACCCGGCACCACCATGGCAAGCTTGATAGAGTCAGCGACTTTGTTGCCTTTGGCGACTTTAGCCGCTTCACGTAAATCTTCGATACGCGAGTTGGTGCAGGAACCGATAAAGATTTTATCTAACTTGATATCGGTGATTTTTTGATTGGCCTGCAACCCCATGTATTCCAGTGCGCGGGTATGACTACGCTGCACGGTTTCATCCAGCGCGGCGAGCGGGTCAGGCACTTGGCCTGAAATACCGGTGACCATTTCTGGGCTGGTGCCCCAACTTACCTGCGGCTCGATCTCTTCGGCTTTGAGCGTGACGACTTTATCGAACGCGGCATCGGCGTCAGAGACCAGGTTGCGCCAATCTGCCACGGCGGCTTCCCACTGCTCTGCGGTCGGCGCAAAGGGGCGCTTGCCAAGGTAATCAATGGTGGTATCGTCGACGGCGATCAAACCCACCCGCGCGCCCGCTTCAATGGCCATGTTGCACACGGTCATGCGCCCTTCCATCGAGAGCGAGGCAATCGCGCTGCCGGCAAACTCAATGGCGTAGCCGGTACCGCCTGCGGTACCGATCTTGCCGATAATCGCCAGTACTACATCTTTAGCGGTGACGCCCAGGCCCAGTTCGCCTTCTACACGCACCTGCATATTCTTCATTTTTTGCGCCAGCAGGCACTGGGTCGCCATCACGTGCTCGACTTCAGACGTGCCGATACCGTGGGCCAACGCGCCAAAGGCACCGTGTGTGGCGGTATGGGAGTCGCCGCACACCACGGTCATCCCCGGCAGCGTGGCGCCCTGCTCGGGGCCCACCACGTGCACAATACCCTGGCGCGGGTCGTTGATTTTGAACTCTTCAATGCCGTACTCAAGGCAGTTATCGTCCAGGGTCTGTACCTGAATCAGCGATACCGGATCTTTAATACCGCTGTTGCCCTCGGCGCGCTCTTTGATGGTCGTCGGCACGTTATGATCGGGCGTGGCCAAGTTGGCATCCAAGCGCCACGGCTTGCGGTTAGCTAAACGCAGGCCTTCAAACGCTTGAGGCGAAGTCACTTCGTGAAGCAGTTGGCGGTCGATGTAGATCAGCGCGGTGCCGTCATCACGCTGCTTGACCAAGTGCTGATTCCACAGCTTGTCGTAAAGAGTTTGACCTGACATGTGGCTCTCCCGGGCAGTGCCCTGCTAGTTCGGTATGGCAGCCTCTGTGTGCTGCTTATATGGCGATAGCAAGAGTGTCACGCGACTCGCGCATAAAAGCAATTCATGTTATTCATAGTTTAGATTCCATATTGGAATACCTAATCAGAGAGCTTCAATGGATACTCAAAGCCTCCAAGCATTTATGGCCGTGGCCGATACCCAAAGCTTCTCACGTGCCGCGGAACAGCTTCACCTTACCCAGCCGGCCATCAGCAAGCGCATTGCTACTCTGGAATCACAGGTGGGCACCCGGCTGTTTGACCGCATTGGTCGGCGCATCGCGCTAACCGAAGCCGGTAATGTGCTATTGCCACAAGCGCGGCGTATTCTGTTGACCGTGGAAGATAGCCGCCGCGCCCTGGCGAATCTTTCGGGCCAAGTCGGCGGTAAATTAACCCTGGCGACCAGCCATCACATTGGCCTGCACCGTTTACCGCCGCTCTTAAAGCAGTACACCCAGCGCCACCCAGAAGTCGAGCTCGACCTGCACTTTCTGGATTCTGAGCAAGCTTACCAGGGGGTGCTGGATGGCACGTTGGAAATGGCGGTAGTAACCCTAGCACCGCAGCCTCACGAACAACTGCAAGTCGTCGAGCTATGGCGTGATCGGCTCTGCTTTACCTGCGCGACTGACCATCCACTTGCCTCGCATGCCAAAACCCAAGCACAGAGGGGCCAAAACATGCTATCGCTTGCCGCCCTATGTGACTTTAATTGCGTCATGCCCGGCGCCAAAACCTTTACCGGTTCGCTGATTGCGCAACGCTTTGCGGAAGCAGGCTTACAGCTCCCGGTTAGCATGGCAACCAACTATTTAGAAACACTCAAGATGATGTGCAGCGTTGGTTTGGGCTGGAGCCTGCTACCGGAAAAGATGATCGACAGTGAATTAATAGAACTCAAGGTAGACACCCCGCCAATTTATCGACCACTGGGATACTTGGTGCATACCAATCGAACGTTATCGAATGCAGCGAGAAGGATGATTGAGGAGCTAGAAAATACGCGAAGTGAAAGATCATCTGTGTAGCGCGGGGGAAGCCTCACAGGTTATCCGCGGGAACACTTAGGTTCCAACTCTTCAAGAGGAAGTAGCACTATCCCGAGCATTCCGACGAGACTTCGAAATGGCTAAAAAGACAATGCCAAGCATGATAAACGGGAAGCTAATGAGCCAAAGCGTCGTTAATTGAGTGGTTAGCCCCACCACAAGAAATGTGATCCCGTTGGCAAGGAAGACAATACCGAAGGTGATAAAGCTATTTATGGTGCGCAATGTGCTGCCCCTGGAAAATTTAAAGCCTTCGCCATTAATAATGGCTTAAAGAGTAAGAAAAATGCTCAAAGCGGATCAGGCACGCTTTTCCTCCCATTACCTTGCAAGCCCAACCCAGCCATTAAGGTTATAATCACGGGCGATACAAAACCACTCTATTAATGAATGCCAAGCCCAGGCCCATGACCGTGAACTCCCTTCATCGAAGCGATAAAAGCCGAGCCAAGCCTGTTCGCAAAGGCCTGCACCCAAACAACCGACACAGCCAAGGCTATGATTTCCCTGCTCTCGTAAAAAGCCAACCCGCACTAGCCCCTTACGTGCAACCAAACGCTTATGGCGAGCTGTCGATTGATTTCGCAGACCCGCTGGCTGTCAAAACGCTCAATGCCGCGTTATTAAATTGTTACTACGGGATTGTCGATTGGGATATTCCAGAGGGCGCGCTTTGCCCTCCTATCCCCGGCAGAGCCGACTATATCCATTACATGGCGGACTTAATTGGGCTTGGGGGTGAACAGCCCAGCATCAAGCTGCTCGATATCGGCACGGGCGCCAATGGCATCTACCCGCTACTGGCCTGCCAAATTTACGGCTGGCAGTGTGTGGGCAGTGACATTAACACTCAATCGCTTGAGAACGTCGCCACGATCATTGCCAATAACCCCACGCTTAAAGATCGCTTCACGCTGCGCACGCAGCCCGATAAACACCATATTTTTGAAGGGATCATTCAAGCAGAGGAGTTCTTTGACGTCAGCGTATGCAACCCACCCTTCCACGCCTCGCTCGATGAAGCGCTTAAAGGTAGCCAGCGTAAACGCATTAACCTCGCACGTAATCACGGTGAACAAAAAGCAACAACCCAAACGCCGACACTGAATTTTGGCGGGATGGGAGCAGAGCTCTGGTGTAAAGGCGGCGAACAGCTGTTTCTTAAAAAGCTAATCAGAGAAAGCCAAATGTACTCAACGCAATGCCGCTGGTTTAGCAGCCTGCTTTCAAAAGCCGACAATGTTAAGCCTGCCAAGAAGTTGATTGGAAAACTCGGTGCCGTGGATATGCGGGAAATAGAGATGAAGCAGGGAAATAAGGTTACGAGGGTATTGGCCTGGACATTTATGTGAGGCGTTTTTGAGGTCGGGGATGATTAGCCGAGCCTGCCGTGGCATTATCCCCTTGTAAGCACATCGCTCTGAATGAAAAGACGTTTAATCTAGTTTGAGGTTGATCAGATAGGCACTGCGTGTCAAAAGCATCTGGATGAAGCTGATTTTGTAGTTGAGCATTACCAGGGCATTTTATAATGATTAGAGCGATTGAGGCGCAGCATGGTAACCTCTTCTAATCTGTCTTTCGATTCTGGACAAACTTAGGAGTTAGCACTGATTTTCTACAGACTCAACTCTCTGCTCAACAGTAGTAAAAAACGTAGTGATGAATGAACGGCGCTTTTTATCCACTAAATTATTTTATGTGCTTTTTGAATCTTGATATTTCCATAAAATTTATTATTTTTAGTACATAAACCTCTAACGACAACAGATATAATTTTCCCTTTGCCAATAATACTACTACCTTCAAGAAATTCAATTGAGTTTCCATCTTTGTCTGCAACAGGACTTCCATCGATAAAAACTGTCATTTTTCCACTTGAGCAACCATTATTTTTTAAATTGATGCCAAGGACAAATTCTTGCTCACTCTCAAAAGCTGCAATGAGACTCTGTGAGCCACCTTGAGGGTAAACCACCCATATTGACTGTTCAAATTCTAACTGCTCTTCTTGAACTATTTCCCAGGTCGCCAGGGAATTCACCCCGTTTCCAACTTGTTCGATAGAAACAGATTTACCTTGTACAAATATACTCCCCCCTTCATTTAATGGCGCGAGAATTACTTTCCCATCAATATGTAACCTAAATTCCAAAAAATCATCATCTACTAGCTCGACACATGAAATACGAAAGACTTTAGATTTTTCAAGAGGTATCGCAGTTATAGTAGTGAACGTTGTGTTGCCAGATGTTTTCCAGCCACCATGGAAAAGATGAGCTGTTTCGATTGTGTTGTCACTGTTCATAAAGTACTCCGACTGGGCACTTAATGCGCCGCTAGCAAAGATATAATTTTTTTGAATGCGGCGAAGCAAAATATATCCCACCGCCTTGGATTATCATACTGCTACTGGCCACGATTTAGATGCAATGGTTTATTCAAATTCGGCACGCCATTCTCAACAGGGTATAAAACTGCAATAGGGCTGCATTTCAAGCCCCCCACTCCCTTTATGCTCTCAGCTCCTATTGAAGTAAGTGTTTCCGGGATTTTTGAATCAGAAGTTTGACCTACTTTAGTCAGCAGTCCGTTTACAAACTCGGCAGAGAGGCTGGAAGACCCAAACCCTGCTTTAAAGTCTAGGTACCTTTTTTCGCCTGGCAATGTCACCGCTGTTGCAGAACGGATACAGTTTTCAGTCAAGGAGTAGAAAAGATACGGAACCGGTTCGTAGTAAACAGCTCCGTTAGAGTCGGCATTGAAATCAATACTTGCACACCCTGATAAGCCAGTCATGAAGAGTATAGCCATGTACTTATTCATCGAATTTTCTCCATTGGTTTTTTTACATAACGCTTGCAGCAGACAATTCCTTTGGCTTTATTAGTCCTTATAAATTGCTTTCTCTCAAACTCTTATTTTGTGAATTTTGTCAAATTTTATAGCGGTTTTTAAAAATTTAGATTTGGTGATAAATACCCATTAGTCCGATAAAGAAAGATGCTGCCAAGCACTTAGATAGACTGATAATGGTCATAGAGAAAAGCATCTTTTGCATAGCTCTATGGGAGCTAACAGCTTACCTAGCATTCAAAATCACCACTCCAGAAGAAAAACTTCGTCGAAATCCTAACCTATTATTAACGATAAATAACAACTAACCACCATACATAAACTCGCAATTAAAACACTCCTTTAACTATAAAAAGCTTCGAAAAATTATTTCAAACGAATAGTTTATAAATTGTAGCATAAAAACAAGAAAACATGCAGCACCCTATCTTCCATTAGAAATTTCATACGGTAAAATTATTTTCATAATACTATCAACACTTTTTTAATAGCATACTGCACTGATATAAAAATGCCAATATTAAATAAAGAAAACATCAACTTAACAGCCCCCATCTCTCATAATCTGAAACTATCGTTGTTACTCAACCTAAGCGATCAACTGATAAGAACAACCTTCTCTTTACCATCTAAGACTCTGTAAAAATTTGGCAGAAACCATTCAGCACATTGTCTTATATCCCGTTATCAACTTATACATAATTTTCTTAAAAACCATGATCAAATATAAAAACAGGCATTATTCAATCAACGCACACTGCACTTCAACTGATATATATAAACTTAATAACTGACTAAATTTCGATAAAACAAGGAACATCTTTACCAATTTCGATTATTCAAGAAGCAAAAATATAGTCATTTATGCTTAACAACTAAAATATCGATACAGCACATAAAGTATGAAACTCCCCAGCCGAATGGATTCAAAAAAGCTATTTTGACTATTAGTAGGCTGTCTGAGGTAGGGGATTCAGTGCAGTTGGGGTATAGCCTTCCTCCGCAAATCCGATTAGCCTGCTAATTCACTATTAAGGGTTTGGCATGCAAGAGACGACTTCTCGGCAGCGCTTGGCGGGCGTGCTGATTCTGCTTGGTTTGATCGCACAGATTATTGGCTTTACTGGCTGGTTAAGCACCGCCCATGCGGTGAGCTATTTGCTTTGGGCGGCGGTTGTGTTGCTGTGGCGGGATATTCCCCGCCGTTCGCGTATTCAGGCGGGCGTGCTGATTGCGCTGGGTGTGGGAATGCTGCTGGTGGCGCGGTTTGTGTATGCGGCTGAGGTGAATTGGCCCGCGATGTTGCAGGGCAATTCGTTTGTGGCGGCGATGCTGGTCGGCGTTAGCTTTATTTCGCTGATTGGTAAGCAAGGGAATAAAGGCGCGTCGGGTAAGCGTGTTACCGGTGCCAGTGGCGTGATGAGTACATGGCTAGGGGTTCACTTCCTGGGCACGATTTTAAATCTTTCGACCGTGTTTATGGTGGGCGATAAGCTGGCCCGGCGAGGGCCGTTGACGACGCCGCAGCTGTTGGCGCTTAACCGCGGGCTTTCCAGTGCGGCGCTGTGGTCGCCGTTTTTTGCTTCCATGGGTGTGGTGATCGCCCTGGTGCCGGAGGTGGAGTATGCGCAAATCGCCGTGGTGGGCTTTCCCATCGCGATGCTATCGGGGCTGTTGACCACGCTGGAGCTGCGTCGCCGGTTTGATCTTAGCGAGGTGGATGGCTACTCCCTGTCGCCGCGCAGTCTATTGATGCCGGTGGGCATGGCCGCGCTGGTGATGCTGTTTCACTTTGTACTCACCCCTACCCTGACCATTGTCAGCATTATCACCTTTCTACTGCCTGGCGTTGCTGTGCTAAGCAACTTGCACCATGGGCCACATTTTACCCTACGGCGAATTCGCCAACATACCACGACCCGTTTACCCGCCATGCGCGGAGAGATTTCGCTATTTTTAGCCGCGGGGCTTTCGACGATTGGCCTATCAACGCTGGTCACGGCTGCCGCCGGTAGCGACTGGACGCTGTTCACCCGCTTTGGCACGCCACAGGCGATGATCAGTTTTGCGGCCATTACGCTGAGTGCGTTGGCGGGCCTACACCCGATTATTGGCGTGTCGGTGTTGGCGTCGATACTTAATCTGCAAAACGGCGGGCAGACGCTGTTTGCGTTTGTGGCGTTAAGCTCGTGGGCGGTGGGCACCAGCGTGGGGCCGCTTTCCGGCATCAATCTTTCACTGCAGGGGCGTTACGGGGTAAGTGGTTATCGCATGATGAAGAATAACCTGCTATATGCGGCGGTGATGAGCCTGCTTTCGCTGGGGGCGATCGCAGGCGTCAGCTTACTGGTGACCTAGTAAATCAGGTCTCAATGATTTTATTGGGGAACCGGTAGAAGTAGCGGTGGCCGCACTGATGGCAAGGCTCCAGGCGCGCAACGGTGGGTAGCATTACCTGGGCGTCGCAGTGGGTGCAGGCCATTAAACCGGGCGCGGCCATTTCGCCTTCGCAGTAGTCGGCGCGGGCGGCTTCCAGGTCTTCCTCAAAGCGTTCGCGCTCTACCACGCTACGGTCGGCAATCGAAAGCAGCGATTCCGCCACGCGGCGGGAAAGGCCGTCAATGTCGATTCCTAACCAGCTGGCCACCTGTTTGCCGGTATCCGCCATGAAGTAACGCATGTCTTTCAGGTCGCGCTCTACCCAGGCGCGCAGCAGCGCTAGCTCATCTTTCGTGTACTCTTCCAGCTCCGATTCAAACTCAACCGCGTCGTCCAGATCCTTCTGTAAATTCTCCCAGGTGAGCTCATTGGCGCCCCCCTGCATCCGCTCCAACAAACGTTCGTAACCTTCGCGTAGGCGATTGTCATTCTGTTGTTCACTCATGGTGCCTCTCCTTTTGTCGACGCATGCGGTTTCCTATCATCGGCTTACCGTTCAAGGATACACCCGCATAGGATACAATCGACCTTACTTATCTGACAGATGTCATCTCACATTCACTTTGCGCCCCTTTTGGGCGAATACGCCAAGGCATTAATAAACCGATGGACGCACACTACAGCCCTCGTGATATCGAACGCGACGCCCAGCAGTACTGGGACAAACATCAGTGCTTCAAAGCCGTAGAGGACGCGAACCGCGAGAAGTACTACTGCCTCTCCATGTTCCCCTACCCCAGCGGCAAGCTGCATATGGGCCATGTGCGTAATTATACTATCGGCGACGTGGTGTCGCGTTACCAGCGCATGCAGGGCAAAAATGTCATGCAGCCCATGGGCTGGGATGCCTTCGGTATGCCCGCAGAAAACGCGGCGATACAGAACCAGGTGCCGCCCGCCAAGTGGACGTATCAAAACATCGACTACATGCGCAATCAGTTGAAGGCACTGGGCTTTGCCTACGACTGGAGCCGCGAATTCGCCACCTGCGATACCAGCTACTACCGCTGGGAGCAGTGGTTCTTCACCAAGCTGGTCGAAAAAGGCTTGGTGTATAAGAAGATGTCGACGGTCAACTGGGACCCGGTAGATCAAACCGTTCTTGCCAATGAGCAGGTTATCGATGGCCGCGGCTGGCGTTCAGGCGCATTGGTTGAGCGTAAAGAGATCCCGCTATGGTTCTTGAAAATTACCGATTACGCCGATGAGCTGCTGGCCGACCTGGATAAGGTTGAATGGCCGGAGCAGGTCAAAACCATGCAGCGCAACTGGATTGGCAAATCCCGTGGCGTTGAGCTCAGTTTTGATATCAAAGCGAAAGACGGCAGCACCTGCGACCCGCTGGCGGTGTACACCACGCGCCCAGATACGCTGCTAGGCGTAACCTATGTCGCGGTTGCCGCTGGCCACCCGCTGACTAAGCAGGCGGCAGAGCAAAACGCTGAGCTGGCAGCCTTCTGCGATGAGTGCGCCAAAGGCGGCACCTCTGAAGCCGAAATGGCCACCAAAGAGAAAAAAGGCATGCTCACCGGCCATATGGCGGTTCACCCGCTAACTGGCGATGAAGTGCCGGTTTACGTGGCTAATTTCGTGTTGATGGAATTTGGTACTGGTGCTGTCATGGCAGTGCCCGGCCACGACCAGCGTGACTGGGAGTTCGCAACCAAGTATGGCATTGCAATCAAACCGGTTATCGCCGATGAAAGCGGCCAGCCCGCTGACGTTTCTGAAGCGGCTTATGCAGAGTACGGCACAGTAGTGAATTCGGGTGAGTTCGATGGGCTTGGCTTTGAACAAGCCTTTGATGCCATCGCTGCCAAACTGGCTGAGCTTGGCCGTGGCGAAGTCAAAACCAACTACCGCCTGCGTGATTGGGGGGTTGCCCGCCAGCGCTATTGGGGCGCGCCGATTCCGGTCAAATACGGCCCGGAAGGTCAAACCGTTCCGCTGACCGATGACGAACTGCCAGTCTCCCTGCCGATGGAAGTCACCGTCGATGCCTCGGGCTCGCCGCTGAAGAAAATGCCCGCGTTCTCTGACCTGGGTGATGGCTGGACCCGCGAAACCGATACCTTCGACACCTTTATGGAGTCGTCTTGGTACTACGCGCGCTTCTGCTGTGCCGATAATACCGAAGCCATGCTGGATGAGCGCGCCAACTATTGGCTGCCGGTCGATCTCTATATTGGGGGTATCGAGCACGCCATTCTTCACCTGCTGTATGCCCGCTTCTTCCACAAGCTGATGCGTGATTTCGGTTTGGTCGATTCCGATGAGCCGTTCCAGCAGCTGCTGACCCAAGGCATGGTGATCGCGGAAACCTTCTACCGCCCTACCGATAACGGCGGCAAGCAGTGGTTTAACCCGGCCGATGTGGAAGTGAAGCGCGACGAGAAAGGCCGCCCGCTCAGCGCTATTTTGATGAGCGACGGCGAGCCGGTGGAGATGGGTGGCATCGAGAAGATGTCCAAGTCGAAAAACAACGGCGTTGATCCGCAGTCGATGATCGACAAGTTCGGCGCCGATACCGTGCGCCTGTTTATGATGTTTGCGGCCCCGCCCGAGCAGTCGTTGGAGTGGTCGGATTCCGGTGTTGAGGGTGCCCACCGCTTCTTGAAGCGCTTGTGGCGCCAAGTGAATGACCACTTGGCAGCGGGCACGCCAGGAACGCTCAACATCGACGCGCTCAATGATGACCAGAAGGCACTGCGGCGTAAAACCCACGAAACCATCAAGAAAGCCAGCGACGACATTGGCCGCCGCACCACGTTCAACACGGCGATCGCAGCGGTCATGGAGCTTTCCAACGCCATCGGCAAGTTCGAAGACACCTCTGAACTGGGTCTAGCGGTTAGCCGTGAAGCGTTGGAAGCCGGCGTATTGCTGCTCTCGCCGATTACTCCGCACATGTGCCATAGCCTGTGGGAAGCCCTTGGCCATACTGGCCCGGCCATTGAAGCCACTTGGCCTACCCTGGATGAAACAGCGCTTACCCGCGATAGCATCGAGCTGGTGGTGCAGGTTAACGGTAAGCTGCGCGCCCGCCTTGAGGTGCCCGCAAGCGCGGATAAAGCTTCTATCGAAAAACTCGCCATGGAACACGAAAACGTACAGCGCTATCTTGAAGGTAACACCGTGCGTAAAGTGATCGTGGTGCCCGGTAAACTGGTCAACATCGTGGTGAGCGGATGAAGAGACGTACATTTTTAACCGCTAGCATCGCCGTTTCAGCGGCGATGCTGCTCAGCGCTTGCGGGTTTCAGCTGCGCGGCACCGATTCACTGCCGACGCTGCCTACCCTTTCCTTGGAAGGCGATACCAATAGCGCCGTTGCACAGCAAGTGGCAGCACGCCTTCAACAGTTAGGCACTCAGGTAACGGCGGATGCGCCATGGCGGGTCACGCTGGGCACCCCCGCGTTAATTGAGCGGCGCTTGGGCGGCGATGGCCGTGCAAGTCGCGAGCATGAATTAACGCTAAGCACCTCGCTCTCGGTACAAGAGCGGGCGAACAATGCCTATCACATCAATAATTCGACGCTGACCACGAGCACGCGTATTCGCGTTAGCGATGATGACCTTCTCAACCGTGAAACCCTGATGATGGAAGCCGAGCAGACGCTTGCCCGGAACCTCTCTCAGCAAATCATCGAACGTCTCGCTTATGTTGAGGGCATGCAGTGAAGGTATTTGCTGATCAGCTGCCCGCTGCGTTGGCAAAAAAGCTTCCTCGCGTCGTGATTGTCTCGGGGGATGAGCCCTTACAGCATCGCGACGCCTGCGATGCTGTAAGGGCGGCTGCACGGCAGTCAGGGGTCGAAGAGCGCGAAGTGCTCGATGTAGAGCCGAATTTTGCCTGGGGTCGCTTGATGGAAATGTCTAGCAACCTCTCTTTGTTTGCGACCAGCAAGCTGATGGAACTGCGTTTGGGCAATCAGAAGCTAGGGCAAGAAGGCAGTAAAGCGCTAGCGCAGTACGCCGAAACGCTGGATAACAGCGATGATATCCTGCTGATCAGCATGGGTAAGCTGGATGCCAAACAGCAAAAGAGCGCCTGGTTCAAAGCACTCGATAAACACGGGCTGTTCGTCCCAGTTTGGCCGGTGGATGTTTCCCGATTAGGTTACTGGCTGCGGGATCGTGCGTCACTGCACGGTTTGCAAATCGATCTGGAAGCCGCCCGGCTGTTGGGTGAGCGCACTGAAGGTAATCTGTTAGCCGCTGATCAAGAGCTACAAAAACTGGCGCTGATCCATCCTCAGGGCAAGCGCTTAAATGTCGAAAGCATCGCCCAGGGTGTAGAAGACAGCACTCGCTTCGATGTCTTCAACCTAGCCGATGCCTGTTTAAAGGGTGAACCCAGCCGCGCCTCGCGCATTGTTAACGGCCTGCGTAGCGAAGGGGTCGAGGCCCCCATCGTGCTGTGGGCACTGACCCGGGAACTACGCACTCTTCTCTCGCTACATCAACACCTGGATCAAGGGCAAAGCTTTGAGCATGCCTGCAAAAGCCAAAAGCCAATGATCTTTGATAAGCGTCGCCCGGCTTACCAGAAAGCCATTGGTCGTCTGCCCATGAAACGCCTGCATAAATTGCTATTAATGGCGCAGCGTCTCGACCTAGCGGTAAAAGGCGCGGCTACTGTACCGCTTTGGCCAGGCCTACATGACCTTGCCATAACCCTGGCCGGTGGCCGTGGGTTACTTTCAGAATCCGCGTGGACTTATCGCATTAGTGCAAATAATTAGCACTTTGCACATTAAGCTTAAAAATCAAACCATTTGTTTCTATACTTCAGGCTCATGCCTGCATAGTGCATGTGAAAATAGGTCACCCTAAAAGCGTGGCCCTCCCCGACAAGTCTATAAGGAAGAAGACGATGAAAACATTGCGTGCCTACCTCTCTACCCTGCTGATTGCGGCGCTTGTTATTACCAGCTTGCCCGTTGCAGCCGCTCCCGCTGCGCCTCAGTCGATGGATTTAGTCTCTACTCAATCTGTTTTGTCAGCTGATCGTGCCGGCGCTGACCGTGAACGTATCAACGAGATACTTGCCCGTGCCGACGTGCAAGATCAACTGCTAAAACAGGGTGTTGATCTGGACGAAGTAGACGCCCGCGTGGCGGCCTTGAGCGATGCAGAAGCACAGCAAATGGCCGAACAACTTGAGCAACTGCCTGCCGGTGCTGGCGTTGTTGGTGCGCTGTTCGCCGTTTTCATTATTTTGCTGGTAACCGATATTCTCGGCCTGACCGACGTTTATCCGTTTACTCGTTAATATAGGCCGCTCATGACCTACCTGTTTGCTAACGCCCGCTTTGCGGGCGTTTTTATTATGCTCCTAATGCTGAGCGGCTGCGCACGAAACCCAGTGTTGCTGCAAAGCACCTATCAAGCGCTACCACCCCATGCCGAAATCACCAGCGTACCGTTTTACGCCCAAACGGAGTTTCAGTGCGGCCCAGCTACCCTGGCCATGGTGCTTAACCATCAGGATGTCGCAACAGACGTTGAACAGCTGATCCCTCAGGTGTTCTTGCCTGAACGGGATGGCAGCGTACAGCCAGAAATGCTGGCGACGGTGCGACGCTATGATCAACTCGCCTATCCCATTCGTGGCACCATGGATGCGCTGTTAGGCCATTTGGCCGCTGGCGACCCCGTGGTGGTGATGCAAAATTTATCGCTGCCCATTTATCCGATGTGGCACTACGCGGTGGCCATTGGCTACGATCTGCCCAGTGAAACGCTGATTCTACGCAGTGGTGAAATTGAACGTCATACCCTCTCGTTTAGCCGCTTCGACGCCACCTGGGCGCGCACTGAACGCTGGGGGTTTGTGGTGGCGGAGCCAGGCACGCTACCGGCCGGCATTAGCGCTCGTAACGCGCTAGAAGCGATCAGCGCTTACGAAGAGTCCCATGGCCCCCGTGCTGCGTTAACAAGCTGGGAAGCGTTTGTGAAGCATCACCCTACCAATGCGATTGGACAATTTGCGCTAGGCAACGCGCTCTATGCAGATCAACAAATCGATGAAGCCCGTAACGCCTTTGAACGAGCAACAGCGCTGGATAAAGAAATGGGGGCGGCGTGGCTTAACCTTGGCCTTGTATTGCTTCAGCAGGGAGCGCCGAGCGCTGCTCATGAAGCCTTAAAGAATGCAGCAGCATTAGAAGGAGATTGGCAAGCAAAAGCGAGTGAACATCTTAGCAAGCTAGCAGTCAGTTCTGCAGCGTCACAGTAATTCAATAATCACAAATCTGATACTTCAAATAGTAAAGTTGAGGGATAGTGGAGACTATCCCTCCATGATTAAGTAGAAGCGTGGTAAAAGCATCGAAATATTGCATTCAAAATAATAGCAAAAACACTTAATATAAATGATACCAAAATCTCTACATGTAATTTTGGCAAGAGGTGTATTTGCATGGATCGCAGCCTACATCGTAATAAAAAAACCACACTCACGTTTGATAAATTAAATCATATCAAACGATATAGAATAGCTTCTATTTTCATAATCATAATATTAGCAATTGCAATTACAGCCTTTAGCTACCTGTCTTTTCAGCGCTACCACACTAGCATTCCCTATACTGAGCTTGTCGAAGAAATTATAGAAGCCAAAACCACTCCCGCATGGCAGCCTTATACATTTGAAGAAAGCAATAGTGAAATTGAGTTAATTAGTAGCGCTATCAGTACCTCAATGTACTCGCTTCATAAAATTCAAAACATGCTAGCCGAGTCCCAACCGCTTAAAAAGAATACTGGTTATACAGCTGAGCTTTTTTCAAAAACAGAAGACAGCTTACTCGACCTGCAGGTAATGCTAAGCTCATCAGAACAGGAAAGTTCAGACTTTGCGTTACTCCAGTACAGTACTTCTGAGGTTCAAGCAAATCTCACGAGGCTTTACGAAACATTAACTGATGAAATAAAGCGAACCGAACACCAGCAGTATTTTTTCATTAAACGTTTTCATATTATTGCAGCTGTGGCTTTTGTATTGATTACCAGTAGTGCACTATTTTTGTTGTTCTCAGTAATCCATCTTAAACATCAACGCAATATTATGCGTAATTTAATGTTGACAGATGAACTGACAGGGCTCTATAACCGACGACACTTAGTTGATGCAGCATACGTAGCATTATATAAGACCAAACGCGACAAAACACCGCTCAGCGTATTATTACTTGACCTGGATTATTTCAAACATATCAATGACTCCTACGGCCACCCTGTAGGTGACAAAGTCTTGAAAAAGATTAGTGAATGTCTACGGCAATTCAGCCGCCCATCCGACACTTTAGGAAGGATTGGGGGAGAAGAATTCTGCTTGTTAATGCCTTCGACAAATACTCACGATGCACTTCAAGCTGCCGATCGACTGCGCAGAGCCGTTGAAGATCTTACTTACGAAGGTTTACCACTAAAATCGAGCCCAACAATAAGTATTGGCGTGACGACATGCTATAGAGAACAGCTCTCTTTTGAAGAACTTTATTCATACGCGGATAAAGCTCTTTACCAAGCCAAGGCAATGGGGCGAAATCGGGTAGAAAGCATTTTACCGCTAACCGAAATTACATCGGAGAGTACCAAAAGAGGATACCCTCCGCTTCCTTCCATCCCGTATATTGCACAGCAATAAATCATATCTAAAAGACGCGATTCAACCCGTTCTGTGCGGCCACACGATACGCTTCTGCCATTGTCGGGTAGTTAAACGTCGTGTTAACAAAATACTTAAGGGTATTAGCCTCACCATTTTGCTGCATGATCGCTTGGCCGATATGCAATATCTCTGACGCTTGGTCACCAAAGCAGTGGATACCTAAGATTTCCAGCGTGTCTTGGTGGAAAAGAATCTTGAGCATTCCTACCGTATCGCCGGTAATCTGCGCCCTGGCCGTATCTTTGAAAAATGCTTTGCCTACTTCGTAGGGTACTTTTGCTTCTGTCAGCTCACGCTCGTTGGGGCCAAACGAACTGATCTCGGGAATCGTATAAATGCCCGTCGGTACATCGCTCACAAAGCGATACTCCTTTTCGAGCAGCTCGTTGCACGAATTAAGCCCTTGATCGTAGGCAGCGCTCGCTAAGCTGGGCCAACCAATGACATCACCCGCCGCATACACATGCGGTACTTCGGTACGGTAATGCTCATCGACGCTTAACTGGCCACGCCCATTGGCCTTCAAGCCAATGTTTTCGAGCCCCAGGCTATCAGTATTGCCCGTGCGGCCGTTGGCCCACAGAAAAGCGTCAGCGCGGATTTTCTTACCTGATTTTAGACGCACTACAACACCAGATTCATCGCCCTCGACACTTTCATACTCTTCGTTGTGGCGGACCAGCACACCGTGCTTACGAAGATGGTAAGAGAGTGCATCGCTGATTTCATCGTCCAAAAAGGACAGCAGGCTGTCACGGTTGTTGATCAGATCGACTTTGACGCCTAACCCCGAAAATATCGATGCATATTCACAGCCAATCACCCCGGCACCAAAAATAACCAGGGTGCGCGGTGTGTGAGAAAGGCTCAAAATAGTGTCTGAGCAGTAAATACGGGGATGGCGGAAGTTAATATCTGCCGGTCGGTAAGGGCGGGAGCCGGTAGCAATGACGATTTTTTGGGCGACCAGCTCTTCCATGCCCTCTTGGCGGTCTCGCACGACTAAGGTGTGCTCGTCTTTGAAGCGGGCAACGCCATGAAACAGGTCGATACGGTTGCGGGCGTAAAACGTGGTACGCATTTCGACCTGCTTATCGATGGTACCCCGTGAACGCTCCATTACTTTCGGAAATGAGAACCAGCGCGGCTCACCGATATCGCGGAACATGCGGTTAGTATTGAACGCCATGATCTGTTTGACCTGATGGCGCAGTGCTTTGGAGGGAATGGTGCCCCAGTGGGTGCAGTTGCCACCTACCTGCGTCTGCTTTTCAATAATCGCTACGCGTTTCCCGTGCTTGGCAGCATTAATGGCCGCACTTTCACCCGCAGGCCCCGTACCGATTACCACGACATCGTAATTGTGAACCGCCATACTCGCTGCGTCTCCTTCCTATTCGAAGTAATTCATTTCCGTCTAGTCCCATTCCCGACAAACAGGCGCTTGGTGCTTATACGCTAAAAAGGCGCAGTCCATTATGAATCTGCGCCCTTTTATCAAACCAACGTTTAGCGACGGGTTGCATCGTAGCCTAGATCGGCGCCACGGCTTTCATCACTACGCCGGCGTACGCTGCCACGTTTGCGGTTCTCTTCTTCACAGACTTCGTCTTTACCGCCGCAAATATCACAGCCGTCTTTCATGCCTATTTGGTTTAAACCACCACATGAACCGGCAATAGGTTTCCGCCCCATGATGACACCGACGGCCATGACACCCATGATGAGCGCCATAAAGCCGAATACCAGTAGCCAAATTGCCATCTCAACCTCCCAGCCATACTCTGCATGGCGTTACATTTTTAAGCTTACCTTCCGACAATTTTATCTTTACAACATTCAGTTCGGTAAGTGCCTCGCGGTCTTGTTTCTAGTGCATTGTAACTCAGTGACGCCCTTGTTATCAGCGTAAGCGTATGCCATTGATGCTGACTATCGCCGCTCACCTGCTTATGCCAGCTTATAAACAAACGGGGCTAGCCATAAGGCCAGCCCCGCTGCTAGACAATCGATCTGACATCGATTTTTATCCGCCGAAGTCATCCAATAGGATGTTTTCCGGCTCGACGCCCATATCCAGCAATAGCTTGATAACCGAGGCGTTCATCATGGGCGGCCCACACATGTAGTACTCGCAATCTTCAGGAGCCGGATGGTCCTTGAGATAGTTCTCGTACAGCACGTTATGGATAAAGCCTGTCGGCCCTTCCCAATTATCTTCTGGCTGTGGATCAGACAGCGCCAAGTGCCATTCAAAGTTGGGGAACTCTTCGGCTAACTGGTCATACTCTTCGTTATAGAAGGTTTCACGCCAAGAGCGTGCACCGTACCAGAAGGTAATCTTACGATCAGACTTCAAGCGCTTCAGCTGATCGAAGATGTGACTGCGCATCGGTGCCATACCTGCACCACCACCGATAAAGATCATCTCGGCGTCAGTATCGCGAGCAAAGAACTCACCGAACGGCCCCATGACAGTCACTTTATCGCCTTCTTTCAAGCTGAAGACGTAGGTAGACATCAGACCAGGCGGATGGTTAGTGCCCGGAGGCGGTGTTGCAATACGGATATTGAACTTGAGGATACCCTTTTCATCCGGGTAGTTCGCCATAGAGTAAGCGCGAATGATTTCCTCGTTGTTCTTATGGGAAATTTTGAACATATCAAATTTTTCCCAATCGCCGCGGTACTCTTCTTCAATATCGAAGTCAGAGAACTTGACGTCATAGGGCGGCGCCACAAGCTGCACATAGCCACCAGCACGGAAGGCGACTTCTTCGCCTTCAGGCAGTTTCAGGTTCAGCTCTTTGATAAAGGTGGCAACGTTGGGGTTCGCGACAACCTCAGTTTCCCACTTTTTAACGCCAAACACTTCTTCAGGTACTTCAACTTTCATATCCTGTTTGACAGGTACCTGACAAGAGAGGCGCCAGCCCTCTTTCTTCTCACGCATGGTGAAGTGCGACTCTTCTGTCGGCAGAATAGAGCCACCACCCTCTTCCACACGGCATTTGCACTGGGCACAAGAACCACCGCCACCACAGGCAGATGAGAGGAAAATGCCGTTAGCAGCAAGCGTATTTAGCAGCTTGCCACCGGCTTGGGTCTTCAGCGTATGCTCAGGGTCGCCATTCACCTCAATGGTCACGTCCCCGCTACTCACTAGCTTGCTGCGCGCTGCCAGAATGATCGCCGTTAAGCTAATAACGATGACCGTGAACATGACAACACCGAGCAAGATGACTGTTGTATCAACCATGTCGGTTTCCTATTGCTGGAGGTTTTCTATTACCCGGCAGTGCTAGGCACTGCCGGGAAAAACCGGCTCCGATTAAAGCTGAATGCCCGAGAAGGACATAAAGCCCAACGACATTAGCCCCACGGTGATGAAAGTAATGCCCAGCCCTTGGAGGCCACCCGGCACATCGCTGTACTTTAGCTTTTCACGGATACCCGCCAGTGCTGCGATTGCTAGCGCCCAGCCGGTACCTGCACCAAAGCCATAGACCACGGCTTCACCAAAGTTATAGCTACGCTCTACCATGAACAGTACACCACCCAGGATGGCACAGTTAACGGTAATCAGCGGCAGGAAAACCCCTAGCGCGTTGTAGAGCGACGGCACGTACTTATCGAGGAACATTTCCATGATTTGTACGAGTGCAGCAATAACACCGATGTAGGAAAGCAAGCCAAGGAAAGAGAGGTCAATATTTTCAGCACCACTGATACCGGTCCAGGTGAGCGCGCCTTCCTGAAGCAAGTAAGTGAAAACCAAATTGTTGACCGGCACGGTCACGGTTAATACTACGATTACCGCGATTCCCAAGCCAATCGCCGAGGACACTTTCTTGGACACGGCCAGGAAAGTACACATCCCCAGGAAGAAGGCCAGTGCCATGTTCTCGACAAACACCGAGGCAACAAAAAGACTCAGATAATGTTCCATGTTACACGGCCTCCTTGGGCTTGGTGTTTTCCTTCATTTTGAACTCATTATCTTCTACCTGCTCGGGGTTGACGGAACGCATCACCCAGATCAGTAAGCCGATAATGAAGAACGCCGAAGGCGGCAGTAACAGCAAGCCGTTGGGTACGTACCAGCCACCGTTTTGAACGGTTTGCAGGATAGTAATACCAAAGACGCTGCCTGCACCGAGTAGCTCACGGAAGAAGCCTACCACCATAAGCACGAAGCCATATCCCAGGCCGTTGCCCACACCGTCTAGAAACGACATGCCCGGCGTGTTGGACATCGCAAAACCTTCTGCACGCCCCATGACGATACAGTTAGTGATGATCAAGCCAACGAAGACAGAAAGCTGCTTGGACATCTCATAGGCATACGCTTTCAGAATCTGATCGACCACGATGACCAGCGAGGCAATGATGGTCATCTGCACGATGATACGAATCGAGGAAGGGATATGATTCCGGATCAGCGATACGAATAGATTAGAGAATGCCGTTACGAAAATAACCGCCAGCGCCATCACGAGCGATACGCTCATACTGGTGGTGACCGCCAGTGCCGAACAAATCCCCAGGATTTGCAACGCAATGGGGTTGTTCTGGAAAATAGGCGCCGTTAAAACGCCTTTTGCATTTACGTCCGCCATGATCAGGCCCCCTCAACGTCTTCGAAGTTGGTGTCGGTCTCTTCGGCGTCTTCCGGCTCAGTACCGCTGCGGAATTTAGCCAAATAGGGACCGAAAGCTTCTTCGCTTAACCAGAACTGCAGCATATTGGTCACGCCGTTACTGGTCAGCGTAGCGCCAGATAGCGCATCTACTTCGTATTCGTCGCTAGCGCCGCCTTTGGTCAGGTGAATTTCCGGTGAGAGGTCGCCCTCTTCATCGTAAATTTTCTTGCCTTCCCACTGGGCTTGCCAACGCGGATTGTTTACTTCAGCACCCAGGCCTGGCGTTTCACTGTGCTCGTAGTAGGTGATACTGACAATCGTATTGCCATCACCTTCTACTGCCAAGAAGCCGCGCATCAAGCCCCACAGGCCCTGGCCACGAATAGGCAGCACGATCTGTTCAGGATCTTCTTCACCACCAATCAGGTAGACCGTAGCGAAGTTTTCAACCCGCGATAGGCCCGCGATATCCTGATCACCCGACAGCGTTCGGCCAGAAGCAGGGTCACGAGCGGCCTCAAAGCTATCGTAAGTCTCCGGGTCGTGCTCTTCGGAGTACTCACCGGTATCAAGGTCAACGACCCGCGCGGTGATTTCTTCGCTAAACACCTCTTCAACGTCCATGCCAGGCTCATACAGCTTGGCAACGTTCAAGATATTGGTTTTACGATCCAGTTCCTGGTTAAGCTGTTGGGCGGGTCGCAAGGCGACCGCCGCCGTCGAGACAATGACGGAACACACGATACAAAGTGCGAACGCCACTATCAGGACTTTCTTGATGGAGTTGTTACCTTGTGCCATTAGGCAGTCTCCTCGGCCGGTACGCCGGTGCGCTTGACGCGACGCTTGATGTTGGCCTGGACGAAGAAATGGTCAATCAGCGGTGCAAACAGATTAGCAAACAGGATCGCCAGCATGATGCCTTCTGGGAAAGCCGGGTTCACAACGCGAATCAAAACGGTCATCACACCAATCAGTGCGCCAAATATCAAGCGGCCCTGGTTGGTCATTGACGCTGATACAGGGTCAGTGGCCATGAACACCATACCGAATGCAAAACCACCGATCACCAGATGCCAGTACCACGGCATGGCAAACATTTCGTTGGAGTCTGAGCCAATGAGGTTGAACAGCGTGCTGGTCACCACCATGCCTAAGAAAACACCTAGCATGATTCGCCACGAGGCAATGCGTGTCCACAACAGCACTGCGGCACCAATGAAGATCGCCAGCGTCGAGACTTCACCGACAGAACCGGGGATGAAGCCAAGGAAGGCATCCCACCAGCTAAAGGTGTCGGTCAACGCAGACATGCCGTCTTGGAAGGCCAGCGAAAGTGCCGTTGCACCGGTGTAGCCATCAGCAGCAACCCATACCGCATCACCCGAAATCTGCGCGGGGTAAGCAAAGTAGAGAAATGCACGGCCAGTCAACGCGGGGTTCAAGAAGTTCTTGCCCGTACCACCGAAAATCTCTTTACCAATGACCACACCAAAGGTGATACCCAACGCAACCTGCCAGAGCGGAATCGTCGCGGGCAGGATCAGCGCGAATAGCACGGAAGTAACGAAGAAACCTTCGTTCACTTCATGGCCACGCTTAATGGCAAACAGTACTTCCCAAAAGCCACCGACCACAAAAGTGACCAGGTAGATAGGCAGGAAGTAGGTAGCGCCCAGGACAAAGTTAGCCCATAAGCTGCTGGCATCATGGCCCGAGGCGAGCGTCATCATGATCGCTTCGCGCCAGCCACCCATTGAGGCGTAGCCTGCGTCGATCGCCGTATTGGCCTGCCAGCCAGCGTTCCACATACCGAAGAACATGGCGGGGAAGGTACACATCCATACGGTAATCATGATGCGTTTTAGATCGATACCGTCACGCACGTGGGCGGTGGTTTTAGCAACACTCGGCGGCGAATAAAAAATAGTATCTACCGCTTCAAAGAGCGGATAGAACTTTTCGTACTTTCCGCCTTTGTGGAAATGCGGCTCGATATTTTGGAGTGTCTGTTGAATACCCATCATCAGGCCTCTTTCTCGATCATGGAGAGATTGTCACGCAGGATGGGGCCATATTCGTATTTGCCGGGGCAAACATACGTACACAGCGCCAGATCCTCTTCGTCCAGCTCCAAACACCCAAGCTGCATGGCAACTTCAATGTCGCCCACGATCAGCGAACGCAGTAGCTGAGTTGGCATGATATCCAACGGCATCACCGTCTCATAAGAACCAACGGGTACCATCGCTCGCTCAGACCCATTGGTTGAAGTGGTCGGTGCGTAGTTACGTAGGCCTTTAATTCTGGAAAGGTAAATACCCAGGACAGAGTGTCGATCTGCGCCGAGTGACAACCAACCCATCAAGATGCGCTTGTTACCTTCTTCAATCAAACTGATTTGATTGTTAAAGCGCCCTAGGTAGGTCAGCTTCCCTTCCGCCGTAAAGCCGGAAAACACAGAACCAGAAATCACGCGGGTGTCATCGGGTTTGATGACTTCTTCTGCCAGGAGTTCATCCGTACTGGCGCCGATGCGAGTACGCACCAAGCGGGGTTTTTCAGCACGTGGCCCCCCAATGGCAACCACACGGCTCATATCCAGCTTCCCTTCTACAAAGAACTTACCGAACGCAATAACGTCCTGATAGCCAATGTGCCACACCTGCTTATGCAGCGCGACGGGAGAAAGGAAATGAATATGCGTACCGACGAGGCCAGCCGGGTGTGGCCCAGCAAAACTTTCAGTTTTGACGCCCTCGATATCACCGCCTGGAATCGAGGCATTTTCACTCTTGCCGTTGTCACCTGTACACAGGAAGACGTTGCCCTCGGTCAGGCGCGCTAGCACCTTGAGGCCATCTTCAAATGCCTGCGGCTGCTCATTGATGATCAGTGCAGGATCAGGGCTCAGTGGATGGGTATCCACGGCAGTGACAAAAATATCGCTCGGTACGCTGTCGAGTGCTGGCGTGCGTGAAAAAGGACGCGTGCGTAACGCTGTCCAGAGTCCCGACTCCACCAGTTGGTCAACAACGACTTGGCGTTCAAGCTGCGCTAAGGCATTACGATCGTGAGCAGCGAATTCAACCGCTTCCTCAGTCTCGTCGACTTTGATCACAACAGATAGTAAACGACGTTTTTCGCCACGGTTTATTGCAAGCACTTCACCAGCGGCAGGCGCTGTATAGCGCACGCCATCAATCTTCTTGTCGGTGAAGAGCAATTGGCCTAGTTTGACCTTATCCCCTTCCTGAACTTCCATCGTTGGCTTCATGCCAACGTAGTCGGTACCCAGGATTGCCACGTGGCGCACAGGCCGCGCATCTTCAATACGCTGCTCGGGCGCTCCCGTGATGGGGAGATCCAGGCCTTTTTTGACTTCGATCATAGTCTCGCCCAGTTGTTGGATCGGATATACGAAGGTATGGGGTTCGAATGCTTATTTTCTGCTCAGCGAATTATTGTGTTCTGCTCAGATTGTTACCAGTCCGGCCCAAGCAGCACTTGAACCACCCCGAAAAATCCATCGTATTATAAAGACAAGCGCGTCCAATGACCACATCCCTGATGATCTCCAAAAGTGCTATATACATTGGCAAAAGAGCACATACAGGCAAAAAAAACGCCACCCGAAGGTGGCGCTGAGTCAGTATTTCGCCTGACAGCCCCGCTGTGAGGCCAATGTAGCTTGATTGATTAGCGCGGCAGCTTTAAAAACCGCACGTTGGACATCTGCTGTAAAATTCGCACCACTTGGCAGCTATAGCCGAACTCATTGTCATACCACATATAAACGACAGCATGATGACCGTTCGCGATCGTCGCTTTGGCATCGACAATACCGGCATGGCGGTTACCCACAAAGTCGGACGAGACCACCTCGGCGGAATCCACAAAATCGATCTGCTTCTGGTAGGCGGAATTGATCGACATGCGGCGCAAGTAGTCGTTTAGCGCCGCAGCATCGGTAGTTTTGTCCAGGGTCAGGTTAAGAATGGCCATGGAAACATTGGGGATAGGTACACGAATCGCGTTACCGGTCAGTTTACCTTCAAGCTCAGGCAACGCCTTAGCGACAGCTTTTGCTGCACCGGTCTCAGTCAACACCATGTTCAGCGCCGCACTGCGGCCACGGCGGTCGCCTTTATGGTAGTTATCGATGAGGTTCTGGTCATTGGTATAGGCATGGACGGTCTCAACATGCCCGTTGACCACCCCATACTCATCGTTCAACACCTTCAGAACCGGCACGATCGCATTGGTGGTGCACGATGCAGCGGACACAATTAGGTCGTTGTCGCCGATAGACTCATGGTTAATGCCATAAACGATATTTTTAATATCGCCTTTGCCCGGCGCCGTTAGCAAAGCTTTCGCGGCACCTTTGCATTCCAGGTGCTGCCCCAAGCCCGCTTCATCGCGCCAGATACCGGTGTTATCGACAATCACGGCATTATGAATATCGTATTCGGTATAGTCGATCTCGCTGGGAGAGTCGGCATAAATAACCTGAATTACATTGCCGTTAACCGTCAGCGTACGCGCTTCGGCATCGACCATAATGGTGCCATCGAACGGCCCATGTACTGAATCGCGGCGCAGCAGGCTGGCGCGCTTTTCCAGGTCTTTTGCCACATCACCACGACCCCGTACGACAATAGCGCGCAAACGCAGCAGATTACCGCCACCGGCCTTCTCCACCATCACGCGGGCCAGCAAGCGACCAATACGGCCAAAACCATAAAGCACTACATCTTGGGGCTCGCCGGTGCTCGCGCCTGGCTGATAACCATCAATGATTTCGTGGAGTTCTTTGCGCAGGAAGGCTTCAACATCACCACCGCCCTGACGCTTGAACATTACCCCCAACTTACCCACATCAACATGCGCCGGGCCGAGGTTTAGTTCCACCATGCTTTTAAGGATGGGGTAAGTATCTTCAACGGCGAGTTCTGTGCCCTCGAGTTTGCGCACAAAGCGGTGGTCTTTAAGAATACGGATGACTGACCGTTTAATGAGCGAACGTCCGAACATGGTGGCAACGACATTGTTCTGACGATAGAGCTGCCCTACCAATGGGATCATCTGCTCCGCCAAGGCTTCGTTGCCTTGCCATTCTTGAAAAACATTTTCGAGCGCTTGCTGACTCACGTGCGGCCTCATCAGGTAATGGACAATAATTTATGCCTATTATCCGGGGCGAGCGCAGCCATCGCAATGAATGGATAGTCGCACAACATGTAGGGGTATTACAGAATCGCCAATCTCACTACAAAACCTTTTCCTGACTGATTCACTCCCTCCTTGCCCGTGGCACTCTAACTGAAACGGGTGATCGTGTATGATCTGCTTTCCGTTTCAGCGCAAAACGATATCTTGCTTATGCCGACTTTCTCTCTGCTCGAACCGCCCCAGCCTCAAGGGACACGCGATACGCTGTATTGGACATCGCCACCGGGCAGTGCGACTGCTCTAGCGCTCTCCCGAGTGGCCAAACAGGCGCCGTTGTTGGTCATCACCCCCAATACGGCCAGCGCACAGCGTCTTGAACAAGACCTCTACTTCTACAGCGACGTGCCGGTGCTGCCTTTCCCCGACTGGGAAACGCTGCCTTATGATAGCTTTTCACCTCACCAGGATATTGTGTCGGCACGCCTGCGTACGCTGCGTCAGTTGCAAGATGGCGTACGCGGCATCGTCTTGGTGCCCATCAACACACTCATGCAACGCTTACCGCCGGTTGAATATATTGCCGGACGGGTAATGGCGCTCAAAACCGGTGAGCGGTTAAATCGCGAGACGTTTCGGGAATCACTGTCGCGAGCGGGGTATCGCGCTGTGGAAACGGTGTATGAACCCGGCGAATACGCCATGCGTGGCGCATTGATCGACCTGTTTGCGATGGGTATGGATGAACCGATCCGCATCGATCTATTCGACGACGAGATTGATACGCTGCGTCATTTTGACCCGGGCAGCCAACGCTCAACGGAAAAACGCGAGTCACTCGAGCTCCTGCCCGCACATGAATATTCATTGAGCCGTAGTGCCATTGCCTGTTTTCGTGAGCAGTTTGAAACACTGTTCGACGTCGACCCGCGCCAATGCCCTCTTTATAACGATGCATTAAAAGGCATTCCCTCGCCGGGCCTCGAACACTATTTGCCGCTGTTTTTTGAACACACTGCTTCGCTGTTTGACCACCTGACGAACGATACGCGGGTTGCTCTACTGCCCGGGATTTTCCATGCTGCAGAGCAGCACTGGCAATCGATCGATGCCCGCTACGTCAACCTGGGCGTGGACCCGACCCGGCCACTGCTGCCACCTCATCGGGCGTTCTTCCCGGTCAGTGACGTCTTTTCAGCGATTAAATCTCGCCCACGCCTAGAGTTAACGGAAGATAGCGAACAGCGCCATGCGCAACAGCCCGAAGCGATCGCCCTGCCTACCCTGGCGATCAATGCCCGCGCCAAGCAGCCGCTCGGCGAACTGACCGGCTTTTTGAAAGCCAACCCCCAAACTCGCGTGCTTTTTGTAGCAGAGTCCCGGGGTCGCCGCGAGGCAATGGAAGAAATACTGGCCCCGCTTGGCCTCGCCTTGCCTCATGCCGATAGCTTCCAGGATTTCCTCGCCAGCGAACACCATTATGCGATTACCGAGGGTTTGGTCGACAGCGGCCTGTGGCTGGATAATCCAAGCATCGCTGTGATTAGTGAAACCGAACTATTTGGCGATGTGGTACGCCAGAGCCGCCGGCGCGAGAAAGCCACCGATGATAACGAGCTCGCGGTTCGTCATCTTTCAGAGCTACGCGAAGGCGCCCCGGTCGTTCACCAGGCTCATGGCGTAGGCCGCTATCTAGGTCTTGAAACACTGGAAGCTGGCGGCCAGGCAAACGAGTTTCTCGCCCTCTCCTACGCCGATGGCGCTAAGCTATATGTGCCTGTCGATAGCCTGCACATGATCTCCCGCTATAGCGGTGCGGGTCACGAACTGGCACCGCTGCATAAACTGGGTTCAGATCAGTGGGAAAAAGCCCGGCGTAAAGCCGCTGAAAAAATTCGCGATACGGCGGCTGAACTGCTCGATGTCTACGCCCGCCGGGAAGCCCAGCAAGGCGTTGTCTACGAGGCGCCAGGCGATGAGTATGTGCGTTTTGCGAGCAACTTCCCGTTTGAAGAGACGGCCGATCAACATGCGGCAATCGAAGCGGTGATTAGCGATATGACCTCGCCGCAACCCATGGATCGTGTGGTCTGTGGTGACGTCGGCTTTGGTAAGACGGAAGTGGCCATGCGCGCGGCGTTTTTAGCCGTGCAGTCTGGCCGACAGGTAGTGGTCTTGGTGCCTACCACGCTGCTCGCGCGCCAACACTTTGAAAACTTCCGCGACCGCTTTGCCGACACGGCCGTCAATATTGGGCTGATCTCTCGTTTCACCAGCGGCAAAGAGGTTACTCAGACGCTGGAGAGCATTAAAAGTGGCCAAACGGATATCGTCATTGGCACCCACAAGCTACTTTCAAAAAGCGTTGAACTGCCCAAAATGGGCCTGTTGATCATTGATGAAGAGCACCGCTTTGGGGTGGCGCAAAAAGAGAAGCTGAAAACACTGCGTGCTGAAGTCGATATTTTGACCCTCACCGCGACCCCTATTCCGCGTACGCTGAACATGGCCATGAGCGGCATCCGCGATCTATCGATTATCGCCACCCCGCCTGCCCGCCGCTTGTCGGTCAAAACGTTTGTCCAGCAACATGACCCCAGTATCATTAAAGAAGCCCTGTTGCGTGAGATACTGCGCGGCGGGCAGGTGTATGTGCTGCATAACGAAGTCAAAACCATCGAGAACAGCGCAGAAAAAATCCGTGAACTGATTCCCGAAGCACGGGTAGCCGTTGCACACGGCCAGCTCCCGGAGCGCAGCCTTGAACGTATCATGTCGGATTTCTACCACCGCCGTTTTAACGTGCTGGTTTGCTCGACGATTATTGAGACAGGCATCGATGTACCCAGTGCCAACACCATCATTATCGAGCGCGCCGATAAATTTGGTCTGGCACAGCTTCACCAATTACGTGGCCGGGTCGGCCGCAGTCATCACCAAGCCTATGCCTACCTGCTGACTCCGCCTCCTAAAGCCATGACGCGCGATGCCATCAAACGCCTCGAGGCCATTAGCGCTTCCGACGATCTGGGCGCGGGCTTTACCTTGGCCAGCCACGATATGGAAATACGCGGTGCAGGTGAGCTACTCGGCGATGAACAGAGCGGCCAGATGGAAACCATCGGCTATACCCTTTATATGGAGATGCTGGATCGTGCAGTAAAAGCCATTCGTGCGGGCAAAACCCCCAACATCGATGCCCCGTTCAATACCGGCGTAGAAATTAGCCTTAACCTACCCGCCTTGATACCGAATGACTATATTCATGATGTACAGCAGCGGTTGGTGATATATAAGCGTATTGCTAATACACAGAGCGACAGCGAGCTTAAGGAACTGCAGGTCGAGCTGATTGACCGTTTTGGCTTATTGCCCGCACCACTTAAGAACCTTATTCGACAGACAAAGCTTCGCCATCGTGCAGAGCAACTGGGCATCAGCAAGATCGAAGCGGGTGAAAGCCGCGGGCGCGTGTTGTTTGACGGCAGCACTCAAGTGGATCCTTTAACGCTCGTCACGCTTATTCAGACCTCACCAAAGCACTACCGCTTAGACGGTTCGGACACCTTACGATTTGAATTACCGATGGAAAGTGTCGACAAGCGCTTCCAGCAACTTGAAAACTTACTTAGTACCCTTAATCAAAAAGTAGCGGCGGCGTAACGCTTGGGGCAAACTTGCCAATAGCCATGCCCTAGCTAGCCCTCACCGGGTTAGCACGAGTGGCCCAACGATGCGCAACAGCAGTGAATTAACTTATTAGGAACGACCATGAACATGCGTAACACCTTTACCCTCTGGGGCCCGACCAGTTTGGCCGTGCTATTAGCCGCTAGCCTGATGAGCCCCGCTTTTGCGCAAACCGCTGACGACCAAGCTGAGGCTGAGGCTCAGTCACAAGCGTCAGCCCAAGAACAGGCCCAAGCGCCAGAGCAGCAGACGAAGGCACAGGAAGTCAGTATCGATGCCGTCGACAGCGCCGTTCAGGTTGCCGACCAGGATGAACTGCCCCGCGGCCACTTCCGTCTCCCCGAAAGCGGTGACGTGATCGGTAAGCGCTATACCGTCGTGGTCGAAGACCCCAAGCAGACCCTGATCGATATCGCCCGCCGTCATAACATCGGCTATGAAGAAATTCGCATGGCCAATCCTGATGTCAGCCTTTGGGTGCCTGGGGTCGGTACTGAGGTTGTTATCCCTGCTCAGTACATCCTGCCCCCAGCCCCACGCGAAGGCGTTGTGGTCAATCTGTCTGAGCTGCGCCTTTACTACTACCCAGCGGACAAACCCGGCATCGTTGAAACTTACCCGGTCAGCGTTGGGCGTGAAGAGTTCGCCACCCCTGTCGGCATTACGCGCACCACGGTCAAAGTGAAAGACCCCGCCTGGGCGCCACCCTCTTCCATGCGCCGCGAAGCCGCTGAGCGAGGCGATCCTGCTCCCGCCATCGTACCGCCCGGCCCCGACAACCCGCTTGGCGAACATGCCATTCTGCTGGCCATGCCGAGCTACCTGATTCACGGCACCAACCGCCCAGATGGCGTGGGTATGCGTGTTAGCCGCGGCTGCATTCGCATGTACCCAGAAGATATTGAATCGCTTTATGAGCGCCTACCTAGCGGTACTCAGGTTAATCTGATGGATGCACCATTCAAGGCTGGCTGGGGATCGGATGGCACGCTATTTGTGCAATCTTTCCCGCAGTTGGAAGAGAATGTGGGCGATTTTGAGCCCCTACTGAATGCGTTAGAGCGGGTTACTGAGCTTACCGAAGACAATATCGAGATCGACCCCGAGCAGATCGAACGCGCGGTTGAAGCACCCGATGGTCAGTTCATTGCGCTGTACGGTCCTCAAGCGCCAGAATTAGAGCCCGAGCCCGTCGAGCTGATCGAAGAGATTGAGATCAGCGCATCGACTAACGCTAACGAAGACGCATGACCTAGCGAAGCACAAAAATGAAGCCACAAAAAACCCCGCCGAAGCGGGGTTTTTTGCGTAGCTAGCGGCAACGAATACTTGCCTAACGTCTTTACTAACTACGACTTGCCTACAGCAACCGCTGAGAGAGCCTGAGGCTCCCCAGCAGCTCCAAGCAGAATTACTTCTGCATGGAACGCTGGAACATGCGGTTCATTTCTTCACGGTTCTGCTCAGACATCTGCAGAGCAGCCTGCGCATCGCGCTGGGCTTGGTTTGCAGTGTTCATAGCTTGTGAAGCCATGCTGCGTGCTTCTGCAGCGTCAGCTTGTGCAGATTCTGCAGTCATGCGAACTTCTTCCAGAGCGCTGGTAGAAGCACAACCAGCAAGAATTGCCAGAGAAGCGGCAGCAGCAGTCATTTTCAAAGTAGTCTTCAGAGTCATAATGTTCTCCTTGAGTCGTCCTTGGGTACTACGTTAAGGGTTGACAAAAGTAAGGCTAGTCACTTAATTCAGAATAAATTCCTAGCTTAAATTTGCCTACCTGCGGTGCAGGTTCTTTACAGTGACTTGTGCTGCGAAGCACGCAAGTCAAACGCTGTTTTATAATAGACTACAACGGTTGTCTATAGCCACTTGTTTAAAACCTCGAACTTCCTTCAACGTCACTAGCTTAACGGATCACTACACGGGTGCCAACACCCACTAATTCTGCCAAGCGATCAATTTGTGCGTTGGTAACGGCCACACAGCCTTGGGTCCAATGATAGCGACCATGAATATCAGGATCCGCGCTTCCTAAGCCATGAATCCCGATCGCCCCACCTAAGGCAGTATTTTGTGGCGGGTGACCGTTACGCCGGTAGTAGTCGAAGTAATCTTCATAATCAGTTTGGGAGTAAATCCCTTTTTCGAGTGCCATGCGAGCATGGGCGGGGGTTGGAAAATCAATCCCCATAAAAGTACGCCACTGACTCTCGTAATTAAAACGGTTAATGCGGAACTCACCCATTGGGGTGACGTTATCGCCACGCACTCGCTGCGTTTTCGCCCCTGCCCGGCCCAGTGAAATGGGGGCAAAACGCTCTAACAACGCATTGCCACGAAATACGCTGAGCGTTGCCTCCTCATCATCAATCAGCACCCATAGCTCATTGCTGTGACGTGGCACGGGGGCACGCGTGAGCATTGTTTCGATAAGGTCAGCGGGTGCCGACGGGCTGGGCGCTGAGACTGCCGCACTGGCAACGGCTGGCAAGCTCAGTGCCATGGCTAAAAAACGACGGCGATTAACTAAAAACATGACAACTCTCGAAACACGTTAGCCTGGGGTTGCACGACGAAGTGCCTTTGGTGGCTGTTATACCTTATTCCTACATCCGCCGTTAGTAATTTCGTCATAGATATGAATTGCCCTCTAACGATAATGTATTGAGGAAACGGCGATTCATTAAACGCCCTGCAGCTCTTCCATGCTTGCCATCATATGGCGTATTTCGGAATTTTGACCTTCTGCCAGGGCATCGAAGAACTCTGCTTCAGGCGCAATTCTCGATCGCAAAGCACGGTGCTCATACATGGCTTGCAATCGCTCGTGCGCCAGGGTGGCGGTTTTCATCGCATCTTCGATGGAACCTGTGATGGTTTGCTCTGCCAAACGATCCAGCTCCGGCGGCTCAGGGAACTCGCTCGATTCGTCAAACCATGTTTCTAATATCTCAGAGTGATCCATACCGTCGCTAAACAGGTCATCAAGATCTGTTTTCATTTTTAGTTCACGACTGGCTAGATAATCCAAACCCATTTTTAAACGTTCGTTGTCAGCTTGTTCAGCGGCTTCACTGAATTGGCGCGCCATGCGCGCATGAAACCCTGCTGCCCATTCGACTAAATCTTTGACTTGGTTATAGCGCATCATGATCTCCTTTTCGTGGTGCTTACCTGGTCAGACAATAAAACCGAGTGCTTACCACTCCAGGCTGGTTTCGCGCAGCGCCCCGATTTCACGCTTTGCTGCCTGAAGATTAGCTAACACTTGCTGGCGCAAACCAGTCTGATTGCCCACTGCAATCATAGCGGGATTTTGGACTGTTCGCCGCGCAGCCCCGTCATCGCTATGCAGACGTTCCAACTGCCCTGTCAGCCAATTCAACCAGCTTTCCGGTTGCGCCTGTAAGTCACGTAAACGCTGTAATTCAGCTAGCGAGGGACCTTGCTGCGACAGCAGCACTCTCCAACGGTGCTCAGACAAGCGAGCATGCTCGGTGACTTCACGCAAAAGCGACTCTAATGCTAGCTCAAAGAGCGTCAACGCGCCCTCCTCCAGCGCCATCTGACGTGCGGGGGCATGCTCATCCTCTCCCGCCTCCAGTGTGGCTAGCAGCTCCGTCTGGTAGAGCAGTTGATTGGTACGCGACCTTGCATTCACTTGCGCTTGTCCTCCACGTGCCATTTTCCAGCATCGAAGGTGGCTTTCCAGCCGGTGGCTTTGCCCTCTTCGTCGGTCATGACGTACTGCTCTTTGCTCTTACGCGAATAACGAATTTGCGCCGGGCGCCCATCGGGGTCTTCGCTAGGGGCCTTGAGAATAAAATGGTACTTCTCGGGAAGTTCATCGGCGTGAGCTTTGAGCTCTTTCACCAGCGGCGGCCGCGTTTCTCGATTTTTAGGAAACTTACTTGCCGCCAAAAACAACCCACTCGCCCCATCGCGCAGCACGTAATGATCTTCCACTTTTTGGCACGCCAGCTCCGGCATCGGAATCGGATCCATTTTAGGCGGTGCTACCTCGCCACTCTTCAACAGTTTGCGCGTATTTTTGCACTCACTATTGGTGCAGCCAAAATACTTGCCAAAGCGGCCTGATTTCAACTGCATTTCAGAGCCACACTTATCGCATTCGATAACCGGACCGTCGTACCCTTTGATCTTGAATTTACCGCTCTCGACGTCGTAGCCGTCACAGTCAGGGCTGTTACCACAAATATGCAGCTTGCGCGTTTCATCAATCAGGTAATTATCCATCGCCGTGCCGCACTTGGGGCAACGGCGCTTGGCACGCAGCGCATTGGTTTCAGCCTCTTCTCCCGCGTCTTCGGCAACGGCCTCTTCACCGGGAATCAGATCGATGGTGGTTTTGCAGCGCTCTTTGGGCGGCAGGTTGTAGCCACTACATCCGAGGAAAACCCCCGTAGATGCGGTACGTATCTGCATATGCCGCCCACAGCTTGGGCAGTCGATATCGGTGGGTACCGGCTGATTGGGCCGCATGCCATCGTCGCTTTCAGCCTTGGCGAGTTCTTCGCGAAATTCGCCATAGAAGGCATCTAAAAGCGCCTGCCAATTGCGTTCGCCTTCGGCCACTTCATCGAGGCTATCTTCCATTCGCGCGGTGAAAGAGAAATCCATCAGATCAGGGAAAGACTCTTTCAATCGCTCGGTGACGATATCGCCCAGCTTCTCGGCGTAGAAGCGGCGGTTTTCCAGCTTCACATAGCCGCGATCCTGGATCGTCGAGATGATCGACGCATAAGTAGAGGGACGACCAATTCCTTGCTTCTCCAGCTCCTTTACCAGGCTGGCTTCGGTGTAACGCGGCGCTGGCTTGGTAAAGTGCTGCTGGGGATCAAGCGCTTCCAGTGCCATCGCCGTGCCCTGGGGCAAATCGGGCAGGCTCTGGTCTTCATTTTTTCCGCTGGGCTTCATCACCCGCGTGTAGCCGTCAAATTTAAGTACACGTCCCTTGGCGCGCAGCTCATACCCATCGACCTCGACGCTGAGCGTACTGGACAAGTACTCAGCCGGTGTCATTTGGCAAGCCACAAACTGGCGCCAGATCAGCTCGTAAAGGCGCTCTGCATCGCGTTCCATACCGGAAAGGTCAGAGGCCTTACGCTCAACGCTGGAAGGTCGAATCGCTTCGTGAGCCTCCTGGGCACTCTCTTTACTGCTATAACGATTAGGCGCTTCAGGCAGATAACGCTCACCAAACTCTTCACCGATATAGCTGCGCACGCCTTCCACCGCATCTTTTGAAAGATTGGTGGAGTCGGTACGCATATAGGTAATGTAGCCCGCTTCATAAAGGCGCTGGGCCATGGTCATGGTCTTCTTGACGGAGAACCCTAACCGGCCGCTTGCGGCCTGCTGTAACGTAGAGGTAATAAAAGGGGCTGTCGGCTTAGAGCTAGTGGGCTTATCTTCCCGAGAAGTAATCGCCAACTTGGCTTTTCTAAGCTGCTCAATACGCGCCAACGTATCTTTTTCGGAGGTAGGCCTAAAGGCTTTTCCGTCCTGACGAACGAGTGCAAAGCGCACCAGCTCGCCCTCAGGTGAGGCTAGATCGGCGTGAACATCCCAAAACTCTTCCGGGATGAAAGCGCGTATTTCACGCTCGCGCTCAACGATCAAGCGAACAGCGACGGATTGCACGCGCCCTGCTGACAGGCCACGTGCCACTTTCGCCCACAGCAGGGGGGAAAGCATAAAGCCCACGACACGATCCAGGAAACGGCGCGCCTGCTGCGCCTCTACACGTGGAATGTTGAGTGCACCCGGTGCCTTGAACGCATCTTGAATAGCGTTTTTGGTGATTTCGTTAAACACCACACGCTTATAGCGGCTGTCATCTCCCCCAATGGTCTCGCGCAGGTGCCAAGCAATGGCTTCCCCTTCGCGATCCAAATCCGTTGCGAGATAGACAGCGTCAGCTTTCTCAGCCAGCTTTTTGAGCTCTGCCACGACCTTCTCTTTGCCAGGCAGGACTTCATAGTTCGCTTCCCAGCCGTTGTTAGGGTCGATACCCATTCGCCGGATTAACTGATCCTGACTTTTACGTTTTTTATACTCTGCTTTTTCTTCCGCCGACATCTTGCGTGTCGCTGCGGCTTGGCGTGCGCGCTCCTTAGGGTCGGAGGCTGCCTTACCTGAGCCGCTGGTCGGCAGGTCACGAATGTGGCCCACGCTCGACTTCACGATGAAATCGTTGCCGAGATATTTGTTTATCGTCTTCGCTTTCGCTGGCGACTCGACGATGACCAGTGACTTGCCCATAGTGCTCCACTTTCCTAATGCACGGGCTGGCTAGCGCGTGCTCTGAATTCGGTGCCGTATCGTCGGGCTTAACCAGCCCGAAAAAAAAGATACGGATGAAAAAAATGCGCCTACCCTAACCCAGCCCTTAGCGAAGCGCCAGTAGCAACCAAGTCGTAGGGGGAATCCGTAGATTTCAGATAAAGAGTAGCTAGACACTAGACTGCCACCAGCATTACGGCAACCCAAAAAGCCACTAGGGAAACAAAGCGCCCCCACCATGAAGGCAGGGGCGCTGGTATCTAACCGTCTGATTTAACGCTTACCAGGCGGTTTAGCACCTTCTTTTGTTGCCGTGGGTTGTACCGCTGGCTGCGTCTCTTTCTCTTCGGCTGCAGCAGGCTTAGTGACAGGTTTAGTCACTTGTGGCTTCTCCTGTTGCTCTGCCTCAGAAGAGGTCTTGGCAGGCGTCTGCTTAGCCGCACTTGGTTTAGCAGCCGCATCGGTCTTGACTGTTTCTTGTGGCGCCGCTTCTTCTGGTACCGATTCTGTCTTGCTAGTGTCAGGCTTATTCGCTGCTGGCTTATTCGTATCAGCGCTAGGTTTAACAGAATTTGCCGCAGGCTTGGATGGACTTGTCACCGACTTTTCAGCGCTAGTGGCAGGTTTAGCTACCGGCGACCCAGCGGAAGCCGTCGCTTTAGCCTTGGAAGAGGTAGGTTTAGCCGCCTTGCGCGTTGCTGGCGATTTGGCTTTAGCTACCGCCACTTTTTCTTCGCTTGGTCGCGCCTGATCAAACAGAGCTTTTATATGTGTAAAGCGTTCGGCGGCATGCTCGGAAAGCTCACCACTAGCGGCAAAAACATGCTCAAGGTGGCTGATGTAGCCATCGATTTCACTGTTGCTGCTGCCTGCCAGCAATACAGGCAGTGAATTAAGCGCCTGCTCACGATCCAGCTTCAAAATAAAGAACTGCTCGCGTACCAGATTTTTAAATTCACTCAGTTGAATGCCTGGCTCAAGCTCTGCGCGAGAGGCACGTAGCCGCTTGAAGTTACGCTCATCCGTCGCTGGGGCACCGCCAAGCACATAAATAAGCGAGCGCATGACCGCTTCGTGGGCACTCCCCTGGGCAATCTTCTCACGCAGTGCCTCCTGGCGATGCTCTACAAATCGGCGGCGCTCGGGTTCAGCACCGGGACGACGGCGATGGACATGAGCATCGCCGAAGAGGCCCACAGCAGCCTGCAGGAGCGGTTGGCCATAAATATCCATAAACAGTTTCTCGGTACTACTATCCCGTACATCGCGCATCGTATTGAGGCTTGCCACCAACTGGTCAGAGCCCATGGTCTCAAATGCTTTGAACAGATTGTCCTCTGAGACTGGATGGCGATTTTTACGCACAGCATCTGCCATCACGGGTAACGGCACCGACAAAGGGTTGCGATCAGAAAGCAGTTTGTAGCCCAGCCGAATGGGATGCATACGACGCATCCAGCGGGCAGCTTCAGGGGTAATCGTCGCTTTTATCCACGGCTGCAGGAACAGCCGATACATGCCCAGGTTGATTTCCGAAATGCGCGCCACGGTCGCAAAGCGGCGATCATCCTCTGGCTTGTGTTTTACTTCGCGATCAAGCTCGGCAAAGTCACGGGGCATGAATTCCAGCAAATAGTCGCGCTCGTAAAGCTCGGCATCTTCGCCTTTTTCGGCCGGTGATATGGTGGTTTCATACAACCCCGGCGGCAGGACGTCGATATAGTCCATATTGGCCGTGAATTCAGTATGCTCTTTACGCGACACGCTGCCCGATACGAATATGCCCAAATGGCCCGTCGTGTCGTGCTGGCAATAAACGATGGTTTGCTCGTTCGCAATGATATCGTCTTCGTTTTCGTAAAGATCTCGAATCCAGCCCAGCGCTTGTGGCGGCGGGGTAATATCATCGCCACGTGAGCAGAACACCACTACCGGTGAGCGTACATTGCGCAGGTCGATGCGACGCCCATCGCGGGTGACTAGCTGTGCCGTTGAGAGGCGGTTACCGACAAAAAGATTATCGACAATATACTGAATCTCTTCGCCACCCAGCACAACATGACCACCCCACCAGCGCTCAAACTCTAAATAGCGGCCCGCTTCGGTATCGATGTTGTCGTAAAGGTGATACTGCTTTTTCCAGTGGGTATTGGCCGGGTTGAGGCGTTCAAAGTTTTGCACCAGCATGGCGCCATCAAACAGACCATCGCCCAGGTCGCTCGCCAGCGCAGTCATCCAGCTGCCCCCGGACATTCCACCGGTATAGCGCATCGGCGCCTTACCATGTTCGCCCGCCCAGTAAGAGAGCGGTGCTCCAGCAATGAGGATAGGGCCAAATACCTCAGGCTCCAGGGCGGCCGCCATCATGATCTGCCAACCCGCTTGGCAATTGCCTACCACCATCGGTTTTTCGGTGGTTTCGGGATGCAGTTCAATGACATGACGCAGGAAGGCAATCTCAGACTCGACCACATCCTCAACGGTTTGCCCTGGCTCAGGAAATGGCAAAAAACCAATAAAGTAGCAAGGATGGCCCGCTTTAAGGGCTACACCCAGTTCACTGTCGGGCTTGAAGCCACCTATCCCTGGCCCGTGCCCTGCGCGCGGGTCAACTACCACAAAGGGACGTTTCTGTAGATCGATTTCCGTGCCTTCGTGAGGTAACACGCGCAACAGCTCATAGTTAGTTGGCCGAGGCAGCGTTCGACCATCCATCAGCACTTCGGTATCGAAGCCGAGCACATTCGGCTTGGTTTGCTCCATATGCTCGAGGTACTGGTTGCCACGCTCGCGCATGACATCCAAATACAGAACGCTTCGCTCCATGCTATCGCGCCAATAGCTAAACGCTGCACGACCAAAACCGAAAGGGTCGAACAGAGAAGCCACTGCTTCACTGCCCTGCATTGTTGTAGAAGCGCTCTGCTTGATAGACATTGTTTGCTTAAGCCATGCGTCGGTGAAAGCGCTGACAGGAAACAAAGGATTGGCGAGAAAGGTCATAGGTACTCCCATTGGGTTGATGCGACGGCACCACACCCGATAGCAATGATGCTGCAATGCAATATAGTTTAGGCCACAACGCGCTTGACGTCGATCTTTACCCCTCATTATTACGGCTTACTGCCAGCGCATCGCCCGGCCACAATCAACGCCGACGGTGTCCTGTTGGCAGTGAGATATGTTATCTTAGAGCTTATTGGTAATCGTTTTAGCACGATCAGACATTGAACGTACCACGTATCAATTGGCGGGCCTTGTCAGCATTTACCCCCCAGGCCTACCGCACAAAAGAGAGGCTCTGTCCCTATGAGCAATAACCCTCCGCAACGCGTGTCCAGCGGTGAAAAATACCGCAACGAACATGGCATGACGGTGATCAAGGATGGCATGAAGCAGCGCAAAGCGGCGCCAGCGGAAGCACCATCGCTTGAACGCAAGCCCAAGTGGCTACGTGCACAGATCCCTGGAGGGGAGCGTTTTGAGGCGGTCAAGAAAAACGTAGCAACCCATCGGCTAAGTACCGTCTGCGCTGAATCCCACTGCCCTAACATGGGCGAGTGCTGGAGTAATGGCACCGCCACCATCATGCTAATGGGGTCAGTCTGCACCCGCGCCTGTCGGTTTTGCGCGGTTGATACCGGCAACCCGCAAGGCTGGTTAGATCTTGAAGAGCCTGAAAACACCGCCAAGTCGGTCGAATTGATGGGCCTTCGCTACATTGTGCTCACTTCCGTCGACCGTGACGACCTAGACGATGGTGGTGCATCACACTACGCCAACTGCATCAGCGCCATTAAAGCGCGCACACCAGAGGTAGTAGTAGAGGCGTTGACACCTGATTTTGATGGCGAACTAAGCGCGATTGAGCGCGTCGTTGACTCGGGATTACAGGTATTTGCCCAAAACGTCGAAACCGTTGAGCGGTTGACGGGCCGCGTGCGTGACCGGCGCGCTGGCTATCGTAAAACGCTAGATGTACTCGCTCACGCCAAGCGCTATCGTCCTGACATTATTACCAAAACCAGCTTAATGCTGGGGCTTGGCGAAACAGACGAAGAAATTTTGCAGACCTTTGATGATCTACGTGAGATTGGTGTGGATATCGTGACACTGGGCCAATACCTGCGCCCTACGAAAAATCACCTGGCGGTAGAGCGCTGGGTAACACCCGAAGAGTTTGATCGCTATCGGGTCATCGGCTTGGAAAAAGGCTTTATGGAAGTGCCTTCAGGCCCGCTAGTACGCTCGAGTTATCGTGCTGACCGCGTGTTTGAAAAGAATAACCTGGGCCTTGCTTCACCCGCTGCCATTCCAGGCCAGGAAGTAGAAGCAAACCCCAATATTATTCCAGCGCTCAACGTTGGCTAGGCTTTAAAATTAGCGTAGTGATACCTGAGGGAGCCAATGGCTCCCTTTTTTACAGCGGCGAGGTATCCACGCTGATTAAATCTCGCTTTAGCCTTGTGGCCAACGCTTGAGCCAACGCTTCCCCGACCCGATGATTCCCAGGCAATGTGACTAAATCGGCCAACCTCACCATGGGCATGCCCGCATAACCGCAGGGATTGATACGTAAGAAAGGCGATAAGTCGCCGTCCACGTTCAATGCAACCCCGTGAAAGCTTGCGCCACGCCGGATACGCAGGCCCAAAGAGGCGATTTTCGCCTCTCCTGTTGCGGTCATCACGTACACGCCGGGCGCATCGGGTCGCGCACGCGCGGTCACGCCATGATCGCTCAACACATCAATGACCGCGTTTTCCAATGCCGTGACTAAATCACGTACGCCTATTTTACCCCGCCGCACATCCAGCAATGGATAGAGCACCACCTGGCCTGGCCCGTGGTAAGTCACCTGCCCGCCCCTGTCCGTGTGAACCACAGGAATGTCGCCAGGCAGAAGCAGATGTTCGGGTTTGCCCGCCTGCCCCTGAGTAAAGACGGGGTCGTGCTCAACGAGCCAGAACTGATCCGGCGTACTGGCATCTCGCGTATCGGTCAGCGCACGCATAGCCTCCCACACCGGCAAATAGGGCTGACGTCCTAAACGATGCAGTCTGATGGGCACATCATCACTCACGGCGGTTACACCACCATGTGGACACGGCCAGTGGCTTTTAGCGCTTCAAACACGTCTTTAATGTGCTGCTCTCCCGTTGCGCGAATCACCACTCGAACCGATTGAAAGCGGCCATTGCGGCTATCAACGACCTGCATCTTAGTGGCGTCAAAATCGGGCACATGGCGCACAATGACCTGACATACGCAGGCGGGGAAATCCTCGGCAGCATCACCGACGACCTTTAGCGAGTAATCACAGGGAAACGTGATTTTAGGCGGCTCTTGCACCGCCGGTTGACGCAAATCACGCAGACCCCGTGGCGTACTTTTTTTCATAGCAACTCCCTTATTGCAGAATCACAACCGATGAACAAATATAAGGTAAACATTAATCGGTAAACTGACTGATTAAGCCACTAAAGAAGCGCTGAACCTGATCAAATAGACGCTTGAAGAGGCCACCCTCTTCAATATTTTCCAACGCGACGAGGCGGCGTTCACCCACCACCTCTTCTCCCAAATGAACTTCAAGCGTGCCTACTTCATCACCAATCGCAATCGGTGCCTGAAGGTCGGGGTTCAGATTAAGGCGTGCGCGCAGTTCTTCATTACGGTTACGCGGCAGGGTCATAAAGACCTCTTCATCGACGCCCACCCGCAGTTCATTAATATCACCACCCCACACACGCGGCGTGGCCAGGACGGCACCACGCTCGTAAAGCTTCATGGTTTCAAAAAAGCGGAAGCCATAGCTCAGCAGCTTTTGCGTTTCCTGCGCACGCGCTTCATCGGAATTGGTGCCCATCACCACCGAGATCAAACGCATGTCATCCCGCTTGGCTGAAGACACCAGGCAAAACCCTGCTTCTGTCGTCCAGCCTGTTTTTAGACCATCCACAGAAGGGTCACGCCATAGCAGACGATTGCGGTTGGGCTGGTCGATCCCGCCATAAGAGAAAGTCCGCTGGGAGTAAATCTCATAGTGGTCGGGATAATCATTAATAATATGCTGGGACAACCGCGCCATGTCATGGGCGGTGGAGTAGTGGTTATCACCCGGCAAGCCCGTGGCGTTTTGGAAGTTGGTGTTATTCATGCCCAATCGCGTGGCATGCTGATTCATCAGGTCCGCAAAAGGCGCCTCCCCGCCTGCCAAATGTTCCGCCATCGCCACACTGGCATCGTTGCCAGACACAATGATAATGCCGTGTAGCAAGTTGTCGACCGATACCTGATCGCCGACTTCAATGAACATTTTGGACCCGCCGGTACGCCAGGCATTCTCACTGACATTGATCATATCAGTGAGATTGATCGTGCCACGGTCAAGTTCTCGCTCAACCAGATAAGCCGTCATCAGCTTCGTCAGACTGGCAGGCGGCAAGCGTTCATCTGAATTATGCTCCGCTAAAATTCGGCCACTGTTGGCATCCATTAGAATCCATGAACTTGCCGCTAGCTGTGGCGCTGAAGGAATAATCGTTTGCGGCTGTGGAATCACCTGCGCAGCTGCTGGTACCGCTACCGTCGTCATTGCAGCAAAAAGGCACAGGCGTGCTGAGCGACCAATGGATGTAAACACGTTCATAACGTCAGTCTCACTTACTTGAAAGCTTACTTATAAAGCTTATTTTTAAAACAAGGCGGCGCGTAAAACGCGCCACAAGAAATAAATAGGGGGCTAATTATCGCACAACGAAGACCTGGGGGAACCCCGCCTGGCGAAGTGTTTCGCGCGCCTGCGTTTCCTGTGCGGGCCTGATCGGCCCTACCTGGACACGATAGATGTCGGCACTGCTCAAAATACGCACATCGTGGGGCTGCTCTCCTTGCAAACGCCGCTGTAACTGCTGCGCCCCTTCCTGGTTACCGAGCGCGGCAATCTGAAGGTACACCTCACCACTGGAACCACTTTGGCTTGGCTCAGGGGGAGACGAGGGCTGAGCAGCGGCAGGCGCTGAATTGGCAGCAACCCGCGCAGGCGCTTGCGCGCGTGCCGGAGAAGGTGCACTCCCAGAACGGCCTCGCTCGGCCAGCCATTGCTGAGGATTGATGGCTTCGACTTTAACCGGCCCAGTGCCATTATCAAGAAAACCCAGCCGCGCAGCCGCTGCATAGGAAAGGTCTATTTCACGATCACTATGAAATGGCCCACGGTCATTGACCCTGACAATCACTGATTGCCCATTGTCCAGGCTGGTGACCCGGGCAAATGTTGGCAACGGGAGCGAGCGGTGAGCGGCCGACATTTTATACATGTCATAAATTTCGCCGTTTGACGTCGCATAACCGTGAAACTTTTCACCGTACCATGAGGCCGTGCCGCGCTTTTCGTAACCCGTGGCATCGGGCAACACGTGATAGGTTTTGCCCCACACTTCATACGTTGAGCGGTTGCCGCCTGAAGAAAGCTGCTCAACGCGGGGCTCTGCGTCGGGCACTTTGGTGACATCGGGTGGCTCTAGCGGGTAGGCATCGCCACTCATTGCATAACGACCGTCACTGGTCGCCACCGATGAAGCCGGGGCTGCCGCTTGGTTAGCCGAGCTAGGCGTGTCTATACGCTGAGTGTCGTTACTCGCACAGCCACCGATCAGCGCCAGCAAGGCGATTAGCCCACCGATACGGCTGGTTGTCGTCAGTTTGCCCTTCATACGCTGTCCTCAGCTAGCTTGTCGTGCTTTGCGGCAATGGCTTCCGCCAACTCGGCAACGGCCATCGCGTAAAGATGACTGTGGTTATAGCGCGTGATGACATAAAAATTGTGCTCACCCAGACGATAACGCGTCGCTCCGTCGGCGAATTCTAGCGCCAAGGGAGCCACCATTAGGTCATCATCCAGTGTGGCATTAGACGTCACCCCATGTGCGGCAAGCTGAGCGACCGTTACCGATGGGGGCGACGCTTGATTAAATGAAAGCGACTGCCGTAAGTCATCCGGCAATTCCGCTGGACCAGTGGCTGCGTGGTATATATCTGCACCAGGCGTCCAGTGATGCTCAGCAAAGTAGTTGGCGACACTGCCAATTGCATCAACGTGGTTTTCCCATAGGTCGCGACGGCCATCGTTATCGAAGTCTACTGCATACGCCTGGTAACTGGTGGGAATGAACTGCGGATAGCCCATGGCACCTGCATAGGAGCCGCGTAGCATGGTCGGGTCGACCTGCTGCTCATACGCAATGCGTAAAAAAGCGGCAAGCTCACCTCGAAAAAAGTCGCCTCTCTGGGGATGGTGAAACGCCAAGGTGGCTAATGAATCTAGCACGCGATGTTGGCCTTTATGCCGACCGTAGTAGGTTTCAACGCCAATAATAGCGGTAATGATGTCAGCAGGCACACCATAAGTACTTTCAGCCCGTGCCAAAGCTTCCGCATGCGTATTGATGAATTCAGCACCTTCATCAATACGCTGCTGGGTAATAAAAATAGCCCGGTATTCGTGCCACTTTAAACGACGCTCGGCAGCCCCTTCCATCGCATCCAGAACGCTTTGCGTATAGTTTGCCTTCCCCAGCGCCTCCTCTACCCATGCTTGCGGCAACCCCTGCTCCACTAACGCATCCATCAAGATTTGGCTGTCAGCATTGTGTTGGGGAGCAAAATGCGGCCCCTCTGCTGAAGGCTCATCGGCAAGGGCTGAAGGTGCCAACCAGCACATCATCGCTGCCAATAAATAGCGGCTCGCTTTTCCTTGAACCTTGTTCATTAACTCTCTACTCCTGAGCGCTTTATTTCTGGAACGGTTGATGCCAGCGTTAACCATGGCGGCGCCTTACATTGAAGCGCATGACAAACACTTAAACGAGATAACTTCGCTAGCGCGACAGTAACCGACGATGCGCATGTATGGACATGAGAATACCGAAACCGGCTAACAAGGTCACGCTTGAGGTGCCGCCAAAGCTAACCAACGGTAACGGTACGCCAACAACGGGCAAAATACCGCTCACCATACCCATATTGACGAACACATAAATGAAGAACGTGAGAATAATACTGCCCGCAACTAAACGGCCAAAGGTATCCTGGGCGGCGCACGCCATCCATAGTCCGCGGCTGACAATTAATAGATACAGGCTCAGCAACACCAGCATGCCCACTAAGCCGAACTCCTCCCCCAACACGGCAATGATGAAGTCGGTATGTCGTTCAGGTAAAAACTCCAGCTGGGACTGAGTACCCTGCAGCCAGCCTTTCCCCCACAGCCCGCCGCTACCGATGGCAGTCGTCGATTGAATGATATTCCAGCCAGAACCCAGCGGATCGCTCTCAGGGTTCAGAAACGTCAGTACGCGCTGGCGCTGGTAGTTATGCATATTCATCCATAACAACGGCACGCAGGAAGCTCCCAGCGCTGCAATAAAGCCAATTAAGCGCCACGACAAGCCTGCTAGTAACACTACAATGAGGGCAGCACTGGCGACCAGTAATGACGTGCCTAAGTCGGGCTGAATCGCCGTCAGCACGACAGGTAAGCCGATGATAATGCCGCATACGAATATATCGCGCAGACGCGGCGGCAGTTCACAGCGGTTTAGATAAGCCGCGACCATCAGCGGTGCCGCCAGTTTCATCATTTCCGAGGGTTGAAAGCGAATCACCCCCGGAATGACCAACCAGCGTTTAGCGCCCATGCCGACATCGCCCACCACATCAACGGCTACCAGCATGGCGACACCGATGCCATAAGCTAATGGGGCAAAGCGCAAGAACGTGGAAGGTGAAAACTGGGCAATAATCACCATGCCCACCAGCGCGATACCAAAACGTATACCTTGGGCAATAACAGCATCGATTGATTGGCCAGACGCACTGTAAAGTACTACTAAACCGCCGCCCATCAATAGCAGCAGCAAGCCCAGCAACCAGGGGTCTATGTGGATTCGCTCCCAGACACTTTTGCGACGGGCGATGCCGCTTTCCGGGGGACGGACAGGATGACCGCGCATTGAACGCGCTAAATAATGCCAAGGCATGCGCTAATTACCCTCCACATTGGCATCATCTTCTTCCAATACTTCACGCACTTCCTCTACATCGGGCGCTTCATCTTCGAGCAACCAAGCATCGGTCATGGCACGGGCCAAATGCGCGGCGTGGGTACTGCCGCCGCCAGCATTTTCAACGATAACGGAGACCGCAATCTGCGGGTCTTCCAAGGGCGCAAAGGCCATAAACAGCGCGTGGTCACGCAGCCGCTCCGCTAGCTCATCCGCGTTATAGCGTTGATCCTGTCCTAGCGAAAACACCTGGGCAGTGCCTGACTTACCGCCCATGCGATATTCAAGGCCCACCCCCGTTCGGCGGGCAGTACCTTCAGTACCACTAATGACCTTTTCCATCCCGCTGAATACCCTATCCCACCAGTTATCATTGGCGAGCTGAATGTCGTCTAACGTCTCTGGCAAGTCGCGGGGCACAGGCGTATCGCCAATTTGACGAGCTAGGCGTGGTTTGACCCAATGGCCTCGGTTAGCCAGCGTTGCCGTTGCACTGGCGAGCTGTAGCGGTGTCACCTGCCAGTAGCCTTGCCCGATACCCACCGATAGCGTTTCGCCAGGGTACCAGGGCTGATTGAAACGGCCCCGCTTCCAATCCCGTGAAGGCATTAAAGCGCCGCTTTCGCCCTGGACATCATGGGCGACACGCTGACCAAAACCAAAGTTACTCATTTGCTCATGCAGGTTATCAATGCCCAAATCATGCGCCAGGGTGTAGTAGTAGGTGTTATTAGACACCGCCAGCGAGCGCTCCATGTCTACTCGCCCATGCCCCCAGCGTAGCCAGTTGCGATAACGGCGGGAGTCATTGGGTAATTGGTAGTAACCAGGGTCATTAATGGTGCTATCAGGCGTAATAACCCCTTCCACTAACCCGGCGAGCGCCAAAAAGGGCTTAATGGTCGACCCGGGAGGATAATGGCCGCGGATAGCCCGATTAAACAGCGGGAGATCCAGGTCCTCCTGCAAACCACGGTAAGAGGCAACATCAATGCCGGTGACGAACTGATTGCTGTCGAATCCTGGGGTCGACACCATGGCCAGAATTTCGCCGGTGGCAGGGGCGATGGCGACGATCGAGCCGCGGCGTCCATCTAGCAACTCATACGCCAACATTTGAAGGGACTTATCCAACGTTAGCGTTAAGTTTTGCCCTGGCACCGGGTCTGTGCGCCCCAGCTCTCTTAACACGCGCCCACGGGCGTTCGTCTCTACTTTGCGAAGCCCCGCCTGACCGTGCAGCTCCTCTTCGTAAAAGCGTTCAATACCGGTTTTACCGATAAAGTGAGTACCTGCGTAGCTGCCCGCGTCCAGCGACTCCATCTCTTCGGCATTAATACGGCCCACGTAGCCTAACGCGTGGGCCATAATCTCCGCATCCGGATAAAAGCGCAGCGGCTGAGCCTCTATTTCCACCCCGGGTAGTCGGTGACGATTGACGGCCAAGCGAGCGATTTGGTCTTCGCTCAAATCACTGGTAAGCAACGCAGGCTGAAAAGGCCGTTGGCGTTGGCGGGAGCGCACGTTAAACGCTTCGATCTCTTCTTCAGGCAACTCCAGCAGCTCGACCAAGAGCGCAAGCGTTTCATCCAGGTTATCGACCCGCTCGCGAACGAGAGTCAGGTTATAGGTTGGGCGATTCTCTGCTAACAGCACCCCATTGCGGTCATATATCAACCCGCGATTAGGGGGAAGCGGTTCGACACGCACACGGTTATTTTCAGAGCGGGTGCTGTACATGTCGTGCTGAACGATTTGCAAATAAATAAGGCGTCCCGTTAGCAACCCGGCAAGCGTTAGCACCACTAGGATGGCGAGCAGCGCTCTCACACGAAAAATTCGCAGTTCTTGCCCGGAGTTTTTTAGCGTGTTGGGGCGCTTGAGCATGGTAACGGTGACTCTCAATCAAACAAAGGGCGCAATAAAACACGACAGATGATGGCTCACCAGTCAGTGTTAGCGGTGATAAGGGTGACCCACTAATAATGTCCAGGCCCGGTAAAGTTGCTCTGCCAGCATTATTCGCACCAGCGGATGAGGCAACGTCAAGGGAGAGATTGACCAGGTTTTATCAGCGGCGTCTGAGAGCGAAGGCTCCAACCCATCTGGCCCACCTACAAGCAGAGCGATGTCACGTCCTGACATACGCCAACCATCAGCCTCTTGAGCCAGTTGTTCGGTCGTCCATGGTTTACCTATGACCTCTAACGCAACGACGTACTCGTCGCCACGCAGCTTATCGCGAATACGCTGGGCCTCTTGGGCCCGCGCCTTCGCGATATCAGCGTTTTTGCCACGCTGGCCGAGCGCGATTTCCTCGATCTCAAGCGAAAAGTCTCTCGGCAGCCGTTTGCGGTAAGTCTCGACGCCCTCTTCTACCCACGCAGGCATTTTGCTTCCCACCGCTAACAGCCGAATCCTCATGACATGCCAGCTCGCTCATGAAAGCGCTCAAGCGACTCACCAATCGCACCCGAGTCACTGGGCAGATCGGCCCACAGCCGCTCCAAGTCGTAAAGGGTACGCGCTTCGGGCATCATGACGTGAACCACGACGTCCCCCAGGTCGACCAGTACCCAATCGGCATTATCGCCGCCTTCCACGCCCATCGGGCCGTGACCTGCAGCTTTGGCTTTTTCCACCACGTTCTGGGCCAGTGCCGCCACATGACGAGTCGACGTACCACTGGCTATCAACATGAGGTCGGTGACCTCGGTTAATTTTGCGACGTCTAACTGCGTGATGTCGCGTGCTTTCAGTTCTTCCAGCGCGTCAACCGCTAGATTTTTCAATGTATCGATGTGCATGACTCCTAAAGACAACCTCATGGGGTAATGGGTCAATAAAGCCGGCCATTGTAACGGCTTATTTGATGACTGCCAGCGCTATTCACTCTTCTGGTAAAGTCCAAGGTGGGTAATAGTCTGTTCCACGGGCAGCGGCACCAAATAACGCACGTTCTTACCCTGCGCTAACCGCTCGCGGATATAGGTCGCTGAAATGGCCATTCGCGATGGCAATTCAAGCGACAGAAAGCTGCCACTTGGCCGCTGCATCAATGCCGTTACGTTATCGACTTCCCGATGCGCTACCAGTTCCGTTAAAGGTGCTGGCAGTGAGTCGCTGTAGCCAGGACGCGCAATCACCACTAAGTGGGCAAACTCAAATAGACGTTCGGGTTGATGCCAGTGTGTTAGGCGCATGAACGCATCATGACCAATCACCATGATGAGGCGCGTTTGTTCACCGTACTCCGTGCGCAGCTCGGTAAGCGTATCGATGCTATATGAAGGCCCGTCACGTCGAAGTTCACGATCATCAGCCACTAGCCCTGGTGTGTCACCGATGCCGGCTTTCAAGAGCGCTAACCGCTGTTCGGGAGAGACCTGAGGCTGCCCTCGTAAGGGCGGCTGCTGGGCAGGAATCATGTGCAGCTGATCCAACGATAGCGCTTCGTGAACTTCAACCGCGCTCCGTAAATGCCCCAGGTGGATAGGATCGAATGTACCGCCTAACATCCCTATACGCTGTGCCTGTTGACGCATCCCACCCCCTTACTGGCGCACTTGGCCATCACCAAACACGACGTATTTATGGGTAGTGAGACCTTCTAATCCGACAGGCCCCCGGGCGTGTAGCTTGTCGGTTGAAATACCGATCTCTGCCCCTAGTCCGTATTCGAAACCATCGGCAAAGCGCGTCGAAGCATTCACGATGACAGAGCTCGAATCCACTTCTGCCATGAAGCGTCGTGCCAAGGAGTAGTCTTGAGTCACAATCGCGTCGGTGTGGTGAGAGCCATACTGCTCAATATGGCTAATGGCGTCATCAACACCATCGACTATTTTAATGGCCAACACCGGGGCTAAATATTCGGTATACCAATCAACTTCCTGCGCGGCAATCGCCTGTGGCAACAGTGCCTGCGTGCGCTCACAACCACGCAGCTCTACTTCGTGTTCCGCGTAGGCACGCGCCAGCTCTGGCAGCAGTAAGTCAGCGATTGGTGCATCGACCAACAGCGTTTCCATCGTGTTGCAGGTACCGTAACGGTGGGTTTTTGCATTGACGGCTATCGCCAAGGCTTTGGCAGGATCCGCGGTGGTGTCGATATAAACATGACACACCCCGTCAAGGTGTTTAATCACCGGCACGCGCGCATCGCGGGTAATGCGAGCAATCAGCGATTTCCCGCCACGCGGAATAATCACATCCACATACTCCGGCATGCTGATCATTTCCCCTACCGCTGCACGGTCGGTCGTCGCCACGACCTGCACACACCCTAAAGGCAGCCCCACATCGTTGAGTGCGGCTTGGATACAAGCACTAATTGCGGCATTAGAAGCGCTGGCCTCTGACCCACCGCGCAAAATGCAGGCATTGCCTGATTTTAGGCACAGGCTAGCGGCTTCCAACGTGACGTTAGGACGCGACTCGTAAATAATGCCAATCACACCTAGCGGCACGCGCATCTTGCCCACCTGAATCCCACTAGGCCGGAAGCGCATATCACTTAGCTCGCCCACGGGATCGGGCAAGCTCGCCACTTGGTGAAGCCCTTCAATCATGGCGTCGATACGCGCATCGTTTAACGCCAACCGATCTAACAGAGCGCTCTCCAGACCGCTTTCACGGCCTCGCTGTAAATCCTCGCCGTTGGCGTCTAGAATGCGACCTCGTGCGGCTTCTACACGTTGAGCCATTGCCATCAGGGCACTGTTTTTCAATCCCGTATCCGCTCGACGTAACTGGCTGGCTGAGCGGCGTGCCGCTTGCCCTAACGCCTGCATATAGGCGGGCACATCGCCGGAAGATAAGTGCTGATGGGCCTCTTCTTGGAACGGTGTTGAAACGCTCATAGTGTCTCCGTGCGGCGTCGCGATTTCTAAATTGAATGAAGCCCAGCTAAGTGCCAGAATTCATTGTTCTGCGGTTAGGAAATGATACGTCTAATGCCGCTGGATGGCATGATCTGTAGCCGTTTTCATGTTTGTACTCATGTTACGCTATTTCGACGTTATACTGAGGGTGATTAAGGCGCTAATGTGTGTGGTGCATTTTTTTCATCACACGCGCAGTCACTTGCTCAGATACTTCAGGTTATTCAGGACGAATAGTAAGACACCATGCAAAGCAAGTACAAAATACGTCTGCTACGCGCCAACCTCTTAGCGGCGGCCGTTGCGTTAGCACTTTGGACGCCTTCTACGCCGCCAGCGGCAGCCCTGGTGCTGTGGCTTTCTGTCGGCTGGCTATTCATTACGGCTCTCATGCTCGATTTCAGCCACCGCCGCTCGCGGGGGTTACCGTGGCAGCTCGTACCCGGTGCGCTACTGGTTGGCTTGATTGCAGCAGCGCCTGAGCGGCACGGCATTCTGATTTGGGCCTGGGCAGCCATGCTGATGCTGCCTCAAAATCACTGGGTGGCCGCCTTCAATCTCAGCGCTGCACTGCTCAGTGCGGTGATGGTCGCGCCTCAACTGAACAAACCAGAATTCATTCTCCTGCTGTGCACTTTATTGACGCTTGGATTGCTCGCCTTATCCAGAGCACAGCAGCTTATCGACATGAATGGCTCCATTCGTCAGCGCTTACGCTTGATCCCAGGCCTTAATCTATGGGCTGGGGAGCAGTTACTGCGCGATCTCACCCGTGAACAAACGCGCTGTGAGCGTGAAGGCGTCCACGCAGAGCTGTTTATCCTGCATGTGAAGCGCCATCAGCTGTGGCCAACCGCACAAAAGCTTTGTGAGTTAACCCATGATTTCGAAAATGTTTACCGATTAAGCAGTACCACGTTAGCCACACTGATTCTCTCCCGCTCACCCAGTGAGGCTGCGCAACGTCGCGAACTATTACTGACGGAGTTACCCGACAACATTTCCAGCGAGTACCTTGATCTCATTGATATCGAACCGGCGACGCTCTCTGTGTTTGAAATAAGTAAATTACCGGCAGAGCGAGTACGGGAGACGATATGACCGAATACCATATTCCTAAACGTTTAATGACCCTGGCCTACGCATCAAGCATCGCGCTAATGATAGGTTATGCACTGTGGCTCTATGCCATGGGCGATTACCGTGACCTGCTCGTTCCGACGTTTATGACGCTGCTGCTGCTGTCCGCTCTGCTTATGCATATTGGGCAAGGGCTAGAGAGTTACCTGCCGCGTATTGTATTGCTATGCTGCACGTATTTAGTAGTACTGAGCGCGTACTACCACCATCCTGATGTGTCATCCATTTGGCTTGGCCTACCGATCACAGCCGCTTTTTTACTTTTGCCACTATGGGCTGCCGTACTCACCAACGTCACTGTTGGCCCCTTATGGTGGCTACTACCCTCCGTTGCGGCTGCGCCAAACGCGATTATCGTTGGCTATGCTGCCTTAACGCTGTTACTGGCCCTACCGCGCTGGGAACACGCCCGACGCCGGGCCCTCCTGCGGGCTACTGATCCCAACGACAGCGACTGCAACGCCTTTCACATCGATACGTTAAAGGAGCGCTTAAACAGCGAGTTCCAGCGCGCGGCAATGCTCAATCAACAGCTGGCGGTACTGGTATTACACTTGCCGCAATTGGACATGGCCGAGGAACAATTTGGCCATCGCGCGCTGAAAGCATTGCTCGGGACACTATGCAGCGAAGTCAATAGTCGCTGCCGTGATCATGACGTACTTGGCCGCGCGGACAACGCCACTTTCTGGCTTGTGCTGCCTGACACCAGTGAAAGCGGCGCACTGCTAGTCCGCGAGCGCTTACAGCGCGCACTTTCTGAGCGCGTCCTGGTGGAAACGGGCCAGCTGGAAGCGCGCATTGCGGCCTGCCTACCCAGTCGAGCAGAAAGTTTTGAGCGCTATATAAAGCGCTTAGAAGCGCGCGGTTCATCACTGGCCAACGTTTAACTCCCCCCTGCCCCTGATGCTCGTTCACCGGAGAAGTCCTTGTCGCTAGTCGATATACTCCACTCATTAACACCATCGCCACCGGTGCTAATCTCATTAGTGCTGGTCATTTCATTAGTAGAATCGCTTGCGGTGGTGGGATTACTAGTGCCTGGCGTGGTACTAATCACCTCCGCTGCATCAATGGCGGGACATCAGGATATTGCATTGGCCTGGCTGATTGGGGCGGCATTTATCGGGGCGTTAATAGGTGACGGGGTTAGTTTCTCGCTCGGCTACCGGCATCGGGAAACCGTTACCCAGCGCTGGCCGCTCTCTCAACATCCTGAATGGCTGGGCCGTGGCGCACGCTTTTTTGAGCGTTACGGTATTTGGTCTGTTTTTATTGGCCGCTTTGTAGGGCCTGTCAGACCTATCATTCCCCTGGTTGCCGGCATGGTGCATATGCCGCCGCGCACCTTTATCTGGGCTAATATAACCTCGGCAGCGCTATGGGCCCCCGCGTATATTTTGCCCGGCTATTTGCTGGGCCGCACTTGGCAACATCATTTAAATCTACCCCCAGGCCTTGAGGCGGCTTTACTGATACTGGCCGCTATCATTGTCGCCCTCGCGTTTATTTTTTCCTGGGGGCGCCATCAAGCTACGCGGCATGGGCGGCTCTATCGGGCCATTGCAGGTACCGTTCGTCGACTTCCCCTGTTAAGGCGCCCTTGGCTGGCGATGAGTCAATCCGGTGATGTGCCGCTGGCCTCACTACTGCTGTTGGTAATCGCGCTGGGCAGTTTGTCTGGCTGGACGCTGATGGTCACTGCGCACAATGATCCTCTGCCGATGGATGTGTTCATTCATCGGCTGTTTTCAGGCCTGCACAGTGAAGTTACTTACTTTGTTGGCACCCTGTTGGCAGAAATCGGCGATACCTTTGGCATCATTGCACTGACGTTGCCTTGGGTGGTTTGGTTATTAATAGGCAAACGGTGGGACGCGCTGCTGCACTGGGCAGGCGCATTTGCAGGCGTGGCACTGCTTAATATTTTGGGCAAAGGAATATTTGGACGCACGCGTCCAGACACCCCTGACTACCTGCTAGGCTCGTTCTCCTACCCGAGCGCGCACACCTCCACAGCAGTGGTGTTATTTGGACTGTCTGCTGCCTTTATTGCAGCCGAACTCCCCCGCCAAAAGCGCTTTTGGGCCTACTGGTGTGCGCTTGCGTTGGCACTGCCGATGGCGTTATCGAGACTCGTGGTGGGGGTGCATTGGGTGAGTGATTTGGTGGGAGGCGCACTTCTGGGGCTGGTGGTGTGTGCGCTTACCCTATTGCACTGGCAGCAGCAGCCTAGGCCAAGCCTGCGGCCCTGCCCCTGGGGTTTACTCAGCGTCGCCTCACTGGTGATGATCAGTGCCCGTGTCGGCTTTTTTCCGCCGGTTTAAAGGGGCTATAAAAAAACGCACTCGCGCGCTATCAAATCACTAACCTAGCGCAAGCCAAAGCCCAACCCCAATCATCAACGTGCCTGCGATGCGGTTAAGCAATCGTACATTGCCGCTTTTACCCAACGCATTGCGGAGCGTCTTACCACCGGTAGCGTAAACCAGCATGCTGGCAAACTCGATGGTTAAAATAACCGCGATGAGTAGACTCAGCTGGCCTGGTAAGGGACGATTGCCGTCCAAAAAAGGGGGCAGTAGCACCATGAAGAATGCCCACCCTTTTGGGTTGGCGACGGCGGTCACAAAGCCCTGCATGGCAAGTTGCAGCCGGCTAGCCGGTGGGCCTGCATCTAGCTCGTTAGGGATCGCCATCCGCCCGCGCGATCGCCACATCATCACGCCTAAATAAACCAAATAGGCGCCGCCGACCCACTTGAACAACACAAACAGTTCGGGTTGCCTCAGCATCAACGCCGCCACGCCGGCACCTGCCGCGGCCGCCACCAAGCCGACGCCGACTAACTCGCCCATCATCATCCATAGGGTACGTTTAATGCCCTGAGTCATACCCAGCACCATGGCGAGGGTCATGCACATGCCTGGCGTCAACGATACAAACAAAAACGTGGGAACAAAAACCGTGAGCGTCGCCCAAGTCATAAATTAGCGATCCTTCTCTGATAGAGAATTACCAGGGCGCTCTACCTCGCCCCAACGAGGCACTAACGTATGCTCGATTGCCAGCTGATTAAGAATGCGCGCTACGATGAAGTCGATTAAGTCATCAATACGTTGTGGACGATGATAAAACCCAGGGGCAGCAGGCAGAATAACCACGCCTAAACGGCTTAATGTCAGCATATGCTCTAGATGAATAGGCGAAAAAGGGCTTTCACGGGGAACCAGGACTAATGTACGCCGCTCTTTTATCGCCACATCCGCCGCTCTTTCAATGAGATTATTACTGGCACCTGTCGCCACGGCCGACAGGGTTCCGGTGGAACAGGGGCACACCACCATTGCTGACGGCGCGCCAGAGCCAGACGCTACCGGCGCCATCCAGTCTTCGCGCCCAAAGCAGCGAATCTGACCCGGCAGGGCACCACTCCGCTCACTCAATGCCTGGGCTAGACGCGTAGGCTGTGCCGGCAGTTCGATATCCGTTTCAGTGGCAATCACCATGTGTGCGGCCTTGGAAATCATCACCCACACTTCATGACCAGCGGCGACCAATACATCAATCAAACGGAGCCCATACTGGGCACCGGAGGCACCGGTTAGCGCAACGGTAATCGGTTTTTTAAAAACAGTATCTACTGGGTTGCTCACGAGTGGCCCTCATCAACATTAGTAGTATGAGCACTCGACAAAGCGGCTAGCAAACGCTCATGGACACCCTCAAAACCGCCATTGGACATCACCACGATACGATCCAAGGGTGACGCTTGAGTGACCACGGCTGCTACCAACTTATCTATGTCACTATGCAGCTGCGCATGACCCGCCTGTGAAGCCACCAATTCTTCCATCGACCAATCAAGCCCGGCGGGCTGAAACCAAAAAACACTGTCAGCGTCAGCCACGCTCTCGACCAAGCGTTCGCGCAGTGCACCTAAGCGCATGGTATTGGAACGGGGCTCAATAACGGCCAGCAGCCGCCCTTTAGTGGTCGCCGCACGAAGACCTTTGAGCGTAGCGGCAATCGCCGTGGGATGGTGAGCAAAATCATCAATCACCTGAATGCCATTGATTTCGCCACGCACCTCCTGCCGTCTTCTTGGGGTCTCAAAGCGGGCCAGCGCTGCACAGCCTCGGATCAAATCAACCCCGCACAGGTTGGCGGCTGCCAATGCCGCCAATGCATTGCGAGCGTTGTACTCCCCGGTGAGGGCCCACTCAACGACACCATCTTCCTCTGGGCCATTTTTATGCTGGCCGCCGCTATAAAGCACCTGAAAACGGCTGGCGTCGGGGCGCTCAAGCGTTAGCTGCCACTCGCTCGTTGCTTGGTTACCAAAGTGGGCCACAGGCGTCCAAACACCTTGAGCCAATACACGCTCGAGCGCGGGTTGTTCATCCGCCACTAACAGTTGCCCTTGATTGGGGACAGTTCGCACCAAGTGATGAAACTGACGCTCGATAGCGGCCAGGTCAGGAAATATATCCGCATGATCGAACTCAAGGTTATTGAGTATCGCAATCTGCGGGCGGTAGTGAACGAACTTGGAACGTTTATCGAAGAAGGCCGTATCGTATTCATCCGCCTCCACCACAAACGGCGCCCGCGGATCGCCCAAACGCGCCGAGACACCAAAGTTACGCGGCACGCCACCGATCAAAAACCCCGGCGCTAATCCGCCGCTTTCCAACAGCCATGCCACTATGCTCGCCGTGGTCGTCTTTCCATGAGTACCCGCCACCGCGATGACACGACGCCCCGGCAATACATGCTCTGCCAACCACTGGGCTCCTGATGTATACGCTAGGCCGCTATTGAGCAATGCTTCGACTTCTTCATTGCCGCGCGACAACGCGTTTCCCACTACCACCAAATCGGGCGCGGGCGAGAGGTGCTCCGCGTGATAGCCCTCCATCAAGGTGATACCCGCATCTTCCAATTGGGTGCTCATGGGGGGATAGACATGCTGATCAGAGCCACTGACCTGATGGCCCAGTTCACGCGCCAGCAGCGCCAGGCTCCCCATAAAGGTGCCGCAGATACCAATAATATGCAGGTGCATGGCTCTCGCCCCGTTAATCGCCAGTAAATTTAATAGAAAGCCAAAACATGGCGTAAAAATAGCCAAATAGCCTAGCATGCTGGCTAACTTTGCTCATCCACTCATCGCTAATAACGACGATTAACGGGGACAAATCGCCCTTCAAGTGACAAATCCGTTCAGTTGTTGCAGGATGCGACCACCGTTTATCAACGTTAGCTACTTCCCTTTCATTCGGCACGCTGATACGAGCTCGAAAATCAGCAATAGGAGCCTTTCGATGCGTATGTTAATTCGCTATTTTTTCCGTGGCGTTCGCTTAGTGCTTGCCCCATTTATGCTGATATCAGAAAAGCTTTCCACGCCAACGTCGGTTGAGCGCTCGCCTGAAGAGCAAGCGAAGATCGATGAAACATGCCAGCGGTTAGCGCTGTATCAATTTCGCACCTGCCCTTTTTGTATCAAGGTACGCAAAGAGATAGCGCGGCTGGGATTAAATATTGAGCTACGCGATGCTCAGCTCGACCCAGCGCATAAGCAGGCACTTCTTGAAGGGGGAGGAAAGGTCAAAGTGCCCTGCTTAAAAATTGTTCATGATGATGGCCGAGAAGAGTGGATGTACGAATCCGATACGATTAAAACCTGGCTACATAAGCAGTTTGACTAGGCCCGTACCCACCGGCTATAGCCTTTAAAACTCAACTTTTTGCGCTTCCACATCGAACGTCAGATCAACCGCCATTGTTTCTTCCTGATGTGGAGGCTCTCCCAATTGGACCTGCAGCGCTAACGCCCCCTTGATGCTGCCAGCCACGTACACCCGATGATTAGCCCGTTCATAGTGGGTTAGGGTTACGTCAACATCACCTGCCTCGGAGGTGTACAGCGGCGGTGATGGCGTGTCTCCCAAGGGGTGTAACACCGTAGCACTCGTCAGCTGTTCTTCACTGACGGTCAGACTAAGCGATAACGACTCTTGCGTCTCCCCCATCTCATCGTCGATAAAGCCAGTGATATCAATGGTGATATGATCACCCGATTCGACGAACGACGCGCTTGAGTCAGCACCGTGACTTAAAATGAACCACTCGCGCTGCTCATCATCGAGTGTTCCTTTTATTTGCGCTACCCTTTCCGTGTCCTGTGAAGCAGCCGCGTCGGTGCCCTGCCCAGCAGCGGCTTCAACCACGGTGCCACCGGCAAGCGCGGGAAGGTAACAAGCGATGGCGGCGACTGCTATTTTTTTCCACATGCGGCTTCTCCCCCTCTTTAGGCTTCCTCCCGACTGCTACTTTCGTCTAACGACCACCTACCCTTAGGCCGCCGCTAGCGATGTCATGTAGCAGACGAATGATGCCTGTCATTATTTCGATTGTGTGACGCATATGCCACTCTCTATGTTGGTAGTCCGTGTTATTTAAACGGCTTTCAAGCTGACCGTGTCTGTTTTACTGGGATTCTTGCGCTTAAGCGAGCGAAAAAGACCGTAAAACGAACAATAAACAATGACCCAAGGGAACAACTATGACGCTCAAGAAAACCCTACTGGCTTCTGTTATTGGTGCCGTGGTGGCAGGAACGACGTTACTGCCGATGACTGCAAGTGCTGAAACGCTTCGCATTGGTTACTCTGCCGACCCCGAAACGCTTGATTTACATGAACAGCTGTCTGGCGGCGTGCTGCGTTTTTCTCACTTGGCGTTTGACCCTCTCGTACGTTGGACCAAGGACTTCCAGTTCGAGCCGCGTCTCGCTACCGAGTGGGAACAGGTCGACGAAACCACCATGCGCATGACATTACGTGAAGGCGTTACCTTTCATTCAGGCAATGAATTCACCGCGAAAGATGTCGTTTGGACGATTGAGCGTCTAAAAGAGAGCCCTGACTACCGCGCCATTTTCGAGCCGGTGGCCAGTGCTGAAGCCGTCGACGACTACACCGTTGAGATCGTCACGACTGAGCCCTACCCACTGCTGCTCAACCTCGCTACTTATATCTTCCCCTTGGATAGCGAGTTCTATACTGGTGAAACCGAAGAGGGCAACGACAAAGCTGAAATCGTCAAAGCGGGTAACTCCTTCGCGTCACGTAATGTCTCCGGCACCGGCCCATTCATTGTCACCGACCGTCGCCAGGGCGTACGCGTCGACTTCGAGCGTTTTGAAGATTACTGGGATACCGAAAGCGAAGGCAATGTTTCCAACATCGTATTAACGCCGATTGCCGAAAACGCTTCTCGCGTTGCCGCGCTGCTTTCTGGTGGCGTTGACTTCATTGATGCCGTGCCGCCTAACGATCTAGACCGTGTCCGTGAAGCAGACGGTGTCAATCTGATTGAGATTGATGGTACGCGTATTATTGGCTTCCAGATGAACGAAGAACGCGTCGAAGCCTTCCAGGACGCTCGCGTTCGTCAAGCCGTCGACTTAGCCATCAATCAGGAAGGCATTGCCGACCGTTTGATGCGTGGCTTCGCTAACCCAGCGGGTCAGTTCTCCCCCGTTACCAGCCAGTGGCTACCATTCAAAACTCTTCAGAGGACAGTATCTGAAAGAAGAGAGGCTGTCACCTCGCTCTCAAGAACGTGCATCAGTGAAGCTTTTGAGGGAATTGAGCCATGGAGGTGAGTATCAAAAAACGACTTACGAAGAGAGAGCGTCCAGAGAGGTTTGTTTCTATTCCGTGAAAGCCAAAACCAAAGTATGGGCTGGGGTATGGGCTGACTAAATTACAGACACAAAAAAGCCGCTGAAATCAGCGGCTTATTCGTAATACTTGGCGGAGGGACAGGGATTCGAACCCTGGATAGGCTACAAACCTATGCCGGTTTTCAAGACCGGTGCATTCAACCGCTCTGCCATCCCTCCGGCTTATGGGTGCGTATACTAACACCTTTTCCTTGGAAGTCAACGCCTTTTAGTACAAACGTAACCCGATGCGGGTAATATTGCCGCCTTCCATATCGCTGACGACCCAATGAATGCCGTGCCAGTCGACGTCGTCCCCGACGACTGGGTGCCCGCCCACGCGCAGGGCAATAAATTCCGAAAGGGTCATGTTTTGCTCACCGGGGCTAAGCGTTAGGCCATAGGCTTGAGCGATATCCTGCATTTGGGCGCTGCCATCCAGGGTGAAAGTACCGAAGAAGGCCCTTTCCTGCTTAAGCTTGGCATCGCCATTAAACAGTCGATTAAGCGAATAAAGATCCTCTGAGCGACCGATCACGCAAATCACGTCGCCAAGCTTTAAGCGTGTGCTGCCTTTTGGGTGAAGCATGGTGTGATCACGAAACAGTGCCGAGATGAGCGCGCCTGAGGGAAAACGCAGCAGCCGAATGGGCACGTCCTCAAGGTCTTGGTTCTCGACGCCGTAAACGAACAGCTCAAAGTCGTTCTCCGGCAAAATGCCCAGTGGGCCGCGCCGATTGGGCACGGTGCCTACCGGAACTTCCACCTTCAACCATTTGGCCATCAGCGTCAGCGAGCCGCCCTGAATCAGCAGCGACATCAACACCACGGCGAAGGCGACGTTAAAGTAGAGCGAGGCATTTTCGACCCCACCAATCACCGGGAAGATGGCCAGCACGATAGGCACGGCCCCTCTCAAGCCGACCCAGGCAATGAAGAAGGTCTCGCGCCAGCGGAATTTAAAGAACGGCTTGATGGTAATCAGCACGGCCAATGGGCGCGCAACAAAGATCAGCGCCAATGCCACTAACCCTGCCGGTAGCGCCACCTCCCAAAGCTCACTGGGTGTCACCAGTAACCCAAGCACCAGGAACAGGCCAATTTGGCTGAGCCATGCGAGGCCATCGTGAACAGGAAGAATAAAATTGAGGTGGCGACCCGGCTGATTGCCAATCATCAAACCGGCCAGGTAGATGGCCAGGAAGCCGCTGCCGCCCAGCACGCTGGTCAAGCCGAACACACTGAATCCCAGTGCCAGCGCCAACATGGCATAAAGGCCTGGGGCTAAATCCAGCCAGCGCAGCAGCTTGGCGCTCAGCCAGCCGCCGCCTATACCAATAATTAGACCAATACCAAACTGGGCAATAAAAAACAGCAGGGTTTCGGTGGGGCCACCAATATCGCCAACCAGGAGCTCAACCAGCATCAGCGTTAGGAAGATGGCCATCGGGTCGTTGGTACCCGACTCAATTTCAAGCGTGGCCCCTACCCGCTCGTTAAGATTGACTCCGCGCCCGCTGAGCATGGAGAAAACCGCGGCGGCATCGGTGGAACCTACGATTGCGCCCACCAGCAGGCCCTGCACGATGGTGAGATCAAAAATCCACATCGCGATAACGCCAACGATGGCGCTGGTGATAAACACCCCAAAGGTGGCAAGAGAGAGTGCGGGTTTGAAACCAACCCGGAAGGTTTTGAGTCGAGTACGTAAGCCGCCATCTAGCAAAATCATGGCCAGTGCGAAATGGCCAATAGCGAACGCCATGGAGTAGTCATCAAACACGACCCCTAGTACGCCCTCTTCACCTGCCAGCATGCCCAGCCCGAGGAAAATCAGCAGCAGCGGCACACCCATCATTGACGATAGACGGCTGGCCAAAATACTCAGCGCCATTAGCGAACCGCCTACCAAAAAGAACGTATAAATTGCGTCCATGACTCTCCGTCTCTACATCAATACAGCGCTATTATTACATGTAACCGTTGAATTTACTGTGCCTTCTCGGCACCTGCTTGAACTTAAAGGGCTAGTCAGACGCTTTCATGGGCGGCTACACTTTGCCGTTACAACATTTGGAGTTCTGACTATGTTGCGCTGCCTATTACGCTATCGGCACCTTGTTTTGCTTAGTCTTATTTTGGCCTCATTAGTTTTCAATTCCGTTAGTTATGCAAGTGAAGAGAATGCAGAGAATAGTGAAGAAAATAGTCAACAAAGCGCGCCCTTAACGCTGGATAGCGATGTAGAGGTGCCCACTGGCCTGTGGCGCCCCGTTGAAAGTGAAAGCGATACCGAGACAGCGCCGACGATGACGCTAACACCAGCCCCACCTCTTGAGCCTCCACCGATGAAACACCTGACGCTGATGCTGGATTGGTACCTAAGCCCCCAGCACGCGGCATTGGTCATAGCCAAAGAGCGGAATTATTACGCGCTCCAGGGGCTCGAGGTAGATATTCAAACCCCGGCCGACCCTTCGATTGCCATTAAGCTGCTCACGGCAGGAGAAGTTGACCTGGCGCTAACGCGGCAACCTCTGCTCCACCTTCAGGTACATAGTGGCGCAGCCATTACCCGGATCGCGACCCTGATCGAAACCTCGTTAACCGCGGTCATCGTCACGGGCGCAGAGCAGCCGGAAACCGAAAATACCTTGGCCGGATTGCATTATGGTTATACCACTGGCGAGGGCCGCGACTTGAGTATTCCGCGGCTGTTACCTCGCTCAGTACAGCAAACCGATGATTTCGCTGCGCCGATCAACCTGCACTTTGATCCGATCCGAGCCATGCGCGAAGGCCAAATCGACGCCGTGGCAGACGGTTTTTACCACTACCTGCCACAACAACTCTCAACCGAAGGCATCAATACCCACGTTATCCGTTTCGATGAGCTGGATATTCCACGTAACGACGGCTTAGTGGTACTGGCTAATAGCGACACCCTGGCCCGCCGCGGGGATACCTGGTCCCGCTTTGTGCTGGCCGTTGAACAAGCCAGCCATTGGATAATCGACAATCCTGATGCCGCCTGGGAAATGCTCATTAGCACTCACCCGGTACTCGATAATGAGATTAATGCCAACGCCTGGGAAGATATCCTGCGCCGCATGGCACTCAACCCTGGGGCGCTGGACAATCGACGTTACGCGGCCTTTGAAACCTTTTTACAGCAAGCCGGGATTACGAATGAGGTACTGCCCGTGTCGCGTTTAGCGGTAGACCCGCACACGTTATAGGCTGATGGCGTTTGAAAGCGCATGGCGGACTTACTCTCTTTTGTCATATGAAGTTCCAGCCCTTTATGAATAGATCTCTTCACTACCTTGGCGCTGCATGAACGAAACCACCTTAATTTTTGTCGACGTTGAAACGACGGGCACTCGCGCAACCCGCGACCGAATTACCGAAATAGCGGCTTTGAAGGTGGTCAATGGCCAACTGATCGATCGTTGGTCGAGCTTGATTTACCCCGAATGCAAAGTACCGGCACAAATAACCCAGCTCACGGGGATCCGTGACGACATGCTGATCGAGGCGCCCCGTTTTGCGCAAATAGCCGAATCACTGCGCGAGTGGCTGGGCGACGGTCAATTAGTGGCTCACAACGCACGCTTTGACTACAGCTTTTTGCGCAACGAGTTTAAGCGCGCGGGGCAGGATTTTCGGGCCTCGATAATCTGCACGCTGCGTTTATCGCGGCGAATAGCGCCTCAGGCGCGTCAGCATAATCTGAAAGCGCTGCTGAGCCGCTACGGCATTTCGCCCATCCGCCACCACCGGGCGGGTGACGATGTGGATGCCCTGTGGTCACTTTGGCAAACGTGGCAGGTCGAGCATAGCGACGAGGCGTGGCAAGGCCTTCTAAACGATGAGCAACGCCACCGGACACTACCCGCCCATTTAGACAGCGCTCAGCTTGAAGGGCTGCCCGCCTGCCCCGGGGTGTATTTATTCTATGGCCACAATCGGCTGCCCTTGTATGTGGGCAAAAGCATTAATTTACGCAGCCGCGTATTAGGCCACTTCCAGCGTGATCACCAGGACGATAAAGAGATGCGCCTTGCTCAGCAGGTGCAGCATATCGAATGGGAAGAAACCGCGGGTGATTTAGGCGCCCAGTTGCGTGAGGCGCAGCTGGTGAAGTCGCTCATGCCGATTATGAACCGTCAGCTACGCAAACAGCGCAAGCTGACCACTTGGTGGTGGCCGGAAGGTGCCAACCAACCGGAGCTGGTTAGCGGCGACGCGCTAAGCCAATCCTTGAGCCAACCACTCGCTGGCACACTGTATGGTTTATTTCGCAATGCGCGCGAGGCTAAGAACACGTTAAGCGCAATGGCTGAAGAGCAACAGCTATGCCCGCGCGTGCTGGGGCTCGAAAAGGGTAAGGGCCGTTGCTTTGCCAATCAGGTAGGTAAATGCCGCGGTGCCTGCAATGGGCAGGAACCGATAGCACAGCACACACAGCGGGCGCAGGCAGCGCTTGCGCAGTTGCAGGTTAATGTGTGGCCGTGGCCGAATAGTATTGCGATTGAAGAGCAGGCCGCGAACAGTGCCGCGCCTGCTTGGCACGTGGTTCGCCAATGGTGCTACCTGGGCAGCGCGGCAAGCCTCGAAAAAGCCAAAACCCTTGCCGACACACCCGCTAGTTTTGATATCGATAGTTACCGCATATTGAACCGTTTTTTGCGCTACCCCGACCAGCATGGTCTAACGGTCACACCGCTCAGCCAGTGACAAATTACTGCGCGGCAATAAACGCCATGACCGCCTGCTGGAAAGCGTCTGGTTGGTCGGCATGTAGCCAATGGCCAGCGTTTTTTAGGGTGACCACACGGGCACGCGGCAACACGTCGCGCAACGTAGGCAGCATATCGTCAGCCACGTAATGGGAGTCGCTGCCACGCAGCACCAACGTCGGCCCCTCGTAGGGCTGTTCACCATCCGGCACGCCAATAATGTCGTTATAACCCCGTTTGATGTGGTCCAGCCCGACGCGAAGCGCCATTACGTTGTCTTCATTGCGCACCAAATTGGTGGCCAGAAATAAGCGCGTGGGGCGGGAATCGACATGTTCGCTCAGAAGGTCATCGGCTTCACGACGATTTTTAGGTTGCCCTTGCCGTACGTTGTCGAGTGCCGCAAATACGTCATCATGGCCATGCTCGTAAGCCACCGGGGCGATATCGGCAACCATCAGCGATGCCACCCGCTCAGGCGCCAGCCGCGCCAGGCTGATGGCTACCTTGCCGCCCATTGAGTGGCCAAGCACATGGGCGCGTTCAATCGAGAGCTTATCGAGCAGCGCGATAACATCATCCACCATCGTCGCGTAGCGCATCCCCTCGGCATGGGGCGAACGCCCATGGTTGCGTAAATCCAGCGCAATCACTCGCCGGCCGCGCTGCCATACTTTCAAGTGCGAGCGCCAATTATCCGCACTTCCCAGCAGACCATGGATCACGACGAGCGGCGTGGCGTCTGCCGCGCCATCATCGGCGGGCATATCGATAAAGTGCAGATCTACCGTGGCAACGTTCGTCATGCTGGCTCCTGAGCCTGGGCAATTAAAGGGTGATAACATTACGCCGTGCGCGGGATGGCACCTACTTGGCCCGTCCACACCACCAAACGGCGCGTGAGCCAAGCGAGTAACAATCCATACAGCGGCAGAAAGAACAGCAGGCTGATGGCGAGCTTGATGGCATAGTCGACGGCGGCAATTTCCATCCAATTGGCGGCCATAAACGGGTCTGGGCTGTTATAGAACGCCGCTGAGAAGAATGCAAAGGTATCGGCAAGATTCCCCAGTACGGTCGAGCAAACCGGCGCCACCCACCAGGCCCACTGGCGCAGGCGGTCAAATACCTGAACATCCAACAGTTGGCCAATCACATAGGCCAAGAAACTCGCCAGCGCGATACGCGCGACAAACAAGTTCCACTCCGATAACGTCTCGATACCTGCAAAGCTGCCACGGGGAAAGACCACCGAGACCACATAGGAGACCAAGAGTGCAGGCAGCATAACGCGCAGGATGATCGATCGTGCCGGCCCTTTACCAAACAGACGAACCGTTAAGTCGGTGGCTAGAAATATAAACGGAAAGCTAAACGCGCCCCACGTGGTGTGAAAACCAAACAGGGTGAAGGGCAGCTGAACAAGGTAGTTACTGGCGGCAATAATGCCAATATGAAAAGCCACCATCACCATTAGGCAACGGCGGTGCTGAGTCTCACTCAATGCAAACATGCGGGTCGGCCTTTTTTTAAATGATAAGAGGGGTTAGGGAACCCTCGGGGAGTCAGCAGACGCTAAACCAGTTTTGGCCAGCGGTCGCTATGCTGGGGAGCGCATTATACGGCTTTTGTAGGGTATTTAAAGTCAGGGTATTTAAAGCCAGGGCATAAACATCAGCGCCGTAAAAACAGGTAGTGAGGCCGCCCTCAAGGGTGGGCGGCCTAGGCTTGCCGATCGTCAATCCAGCGGCGTGGCTTTATCTGCCGCGCCTATCGAGCGTTCGCGCATGGCCGCATGCACATCCGCCAGGCTGGTGGGGTCATCAATGGTGGAGGGAATGCCATAGGCTTTGCCATCAGCAATCGTGCGCAGCAGCTTGCGTAGAATTTTGCCCGAGCGGGTTTTGGGCAAGCGGTCGACGACTAACACCTGCTTGAAGCAGGCAATCGGGCCAATCTGCTCGCGTACACGTGCAATCAGTTCGGCTTCCAGGGTCGCTTCATCGCCATCAAAACCATCTTTGGGAATCACCAAGCCTACTGGCAACTGCCCCTTGAGATCATCATGGATACCAATGACCGCACATTCGGCCACGGCAGAGTGCGCGCCCACGACCTCCTCCATTTCTCCGGTGGAAAGCCGATGCCCTGCCACGTTAATCACGTCATCGGTGCGGCCCATAATGAAGAGATAGCCCTGCTCATCGAAATAGCCGCCATCTCCCGTTAAGTAGTAGCCTGGAAAGGCGGCCATGTAAGCACTATGGAAACGCTGCGGGTCACGCCAAACGCCCGTTAAACAACCGGGCGGCATGGGTTGTTGGATGACGACACTGCCCTGCTCCATAGGGCTGGCCTGCTCTCCATCGCGATTAAGCACCTGCACATTGAAGCCCGGCACCGGAAACGTCGCCGAACCCGCTTTGGTCGGCATGGGTTCGATACCTGGCAAGTTAGCCGCAATCGGCCAGCCGGTTTCAGTTTGCCACCAGTGATCGATCACCGGCACGTCGAGAAGATCATCCAACCAGTGAAACGTGGGCGGGTCCAACCGCTCCCCAGCCACATAAAGATGCTTGAGGCTGCTGATATCGTATTTCTGCAGCAATTTGGCGTCAGGGTCCTCTTTCTTGATGGCGCGAAAGGCCGTAGGCGCGGTGAAGAAACTTTTGACCTGATACTCCTCTATCAAGCGCCAGAAGCTACCCGCATCAGGTGTTTTCACTGGCTTGCCTTCGTATACCACGCTGGTGCAACCCATTAGCAACGGCGCATAGACAATGTAAGAGTGCCCCACCACCCAGCCCACGTCCGAGGCGGTAAAGAACACCTCACCCGGTTCCATGGCGTAGATTGCCTGCATTGAATAAGCCAGCGCCACCGCATAACCGCCGGTATCGCGCATCACGCCTTTGGGCTTTCCGGTCGTGCCCGAGGTATAGAGGATATACAGCGGATCGGTGCCCTTTACAGGCACGCAGTCGGCAAAAGGTGCCTTGGCGACGAGCGCCTCCCAATCGTAGTCCGTGGTGCGTTCGTGAGTGCCCAGCTCAGCCCGGTGCGCTTCACGCTGGTAAACGATGCAGGCATCCGGCTTATAGGCGCTCAGTGCAATGGCTTGATCCACCATGGGCTTATACGGCAAGACCTTGCCCAGTTCGATACCACAGGAAGCCGACACTACGACTTTGGGCTCGGCATCTTCAATACGGGCGGCTAATTCGTAAGGCGCAAAACCACCAAACACGACGGAGTGGATGGCGCCTAGCCGAGCGCAGGCGTACATGGCCACCAGCGCCTCAGGAATCATGGCATGTAGATCACCACGCGATCGCCCTTCTCAACCCCTAACTGCGTCAACGCGCCCGCAAAGTAAGCGACGCGGTCGCGCAGTTCACGGTAGCTGATGGTTCGTTTGGCCTGGGCAGCGGGCGAATCCCAGTAGACGGCCGCTTGGTCACCGCGGCCATTATCAACGTGGTAATCCAGGGCGGCATAGCAGAGGTTCATTTCGCCGTCGCTAAACCATCGCGCGTGCTGCTGCTCATCGTAATGAAGGATGGTTTTAGGCGGTGTGTACCAAGGAATGCGCTTGGCTTGCTCTGCCCAGAACGCTTCTGGGTGCTCTATCGACTGCTGAAAAGTAGATGGGTAGCGGCTCATTATGTCTCTTTCTTTATTGTAGTTACGGCACGACAAGATTGTTGACACTGTATAAACTAAAACGTCACCTTGCTCTCATACTATGGGCTAAAAATCGACCAAAGCAGCAGCCTGCCCAATAGCATTGTCGACAAGGGAATGACCACCTACCTACCATTGATTAATCGTTAAACGGCGTCTTGGACAAAACACGCTAAATTACTGATCATTAAACAACTTGATCCTCGTGACGCGACGATGCCACGACAACGTATAACAATGCTCATAAAAACGCTGAAGTTACAGTGTAGGCAAGGAGATCATTATGTCTGCTTCTACAAGCGCCGCTACACGTCTGCTTGAACATAACTGTCGCGCGATTGAGGCGGGAACTAACCTGCTAAAAGCGCTAGCCAATGAGAAACGGCTGCAAATACTCTGCCTATTGGCTGAGAAAGAGCTGTCTGTGACACAGATTAATCAGCAACTTGCCTTAAGCCAATCGGCACTATCTCAGCATTTAGCCATATTAAGGCGTGATGAACTCGTCGATACCCGGCGCGAGTCGCAAACTATCTACTACTCGCTGAGCAGTGAGAGCGCCAAGGCCGTGATTGATACCCTGGCGCACCACTACGCTGCTTGAGTGTGCTAAAAAGCGAACACCCCCGCTTCTAGCGCTCATTCATATCGTTATTCAGCGCCGCTGCCATCCAGCGGCGTCAATTAGCCCAATCGCTTTGAGCGCTGCTTTTTCAACGCCTTCAGAAACAGCCAACCCCAGCTTGCGAGTCACGGTTTTGGGTGGTTCCAGCTTGACTGTAAACACGCGCGCTTCGGCCATTCGCTCAACTAGGTAAGCTTCGCTGGTGCCTACACTGTCGATGAGCAACTGGGGCAAGGCTTCGCTGCCGTACCAAATCTCACCGGTCGCAATCGTTTCAATGTCCATGGCGGGGCGCCGTTCTGCTACGTAGCTTTTGAACAAGTGGTGCGTGTTCTCCAAATCTTCCAAGAACTTGGCTTTACCCTCTTCCGTATTTTCACCCAATACGGTCAGGGTGCGCTTGTATTTACCGGCGGTCAAAAGCTCAACATCGATGTCGTGACGTTTTAACAAACGGTGAATATTAGGCACTTGTGCAACGACACCGATAGAGCCGATCACCGCAAAGGGGGCCGCCTTGATATGCTGGGCTGTGCAGGCCATCAGGTAGCCACCGCTGGCTGCCACTTTATCAATGCATACGGTAGTGGTGAGCCCTGCCGTGCGTAAACGGTCTAACTGTGCAGCCGCCAACCCATAGGCATGCACTAGCCCGCCGGCAGATTCCAGGCGCACCACCACTTCGTCATTTTCGGCAGCAACATCAATGATCGCAGACACTTCCTGACCAAAACGCTCCGTCTGCCATGCTTTGAGGTCGCCGTGAAAATCAAGCACCCACACACGCGCTCCATCAGCCGTTTCTTGGCTCGACTTTTGCGCTTTGTGACGCTTTTTATCCTCGTGACGAAATGCCTTTAGCAGCTTTTTGCGGGCTCCTGGCAAGGTAGCCGCCAACCGCAAGCGGCGGCCACGCCGCAGACGCTGGTCATTGAGCGGCTCGATATACAGTTTTAAATCGCTCTCTTTGTCTTGCTTCGTACGCGCCATCAGGATCAAACCAATCCCGATCAGCGACATAACGATGGTGGTTTGCACGACAAACGTGCCTATTTCCGCTATCCATTCATTCATCGACGTTCTCCATGGGGAATTGGGCGCTTTTAGGGCGAGCGCTCTGCCCGGTATTGTCTGCCCGGCATTGATAGTGGCGAGGCATCACCAAGGCGCTTGATTGAAACGCTTGTATGAAATAACCTCGCTTACCTTATGTTTGTTTCTTTGGGCTATTATCGCTAGCCTGGGTCTGATTTACCTAATTGAGAGAAATTCTATGTCGAACAATACCCTTGAGAAGCTGAAAGCGCGCTTCAACCCTGAAGCGGCCGAGGGCATGAACGAAATTTTCCAGTTTCACTTTTCGGATGCAGGGAGTTACTACTTGCACATTCAGCATGGCACGCTGGATGTGCAAGAGGGTGAGCACGATGACCCGTCTGTCAGCTTGAGCCTAACGACGGATACCCTCAAAGGCATCATGAGTGGTGATATTAACGGCATGACGGCCTTTATGACCGGTAAGCTTAAAGCCACTGGCAATGTCATGCTGGCGACCAAGCTGACCAGCTTGTTTCCTAGCGAGTAATCGATTGATCGGCACGCGGCGCCGATTAGCGCCAGCGTGCCAAATGGGTTTCGATTAGTTCGCGAGAAATGGAGTAAGGGGGTGGTAGTGATGGCAGTTGGCGGGGTGAAAACCAGGCAGCATCACTGATTTCAACGCCATCGATTCGAATTCGCCGGGTGGTCGCTTCAGCGAAGTAGCCAAACATCAGCGAATGTGGAAACGGCCACGCCTGGCTTTGGTGGTAACGCAACTGGTCAATGTGCACGCCCACTTCTTCGAACACTTCCCGGTGTACCGCCTCTTCCGCTGACTCGCCTGGCTCAATAAAGCCAGCCAAGGTCGAGTAACGGCCTGGTGGAAAACGCGGGCTACGCGCTAGCAGCATCGCCTCCCCACTCGTTACCAGCGTAATGATGCAGGGCGAAATACGCGGATAGTTGCGATGCCCGCAAGCGTCACAATGCATGGCAAACTCTGCGGTCAGCTTGGTGGCGGGTGCACCACAGCGGCCACAAAAGCGATGATTTTCCAACCAAGCGCCTACCTGCAAGGCCGTTGAAAGCAGGCTAAACCAAGCGGTCGAGAGTTCGCTCATCCACTGACGGCCATCGATCCAACCACTCTCCGCCTGCGGCTCTACCAGCAATGCGACCGGCTCATCATCCCAGTAACACAGCGGCTGCATCTGCTCTGTCCAGGGCTGAAAGGGTTGCAGTGGGGTTAGCTCTTCGCTACCGCTTAGCGGTGCTGGCGCCAACATGCTGCGCGACAGCCGAATAACACGCCCCGCCTGTTCATGATGGGGAATTTCTCGCCTAAGCATCGCTGGCTGCACCTTCAAACCATGTCAACTGATGCGCTTCACACTTGGCTTTATGCGCCACCTGCTCTTCTTCGGTAGGACGCACGACACGCAGCTGGCCGGGCGTGAGCGACAGGCGTTGTACCGACAAGCCTTCATTCGACGTGTCCGCTTTTTCTTGCTCTGCTGCGGAGGCGGCATCCAGCGTTAGCGCGGTTTGCCCGCCGGTCATCGCCAAATACACTTCAGCGAGAATTTCAGAGTCTAATAATGCCCCGTGAAGTACCCGGTGGCCGTTATCGATATCATAACGTTTGCACAAGGCATCAAGGCTATTGCGCTGACCGGGGTGCATGGCCCGGGCCATCGTTAAAGTATCCAATACGGCGCAGTGATCACGCACCGGCCCCAGCACCGGCGTTTTACGTCGCTGGTTGAGCATGCCCAGTTCGTGGTCAATAAAGCCCACATCGAACGGGGCGTTGTGAATGACCAGCTCGGCACCTTCGATAAAGGCCCAGAACTCATCGGCTATTTGCGCGAATACGGGCTCATTGGCGACGCGAGCGTCGTCAATCCCGTGAACGGCCACGACTTCCGCATCGATGTGGCGTTCGGGATTGATATATTGGTGGTAGGTGCGGCCAGTGAAGCGACGGTTGACCATCTCAATCGCGCCTATTTCGACGAGACGGTGGCCATCTTTAGGGTCGATACCCGTGGTTTCAGTATCTAGGATTACCTGGCGCATCACGCCCTCCTTTTCTGGTGCTCGTCAATGGCTTCATTCGCCAAGGCATCGGCGCGTTCGTTGCCGGGGTGGCCACTATGCCCTTTCACCCAATGCCACTCTACTTGGTGCCGCTGGGTCTCTTCGTGAAGGGTTTTCCATAGCTCAGCGTTTTTCACCGGCTGCTTGGCGGCGGTTTTCCAACCGCGCTTCAACCAATTATGAATCCACTGGGTGATGCCCTGGCGAACATACTGTGAGTCAGTCCAAAGCGCCACTTCGCACGGGGTATTCAAGGTACGCAGTGCCATGATGGCCGCCATCAACTCCATACGATTATTCGTGGTATCCGACTCATAACCTTTCAAGGTCTTCTCATGCTGGCCGCTCGCCAGCACCACTCCCCATCCGCCGGGGCCTGGGTTACCCCGGCAAGCCCCATCGGTATACACCGTTACTCGAGGCAGATGCCCGACAGCCTCTTTAGTCACTCTCTTGATCCTTTGGTTGTTGTGCCTGAGCTTGCCTTGAGCGCTCTTGATAAGGCTGGTAGTGAGCCGATGAACCTGAGCGGGTGACGCCTAAGGAAGCCGGCGAAACAGGTGCTTCCAATCCAAACTTCAAGCGCTGCACGGGGGCATGACGTTGCCGTCGACGGGCTTGAATCATATAACTCTCGCCCAACGGCAGGTTATGCCGACGCCCCAGCGACTCCCAGTATTCACCACACTTGGCATTCATTCGGCCACGAAAACAGCAATAGTCTACGCGCTCCACCTCAAAGTCGACAAACGCTAACCAGTCGCGCAAGCGACTGGCGGAACGCCACGTGCCATTCCAGGGAAACTGCTGCTGGCGTTTGCGCCACTGGCGGGCAAGGCCGCCCAAACCGATCGGATTAAAACCAAACAGTACCAAAATGCCGTTATCTGCCGTCACCCGTGCGGCTTCCTGAAGTGTGAAGTGGGCGTCCGGCAAATACTCCAGCCAGTGATGGATCACCATCACATCCAAACAGCGGTCCGGCAGCGCTAGTTGATCCGGCGGGCATACCAGCGTGCTGTCGTTTTCCGCCAATTGGCGGGTAGGAGACCAGCGAATGGGATGTGGAATCGCCGACATGGTCGTTAGCGGTGGCCCCATGCCCAACTCCAAGCTGTGACCGCCCACTCGGGTTTCAACCACCGGCCCCAAACAGGCCCGCTGAGTTTCCCAAAGCGAACGCCCCGCTTCTGACTGCCAATACGGCTGGCTACTTGTCAGGCGCTTGGCGAGTGTCGTGGCCGTGGTCGAATTTGACATGAACAGCGCTTCCCTCCACAGTAACGGCTTTTAAACGCCTTGTTTACACTGATTTAGTGCCACTTAATTTACAAAATTAAGAAGCGCGTTGTTTAGCGTGCTTATGCATATTGGTTAGTCAATTCTGTATCTTCGAAATTAAAGGATCTCGCCGATGATGAGCGTGACACCGATCCCAGCGCTAAGCGACAACTATATTTGGCTATTGAGACAAGATACCAGCCAAAGCGTTTGCGTTGTGGATCCCGGTGAAGCGGCCCCCGTAATTGAGTTTCTTGAGCGTGAGTCGCTAAGCCTCGAGAGCATACTGATTACACATCACCATCATGATCATACGGGTGGTGTAGCCGAATTAATCAAACGCTACTCCCCTCACGTCATTGGGCCCGCCAATCCCTCTATCGAAGGGATCGACGAAACCGTGGGCGACGGCGACGAAGTCCGCATCATGGGTCGCTTGTTCGATGTAATGGCGACCCCCGGCCATACGCTGGACCATATTAGCTATTTCACTGCCGGTATTCCCGCGCTGCTATTTTGTGGCGATACGCTTTTTTGCGCCGGGTGTGGTCGTTTATTTGAAGGCACGCCAGAGCAGATGTTCAACGCGTTGAACAAATTTGCGGAACTACCTGAAGATACGCTGGTCTTTGCAGCCCATGAGTATACACAGGCGAACCTTGAGTTTGCTCGTGCTGCGGACCCTGAAAATGAAGATGTTAAACACGCCTTGCAGGAGTGTGAAAAGGCGCGGGCATTGGATCGCCCCACCTTACCCAGCACGATAGGACGCGAGCTGAAAATTAATCCCTACCTTCGCGTGGGCACAGATAGCGTGCGCCAAGCAGCAGGTACTCAGGGTGTTAATGATAATGATCTCGCTACGTTCACCACCCTGCGTGAGTGGAAGAACCGTTTCTAAGAACGCTATCGAAACCAAACGAATGTAACTATGACCTATAGAACGATTCGCCAGCGTTTTTTGCTGAGCGCTGGCAGTACCGTAATAATGGGCCTAATGTTAGCCGCTGCGGCAAGCTCGCAAGCCTCTGCCCCAGCTTATGAAACCACCGCAGGTGCGACCCCAACGGCGTCTAACGCTGGTCAAACGGCGTCGTCAACCGACCTAACGCCCTATCCAACGCCTTTCCAGACCCATTTTTGGGAGGCGCTAGAGCTTGAACCCCAGGATGCCTGGACCACGCTACGTGAAAGCTTTCAGTGGCAAGAGAAAACATTGCCAGCACAAGCCCAGGCGCGCGTGGATGAATGGATCGAGCACTATCGTTCAAGCCCTGAAAACATTGCCACCATCACTGAACGTGCCACTCCGTGGCTTGCCTGGATTACTCAGCAGGTAAGCGAGCGTGGGCTGCCGGGTGAAGTCGCGCTAATTCCCTTTGTCGAGAGCTCTTTCGACCCCGGTGCACGCAGCCATCGCGGCGCGGCGGGCTTGTGGCAATTTATGCCCGGCACCGGCGATGCATTGGGCCTGGTACGTAACGGTAATTATGATGGTCGTTTAGATGTGGTGACCTCTACCGAGGCCGCGTTGGACTACCTGGAAATGCAGGCTGACCAGTGGTACGAAGGCGACCTCATGCTGTCACTCGCCGCCTATAATGCTGGCGCGGGGACGGTTAACAACGCTCAGCGCCAAGTGCAGAACCAAGGTTTGAGCGGCGAATACTGGGATCTCTCCCTTCCCTACGAAACCATGCAGTACGTGCCCAAGTTGAAAGCGATCGCCACGATCATTAACGATCCGGAAAAATACGGCGTGAGTCTCCCCGAGATTCATATCGACCCCGCTTTCGCCAAAGTTCAGCTGGCTCATGCCGTGAGCCTGACAGAAGCGTCGCAAATGCTCGATGTCAGCAAAACGGCGTTAGCGGAACTGAACCCAGGCCTGCTAAACGGCAGTATCGACCCACGCAGCGCGCAGACCCTGCTGGTGCCTGAAGAAGTCGATAAACAGGTACTGGCGCAACTGTCACAAGGCAATAGCCAGGCACTTGCGCAAACTAACGGCGCCGATACACATCGCGTTGAAAGGGGTGATAGTCTCTCAGCGATTGCGGCCCGTTATAATATCAATCAGCAAGATCTGATACGCTGGAATGCTATCGACCGCCCCAGTGCTATACAGCCAGGGCAGCTACTGACCCTGTCAGGTCGTTGACCCCTAGCCGCTGACCCCTAGCACCACTAGCGCTCTGATCGATAACGCATCGTGGCAAGGTTGCTAGAGCAGCATGGTTTACAGCGGTTTCGATAGAAGCAGTTGTTTTTAAAAGGTATTGATAACCGGATCATCGAAATTTGATGGGTTAACGAGTTGGCTTTGTTTACATGGGATGTCACCAATGCCGCGTGGTCTGTTATTTGCGAAAGCGCTTCTACTCCTTAGTGGCCTATTAGTAACCGTATCGCTACTGGCTTCACAAGTAACGGTCACGCCTGACGCGTCCAACCGCCCTTCTGGCAATGATGTGGTAGGTGATTTAAATACCGATGCAAACAATGTGGTGCCCGTCGAAACGGTTCACGGGCTATCGCTTTACGATAGCCCAGCGCTACCGGCAGACTTTCCCTACTTTCCGCACGTCAACCCGCAAGCCCCCAAGGGCGGTACGATTACCCATACCGCCGTGGGTGGCAGCTTTGATTCCACTAATCCCTTCATTATCCGCGGCACGCCGGCCACCGGCATTTCGCAAATTTACGACACCCTGATGGCGAGCAATCCCAATGAGCCCTTTAGCCTCTATGGCTTGCTGGCAGAAGGCGTGCGCCTGGATCCTGACCGGGAATGGATCGAGTTTGACCTTCGCCCCGAAGCACGCTTTCAAGACGGCGAACCGGTCACTGCCTATGACGTGGTGTTCTCGCTAAACCTGCTGCGTGAAGAGGGGAATCCTTTTTACGCGAGTTATTACGCAGGCGTCGAAGAAGCTATCGCGCTAAACGAGCAGCAGGTGCGCTTTACCTTCAATGACACCGATTCCCGAGAACTCCCGCTCATCGTTGCCCAGTTGCCCATACTCCCCCGCCACTACTGGGAACCACGCGAATTCACATCGCCTACCCTAGCGGCGCACCCCGGTTCGGGGCCGTATCGCATTAACGAAGTTGACCCTGGCAGGCGCATCGTTTACCAGCGTAACGACGATTACTGGGGCAAAGATTTACCCGTCAATGTCGGGCGCTATAACATCGATCGCGTCGTGTACGACTACTACCGCGATCGGGATATTGCCTGGGAAGCCTTTAAAGCGGGCCTAACCGATTTCCGCACTGATGCTCGTGCGGCCACGTGGGCGATTGGCTATGATTTCCCAGCCTATGAAGAGGGCTTGGTGAAGCGGCTGACTGTCCCCGATGTCAACCCATCCATGATGCAGGCGTTTGTTTTCAACCTGCGTAAAGAGAAGTTTCAAGACCCGCGTGTTCGTGAAGCGCTGAGTCTGACGTTCGACTTCCCCTGGCTCAATACCAATATTTTCTACGATACCTACCGACGCACTGAAAGCTTCTTCCAGAACTCCGAGATGGAGGCCACTGGGCTGCCTTCAGAGGAAGAGTTGGCGCTGCTCGAACCCTTTAAGGACGAGTTAATCGCCTCTCACGGCTCTGATCGACTGTTCACCGAGCCACTTCCCATTGACCAGCCCACCGACCTGCGTGAGCGGCTGCGTAAAGCGCTGGAGCTTCTGCGCGATGCGGGCTATCGCGTCGAGGACGGCATACTGGTCAATCAACAAACCGGGCGGCCATTAAGCCTGGAAGTACTGCTATACGACTCAGGGCTTGAACGGGTAGTACAGCCCATGTTGCGCAATATGGCCCGCCTGGGGGTGCAAACCTCGCTGCGCATCGTTGATATCAATCAGTATTTAAACCGGCAGCGCAATTACGACTATGACATAGTGATTAGCCACTTCCCCCAGTCGAACAACCCTGGGAATGAGCAGCGCGACTTCTGGACCAGCGCCGCCGCTGAAGCACCGCAGAGCCGTAACCGTATGTCGCTCGCGCATCCAGCAGTGGATGCCCTAGTCGAAGCGATCATCCGTGCCGATGGCCGTGAGGCGTTGGATACCGCTACGCGTGCACTGGATCGCGTGCTGCGCTGGGGGTTTTATGTCATTCCCCACTACCACTCGGGGGAAACCCGAATTGCGATCTGGGACAAGTTTGGCTATCCCGAGCCGTTTCCTCAATATGCGATGGATCTGGACGCGTGGTGGGTAGATACCGAGCGAGAAGCAGAATTACAGCGCCGTCAACGACGCCGCTGATCCTTTAAGAACGATGGAGTGCTCTGTGGCACGCTATACTCTACGCCGACTGCTGCTAATGATTCCCACCCTTTTCGGGATCATGCTACTCAATTTCATCATTGTTCAGGCGGCGCCGGGTGGGCCAATTGATCAGATGCTGGCACGCTTTGAAGGCGCCGATGCCATGGCCAGCACTCGCCTGGACATGGGCGGTGCCGATGTTCAAGTCAGCGACGATTCGCGCGGCGCCCGGGGTATTGACCCCCGCTTCATCGAACAGCTCGAAGCACAGTTTGGTTTTGACAAGCCTGCCCACGAGCGCTTTATCGGCATGATGGCGGATTACCTCACGCTCGATTTCGGCACCAGTTTCTTTCGCGACCGGCCGGTGACCGAGCTGATGATCGAGCGACTGCCTGTTTCCATTTCGCTGGGGCTTTGGACCACGCTGCTGGTCTATCTGATTTCGATTCCACTGGGCATTAAAAAAGCGCTTCGCCACGGTTCCCGCTTCGATGTCTGGTCATCGGGGCTGGTTATCGTTGGCTACGCCATTCCGGGCTTTCTGTTTGCGATACTGCTAATCGTGCTCTTCGCTGGCGGCACCTACTGGGATCTTTTCCCCCTACGTGGCCTGACCTCGCCCGACTTTGAGCAACTATCGGCCTGGGGGAAGGTGAAGGACTACTTCTGGCATATCACGCTGCCGGTCATTGCCGCCTCGATTGGCAGCTTTGCTACCCTGACCATGCTGACCAAAAACAGCTTTCTGGATGAAATTCACAAGCAGTATGTCATTACCGCTCGCGCTAAAGGCGCCGATGAACGGCGTGTGCTTTATGGTCATGTGTTTCGTAATGCCATGCTGATCATTATCGCGGGCCTGCCTGCCGCCATGATCGGCATTTTCTTTACCGGCGCGCTGCTGATCGAAGTCATTTTCTCTCTGGATGGCCTGGGCCTGCTCGGATTCGAGGCGGTCATGCAGCGCGATTACCCGGTTATTTTCGGCACGCTATTCCTGTATACCGTGATCGGGCTGATCCTCAAGCTGATTTCCGATTTGACCTACGTGTGGGTTGACCCACGTATCGACTTTTCGACCCGGGAGTCCTGAAAATGGCCACGTTAACCTCCCGCTTATCGCCTATTACCCGGCGTCGATTGGCGGCCTTCAAGGCCAACCGCCGTGCCTGGGTGTCGCTTTGGCTATTTACCGCGCTGTTTGTATTGAGCCTGTTTGCCGAACTGATCGCCAACGACAAGCCCATCGTTATACAGTATGACGGGCAGTGGTACGTACCGCTGCTGGTCGATTACCCAGAAACCGAGTTTGACGGCTTTTTACCCACGCGCACCGATTACCTGGATCCGTTCATTCAACAACAGATCAAGGATCACGGCTGGGCGTTGTGGCCCGCCATTCCTTATTCTTACCAGACCCTGGACATGAACATGACGCGCCCTTCTCCGGCGCCACCGGACAGCCGCCACTGGCTGGGCACCGATGATCAGGGCCGCGATGTATTGGCCCGGGTCATTTATGGCTTTCGCCTGTCGGTTGCATTTGCATTGGTGCTGACCGTGGGCTCGTTGGTGATTGGCGTCGTAGTCGGCGGGGTGCAGGGCTACTTTGGCGGCAAAGTAGATTTGATCGGCCAGCGCGTGACTGAAATCTGGTCGGGCCTGCCGGTACTGTTTCTGCTAATCATCCTGGCCAGTTTCGTCCAGCCGGGCTTCTGGTGGCTGCTGGGGATCATGCTGCTGTTTTCATGGCTGGGGCTCGTAGATATTGTCCGCGCGGAGTTTTTGCGCGCACGTAACCTTGAGTATGTGCGTGCCGCCAAAGCGATGGGCTTGCCCTCGCGCCTGATCATGTGGCGCCATGTGCTGCCTAACGCAATGGTCGCGACCCTGACGTTCATTCCATTTCTGTTTACCGGGGCTATCGGTACCTTAACCGCGCTGGATTTCCTCGGCTTTGGCCTGCCCCCGGGCGCCCCTTCGCTTGGCGAACTGGCAGCGCAGGGTAAAAATAACCTTCATGCTCCTTGGCTGGGCATCACGGCATTCATGACACTCGCGATCATGCTTTCGCTACTGGTCTTTATTGGCGAAGGCCTACGCGATGCCTTCGACCCCCGCCACGTTCAGCAGCGCCAGGCCTCACCTGCCCAGGAGACACACCATGCCTAACCCGCTCCTGCGCATTGAAAACTTAACCGTCGCCTTTGATGACGTTTCAGTAGTGCACTCGCTATCGCTCACTCTCAATGCAGGTGAGACCCTGGCCATTGTGGGCGAGTCCGGGTCGGGTAAATCGGTGTCCGCGCTCGGCATGGTCAACCTGTTGCCCAGTAACGCAATTGTTCAGGGCGAACGCTGGCTAGGCGATACCGACCTCTCGACCTTGACCCAAGCGCTGTGGAACGGGGTACGCGGCAATCGGATCGGGTTCATTTTTCAAGAGCCAATGACCTCGCTCAACCCGCTCCACCGAATTGGCAAGCAGATTGGCGAAGCGTTACGCTTGCACCAGGGCTTACGCGGCCAGGCTGCCCGCCAGCGCAGCAAAGCACTGCTCGAACAGGTGCAGCTACCGCGCCCCGAAGAGCTGCTGGATGCCTGGCCCCACCAACTTTCCGGTGGCCAGCGTCAGCGGGTGATGATTGCCATGGCGATTGCCAACAACCCCGCGCTGCTGATTGCCGATGAGCCCACTACAGCGTTGGATGTGACCGTACAGCAGGAGATACTGACCCTGCTGCGCGAGCTGCGTGACAATCACGGCATGGGCATGCTATTTATCAGCCATGACTTAAACCTAGTGCGTCGCCATGCTGATCGAATTTGTGTCATGTATCAGGGGCGTATTCAGGAAATTGGCCCCGTTGAGCAGGTCTTTCAACACCCGCAAAGCGATTACACCAAAGCGTTGCTTGCCGCCGAGCCGGAAGGCCGACCTCAGCCAATTGAGCCATCGCTACCTTTATTGTCTGCTCACCAATTGAGCGTAAGCTTTAAACGTCCCAAAACCGGCTTGTTCAAGCGCCAGCCACCTGCTTTCGTGGCGGTTCACCCGACCGATTTCCATATCGCGCCCGGCGAAACGTTAGGCATCGTAGGAGAATCCGGGTCGGGCAAAACCACGCTAGCCTCGGCAGTGATGCGGCTGGTCAGCAGTCAGGGGGAGGTCACTCTGGGCGACGACCGGTTAAGCAACCTCACCGGCAACGACTTGCGGCGCCAGCGCCACCGTCTACAGATGGTATTTCAAGATCCTTACGGCGCCCTTTCGCCACGCATGCCGGTATTCGATATTGTCAGTGAGGGGTTGCGCTTTCATTACCCGCAGCTGAGCCACGAAGAAGTCACCCAGCGGGTGAACCAAACCCTTTACGAAGTGGGTTTGCCCGAGAGCTGTGCGGCGCGCTACCCCCACGAGTTTTCCGGCGGCCAGCGCCAGCGCATTGCCGTCGCCCGGGCGATCATTTTGGAGCCAGAACTGCTGGTACTCGATGAACCGACTTCGGCGTTAGACCGCACGGTGCAGAAACAGCTTGTCACTTTGCTGCGCGATCTACAGGCCCGCAGGCAGTTGAGCTACTTGTTCATTAGCCATGACTTAGCCGTTATCCGTGCCATGGCCCATCGCATCATGGTGCTCAAAGATGGCAAAGTGGTCGAACAAGGCCCCTGCCTGGACGTGCTTTCTGCGCCCCAGCATGCCTACACCCAAGCGTTGATTGCGGCTGCTCACTTAACCCTTTAAGTTCAGCCCCGCTAAGTTCCGTCTCTTAAAATTCAGTTGCTTCTGTGGCTAAACGCTATTGGCAGGAGGTCGTGCTAGTTTGCGGCCTCCTCTTTCGGATTGGCACAAAAATTCGGGAATGACTTAATTCGCACACGTAAGATAACGGTATAAATATTCAGCTAATATAAAGCCGCTCACCCTTTAAGGTGGCGGCTAAAAGAATACTTATTGGATATTTAGAACAGCGCAATTTCGTCGTCAGTCAACTCACGCCACTCACCGGGAGCCAGCTTGGCGTCCAAGGCTAAATCGCCGATGCTACTACGGTGCAGTGAGTTAACATGATTACCCAAAGCCGCAAACATACGTTTTACCTGATGGTAGCGCCCTTCGGTAATCGTTAGCTCCGCCTGGGTAGGCGACAGTAGCCTTAGCGTGGCGGGCTGGGTCGGGGTTTCTTCGCCATCCAGCATCAGCCCATCTGCCACTTGGCCAATCGCCCACTCTGCCGTGGCGCCTTCCATGGGTTCGGCTAGCTCGGCAATATAGACCTTGGCGCAGCGGTGGCGCGGGGAAGTGACACGGTGCGACCACTGGCCGTCATCGGTCAACAACAGCAGGCCCGTTGTATCCACATCTAAACGCCCTACCGGCTGCAAACGGTCGACTTTGGGTAGATCGATCAAGTCAATCGCCCGCGGGTAGAGGCCGCGGCGGGCATTACATTCAACGTCCACCGGCTTGTGCAGCATAATGTAGCGCACGCCTACCAGCGCCAGCCGTTCGCCATTAAGAACAACCACATCGTTATCGGTATCGATTTGAGTGGCCGATTGCTTGATTGGCTCACCATTCAGGGTGACTTCGCCATTTTTCAGCGCCCGCTTGGCCAAGCTGCGGGTTAACGGCGTGGTTTCACTCAGGAAACGATCAAGACGCATCATTGACCGACTCCAGGCAGCAGTTTGAAACGGTCGGCATCTTGCCAGGCAGGAAATTTTTCACGAAAAGCATCAAGGGCAGTTTTATCCAGCGTGCCCGTTTCTATGAACGGGGTATGAGCAGGTTGATCAATCAGCGGTTCGCCTTTGAAGTCGACCAATAAGGAATCGCCGCTGTAGGCAAGCCCTTTAGCATCTTCTCCAACGCGGTTAACGCCAATCACATAGCTTAGGTTTTCTACCGCACGGGCCTGTAGCAGCGTACGCCAGGGGTGACGCCGCGGTGCTGGCCAATTGGCGATACACAGCAGCGCATCATACTCGAAATGCTCGCCCTTTGCTGGCTGCTGGCGCATCCAGACCGGAAAGCGCAGGTCATAGCAAACACTCATCAGCAATTTAAATCCATTCAGCTCGACCACCTGACGCTCACTGCCCATGCCGTAGCGCTCATGCTCACCGGCCATACGAAAAAGATGGCGTTTATCGTAATGGGTTAAATCACCATCAGGCGTCGCCCAAATCAACCGGTTAAAATACTCGCCGTCCTCTTTGATCGCCACGCTGCCGGTCATTACACAGTTACGGGCCTGCGCCTGAGTCTGCAGCCAAGTCACGCTTTGGCTTTCGGCCATCGGCTGAGCCATTTCACGGGAATTCATGGTAAACCCGGTGGCAAACATTTCAGGCAAAACAATAAGGTCGGTATCACGGCTATCCAGCTCACCGAGTAACTCCTCAAGATGAGCGTGGTTGGCTTGTGGGTCTTCCCAGCGCAGATCGCACTGCACCAAGCTGGATCTAAGTTTAGTCATTAAACAACTCCGTTCCGCCAGTGTTATTGCAACGTTTATGCTAGATTAGCATCTTTAAATAATGAGGCGGCTATGCTTCCTACTCCAACACGTGATCCCGAAGCCGTCAAAGGCGTTATGTTTGGGCTAACCGCCTATACCATGTGGGGCTGTTTTCCGCTCTTTTTTGCCCTGTTCGAGGGCGTTCCCGCCTTTGAAATATTGATTCATCGCATCATATGGGCTTGTCTGTTTCTGGTGGGGCTAATCTCGTTGTTACGCCGCTGGCCTCCCGTTGTTGCAGCCTTGGGCGAACCCAAAAAGCTTGGACGGGTACTGGCCTGTGCGTTATTGATCGCGTTCAACTGGGGTATCTATATTTATGCAGTGGAATCCAAGCAGGTCTTACAGGCGAGCCTGGGCTATTTTCTAACGCCCTTGGTCAACGTTGCACTGGGCATGTTGGTGTTGCGCGAAGTAATGGCCAAGTTGCAATTGGTGGCATTAGGGCTGGCGAGTATCGCGATCGCCACTCAGTTTATAATGCTCGGCGAATTGCCCTGGATCAGCCTGCTGCTGGCATTGAGCTTCGGCAGTTACGGTCTGTTTCGCAAGCAGGTGCCATTGGACGGTTTGTCGGGGCTGTTTGTGGAAACCCTGCTGCTGTTTCCCCTCGCCTTGGTTGCCCTGTCGTGGCTGAGCTGGAACGGCAGTTCGCATTTTTTACAGACCCCTTCGACGACGACCCTTTTGATCGCCAGCGGTGCTCTGACGGCCCTGCCCCTGATGGCCTTTGCGGGTGCCGCCCGGCGGCTGCGATTAGCGACAATAGGGTTTCTGATGTACATCAACCCCAGTATTCAGTTCCTCATTGCGCTGACTCTGTTCGGCGAGCCCCTAGGGCTAATTCAATTGGCGACGTTTGTGCTCATCTGGATTGGGCTTGCGCTCTACTCCTGGTCAGCGTGGCAGTCACGCCCGCGCTACGCCGCGGCGGGTTAACGCAAGGGGCGGCGATACGCTTGCAGCAGCTTCCAGTGTGGGGGCTGCGGCGCGCTCGCGCTCGGGCTGGTAGCCAACGCGGAAGCCGCCCCAGTGCTTACCCTGAACATACACCGGCACTGACAGGTCGTGCATGATTTCTCCGGTATCACGCTTGTAGGTTTGTAGCAGCAGCGGTTTTTCGTGAGCTCCGCAGCGGCGTCCCGTCGGGTCATCAAAAATTCGCTTACTGCGGCAGAACTTCAAATCGTGAGCATAGTCGCCCGTCGGCTCAAGACTGACTGCCTGATTATGGGTGGGCACATAGCCTTTGCGGTCGCAGGCAATGGCATAACTCAGCCCTAGCTGTTTTAGCAGCGGTTCCTGCAAGTTCGGTAGATGCTTGTCGGTAAAGGCATCAAAACCAGTTTTATAAAGCGGCGGCTGGGTGCCGGGCACCTGCTCATAATGGGGTTGGAATAGCGTGGCTTCTGCTACCTCTCCGCTAGCAATCGCTTTTTCGAGCAGCTTGCCTATCGTATCCGCCGTTGACCGTGCAGCGTGGAACACCGCTTGATGGCGCCCCTTCAGATGTTGCTGAGCGAGCTCTCCATCGACCCCTTCCGCAGCCTCCATCAACGCCCTCGCCTGCTCGGCCAGGTCATGCATGTTGCGATTACCTTCATCAACATCATCTTCCAGCTGCTGCAGGCTGTCTGCCACGGTTTGGCTATGTTGGCGGGTGTTTTCCATGGCATCGGCAACGCGGTTGATTTCACTTTGCACCTGATCAAACTCTTGGGTCATCGTGCCCAGGCTGCTGCCAACCCCTTGTAACCCCTTGGATCGTTCGCTGATACGCGTCATTAAGTGGCCTATCGTCGCGACGACCGATTGCCCACTTTCGTGCATGTCTTTGACCAACTCATCGACACTTTGCGTCGCGGTGGAGGTTTTCAATGCCAGATTGCGTACTTCGCCAGCGACCACGGCAAAGCCGCGGCCGTGTTCACCGGCCCGGGCTGCCTCGATGGAGGCATTGAGCGAAAGCAGGTGGGTCTGTTCGGCGATACCTTCAATCATCGAAGTAACGTTACGAACACGCTCGATCTTGTCATTGAGGGCGGTGAGCATTTCCAGCGCCTGGTGGGAACGCTCTGCCACACCGTTCATGTCCTGAATGATATCGTCCAGTTCTGCATGGTTATGATGGCTGGCATCCCTGGCGCTCGCGGCTAATGCTGCCACTTGGCTGGCGCTTGCGCTGACCTGCATAATGGCCGCGTTGATGGATGTCATGCTGGAGGAGGCCTCTCGGGCCATCGTTTCTTGCTGGGTAAGACGCTGATCCATTAGATCGGCATAGTGGGAGACTTCCGCCGAGGCAATCGCCGTGCTGCTGGCCCGGTTCATCAACCGGTAAGCCATGGCGCGCAACGCGCGGTAATCCCGCTGGGGCTTGAAACCGAAGTGGCGTTTTTCAAGATGGTGGTGTTCCGCGCGGTAGATCATCGCAAACGTTGCTAGCAGCATAGAAGCGCCAGCCAACGCCGCCAAAATGACCGCTGCATAAACCCACATTCCGCCTTGAGTAGCAGCCCCCACCGATAATGCCATCATCAGCACTGGTACCAGCAATTGCAGTATACGCATGAGTAATACTCTTTTTATTGGTGTTATTGAGTTACAAACAGCCAGCCAGCAAGGCTTAACTCACCTTTGCGCCTAATCTTAACGGGTTACACAATCGAAAGAAGTAGCACTTTGGGGGCAGATAGCGGGCGCTAACATTCTACGTGGCAGGCTTTTAGTGCAGACCTAATGAATATAAGCGCTGAAACTGAATGAAATATCCCTTACCCTTTCTGTTTGGCACTCCCCTCGACACCAGGAACTCATGCTCAAGCGCTATTTGCCTATCCTGACATGGCTCCCCCATTACCATAAACGACTACTGGGAGCTGATTTACTGGCAGGGCTGATCGTCACCGTGATGGTCATCCCCCAGTCACTCGCCTATGCGCTGCTGGCCGGACTGCCTGCAGTGGTGGGTCTGTATGCCAGTATATTGCCACAGCTGGTTTATACGCTGTTTGGCACTAGCAAAACGCTGGCCGTCGGGCCAGTGGCCATTATTGCCTTAATGACGGGTGCGGCCCTGTCGTCGGTCGCGGCAACCGGAACGGAGACGTATTTACAGGCAGCATTAATACTCTCCCTGCTTTCCGGCGGGATGCTGGTCATTATGGGCCTGCTGAAAATGGGTTTTTTCAGTAACTTCTTAAGCCACCCGGTCATCTCAGGCTTTCTAACGGCCTCGGGCATTCTGATTGCAGCCAGTCAGTTGGGTAGTTTGCTAGGCGTGGACAGCAGTGGTTTTACACTGGTGGAACGCATGATCACCCTGCTGCCCAATTTATCCACCTACCATTTACCTACCTTGCTGATTGGAGCCGGTACGCTGGTGCTCCTGATTGCTTTGCGGCGTCACGGCAAAGTCTTTCTGCATAAAGCCGGCTTACCGCTATTTCTCGCTGACTTGATCGCTAAAGCCGGGCCTGTCTTTGCAGTGGTGGTCACTACCACGGTGACTTGGCACTGGCAGCTGGCAGAAAAAGGCGTCAATGTGGTTGGCCGGATACCGGGCGGCCTGCCCGCGCTGAGTTTTCCCTGGGGCGATTACTCGTTATGGCGCTCACTCCTCATTCCTGCACTACTCATCAGCTTGGTCGGGTTTGTAGAGTCGGTTTCGATGGGGCAGATGCTGGCTGCTAAGAGGCGCCAGCGCATCTCCCCCAATCAAGAGTTGGTGGGTTTGGGCGCCAGCAACTTGGCCGCCGGTTTTTCCAGCGGCATGCCGGTCACCGGGGGCCTATCGCGTACCGTCATTAATTTCGACGCGGGCGCCCAAACACCTGCCGCAGGCACTTTCGCAGCTTTAGGTATTGCGCTGGTCACGCTATCTTTCACCGGTTGGCTCTACTACCTACCGATTGCCACCCTGGCCGCCACCATCACGGTGTCTATTCTGACATTGGTGGATATTCCTATGCTGCGGCAAACCTGGCGCTACTCGCGTAGCGACTTTGCCGCGATGGCCGTGACGATTTTACTTACTCTGTGCGAAGGGGTGGAAGCAGGCATCATCAGCGGTGTTACGCTATCCATTGCACTTTTTTTGTACCGGACCAGCCGCCCTCATAGCGCCTTGGTAGGCCGTGTTCCTGGCACCGAGCACTTTCGCAACACCACCCGGCATGATGTAGAGACCGTTCCCCATGTCGCCCTGCTGCGCATTGATGAAAGCCTCTATTTTGCCAATGCCCGCTATTTGGAAGACACCGTTTACAACTTGGTGGCGAGCCACCCAGAGCTAGAGCACGTGGTATTGATTTGCTCGGCAGTCAACCTGATCGATGCATCAGCACTGGAAAGCCTGGACGCGATCAACGCACGTTTAAAAGACTCCGAGGTCAAACTACATTTGTCTGAAGTAAAGGGACCGGTCATGGATCAACTCAAAAAGAGCGATTTTCTGGAGGCGTTAACAGGGCGCGTCTTTCTCAGCACTTACGCCGCTTGGCGCGAATTTTCCTAGTCAATTAAATCAGCAAGCTATTGAAAAACCAGGCCAATGCCTGGTTTTTTTGTGTCTGTCGCTTACGAAAGAGAGCAGGCTCTAACAACAACATTGACAGCTACCCAGCGGCTTCTCTACTATCAATCGACCACTTAGCAAAACAAGATACCGCATAGCAAAACGCAAAGTAACGAAACGTAACTAACAGCATCATCACAACCACAACAAAGGAGCATTAAAATGCGCCCACTTGCTCATCGACTCGTTATTGCCGCTCTCCCGCTAACGCTGCTTGGCGCTGCGGTCGGTCACGCCAGTGAGATTGAATTACCCGGCACGATGGCCTGGACAGCTTACGGCACCAACTCGAGCGGCTACGCTCAGGCCGTGGCCATCGGCAACATGCTGCAAAACAAATACGATTCATCGGTACGCATCCTGCCAGGCGATAACGATGTCTCGCGCATGACTCCACTGAAACAAGGCCGTGTGGATCTTTGCGCCTGCGGTATTGCCAGTTACTACGGCGCGGAAGGCGTGATGATGTTCGCTGACCGTGATTGGGGCCCACAGCCGCTGCGGGTCATCACTACCTCGACTGCCTCGTTTGGCCTTTCACTGGCTGTAGCGGGAGATCTAGGCGTTGAAACCCCAGCGGACTTGGCGGGCAAGCGCATCGCCTATATCCGCGGTGACGACGCACTGAATAAGGGCACCGAGGCCTATCTCGCCTTTGGTGGGTTAACGTGGGATGACGTCGAGCGGGTTGATTACCCCGGCTATGGTCGTTCATTCGACGGCATTATCGCCGGCGACGTAGATGCCTCCTTTACCACTACCGTCACCCCGCCCGCCCAGCAGTTAGCGAGCAGCCCTCGGGGTATCAGTTGGCCGGTATTGGACCCCAACGATGAAGCAGGCTGGGAGCGGATGGCGGCAGTTGCTCCCTATTTCCGCCCCCACGAAGTGACCGCCGGCGCAGGTGACATTAGCGCTGAAAACCCGGTTCCCAGTGCCAGCTATCCCTACCCGATTGTGGTCGCCAATCAGGACCTGGCGGATAACGTCGCTTACGGCTTGATCAAAGCGATGCAAGAAAATTTCGATGACTATAAAGATAATGCGCCAGGTGCATCGGGTTACGCATTGGAACAACAGGATCTCCAGTGGGTAGTCCCGTTCCACGATGCGGTGGTGGAGTACTACAAGGAGATCGATGTATGGACCGAGGAAATGCAGTCACACCAGGACAAACTCGTCGAGCGCCAGAACGTGCTGATGAGCGCCTGGGAAAGCTTTATGCAGGACGCACCCAGTGATGACGAGGCATTCACTACCGAGTGGATGGAAGCCCGTGCCACTGCTCTGAGCGATGCCGGCTTCGAACCGATCTTCGAGTAACACGCCATGGGGCGGCGCTCGCCGCCCCTGCTGATTGACGGAACGCCCAATGAACACCAAAACCTCGCCTGCCAATAATAAGCAGGTTAAAGAAAAGATTAGCCAAATTCGTGAGTTACCTTCTGCGTTACGCTGGGTGCCAGCTACCGTCACTGTCATATTGATGCTGATGACGCTAGATTACCTGTTCAATTTAGGGTTACTCACTTTTGTCACAGGACTAGAGACGCAGTTCTATTACGCTGTGGTCGCGCTATTGCTGCCGCTAGTGTTCTTGCTCTGGCCCATGCGCGACAGTCAGCAAGAGCAGCCTATTCCCTGGTATGACTATCTGCTCAGCGCAACCACCCTGCTGGTTGGCGGTTACTTCGTCTATAACGCCGTCCCCATCTTGGAGCGTGGCTGGGCATTTTCTGCCCCAGAAATGGCTATTTATGCCAGCTATGCCTATTGGGTCCTCATTATCGAAGCCGCACGTCGGGCAGGCGGTTTACCGATTGCGATCATTGCCGGCTTATTTTCTCTTTACCCGCTGGTGGCAGATATCGTTCCCGGCCCTATCCAGGCGTTCCCTTCCACCCTGGAACAGACCGCCATGTACCATACGATGAGCACCGAGAGCATCATGGGCGTGCCTCTGCAGGCTTTTGCAGGCTTGGTGATTGGCTTTCTGGTCTTTGGCGTGGTGCTGCAGAAAAGTGGTGGCGGCAAGTTTTTCATTAATCTCGCCTTTGCGCTGCTAGGTCATGTACGCGGCGGCCCCGCCAAGGTAGCGATTTTCTCCAGTGGGCTGATGGGGTCGATGAGCGGCAGCGTCATTAGTAACGTATTGACTACCGGTGTTTTATCTATCCCCGCCATGCGTCGTATCGGCATGAGCCGTTCCTTTGCGGGCGGTGTGGAAGCCTGTGCTTCTACCGGGGGTGTATTGATGCCCCCCGTGATGGGTGCTACCGCCTTCGTCATGGCAATGTTTCTGGACATTCCCTACTCTGCGGTTGCGCTAGCAGCGGTGATTCCCTCCATTCTTTATTTCCTCGGCCTGTTCATTCAAATTGACGCCTATGCAGCGCGCAATGACATCAAAGGTCTGCCCGCCATTGAGCTGCCGTCAATCAAGCAAACGCTTAAAGAAGGCTGGTACTTCATCTTTGTCTTCGGCCTGCTGGTGTGGATGCTGCTGGTCATGCAGCGCGAAGCAGTGGCCCCCTTCTATGCCACCGCTCTGCTGCTGGTGCTCAACCAGCTCTCCAAACACAACCGTTGGGGCTGGAAAGACGTCACCGAGACGCTGTCCTCTGCGGCCAAGCTGTTTGCTGAACTTATCGCCATTCTGGCAGGTGTGGGCATGCTGGTCGGCGCACTCTCCATGACTGGCCTGTCGGGCACTATTGCCAACGACTTTATCAATATCGCCGGTGGCAGCGTGCCGCTACTGTTAATTATGGGCGCGGTAACGAGCTTTGTATTAGGTATTGGCATGACCGTAACGGCCGCTTATATCTTCCTGGCGGTGGCGCTCGCCCCTGCGTTGATTCAAGGCGGCGGCCTGGACCCAATGGCGGTGCACATGTTCATTCTCTACTGGGGCATGCTGAGCTTCATTACGCCACCCGTGGCGCTGGGTGCCTTTGCTGCCGCCACTGTGGCTGGTGCCCGTCCCATGGAAACTGGCCTTCAGGCCATGCGTTTGGGCAGCGTGATTTACTTTATTCCGTTCCTGTTCGTTCTTAACCCGGCGCTCATTATGCAGGGCGCGCCGCTGATGATTATCGCCGTGTTTATTCAGGCGATCATTGGCATCATCCTGTTTGCCTCGGCGATGCAAGGCTACTTAATGGGCGTGGGGCGGCTAGGTTATGGCGCGCTGCAGGAAATCGTCATTCGCGCCTTGGTCTTGATCTCCGGTCTACTGCTAGCACTGCCTGGTGGTGGCATGGTCCCATTGAGCCAGTGGGAGTTAATTGGCCTCGCGGCAATAGCACTGGTACCGGGCGTTTTATTGGCGCGTTTAAGCCAGCGCCACCATCGGCGTTCGCTAACGGCCAACGCTTAATTCAAACACCGAGGAATCTATGCGCACAAAAACAACACTCCCCCTCGTCATAAGCAGCTTAGCGGCTGGCCTGCTCATCACCAGTCAGGCCAGCGCTATGCCACCCACGCTGAATTGGACCGCTTACGGCACCGGTACCAGCGGCAATGCGCAAATCATGGCGATCAGCCAATTGCTACAAGCCGAGCATGGCACGCAGTCCCGAGTCATCCCGGGTGAAAATGACACCATGCGCATGACGCCTCTTAAAACAGGCCGTGTGGATCTATGCGCCTGCGGCATCGCCAGTTACTACGGCTCAGAAGGTGTGATGATGTTTGCCCGCCCTGATTGGGGGCCGCAACCCATTCGCGTTATATCAACTTCCTTGGCCAGCTTTGGCTTGGGCATGGCCGTGGCGGGGGATGTCAAACTTGACGGCATCGCCGACCTGGAGGGCAAACGACTGGCCTACCTGCGTGGCGACGATGCGCTGAATAAAGCCGCCGAAGCCTACCTGGCATTTGCAGGTTTGACCTGGGATGACGTGGAGCGCGTCGATTTCCCCGGCTACAACGCCGCCTTCGACGGGATTATAAGCGGCCGCGCCGACGCAGCGATTACCACCACAGTCACTCCCGCCGCCCAACGATTGGCCGCCAGCCCCCGCGGCCTGCAGTGGCCAGAGCTGCCCACTGATGATGAAGCCGGCTGGGCACGCATGCTTGAGACGGCCCCTTACTTCCAGCCGCATGATGTCACGTCCGGGGCGGGGATTGATGCAGACCAGCCGCTATCCAGCGCTAGCTACCCTTACCCCATCATGGTCAGCAACGCTGACTTGGCACCCGAAACCGTGCGCGGGTTAATCACCACACTGGTCGAGTCCTTCGATGCTTATAAGGACAACGCCCCAGGTGCCAAGGGGTATGCTTTGGAAAATCAGGACATGACCTGGGTCGTCCCTTTCCATGATGAGGTGGTCGACTATTACCGCGCCAAAGGGATTTGGACTGAGGCAATGGACGCGCATCAGAGCGACCTGGTTGATCGCCAGGCATTACTCAAGGCTACCTGGGACGCCTATCAAGCAGATGCGCCGGACGATGAAGCAGCATTTGTCGACGGCTGGATGGAAACGCGACGGGCCGCATTGGAAGACGCGGGACTCAACCCCGTTTTTTAAACCGCTTGGTCATACGATAGAAAGCCTAACTGGTAAAGGTCGCCTTAGTGCGACCTTTTGTTTAGCCAGCTAGTTTCGCATTGCAGAACAATGTTTTGCATTATTGACTCTATGGGCAACTTTCGCCATCATCGACCTATTCCAAATAACAAATTCCTATTTCACACTGCGAAACATGGGAGTCACTATGAGTGTTCACTACCAGCGACATGGCGAAGTCGGTGTCATCAGCATCGCTAACCCGCCCGTCAACGCCTTGAGCCAAGCGGTGCGAAGCGGTTTGCTCAGCGCCCTTGAAGAGGGGTTGGCCGACCAGCAGGCCAAAGCGCTGGTGGTGGTGGCAGAGGGGCGCACCTTTATCGCAGGGGCCGATATACGTGAATTTGGTAAGCCGCCCCAAGCACCGCTGCTACCGGATGTCATTACACAGCTAGAAGCCTGCCCCAAACCGCTCATCGCATCGCTACACGGCACTGCGCTGGGCGGCGGTTTAGAAGTTGCGTTGGGGTGCCACTATCGTGTTGCGCTGGCAGGCACACGCGTAGGTTTACCAGAAGTGAAGCTTGGCTTACTGCCCGGCGCAGGCGGTACCCAACGGCTGCCCCGTTTGGTAGGCGTGGAAAGATCCCTAGAAATCATCACCAGCGGGCGCTTTGTGGAAGCCGCTGAAGCGCAGGATATCGGCATTATCGATGCCATCAGCGATGCCCAAACACCGCTGGAAGCAGGTTTGGCAGCGGCAAAAGAGGTATTAGCGGGACAACAGCAGGCGCGCATCACCGGGCAGCTACCCGCTCCAGAGGCCAACCCCCAGGCCATTGCCTCCATGCGCGAACAGCTTGAAACTAGCGCACCGGCACTGTTTTCACCGTTTCGCATTGTGGAAGCCGTTGACGCCTGCACCAAAGCCGCATCTCTGGAAGAGGGTTTGCGTCGCGAGCGTGAGCTGTTTCTTGCCTGTATGGATTCCCCGCAGCGCGCAGGGCTGATTCACCTCTTTTTTGCCGCTAGAAATCCCCACGTGGTGACGGGAGTAGATAACGATGAGCCCTTTGCGCAGATCGCCCTCATCGGTGAACACCCGCTGTTTGAGACGCTTCACACCACCGCCCAGCGCGCCAGCATAACGCTAACCGATACCCCAAACGATAGCACTGAGCTGTGCCTGCTCGCCCCTGGCGCCGATGCCAGCGCCTGCCCTTCTCAAGCGATTACCGTAGCACTGCAGTTACTCACCGAAAGTGCCTCCGCATCGCCTCTCAGCCTAGTGCTTGCCGAGCACGGCCCGTTCCATGAGCTGGTCAATCACCACGCCAGCGCGACCGACCAGCAGCGGGTGGCCTTAACGCTCAAAGCGCTGCGGGCCAACGTGGTGGTGAGCAAGTCGCCTAGCGTGCTGAGCACGCTTTATGACGCCGCAGAGCAAGCGCCCGACCACGACGCCCAGTCAGCTATGGAGCAGGCGAGCCTGACGCTAGCGCAGCAAGGCACCTGCTACCGCGAGAGTGATATCGATCTGCTGGCGGTGGAAGCGTTGGGCTACCCACGTCATCTTGGCGGGCCGCATCGCCATACCACTCTGCAATCCACTTTATCGACGCCTTCCAAGGATGCTCACTCATGAACCTGACGTTTAGCCCCGAAGAGCAGACATTCCGCGAGGAAGTCCGCCGATTTTTAACCGATGCACTGCCGAGCGACATCCGTGAGCGTGTGCGCCTAGGCCGCCATCTGCGCGCCGATGACCACATCCGCTGGCAGAACATTCTCAGCGATCAAGGATGGCTTGCCGCCAACTGGCCTGTTGAGCATGGCGGTCCAGGCTGGGGCCCGGTGCATCGACATATCTTCGATGAAGAGTGCGCCGCCGCCCACGCCCCTACGGTGGTGCCCTTTGGCGTCAACATGGTCGCGCCAGTGATTATGAAATTCGGCAGCGTGGAGCAACAACAGCACTACCTGCCGCGGATTCTTAATAATCAGGACTGGTGGTGCCAGGGCTATTCTGAGCCGGGTGCTGGTTCGGATTTGGCGGGCTTATCCACCCGCGCCGTGCGTGATGGCGACCACTACATCGTCAATGGCCAGAAAACCTGGACGACCCTAGGCCAGCACGCCAACATGATGTTCTGTTTGGTGCGCACCGACCCCCACGCGAAAAAACAGGCGGGCATCAGCTTTTTACTGATTGATATGCAGACCCCCGGCATTACCGTACGGCCGATTATTACCCTCGACGGCGCTCATGAAGTCAACGAAGTGTTTCTCGATAATGTGCGCGTGCCGGTAGAAAACCGTGTGGGTGAAGAGGGCCAAGGCTGGACCTGCGCCAAATTTTTGCTTACCCACGAGCGTACCGGCATTGCCGGGCTTGGCCACGCTAAGCAGGCACTGCGCCATTTGAAATCCCTCGCCTCTCGTATGCAGCATCGCGGCAAGCCGCTTTTATCGCTCCCCAGCTTTCGCCAGCGTGTGGTCAAAGCCGAGCTTGAGCTGATGGCACTGGAAGTGACCAACCTACGCGTGATTGCCGCAGCGCGGGATGGCGGCGTGCCGGGTGCAGAGAGCTCGCTGCTAAAAGTACGCGGTTCTGAGCTACGTCAAGAGATTAGCGAACTTACCCGCCGTGCGCTTGGGCCTGCTGCCCTGCCGTTCTTCCCCGAGTTTCTCCATGGTGATGAATCGCTGGATAATGAATACGCCCAAGGCGCTGCCGCCAGCGCCCAGTATTTTAATCGTCGCAAGCTGTCGATTTATGGCGGTGCCAACGAGATTCAAAAAAGCATCGTCGCTAAAACCATTTTAGGAATGTAAGGGAGTCACCATGGATTTTGCACTCACCGACGAGCAGCGCATGCTCGAAGAGACACTGACACGCTTGGTGGCCGACCAGGTAACGCCCGAGCAGCGCCGCGCTATGCTGGAAGCGCCAGCCCAAGGGGCCAGCCCGCTATGGCGCACGTTTTCAGAATTAGGCCTGCTGCATATGCCGTTTAGCGAAGACGTAGGCGGGCTAGGCGGCGACGGCACCGATGTAATGATTATTATGCAGGCCTTGGGGCGCGGCTTGGTGCCGGAAGCGTACCTGTTTGGATTAGTTATGCCCGGACAGCTGCTTGCGCTATGCGCCAACTCAGCACAGCAGGAGCGCTGGCTGGCCCCGCTGTTGGAAGGTGAACACCAGCTCGCCTTGGCTTGGCAAGAACACACCGCCCGCTATGACGCTTTCGATATTTCAACCCAAGCGAGCCAACAAGATGGCCAGTGGCAGCTTAATGGCCGCAAAGATGTCGTAATGAACCTCGGCAATGCCGCCGCCACGCTGGTGACCGCCCAACTGCCTACCGGCAAGCTAGGCGTGTTTATCGTCCCTGCCAATACTCAAGGCGTCACCTTACAGACCTATCGCACAATGGATGACCAGCCCGCCGGTGACCTAACGTTGAACAGCGTGGCACTGCCACTAGAGAACTGCCTAAGCGAAGACGCAGGTGACGCATTGGTAGAGGTGCTGGCCCTGGGCCGCGCCGCACTTTGCGCCGAAGCCATTGGTGCGATGGAAACTGCCTGCGACCAAACCCTCGCCTATTTAAAAGAGCGCAAGCAGTTTGGCCTGCCGCTGGCCACGTTCCAGTCACTGCAGCACCGCATGGTGGATATGCACCTTCACCTAGAACAGTCGCGCTCCATGGCGATTCTCGCCGCCACCAGCCTCTCACTGCCTGCTGACGAGCGGGACTATAAAATCGCCGCGGCCAAGGCTTACTGCGGCGAGTCTGCGCGCTTTATTGCGGAACAGGCCATTCAGCTTCATGGCGGCATGGGTATGACCGGAGAGTGCTACGTGGCCCACTACGCCAAATATCTGGTGATGTTTGACCACTACCTGGGCGACAGCGACTATCACCTTGAGACGGTGAGCGAACAGCTCGACGCCGCCTAAGGAGAAGCTCATGCGCAGGGAAGAAGATCCGTTAGTAAACCTTGAGACTTCCGAGGGCGGTATCGCCGAAGTGACCATTGCGCGCCCTGCGGTGCGCAATGCGCTCAACGAGCCTACGGCTCTGGCGCTCAATGACGCATTAGCCACTGTGGCAGCTGACCCGCAGGTGCGCTGCGTGATCCTTAGCGGTGAAGGTAGCGCCTTTTGCGCCGGTGCTGATTTAGCAGAATTCGAAAAGGCCTCCACCCAGCCCGCCAGCGAGCGGCTGGCAACGCTTTTTTTGCCTGCACTGCGCAGCATGATGACGATGGAAAAGCCCGTAATCGCCGCGGTGAGCGGCGCTGCCGCGGGGATTGGTGTGTCCTACGTGCTAGCCAGCGATATGGTGGTGATGGGCCGCTCGGCTTACCTAAAACTGGCCTTTATCAATATTGGCTTGATTCCCGACGGCGGCGCTTGCTGGCATTTGGTACGCAAGCTTGGCCACGCCCAAGCTTTTGAGATGGCAGCGCTGGCTACACCCATCGACGCCGGGCGCTGCGTGGCGCTGGGCCTAGCCAACCGGGCAGTAGAAGATGATCAGGTGGTAGCGGAAGCACGAGCACTGGCACAGGCCCTGGTGGCTCAGTCACCCCAAGCGCTGGGGGCAACGAAACGGGCCATGCGGCAGGCGGCGAACCTGTCGCTTGACGAGACGCTAACGCTTGAAGGCGCACTGCAGGATGAGTGTAAAGCCACCGAGGATTTTCACTCCCGCGTGGCTGCTTTTCGTCAGCGCCGCCGCAATTGATTCAGCGCTTGTTGATAATCAGCACGCAGCGTGGCTACTTCATCGGCCACGCTGTTCAGTGTGGTAATACCGCCCACTCCCTGCCCGGCACCCCAAATATCCCGCCACGCTTTTGCCTTGCTGCTGCCGCCTGATCCATAGCGCATGGCGCTTTTGTCGCCCTCTGGCAGTGCCTCTGGGTCAAGCCCAGCCAGCTCGATGCTTTGGCGCAGGTAGTTTCCGTGCACGCCAGTAAATAGATTGGTATAGACGATATCCCCTGCAGCGGCTTCCAGTACCATCTGCTTGTACGCGGGCTGAGCATTGGCCTCCTGGGTGGCAATAAAGCGCGTGCCCATATACACCATGTCCACGCCCAGCGCCTGAGCGGCAGCGATCTGCTCGCCTTTGGTAATCGCCCCTGCCAGCACCAGCGGGCCATCGTAAAACTGCCTGACCTCCGCCACAAAGGCGAAGGGGTTAAGCCGCCCTGCATGGCCGCCTGCCCCATGGCAGACCAAAATCAGCCCATCCACCCCGGCATCGATGGCTTTTCTAGCGTGCCTAAGTGTGGTCACGTCGTGAAATACCAGGCCGCCATAGGCGTGTACCTGCTCGACCACCCGGTTGGGCGCATGCAGGCTGGTGATGATCAGCGGCACCTTGAACTCAGCGCATAGCGCCACATCATGATCCAGACGGTCATTGGTGGGGTGCACGATCTGATTCACCGCAAACGGCGCGGCGGGCTGCTGCGGATTCTGAGCGCTATAGTCGTCTAAGGTATCGGTAATCTGCTGCAGCCACTCCCGAAGCACTTCCGCAGGCCTGGCATTCAGCGCCGGAAACCCGCCAATAATCCCCGCCTGACACTGGGCAATGACCAGCTCAGGGCCAGAAACGATAAACATGGGAGAGCCGATAACCGGCAGCGTCATCGAGGCAGTCAGTTGGGTTAGCATGGAAAACTCGCTAATTATTATTTTGAAGTAATACTGCAAAAGGCACCACAGGGCCTTTCAATAAGATGCCACACTGCAGTGGCATGGTCGGAACAACCCTGCGCGGGGGCGCTGTGAACCCATCTATGGGCGCTACTTTCGCCATCTGACCGCCATGGATGGCGGAAATGCCGGAAATGTCGGGAACTATTTCCGGCCATGGCGAAAGACCCCCGCTACGGGTTATTCCGACCAAGACGTGGATGCAAGAAGCTTTTACAGCTTGCTTTCCAGTTCCGGCAGGATCTCGAATAGATCCCCCACCAAGCCGTAATCGGCGACCTGGAAGATCGGCGCTTCGTCGTCTTTGTTGATCGCGACGATTACCTTGGAGTCTTTCATGCCCGCC
>NZ_DFBS01000024.1 GCF_002366715.1 Halomonas sp. UBA3074 | reverse complement strand
ATTTCGGTACGCGGCTGTAGGTAGAGCCGCTGCGTCAGGCGCAGATCGTACTCGCTTTCCAGGCTGGCGGAGATATCGCCTTCATCGCTTATCCTCAAGTCGAGATCGGTCTCGAAGCGATAGGGGACGAGCCCCAATAGGCTGATGACGCCGAAATAGCGTTCGGGATGGTCATTCGTAGCGATACCGCCCTGATAACCGATGCCGCCCTGAAGTTCCCAGAAGTCGGCAATCAAACGACTATAAAGCAGGTCGAGGGACTCGAATTCTGCATCTTCGCCATCGCCCTGGACGTTTTCGCCTTCGCCTTCCACGTATAGGCGATTGAAATCACCGCCATACCAGGCCTGGAAATCCCAGACCAAGACATCCCCCCCTTGTCGGGCGAAGCATATTCCAAGCGATCGACCAGTACCGTGGTCATCGGGTGCTCCACGACCGGTGACGGCCAGCCGGCCGGGGCGTCATAGCCGTCTTCGGCTTGAGCAGTCGTGGCGGCGGCCATGCCGAGGGCGGCGCTGGCGAGGGTTACGTAGTACTTGGTTTTCATACTGCCTCCTTAAGAAACCTGAACAACGCGGAACATGCCAGCATCCATGTGATAGAGAAGGTGGCAGTGGAACGCCCAACTGCCCTCGGCGTCTGCAGTGATCAGCGCAGACACGCGCTCGCCGGGCTTCACGTTCACGGTGTGTTTGCGCGGAATCAATTCACCCTGGCCGTTTTCCAGCTCCATCCACATACCGTGGAGGTGGATAGGATGCTCCATCATGGTGTCGTTAATGAGGATAAGGCGCAGTCGCTCATCTTTCTCAAAATGGATGGGGCCGGTCACTTCGCTAAACTTCTTACCGTCGAACTGGGCACCGATAGGCACTTGGCCACACTGGTTGAGCGACTGCGTTAGCTCGAAAGACTGCTGAGGGTAGAGGCTCACTAAGCATTGACTGTCGCGGGCGCGGTTCGGCCATCACTCAGTGCCATTATCGAAGTAAGACGGTAATAGTGAATCTGGCAGTCGTTACCATGGCACTTGGACAACCATCTGTGCCAAGAATCGCTCCTGGTGGGTGCCTTTCTCCTTGCTCTGGTACTCAAATTCAATAAGCGAGAAGTGCTACATCGGGTAGCTCTTTCAGGTAGTGGCCAATTCAGAATGCCATTGTCTATCCCGTCGATGATACTCCGATATACGGGCTGAATTTATACAGTAATTCTTTAGCACAAATTCTGAGTTATCCCTACTCCATGCGCCACGATATGGAAGGTTATGAGCGTTGGCGAATGGTAACTCGCATAGACAGTTTAAGTTCAGCTTCGATTCAGCTTGATGGGCTAAGCTGACGATTATTCTGCATTTCTGTTCATTAGTTACCAGGAATCCCGCTATGGCATCTTCGACGATAGTACAGACGCTATTGCGGCGTCAGAATGTGGTTCTGACTAGACGAAAGCTATAAAAGGGAAAGTAATGAGACTACTTCTTGGCGCAATTCTAGCGCTAATCGTACTAGCCGTGGGCACAGCCGCCTTCGTCTATAGTGGAATATATAACGTTGCTGCGAGTAATGACCATACAGCAATCGGGAAATGGACATTGCATACAACAATGCATAACTCGGTCAAGGCAGCTGTTGGAGATATGACTGTTCCGGATTTGAGCGATAACGACATGATCCAGCAGGGCGCGAGTGCCTATGACTCGCTATGTGCTGCCTGCCACCTCAAGCCCGGTCTCAAGGACACGGTACTACGTGCAGGGCTCAATCCTATGCCGCCCAACTTAACAGAACAGGGCCATTGGGGACCGGCTGAGCAATTTTGGATTGTTAAGCATGGTATAAAAATGACTGGCATGCCGGCTTGGGGCGCAACACACGAGGACGAAGAGCTCTGGGAAATGGTGGCGTTCCTTAAGACGCTGCCCGAGCTTTCAGAGCAGGAATATAACGCTTTGATACGGCCAAATGAGACGTCATCAAGCAGACAGACTGGTAATGGGCACGCCCAGGACGATGGTCATGACCATGACCATGGGGACATGAGTGGAATGATAGACTCGTCTACCAATGAAGTTGAAGCCTCCAATGATGACGGCCACGATCATGACCATGGGGAGATGAATGGAATGATGGGATCACCGGAATCAGGCACTACGGAAGAAATATCAAGTAGCGAGTCTACTCCGCCTGACCGGAATGAAGCAGAGCTGGATGATCACTATGCTGACGGCCATGCACACTGAGAGAAGGCCAGCGTGACATGTCAGGCGCTTGTTGCTCGCAGAGGATAAGAGGATTACAGGCCAGTTGACCGAAGCCCTCGTGGATGAAAGGTATCGGGTGCTGCCACAGCATACGGCGGCGGACGTTGAATAACTAATGGGTAGCGAGGAGTACAAACTGGTGTTTCTTGATCTGGGCCTGCCCGATGGTTTTGGCCTTGAATTGGTGGATCGCAGGTGGCGGGGTGGCCGCCGAACCCAACCCTGACTGAAGTAGTCACCGGGAAGATAAGATAACGGGCTACACCGAAGTGCGGATGAATATTCACAGGGCTTAGCGTGTGGCGACACTACCAGCCAAACTCGACGTGGGTATATTACTGCCCTGTTGTTGGAAAAACATATTATGAGGATACAGATATGATCCCTATTAGATCCCTCTTAGCAGCCGCCACTCTGGCTGTTGCATTTCTTGCGCTGCCTGCCGCCGCTGATACGAATCACAGCCAGGGGCACGATGATAATGGGGATCATTCTCAAGATGCTCAAGCGGTCCAGGGCGAAGGCACCATAAAAGCGATCGACTCTGAACAGCAGCAGATAACCCTTACCCATGGCCCGGTTGAAGCGCTTGGTTGGCCCGCGATGACCATGCCGTTTAAGGTCTCTGAGCGTAACTTGCTGGAAGGTGTTGCGGTTGGGGAAAAAATCCGTTCCGAGCTCGGTTCCAATACGGAAATTATCGGTATATATTAAAACTAGAAAATGGCTAAGCAGGCATGACGACCTCCGGATTCGCTGTGCCTGCTTTTATAGAATTCGCTATTGCTCAGTTGAAAGATATAAAAATAACAGAGGGTGGGGAGGTAGGGCAGCAATTATACCATGCCGCTGTCCAGCTCTTACCCCAATATGAACTCTTCGCCTGTCGATACCTCTCATTGGGTCCGCCGTCGTCAGGATAATCAAGCGTACAAGGAGGTACTAATGAAAGATCAAAGCCGTTTTAGCGAGCTAAGTTCGATGTCGCGTCGTAGGTTCCTCGTCACAACAGGCTCATCAACACTAGCCAGTTACCTGATGCTCAACCGCCCAGCGTGGGCGTTGAATGCCGATGTTGCTCGTTCTGGAAACTTTGGTGAACTGGATGCGACTGCAGAGGAAGGAATCGATCTCTATCTCGAAAACCAGGATCTGCTAATCGGTGGCCGCGTTGGCAGGGGGATTACCATTAATGGCTCTATCCCCGGACCGGTCATCCGCATGACAGAAGGCAAGGATGCGCTGATACGCGTCCATAACCGCCTGCCTGAATCGAGTTCAATTCACTGGCATGGCATTCTTTTACCATTCGACATGGATGGTGTGCCAGGTATTAGCTTTGCCGGTATTCCCGCAGGCGAGACCTTCACTTATCGCTTTCCGGTCCGACAGAACGGTACCTACTGGTATCACAGTCATTCCGGCTTTCAGGAGCAACTCGGTCACTACGGTCAATTAATCGTCGACCCCGCCCAAACAGACCCGGTTGATTACGACGTTGAGCATACGGTTGTCCTGTCGGACTGGACATTTGAAGACCCTCATAATGTGTTCCGTAATCTCAAAACCATAGAGGGCTATTACAATTTCCAGCGGCCGACCCTGGCAAATATCGATGACCAGATGCAGGCAACGGGCATGGCGCTGGGTGAGGTCATTGGCAAACGACTGTCCTGGCAAGGGATGCGGATGGACCCTACCGATATTGCCGACGTCACAGGTGCCACCTACACCTTCCTCATGAATGGCAAGTCGGCTGACGAGAACCCGGTGTTCCTTGCCGAACCCGGCCAGAAGGTTAGGCTGCGTATCGTCAATGCCTCGTCCCAGACCTACTATGATGTTCGCATTCCAGGCCTGCCGATGACCGTTGTTCAGGCTGATGGTCAAGATATCAAACCGGTCGAAACAGATGAGTTTCGCATCGCCGTAGCCGAGACCTACGATGTGATTATTACCTTGCCTGACGACCAGGCTTACACGCTCTTTGCAGAAACCATGGATCGCAGCGGCTATGCCCGCGGAACCCTGGCTTCACGGGTCGGCATGTCTGCAGCCATTCCCGAGCCCCGACGCAGGCCCATGCTTAACATGGCCGACATGGGCATGATGATGAAGGGTGGCATGGAAGGCATGGAAGGCATGGAAGGCATGGAAGGCATGGAAGGCATGGAAGGCATGGAAGGCATGGAAGGCATGGAAGGCATGGAGGGGATGAACCATGGTGCACACGACAGCATGGTGATGCCGATGGGTCGGCATGCTGCCAATGGGTTACCGACCGAAAATTTGGTAGAACGCGTCAAACACGGCCCATCCGGTCATGGCCCGGCCAGTATCACCATGGCTCAGTCCGCCTACCGACGTCTGGACTATCCTGGGGCAGGCCTTGGGGATGATGGCTGGCGGGTGCTGACGTATAGTCAGCTGCGGGCTCTGGAACGCCCCCCGCTTAGGCGCCCACCGACCCGGGAGTTCTACCTGCACCTGACGGGCAACATGCACCAATTCATCTGGGGCTTCGACGGCAAGAAATGGTCCGAGTCGGACATGATCCGATTCGAGTATGGTGAGCGTCTGCGCATAAATATGATCAACGACACCATGATGAGTCACCCAATCCACCTGCACGGCATGTGGATGGACCTATATGCAGGAGGCGACCTCGACACCAATCCGCGCAAGCACACGGTAAATGTTCAGCCGGCTGAACTGCTGACCGTAGACATTACCGCTGACGCACCAGGACAGTGGGCCTTCCACTGTCACTTGCTTTATCACATGGAGGCAGGCATGTTTCGTACAGTCGCTGTTGTCCGTTCCTTGGAAGGAGGATCGATCAATGCTGATGCATAGCACTCGCCTCTTAACGGCGATGGCCGTCGCTGCTCTACTTTCCGCCCCTGCGATGGGACAGAATAAGTCCGGCATGGGAAATATGCCGAACACCTCGGATCTTCCAGTCCATCAGGAATCCGCGAAGTACCACCAAGGCTCAACGCCTGATCTTGAAGTTCCGCCGCTCCCTGAAGGCATGACGCTGGATGAGGTGTTCAACTATGCGGAAAGCGACCCACCCTCGCACTTCCCCGACCCGGTACCCGACGACCAATTGTTTGGGTTCGTGCGCTTCGACCAGTTTGAGTACCGTGTTACGGATGATGATGCCCCCGGTAACTTAGGCTGGGAAGCTGATGCCTGGTTCGGTGGTGATATCAACCTATTCTGGTGGAAGACTGAGGGGGAGGCGATTTTCGATGGCGCCAACGAAGGGGAAAGCGAGAACGATTTCCTTTATTCGCGGCTTATTACACCTTTCTGGAGCGTTCAGACCGGTGTCCAGTACGCTAACGAATGGACCCCCGATGATTACGAGGATCGCTGGTCGTATGTGCTCGCGCTGCAAGGTTTGGCCCCTTATCAGCTCGAACTCGATAGTTCGCTGTATGTTTCCGAGGACGAGGATCTGACGTTAGAATTCGAAGGAGAGTACGACCTCCGTATCACCCAGCGTCTGGTGCTTCAGCCCCGTGCGGCAATGAGCTTTGCGGCTCAGGACATTCCTGAACGGAATCTCGGGTCTGGCATGACCAATGCCGACTTGGACCTGCGCCTGCGCTATGAAATCAAGCGGGAATTTGCCCCTTATATAGGCGTACGCTACCAGTCCTTCGTTGGCGAAACTGAAGACATCATGGCTGCAGCCGGCGAGAAGACCGAACAGTGGCTACTTATGACCGGGGTGCGCTTTGCGTTTTGATTCTAGAAACAGCAGCTCGGGAAGGCTTTCATCCTGAACATTCAACTATGCAAGGCGATGCGCGCCAACTCTGGCGATCCATTCGGGCTATTCTGGCACTGCCCGGCGATAAGCCAACCCCGCTGCGTCTTGCAAAAGCCGACAGGCTATTGAGGTGAATCTCTAGTTGACCGTTCGCGAGCTATTGAAAGGATGTTTGAATGGCGAAAAATAATATTCCGTGTCATGTCGGTTTCATTCCTGATGGAAACCGTCGCTGGGCCCTGGATCATGACCTGCCCAAAGAAGCCGGATATGCTCATGGTATCGACCCGGGATTGCTGCTGTACGAGAAATGTAAAGAATGCGGGATTCAGGAAACAACAATCTTCTGTTTTACCCAGGACAACACCAAACGGCCTTCCATTCAGAAAAAAGCATTCAGCGAGGCCACCGTTACATTCGCTTTAGAGATCGTACGCCGTGGAGCCGCGCTTCTTGTTGTCGGCGATGAGACCTCGGCACAATTCCCCGAGGAATTAAAAGAATTCCGGCAGCGCCAAGGTGCTGGAATGAAAGTGAATTTACTCGTCAACTATGGTTGGGAATGGGATCTAGCCGGCCTTAAAAACGGTGGCCTGCGTTCAGATGAAGTTTCACGTCTGGATTTAATAGTACGCTGGGGAGGGGGATCGCGCTTAAGCGGTTTTCTCCCGGTGCAATCAGTTTATGCGGATTTCTATGTCAGGGAGGAATATTGGCCAGACTTTGCACCGCACCATTTTGAGGACGCACTCGCTTGGTTTAAAAACCAGGACCAGACACTCGGTGGGTAATGGCTTCAACGGCCTGTGAGAAAAACTTACGAGCGCCGAGTCTATATGAAGACTTTGTGCAGGATAGCTAGGATCTCGCCGTCAAGAATGAGGAGTACGTCGCGTACTCTACACGGAAAAACACCGTCAGCTAGTTGTCATTCCGCAGCGCCGGGCAGACCATCGACCTGGATCCGATCATGGCGGAGCTAAGTGGCATCGAACTGCATTCTTATGGTCGACAGCTGTGGCGCACGAGCTGGTTGGGGCCAACAAACGTGGCTTTTCTGGACGGATGCGAACGCAAGAAACTAATAGGACACTCACTCGAACAGAACTCAACAATGATTTTTTCTGCCAATACAGTGCAGCCTGGGCAGTAGTACTAGAATAGACATGAAACAGCAGGGGTGTGCCCGTTCCCTCAAAAACGGTTGTGCATGTGAACTGCTAAAATAGATCCCGCGAATTTTTCCCACCAGGCGTTCTTCAACGAAGAGTATTCCCGTATCGAGATGCATCTGGTCAGTCAGTAGTCTCAAGTCGCCACTATTGAAGGGGAGCGCTTCAGTTTTCTGGAAGGGGAGACGGTTCACACTGAAAACTCGTATAAATACACGGTCGAGGGGTTTCAGGCGTTGGCTGGTCGTGCGGGATTTGAGGCGCTCTCGTCCTGGACCGATGCGAATAGCTTGTTTAGCGTCCACTACCTGACGCGTGCCTAGGGGACACTGATAGCGCGGCTACTACAACTCCGCATCAAGCGCTGATAGGGAAGTCCGAGGACAGGCCAATCCGCTAGCACACATAAGGGGTCACGCCAGCTCGCGGAGTCACTGGTAGAAACGCGGCGCGCTGAGCCACAAGCGGCCACTAACGAAGAGACACCTACGGCGACGTCGGTGGCAACTCCACCAGCTACGAAAAGGGGTGCGGCGTTCCCGAAAATGAGAGGGAGCTGGAAGCCGCCTTTACGGGCAACCATGGCTGGTTCTTCCGCAACCGAAATGACCAGGAGGTGACTGTTACACTGCGTATCGATGGCAATTACGGCGAGCTTAAATGTATGATGTAAGCTGCTAGAAAAGCAACGCCCCACCGTAAAAAATGCATGACAGGGGCTTTGGTTAGCTGGCGTGACAAAGGATGAATTGTAAATATGAAGAGAACAACAGCCTCATATGTGCCATTATTCGGGCGTTGCTACAGATGACTCAGGGAATGGAGCTTGCTCGCTTTCGTCTGCTTGGTGACGCCTTTGCTCTTGTGTCCATAAGGTCTTGAGATAATTCACCACATCGCGTATCTCGCTGGGAGCCAAAACTTCCTGGTACGCTGGCATCGTTAGTCTATCGGTTTTATTCCAGGGGTCGCGCCAACCTTCGGCTACGATTCGATAAAGCATCGCATTCGAGTGTTTCCAAGTATGTCCCTCTGGCCCATGTGGTGGGGCGGGTAATTCTCCCCGGGAATTTTGCTGCTGCCAATTGGGCATGCCTTCGCCTTGTGTACCGTGGCAACTGGCACAGTATTGTCGGTAAACTTTTTTTCCGTCATCCAACTGAGGCGTATCGTTTGAAGAAGGGCGGCCCTCAGCCATAGCGTGCCCCACACCAACAACACTTAACGTCAGCCATGAGGCAATGAAAAACCAGCGCTTACGCATCGGGATAAGTCCATGATTGGCCTTCGTCTTCACTGTGTAGAAGCTTCCCTTTCTGGTTTAAACCATAGAGCGTGCCTTTGGGGGAGAGGGTAAGCGCAACGAGTACTGTGCCGTCACCAGCTACTGGTTGCCACTCTTGTCCACCCGTTTCGCTACGCCATAGGCCCTGCTGAGTAGCCACATAGACTCGCTTTGGGTTGTCAAGGCTATATGCCACATCATAGACGCTGCCAGCATCAAGTTCTCCGGTCGGTCTCCAGCCGCAAAAGCAGTCCATCGATAGACGCACCGCATCGTCAGATACCGCGTAAAGCCAGCCGGTCTGCATGCTGCCTTCCATGTCCGAGTGAACGAGTCGGTTAACCTTTTGTGAAGGGCCGCTGTCCATTTTCTTCCAGGTGTTGCCAGCATCCTCGCTTTGGTAGATGCCGTTTTCGGCAATCACCGCATAAAGTGTTTCGTCCTGGCGGCGATGCACGGTTAGCGCAGTCACCTCCCGGCTAGGTAGGTTAGCGCTGAGCTCTTGCCAGGTTTCTCCATTGTCGGTGCTACGCTGCACCCCAATTGAGGTGCCTGCAATATAGAGCGTTTGCGAGTCAGTATAGGGAACCGATACCGCTAGCAACTGGCCTTCAGTCACGTCTTCGGGCAAGGGAATCGCATTCCAAGCCATGCCTTCGTCGGTACGCTGAAATAGCTGGTTGGCCTCAATCTTAAACAGGCGTTTGCCTGTTACGTCATAATGCAATGAAAGCAACCCTTCTTCGGTTGCCAAGGCCGTACTGGTGCTGCCAAGGCTGACTGCGACCAAACCTGCCAGCAAGAAGACACGTAAAAAACGACTCTTGATGTTGTACATTTCAATATTTCCTTAAATAACCATTAACCGATAACACCGAGGGCAGGGAAAGTGCGCAATAACCAATATGACAGCTCGGATAGTTTGCCAGTGATCATTAAGCTACCCATCAGAATCATGATCAATCCAGCCGCGATATGTATAAAGCGCCCCCAGCGGCGCAAGAACTGCTGGTGCTTTATGAAGCGATCAAGTGAAAGGGCACTTAGCATGAAGGGCACGCCCAGACCCAAAGAATAAACGCCGAGCAACGCCATCCCGCTCCAGGCGTTGGCCGTGGAGGCGCTGACGGTAAGAATGGCACCCAGAATTGGGCCAATGCAGGGGGTCCAGCCAAATGCAAACGCTAAACCAAGTAAGTAAGCTGCACTGCGGGTTCCACCGACGTCCTTCAGTCGACCCATAAACCGCCATTCTTGATGAAACCAGCGCCATGGCATGAGCCCGGTCATGAAGGCGCCAAACAGGACGACGATAAGGCCACCGACTAGGTTTGCTTCTTGGCGATACACCAGCAGCAGACGACCAATGGCAGTGGAGCTGGCTCCCAGCAACAAAAAAACGGTTGAAAAACCGAGCACGAACCATATCGACTGGGTTAACACCCGCAGACGTTCTCGTCTATCCGCTTCCTGTAATTGTCCGAGCGAGCGGCCGGTCATGAAAGAAAGATAGCCAGGCACAAGTGGCAAAACACAGGGCGAAATGAACGAGATCAGGCCTGCCAGAAAGGCAGTGACCAGTCCTATATTGGCTACTTCAAGCATTACCCTTTACCCATGGCTAGGCTTGGAATTTAGATGAGGACTGCTTGATTGACTCGCTTTGATCGACTAGTTGGCGAGTGGTAGGCGCTGTTCCGGCATTCACTTCTGAAGCGTCTTCTACCCGAGCCTGAACATTGGTAGCGTCGCTTTGCTCGGTCGCTTCACCTTTTTTGTCTTTGCACTTCATCATGCATAGGCCTAATCCGCACATAATGAGACATGGCAATAGGCTCAATAGAATAGGCGCAATGCCTAGCAAAACCAGATTATCCCAGCCAAAAGCAAGGCCGCCAGCCACTGCCACGCTACCCAGCAACATCAGGCCGCGTGACCCTGTCAAAAAGCCATTTAGCCCCGATTTTTGTTTGCCCTGTTGGGTTTTGTCGTCACAACAACTCATGGTGCTACCTCATTATCTGGTTGCAATCATTTCGGCAAGAAAGTCGATCATGTCTTGAGTATTCCACTCGGCTTCCCCCACGAGGCGCCCAATTTCTTTGCCTTGGCGGTCAAGTAGAAGCGTCGTGGGAATACCTACGGCCCCAAGATCTGCGCTAGCCATTCCGGTTTTATCTATATAGGGAGCCAGATGTTCAATGCCTATCTCTTGATAGAATTCATTAACAATCTCGACCCCCTTACGGTCGATCGATAAGGCGACCACCTCAAAATCATCGCTGCCAAGCTCATCTTGTAGGGCATCTAAAGTGGGCATTTCCTCTCGGCAAGGCCCGCACCATGTTGCCCAGATGTTGAGTAGAATCAGCTTTCCTTCAAAGTCAGCCAACGTGAAAGGGGTACCGTCGCTATCCTCGAAGCTGATTTGTGCCACATCGTTGGGGGTAGCCCAGAGAAGAAACCCCTGTGGCCCTGAACTTTCTGACGGGGCGGCCATGGCAAGGGATGTGGCAGTCATCAGAAATACAGCTACGAAATGTCCTGTCAGGATGGGGTGTTTCATCGCCGCACTATCCTTTAGTGAGTCGCGTAAATGTCGGGGGTCTCAGTCGATTGCGAGGCGATGGCATAGACTTCCAACGGGCCACGCTTTTCTCCCGACATGCCCGGTGAGCCAAGCGGCATTCCCGGCACACTCAGCCCTATGATAGAGGGCTTTTCATCAAGCACTTGGGTCACGCTCTCAACAGGCACATGCCCTTCGAAGAGATAGTCCCCTACGACCGTGGTATGGCAGCCATGCAGTTCTTCAGGGACGTTATACTCGGCTTTCATTTTAACAAGATCATGGGTGTCGATCGTCTCCACGTCGAAGCCGTTTTGTTCCAAATACTTGGCATATTCGGCACAACACCCGCAATTGGGATTTTTGTAGAGAGTCGCTGATATATCAGCCGCCAATCCCGATACGGGAAAAGCCAGCAAAGACGTAACGGCAAGCGCTTTCCAATGTTTCATATGTTGTGTGTCCGGTTAGATATCAGAGAGGAAGGTCCAAGCGACGCTATCCGCATGATGAAAAGGTTGCTTGCGTACAAGCAACCCTATCCGAGCCGCTTTAAGCGTCGTCGTTCTCATGCTGCATGTTTTCCATCATGGCGTTACATTTTTCCATCATGGACTTCATATCGCCCATCATGTCGTGCATACCCCCTGCTTGCATCATATTGCTATGCATGGCGTTGCCCTCCATCGGCTTCTGTTGATTCTCTTCTTGGGCAAGAAGCGAGCTAGCTCCGAAGCTGCTGGCAGCAACAATGGCAGTAAACAGGATCGCAGTATTACGTTTACGCATGACACTCTCCTCTGTGTGTGAGTCACTCTGCCAAACGCGCTGGTGGTAGGACTTGATTACGGTTTTTTATCCTGTGGCAGAAGTGCTTTTTTAAGATATCCTTAAAGCAGACTTTAAGGTCAAGGCCTCATTTTAAATTTCGTTATACAACCTAAATGTTTGTCATGAGCGCTCAGCTGAAGACTTGACCTTTGGGCAGCCTAACGGTTGTAAGCTGGCTACGAATAAACGAATGAGGATAAGCCAATGCGAGTCTCAGAGCTGGCTCAGACGGGAGGAGTAACGGCAGAAACGGTACGCCACTATACAAGGGAAGGGTTATTGCAACCGCACCGCGACCCGCGCAACGGTTATCAACTCTACGATGCAGAGTCCTTGGGGCGCCTACGTTTTATCGATTGCCTGCGTTCGCTGGGTGTTAGTCTTCCAGAGATCAAGCAAATATTATCTTGGGCGGATCAAGGCACTGCAGAGTTTATTGAACCAGTACCACTCGCCACTCAAAGGGGACGTCTTTACTTGCGGGCTCAAGAGTTCCAGGTGATAGCGCGCTGGATAGATAATATGAATCAAGACAAGATGACTGAAAGTTTCAGCCTGAAGGAGCTCATCGAATCGCTTGGATCTAGAAAATCAGACGTCGAGATTAATGATAAGCGAGGTCATCATTAATGTTGCGATGGGGTCATGGCACCGTGCGTATCCACCATCCCTATCATGGATTCCAAATACCAGAGTTGCCAGACGGCAAACGCAATAATTAGCAGCGCTGCTAGCGTACGAGTCGCAGGACTACGTATCCATATTGAGACGCGGCGCGCTGCCACACCGGTCGCTAGGACGGCAGGCAGGGTGCCGAGCCCGAAGGCCCCCATCATCGCGGCGGCACGCAATGGCTCGGCTACGGCCAGACTCCAGGCCAGCATCGAATAGATTAGCCCACAAGGCATCCAGCCCCATAGCGAGCCAAGTGCGAACGCTTGGGGCACTTTTACAACAGGCATCAAGCGACGTCCTATTGGTTCGATGCGGCGCCACAGAACGCGCCCTAGTGCCTCGATACGTAGCAAGCCCTTCCACCAGTTGGCGATATAAAGCGCCATCAGTATCAACATGACCGCCGCCA
>NZ_DFBS01000025.1 GCF_002366715.1 Halomonas sp. UBA3074 | reverse complement strand
ATCGTTGTGCCTGGGTCAGTTGTCTGTATCCCATACTCTGCTTCACTTTGGTCGGTAAGGCGGAGAGGGTACCGCTGCTGGCCCTCCTGCCTCTACCGTATGATCCAAAGTGCTGCAGTTATTCTATGAATTCAGGAAAATGGGGGGATTACCGCACCTATTCATGACTTCGATTCTTTTTGATTGTGGCTGAAAATGCCATTTAGCTTATATAGCTATAATGGCCTCCAGAAAGCTAAAAGTAGAATCTTTCAAGTCTCTTACCTTATGTTTCTGCTTGAACCGCAGTGCTGTTACGGCCCGATTCTTTGACTTGGTAAAGTAAAGCATCGGTCATCGATAAACATGTATCCATCGTACAAGTGCTGGTAACCGCACAAATACCAATGCTAACCGTACAATAAAGTGAGGTGCCATTGTTCATGATCATAGGCGTTTCAGCAAGTTGCTGATGCAGACGGCTTGCAACATGGGTAGCGTCTGATGGGCTGGTTCGTGGCAGCATGACCATAAATTCATCACCGCCCCACCGGCTAATCACATCGTACTGACGAAATACCCGACGGCAAAGCTCGATAAAGCATACTATGACGTTATCGCCTCCCTGATGTCCGTACGTATCATTAATATTTTTGAAGTTATCTAGGTCAATCAGCATTAGTGATCCAGAAGGGCCTCCACGCTGAATCATAGCTATTTCTTGTTGAAAGCGTTCATCAAAAGCACGGCGATTTAGCAAGCCTGTTAATGAGTCGGTGGAGGATAATAGCTCTAATTCTTGACGTGTGGTTTGTAAGTACTCGAACACATATTTTCCGCTATGCTTATCCTGACCCGTTTAGCCAGGACGATAAGCATGGCCTTCCGCTTTGTGCCGCCCCTATCCGATGCTGACCATCAGGCATTAATGGCAACCTACACCTATGGAGAGAAACCGGCCCTGCGTCGTCGGGCTCATGCCATCGTGCTGAGCCATCAAGGCCATACCATTGACCAGATCTGCAAGATTCTGTCCGTCACCCGGGAAACGGTTTCGCTCTGGTTCGATGCCTGGGAGGCACAGGGCCTCGAAGGGCTCCGGGACAAGCCGCGCACCGGTCGGCCCGCTATCTACAGTGATTCGGAGCGGGTACGGTTACTTGAACTCATCCAAGAGGAACCTCATCAGTTGAAGGCCGTCCAGGCAAGGTTCCAACTGGAAACCGGTAAATGCGCCTGTACCATGACCCTCAAGCGAGCATTAAAAAAATCTGGGCTATAGCTTTAAGCGTACCCGGCGCTCCCTGAAAGGACGGCGCGACGAAACTGAGTTCCGCCATACTCAAGGCCTGCTGGCTGAGCTTCAGCGTTGGGAAGATCGGGGCGAGACGGAGCTGTACTATTTCGATGAATCAGGCTTTGCCCAGTCCTCCGCCTTACCTTACGCCTGGAGCCCTATCGGCCACCCCCGGGAAATGCCGGCCTACTCGCATAGTCAGCGTCTGAACGTACTGGGCTTCCTGAGCCGTCAGGGCAAGCTGATCTACCACTCGACGATAGCAACCATCACACCGAGGTGGTCATCGACGCCTTCGACCGCCTGGTTGCCCAGAAGCCGCCGGACGCCTTTGCCATCGTGGTGCTGGACAATGCCAGTGTCCATCGCTCGGCTCATTTCCAGCGCAAGCGACTAGATTGGCTGAATCAGCGTGTACATGTCGTCTATCTCTCGCCGTATTCGCCAGAACTGAACCTGATCGAGATTCTTTGGCGCAAGGTCAAGTATGAGTGGCTGCCGTTGACGGCTTACGAAAGCTTCTCGTCCTTGAAAGACCATGTCCATAAGGTACTGTCAGGTTACGGCAGCGAATACCGGATTACTTTTTTATAGGTACTTAATTCACGAATCAGCGCTTCCTGTATACGGTGGCTGCGCATCAACTCCATATGGGCCATGACCTGGTTGGCCAATGCCTGGAGAGCAAAACGTTGGCGCTTTGTCAGCTCGCGAGGTTCATAATCAAGTGCACATAGCGTTCCCAGCGGATAACCATCTCGGCTTTTAAGTAGTGCACCCGCATAAAAGCGTAGGTGAGGCTTTCCTGTGACCAAGGGATTATCAGCAAAACGGGTGTCTTGCGTAGTATCCGGCACAACAAAAACGCCTGGCTGCAGCAGAGCATGAGCACAAATCGAGATATCGCGAGGTGTTTCTTGAACACCTAGCCCTTTTTCGGATTTAAACCACTGCCGATCACGGTCGATAAAATTGACGACCGCAATGGGAGTGTCGCAAATCAATGAGACCGCCTCGACAATTTCATCAAATGCGTCGTCTTTCTGCGTATCGAGAATCTGGTAATCTGCAAGCGCCTGAAGCCGACGTTCCTCATAGGCGCCTGAACTAAGAGTCGATCTATGGTTCATAAGTGGACACCGAATCCAATTGGGCGATACAGACCCTCGAAAGCCACCGTTTTGAAAGCGAATAGGCCGATTTATCGCCATTACATAAGTGATCTGAGCAGTGGCTGTGCATATCAATTCCTTTTGTGATCACTCTTAAATTCTGAAAATCATGTGCTTGGTGAATGCCTACAGGGCGATCATATATTCCCTGACATCAGGTAGTTGATGACTAAAGAAACATGTTAGCAGGATAATAAAATGCATATCCTAAGGTTAATTTTTATTTTACTCGGCAGCTTTTTTGTATGATTTTTGTATAATTATGTTATTTGTTTTTTACTGACTTTTCCCAGATTGCTCACATGTTGCCCAAGATATGAGCTGGCTTGCAGGCATAGGCTTGGCCACCCCATAGCCTTGGATAATGTTACAACCGATTCGCTGTAATGTTTCAATGTGTGCGTCGCTCTCAGCGCCCTCTGCTACGACTTGCTTGTGAAAGCGTTTGGCTAAATAGGTAATGCTTTCGACAATCGTCAGGTCCTCTGAGCGCTTGAGCATTCCCATCACAAAGGACTTGTCGATTTTAACTAAATCTATCGGCAAGTTACGAAGGTAACTTAATGATGAGTAACCTGTACCAAAGTCGTCAAGGGCGACTTTGCAGCCCATCTCACGGCATAAGTTTAATATTTTGGTCCCGCTGGATAAATCATCCAGTGCCGCTGACTCTAAAACTTCAATACAGATGAAATTTGGTGGTACGTCATGGTGCCTGGATAACGTGTCCCGCAGCATGTCAATGAACTGTTTATGCACAAGTGACTGAGGAGTTAGATTAACGCTAACGCTAATGCTGAAGCCCTCTTTTTGCCATGCTGACAGCTGCGCTAGAGCTGTTTCCATAACCCAGGCATCTAATGACAACTCAGTATCAGTACCACTGATGATAGGCAAGAATTGATCTGGCATCACTAAACCACGCTGTGGATGGTTCAAGCGAATAAGTGCCTCTACGCCCAGCAATTTAAGAGAGGCTGCGTCAATTTGTGGTTGGAAGTATAGTTCAAATTGACCTTTTTGAAGGGCTTGAGAAATATCATCCCTCATTGTTTGTTGTGCTTTTAACTTTTTTTCATGGCCAGGATCAAAGAAGGCAAACGTGTTTCCTCCCTGGAGTTTGGCTTGATACATGGCTTGATCTGCGTGGCGTAATAGCGTATCTGAATCAGCATTATCAAGTGGAAATAATGTAATCCCTAAGCTTACATTTACTGATATGGCAGGTGAATCAAGCTCATTCGGATGCTCAACTACAAAGCTTTTAATGATTGTACTCAACTGATCTGGCTTAGCATTCATATCGGGAAGTAGCAAAGCAAATTCATCGCCGCCTATTCGTGCCACGATTCCTTGGGGGCCCACACGGTCTCGTAATTGTTTAGCAACAGATATTAAAATATTGTCGGCAGTTTTATGGCCAAACTGTTTATTGATTTTTTCGAAGCCATCAAGGTCTAAAACACCAATGGCTAGTGTGTTTCCGTCATGGACGTGTGCGATAGCTTCACGTACTTGGTTAAGCATTTGATGTCGGTTAGGTAAAGAAGTCAGGCTGTCAAAATGGCTCGCAAGGTGCAGCTCTTCAGCATGCTTCTTAAGCCGCGTCGTGTCCGAAAAAATAGCCACGTGATGGGTGACATCTCCCTGGGCGTTATGGATCAACGAAAGAGATAATGCCTCATAAAGTAGTTCTCCATCTTTGCGGCGGTTAATAAGCTCACCACGCCAACTACCATCGTTTAACAATGATTGCCACATGTCTTTATAAAACGCTTGGGTATGACAACCTGAAGAGAGAAAATTGGGCTGACGGTTTACAACATCGCTGAGGGTATACCCAGTCATAATCTCAAAGGCGCGATTCACATCAACGATTCGGTTGTCTTGATCCGTGATCATAATGGCATTTTGGCTATCAGAAAAAATCCTTGCCGACAGCTCGAGTCTTTTATGTGCCTCTTCATGTTGAATACGCAAACGTAACGAACTAATTAATTGGCCAAGGTTGCGTAAAAATGGAGAAAGTTCATCTATAAGGTCTTCCTGATATCCGCCAGGACGGTTTGCCAATCCAATCATTGCGATCAGCTTGCCATTATCGGTGATTGGAATGCCAACAAATGCACTGAGAGGAGGGTGACCGTGAGGCAGCCCGCCCCGCCGTGGATCTTGGTCAGGCGTATTAGCAATTAACATTTTGCCCGTTTTTAATACGTATCCAAAAAGAGACGTTTGTTTACTAAATACAACTCCCCCTTGAGAAGCTTTTTCAAACAGTCTGCGTGAAGCTTGATCCCAACTGATATCTGTAATGGCATGGGTTTTTAGAAAAGGTGCATTTTCTTCATCATAGAAGACTTCACCGATAAAGCCTGAGTCACTCTCCGTTAGCGACACCAGTTCAGCCAAGGTATCGGAAAAAGCTTGGGATAAGTCATGTTCAGCAATAAAGGACGTCTGTAAATGATTTACCAGTCTTTCAAGCCGCTGTTGTCGTTGTAAGCGTCGCTCATTTTGTTTGAGTGGCGTAATATCTTGAATGGTCCCCGCTATTTGCATGATGTCCTTGCCTACTGAGACGGGAGCTCCTGTTACGCGAACCCATGTAGGGAATTCTTTATCTTTGTGCACGAGGCGTAACTCAAGATCAAAGGGCACCCGCTGCTCGGCAGCCTGTGTCAAAGCGGCTTCCAGCCGGTGTTGATCGTCAGCCATGTAAACACTAATAGCGTTTGATTTATCATGAGGGTAGTCAGCGCTCACACCATAAAGTGTGTACACGACGTCATTCCACCACGTGGTACCTGAGGAGGTATCTAATTCCCAAAGCCCAAGACCCGATGTGGTTACAACGCGCTCTTGGCAATGCAATCGATGAAGCTCAAGGCGCTCTACCACTAGGTCTGCCAGCGTTGCTAGATGTGTTCGCTGTGCTTCGCTGAAAGCTCTTATTTTCGTATCTAAGATACATAGCGTGCCTAGGCTATAACCTTCCCTCGAAACCAGCGGTGCACCGAGGTAGTAACGAATGTGAGGAGGGCCCGTCACCAAGGGGTTATCGAGAAAGCGGGCGTCTTGATTAGCATCCGGTATTTCGAATATTCCTTCTGCACACAAGGCGTGTGCACAAAAAGAGATATCACGGGGCGTTTCTTTTATTGTTAATCCATGGTGGCTTTTGAACCACTGGCATTCGTCGTCTACAAAACTCACTAGCGCATAAGGAACATCGTAAAGCTTCGCGACCATCGACGTAATGCGTTCTAGAAGCGCATCTTTACGCCGGTCGTTCATGGTATAACGCCATAATGCTTTCAAGCGTTCTGGTTCGTTACGAGGTATAGGGGGGACACACATTTTCATTACATAGCTCCCTTCGATGTAATAGATATCGAGGATGGCAACGTAAACGATTTGCGCGTTAGGCCGACGTTTCTTTCAGTGGCTGCTGAAATTTCAAGGGTCAATTCAGTGCCGCTAGGAGCGGTGCGGAATGCGCGAATTGCATTCAATAGCTGATGGGCCTCTTGTTCCAGCCTTTGAGTTGACGTATTCGTAGACTGAAGTTGATCGGCTGTATGCTGAACGCCTTGCTCCATTACATTGATAGCGCTGCCTATTTGTGAAATACCGCTGCTTTGCTCTAAAGAGGCGGAGCTGATTTCACTCATAATATCGGTCACCCGCTGGCTGGCTTCCATGACACGTGTGATGACCAGCTCGGTTGTTTGCACTAAATTGGCACCTGCTGCAATTTCACTATTAGAAGTACTGATTAAGTGGTGAATCTCTTTGGCGGCTTCTGAGGAACGATTCGCAAGCCTACGTACTTCGCTGGCAACGACGGCAAACCCTTTACCATGAATGCCTGCACGTGCTGCTTCTACGGACGCATTTAGGGCTAAAATATTCGTTTGGAATGCTATAGAGTCGATTAAAGAGACAGTATCGGCCATATGTTTAGCGCTTGCGGTAATGGCTCGCATGCGTTGAACTACCTGTGACATGCTTTCGCCTGCGTTCTGTACCTCCTGCATATTGGACATTGCAAGGTGGCTTGCTTGTTGTGCATTTTCGGCATTTTGCTTAACAGTGGCCGTCAACTGCTCAGTACTGGCTGCGGTTTCTTGAACTGAAGAGGCTAGGTTATCGCTACGCTCGGCAATAGACTCGTTACTTTGCCGAATACTAGCGACAGATGGGTTTACTTTGCTGATACCGTCATTTACATCGCTGACGATGGCACTGAGGCCTTTTCTCATAGTGACCAGTGCATCGACAAGCCGATCAACGTCATCATTTTGGTGAGGTGGAACGTCGGCTGCTAGATTGCCAGCTGCTACTTGAAGTACAAACTCACGTGAGGTTTCAACCATCCGGCGCACTCTATTCCACAAGCCTAGGCCCAGTGCTGCAACCACAACGAATAGCAAAACGCCTAGCCCAAGTTGAAAGAGGTCATGAGAGAGTGTCCAGTTTGTAAGGGTTAGCCAACCAATCGAAAAACTAGCAACAAAAGCTAAAAGGCGAGTTTGCAGCGTAGCCGATCCCCACTTGCAGCGGCCCAAAAATGCTAAAGGATGGCGTCGACGGATTTGACCACGATGCAGGGTGAAATTTTTACCCTTGCCGTTACTCCAGACGCGGTAAATCTTTTCCGCATGCTGTACTTCTGCAGCAGATGGCTTAGTACGTAGAGAAGCATAACCCACAATGTGACCGTTTTCTTGGATAGCCATTGCATTGGCGCGCACCCAATAATGGTCGCCATTTTTACGTCGGTTTTTGACTAGGCCTGACCAAGGTTTCCCCTGTTGGATGGTCTCCCAAAAATCTTTAAAAGCCGCTGGAGGCATATCAGGATGACGGACGAGGTTGTGATTGGCCCCCAGCAGCTCCTCAAGCTCAAAACCGCTGACTGCAACAAATGCTGGGTTAGCATAAGTGATTTCCCCTTTCAAATTTGTTCGAGAAATCAAAAGGTCATCTGAAGCGTAAGAGTACTCAACCTGAGTAATTGGCAAATTAGTGCGCATTGAAAGCCCATCAGTTTATGTTGAGGATGAGAAAGGTAGCGATCCCTGCCACAACGACGTGCTTGGTAATTATGATGTTATCGGCTGTCACAATGCTTTCTTTAGTAAAAGTTATAAGGTTATGTTCACTATGTGTGAAGGGTGTGCTGATTGCAACACGTTCACGGCGGGGGTGATGAGCTTTAAATTTGAGTATGAGAATTATTTCTATTGCGCGAGTTTCATCTGGCAAGGCGTTTATTCTATCAACGATCGTAACCGTTCAAGCTTATAGGCAATATTGGTGTATGTACGGTCAGTACGGAGGTTGACACTAGATATTTTTATTTATACTGGTTTTTTAACCAGTTTGATAGCATTTTTCCTATGCCAGACAAGATTTTACAAAAGCGTACCCTGTGTGGATCAGTAAATATGGCATCGAAAAAATGACGCAGAGCAGGTTTTGCCTTCCACTTAAGTCGTATCATTACCTGAAAGCCAGGGCGTGATAGAGGAAAGCGAAGCAAAATGTCATGTTCAGCGTCTTGATACATTCGTCAGGTTTATTAGCATGGCGAGAAATCTATGGTTGGCTAAGCAAGTAGTATTGAATAATTACCGCTGCATATCGCTAGCTAAATTGCTAGCATGCAAATTATAGCTAATTTTTGATATGCGCTGATTGGAAGCTGAGCAATGAACACGTTATTAAACAGACTGCCCATGTATGCCAAATTTTCTTTGGTGCTCGCCCTCCCTCTACTTGCCTTAGCATGGTTTGCTATCAATGGTGTGCTTGATAGACAAGCCACTGTCCGGGAATTAAAACAGCTCCAAACCATGACAGCGCTGGCACAAAGTGCTGGAGACTTGATACATCAAATACAAATTGAGCGTGGTATGTCGTCAGGTTATTTAGCAAGTGGAGGCGAGGCCTTTGGTCAACGATTAAGTCAGCAGCGGCCACAAACGGATACTGCAGCGGAGGCATTTATTGAACAGCGTCGAAGCCTGGCGGTTGGCGTTTTAAGTACAGCGGCTAATGAACAGCTTGACCAACTGGAGCGTCAGTGGCAGCGAACAGCCAGCTTACGCCGAGAAATAGATCAACTCTCTATCGAGGTCAATGCCGCATTGAGCCACTATACAGTCATCAACCAGCAGCTCATGGGGTTAATTGGATCGCTTGCTCAGCAAACCCGCGAAGGGGAGATCAGCCGACAGCTGGCTGCTTATTTCAACCTTTTACACGCCAAGGATTTGGCCGGCATTGAACGCGCTATCCTCTCTGCAGCATTTGGTGCAGATGGTATGTCGTTTGAGATGCTCAATCGCTATTTAACACTGATAGGGGAAGAAGCGGCCTTTTTAACAGGCTTTCGCGCCTTTGCTGGCGCAGATCAACGACGCCAGCTTACGGACGCTTTGAGTGGCCAGGAAATTGAACGCTTAATTGAGAGACGAGAGCTTGCTATTCAGCAATACGATGTAGGGGGGTATAACGTAGACCCTAACGAGTGGTTTGAGTGGCAAACGGTCAAAATCAGCCGTCTAAAAAACCTCGAAGACAACGTGTCGCAACAAGTCATTACCACAACGGCTGCGTTGCAACGTGATGCACAGCTTGCCCTCTGGCGCTTCATGATTATTGCGGTCTTAGCCACACTGTTTGCTGTGGCGGCCGCCGCTATGATTGTCCTTACGCTGACGCGTCCTTTAACCGCGGCGTTAAAGAATATCTCTACACGAGGCAATGACTTAACCCAACGGCTTACCGTGCCTGGAACAGACGAACTGTCTAAGCTTTATCATGCGTTCAATGATGCGTCACAAGATACAGAAGCATTAATTGGAGAGATCAAGCGCAACGCACAGTCAGTAGAATTGGCCAGTGGTGAAATTGCCCAAGGTAATCAGGATTTGGCACAACGTACCGAAGAGCAATCGGCGTCATTAGTACAGACAGCGTCAAGCCTTGAAGAAATAACCGCCACCGTGCGCCAAACGGCTGACAATGCCCATGAAGCGCAACGCATGACGCATGATGTGGCTACGGAAGCGGAAGGTGCTGCAGCCATTGCCCAGCAAGCACAACAAGCCATGCAAAACATCCATTCATCTAGTGACCAGATTACGACGATTATTGCAGCGATTGATAATATTGCTTTCCAAACCAATTTATTAGCCCTGAATGCTTCTGTAGAGGCCGCACGTGCAGGGGAGCATGGTCGAGGATTTGCTGTCGTCGCTAGCGAAGTGCGTAAGCTTGCTAGTCGCAGTGCTGAGGAGGCCAGCCAAATACGCCAGCTGATTGAAAATAATATCGCCACTATTAATGAGGGTGAGGAGCTAGTGACATCCACCAACAACTCCTTAACGACTATTTCGGAGCGTGTGCAAAAGGTGGCCCGCCTGATGGAAGAAATGGCATCAGCGACCCACGAGCAATCAGCCGGTGTTGAGCAGATTAATCGCGCCATGAGTCAACTAGAAGAGGTGACTCAGCAAAATGCCGCGCTTGTCGAAGAAGTGGCGGCTGCCAGTCGCTCGCTTGATGAGCAGGCCGAAGAAATGTCCGCCCGCATTAGCAAATATAAAGTCGCCGATTCACTCTCTAATACCGCTCGCGGGTCAAAACAATCAGGTAACACTTTATCCGTTGATAAGCAGCACATCAGCTAAGGTGAGCAAAGAAGGGGGAGGTAACTCCCCCTCTTGCTGGGTACGTGATCGAGCAGCCTAGAACTTGTACATTGCCCCGATGGAAAACAGATCAATGTCATTATCATTGTCAATATCATACCACTCCCACTCGCTCACAATGCCGAGCTGGTCAGTGAACATGTAGTGAGCGCCAAGGCCATACATCAGGTCGGTACCATCGTCGTTAATACCGGCAGCAGCACCGCCCCCTTTAATATCCCACATGATCACGCCAAATTTGCCGAATACGCCGAACTGCTCGTTGAGCGGCAAAATGCCTTTCGCAGCAACCGTCCAGCCGTCCGCTTCGGCGCTAACTGCCGAACCGTCTACAGACCCACTGACCTCACCAAAATCTACCCAGGCAGCCTCGAAGGCGATGTTCGAATTCAACTCCCAGCCGCCGAAGATTTTCCAGCTGGTATCTGTGTCGTCGCAATTGGTGACACCGCCACAGGCATCGATGGTTGACTGACCGATGCTCGCCCCACCATAGAAGCCACTCTCTGCGAGGGCATCGCCTGTCATACCCAGCGTCAATAAAAGTGCGCCCATAATTTTCTTTTTGTTCATGGCCTGCCCCTGCCCTATGTAGTAACCCCAAAAGAAGCATAGGACTGCATGTTTACTTGTACAACGCTGGAATAGCGTATCGGGCAGGGCGACTCTTTTTCTCATGCTCTTTACGTCGTTGTGCCTGACGGCGACTTCGCTTGGTACGTGCTTGCGACTCCTCCACATGGGTTCGCAGTTCACTAATAGCGCGTAGAATTTCAGACTCATTGACCGAACTCCTGCCTTCCTGGCGAAGGCGTGCTTTGGCCTGGGCATGCTCCCAAACACTCATTGAGGGGAGAGCGAGATTGGCAAAGGGCACACGAAAATACTGCCCGAGCTCCGGGTCTTTGAACCAAATGACGCTAATGTCACGAGGGTCACGCCGAAACACAAAGGTGCGTTTCTTGTTCGGCGTGTCTGGATCTTTGGCATTGATCCATGGCCTGAGCGCCTCATCGTAATAGTTCATGCCATCGATGGTCACACCAAAAGTCTGGATCGTGCGCTGAAAGCTGGGCAAAAAATCGAGCAGTACAGAAAGTCTATCAGCAGGCCGTGGCGCTAAGCCCACTCCCTGCACATCGGCATTGCCAAACACACCGACTTCCCATTTCCGCATCGGTGACATACCAATCCCAGAATGAAGACGCTGGTGGTAAACCTTACAAATCAACGTCACCAGCCACTCTTCAAACTCGCTTTTCGTCATGGCCGCGTGCTTCTCTGGATCGTACCCCTCTTTCTCTTTAATGGAGGAAAAGGTCGTCCCAGGCAGGTTATGGATCTCTTTGAGAAGAGAGCCCAGCAACCGCTCGATGTGGCCACCGTAACGAGGCTGCTTAACAGGCCGAAATTCAAGATTGATTCCATAGGCTAGGCATGAGCGCCGATATTGTTACTTAATAGCAATCATCCTAAGTCGTAAAGCATTGCCAATCACGCTCACTGAAGAGAGTGACATCGCCGCCGCCGCGATAATCGGTGATAACAGCATACCTGTGAAGGGGTACAAAATCCCTGCGGCAATGGGGATGCCTGCCGCGTTGTAAGCAAAGGCAAAAAAGAGATTTTGGCGAATATTACGCATGGTGGCTTTTGAGAGCTTATGCGCCGTGGCAATACCGGTAAGATCTCCTCGCAGTAGAGTAACCCCAGCGCTTTCTATCGCCACATCGGTGCCGGTTCCCATGGCAATGCCGACATCCGCTGTAGCCAGCGCAGGTGCATCGTTCACGCCGTCGCCGGCCATGACAACAATGCGCCCTTCATCACGGAGACGCTGAATCACTCGGCCTTTATCCTCTGGAAGCACTTCAGCTTCGACCTCATCAATGCCTAGCCGACGTGCCACAGCGTTGGCGGAGGTGCGATTATCGCCTGTCAGCATCACCACTCGAATGCCGTCAGCCTGGAGTGAACGAATGGCTTCTTCGGTGGTTTCCTTGACCGGATCGGCAATGGCGAGCAGCCCAGCTAAATTCCCGTCGATGCTCGCAAAGATGACAGTAGCACCGTCGCTGCGCAATTGATCGGCATGTGTGTCTTGAGACTGGGTGTTAACGCCCTCGCTTTCCATCAATAGCCGGTTGCCCAGGGCAATACGCTTGCCATCTATCTGGCCTATAACGCCCATGCCATTGGGAGCCTCGAAGTCCAACGCTTCTGTTAATTTTACCTCTGCCTCTTTAGCCTTTTCGACTATTGCATGGGCCAAGGGGTGCTCGCTGCCTCGCTCAAGACTAGCTGCCAAGCGCAAAAGCTCCGATTCAGCAATGCCTTCAGTGAGAATCAACTCGGTCACTCGTGGTTTGCCTTCGGTAAGCGTGCCGGTTTTGTCGACGACGACGGTGTCGACCTTCTCTAGACGTTCAAGAGCTTCGGCATCGCGAATCAACACGCCTAACTGGGCACCGCGCCCTACACCGACCATAATTGACATGGGGGTAGCAAGACCTAGCGCGCACGGGCAGGCAATGATCAGAACACTAACCGCCGCAATAAGGCCAAACGCCATCGGCGGGGTAGGGCCCCACAATGACCAGGCGATGAAAGCCACAACAGCAATGAGAATAACGACGGGTACAAAGATGCTGGCGACTTTGTCGGCAAGCCCTTGAATGGGTGCGCGGCTGCGCTGGGCGCTGGCGACCATTTGCACAATCTGCGACAGCATCGTGTCCTGGCCCACCTTGTCAGCGCGCATGACAAAGGATCCTTGACCATTGATGCTGCCGCCAATGACGCCATCGCCGACTTCCTTTTTCACCGCTAGTGGTTCACCGGTAACCATGGATTCGTCAACGTTGGAGCGACCTTCCATCACTTCGCCATCTAATGGCACCTTATCGCCGGGGCGCACCCGGAGACGATCCCCTACCTGAACCTGGTCAAGAGAGATATCTTCCTCATTGCCCTGATCATCAAGGCGTCGAGCGGTAGCAGGCGCCAAGTCGAGCAGAGCACGAATAGCGCCAGAGGTTTTTTCACGAGCGCGTAGCTCTAATACTTGTCCCAGTAAAACTAAAACGACAATCACTGCCGCTGCTTCGAAATAAACGGCCACCGAACCATCGGCTTGACGGAAGGCGTCGGGAAAGATGCCCGGTGTGAGGGTGGCCAGCAAACTGTAGAGCAACGCGGTGCCGGTACCGATCGCGATTAGCGTGAACATATTAAGGCTGCGATGCACTAGCGAACGCCATCCGCGTACAAAGAATGGCCAACCTGCCCAGACGACTACCGGCGTTGCCAGCAGCAGTTGAATCCAGTTAGAGGTTTGCTGGGAAATAAAATGCATAAGGCCAAACACGTGGCCACCCATTTCTAGGGCAAACACGGGGAGGGTCAGTACTAGGCCGATCCAGAAACGCCTGGTCATGTCCTTGAGTTCGTCCGAAGGGCCGGTGTCAGCAGAGACGGTCTCAGGTTCCAGCGCCATGCCACAGATTGGACAGTCGCCTGGGCCTTCTCGTCGAACTTCTGGGTGCATCGGGCAAGTATAAATAGACCCCGAGGGTACTGACGCTTGTGACTGTTTGCTTGGCTCAAGATACGCATCAGGCTTGGCAATAAACTTTTCCTGACACTTTTCTGAGCAGAAGTACCAAGTCTTACCCGCGTGATCGGCACGGTGGCGGGAGGTATGGGGATCAACGTCCATGCCACAAACAGGGTCTTTCACCTTTGTCTCGTTATGGTCTTCAGACATCGTTCATTCTCCCCGTTTGGCGAACAAGGCGCATGGCTTCGTGCTCTTCAAGTGCTAAAAGGGAATCTAAGAGCTCTTTAGCCTCAGGAATTTCCGCTTTGCCAACGAGGGTTCGATAAAGGTTTATCGTTTGTTCATGGAAATCAAAAACCTCTCGGCAAATGTCGTCAACACTTAGCGTGGAATAGGGCGCATCGCAGGTACGATGCGTACGGATAGGTTTATGCTCCAAATAGTCATAAACGTAGGTTTTTAATGCTTTCGCGTCAGCAGTCTGTTCAAAGCGCGCCACAACGCGCTGCATTTCCGCTTCCTGTGCAGCTAAGTAATTGAGCAACATGCGAGCGCGCTCTTCTTCGTGTATATCGGCGCAATGAGCAAGGCAAGCTGCAAGATGCTCGTGTAACTGACGGGTCCAATCGATCAATTCACCAAAGGTTCTAACGTCCATTTGGTACCTCCTATAACGCTATTAACGTTAATGAGTGTGAGAGTGCTCGCTATCGTTTGAAGCGTCGCGTTTGGATAGGAAAATCCATTCGCCGAGTAAAAGAGTAGCCATTACTACGCCAGCAACGATGAGCACCATGGGGTCCGAGATGGCTTTTACCCATAAAAAGCCGATTAACACGACAGCATCTAGTAGTATGGCAATGCTAGGAATAACAGGATTAGCCCCCACTCTGTCCTTGAGATGACGAAGCACACCCCAGTGGATGGCCATATCCATGATCAGGTAGAAAATGATGCCTAATGCTGCGATGCGGCTCAGGTCAAAAAAAGCGGTGAGCACTAAGCCAAATACGATGGTGTACACCAGTGTATGCTTTTGTACACTGCCGGGCATGTGGAAATGGCGGTGAGGAACCAGCTTCATTTCTGTCAGCATGGCGAGCATGCGTGAAACGGCAAAGACGCTGGCGATGATACCGCCCGCCGTTGCCAACATGGCGAGAATGACGGTAAACGCAACTGCCGCTTCACCCAGTGCGGGACGGGCAGCGGCGGCCAGGGAGTAGTCTTGGGTTTCGATAATTTCAGGCAAAGATAGGTTGCTGGCAACGGCAAAACCGACAAGGGCATAGATCACCACGCATAGCGCAATCGAGATCGTGATAGCTTTGCCAAGATTCCGCTTAGGATCTTTAAGCTCCGAACCACTATTGGTAATCGTCGTGAAGCCTTTAAATGCCAGTATGCCGAGCGCCGTAGCACCTAAAAAGCCCGTTATCGTAGGCGTAGGTGCATCGTTGCCAGCACCCATTTCGATGGAGTCGGCAATAAACACGCCGACAATACCAAACACTATAATGCCACCTATTTTGATAAATCCGAGCACCGAGGCGACGGTCTCGATCAAGCGGTTGGCGGATAAATTGATCAAAAAGGCTATTAGCAGTAAACCAACCCCGAGTAGGGGCACAAATAGTGAACGATCCCCCAGGTCAAACAACTCAAGCGTGTAGGAACCAAACGTTCTCGCCAAAAAACTCTGTGCGATCACCATGGAAAAATACATCAGGAGGGCATGAAAGGCGGTGGGAAGCGTCGGGCCATACGCTTTCTGTAAATACATGCCAATCCCACCTGCTGATGGGAAGGTATTGGACATTTTAACGTAAGAATAAGCGCTGAAAGAGACAATGACGGCAGCGGCCAGAAAGGCTAGAGGAAATAGCCGACCAGTCATTTCGGCCATTTGGCCGGTTAGCGCAAAAATACCGGCCCCAATCATCACGCCGGTGCCTAATGCAACGGCACCGACCAACGAAAGACTGTTTTCTTTATATTGTGGCGTTCTATCCTGCCCAACCATGAAAGCGACTCCTTGTATTAACGGCAACCACAGCAGCAATAACTGCCGAGGACTCCTGTGCGGTGTTTTTTGATGCTATATAAATTAAAAATAGAACCTATGTGCAGCCACATGGCAAATGACTAACGGAAGGTCTGATTTTGCGAGGCCACAGGCAAGCAGCTCTTACCCTAAACTAGCTAGTCTTGCTCCTGGTTGTGTCATGTAGCCGTTATGACTATTAATGACAGCTCCAAGGTTCCTGTTTAGCGTTGTCTTTAACGTTCTGATCGACGAAACGGTAATACTCCTTCTTAAAGCGGTTCCACCGATCAGCGCTGACCTGTATGTCATGGAGCTTGAGAATTTTTTCAACGTCATCGATGCAGAGCCTCAGCGCATCGTAAGCAAGGCTGATATTTCGGTTTTTCTCGTTGTAGACCACCTTATCCATTCCATAGAGTCGGTCGATATCTGACAGCGCTTCTTCAATGCGTTTGGATTTACTAGGCTTGATTTTTAAATTCCGAGTCACCAGTGTGTTTTTGGAAACACCCAAGCGGTGCTCTTGTTGTGTCGTTTTCATGGTCTTTCTCCCAGGCGCGTACATGTATATATAGAGTGGTTCAGTCCTTGTCTATTTTGTCCTTATGACCGCCGTGGTGTTTATGCATGAAAATATGCATCAGTGGGCATGCTGCCAAAAAGAGGAAAGGTAAGAACTGAAATAGGTGGAGACGGTGCTCGGTTCCAATCAGGTATCCCGCCCAAATGACAAACCCAGCAAGTGGCACCCACAACATCAGCAAACGACTACTTGTACTGTTACTCATAATCACCTCAGTAACTCGCCCAAAGAGCCAACAGCAGTTAAGGCCGTTGGTTTGGGAAAAATCAAATAAATAACCCCAATAACAGCATGGATGATTTGTCTGAACGCAACCTGAACAGCATCGGAGGGAAATATGATCCTGATCAAGCGCCTCGCAAAAAGTAGGCGATAATTACCCAAGCGGTATCCATAGCCTCATTCCCATCATCATTAGGTTTTCGGTGAGCGATACAAAGCTTAATGGGTATTACTGTTGCCGACACAGGCGCACTTGAGCTCACGTTTATCGAGGTATATCGCTTTAAAGACAGAACCTGTCACACGGTGCCAACGAATAGCGCCAGTGGCGCAGCCAGCCAGATAAGCGTATCGGCCAGCAATTAGTAGCTTCGGAAGTATCTAGGCGTGAAGGTAAACGTAACTGAAGGGGACTTGGCGCTGGGCGTGCAGGTCATAGTTGAGAAACATGGCGCTAAAGCTCGCTACGCCCTGCAGCTTTTGCAGACCCGGGGGTATGATCGCTGTGGCTACGGCATACTCTAGCACGCGTGCAGTGAATATTATGCACTGAACCTCCCAACTGGCAGAAAAATCGATGAGTAACGCAGTGGCAAAAATTGCCAGCACAGGGCGATAGGTGGTCGCATTAGGGTCTGAAACGCTAACTCCCAGGTGCTCATGAAGCTCTTCATAGCCGCCAATACGTTCATAGCCCAGATATCCCTGGGAAATCGTATCGACATGTTCCTGCTCTGTAAACGCGTCAATCTCTTATCGCGAAGTCAGCAGGTTTACGTTCACCTAACCTGGATTTCTCACAGGGTATAAAAGAAAGCGGCTGAAAGTGCTATGATTTCAAGAATCTAACCAATCCATCAAGCACCAACAGCCGCTTCCAAAATGGTACCTGAAAAGCTGACCTTCTCGCCACTCTCACGCCGCCAAATTGAAGCCGACTTCTCCGGGGGGCCACATTACGTCGGACGCCGGATTACTCCTGCTTCGTGAAGTCGATAAACAGCATCGCCTGACACGCCGCTTGGCCGCCGTGCTTCATGATCCCCGCGCACCGGAACAGGTTCGTCATAAGCTCGACACTTTGGTTCGTCAGCGGGTGTTCGGT
>NZ_DFBS01000006.1:52602-87942 GCF_002366715.1 Halomonas sp. UBA3074 | reverse complement strand
CTGCAGTTATTCTATGAATTCAGGCTTTCTGACCGGCCAATCTCCTCAAACGCTTGCGCTGTCCTCCCGGCAGCATAGGCTTTTCGTAATTCTCATACTGATTAGCCAGCTTGGTTTCTTGCTTTTATAGCTATCGACATGTGCTTGGAGAGAAAGTAAACTGACTTCTATTGAATATTGCACACAATGATCATTAATTCGACGATAGTATAATATGCTCATTACAAAAATTCTAAACGCACTGATGAAGGACTGATGGCGAGGCACTGAGTCAATTACAAACTAAGAGATGGCTAGGGAGAAAATAATGGAGCTTATCAATAGTGTACCTGCGGTTATCAGGCTGAATCTTCATGACAATGTGGGCGTGGCGAGTAGGGCTGTTCCGAAGGGGTATCCCATCGACGATGGACACCACACTGCCCATGAGAACATTGATGCTGGCCATAAAGTTGCGTTAACAGACATTAAACCAGAGCAGCCCATCTTCAAATATGGTCAGATTATTGGGTTGGCAACGCGCCGAATTGAAGCCGGTGAGCATGTTCATACGCACAATATTGTTATGTTAGAACGTGACACATCACTTGAGCATTTCAAGCCAGCACCAAGATCAGAGGTGATTGAGAACCAGCGCACCTTTAACGGCTACCATCGCGCAAATGGACAAGTAGGTACCCGCAACTATATCGGCATTCTTTCCACCGTGAACTGTTCGGCCACCGTCTCGAAAGTCGTTGCAGAGCGTCTCAATGCAAGCGGCGAGTTTGAGGCGCTGGGGTTTGATGGCGTCGTGCCGGTGACGCATGGTTCAGGCTGCGCAATGAATACGGATTCTGAGGGATTTGCTTTCCTGGAGCGGGTCTTGAATGGCTATGCGATCAACCCGAATTTTGCTTTTGTGCTCATTATCGGTTTAGGTTGCGAAGCGAATCAAGTTAAGCAACTGGTTGAAAAATACGGCCTGACGGATACATCAAGAATATTCTATTTCAACATTCAGAGCGCGGGTGGTACCCGAGCCAGTATTGAAAAAGCGTCAGAAAAAATTCGTCAAATGTCGAATGACTACCGTCATGCCGAGAGGCGTCCAGCTCCACTGAGCCACCTAACCGTGGCACTGCAGTGTGGTGGGTCAGATGGCTATTCTGGCATTACTGCCAACCCCGCCCTGGGTCATGCGGCTGATCTCATCGTCCAGCATGGCGGCAGCGTTATATTGAGTGAAACGCCTGAAATCTATGGCGCTGAGCATTTGCTGCTCGATAGAGCCATCAATGAAGACGTGGCGCGTAAGCTACTCGAAAGGATCGAGTGGTGGAAACACTACACACAAATCAATGGGGCAGAATTAAACAATAACCCTTCGCCGGGAAATAAAGCAGGGGGGCTGTCCACCATTCTTGAAAAATCGCTGGGCGCCGTCGCTAAGAGTGGTACGTCGAGTCTTAATGACGTGCTTGAGTACGCACAACCGTTGAAAGAGCCAGGTTTTAATTTTATGGACAGCCCCGGCTATGATCCGGTATCTGTCACGGGCCAGATTGCTTCAGGCGCAACGGTCGTGTGCTTTACCACGGGGCGTGGTTCGGTTTCTGGATTTAAGCCAGCGCCGTGTATCAAGCTAGCCACCAATACGCAGATGTACGAAAGCATTCTCGAAGATATGGATATTAACTGTGGCACTATCGTGGATGGTACCGCCACGGTTGAAGAAGTGGGCGAGCATATTTTTGAGAAGATCATTGCGATTGCCTCAGGCGAGCAGAGTGCCAGTGAATCGTTGGGTTATGGTAACAATGAGTTTGTGCCGTGGATGGTGGGTGCCGTTACTTAACCGCCCTATAAGCCCTTAACTAACACCTATGTAATGAGTGACTTGAATGTCGCAGTCGTTGAAAGACCAGCTTTATGAGGCGCTTAAGCGAAGAATTAACAGTGGCCACCTTGAGACAGGCTTAGTGTTGCTCGAAGGCAATATTGCAAAGATATTCGGTATGAGCCGCTCGCCTGTTCGTCAGACATTAGGTCGATTGCATGATGAACAGTTAATTTGCCGTTTCGATGGCCGTGGCTATTTGGTGGGGGCTACGCCTGGTGAGCCTATCAGGCGGAATCTAACCACGGCCGATTTCAGTGCGTTGGGCGAGGATGCCAAGATTGAGCGCACGGATACATGGCGCGCTATAGCCGATGTTGTTGAACATGATGTTGTCTTGAGTTCGATGAAGGGCAGGTTCGAACTCAACGAGCTCCAGCTGGCTAGAAAGTACAGTGTCAGCCGTACGATTACGCATCGCATTTTACTCTATCTGCAGTCCATTGGGGTGGTGGAAAAAGTGAAGTACACCAGTTGGTCCATTGTGCCGCTGGACAATGATCGACTGCATAATCTTTATGAAGCGCGTAGGCAGTTGGAGCCCTTTATGATTGCCAGGGCTACGCAGAGTATGCCTGAGCAACAAATCTCCCAGTTCATTGAGAAGTTAGAACAGACGGCAGCGAAATATCCTAACGTCGCAGGCGCGACACTGGATGAACTTGAAAGCGATCTGCACTACACAACGGTGAGTATGGGAGGTAATCAAGAAATCTTCGACATGCTAAGGCGCACGCACCCTGTCCTGTTGATGAGCAAGCACCTGCTGGGCTCAAGCATGGCACTGCCAGACAAAGATCCGTTCTTTCATGATCATCTTAAAATCTTCGAAAAAATGCGTCATAAAGAGGGTCAGCAAGCCAGCCAAGCGCTCTCTGCTCACTTGGCCGGCTCTGAAGCCAAGGTTCAAGAACGTCTTAGCGATTTTCGTGACCACGGCGTTCTCGATATCCCCGATTACTTGCGCTAACGATAACGATTTAGCTAGTTTGCGTCGTTAATCGAGGGGCATTTCGTTTCGACGTCTGAGTTCTCGAATCAAGGCACTATGGTCGAGCTCACCGTCGCCATGGGCAACAAGGTCCGTGAACAGGCTGTTAACCAGCGATGTGACGGGAAGCTCAAGTGACAGCTCTTCGGCGAGCGCGATGGCCGTTTGGGTATCTTTGAGTTGCCATTTGGCTGGGCCGCCCGGAGCGAAGTCATTGGCAATCATACGGGGTGCGTGGGCGCGTAATATGGTGGAGTCCGCGAACCCACCTAACAGTGCCTCGCGAACTTTAGCAGGATTAGCGCCTCCGCGCTCAGCAAGCAGCACCGCCTCTGAGACAGTGGCGATCGTATTGGCGACAATTAATTGATTGGCTAACTTCGCCAGTTGGCCGGTACCCGGAGGGCCAACACGAACCGGGTTGCCCATTATCTTAAGTAGGGGGCTCGTGCGCTCGAAGGTGGCCACGTCACCGCCGACCATAATCGCCAAATTTCCCTCTTGAGCACCTTTTTCTCCTCCTGATACGGGAGCGTCCAGGTAACCAATCCCGCGCTCAGCCGCGGCCTTGGCTTGCTGCTGAGCAGTTTCAACCGGGATCGAACTCATCACCACCAGCGTGCTGTTCGGCTTCATGGCTGCTAATAGACCGTCGGGCCCCAGGATCACCTCATCGCAAACAGGGCCTGAACTGAGCATGACCACCACAACGTCTGCTTGCTCAGCCGCCTGCTGGAAAGTCGCACTTACCTCGATGCCCCGAGAGGTAAGAGCTTGCGCTTTATCTGGGGTACGATTCCAGGCATGCACCTTATGGCCAGCCTTGGCAAGATTGGCAGCCATCGGGCCACCCATAATGCCGGTGCCAATAAAGCCTATTGTAGTTTGCTCTTCTTTCATCATGAGTGACGCCCTTACGTTGTTTGACCCGTCTATTACGTATTTTTCAGGGACGAGCCATCAATCGCCTTTTGCAGCTCTGCGACGACATCGTCAGGCAGCGGAATACCCTGATCAAGATACTCTTCACGTCGGCTAAGACCCGCTTGTCCAGGCATGCGCACAGGGCGCTGTGGATTTACGGGGGCAGAGCTCAGGCATGCGTTCACCAAATGGTCCGTTTCATCAAGGAACGCCTCTGTCCCTGCGAACAGCGAGGGATCAATGACCATCACCGTAACAGAGGCGCCCCAGCCAGTGGGCTCGTCTTTACGACCGAATCCGCCTAATGCCGAGGTCAGGGCCTCGACCATCAATCCCATCGCAAACCCCTTATGACCGAATTCCTGGCCACCGAGTGGCAAGATGCTACCTTGTGGGTCGCTGAAAAAGTCCGCAGGATCGTCGCTAGCAACACCCGTATTAGTCAAGATGACGGGGTGCGCCATTTTGGTTCTCTCGGCGCGGGCTTTAGCAACACTGCCGTTCGTGACGGTCGACATACTGACATCCATCATGATCGGCTGAACGCGGCTGGGGATGCCCATGGCAATGGGGTTGGGGGTATAAACAGGGGAGAGGCCGCCAAACGGCGCCACCGATTTCACCGCTGGATCCGAGGTCATAATGATCGGCATCAAGCCTAGATCGACGAAAGGCTGCAAATACGACGCCAGGCAGGCGATATGGTGTGAGCGCTTAATACTCACAATGCCAATTCCCGATTCTCGCGCCGCGGCAGCACTGAGCTCCAGCGCTTTTTGCACTAAATAAGGGCCAAGCACATAATGACCATCAATGAGGGTAGCGACTGAACTGACCTCTTTTGAAGTCATCGCGTTGTGATCACCGCTCGCATGGCCCGATTTCAAATCTTTTAAGTAACCGTTAGCCAGTTTGATGCCATGGGTATGGTGCCCCAATAAATCTCCTTCAATAAGAATACTGCTGGTGGTTTCGCTCACTTCACGAGAGGCGCCGGCCTCCATGAACAGGCTAATGAGTACTTCTTCCAACCAAGCTTTTGTATAGCGTTTCATGAAATCCTCGGCGCTTTGTTATGGCGATTGTTTTTGAGTTTTTTGTAGGCCATGACTAATAAAGGAGATAGCCATAGCAAGATAACGAGCGCACCAAGACCTGCGCTGATGGGGCGCGAGAAGAAACTCAGCAGATCGCCATTGCTTTTCAGCATTGAACTCATAAAACTGTTTTCCAGTGTCGTTCCCAGCACTAGACCAAGAATGGCAGGGGCCATGGGGAAATCACATCGGGCCAGGATAGAAGCGACAAAACCGATCAGGAGCATTATCCAGACATCAGTCAGTGAGTTATTAATTGAAAAAGCACCAACGATGCAGAAGCACAAGATGATGGGCATGAGGATCTTGCGGGGCGTCAATATGAACACTTTGGCGGATTTTATCGCCGCATAGCCAATCGGTAGCATGATTAAATTGGCAAGGAAGAACACAATGAAAAGGGCATAGATCAAGCCGGTGCCATCCATAAAAATGGTGGGGCCAGGATTCATCCCTTTCATATAGAGTACACCGATAACAATAGCGGTGATTGAGTCACCCGGTATGCCGAATACCAAGGCCGGCACCCAGGCGCCGCTAATCCCTGAGTTATTGGCGGAGCTGGCATCGACAATACCTTCAATATGACCGGTGCCGTAGGCCTGTTTCTGTTTAGAGCGGCCTTTACCAACGGCATAAGAGATCCACGCCGCAATGTCGGCCCCCGCGCCGGGGAGTGCGCCAATCAGGGTTCCAATCGAGCTTCCTCTTATCATATTTGGCCAATAAGCCTTTATATGCTGTGGTGCCTGCTTGAAAACGCTGTCTTTGGATAACGATGGCAGCTCTCGACCTTCATTACGTGAACCATAAAACAGCATGAGTTCGTTGAGGGCGAACATACCTATCATGACAGGGATGAAGTTAATGCCCCCCATCAAGTCTGGAATGCCGAAAGTGAAGCGGGGGGCGCCACTCATCATGTCCAGGCCCACCGTCGAGAGCAGCAGCCCGATCATTAATGAGAGGAAGGCTTTAACCCGAGAGCCAATGGAGATAAAAATAGAACAACTTAACCCCAGCAGCGCTAACCAGAAGTATTCAAAAGAACTAAACTGGAGCGCCACCTCGGCGAGTGAAGGGGAAACAAAGACTAGGACTAAGGTCCCGAAGAGCCCCCCGAATACTGAACAAATCAGGTTCATGCCGAGAGTTTCTCTAGCTCTGCCTTTGTGTGCCAATAGATGCGAATCGTTTACGTAAGCAGCCGAGGAGGGCGTCCCTGGAATATTCAAATAGGTGGCGGGAATATCACCAGCAAAGATGGCCATGGCCGATGTGGTCACAATGGCGGCGATAGCAGGTGTCGGGTCCATATAGAAGGTAATGGGTACCAACAGCGCAACGGCCATGGTAGCCGTTAGTCCTGGCACGGCCCCGACAAACACTCCGAAGATAGCAGCAGCAAAAACCACCACTATCGTTTCGATATTGAATACGAGCTGCAGCCCTAACAGAAATGGTTCCATAATCTAACCCCAAAAACTCATTAGCCCTTCAGGAAGGGGGATCAGCAAGTATCGCGAGAATAGAAAATAAATAACGAGGGACGCGACAAGAGAGACAAGCAGTGCCAACGGTAAGGAGGTTTTTCTCACCAGCATGAGCACAAACATAATGATGCCCAGGCAAAGCGCCGCGCCAAGAAACTCGCTAGCGAAGATATAAAATACGATAAGGGCACAGGGTAGAAGTGAGACAAGAACAGAGCGTAAGTCGAATAGCTTGCCTTCACTCGCCTGGGCGCCTGACAGCTGGCGTTTTAGCGTCGGTAGTTGCGTTGCCGAAAGTACCAGCCCCCCTATGAGAAACCCTCCCCCAATGAGGGAGGGAAACAGAGATGGACCATATTGAAGACTTGCCATGGTTGGATACTGACTAGCGACGGTTAGCACGACGGCGCCAAGCAGCATGAAGGCTAGCCCCAAGAGGAAATCTCTCATATTGCTTTCCCCTTATTGACTCAGCCCAACACTTTTAACAATGTCGCCGTACACAGCATCCATTTCGACCATCAGCTGACCAAACTCTTCAGCATTCCGCCACTCGGTGCCAAAACCCTGTTTAGCCATGAAATCTTGATAGGTATCGCTGTTGTAGGCTGCCTCTAACGCCTCTTCAAGGGTCGCCACGATCTCTTCATCCATGCCTTTGGGGCCTGTGATGCCTCGCCATTCACCAACAAGATAATCACTTCCGATGGCTTCATTGATGGTAGGCACGTCGGGGAAGCTATTGATGCGCTCTGGCGCCATGACCCCAAGGCTTTTGGCACGCCCGGCTTCGATCATCGAACGACCTTCGGGAACCGAGCTCGGTACAATATCGATACCGCCCGCCGCGAGTTCAGTCATCGCTGGCGCCGCACCTTGGCTAGGGATCCAGGTAACACGATTGGCTTCAAGTCCTTGATCCATTAAGAAACCGGCAAAGGCGAGGTGCCATACACCGCCTTGTCCTGTACCAGAGGCTTTAAAGGTACCCATGGGTTGCTCAGCAATAGCATCAACGAGTTCTTGCACGGAATCGTAAGGCGCATCAGCGGCGACTTGAATGCCGGCATAATCAAAGTTGATCTGGCCAATGGGGGTGAAATCCTCATAAGTCAGGTCGGTCAGGCCTTGCCAGTGCATCATGTTGAGCTCACCGGTTGCCAAGCCCAGGGTATAACCGTCTGGTTTCGCACTTGCCATGGCACTGTGGCCGACGACACCACTTCCACCAGTACGATTGACTACATTCACCGTTTGACCCAATTGCTCTTCCAGCGCCGCAGCAATGGTGCGCGCGGTAGCGTCTGTGCCGCCACCTGCGGCCCAAGGAACGATGATAGTGATGGGTTTTTCAGGATAGGCCGCCAGCACTGAGCTGGATGCTGTCAGTAGTAGTAGGGCAGTGATGTGCTTGAGTGATTTAGTGTTGTAGATCATTTTTTATGAGCCTCGGTTTTTGTGTATTTGTCGAGTGGCAAAACAAATCTAGCATTAACGAACATTGTGTTCAATAATCATATCTTGTAGACTTTAGTTATATTTTGACCCGTCTTGTTTGGCTTTATTGACGCGGGAATAGGGTCGAATGATGCACCGAGATACCTAACTGTGGTGTTGCTTCAAGAGGCTTGTTTGCAGTACGAGAGTAAGTTATTACTTAAAAACACTAACAATTCCAAAGGTAATGAAATGGCAATAATCAACTATGTAACTCAAATTCAATTTGATTTCGGGGCCGCCTCGCTGCTGCAACAAGAGTGTGATCGTCTAGGTATTCGACGCCCTATGGTAGTGACTGATGCAGGAGTGCGAGCCGCGGGTATTGTCGATCAAGTGTTAAAGCACCTCAGTGATCCTAATCCGGCCATTTATGATCAAACGCCTCCCAACCCTAACGAGGCCGCCGTGCGTCAAGCCGTTACGCAATACCGTGAGGGTGGTTTCGATGGCATCATTGCGATTGGGGGTGGCTCATCAATCGATCTTGCTAAAGGCGTGGCTATTTGTGGTACCCACGAAGGCTCTTTGAAGTCCTTTGCGGTGGTTGAGGGAGGTTCAGAGCGAATTACCGCCGCCACGGCACCTGTTATCGCCATTCCAACAACGGCAGGCACCGGGAGTGAAGTAGGCCGCGGGGCGATTCTCATTCTGGAAGATGGACGTAAAGTTGGCCTGTTATCACCCCATCTAGTTCCTAAATCTGCTATTTGCGACCCTGAGCTAACGTTGAGTCTGCCCGCTCAAATGACGGCAGCCACGGGGATGGACGCTTTATCCCACTGCCTAGAAACATTCATGTCAGCGGCCTTTAACCCGCCCGCTGACGGCATCGCTCTGGATGGTCTGCGCCGGGGCTGGCTGAATATTGAGCAGGCGACGCGCAACCCGGGTGATCGAGAAGCGCGCATGAATATGATGAGTGCTTCGATGCAGGGGGCGATGGCTTTTCAGAAAGGATTAGGCTGCGTGCATAGTTTGAGCCATTCGTTAGGCGGTATTAATCCGCGGCTTCACCACGGCACGCTTAACGCCATTTTTCTGCCCGCGGTTATTGAGTTCAATGCCAGCTGTGATTCTGTAAAGCATGAGCAGAAGCTCGACCGCATCGCTCAGACGATGCAGCTCAATAGCCCCGCCGATATTGGCCCCGCTATTAAAGACATGAGTAAGCGTCTCGATTTACCCATGGGATTAGCGGAATTAGGCGTGTCCGAAGCGTTATTCCCTCGAATCATTAAGGGCGCCTTGGCAGATCACACCCATAAAACGAATCCTCGCCTTGCAAGTGAACAGGATTATCAGTGGATGCTTGAGCAATCCCTCTAAATCGATCACTGGCGAAACAGGAGTAGAAAATGGATCTAGGCATTGCAGGTCGTTGGGCACTGGTGTGTGCCGCGAGTAAAGGTCTAGGGAAGGGGTGTGCCGAGGCGTTGGTAATCGAGGGAGTGAATGTGGTGATCAATGCACGCTCCTCCGAATTACTGGAAGAGACGGCGGTTCATTTACGGCAAATGAATCCTGAGGTTACGGTGCTCACTGTGGCGGGAGATATTTCACAAGAAACAACACGTCAAGCGGCGTTAGCCGCTTGCCCGCAAATAGACATCTTGGTGAACAATGCAGGCGGACCGCCACCTGGAGATTTCCGAGATTGGTCACGCCAGGATTGGTTGGACGCCGTCGATGTCAATATGGTGACGCCTATTGAACTCATCAAGGCAACGGTGGACGCCATGGCGGAACGTGGCTTTGGGCGAGTGATTAATATCACCTCTGCCGCTGTCAAAGCACCCATCGATATTTTGGGTTTATCCAATGGTGCCCGCAGCGGGCTGACGGGCTTTATAGCGGGCTTGGCTCGCCAATCGCAGCTTGCTGGTCGCAACGTAACGATCAATAACTTGTTACCAGGCTCCTTTGATACTGATCGCTTAAAGAGCACTCATCAAAACGTCGCAAAATCGTCCACCCAGGAATACGAAAGTGTCCGGGATTCCTTTCGCCAAAAAGTCCCTGCGCAGCGCTTCGGCACGGCGGAAGAGTTTGGCGCTTTCTGTGCATTTCTGTGTAGCGCTCAGGCAGGTTATATGACCGGACAAAATATATTGCTGGATGGTGGCAGTTACCCGGGTACGTATTGAGCAACACGCCTGATGAATAGCGCGATTTAATAGCATCGACGTGGCGAGTTTCATTATTGTGCAATCGTCACGCCGATGTTGTGCCTTCTATCAATCAGTAGCCTTCCAATGTCGATCTTGGGTGGGGCTTACTGATCTTGCTTTTTTCGCAGCATACTGGCGTCGTAAAGCCGAGGCACATACTGGTCGTTGCCCAGTGTATTTTCAGCTTGCTTCAACACCTCGCGTAAGGCAGGCAGCATCATGCTCTCGAAACCAGATGCCGCGATCGTTTCGCTTAAATACCCCATGTCCTTGCCGGCATTGCCTAGGCTAAAGCGCAAGCGCGTTTCATCTGCTTCAAGCACCCAGGGCATCACGGCGTTGAACATGGCGCTATTAGCGCCCCCTTGTGAACACACTTCATACAGTTTGCGCTGATCAACCTCCATGTTGGCCGCCATGGCCGCGGCTTCCGCTGCCAGCGCAGCGGCACCAAGCGATAAATAGTTATTGATCAGTTTGAGTTTGTGCGCTGACCCTAGCTCTCCCACATGAAATATATTTTCAGCAAAGGCTTCTATAGCTGGCCAGGCTTGGTCGACTACCTTTTGGCTACCTCCCACCATGACATTGAGCCGTCCTTCGCGGGCTTCCTTTGGCGTTCTTGCTAATGGGGCGTCTAGCAAGTGGCATCCAGCAGCTTCGATCTTTGCCGATAACCGTTGAGTCGATTGGGGAAGCGACGTTGAGCAATCGACGATGATTAATCCAGGATTCGCGCCGGCAAGAAGGCCCTCTGCGCCCAGTGTGATATTTTCCATTTGTTCACTGGTACTAACACAAACAAAAACAAGATCACTTTGTGAAGCAACTTCCGCCGGTGTTCCGACCTCGTCTGCGCCCAACTCACGAAGCGCTTCCACAGGTGCGCGGTTGCGATGCGCCATAATAGTCAAAGGAAATTTATGCTTAATGAGGTTTTCAGCCATCCCCTGGCCCATTAAGCCAAGACCTATAAAACCAATTTTTAGCATCTTCGGACTCCTTTTTTATAACGTTTTTAGGATCTAAGTTTGCTGCCTTGATTAAGGCGAATATGGCACTGCCAGTCCCTATTATCGCTTATCAGGGGTGACGGTATCCTGATTTGATTGTCAGCTATCAATATTGAATCTAGCAGTAAAGATAAAATGCTGTTGGATTGCCCTCAGTTTGGGGATGAATTCAACTGAACATGCCCAAGGGCTAGTGGTGATAAGCACTTTCCGCTAAGCTCCTCAGCAATTTTTATTAATGTCAGCGTTGAGGTGGGTGTATGTGGAGCCTTTTCAGGCTGTTTGTCATCACACTATCATTACTCATGATAGCGGGTTGTTCAGATCCCAAAATTGATACCAGCTCGATGCCTGCATCGGTCGTCTCTGTCGAGAAAGTGCGTAACTCACTGCCTACTTATAAGCGCGACGATTTTGATCAAGGCCTCATCATCATTGCGGCAGCGTCGACGGTCGACGGTATCGATATTCTCAACCCTCATCGTATGAACGCGGCCGAAATTGCCGAATCAGCTAATGTGCAAATGCACGGTTTGACGGGTGACCAAGTCATTCAGCGTGCCGATCAGATACTTCGCGAACGTCGAGCCCGTGAGCGTGAGCATGCCATTCGCACGTTAAAACGGTTGGAGGAGAAGCAAGCGAAAGCGGAGAGCGACCAACAACAGTTGGCGCGTTTTAGTATCGATAGCGCACGCTACTACATGGATGAGAGTCCTTACGGTGCGCCTGAGCCGGTGATTGACCTGAAAGTGACCAATGGTACGGATCAAACTATTTCCGAGCTTTTGTTAAGAGGCGTTGTGACTAGCCCTGGCCGTTCCGTTCCTTGGTTAGATGAAGCGTTTTACTACGTTATAGCAGGGGGTGTCGAGCCGGGAGAAACACTTGCCTGGAGTCTAGCGCCTAATCGTTTTGGCCCCTGGGGAGAGCCTCAAATACCTGGCAATGCAGAATTGACGGTTAGTTTGGAAGGTGTGCGGGATGCCAATGCGCAGCCATTATGGGAATCCCCCGCGTTGAGCGAGAGTGAAGTGGCAAAACTGGAGCGTCTGCGGGAGGAGTACGGTGGTGTGGTGCTTTCACGCGCTGACTAAGCAGCGATGGTGGTCATAAAGCCTATCGTCATCAATAACACCCTATCGGTTAGCCGATAGGGTGTATGGTTATTTCAAGACCCGCTTTCGTTGCGCTGTTTACTCGTTAGCCTCGTGATCGGCCAAGGCCGCCACAATCGCCTCTTCCCACTGACCTTCTGTAATTCCCCAGTGTTCCATTTCGGCTTGGTCGGGGCTGCCTTCAGCGGCATCGCGTAATTTATCGACGCTGCTGCTTTCATAGCAGTGTTTGGCAAAATCTTTCGTATTCACATCTTTTAACTGATCGATCATCGACATGTTGAGTTCCTTTCAAGAGTAGGAGGGAGCGGCGTGCTAAGTGTAACGATTCAGGCCATTTTTTTCTGTAATGGTTCCATACATGAGCGCTAAGCCGTCGGGGATACGCTGCTGACCCTGTTTTTTAGTACTCAGTGCGCCATCAGGGTATCGATAAAAATTTTGCAGGCGATACCTGCCAGCAATAGCATAATCAAATTGTCAAACCAGCGGTGCGGTAACCGTTTACCCAGGCTGGCACCAAACGGCATGGCTACCACTAAAGTGACCAAGGCAATAACGCTGAACAGGAAACGTTCAGCCGTCAAAATGCCGGCGCTTAGCAGTGCCGGAATCTGCACGCAGGTAATAGCGACAAAGAAAACAGAAATGGAGCCAATGTAAACGCGACGCTCCAACTGCATGGCATTTAAAAACGTGACCGATGCGGGGGCCGACATGCCAGCGGCACCTTGTAATATGCCCGCCAGTAACCCAACGGGAACCACCAACCGTTTAGCGACATCAAAGGGCAGTGCGACACGGCGTTTTAGCAACTTGATGATGAGATATAGCACGATGGCACTCGCCACCGCGAGTGACAAAATCTCCGCCGAGAGCACCACCAGTCCCCATGTTCCCAGCACAATGCCAAGACCACCCGCTATTGAGAAAGCAGCCAAAAAGCGTAGAGGTAACAAGTGACGACGATACTGCCAAACTTGCAAGGCATTGCTTATCAAGTTGGGCGCTACCAGCACGGCAATAGCGAGTTGTACATCGTAAAGCATCGTCAGCACCGGCACGACGATCACCGGGACGCCCGAGCCAATGGCTCCTTTGACGATGCCTGCGGCTAGCAGCGTTATGAATGCAATCAGCATAGAGGCATTCCGGCTCCCATCTACGCGCTATCCGCTAACAGCGGCAGTGTGTTTTATTTGAGCCCCGCTATTTCAATACGTAGCAAGGCGTATAGGGTTGGCCATCAAGTTTCATACGGCCCTGGGCCACAAACGAGGTCAGCAGCTCATCCAAACGCTGCATTAATTCAGGCTCGGCCGTCAGCACAAAGGGGCCATGGGCCTCTATAGCGCGAATGCCGGGTTCTTTTACGTTGCCGGCCACAATTCCAGAGAAGGCGCGGCGCAGGTTAGCCGCTAATTCATGCGTCGGCTGCTGGCGGTGGAGCGCTAGCGAACGCATGGCTTCATGGGTGGGTTCAAAGGTCGCTTGGAATTCCCGTGCAATGGTTAAGCGCCAATTATAGTAAAACGCATCCTGATGAGTGCGACGGAATTCGGCGATTTCATCAATGCCCTGGCGCATGGTACGCGCTACGGAAACTGGGTCGCCGGTAATAATGGTGTAGTAGCGACGAATGTCCTCGCCCAGCGTATAAACCAAGAATTCGTCAATTTTTTGGAAGTAGGCCGCTGAATTGGCAGGGCCTGTAAAAATTAACGGGAAAGGAATGTCTTTGTTGCTTGGGTGTAGCAGGATGCCCAGCAGATAAAGGATCTCTTCAGCGGTACCCACCCCGCCGGGGAAGACGATGATGCCATGACCCAAACGAACGAAGGCTTCCAATCGTTTCTCAATGTCGGGCATGACGACCAATTCATTCACGATCGGGTTGGGCGCTTCAGCGGCGATAATGCCGGGTTCCGAAATGCCTAAGTAACGGCCTTCTTTTCGGCGCTGTTTGGCATGGGCGACGTTCGCACCTTTCATAGGACCTTTCATCGCGCCAGGTCCACAGCCGGTGCAGATATCTAAGTCACGCAGCCCTAAGTGATAGCCGACATCTTTCGTGTATTCGTACTCTTCACGAGAAATAGAGTGGCCGCCCCAACAGACGACCAAGCTAGGGTCGCGCCCCGGTTTTAACGTGCCTGCTTTGCGCAAAATATGGAAAACGGCATTGGTCGTGCCTTCGCCGGTGCTAAGGTCAAAACGATTATGGTGTTGAATTTCGTTGTAGACGTAAACAATGTCGCGAATGATGGACGACAGATGTTCGCGTATACCGCGGATCATCCGGCCATCGACAAATGCTTCTGCTGGCGCGTTAGTCAGCTTTAAACGAATGCCACGGTCTTGTTGCAATACTTCAATATCAAAATCTTTATAGGCTTCTAAAATAGCCAGACTATCGTCACTTGGATTACCGCAATTTAAAACCGCCAGAGCGCAGCGCCGAAGCAAATCATGAAGGCCACTTTGTGAGGTGCTATGTAGGCGATTAACTTCATGCTGAGAAAGTACTTCAAGGCTTCCTTCAGGCGAGATGATGCTGGAAAGAGTGGCGCGGGGTTGAGCAGTTGCGGTCATCAGTGGGGCTGTCCCTAGTCGTTTGAGTACTGATAGCAGTCTACCATGCCCTGGCAGCCGGTACAGCGGCGTAATGACAGCCTGCTTGCTGTGCTACTATGAGGCTTATTTAAAACGATGGCTGCTAAAGACAATGGTTCTTTACTATGTTTAATGCCCAATATTTTCGTACATTCATTACGCTCGTAGAAACGGGTAGTTTTACCCGTACCGCGCATCGCTTGGAAATGACGCAACCGGGTGTAAGCCAGCATGTACGTAAATTGGAAAGCTATTTAAACAAAGAACTGCTAGAGCGAAAGGGGCGCAGTTTTACGCTAACCGAAACGGGCCGGCGCGCTTATGATTATGCATTAAAGTTGTTTGCCGAGCATGAGCAGTTTCGCCATGGCCTGGATGATGACTCACTGGATAGTGGTGATTGCCGCATTGCCTCACCGGGAAGCGTGGGTCTGATGTTTTATCCTTACATTTTGGGGCAACAACAGATGCACCCCAATTTAACGGTCAATTATAGCTTCGCCTTTAACCACGAAATCGTGAATGATCTATTAGACGGCCGCTATGATATCGGTATTGTCACGGAGTCCATGCAGCACCCTGAGCTTGATTGCTCCATTTGGCATCAAGAGCCTCTTTGTTTAGTCGTGCCCGCCGATTTTGCAGGCAGCACACTGTCAGATTTAATGGGCATTGGGTTTCTTAATTATTACGATGGTATCAACCACGCCAATGCGCTACTACGGGCTAATTACCCTGATGATTTTCGTTCAATGACGCATTTTCGTCACCAAGGCTTTACTAATGAAGTCAGCATGGTGTTGGATGCGGTCGCCAGGGGGCTTGGCTTTACGGTGGTATCGCGGTTGGTGCTGGAAACGTCTCCCTGGCAACGCCAGGTGAAAGCGCTGAATTTGCCCAATGCAGTCAACGAAGTGCTTTACCTGCTGCGTCGTCGCGACTCGGTACTGCCCAAACGCTACGAAAAGCTGCTGAACGGTTTTCACGCTCAACGCGTGCAAGAAAAAACGCCCCTGCTGCCCACGAACGGTTAGGGCAGGAGGGGCGTGTTGTGACTTACGTTATCGGCTCTTTAGGATTTATCCGTAAGCGCGCTTAGGCACGATACTCATCGATGCTAGGGCAAGAACAGATCAACTGACGGTCGCCAAACACGTTATCCACGCGGTTAACGGCGGGCCAGTATTTCGCGGCTTGCACAGCAGCGGTGGGGAACGCAGCCAGTTCGCGGTCATATGGCCGCTCCCAGGCACTATCCATCAAATCCGCCTGCGTGTGCGGCGCATTGACCAGCGGATTATTATCCAATGGCCATTCACCGCCCTCTACTCGCGCGATCTCTTCCCGAATAGCCATCATGGCCTCGCAGAAACGATCGATTTCATACAGTGACTCAGACTCGGTCGGCTCGATCATCAGCGTGCCGGGCACCGGGAATGACATGGTGGGTGCGTGGAAGCCGTAATCCATTAAACGCTTGGCAATGTCTTCTTCGCTAATGCCAGAAGCGGCCTTGAGCGGACGAATATCGATAATGCATTCGTGAGCGACGGTGCCATTTTGGCCGCGGTAGAGAATGGGGAAGGAAGCTTCCAGGCGTTTGGCAATGTAATTGGCATTCAGAATGGCAAGCTCGGTGGCTTCCCGCAGACCGCGAGCCCCCATCATTTTAATGTAGGCCCATGAAATCGGCAGGATAGAGGCGCTACCAAAAGCCGCAGCGGAAACGGCACCGCTGTCGCTATTCACACCGTTGATTGGCGTGACCACGTGATTCGAAACGTAGGGTGCAAGGTGCGCTTTAACACCGATTGGACCCATACCAGGACCGCCACCACCGTGGGGAATACAGAACGTTTTGTGCAGATTAAGGTGCGAAACATCGCCGCCAAAGTCGCCGGGGCGCGTTAAGCCCACCTGCGCGTTCATGTTAGCGCCATCGATATAAACCTGGCCGCCATTATCATGCACCACTTTGCACGCTTCGCGTACGCTGGTTTCAAACACACCATGGGTCGACGGATAGGTAAGCATAATGGCGGAGAGCTTATCGCGGTGCTGCTCGGCTTTGGCACGCAAGTCTGCCATATCGATATTGCCGTTTTGATCACACTCCACCACGACGACCTTCATTTGCACCATCGCGGCTGAGGCCGGGTTGGTGCCGTGGGCGGAACTGGGAATCAAGCAAACATCGCGATGTCCTTCGCCCTGGGCCGCCTGATAGCGACGAATCGCCACCAAACCTGCGTATTCCCCTTGCGCGCCAGAGTTGGGTTGCATGGAGAGATGATCGTAACCGGTGACTTCGACTAGGAAGGCTGAGAGTTCATCGATCATCTGATGGTAGCCTGCCACTTGGTCGCGAGGTGCGAAGGGGTGCAGGTGGGCTAATGATGGCCATGACACAGGGATCATTTCGCTGGTGGCATTAAGCTTCATGGTGCACGAGCCAAGCGGGATCATCGCATGAGCCAGCGACAGATCCTTGTTCTCCAAGCGCTTCAAGTAGCGCAGCATTTCGGTTTCGCTGCGGTAGCGGCTGAAAGTTGGATGGGTCAAGAAGTCGCTTTCGCGTTGGCAGCTAGAGGGAATGCCAATGGTACCGTCGGCGATGACCTGCTCGTCCAATACCGCCACTGAGAGGCCATGCTCGTCACCAAGCAGCACGTCGAACAAAGTGGCTACGTCGTGAGCGGTGGTCGTTTCATCGAGGCTGATGCCTACATTGCCATTGGCAAAATAGTGCAGGTTAATATCGTGGGTCATGGCGCGGCCATGGATCTTGCCCGCATCGACACCGGTTAAACATAGCGTATCAAACCAGCTGTCATGGGCGAGTGCCACCCCTGCCTGTTTTAGCCCCTCGGCAAGGAGAGTGGTCAAACGGTGGACGCGACCAGCAATTTTACGCAGGCCTTCAGCGCCGTGATAGGTGGCATAAAAGCCGGCAATATTGGCCAGCAGTGCCTGGGCCGTACAGATGTTCGATGTCGCTTTCTCGCGGCGAATGTGTTGCTCACGGGTTTGCATCGCCATGCGCAGCGCCGTATTGCCGCGGCTATCTTTGGAGACGCCGATGATACGTCCTGGGATCGAACGCTTGAGCTTGTCGGACGTCGCAAAAAAAGCTGCGTGAGGGCCGCCAAAGCCCATCGGCACACCAAAACGCTGGGAGTTACCCACCACGATGTCGGCGCCGAGTTTGCCGGGCTCTTTCAGTAGGATAAGGCTCAAAAGGTCGGTGGCCACACAGGTCATGATGTTTTGATCAGCGGCTGCGCTGAGCAGCGGGGTCAAATCACGAACCTCGCCGCTGGCAGAGGGATACTGAACCAGGGCGCCAAACACATCATGGTTGGCTAGCGCTTCTGCTGGGCCGGTGATCAGTTCAAAACCAAAGAACTCGGCGCGGGTTCTGACCACATCAAGCGTTTGTGGGAACACATCCTCGGCGACGAAGAAGGCGTTTGATTTGCTTTTTTTATTGCCACGCTTGCAGAGTGCCATCGCTTCAGCGGCGGCTGTGGCTTCGTCCAGCAGGGAAGCATTGGCAAGCTCCATGCCGGTTAAGTCCATGACCACTTGCTGGAAATTCAGTAAGCCTTCCAGGCGGCCTTGAGAGATTTCTGGTTGGTAAGGGGTGTAGGCCGTGTACCAGCCTGGGTTTTCCAGCACATTGCGCTGAATGACCGCCGGCATGTGCGTGCCGTAATAACCCTGGCCAATGTAGCTTTTAGCCACACGATTTTGCCGCGCCAGCTGGGCTAGGTATTCTAACGCTTCTGCTTCACTACGTGGTTCGTCGAGCGCTAGTTCGCGGCCCAGGCGTATATCGCTCGGCACGGTCTGCTCAATCAGATCTTCCATGTGCTGCATATTGAGCGCTTTTAGCATCGTAGCGACGTCATCTTGACTTGGGCCATTGTGACGTTTGATAAAAGCATCGTGGTCGGCCAACTCGGCCAGGCGGCGTGTTTCAAAAGGCATGAGGAAGATTCCGAACGTTAAGAGAAAACCGTGCAGGGGCAAAATGCGAAGCGCCCGCTGTGAGTAGCAGGCGCTTATAGACGTTAGTCGTCAGCGCTGAGCGTTGCCTGATAGGCATCGGCATCTAGCAGACCATCAAGGGTGTCGCTGTCTACGCGCACTTTCATGATCCAGCCACCTTCATAAGGCGCTTCGTTGACCGTTTCGGGAGCATCTTCCAGCGCGTCATTCACTTCAATCACTTCGCCAGCAACGGGGGAGTAAAGGTCCGAAGCGGCTTTAACCGACTCAATCACGCCAAACTCTTGGCCTTTCGTCAGCGCCGCACCCACTTCAGGTAGCTCAACAAAGACCACATCACCCAGGGCTTGCTGAGCGTGATCGGTAATGCCGACGGTAACGGTGCCATCTTGGTGGTCAAGTACCCACTCGTGGCTTTCAGCGTAACGAAGATTGGCAGGCAGATTGCTCATGATGATTTCCTATATGAAACAGTTTTCTGGACCCGAGCATACTAGCGGTTGTCGCCCGACTTGGCGACTGTCGGATAGCGTAAAAGCGGGTGCACGGTCGATCAGGTAAACCAGTCAATGACTTGGTATAACCGAGCAAATAGACGTGCATGTTACCGTGTTTCCGATCGGAAACAAATTTCTTGATTGCTCCTTGGCGACGCAATTCGTGTCACGAATCTGGTAACTTATCGCCTAATCGGGGTTGCGAAAAAAGCGGCATCCTCTATGCGCAAGCGACATTACCCTAGATGCTTGCTGAGTTCATGGTGTAAAACAAGTAAAACGCATGCTAATCAACACGAGCGGCGTTCATAAGTGCAATAATTATTCCTAACCAACGGAGTGAGGAGATACACGTGGAAACTTTAACGAGCCTTTTGGGGGCAATCAATGGCGTGGTCTGGGGCCCCGTCATGTTGATTTTACTTTTGGGTGTGGGGATCTACTTACAGCTTGGCTTGAAACTGATGCCGATTAGAAAGCTCGGCATGGGTTTCAAGCTAATGTGGGCAGGCCGCGAACTAAAACCCAGCGTGGATAAAGGGGTTGCCAAAGACGGTGATGAGGGCGAAATATCTCCCTTTGACGCGTTGATGACAGCGCTTTCAGCGACGATTGGCACTGGCAACATTGCGGGGGTAGCCACAGCCATTGCGCTAGGTGGTCCCGGGGCGGTTTTTTGGATGTGGATTACCGCCTTGGTGGGTATGGCGACAAAATTTGCCGAGGCGGTATTAGCAGTGCGCTATCGCGAAACGGATAGCACTGGCTTTCACATCGGTGGGCCGATGTTTTATATCAAAAATGGCTTGGGCAAAAAGTGGCTTTGGCTAGGCGGTGTGTTTGCTTTCTTTGGTGCAGTGGCCGCGTTTGGTATTGGTAATACCGTGCAATCTAACTCGGTCGCTGATGCCATGGATGCAACTTTTGGTATTCCCACATGGCTTAGTGGTGTTGTCATTATGGTGTTGGCCGGGGCGGTAATACTTGGCGGCATCAAGCGTATTGCCAAGGTGGCGGGCAAACTGGTGCCTATCATGGGCATTGCCTATGTGGTCGCAGGCCTGCTGGTGTTGATTATCAACGCCGGGCAAATCGGTGAAGCCTTTGGCTTGATCTTCTATTACGCCTTTAACCCCATGGCCGCTGCCGGTGGTTTTGCCGGTGCGGCGGTAATGGCGGCCATTCGTTTTGGTGTGGCACGCGGCATTTTCTCCAATGAAGCGGGGTTGGGTAGTGCGCCGATTGCCCATGCGGCCGCCAAAACCAAAAACCCGGTGCGCCAGGGCTTGATCGCCATGCTGGGTACTTTTATCGATACCATCGTGGTTTGCACGATTACGGCCTTGGTTATTTTGACCTCGACCGTGTGGATAGAGGGCGAGGCGGGTGCGTCGTTGACGGCACTTTCGTTTGATGCCGCGCTACCCGGGTTTGGTAACCAGATTGTGGCGGTAGCCCTGGCCATTTTTGCGTTTACCACCATTCTTGGCTGGTCGTTTTATGGTGAGAAGTGCTGCCAGTTCCTGTTTGGAACCCGCTCTATCATGATCTACCGGGTGCTGTTCGTGTTGGCGATCCCGCTAGGCGCTATCGCTCAACTGGGGTTTATCTGGCTAATGGCCGATACCTTCAATGCCATGATGGCCATTCCCAACCTGATTGCCTTGGCACTGCTTTCGCCGGTAGTCTTTAAGCTAACCAAGGACTATTTCGACGGCAAAGATGTGCTGCCGGGTGAAGAGCTGGAACATGATCAATAAAATGCGCCGCTTGTCAGCTAAATAGCAGTAGAGAATGGGTGAAGGGAGTCGGGAAGGCACAGCGAAGTGGCTTCCCGCTCTCTTTTTTGAGTGAAGAATGTTAAGTGAGGAAAGCCCCCATGTCAGAATTGAAGCAAACGCCGCTGCACGCGCTGCACCTTAAACTGGGTGCCAAGATGGTGCCTTTTGCGGGTTACGAAATGCCTGTGCAGTACCCCCTGGGGGTCAAAAAAGAGCATGAGCACTCTCGCCAACAGTGTGGCTTGTTTGACGTCTCACACATGGGGCAAATTAGCGTTTCCGGCGATAACGTTGCTGAAGCGCTGGAAACCTTGATACCCGCCGATTTAGTAGGGCTTGATAAAGGCGCTCAGCGCTACGGTCTCTTGACTAGCAGCGAAGGCGGCATCATTGATGATTTGATGGTGGTTAATGCCGGTGATCATTTTTATCTCGTGGTGAACGCGGCTTGTAAGGATCAGGATTTAGCCCACTTACGTTTAAATCTAGCGTCAACTCATGAGATTGAGACGTTGGACCGCGGCCTGCTGGCGCTCCAGGGTCCCCAGGCGCGGGATGTAATGCAACGGTTGTGCCCTGAGGCCTGTGAGCTGGTGTTTATGCAGCACGGCCGCTTCACTATGGCGGGGCAGGAAGTATGGGTGAGCCGCAGTGGTTATACCGGTGAAGATGGTTTTGAAATTTCAGTGGCTTCTGATGCCTGTGAAGCTTTCGCCGAACAGCTGCTAGCCGAGCCCGAAGTCGAAGCGATTGGTCTTGGGGCACGTGATTCGCTGCGTCTTGAAGCCGGGCTTTGCCTCTATGGGCACGATATGGATATGCAGACGACGCCCGTGGAAGCGGGGCTAATCTGGGCAATTGGCAAACCCCGCCGCCACGGTGGTGAGCGTCCAGGAGGTTTTCCGGGTGCTGACATTATCCTGCACCAAGTGGATGCCAAAGATCATACCCGTAAGCGCGTTGGCCTGTTAGCCGACGGGCGTGCACCGGTTCGGGAAGGGGCTCCGCTGGTGGATGCAAGCGGTAATGAAGTGGGCAGTGTGACCTCAGGCACCTTTGGCCCAAGCGTTGGCAAGCCGGTCGCGATGGGCTATGTGAGCCGTGAACTGGAAGCCCCCCAAAGCACCGTATACGCGGTAGTGCGGGGTAAGCAGCTACCGATGGTGGTTACCCCCATGCCGTTTGTTAAACCTGGCTATTACCGCGGCTAACATAACAGCGTAGGCTAGCCTGCTTAACCAAACGGCCCCTGTTTAAACAGGGGCCGTTTGCTTTTAAGGGCTTTAACATACGCTTTAGTAAGCGCGTCACAAACCCCGTTAGCGCAATACTTGCCTTGGGTCGATGGGTTTGCCTCCCTGGCGTAGATCAAACAGAAGGTCATAGCGTTGTGTGGCGCTACTTTGTCCAACTTCACAAAGTGCATCACCTGCGCTTACTTGCTTACCGACCTCGACCAGAATGCGGTCGCACAGTGCGTATACGGTTTGTAGGTTGTCGGCATGGTGCACGATTACGACTTCACCTAGCTGACGCATGCCATCAGCAAAACGTACTTCGCCGGGGGCGACGGATTTTGCTTGGGCGCCGGCTTGAGTCGCCAGCAGCATGGGCTGCAGCGTGCCACGGCTATCAGGACCAAAACGACGGACGACACGATAATCGTCCAGCGGCCAGGGCCATCGTCTGGCCGAGCTGGGCAGCGCTTGGCTGGGCGCGCTACTGGGTGTGGCAGCGGGGCGGCTAGCGTTAGCTGAACTACTGCCGCTGGATGCACGTCGAGGCGCTGAACCGCCAAGAGGTATACTGACCACCTGACCTACGCGTAGGTTAGTAGGCGTTGCGCTCGGGTTGGCGCTCTGTATGCGCCCGCTGGTGGTGCCAAAGTGGCGAGCAACGCTTGAGAACGTATCGCCTGGGCGAATTTGGTAACGATAAGGGCCGCCCGAGGGCGCGCGCTCTTGTTGCGTGGGGATCAAAAGCCGTTGACCGACCTCAAGGCGCCGTGCATTCACGCCGGGGTTGAATCGTTGTAATCGCTCTAGCGGGACATTCGCCCGAGCCGCCATTTGCCCCAACGTATCACCGCGCTGCACTTGTACCCAGTTGCCACTAATCTGAGCCGTACTTGGAACGGCCGCACGCTGCGATTGAGATGGTGGGCCACTGGCACAGCCAACAAGCATACCGGCTAGCAGGCACGAGCTGATCAAGCCAATTAGTCGTGATTGGTGCTGTCGTCCAACAGGCCATCTTTTTCCCGCCAGAGTGAATTGATCCATGTGTGGAAACGTTCCTTATGCTGCTTTTCGTCGTGGTTATTAGTTGCGTACATCCACTGGGGAATAGCTAATTGCCGTGCGTGCAGCGTAATGGGTGCTTCATTGCCACACAAAAAACCCCAGAAAGTAGGGGAGGGATTGGTATAGCTTATGGTCACATCCAGGATACCATCTAACTGACTGCCTAGCAGGCTAAGAACTTGTGCGACGCCGCCCGCTTTAGGGCGTAATAAGTGGCGGAAAGGACTTTGCTGGGCATCGCGCTTGGCAACGCTAAACCGCGTACCTTCCACAAAATTAAAAATCGCAATGGGCGCATGACGGGCCTGTTGGCACATCCGCTCGGTAGAGGCGCGGTCAATCGACGCAAGTTTAGGGTTTTTCGCTATTTGTTCGCGGCTAAAACGGCGCATGAAGGGAAATTCTAGCGCCCAAAAAGCCAAACCCACGATAGGAATCCAGATTAACTGACGCTTAAGAAAAAAACGCGGCATAGGAATACGCCGGTGTAAGGCCATAAACAGCATGAAGATATCGGTCCAACTGCGGTGGTTAGAGATCACTAGCCACCACTGCTGAGGGCTTAACTGCTCGGGAACCGTCATGGTGACGTCAGGTTTTAGCCAATGGCGCATCCACCACAGATTGAAACCAATCCAGTTGAGCGCCACGCTATTTAACCCCCGCAATACCTTCTGTTTCAGCCGCTGGCCGGGGGCAATGACTTTAAGCAGCGTTAACAGAATTAGCGGTACGCCCCAAAATAGCGTGTTGAGCGTTAGCAGCAGTGCGCTGACAAGCCCCTTTAAAATAGGCATACCACGTTTCCTTACCGTCAGACGAATAGCGTAATACTGAATGCTAAAGGATCCTAGCCACGCTGCCCAGCATAAACCCCGCGCACTTCATCATCTTAGTGATGATTTAGTTGCGTGAGGATTTAGCTGAGTAAGGGTTTAGTCAAGAGTTAGCGAAGGCGCTTGAACGGTCTCGAGTAACACGGTGCGCAGCGCGTGGGCGGCAACGGATAGCTCTTGATGCGTCAAAATACCGACCCGGCAAGAGATCGCGGGCGCTGTCAGTGGGATGCAGCGTGCGCCCAGTTCCTGCATTTGGCGAATGCACATAGAAGGCACTGCACTGACACCCAAACCGTCGGCCACCATTCTACCCACGGTGGAGAGCTGATGGCTTTCGAATGCCACCGGCAGCTCCATTGCTTGTTTTCGCAGCTCTTGTTCAAGTAAACGGCGAACCATCGAAGGGCGTTGAAGCGTGATGAAGTCATGTTCGAGAAGCGTCGACCATGCAAGCTGTGAAGCCTGATTGAGGGAAGACGTTGGCGGTACCACGGCCACAAAATGATCTTCAAACAGCGGGGTGAAGTGCAGACTCCCTGTGCCTTCGGGTGAAAAGGCGATGCCCATCTCTACTTGGCGAGAGCGCACCATTTCAGTGACTTCCTCATTGATGACATCGTGCACGGTAATATTGATTTTCGGATAGTGTTGTCGGAAGTTGACTAACGCTGCAGGTAATAAGTTACAGGCGAAAGCGGGCATGGCAGCGACGCTGAGTCGCCCTAGTTGTAGGGTGAAGCGCTGGCGCAAGCGCTCTTCGGTATTGTCCCACTGGGCCAGCAAATGTTTGGCTAACGGTAGCAGTGACTCGCCTTCCGGGGTTAGCCTAACACTGCGAGTACTGCGGATTAGCAGCTTGCCTCCCAGTGACGCTTCCAGCCCCTTAATCGCCAGGCTCAGTGCTGGTTGAGATAAATGCAGGCGCTCGCAAGCTTGCGTAAAACTGAGCGTTTGGGCAACCACCAGGAAGGCCCGGAGCTGTTTGACCGTCATAAAAAGCCTTTTATTATTTTTACTAATAAATTGATAAGAAAAACAAACTTAACAAATATATCATCAGGGACAACACTGGCACTATTCTTTAGATGCGGTTTTGCATCATTGCCAGCTTACGCAATGACCACTCCTATCAATGACAACAATGTGAGGCACAACAATGGCAGGATTCGATAAGCGAGTAGCTTCCTACGAAGAAGCAATGGAAGGCATCGAAAGTGGTATGACCGTCATCGCTGGCGGCTTCGGCTTATGCGGTATTCCCGAAAACCTGATCGCCGAGATCAAGCGGCGCGCTGTCAAAGATCTCACCGTGGTGTCGAATAACTGCGGCGTGGATGGTTTTGGCTTAGGGATACTGCTAGAGGATCGCCAAATCAAAAAAATTCTGGCGTCTTATGTTGGCGAAAACGCCTTGTTTGAGAAGCAGATGCTCAATGATGAAATTGAGGTAGTGCTGACGCCTCAAGGCACGTTGGCAGAAAAAATGCGTGCCGGTGGTGCGGGTATCCCCGCTTTTTATACCGCCACCGGTTACGGTACGCCGATTGGCGAAGGTAAAGAAGTTCGGGTCTTTAATGATCGGCACTATATTTTAGAAGAAGCCATTATTGGTGACTTTGCCATTGTGAAGGGTTGGAAAGCGGACCGTTACGGCAATGTGATGTATCGCCATACGGCACAAAATTTTAACCCCATGGCCGCCACGGCGGGAAAAATCACCGTGGTCGAAGTTGAAGAAATCGTTGAGCCGGGAGAGCTCGAGCCCAGCCAGATCCATACGCCGGGTATTTATGTGGATCGGATTATTCAAGGCACGTTTGAAAAGCGTATCGAAAAACGCACGGTGCGCAGTTAAGTCTTTATCCAAACTTAACGTTCAGAAGTCTCTCTCGCTTCTCACTTAACGATTCAATAAGAGGTAGTCACCATGGCTTTAACACGTGAACAAATGGCCCAGCGCGTCGCGCGCGAACTTCAAGATGGCTTTTACGTCAATTTGGGGATTGGCATTCCCACGCTAGTGGCCAATTACATTCCGGACGGTATCGATGTCATGCTGCAGTCCGAGAATGGGCTGCTGGGGATGGGGCGTTATCCCAGCGAAGAAGAGCTCGATGCGGATATGATCAATGCGGGTAAAGAGACCGTAACGGCGCGGCCTGGCGCGGCGATTTTCTCTTCAGCTGAATCGTTTGCCATGATTCGGGGTGGCCACGTTGATTTGACGGTACTGGGCGCATTCGAGGTTGACCAGCAGGGTAATATCGCCTCGTGGATGATCCCGGGCAAGCTTATCAAAGGAATGGGCGGCGCCATGGATTTGGTCGCCGGTGCCGACAATATTATCTGCACCATGACCCACGCTTCTAAACATGGCGAATCCAAACTGCTGGAAAAATGCGAGCTGCCGCTGACAGGGGCCGGCTGTATTAACCGAGTGCTGACCGATTTGGCCTATCTCGAAATTAAAGACGGTGCGTTTATCCTAAAAGAACGTGCGCCGGGCGTTAGCGTTGAAGAAATTGTCGAAAAAACCGCGGGCAAACTAATCGTGCCGGATCATGTGCCCGAAATGACGTTCGATGCCTAAAGGCTCGTTTGCCCGATTTAATTAAATAGCAGGCAAAAAGTGGGGCGCTGAAGGTTGAACGTCAGTGTCTCACGCCATTTCACAACGCGTGTGTGCAGGCAACAGTACATCGGCTAACCGCTCGTTATTGTGCGCTATCTGCTTTTGCACCAGGGCCAGGCCGCCTAGGCACAGGCGATGTTCATCCCCTTCGGCGAAGACGGCTTTCTGGGGTGTCGTTGGGTAGAAGCGATGCTCTAACAGGGAAGACACGGTAAAAACGCCATTTTGCTGCCCTTGCAGGCTGGGCATTCCCACCTCGTAAAGGCGCTGATCCAGGCATTCTAACGACTCACCAAGCTGGCCACAGTCGAACCCGGCGTGGTGCAGGCGAGGGCCCATCACCGCAAGCCAGGCGGCTAGCGGGTGGGCTTGCTGCAACTGTTGATAAAGCGCCCACGAAGGCATTGGCCAGGGCCTACCCCGGCAGAGCAAGTTATGCCCTTTGCAGTCCTGTGGGTGCGATTGACGCACAAGCCCTTCAATGGCTTCACGTGGCGCTTTTGAAAGGGTGCCTATTTGCAACTCTGCAAGCACTAGCCAACTACCGCCGTCGCTGGGGGCGAGTAAATGAATCAATAAGCCTTTATCCGCCATCGCGTAATGGCCGACAGCGCGGTAGCCCATGTGTGCTAGGTTGCCACTAAGTGCCGTGGCAGAAAATGGGCCATGGTTGAGTGTGACCAGCGTTAGATACTCGGCAGCGGTCGATAAAGGCCATAGCCTCAGGGCGCCAATGCCGGGATGGGTGTGTACATAGTCAAGCCACAACTGCTGAACGAACTCCTGACGCTGCATGATGAACTCCTTGCCCAAACATGGCACACCTAGCGTGAGCCATTGAGTAACTGCTCAGTATAGGCAAGCTAGGTAGGCAAGGGTTCAACGGCTATTAACGCCTGCGTGGCTCGGGCCAAATTGACTATTAACCGGCAAGGAGCTGTTTGTCGCGGACAAACTGGTCAAACTCTGTAAAGCCGCCCACATGAGTTTGATCGACAAATACCTGCGGTACGGTATGAATAGGCTTGCCCGCCGTTTTGGCGATATCTTCTTTGGTAACGCCTTCCGAGGGCATGTCAACATAGCGGTATCCTTCGATTTTACCCGCTTTTTCCAAGTGGTCGGCAAGGTGTTTTGCACGAACACAGAAAGGGCATGACATTCGACCAAAAATAACCACAAACATAGGTGGAGCTCCTTTACGATAAGCAAAATAAATTACAAAGTGATGCGTGACGGAAGAATAAATAACCGGAGAACGACGCAATGGTGAAATAGCGGCATGGGTTAGCCGCTAATGCTATGCCCATTGTGGATGAGCAGCCCTTATTTCGCCAATAGCAGCTCGCTACATTACCCATTAACCCCCGTTATCACTTGGAAAACATAACCACGAATGGATACGCTGACTGCTGACGAATACGCCTCTCTTGCTGAGCTGGCTAAGGCCTATGGTGATGTACACCTCACCGAGATCAAGCAAAAGCAGGGCTGGAACCCGCGATTAGGAATTGATGCGCTATGCTTTCAGCATTATGGCGCCGAAAGCATGGTGGGGGCCTTGATTACCCCTTGTGAGCTTTGGCTGGTGGTAGTGCCTCACCAACCCTTACACACGGCGGCCCCATTGGCAGAGTCACTAACGCTGTTATTGCCCTCTGGCACCTACCGGCTTGCTCTTGAACACTTGCCTAGCGGGTATGCCATCTATAAACGGGTGATCTTGCAAGGTCTAGAAGAGCTCGAAAACATGCAGGAAGCCGCTAGGCTGGCCCAGCAAATGATGGCGCGTTTAATGCAAACTGCTGACACGCCTGACGCTTAACCACGCACCGCTATACTGAACGTATCTTTCGCACACATAAAAAGGAATTGCCTATGACTTCCTCATCCGTTTCAACGCCACGTGTAGCGCTGGTAACCGGGACCAGTAGTGGTATCGGCGCCGCGGTTGTGAAGCATTTTTGCCAACTAGGTCATCAAGTGCTGGCTGTCGATTTTAATCCGGCGGGTAAGGCGGTGGCAGAACAGGCGGGCGCCGCTTTTTTTGAAGCTGACCTCACTGACCCGGATGCCTGTCGTGCAGCCGTGGCCGATGCCGTTAAGCGCTTTGGCGGTGTCGATATTTTGGTGAATAACGCTGGTATTCAGCATGTCGCTTCCATTGAGACGTTCCCCGAAGAGAAGTGGCGCCAGATTATGGATCTGATGTTAACAGCGCCCTTCCTGCTTACTCAGGCAGCTTGGCCGCATATGCGTCAAAAAGCCTGGGGGCGAATCGTCAATGTGGCGTCAATCCACGCTCAAGTGGCATCGCCCGGTAAGGCCTCCTATATCAGCGCCAAGCACGGCATGATCGGCTTGACCAAAACCGCAGCGTTGGAAGGTGGCGAGCAAGGCATCACGGCTAACGCGGTATGCCCGGCCTATGTAAAAACGCCGCTGGTGGATAATCAGATTGCCGACCAAGCTAAGTTGCACGGTATGGACGAGCAGGAAGTGATTGAGAAAGTCATGCTTAAGCAGGCGGCGATCAAGCGTCTGATCGAGCCTGATGAAGTGGCACAACTGGTCGCCTATCTGGCATCCGATGCTGCCGGTGCGGTAACCGGCTCAAGCTTCAATATTGATCTGGGTTGGACAGCGCACTAAGGCGCTTTTTAACGACGCACTGGGCGTTTTTGTAGTTTGCGCTGCAGCGTACGGCGGTGCATGCCCAGTGCTCGCGCAGTGGCAGAAATATTGCCGTCATGTTCCTGCAGCACCTTTTGGATGTGCTCCCAGGTGATGCGGTTAATGGAGGGCGGATTATCGGCCAGCTCAATATCAGGGTCGCCACTTTGCTGTTCGAAGGCCGTTAGCACGTCGTCCGCATCGACCGGCTTGCAGAGATAATTGACAGCGCCTAGCTTGATGGCCTCAACGGCAGTGGCAATGCTTGAGTAGCCGGTCAGAACCACAATACGACACTGAGGTGAGATGGCCAGTAGCTCGGGAAGTAGTTTTAAACCGGAGCTGTTTTCCAGTTTTAGATCGAGCGTCGCCATGGTGGGCAGATGTTGGGCAGCCAGCGCCAGCGCCTGCTCGGCATCGTGGGCCACAATGACCTCGTAACCACGCCGCGTTAAAGCGCGATTTAGCACATGACAGAACATTTCATCATCATCAACAATCAGCAGGCGTTGCTCTCGCGTTTGCATGTCGTCCTCAATCCAGTAAAGGAAATGCGCGGGGCTTTCGAATCTAATGGGGCGCCGCGCAACGGGGCAGTGTTACTTCCGTTAGCGTACCGCCTTCCGGGTGATTATACAGGCTTACGCCGCCGCCAAAGCGATTGATAGTGGCATGGGTTAAAAACAATCCAATGCCCATGCCTTTACTTTTGGTGGAGATGAACGTTTCCCCCAGTTGGTCGGCAATCGACATGGCCACGCCAGGGCCATGATCGCGGATATCGATCACCACGCTTTCATCCTGCCAGTCCAAACGAATCGAAATCTGTTCGGGGTTCGCATCGGCGGCGTTGTTCAGTAGATTCGTCAACGCTTGATCAAGGGTGGCGTCAACGGCTAACCAGGGTCTGCCACGCTTTTCGGCCACTTCAAATTGATGGCTAACATCAGGCCTGAGCACTAGCCAACGTTGCGCTACGCCTGCAAGCCACTCTTCTGCATCGAGCACTTCAGGTTCTGCCATACGCCGTCTGTCAGCATTCGAGACCAGATTTTGCAGCCGTGACTTGCATACGTCCACCTGCTGACGCAGCAGGGTAATATCCTCATTCAAGTCAGAATCCGGCGCTGCGTCGGCCTGCATTTCCTTGAGCAGTACCGCCATGGTAGAGAGTGGCGTACCCAGTTCATGCGCTGTGCCTGCCGCCTGGGTAGCCACTGCTAATACCTGCTCATTACGCAATGCGGCTTCGCGCGTGCGGGAAAGTGCCTGATCGCGGCTACGCAGGGCATGGGCCATTTTGTAAATAAAAAAGGTCACCAAGCCCGCGGAGAGACCAAAATTTAGCCACATTCCCAAGATGTGCAGGCTAAGCGGGCTGTCACTATTAATGTGTCCCAGTTGGGGGATGGGATAGTAAGAGAACATTAAAAACGTATAACCCGCCATTGAGCAGCCTGCAATAATCCAGGCGTGCCGCCAGGGGAGGGTAGCCGCCGCAATGGTGACAGGCACCAAATAGTAAGTAATAAAGGGGTTGGTGGAGCCGCCAGAAAAATAAAACAGTAGCGTAAGGCCGGCAATATCGGCCAATAGATGCAGTAAATACTCTAAATGGGTGACCGCCCGGGGACGACCCAGCCGCCACCAGGTAGCGATGTTCAAGGCGCCCATAGCGATCACCACACTGACCACCGCCGTGACCGGTAAATCGAAGGCGAGCAGCTCGACACCGACGATAATGGCGAGTAAAAAGCCGGTCCAGGTGATGCCGCGTACGATAGTGAGTCGCACTAAGTTGCGGTTAGGCGTAGAAAGGGGAAGAGGGAGCGCCGTTGGCATGATGAGCTTACTTGGTCCTGTTTTTTAGGCCATGAATAACAAATTTAATAAACAGGGTCATGACGTAGGTGGCCCAGCCAGCAGAGGCCAGGATATTAAAGAGCAGCATTTTTGGCGGTAACCAGGCACTGCCAAGCAGAGCTTCAAGCATGATGTGAAAGAACATCGCTAGTAGCAGCGGCAGCGCTAAAATATGTATCCACATATCGGTGCGGCGTTTGCGGATATGATAACGACCCAATAAAAAGCGCAAGGGACGATGCGCCCAACTGAACACCACTAAAGCGCCCATGACTAATAGGATGCCAAGCGTGGGTTCTGTACTGCCCATATGTACAGACAGCGAAATTGACCAGGCAAGGCTTAGCCACAGCACGCCCTCTAGGCTGGCAATGACGTCCGCATAGCGTCGTACATTCTGCATAAACAACCGGATCCTCAACGTTAAAATCGCGCTATCAACCCTAGCCTTTAAACGGGTTCATTCACTAAATTGCCGCCATGATACGACAATTGCGTGCCCCTGTGATGCCTAAGCGGTGGATTTATCCGGTCACGCAATTGCGTATACTGTCGCTACTCACTTTCCCACCTCACCCTAGTACAGGACTCGCCGTGGACACTTTAACACTGACTCGCCCCGATGATTGGCATCTTCATTTACGTGATGATGAGGCGCTGAAAGCGGTCGTCGGGCACACCGCTGCACAGATGGGGCGCGCTATTATTATGCCGAACCTGACCCCGCCCATCACCACCACCTCTCAAGCGATCGCTTACCGCGAGCGTATTTTAGCGGCCTTGCCAGCGGGCAGTGCGTTTGAGCCGTTAATGGTGCTTTACCTGACGGATACCACTGCCCCCGAAGAGATCGAGCGCGCGGCACAAAGCGGCCTTGTGAAAGCGGTCAAGCTTTATCCCGCAGGCGCCACGACGAATTCAGACTCTGGAGTGACAGACCTGGCTCATTGCGATGCCGCGATTGCCAAGATGGTGGAGGTCGGTATGCCGCTATTAGTGCACGGCGAGGTCACCAGCCCTGAGATTGATATTTTTGATCGCGAAGCGGTCTTTATTGAAAATGTGATGAAGCCGTTACTGGCGCGCCATCCAGCGCTGAAAGTGGTATTCGAACATATCACTACCCAGCAAGCCGCTGAGTTCGTCGCCCAAGCGCCCGACAATGTGGCCGCTACCATTACAGCGCATCACCTGCTGTTTAATCGCAATAAAATGCTGGTGGGGGGGGTTCGGCCTCACTATTATTGCTTGCCCATTCTCAAGCGTGAGCAGCATCGTCAGGCGCTTTTAAAGGCCGCTACCAGCGGAAGCCATAAGTTCTTTTTAGGCACCGATAGCGCTCCTCACTCTCAAGGGGCGAAAGAATCCAGCTGTGGCTGCGCTGGCGCGTATACGGCACCCGCTGCTATCGAGCTATATGCCACTGCGTTCGATGAAATGGATGCCTTAGACAAGCTGGAAGCGTTTGCCAGTCTTAACGGGCCGCGTTTTTATGGGCTAGCGCCTAACGCTGACACCATTACGCTAGAACGCCGCGAATGGCAATTGCCGACGAGTTATCCCTATGCGCAGGGAGAGGTGATTATTCCGCTGTTAGCGGGGGAATCGCTTGGCTGGGCCGTGAAGGCTTAGCTTCAGTAAATTACCCTATGTCATCAACCCCGCCGGTGTTGTCGTGCCGGTGGGGCAATGGGCAGCAATTCAGTGCTCGTCCTGGCCAAGCTGCTTCAGCATTTGATCGACCATCCGCGATGAGTGGTCGGCAGCCATTTCCAGAAACTCATCAAAGGAGAGGTGGTTGTCGCCACTACCAGGGATGTCCGAGAGCGCACGGATCACGACGAAAGGGCACTGGTAGAGATAGCACGTTTGCGCAATGGCAGCGCCTTCCATTTCAACGGCCAGCATGGTGGGAAATTGAGCACGGGTGGCTTCGACGCGGGCAGGGTCAGCCATGAATGCGTCCCCGGTGGCGACCAAGCCTTCACGTACGTTAACCTCGCCCAGCGATGCAATGGCGCTACGCGCGATCTCACGTAGTGCAGAGTCGGCCTGATAGGCAGCTGGCATTCCCGGCACTTGGCCTATCTCATAACCAAATACCACGGCGTCAACGTCATGATGGCGCACTTCATCAGAGATAATGACATCGCCAATAGCGAGGTCGGTGGCAAACCCGCCGGCAGAGCCGGTATTGATAATGGCGTCGGGCTGATGTCGCTCCAGCAATATGGCGGTCCCCACCGCGGCGTTGACTTTGCCAATCCCCGACTGCAGTACGATGACCTCAAGGCCATAGCGCATGCCCGTGTGAAACACAAAACCTGCATGCTCATAGCGTTCAGCATTGTCTAACTGGCTGACTAGCGAGCTTACTTCTTGCGCCATTGCGCCAATAATTCCAATTCGCTTCACTGGGCCTTTCTCCTCCAACAAGGGGGTAAATTATAACTTAGCCGTGATCCTGGGTTGCTAAGTCGTGCTGCTCAGCGGCTTCAAGGGTGTTTTCCAGCAGCGTTGCTACCGTCATTGGCCCCACGCCCCCCGGCACTGGAGTGATATAGCTAGCGCGCTCTGCGGCGGTGGCAAACTCCAGGTCGCCTTTGAGCGTGCCATCTTCTTGGCGATTAATGCCTACATCAATCACGATCGCACCTGGTTTAATCCACTCGCTCTGGACGATACCTGGCTTCCCCACTGCCACCACCACAATGTCTGCGCGACTAACGTGTTCTTTAAGATTTTGGGTAAAGCGGTGGCACACGGTTGTCGTACAGCCCGCTAGCATCAGTTCAAGTGCCATCGGTCGGCCGACAATGTTCGAGGCGCCCACTACGGTGGCATCTAACCCGCGTAGCGCTATATCGCTTTGCGCCAGCAAGGTCATGATGCCTTTAGGCGTGCAAGGGCGTAACGCCGGCATACGCTGTGCTAAACGACCAATGTTATAAGGATGAAAGCCATCCACGTCCTTATCAGGGCGGATACGCTCTAAAATAGGGCCAGCATCCAGTTGTTTGGGAAGTGGCAGTTGAACCAAGATGCCATCGACGGCGGGGTCATTATTGAGTTGGTCAACCAGCGCTTCCAGTTCGTGCTGCGAGGTCGTGGCTGGCAAGGCATGCTGAAAAGATAAGATCCCGGCTTGTTCACAGGCGCGATGCTTATTATTGACATAAACTTGAGAAGCGGGATCATCACCTACCACAACTACGGCTAGGCCCGGTGCCCGTGCGCCTACATTTTTTCGTGCAGCGACTTTCTCGGCAACCTGTTGGCGAACAGTAGCAGCGATGGCCTTGCCATCGATTAGTTGGGCAGTCATGTAGAGAAATCCCTGTGGGTATGAAAAAGGCCTAGGCGGTGTCTTCAAGCCCTATTATCTGCGTGGCATTCAAGGCAGCACCTAGTGTCGCAAGCGCAGGCGACTGCGCGTTCTAAGCCCGCAATTTTCGCACGCTAGGGCATCCAGGCAAAGCGCCTTCACTAATAATCACTTTAATGGTTGACTTTAAAATTAAAAATAGTAATATATGCCTCGCTTGAGACGGGCCAAGCGGTAGCGTCTAGGGTGATTAAATCGGGATGTAGCGCAGTCTGGTAGCGCGCCTGCTTTGGGAGCAGGATGTCGGGGGTTCGAATCCCTCCATCCCGACCACACCTAAACGTGAAAGGTAGCAGTTTGCTTTTCCAAGCTTTGGTTGTGGTCTAGTGCTCATCAGTATTCGTTATTCCTGAATGCTTTTTGTGCGCCCATAGCTCAACCGGATAGAGCAACGGCCTTCTAAGCCGTAGGTTGCGGGTTCGATTCCTGCTGGGCGTGCCACCTGATTCAGTGGTAACAACCTGTCAGTGAATCATATCTTCAAGCATGTATTGCCTGTTTCTACGTAAGATTGTCTTTGGTGGGTGTAGCTCAGGGGTAGAGCCCCGGATTGTGACTCC
>NZ_DFBS01000006.1:0-52528 GCF_002366715.1 Halomonas sp. UBA3074 | reverse complement strand
TGACTCCGGTGGTCGTGGGTTCAAGTCCCATCATCCACCCCATTACCCCAGCAATTCCTCCCTGCTTTTTTCCCCTTATCATCTTTCTTCTATAGTATTTATGCCCTTCGTTGGGATTTTGGCGTTTCTGGCTTTCTGGTTTATTTAACTAACGGCTAGCGCGGCATCACTTTATATTTGCGCATAACCATTTCTATCCTTGGCAGTCTGTCTAAGCATGTCAGTTAATAGTGGACTCATCCTTTTTAATTGTTTTGGCAGCTTTTGTTACTGAAAAAGCGAGAAAAAACAGTGATAAATACTGTGTTAATGCGGATGTTTTGGTGATATTTTTCAATGAGTTAATTCATCCGTTAAGTGGTTTTAGATCGGTAAAGAGGAGTGCATCAAAATGGCGCGTCAAACGGTAGTTCTGGGTGCAGGCATGGTGGGTGTCAGCATTGCTTGGCATCTGCGCCAGCGCGGTCATGAAGTGACCGTAGTGGATCGCTTACAGCCTGGCCGAGAAACATCGTTTGGCAACGCGGGTATTATTCAGCGAGAAGCCGTCAGGCCTTACCCCTTCCCCCGCGACGTTAAAACGCTCTTGAGCGTGCTGCCTAACCGCCGGGTGGATATTCGTTACCGCCCGGCGGGTATGGTTAATGCCGCTTCCCCGCTATTGCGTTACTGGATGAACTCGGCGCCGAAGTCTTATCAGAAAATAGTGCCGGAATATGCGTCGTTAATTCAGCTGTCTCTGCAGACCCACGGCCCGATGATTGAGGCTGCTGGGGCGGAGCACTTGGTACGTAAGCAGGGCTGGCTCGAGCTTTACCGTACCGCGGAAAAATTGACAGCGCGCCTGAAAGAGGCGGAAGAGGCGCGGCGCCTTTATGGAGTTCAATTCGAGCAGCTAGACCGCGCTGCGCTTGAGGCCAAAGAGCCTTCTTTGAGCGATGCCATCATTGGGGCTATTCACTGGCTAGACCCCTGGACGGTGGCTGACCCGGGTGCATTGGTCGCCGCCTATGCCGAGTCGTTTAACAATGAGGGTGGGCGCATTGTACAGGCTGATATCGCCTCGGTTCAGCAGGTGGGGGCGCGGTGGCAGGTAAGCACTAGCACTGAAACGTTAGAAGCAGACGATGTTGTCGTGGCGCTGGGGCCTTGGGCAGGTAGCTGGCTGAAGGAGCTTGGCTATCACTTTCCTACTTTCGTTAAGCGTGGCTACCACATGCATTATGCGCCGCAAGCAGCGGCCAAGCTCAACTATTGGGTCATGGATGCAGAAGTTGGCTATTTGCTGGCGCCAATGAATGCCGGTATTCGTCTCACTACCGGCGCTGAGTTGGATCGCCTGGATGCGCCCGCTGATGTTAATCAATTGGGTGCAGCCGAGAAAGTCGCCCGCAGTGTGTTCCCGCTAGGAGAGCGCCGCGATGAAGCCCCATGGAAAGGGGCAAGGCCGTGTTTGCCCGATATGAAACCCGTCATTGGCCCAGCCCCTCGTCATCCAGGGCTATGGCTTGCGTTTGGCCATGGGCACCAAGGGTTTACCCTGGGGCCAGCAACGGGTCAACTGATGGCTGATATGATGGAAGGCGAGTCGACGGCAATCGATATGGCACCTTTTCGTGCCGATAGATTTTAAGCGGCTCTGCCTTGCTAATGGTTTTATCGATTAAGCCGTTAGTAGTAAAACTAAGTAGTAGAATAGGTACGTTTTTTTGCGTCTAAACTAATGCTTTGCTAGTTTATAACTACATTCGCACGCCACGAGGTGGAAATATGGATGTTGGAATCAGTAGTTCAGTCAGCGCTTCGCTGTACATGAACCAAGCGCAAACCGCCGAACAGGCTCAAATGCAGGTATTTAGAGAAGCGTTAGATACCCAGTCTCAGCAAGTTACCGAAGTGCTAGCGTCTGCAGACACCGGTGCTCAGCCCGACTTGGCTAAAGAAGGCAATGTAGGCACCCAGGTAAATACCTACGCCTAATCTTGGTCGACGCTCAATCTCAAAACGCTGACTTGCTCAGCGTTTTTTTTGGTCGCTTGCATGGATTCCTCGATTGACGACATCCGCGACAACCACCGCCTCCAAGCGTTACAATTACCGTAATGGAATTGCTTAACGCGCGGTGGCCAAGTGTTGGAGTGCTGCGCTGGGTACCTATATTTGAAGAGGCATAATGAAAGAGACTCAATTAGCCCGTGAAGCAGAGCTTCGCAGGACCTTCGCTATTATCTCGCACCCCGATGCCGGTAAAACCACGATCACCGAAAAAATGCTGCTATTTGGCAACGCCATTCAGCTAGCAGGCTCGGTCAAAAGTAAACGTAATGACCGCCACGCGACCTCTGACTGGATGAAGATGGAGCAGGAACGGGGGATTTCGGTAACCACCTCGGTGATGCAGTTTCCCTACGGGGGGCGCATCGTCAACTTGCTGGATACCCCTGGCCACGAAGATTTCTCTGAAGATACTTACCGCACGCTCACGGCGGTTGACTCGGCACTCATGGTGATCGATGGCGCAAAGGGTGTTGAGGATCGCACCATTAAACTGATGGAAGTGTGTCGCCTGCGGACAACTCCTATCCTCACCTTTATCAATAAAATGGACCGTGACATTCGCGACCCTATTGAAGTGATGGATGAGGTCGAGACGGTACTCAATATTCAGTGCGCGCCAATGACTTGGCCGATTGGCATGGGACGACACTTCAAGGGCGTTTATCACCTCTACAATGACGTAATCCATCTCTACACCCAGGGCCAAGGAAGTCGCATCCCTGAAGACAAGCGTATTGAGGGCCTGGATAACCCCGAGGTCGATGCGGTTCTAGGTGAAGAGCAGGCGGAAGAGCTGCGCATGGAAGTGGAGTTGGTGCGCGGCGCGTCTCATGAGTTTGATCTGGAGGCGTATCGTCGCGGCGAGCTTTCCCCGGTCTATTTTGGCACCGCCATGGGTAACTTTGGGGTGCGTGAAATGCTGGATGGCTTTGTCGAGTACGCGCCACCGCCCCAGGCCCATGAAACCGATACCCGAGTGGTGACTTCTGAAGATGATCGCTTCACCGGTTTCGTGTTTAAAATTCAGGCCAACATGGACCCCAACCACCGGGATCGCATCGCTTTCTTACGGGTCTGTTCAGGCAAGTACGAAAAGAACATGAAGATGCGCCATGTGCGTATTGGCAAAGACGTCAAAATTGCCGATGCGTTGACCTTTATGGCCTCCGACCGCTCACAAGTCGAAGAAGCGTGGCCCGGCGACATAATCGGCCTGCACAACCACGGTACCATTCAGATCGGTGATACCTTCACTGTAGGTGAGGATATGCGCTTTACCGGCATACCTCACTTTGCACCCGAGCTTTTCAAACGGGTACGGCTGAAAGATCCGCTGAAGATGAAAGCGCTTCAAAAAGGCTTGCAGCAACTCTCTGAAGAGGGCGCAACGCAGGTCTTTATGCCGATGGATAACAACGACCTGATTCTCGGCGCAGTGGGTACCCTACAGTTTGACGTGGTCGCGCATCGTTTGAAGGAAGAGTACAAGGTCGACTGTCTCTACGAAGGCGTCAATGTGCAGACCGCCCGCTGGGTCTACTGTGAAGATGCTAAAAAGCTCGAAGAGTTTAAGCGCAAGGCCAGTGCTAACCTGGCAATCGATGGCGGTGGCTATCTCACCTATATCGCGCCAACCCGAGTGAATCTACAGATGACGCAGGAGCGCTGGCCGGACATTCGTTTCCAACCCACTCGGGAACACTAAGCATTGCTATGTTGATCGATGCGCACTGTCATCTGGACTTCACTCAGTTCGATACTGACCGCGCTGAAGTAGTTGAGGCTGCCAAGGCGGCGGGTGTGGCGCATTTTGTGGTGCCAGGTACCACCCGTGCCCGCTGGCAAGACGTGCTGGCGCTGGGCGAGCGGGATGACACTTCTGTGTGCTTGGGGCTTCACCCTTACTTTATACAGCAGCATCAAGAGGCCGACCTCGAGGCGCTCGATCAATCCCTGAGCGAGCACCCTGAGGCCGTGGCACTAGGCGAGTGTGGTATCGATGGCCGCTTTGGTGACACGCTGGATACGCAATGGCACTATTTTGACGCCCAGTTAAAGCTTGCTAAGCGTCACTCCTTGCCGGTAGTGGTGCACTGTGTCCATGCGAACGATAAAGTCGCCAAGCGACTTCGCCAACTGGCGCTGCCTCAAGCTGGGTTAATTCACGCCTTCTCTGGCTCTCTTGAGCAGGCGGAGAAGTTTCTCGATTTGGGGTTCAAGTTGGGGCTGGGCGGCGCGGTCACCTATGAGCGTGCCAAACGTTTGCAGCGAACCGTTGAAGCGCTGCCGGATGATGCGTTCGTACTGGAGACCGACAGCCCTGATATGCCGCTTAGTGGCTATCAGGGCAGGCGGAATGAGCCTTGTCGGGTGGCTGAGGTATGCCAAGTGGTGGCTAGCCTGCGTGGCCAAACGGTGGAGCAAGCGGCGCGCCTAAGTAGTCACACTGCCACGGCGCTGTTTGGATTACCTCACGTTTAGCCAGTGCTAGCCGTTGAGGCGCACTGCCAGCTGCTCCGGGTCAACCCGCTCGATCGTATAGGGCAGCGGTAACAGATCGGCAGGGGCGCCCGCTAAAAAGAGCGGCACTGTTTCTTCGATGACCTTGGTACTCATCACCGCAAGCAGTTCGATGCCACCTTGCTCGTTGACGGCGCTGGCCACCACTTCGCCGACCGCTTTATCCTCCCCGGTCGTAAGGCTGGCGCCTATCTGCGGTAGTGTAGCCGTCTCAACGCTGACAGGCAGCAGACGCTTTTTCACCTGGCCGCGGAAGTGAGCCCGAGCGACGACTTCCTGGCCGGTATAGCAGCCTTTCTTAAAGCTAATCCCGCCCAAGGCTTCCCAGTTGAGCATTTGCGGTAAAAAGTGATCCTGCTGCGCCTCGGTCAGCCACGCTAAGCCACTGCGAATATCTTCAAGATGCCATGCGTTACGGTGCGTATCGTCGTCCGAGACCGATAGTTCGTCAGCGTGGACAGCATCATCGAAACATACTAGCCAACGTGGTGTCACACCGGGGTAACGCAGTGCAAAAGCCTGCTCGCTGCCAGTATGGGTGCCAATCTGCTCAGGAAAATTCTTTTCAGGCAGGTTCAGGCCAAGTTGGTCATTAAGTGCTTGATCATTGCCGTCGGTGCCGATGAAGGTGAGATTAGGTAGGGCCGTCAGTTCGGCCTTATAGAAAGCGGCGAATTTTTTAAGATGCGTGGCTAAGCTATCTAAAAGGGTACTGCTTAACAGCAGCCGGTAATGTTCATCTCCTATGCGCAGCAACTGGGCATTGGCCAGCATGCGGCCCTTTGGCGTGCAAAAGCAGGTCAACGGCGCAAAGTGCCCATCGGCTAGGCTGACCTGTGCGCTTGTCTGCCCTTGAAGAAACTTTTCCGCATCGGTGCCTTTCACATCCAGTGCCGCTAGGTGAGTAAGGCGGACGCTGCCAAGGGCGGCATTGCTTGAGGTAACGGTCGCCATAAAAACTCCTGATCAATGTGGTGAGATGCCTGCCATGGTAAGCATGCACGCAGAAACGTGCGTTCTAGTGGCATTAAGTGCGGGCATTGAGCATTAATTGCAAGGCTCTATTAGCGTGCTAGACTCCTTCCTTCGTAGGAGTCTTGCATAGGTCAATAGGCAGGGAAACAGTATGGCGCAGCAATCATTAACGTTTCAGGGTGTTAAATCGGTCGAGCAGGTGAACAAAATCACCACCGCGCTCATGATGCTTGATGGCGTAGACAGCGCCGAAGTGGGGCGCCACGGCGCCGACGTAGAAGGCCGAGCAAAGCGCGAATCGCTCATCAACGCCATTGAAAAACTCAAGCTTGGCGTCAAGGTATCTTAATGCATATCCCTATTACCGTTATTAGCGAACGTAATCATGCCTTCAGACAGTGTGTAAAAGTCGATGGGCTGGAGGATTTGTACGCCGATGTGCCCCCCATCGTTGGCGGCGAGGGGAGTGCGCCTGATCCTCACGACTACTTCGATATTGCCCTAGGCACGTGCAAGGCTATCACGGTGAAGATGTATGCCAAGCGCAAGGGGTGGCCACTTGAAGGCGTGACCGCCACGGTACAGCGTGATGATAGTCAGGAAAGAAAAGGGCTGTACCGGCTGGAAGTTGCGCTAACGTTGCACGGTATTCACGACCCTGAACAGCGCGCCAGGCTTGAAGAAATCAGCCACCGCTGCCCGATTCAGCGATTAATGACGGAATCGACGGTTGAGATCGCGACACGACTTGTTTAGTTACCACTTATCCCGTTTCCCCTTTTTGGAGTACCGATGAGCAAAGCCTTTCGATTACAGTCAAAATTTCAGCCTGCCGGTGACCAGCCTGCCGCCATTAAAGGGTTGATTAGTGGCCTGGAATCTGGGCTTGCCCACCAAACGCTCCTCGGTGTGACGGGCTCCGGCAAAACCTTCACCATGGCCAATATCGTTGAGCAGCAACAGCGTCCGACGATTGTGATGGCGCCCAACAAGACTCTGGCGGCCCAATTGTATGGGGAGTTCAAGGCGTTTTTCCCGGACAATGCGGTGGAGTATTTCGTTTCTTACTACGATTACTACCAACCGGAAGCCTATGTCCCTTCCTCTGATACCTTTATCGAGAAAGATGCCTCCATCAATGATCACATTGAGCAGATGCGTCTCTCTGCCACGAAGGCACTCCTGGAACGCCGCGATGCGCTGATCGTCGTTTCTGTATCCGCTATCTACGGTCTAGGTGATCCGGATCAGTATCTCAAGATGCGTCTGCACTTTACGCGAGGTGAGCTGATCGACCAGCGCGCGTTCCTGCGTCGGCTAGCCGAGCTGCAATACACCCGTAACGACATGGATTTTCGGCGCGGTACGTATCGCGTCCGCGGCGACGTGATCGATATCTTCCCCGCCGACTCCGATGAAGAAGCGGTGCGTGTGGAGCTGTTCGATAGCGAGATTGACACGATTCGCCTGTTCGACCCGCTAACGGGGGCCGTCAAGGGCGAGGTGCCGCGCATGACGATTTACCCTAAATCGCACTACGTGACACCACGGGAAACCATTCTTGGTGCCATCGATGCCATTAAAGAAGAGCTTAAGCAGCGACTTGAATGGATGCGCAAGCATGAGCGCCTGGTCGAAGCGCAGCGCCTGGAACAGCGCACACTTTACGATATTGAGATGATGCTGGAGCTGGGGTACTGCAACGGCATTGAAAACTACTCACGTTATCTATCCGGTCGTGCCCCTGGCGAGCCACCGCCGACATTTTTTGATTACTTGCCCGATGATGCACTGCTGTTTATCGATGAGTCGCACGTCAGCGTGCCCCAGGTAGGCGGCATGTACAAAGGCGACCGTTCACGCAAAGAGACCCTAGTAGAGTACGGTTTCCGGTTGCCTTCAGCGCTGGATAACCGGCCCATGAAGTTTGAAGAGTGGGAGGCGATTTCCCCTCAAACTATTTTTGTTTCCGCCACCCCTGGCCGCTATGAAGGCGAGCACGCTAGTCAAACCGTTGAACAGGTAGTGCGTCCCACGGGATTGCTGGACCCTGAAATCGAGGTGCGCCCGGCCAGTACTCAGGTGGATGACTTGCTTTCGGAGATTGGCCTGCGCACGGCGGTAGGTGAGCGGGTGTTGGTCACCACGCTCACCAAACGCATGGCGGAGGATCTGACCGAGTACTTTGACGAGCACGGTATACGGGTTCGTTACCTGCACTCGGATATCGATACCGTTGAACGTGTCGAGATCATACGCGACCTCCGTTTGGGTAAGTTTGATGTACTGGTAGGCATTAACCTATTGCGTGAAGGGTTGGATATTCCCGAAGTCTCGCTGGTAGCTATTTTAGACGCCGATAAAGAGGGTTTTTTACGTGCGGAGCGCTCGCTGATACAAACCATTGGCCGGGCTGCCCGTAACGCGCACGGTAAGGCGATTCTGTATGGCGACCGCATTACTGACTCAATGCGCAAAGCCATTGATGAAACAGAACGTCGCCGGGCGAAGCAAACCGAGCACAACGTGGAACACGGTATTACGCCCACGACGGTCACACGGTCGGTGGCTGATATCCTTGAAGCCGCCCAGGCGCCCGGCAAGAAGAGCAGCCGTCGGCGTGGCAACGAACGCAAAGTGGCGGAAAATAGCGCTGAGTACGATGTGTCCACCATGAACAAGCAGGATCTGCTGGGGGCGATTAGCAAGCTGGAGGATGCCATGTTTGAAGCTGCGCAAAATCTGGAGTTCGAGGAAGCTGCGCGGCTACGTGACCAGCTTCATCAAATGAAAGAAAAACAGCTGGCGCTGGGCTAAGGGCATGCCCGAAGGTCCAGAAATCCGTCGTGCGGCAGACCGTGTAGAGCAGCAGATAGGCGGGCGAGTCATTGAAAAAGCTTGGTTTGCCTTTCCAGAGCTTGCAAGCCAAGCAGACTCTTTTATTGGCGTACAAGTAGCACGGGTAGACACGCGTGGCAAAGCGATGCTGATTCGGTTTGCTGATGAGCGCGTGCTTTACTCCCATAATCAGCTCTATGGTGTTTGGAAGCTGCATAGCGAGGATAAACCGCCCAGCACGAATCGCACGTTACGCGTTCGACTAACGGCAGAAGGGCGCTGTGCTAGCCTTTACAGCGCGTCCGATATATCGCTTTGGCATAGCCATAACCTCGCCGAACATCCTTTTCTGGCCCGTTTAGGGCCTGACTTATTGAGTCAGGAAGTAACCTCCGCGGATGTCCTGGAGCGGTTACAGCTTAAGCGTTTTTACAAGCGTAGTTTGGGCGCACTGTTGCTCGATCAAGGCTTAGTCGCAGGGCTGGGCAATTATTTGCGCTCTGAAATTCTCTTTTTTACGCAGTTGCCCGCCAGCGCGCGGCCGGTAGACCTCACTCCAAAGCAGCAGCAGTCCCTTGCACGCTCAATTATCGAGACGACTCGGCGAGCCTATCAAACCGCCGGCGTAACCAATGCAGAAGCGTGGATTGAACAGGCTAAAGCAGCGGGCGAATCACGCAAGCAGTGGCGTTTTGCGGTGTTCGATCGAGCCGGCCTTCAGTGCCACCGCTGTGGGTCGGTGATCGAGCGCCAAATGGTGGGATCGCGCAGGCTCTATTATTGTCCGCACTGCCAATCAAGCGGATAGCTTTATATTGAGCTAAGGCTAGTTCTAGTCAAAATTTATACCGTTATCTTGCATGCTGCGAAAAAAAGAAAAGATGCTTTCGTCTACCACGTTGAGACTGAGGATGTGCTGCTGGCAGCAGGGCAATACGGTATACTGGCGTCACGCTAAGACGGCACTTGCGCCGATGCGCAAGAATGCCGCTGACTAGACGATAACCTAGGAGCTGTTAGTCCATGACCGTGATTCGCCAGGACGACGTTATTCAAAGCGTTGCCGATGCTCTGCAGTACATCTCTTACTATCATCCTAAAGATTTTATTGATGCCATGGCGGCCGCCTATGAGCGTGAAGAGAATCCCGCTGCGAAAGATGCGATTGCACAAATCCTCATTAATTCGCGTATGTGCGCCACCGGGCATCGCCCGATTTGTCAGGACACCGGCATCGTTACCGTGTTCGTTCACGTGGGTATGAACGTGACCTGGGAAGCGGACATGAGCCTGGACGACATGATTAACGAAGGTGTTCGTCGTGCCTATTTGCTGCCTGATAATGTCCTGCGCGCCTCGGTTCTGGCCGACCCTGACGGCAAGCGTGCGAATACCAAAGACAACACTCCCGCCATTATCCATCACCAAATTGTGCCTGGTGACAGCGTGGATATTCACGTGGCCGCTAAAGGTGGGGGGAGTGAAGCCAAGTCTAAATTTGCCATGCTTAACCCTTCCGATAGCGTCGTGGATTGGGTAATGGAGCAGCTGCCGAAGATGGGCGCGGGTTGGTGTCCGCCCGGCATGCTAGGCATTGGCATTGGTGGCACCGCTGAAAAAGCGATGATGATTGCCAAAGAAGCGCTGCTGGATCCTATCGATATCCAGGATCTGCAGGCCCGTGGCCCTAGCAACCGGGCCGAAGAAATACGCCTGGAGCTGTTTGATAAGGTCAATAAGAGTGGGATAGGCGCCCAAGGGTTAGGCGGTTTAACCACCGTGCTCGATATCAAAGTGAAAGATTACCCGACCCATGCGGCCAACAAGCCGGTTGCAATTATTCCCAACTGCGCGGCGACCCGCCATGCCCACTTTACGCTGGATGGCTCAGGCCCTGCGGCGTTAAAAGCGCCGAAGCTTGAGGATTGGCCGGAAATCACTCGCGAAGCAGGCGATAACGTCAAGCGTGTCAATCTGGATACCGTGACACCCGCTGAAGTTAAAACGTGGCAGCCGGGCGATACGCTACTGCTAAACGGCAAACTGTTAACCGGCCGCGACGCTGCCCACAAGCGCATGGTAGATATGCTAGCCAAAGGGGAGCCGCTACCTGTCGACATGAAAGGACGCTTCATTTATTACGTCGGCCCGGTTGATCCAATCGGTGACGAGGTGGTGGGGCCCGCTGGTCCAACGACCGCCACGCGAATGGATAAATTTACCCGCACCATGTTGGAAGAAACGGGCTTGTTAGGCATGGTAGGTAAAGCAGAGCGTGGCCAAACCGCCATAGAGGCCATCCGCGACAACGAAGCGGTATATCTCATGGCCGTGGGTGGCTCGGCTTACTTGGTCGCCCAAGCGATTAAAAAATCGCGGGTGGTAGGCTTTGAAGATCTCGGCATGGAGGCGATCTACGAGTTCGAGGTCGAAGATATGCCCGTGACGGTGGCTGTCGATAGCCAGGGTACGTCGGTGCATCAAACCGGGCCTGCCAAGTGGAAAGAGATTATTGCTCAGTCAGCGTAGCAAAAGTGGTAAGGTTGATTAGGCTTTGAACGCCTAGCTTTTTAAGCGCATAAAGGCCTCGCTGACGGCGAGGCCTTGTTCTTTGTGAGGGCTTTATAAGGACGTGACTATGACCTCTTGGTTGCTAGGGACCAGCATCTTATTGATTCATCTGCTGGGAATCGTTTCGGCGATTATGGCATTGATGTCCAGTCGCACCTCTCAAGGGGCCGTTGCGTGGATCATATCGCTGCTGACTTTCCCTTACGTGGCGCTGCCAGCTTACTGGTTTTTCGGTCGACCGAGATTTTATGGTTATGTCTCGGCACGTGGGCAGCGGGATACCGTGTTACGCCGCGTGCTGGTGCGTTACCGCGCTAACGTAGAGCCTTTCGTGGCGCCCTCCAGTAATGCAGATATCCAAGCGGTAGAGCAACTGGCCATGATGCCTTTAACCCATGGTAACCATGCCACGCTGCTCATCGATGGTCCTGCCACTTTTGAAAGCCTGTTTGACGGTATTGACCGTGCCGAGCAGTACGTCCTGATTCAGTTTTTTATCGTTCGCAGTGATGCCCTGGGGCAGCGCTTAAAGCACCATTTGCAACGTGCCGCGCAACGCGGCGTCCGCGTTTATTTTCTTTACGATGAGGTAGGGAGCCGTAAATTAAACGAAGGTTATCTCACCGACTTGACCAATGACGGGGTGGCGGTAAGTGCGTTTCGCTCATCACGTGGTTTGAAGCACCGTTTCCAGCTTAATTTTCGCAACCACCGCAAAGTCACCGTGATCGATGGTAAAGAGGGGTGGGTGGGCGGCTTTAATATAGGGGTCGAGTATTTAGGAGAAGATCCCCGTCATGGCGCCTGGCGAGATACCCACCTGAAGCTTGAAGGACCAAGCGTACTCGGATTACAGGAAGCGTTTTGGGAAGATTGGCACTGGGCCACGGATGAAGTGATTAGCCTAAACTGGATGGCTGAAACGTCGGCGTCGACTGACCATCACGTGGTGATCGTACCTTCTGGGCCTGCGGATCGTCAGGACACGGCCAGCCTACTGGTGCAGCAGGTTATACATAGCGCAAAGCAGCGGCTTTGGGTGACTAGTCCTTATTTCGTGCCGGACCAAGGTGTTCAAGATGCACTGCGATTGGCGGCGATGCGCGGGGTAGATGTACGCGTCATGATTCCGGAGCGCCCCGATCACCTTTTGGTTTTTCTGTCAGCGTTCTCTTTCTTACCGGACATGTTGAGAGCAGGTGTGAAAATATACCGTTATCTTCCTGGGTTTCTCCATCAAAAAGTCATGCTCGTCGACCACGATGCCGCAACGGTGGGTACAGTAAATCTGGATAACCGTTCTTTTCGTTTGAATTTCGAAATCACTGCGTTCATTCCCAGCCAGGCGTTTGCTGCCAGCGTTGAGACCATGCTTGAAAATGATTTTGCACAGTGCCGCCGTGTCAGCATAGATGAAATTAACCAGCGTTCATTGTGGATGAAGGTGGTTTCACGGGCGGCATATTTAATGGCCCCGGTACAGTAGTTAAACGATCTCATAGGAATCAAAATGCGTGAGCAAAGGGTGAGACAAGGAGTCCTGGGGTGAATCTTGAAACAAAATGGCTAGAAGATTTTGTCGCACTCGCCAATACACGCAGTTTCTCAGCGTCAGCCCGACAACGGCACGTGACACAGCCAGCGTTTAGTCGCCGTATACGCGCGTTGGAGCAGGCGGTTGATGTCACCCTGGTGGATCGTTCGACTACCCCCGTGGGGCTAACGCCAGAAGGGCAGTTGTTTTTGGTGACTGCACGAAATCTGGTCGAACAGTTAAATGAGTCGCTTAGCCATTTGCGTGGCCTATCAATTGCCAACGAAGCGCTGGACATTGTCGCTGCTCACTCCTTGGCACTCAGCTTTTACCCGCCCTGGATTTCCCGTCTGCAGCAGGGCCTAGGTGAATTGCCGACGCGCTTGGTGGCCATGAACGTGGGTGAGGCAATCCATGTGCTGCGCGAAGGCAATTGCGATCTAATGCTCGCTTATTACGATCCTTTTGCCACCATGCAGCTCGATGCCGAAGTATTTCCCTCGTTCTCTATCGGGAAGGTCAACATGCTGCCCGTCTCGCTGCCGGATGCTCACGGCAAAGCCAAATTTTCGCTTCAGCACGACACTTCCATTCCTTACCTTTCCTACACGCAGGGCGCATTTTTGGGGAGAAGTGTACGCATGCTGCTCAAGAATGACCCACTGCGAATGAAGCTGCGCACGGTTTATGAAACAGCGATGGCCGAAGGCTTAAAAGGCATGGTGCTGCAGGGAGTAGGCGTTGCCTGGATACCGGATTTTTGTATCCGTGAAGAGTTGAAAAGCGGTCGCTTGGTCAGGGCGGGAGACCAGAGCTGGGACATTCCTTTGGAAATCCGCTTATACCGCTGTTCAATGGTACATAAACCCGGTGTCGAGCGTTTATGGCGACAAATGATGAAATTGCCCCGCGATTTCCTGCAGGCATAAGGCATTCATCGTTCAGACATAGTGCATATATAATTCAGATATAGCCCCGCCGGGCGAATATTTTTACACGTGCGTACTCAACTGCTGCCAAAGTCGGCAGGCAAGCCGAGAAAGTTTTGAATAATAAAAAAATGATCTTCAAACAAACTTTCGGGTTCAAGGTCCGCTAGCGCCACCCAGCGCGCATGTTCACCGCCTTTCACAGGCTTCAAACGGGGTAATTGCTGGTCAGGGCGCAGCGCAAAGTAGAACGCTTCTGCCAAGGTACGGCCGCGCCAACTTCGGTGGGGCTCATCAAATAGACGCTGGCCACGTAATGACCCCTTAAGCACCGGTTCAGGCACTTTCAAGCGTATGCGCTCGCGAAGCTCACGCAAACAGGCATCGAGTAAACGCTCATGGGGATTAATGAACCCGCCCGGTAGGGCGTAAAGCCCTTTGCCCGGGGCCGCTGTCCGCCGTGCCAGCAAAACATGGCCTGATTGCACCACGACTGCATTTACCGTCACAAAGATAGGCGGGTAGGGTGCATGAGCCCACGCCTGACGATACTGGTCTAATAACTGCTGCTCTTCGAGCAGGCGTTGATAAGCGCTGGCATGGCAAAAGCGTTTTACCCGTTCGACGACACCGGGGGGCAAGTCATGGTAGGCACCAGTGCTTAAATAATCATCTGTTGCACTGGGTGAACGAAACAGACGCTCACGAATTTGGCTGGCGGAAATGCCTTCCACCGATGGCACACTCACTGATTCCCACTGTGGAAACAGTGAAAGGTAGTAGCTTGATTGCCCGCGACTGGCTCCAATCAGCCCAATGCGGGGCAGGCGAGCATTGGCGGGAGCGGCTAAATCCCGCACTTTGCGCTGCACGTCACGTACCCAAACGTCGTCGTTGTAAAGTGCGTCCAGCAGCGGAGTTATCTCTAAGCGTTGATTATCAGCATCATCAAAAGCTGCACGAAGCATGGCTTGGCGCTCATCGAATCGCCACGGGTTGCGTAATGAACGGGCCTGCCATGCAGAGCCCACCAGTATGATCACTTGCCGTGCACGTTTCAGCGCTTCACGAATAATTGCCAAGTGCCCGAGGTGAGGCGGTTGAAAGCGCCCGATAAACACCAAGCAGTCGAAATCGCATGCAGTCGTGGAGCGCGCAATATCGGTGGCCATCCAAGCTTCCTTTTGGTGTGCTGATATGAGGAGCTCAACCTACCAGAAAACTGCGCTAAACGCTGTGGTTAGGTATGCTAGAGAAAACAGCTTATTGATAACGCTTAAAATTTGCCTTAATGCTAACGACACAGGGAGTGGACATGTTGAAACGTGCGGCTAATTTTTGGTGGCAAGTCACCCAAGATGCCACTTCGTTATGGCTGGAACGCAATGCGTTTAGCTATGCGGGTTCGCTGGCGTTTTATACGCTTTTCTCTCTGGCACCAACCATTATTATCGCCGTCACGGTTATTGGTGTTGTGATGGGCGAAGAGGCCGCGCAGGGGCAAATAGTCGCCCAGCTACAGGGCACATTAGGCGTTGATGCTGCCGTTGCCATTCAGGAAGCCGTTGCACAGTCGAGAATTGAAGAGTCGGGTCTTGTGCCTACACTGTTAGGGGTAGGCGCGCTCATGGTGGGGGCAACAACCGTGTTTGCGCAAATGCAGTTTTCACTCAATACCATTTGGGGCGTTACGGCAAAGCCTAGCTCTAACAGCGCGTTGAGGTTTATCAAAAGCCGCTTACTTTCGCTAACCGTGGTGCTGTCTATCGGCTTTATTCTGCTGGTTTCGTTAGTGCTTGGGGTGGTGTTGCGTGGCATGTTGATCGCTGCAGATAACTTATTACCCTTCGCTAGCCTGTTTACGACCTCACTGGAATCGCTCATTTCAGTTGCAATGGTGACCCTGCTATTTGCGACTATCTTTAAAGTGCTTCCTGACGTGGTGTTGCGCTGGAAAGACGTGCTCATAGGCGCGGTGGTGACTGCCGTGCTGTTTACCCTGGGTCGCAGCGTCATCGCCATTTATCTGGCTTATACCGCCACTGCCTCCACCTACGGTGCTGCAGGGTCGGTGGTGATGATACTGCTATGGGTGTATTACAGTTCTTTGATACTGCTGTTTGGTGCGGCGTTTACGCGTTCACTGCTATTACGTCGCGGGCACCCCTTGATCCCGCGTAACAGCGCCGTACTGATCAAGCAGGAGTATGGTCAGTAATCTGATAGCGAGGAGGAGAGCATGACGGAATGCTGCGTACATGCCTTGGTCACGGGTAAGGTGCAAGGGGTATGGTTCCGCCGGGCAACGCAAGAGAAAGCCCTTCAGCTTAGTCTTACCGGTTACGCTAAGAACCTGCCGGATGGGCGTGTAGAAGTACTGATGTGTGGCCACTCAGACGCGGTCAAGCTATTGAGTGAATGGCTATGGCAAGGCCCTGAAGGGGCGCAAGTCACCCACGTCGAGCTTGAGGTGCTAGATGATTGCCGCGCCCCTAGCCATTTCGCTACTCACTAGGCCCCTAACTCCTTGAGTCTCTAAAGCACTAGGGCCTAATTAGGCCCTAGTGCTGGCGTTAAAGAGGAATTTTTCAGCTTATGCGCTTTTCCATTCGCGAATATTATTAGCCGTTAGGCTGACAATATTCTGGCGCGCTTCGGGGGTAATCCAGGCATTGTGAGGCGTAACAATTAGATTGAGCGGCTCACTGAGCGCTTCTAGCAGCGGGTGGCCCTCTTTAGGCGGTTCAGAGGGCAGTACATCAACGCCCAAACCGCCCAAGTGGCCGTGGCGTAATGCTTCAAGTGCGGCAACTTCATCGATGACCCCGCCGCGGGCGCAGTTAACCAGCAGTAAGGACGGCTTAGCCTTGGCCAAGCGCTCTCGGTTAATTAAATGCTTGGTGGCGTCACTGAGCGGGCAGTGCAAGCTAATAACATCAGCATCGGCTAGTAGGTCGTCCAGGGCGGGGCGCTGATCGTTGGCTTCATTTCCCGGCCTGGCGGCAAACGTCACGCGCATGCCGAATGCTTCCGCCAGGCGCGCCACTTCGGTGCCCAGTTCGCCTTGCCCCACCATGACCAAATGCTTGTCAGACAGCTGTAGCGTTGGGTAATCCTGCAAACAAAAAAAGTCGCTGCGCTGCCATTCGCCAGCCGCAACATCGCGTTGGTAGCGGGGAAGACGATTGGCCAAGGCAAGTATCAGCATCAAGGTATGCTGTGACACGCTGGCGGTACCGTAAGCGGCCACGTTTTTAACCTGAATATTTTGCTCTTTTGCCGTTTCAAGATCGATATTATTGAGCCCCGTGGCGAGCACGCATATCAGTTTTAAATTAGGCAGTTGCTGCAACGTTTCTGCGTCTAGTACGACCTTGTTAACAATGGCAATGTCTGCTTTTGTTAAGCGCTCAAGCGCCTGATCGGTGGTGCTTTGCTCAAACACCTCTAGGTCTGTGACCGATGCCCTGATAGCGCTTAAATCTATCCCAGGGCCTAAGCTTTGTGCGTCCAGAATGACGGCATGCGACATTTTATTCTCTCCATTAACTGCCGAAGGCTGCATAACCTTGCTCGGCAGGGGTCACAAAAGGGTATAATGGCGGCGCTTTATCAACCGCAGCCTTGGAATTTATTTCGACTGGCCACATATTGGTTGCCTGGCAGCGTTTGTGTTCGCCACTGTTCTTTTTCTTTCAGCACTTGGTTTTCCAGGACTGTGTCTGTCAGTACTGAATCTGTCAGGGTTGAGCTTTTTAGGAGCCAATAACATGCCCATCTATGAATATGAGTGCAAGGCCTGTGGCCATCGCCTAGAAAAATTGCAAAAAATTAGCGCCGATCCGTTGAAGGATTGTCCCGCCTGCCAGAGCGAAGGTTTGGAGAGGCTAGTCTCGGCAGCAGGTTTCCGATTGGCGGGCGGCGGTTGGTACGAAACCGATTTCAAAACGGGTAGTAAAAAGAACTTGGTCGCTGAAGGTAAGACTGCCTCTGCAGATACTGCTAAATCAAGCGATTCCAGTGCTACTCCCAAGAGCGTTACTCCCAGTGACAAAGGCGCCGCAGCATAACTGCGGCCGTCAGGGTCGGGACGCCCGCGACATTTTAATTGCCACGTAACAGAACAGGATTTGACATGCGCAGCCATTATTGCGGCCAGCTTAACGAAACTTTGGTGGATCAAACAGTGACGGTATGCGGGTGGGTTCACCGCCGCCGTGATCACGGTGGGGTTATTTTCCTCGACATGCGCGATCGCGACGGCATCGCTCAATTCGTGGTCGACCCTGATACCGCCGAGGCGTTCGCTAATGCCGACCGTGCCCGCAGTGAATATGTCCTGCGTATCACTGGTCGCGTACGGCTGCGTCCTGAAGGTACCCAAAATCCCAACATGCCGACGGGTATGATTGAAGTGCTGGCGAAAGAGGTAGAAGTCCTCAACACGGCCATTACACCGCCTTTCCAACTGGATGAACATGGCAAAGTAGGTGAAGAGGTGCGCTTGAAGCACCGCTACATCGACCTTCGTCGTCCCGATATGATCGAGAAGCTGCGTCTGCGTTCAAGCATTTCTCACAACGTGCGTGCTTACCTGGAAAGCCAGGGCTTTCTCGATATCGAAACACCGGTGCTGACCCGCGCCACACCGGAAGGCGCACGTGATTATTTGGTGCCCAGCCGTACACATGCGGGCAGTTTCTTTGCCCTGCCTCAGTCGCCGCAGCTGTTTAAACAGCTGTTGATGGTGGCCGGTTTTGACCGCTATTACCAAATTGCCAAGTGCTTCCGTGATGAAGACCTGCGCGCCGATCGTCAACCTGAGTTCACTCAGATCGATATCGAAGCGTCGTTCGTGGAAGAGAGCGACATCATGGGCATTACGGAATCCATGATTCGTCAGCTGTTCCAAGACGTGCTTAACGCTGAATTGCCTGAATTCCCGCGCATGACTTGGCAGGAAGCGATGGATCGCTTTGGTTCGGATAAGCCGGACCTGCGCATTCCGCTTGAATTGACCGATGTCGACGATCTGATGCAGCAAGTCGATTTCAAGGTCTTCTCTGGCCCGGCCAGCGCTGATGATGGCCGTGTCGCAGCATTGAAAGTACCCGGCGGTGCCAAGCTGTCGCGTAAAGAGATCGACGAATACACCAAGTTCGTCGGCATTTATGGTGCTAAGGGCTTGGCGTGGATCAAGGTCAACGAGCGTGCGAAAGGGCTCGAGGGGCTGCAGTCGCCGATCGTTAAGTTCATGGAAAATATCGTTGAAGAGTTGCTCGACCGGGTGGGCGCTGAAGATGGCGACATTATCTTCTTTGGTGCGGATAAAACCCGCGTCGTCAATGAAGCCATTGGTGCCCTACGCGTCAAGCTAGGTGCCGATCTAGAGCTTTACACCCAAGAGTGGGCGCCGCTTTGGGTCGTCGACTTCCCAATGTTTGAAGCTGACGACAACGGCCGTCTTAGCCCGCTTCACCACCCGTTCACTGCGCCTTCTTGCACACCGGAAGAGCTGAAAGCAGACCCTGCGAACGCATTGTCACGCGCTTACGATATGGTGCTCAATGGTACCGAATTGGGCGGTGGCTCCATTCGTATTCATGACCAAACCATGCAGAGCACCGTGTTCGAGATTCTCGGCATTGGTGAAGAAGAAGCGCAAGAGAAATTCGGCTTCCTGCTGGATGCGCTGCAGTACGGCGCGCCGCCCCATGGTGGTTTGGCCTTCGGCCTTGATCGCCTGGTCATGCTGATGGTCGGCGCTAAGACCATTCGCGAAGTGATCGCTTTCCCGAAAACCCAAAGCGCTGCCTGCTTGATGACCAATGCGCCGGGCGAAGTGAGCCCCGAGCAATTGAAAGAGCTGAATATCCGACTACGGCAGAAAGCCAAGCCAGAAATCGCCACCGAATAAAGTGGTTGGTTGAGTGCCTAGCACCGACGCTCCGGCGTCGGTGTTTTTGTATTAAGCCCCAGCGAGTGTCGACGACATGGATGAACAAAAGCCTACCACCCCTATTCGGATTCTGGGCATTGACCCCGGGTCGCGTGTGACAGGGTATGGCGTCATCGACATGGTCGGTGTCAAACCTTGCTATGTGGCGAGTGGCTGTATCCGAACCGCAGAGGGCGCGCTAGAACAACGCTTGGCACAAATTTATGCCGGGCTTAGTGAAGTCGTGGGTTTGCATCGGCCTAGCCAGGTGGCGATCGAGCGGGTGTTTATGGCCAAAAACCCTGATTCAGCCTTGAAACTGGGTCAGGCGCGCGGCGTGGCATTGGTGTGTATTGCCAATCATGGGTTAGGCCTGGCTGAGTACGCGGCAAGACAAATCAAGCAAGCGGTCACAGGACAGGGCGGCGCGGACAAAGAGCAGGTTCAGCACATGGTGACGGCAATCCTGCAGCTTTCCGCCACTCCCCAAGCCGATGCGGCGGATGCGCTAGCGATTGCGTTAACCCATGCATTTAGTGGCTCTGCCTTTAGCAGCCCTGGCCTGCCTGCCGCGCCAACGCGGGCTCGTCGGCGTTCCACCGGGCGCTGGCGTTTATAACTCTTTCGCTGCTTGTGACTGAACCACTGGTCACCTGTACAGAGTCGCTTTATAGTAAGTGACGGTTGTTACCCTGGTTTTATTACTTTTTTACATCGGTTTGAGTGACTTTATGATTGGACGTCTGAGTGGCCAGCTAGTGGCAAAGCAACCTCCCTGGATTGTGATCGACGTTCATGGGGTGGGTTACGAACTGGAAACCTCGATGAATACGCTGGTCGCCCTGCCAGCCATCAACGAGAGCGTTTCCTTATTTACCCATTTAACCATTCGTGATGATGCCCACTTACTCTATGGCTTTGGCCGTGAGCACGAACGTGCGCTTTTTCGCGCCTTGATCAAGGTCAATGGCGTAGGGCCCAAGCTCGCACTCGCCATCCTATCGGGGATGGACGAAGACGCCTTTATGCGCTGTGTGCGCGACGACGACAGTAAAGCACTCACGACATTGCCCGGTGTGGGTAAGAAAACGGCTGAGCGGCTGATCATTGAAATGCGTGACCGTTTCCCTGAGTGGGAAGATGGGAGCAATGCGCTACTGCCTCTCGAGTCGACCAATGGCCGCGTGCCTGCCCGCGATAACCTGGCCGATGCAGAAGCCGCCTTAGTAAGCTTGGGTTATAAGCTAACGGAGGCATCGAAAATGCTGGCAGACATTGACCCCAATCAGTCTACCGAAGCACTGATCAAAGCGGCACTCACTCAACGCATGAGTGGCTAAGCCGGTTGGAATACTACGCAAGTGCGGGTAGCGCCGCCCCTGGTCAACAGACCTTTGCAAATAGATCTTTGCTAATAGACCTTTGTGAATAGCCCATTTGAACCGCCTTAAAGAAGAGCACATATGCTAGAACACGATCGGCTGATCGCCGCTGAGCCCGAACAGGGAGAAGGGCGCATTGACTACGCGATTCGCCCTAAGCGGCTGGACGACTATATTGGCCAGCCGCGTGTCCGCGAGCAGTTGGAAATCTTTATTGGCGCCGCGCGACTACGCGATGAGAGCCTGGATCACACGTTGGTATTCGGCCCTCCTGGATTGGGTAAAACGACCCTGGCCCATATCATTGCCACCGAAATGGGCGTGGGTATGAAATCCACTTCCGGACCGGTACTTGAGCGGGCAGGGGATCTGGCCGCCATGCTGACTAACCTGGAGCCCGGCGACGTACTTTTCATCGATGAAATTCATCGCCTGTCACCGGTAGTCGAAGAAGTGCTCTACCCCGCCATGGAAGATTTCCAGCTGGATATCATGATTGGCGAAGGGCCGGCGGCACGCTCTATCAAACTGGACTTGCCCCGCTTTACGCTGGTGGGAGCAACCACTCGGGCCGGCTTATTGACCTCTCCACTGCGAGATCGGTTTGGCATCGTCCAGCGGCTCGAGTTTTACAACCTAGAAGAGCTGACTGAAATCGTTTCGCGCTCTGCGCGCCTGTTAGGCGTTGAAACCAGCCACGATGGGGCGGTCGAAGTCGCCCGTCGCTCGCGTGGAACGCCGCGCATCGCTAACCGGCTGTTGCGTCGCGTACGTGATTACGCAGAAATGAAAGGTAATGGCGTGGTCGATGTCACCATGGCCGATGCGGCGCTCAATATGCTCAATGTGGATCACCACGGCCTGGATCACATGGATCGACGGTTACTGCTGGCCATGATCGATAAATTCGATGGCGGACCGGTGGGGATCGATTCGCTATCAGCTGCCATCAGTGAAGAGCGCGATACGATCGAGGATGTCATTGAGCCCTATCTCATTCAGCAAGGCTTGATAATGCGCACGCCACGCGGGCGCGTCGTGACTCGCCAAGCGTGGCTGCATTTTGACCGTGTGCCTCACGATCAGGCGACCGACATGGAAGGGGAGCGTCGTCCTTGAGTACGTCGATTGGTCAGAGTTACCGTTTGTCGCTGCGCGTTTATATGGAAGATACTGACGCAGGCGGCATTGTCTACTACGTTAACTACTTGAAGTTTATGGAACGTGCGCGCAGTGAATGGCTGCGCCAATTGGGGCTTGATCAACAAACGCTGCTAGACGAAGGTACACAGCTAGTGGTATACCGCTTGGCCTGTCAGTACGCGAAACCGGCTCGCCTGGATGATGTTCTGGATATTAGCGCTCATGTCATCGATGTTGGGCGCTGCCGGATGACGTTTGAACAGCAAGTTTGGCGTGGAGAGGAACTCCTCTGTTCAGCCACAGTCGAGATAGCCTGCTTGAGCGCCGAGCGTCTTCGGCCGAAAGCATGGCCAGCTTCGTTGAAAATTTTGACCCGGGCCTCTTAGCCAAGAGGTCACTCACTGCGTCGGCAATACCGACCCTAATAGATTGATGAGGGCACCTGTGAACGATAACACCATGTCCATTCCCCACTTGATAATGAATGCCAGCACGGTCGTGCAGCTGGTGATGTTGCTACTGTTGGTGGGGTCGGTTCTCTCTTGGGTAGTGATTTTCCAGCGCAGTATTGCATTGCGCCGCGCCAAGCAAGAGTACAACCAGTTTGAAGAGTCGTTTTGGTCGGGTGTCGACTTGAATGAGCTCTACCGTGAAATTCCCGCCGATGATCCGCGCCATGGTGCCGAGCATATTTTTCAAGCGGGTTTTCGCGAGTTTAACCGTCTGATGCCTAAAACCCGCGATGCGGATACCGTTTTGGAAGGCGTACAGCGGAGCATGCGTGTTGCTTGGTCACGAGAAGAAGATCGTTTGACCCAGCATTTAGTGTTTCTGGCGACGGTAGCGTCGGCAAGCCCTTATATTGGGTTGTTCGGTACCGTATGGGGCATTATGGGGTCATTCCAAGCGCTGTCACTGACGCAGCAAGCGACCCTTGCCACGGTGGCACCCTGGATTGCTGAGGCGCTGATTGCCACGGCTATGGGTCTGTTTGCGGCTATTCCAGCGGTCATTTTTTATAACCGCCTTTCCAATACATCTTCTCGCTTACTGGGCAAATATGAAGATTTTGCCGAGGAGTTCCACGCTATCCTGCACCGTAATTTGCAAGGTCGTGACGGCAAGCCAAGCGCGGGTTAAGGGAGACAGCCATGCAAGGACCTTTCAATCGAAGTGGTAAAAGCAAACCAATGGGTGAGATCAATGTGGTTCCTTTCATTGATGTCATGCTGGTACTGCTCGTTGTGTTTATGATTACTGCGCCCATGTTAACCCAGGGCGTACAAGTGGAACTGCCACAAGTTACTTCCCAGCCCATTGAAACGCAGGAAGACAACGACCCAATCGTCATTTCGGTTGATAGCGAGGGAGAATACTTCATCACCCTGGGTGAAGACTCGAACGCTGTCTCGCTGGATGAAATGGCGGTACGTGTCACCACTATCCTTGAACGCCGCCCTGGCACGCCGGTGATGGTACGCGGTGACCGTAATGTTGCTTACGGACAAATTGTTGTCCTGATGAGCACGTTGCAAGGCGCTGGTGTCGCTAACGTGGGGCTGCTTTCTGAGCCGCCGCAAGATGGGTAAGGGTAGCGCGCACATGGCAGTAAGCTCCCCGCGCGATCCTCAAGAAGTTGGCTATAAGTGGCCAACTGTCCTGGCGATAGGTGTGCACGTCGCGATCGTCTTATTTAGCTTGATCAGTTTGCCGACTCGCAACGCCGAGCCCGATAGCTCTTCGATTGTTCAAGCGACATTGGTGAGTACCGAAACCTTTACCGATCAGGCCCAGCAGGCAACGGAACAGCAAGCGGCGATGAATGCGCCTGCTGACGCCCCTGTGGAACCCGATGCGCCAGACGAACCGTCGGCCAGTGAAGCGCAAGCTGCTGCTGAGCAACAAGCCGCCGAAGAGGCAGCTCAGCAAGCAGCGGAAGCAGAGGCGGAAGCCCTCGAAGCGGCGCGTGAGGCCGCGGAAGCAGATGCACAGCGTCGTGCTGCTGAGGCGGCTGAACAAGCGGAGCAGCAGGCCGCTGAAGCCGCTGAGCGAGAGGCAGAGGCCGAAGCCGTGGCTGAACGCCAGCGTGAAGTAGAAGAGGCTCGTCGCCAGCAAGAAGCGGCGGAGCAGCAGCGTCAGGCAGAGGCGGAAGCTGAACGCCAGCGGGAAGCAGAGGAACAGCAGCGCCGCGAAGCGGAAGAGGCCGAACGCCAGCGTGAAGCAGAAGAGCAGCAGCGTCGCGAAAAGGAAGAAGCCGAGCGTCAACGTGAAGCCGAAGAAGAGCGTCTCCGTGAAGAGGAGGCGGCCCAGCGAGAACGTGAAGCAGAAGCCCAGCGCCAACGAGAGGCTGAGGAGCAGCAGCGTCGCGAGGCCGAAGCGGAGCGCCAGCGCCAAGCTGCGGAAGCCGCCGAAGCGGCAATGCAGCGCCAGTTGGCAGGCGAGGCCGAAGCGGCCGCAAATGCTCAGCAGGCGGAACAAGCGGCCAATAGTTTTATCAATATTGTTCGTCGTGCGGTTGAACAGGCGTGGTTGATTCCGGCCGGTGCAAGTGATTCGATGAGTGCTACCCTACAAGTGAGACTAGGGCCGTCTGGGGAGTTATTGGCAACGTCGATCGTGACATCCAGCGGCGATAGTGCTTTTGATCGGTCTGTCATGCAGGCCGTTGAACATGCTGCACCGTTTGGTGAGTTGAGAGATTTACCAGCGGATCAGCAGCGTAATTTACGTCAGTTTAATCTGCGATTTACCCCGGGGGATGTTCGCTGATGCAAAGTTTGAGCAAAGTATGGTTGTTCTGTGCACTACTCCTAGTGAGTAGTGTGGCAAGTGCCAACCTGACCATTGAAATTACGCGAGGAAGCGATCAAGCATTGCCGATTGGCGTGGTGCCGTTCGCGGGTTCACAAGGAATGCCGGAGGATGTCGCCCAAATTGTTCAAGATGATCTTGAGCGCAGTGGTTATTTCGACCCGTTAGCGCGTAGCGACATGTTTGAACAGCCTAGCCAATCCGATGATGTTGAATTCGGCACGTGGCGTTCACTCGACGTACGCTACTTGGTCGTAGGCCGTGCAGAGCAAACCAGCGGCGGTTTCGAAATACAGTTCGAGCTAATGGATATTAGCGGTCAGCGCCGGATGATTGGTGAAACCGTCACCGTAAGAGGCAATGACTTGCGCGGTGCCGCTCACTATATTAGCGATCAAATTTTTGAAGAAATCACCGATATTCGAGGTGCTTTCTCCACCAAAATTGCTTACGTCACTGCCCAGGGTATTGGTGACAATATGCAGTTTGGCTTGTACGTTGCCGATGCCGATGGGCGCCGCAGTGAACAGGTGTTGACCTCCGATGAACCCATCATGTCTCCTGCGTGGTCTCCGGACGGCACCAAGCTTGCCTACGTCTCATTTGAAACCGAGCGCCCGGCGATCTATATCCAGGATGTCGCCACGGGGCAGCGTGTGATGGCAACGTCGTTTGACGGTATCAACGGTGCGCCAGCATGGTCGCCCGATGGACGCCGTATTGCGATGTCACTGTCTAAGGATGGTCAGCCAGAAATCTATATCATGGATGTGGCTAATCGTTCAGTAGAGCGTATTACCAATAACAACAGCATTGACACCGAGCCCGCTTGGGCGCCAGATGGACGCAGCTTGCTGTTTACCTCTGACCGCAGCGGTGGCCCGCAGCTCTATCAGTATTCGATGGGCGGTGGAGATGCCGAGCGTTTAACGTTTACGGGTAACTACAATGCCCGGGGACGCTACTCACCAGACGGTGAACAGATATTCTTGATTCACCGCTCTAGCCGTGGTTATCAAGTAGCAAGGCAAGATCTAAGCGGTGATCGCTTGGTTGTATTAAGTGAATCGACAAGAGATGAATCTCCTAGTGTTGCGCCGAACGGGACCATGGTAATCTTCGCTACCCAACAGGGTAACAGCGGGGTGCTAAGTGCTGTTTCTGCCGATGGCCGCTCTTCCTTTAGACTGCCATCAGCACAGGGCGATGTACGTGACCCAGCTTGGTCACCCTTCTTAAATTGATCAACACCATTGATTAATATTGAATTTTTTTGTTTTCAGGCAAGGAGTCTGATTATGCAACTTAAACCGTTGGCTCGCTCACTAGCAGCAGCGCTATCTATCGTGGTAATCGCTGGCTGTTCCAGCACCGGCGGAACCCAAGACGGTGACTCGTACGGTAGCCAGGACGGCAGCACTACCGGATCAAGCACCTCGGGTACAGGCACGGGTAGCCAGTACGGGTCTTCTTCTGGCTCAGGCGCTGGTCAGCAGGCTGATTCACGCATTCCAGAAGTACGCACTATCTATTTCGATTATGATCGCGACACGATCAAAAGCGAGTATGAGTCTGTGGTAATGGCACATGCGCGTTACTTGCGTGCTAACCCCAGTGCTCAGGTGGTTCTACACGGACACACGGATGAGCGCGGCACACGTGAATACAACATGGCGCTAGGTGAGCGTCGTGCTAATGCGGTTGAGCGCTTCCTGAACATTCAGGGCGTTTCTTCTTCGCAAATGAGCGTCGTTAGCTATGGTGAAGAGCGTCCAGCCGTTAACGGCCAAGACGAGAGCGCCTATTCGCAGAATCGCCGCGTCATTTTTAATTACTAAGTTTTTTAATTACTAAGTGTGTAATTAATAAGTTTTCAACCACTGATGAATTCGGCGTGCTAATCGCACGCCGTTTTTCTCTACGGAGTCATCATGAATCACAGTCTCAAGCGTCTCATTGAGAGGCTGTGCGGTGCGGGAGCCTTAGCGCTCCCGCTGTCCGTATTGCCCCTGGTGGCCGTTGCCCAACAGCCACTTGTGCAAGACCTTTCCAGTGCTGGTTCTTCAAACAGCAGCTTCTATCAACAAACGCAGCGTCAAGAAGCGTCTAGCGGTAATTTGGTGCTGTTTAATCAGGTTCAAGAGCATCAACAAGAGATCCAGCAACTGCGTGGCCAGATTGAAGAGTTGCGCCACCAATTGGAACAACTCCGCCGTCAATCGCAGCAGCAGTATCTGGATATTGAAGACCGCTTGATGAGCAGTGGGCCAACCCAGATTGAGCAGTCGACGCCAGCGGTTGAGCCGGAAGCGGCAGCAGAAGTCGTTAATGCACCTTCTGCTAGCAACGTCAGTGAAGAAGCACAAACAGATTACCAAGCCGCTTTTGCCCACGTTCAAGCACGCCGTTTTGAAGAAGCGATTGCGGCCTTTGAAGGGTTTGTCAGCGATCATCCAGATACCAGTTTAACGGCAAATGGCCATTACTGGTTGGGTGAGCTATACGCTGCAGAGGGAGAGCTCGAGTCGGCGGATCAAGCGTTTAGTCGTGTTATCGAGCAGTACAGCGGTAGCAGCAAAGTGCCTGATGCGATTTATAAACTAGGCTTGGTAAAAGCGCGCCAAGGCGAAGCGGAACGCAGCCGAGAGCTACTCGAGCGAGTGCGTGATGACTACCCGCAAAGCAGCGCCGCGGGACTTGCCAGCGACTTCTTACGTCAATCGGCAGGTTAATATTTTTTTGAGCCATTTTTGCTTCAGGGAATCAGCATGAGCTGCAAGATCGACTATCAACCAGCGCCCAACCTATTGGAAAATCGCGTCGTGTTGGTAACCGGCGCAGGAGACGGAATTGGCAGGGCGGCAGCGTTGAGCTACGCCCAACACGGCGCTACGGTGATTCTATTAGGGCGTACCATCGCTAAATTAGAGCGTGTTTACGATGAAATAGAAGCGGCCGGCGGCCCCCAGCCGGCGATTTTCCCGCTCAATTTTGAAGGCGCTACGCTGAAAGATTTTCATGATATGGCCGAGACGCTGGATCAGGAATTCGGTCGCTTGGATGGGCTGCTACACAACGCAGGGCTACTAGGTCGTATTACGCCGTTTGAACAATACAACCCTGAATTATGGCAGCAGGTAATGCAGGTCAATATCAACGGGCCTATCTGGATGACACAAGCGTTGCTGCCATTGTTGCAGCAATCGGATGATGCGTCGGTGATCTTTACGTCTTCAAGCGTTGGCCGCAAGGGGCGTGCTTATTGGGGCGCGTATTCGGTCTCTAAGTTCGCCACAGAAGGCTTTGTCGATGTGCTCGCCGACGAATTGCACAACCAATCGAATATCCGCGTCAATTCGCTCAATCCAGGCGCCACGCGTACTCAAATGCGGCGCACGGCGTTCCCCGGTGAAGATCCGTTTACCCTGCGTACGCCGGAAGAGATTATGCCGACTTACCTATGGCTAATGGGTCCCGATAGTGCAGGCACCAGCGGTCAGCAGCTCGATGCCCAGCCACCTCGAGTCTAAGCGCTTAGACACTCACTAAGTTCTTAGGCAGTAAGGCGGTGTCGATGCCCATGGGTAGCAGCGTATGAAGGTTAGCGCTTGAAGGCACCCAGGGCATCGACCAGCATCGCACACTCTTCAAACCACATATCGGCAGGCCACTGCTGGTAGTCATCCTCTTCACTGATATACCCATAGCCCACTGCCACAGCGGTCATCCCAGCAGCCACGGCCGCTTCCATGTCTCGCACATGGTCACCGATATACCAGCAGCGTTCAGGGGCAACCCCAAGACGATGCGCAGCCTCCCAGAGCGGTTCGGGGGCGGGTTTTTTGACGCTCAGATCATCCGCACATAGTAGCGCACCAGGCTGTAGCAGCAGTGCTTCTAATAGTGGCAAGGTGTAGCGGCGCGGTTTGTTGGTCACAATCCCCCACGGCCGCTGATTAGCGTTCCACTCTTCTAGCCACACATCGAGCGGCGAAAAAACCCGGCTATGCACAGCAACAGCCTGCTCATAGGCATCGAGTAAAAACTGACGTGCTTGGGTATGCCCATCGGCATTGGCCTCTAATCCCAACGCCAGTGTGACCAGTGCACTGCCTCCATTCGACACTTGGCGGCGTATTATCTCAAAAGGTAGCGGCGCTAACCCATGGTGTGCGCGAAGGGCATTGGTGGCGTTGGCCAAATCGGGGGCGGTATCGACCAGTGTGCCGTCCAGGTCGAAGAGTATTGCTTGGGGTGGTTGTAGCGACATTTAAGCGTTCACCTTGCGGCAATACATCATGTAATTGACCGAAACATCGTGGCTAACCAAGCGGTAATGGCGGGTCAGTGGGTTATAGGTCAGCCCTGTCTGTTCGCGCACTTCTAAACCGCTATGCCGAGACCACGCCGCCATTTCTGAAGGGCGAATAAATTTAGCGTAGGTATGCGTGCCGCGCGGCAAGAGTTTAAGCACATACTCAGCGCCTAAAATGGCAAATGCGTAGGACTTTGGTGTTCGGTTCAACGTAGAGAAAAACACATAACCACCAGGGCGTACCAAGGCGCTGCAAGCGCGAATAACGGAAGCCGGGTCCGGCACGTGTTCAAGCATTTCCATACACGTCACCACATCATAAAAGCCGGGCTTTTGAGCAGCCATGGCCTCCACGCTGATATGCTGATAATCCACCTTTACGCCACGCTCTTCGGCATGTAAACGAGCCACTGCTAACGGCGCTTCGCCAAGATCAATGCCCGTTACCTTTGCCCCGCGGTGGGCCATGGACTCACTCAAGATTCCGCCGCCACAGCCGACATCAAGGACTTTCTTACCCGCCAATCCTGAGCGCGCATCAATAAAGTCGAGGCGCAGGGGATTGATATCATGCAGGGGCTTAAATTCACCTTGCGGATCCCACCAGCGGCTAGCAAGCGCTTCAAATTTGGCGACTTCCGCTGCATCGACATTGCCTTGATAGTGATGAGCAGTGCTATCCTGTGATGTCGCTTGCATAGTGTGACTCCCATAACTTTTGAACATTTAGCAAAATATTGACGTGTAACCACTTGTTCGCCGTTCGCGAGGTGGTATCCATCCACGCCTTCAGTATTATGGACATTCTAACCACTCCTGTATCGGAACGCATGAAAAGGACCTCGCTATGATTCGTAAAGCCGTACTTCCTGTTGCTGGGTTTGGTACTCGCTGCTTGCCAGCGTCGAAAGCTATTCCCAAGGAGATGATCACCATTGTCGATAGACCGGTGATTCAGTACGTCGTGGAAGAGGCCATTGCTGCCGGCATTCGTGAAATCGTGCTGGTCACGAGTAGCAATAAAAGCGCCATTGAAAACCACTTCGATACCCATGCTGAGCTGGAAGCCAGCCTGGAAAAGAAGGGCAAGCACGAATTATTGACGATGTTACGCAACTTAGTGCCAGATGACGTCAATATCATTAGCATCCGACAAGGCGTGCCGTTAGGGCTCGGCCACGCGGTACTATGCGCTCGCCCGATCATTGGTGATGACGAACCCTTTGCGGTACTGCTGCCCGATGTGTTGGTCGATAACAGCGTCAATTCAGCAACGGATTTAGCGGGCATGCTAACGGCCTTCGACCAGCAGCAAACAGCGCAATTGATGGTAGAAGAGGTTGCCTGGGAGCAGGTGGAAAAATACGGGATTGTGGCGCCAAAGGGGGAAGCGCCTGCTGCCAATGAGTCAGCTGACTTAGTCGGTATGGTAGAAAAGCCCAAGCGTGATGATGCCCCCTCGAATCTTGCGGTAATAGGCCGCTATGCACTGCCTGGCAGCATTTTCTCGATCCTGGAAAAGACCCCGCCGGGCGCGGGCGGTGAAATTCAATTGACCGATGCCATTGAGACCCTGCGCGAGCAGTCGGGCGTTCAGGCCTATCGTATGCAAGGGATCACCTACGATTGTGGCCAGCCCTTGGGTTATCTAGAAGCCACACTCGCCTACGCGAGACGTCACCCCGAGTTTGGAGAGGCTTTCCAAACCCTGCTGTCACGTTACCACCAGGGAGCGTAACGCATGCAGGTGTTACTTTACGGCAGCGAATTAAGCGCCGCGACGGCCGCCGCGGCGCTTGCTTGGGTGGGCCATCAAGTTCAGTGGTTACCCCATGCCGATGCGCCCTGGTCGACCCTTTCCCAGGAAGACTGGCTACGCAGCGAACCGCATTTAATGACCCAGCTCGAGCAGGGGTTAGCTGAGGGCACTCTGAAGGTCATCCAGCGCTTGGAGGACGCAGCCGTTCCTGAAGTGATCTGGATGGCTTTGTCGCCAGCACAGCGAAGTGCTGCCAGTGAGCTGCTCGACACGCCGCTGCTAGCCGACCAGCACGGCATCGTGCTGATCAATAATTCGACATTCCCGGTCGGTGAAACCGAACGCCTGCATACGTTAATGGGAGCGCAGCATACCAGTGTAGCGCTTCCGGACACGCTGGAAGAGGGCCGCGCGTGGGACTCATTTACTCGTCCAACCCGGCGCTTGCTAGGCTGCGACGATGCCACTGGTGAGCAAGTCACCAGGGAGCTCTTACGCGCTTTTAACCGTCGCAGCGAAGTCTTTCAGTGCATGCCACGCCGCGCGGCGGAGTTAACCAAGCTAGCCATCAACGGTATGCTGGCCACCCGAATCAGTTATATGAATGAAATTGCTGGCTTGGCTGATACTCTGGGCGTGGATGTCGAGCATGTCCGCCAAGGCATGGGGGCCGATTCGCGTATCGGCTTTGAGTACCTGTACCCTGGCTGTGGTTTTGGAGGACCTAACTTCTCGCGTGATTTGATGCGTTTGGCCGATGTTCAGCTAAAGAGCGGCCGGTATTCAGCGTTGCTTGAGCAAGTGATGGATATTAACGAGCAGAAAAAAGAGACCCTGTTTCGCAAGCTCTGGTCGCATTTTTCCGGTGAAATGGCGGGCAAAACGGTGGCGATTTGGGGGGCGGCGTTTAAACCCGGCACCGCCCGTATCGACCATGCGCCCGTGTTGACCTTGCTTGAATCGCTTTGGGCGCAAGGCGTCAAGGTTCAGCTTCATGATCCGGCTGCCGTGCCTGCGCTACATGCGCTGGTAGGGCATCGTGAGGACCTGCGTACGTTTACGCATGATCCCTACCAAGCCTGCGAGGGAGCCGATGTGCTAATGCTGGTGACAGAATGGAAAACCTATTGGAACCCAGACTGGCATCGGCTGAGCTCGCTATTAAACGCTAAGCTCGTATTAGATGGACGCAACATTTACGACCCTGAATTTGTTGCTAGCTGTGGATTAATGTACCGAGGTATAGGCCGCCGTGCCGACCCTAAGACTCTCTGAGGAACTGTTATGCCAGACGCCACTGCATCCTCTCGCATTGTGCCCGATGTGGATCAAAGCTTGACGGCGCAGCATTTGCGCCACCGAAAGGGGCCTACCCTGTGGCCATTATGGCTATGCTTGCTTTTCATCATTGCCCTCTTGGGTGCGGCGGCGGCTGGACTCTGGTACGAACGTGAACGACTGTTAGACGAACTGCATCGGGTAAGTGGGGAAGTATCCAATGTCCACGCCCGCTTGGATTCGGATGACACGGATGTACAAGATACGATAACCTTTGTACAAGCTCAGATGTCGACGCTCTTTCAAGAGCAAGAACAACTCTCCGTTGCCCTGAACGATACTCGCGAAGAGCTGTACGGCCTACTCACCATGAATGAAGACATGGCTTCGAGCGATTCGATTAATTCTTTGCTCCAGCAGTTAAACCAGCTTAACGAGCAGGCTGAGTTGCGTGACAGCCAACTGATGGCAATGCGGGAATCGCTGGATGCACTGGAACAAACGGGAACCTCGGGACGTCAGAACCTTATTGAAGAAGTGTCCCACCTGGAGCAACTGACCGAACAGCGCCTGTCCGTAGTGGATAGCCAGCTCAATTCGATGCGTAGTGATTGGGAAGAGCAGTTGTCGGCACAAAGAAACGCCGTTGAGGCGCGCTTTGAAGAATTGGCGTCTTCCGTTGCTGAGGTTGAAGCACCCGCAGACCAACAAGCACTGGCGGCATTAGAGCAGGAGTGGTCGCAACGCTTGAATTCGCTAGAGAGCGACGTGAGGCAAGTTCGTCAAGCACAGCTCGCGTTCAGTGCCCAATTAGAAATGTTGCGTTAAACATCTGCTTAATGGTTATGCGTTCTGCTACGGATATTTTGCTAAGACGTTGTAATGCTTAGGTAATGAAGCCGCTGATTTAGGTTAGGATAAAAATGTATGGGAAGACAACGGCGATGGACTTCAGCCACCGGTCGCACTGTGTTAGTGGTGCTACCACTGTTATACGTACCACACGGAGCATGGGCATTACAGGCGACGATCACCGGCGTTTCCGGGGAAGTCGAAGGCAACATCGAAGCTTATTTACAGAATGTCGAGGCTGAGCAATACACCGAAGCGCGCCTAGAGGGCGAGGTTCGCCAGCGCACTCAAGAAGCCATGCGGGTGTATGGTTATTATGAGCCTGAGATTACGTTCGGTCGCAGTGGCGATGAGCGAGTGTCGCTGGAGATTGATCCAGGGCCGCAAGTTGAGATTGAAATCTTATCCATCAATGTCGAAGGCGACGCCCGCAGCGATCCTCCCTTTCAGCAAGCGGTTGAAGACTTTCCTCTGGAAGAGGGCGATGTATTGCGGCACGCCCCCTGGGAGCGCTTGCGCGGTCAACTTTCCGGATTGGCTATCGAGCGCGGCTATTTCGACTGGGGCTTTACAGATCGCCGTATGGAAGTACGCCCATATTTGCAAAGTGCGCGACTCTATATGGATTTCGACAGCGGGCCACGCTACCAATTTGGCAATACGTCGATAACGGGCAGCCATATCGAGCTCGATCGATTACGCCGTATGCAGCCCTTTGAAACTGGCGACCCTTATCTCGCGCAAACGCTGGCTGACTATAATCAATCGCTTGCAGAAACGGGCTGGTTTAGCTCGGTGTCGGTTCGCCCGCGCCTTGAAACAGCCCAAGAGTTAACCATCGCGCCTCCTGGCGGAGGTGACCCATGGTGGAGCGAAGCCACTGCGTCTCAGCCTGAGCGCCCGCGGGTCAGTAGTGCCGCCTTAGCCAGTGCATTAGTCCTCAATACACCCAGCGATACGCAATTACCTATCGATGTCTCCGTTGAGCCTGCTGACCGTCACCAGTTCGAAGTGGGTATTGGCTACGCAACCGACGTAGGCCCCAGGCTACGGTTTGGTTGGGAACAGCCATGGATCAACCGCTATGGTCATAGTCTCGATCACGATCTCTATTTGTCCGCGCCAGAGCAGCGTTTTACCGGGGTCTATAACGTTCCGCTAGAAGACCCGCTGCGCGATAGCTATCGACTCCAATACGGTGTCCGCAACGTCGACGACAGTGATACCCAGTCACTCGAGGGTACCGTTGAAATTGCAAGACGCTGGGAGTTTGATAACGACTGGGTTCAAACCGTTTACTTCCGCACTACGTATGAAGACTTCGAGCAGGGCGGTGAAGCCGACCAAGTTTGGCTGTTTTATCCTGGGGTACAGTGGTCTCGAACCCGAACACGCCCCCAGCGTTTTCCATTATGGGGCGATCGTCAGCAGCTTTCGTTGGAGTACTCGGACAAAGTCTGGGGGTCGGATGCACAGTTCACCCGTGTGACCGCCGATACCGAGTGGATTCGCACCATTGGCAACGATAACCGCTTCTTGGCGCGGGTAAGCTTAGGCGCTATCGAAACCGATGACTTTGCCAAAATTCCGCCATCGTTGCGCTTTTTTGCCGGTGGTGACCGCAGTGTGCGGGGGTATTCTTATGAAAGCCTTTCCCCACGCAATGAAGAAGGGCGCTTGCGAGGCGGCCAGCAAATGCTGACCTCGACCCTGGAGTATCAACGGCGTGTTACGGGGGATTGGTGGGCAGCCACCTTCGTCGATAATGGCGATGCCTTTGATAACTGGGGCCCCAATGATTTGAAAACGGGCGCCGGTGCCGGTGTGCGCTGGGTGTCACCGGTCGGGCCAATTCGCTTTGATATCGCTCATCCCTTTGATGATGAAGACGACTGGCGTTTGCACTTTTCCATCGGACCGGAATTCTAGGAGATAGCTTTGTCTCAGGTTGAAGCAGCGACGTCTGATAAGCGCCAGCGACTATCACCCAAGTACCGGACTTGGCTGTTATTCTGGAGCCTGTTGCGCCTTGTTATCGTAGTGCCTATTTGGCTGCTGGGTATTGTCGCGCTGGTGTTGGGGGTGGCGTTGTCTCCCTGGGGCACGGGCGTACTGCTCTCACAGGGTGAGCAACGCGACTTTTTTTCCTACACGCAGCATGAAGGCGGTTTGCTTGATCATTTCATGATCGAAGATTTCCAGCTGCAACTGGGGGAAACCCGCATAAGCGTCGATGAATTTGAGCTTGATTGGGCGGATGACTGCGTTCTTTCAGGCCGGTTGTGCGTCGATACGCTCCGCGTGGCGGGTGCTGACATCAGGCTGGGGGCATCGGGTGAACAGCAACCACCGCCAGAAGAAGAGGGCGCACCACTATCCCTTCGTTTCCCTTTTCCCATCGAGTTACGCTCCTTACAGCTCGATGATGTCAACCTGCGACTTGCCGATGGTACGCAGGTCGCGTGGCGCTCATTAAGTTCTGCCGCCGTCGCTGAAGGCAACCAAGTGCGGCTTGAACCAACGCATTTGGAGCAACCGCGGCTTTACCTGCCACCCTCGGCAGGTGTTTTACTCACGCAAAATATGGAAACGCCGCTTTCAGCCCAAGCAATCGATGCCGCGATACTGCTCCGCGAACCGCAAGACCAAGCCGTGCAGGCGGTCACGTCGCCAGAGGAGCAGTTAGAAGCACGCGAACGTCTTGAGTTACCGGAAATCTCCTTGCCGGTCGATATCCAAATACCCGAATTTACAGTCAATGATTTTCGTCTGGAAGGGGCCACCGAGTATCGCGTGGAACGGCTCCAGCTTGGGCTAATGACCGAAGGCAGCCACGTCGAATTAACCGAGCTTGCGGTCACGACACCTGATGCTCAGGCGGATTTAACGGCAGACGTCACGTTAAGTGATAATTATCCGCTGAATGCACGCTTGAATGTCGAACTGTTTTTAGCTGAGACGTTTCCTGAGCTGGATGGCGAGACCTTGTCATTAACGCTCTCGGGCCCTCTGGATGCACTTGACGCTCAGTTGGAAGCCTCTGGCGCTGTTGATGCTTCGCTAAGTGGCCAAATCGATGCGCTAGCACCCACGCTGCCATTTCAACTGCAGCTGCAGAGTGATCAGGTTCAGTGGCCGTTGCCCGTCACCCCGGATGAAGCGTCAGACCCATCCGAAGAGAGCGTGGCAACCGAACCTTATGTGGTGGATGATCTAAATTTGCAGGTATCAGGAAGCCTGGAGAGCTACAACGCTCAGCTCGCGATGGCGGTCGAAGGCCCCAGTGTACCAGCTACCCAGATTGACCTTCGCGGTGAGGGGGATCTTGAGCAGTTTAGCTGGCAGCCGCTCTCAGTGGCGATCGACGAAAGCGCCTTGCGTAGCGAAGGCACCATTCGCTGGTTAGCGCCGTTGCAGGTCGATGCCAATGTTCGTTTGGATCAGTTTGACCCCTCCCACTTCGTGGACCAGTTAGAGGGAAATCTGAACGGCGACATTGAATTTTCCTTGTCTCAGCAAACCAGCCCGCAGGGCGACCTATGGGCTGTCAGCATCCCTAACCTATCGATTGATGGTGTGTTGCGCGACTATCCGCTAACGCTGCAAGCGTCGCTGGACGCCAACAGCAATATGGAAGTCGACATTGACCAGCTGCTGTTTACCCAAGGTGATAACCGGCTGGAAGCAGCGGGACAAATCAGCGAACAGGCAATGTCGCTCGATGCCGACATTGCGCTACGCCAACTGCAGACTCTCTCACCCGACTTGGCGGGCACTATCGTGTGGACGCTGGCGGCTACCGGCAGTTTTGACCAACCGCAATTGCTGGCTGACTTACAAGGCGATGGTATTCGATTCGGTGAAAATCGTGTGGAAAGGCTGACGTTGAATGCCGATGTCCAGGGAATCGATGACCCAAACCTCGACGTGCAGCTGGCACTACAAAACGTCAATGCTGGTGGCCAGGCGCTGTCCACAGTGGCCGCCGATCTTGCAGGAAGGCTGTCAGCGCACCGTCTTGAACTCAACGTTCAGGGAGCGGGTGACAACGTAGTAAGCCGCGCGCAGCTTGCCCTCGATGGGCGTTTCGACCAGCAACGTCAGCGATATGAGGCCCGGCTAACACCGCTGGAAGTCGACTCGGAGGCAGGCGATATTCGCCTCGAAGACCCTTTGGATCTCCGCTATGACCTCGCTAACGGTCAGGCGAACCTTAGCCCATTCTGTCTGCGCCGCGAGCAGGGAGGCGTGGTGTGTTCGGAAGAGCCGATCAACGCGTCCGCGCAACAGGGCAACGCCATTCTCACGTTACGTGAAGTGCCTATGGAGATGTTGGAGCCCTTTTTACCCGAAGAGTGGCAGCTAGCTGGTGACACAACGGCCGATCTTGACGCTCGCTGGCGGCAAGGGGGAGCACAATGGCAGGCGAATCTGCAGGTGCTCAGTGAACTCGCCGTTACCGCGATCAATGACTATGGTCAGCCCGTGCCACTGCCTGAAATCAGTTTGGACGCTCAAATCGAAGCCAACCAAGCCCAGGCGGATGCCAATGTGACGCTTTCGCTTGCCGAAGCGGGTGATTTGAACCTGAATTTATCGATCAATGATCCTCTCGGCGCTGGCGAGCTTAGTGGTGAATTACGTGCAGATGACGTTTCGCTGCAGCCTTATCGTCCCATGCTGGTAGGAATGGATCGGCTGGAAGGTGATCTCAGCGGCAGTGTGCAAATTTCCGGCTCAACCGCTCAGCCCGACTTGCAGGGTCAACTGGGTCTGCGCGGCATCGGAGTCAGCGGCCCGGATATTCCTGTCGATGTGCAGGGGGGCGAATTGGTGGTCACATTCGACGGAGAACAGGGCGATATTGACGGTTATCTGGCGGCAGAACGCGGTCGCTTGCAAATTACCGGGGATGCTTATTGGCCAAGCGGTGACGATTGGCGAATTGGAGTAGATCTTAATGCCGTTCAAGAGCCTATCCTGATCGTATTGCCGCAGTTTGGCCGACTAGAAGCGGCCCCCGACATTCGCATTCGCGTGACGCCTGAAAGACTCCAAGTCAGAGGTGATATCAACCTGCCCTGGGCAAGGCTTGAAATTGGCGATATGCCGTCATCCGCCGTCACACCCAGTGGTGACGAAGTCATCATTACCGAGCGCGACGATCGGCAGGCAGAAATCGAGGCCCAGCGTGCCGCCGCCAGAGGCGATGAACCGAGTAATTCCGATGAGCTCGCTGCGACCGGTATGGCGCTTGATGTGTTGGTAACGTTGACGCTAGGCAGCGACATGCAGATTTCAGCCTATGGCCTAGAATCAGGATTGGGGGGCACGCTGGAAATTCGCCAAAGTGGCGGAGCGTTGCAGCTGTTCGGGGATGTCAATCTCGTGGATGGCCGCTTCCAGGCGTTTGGTCAAGACCTGGTCATTCGTCGCGGTGAGCTACTCTTCAGCGGTCCGCCTGGGTTACCTACTCTCGACTTCGAGGCCATTCGTAACCCGGACGTGACCGAAGATGATGTCATTGCAGGCCTTCGGGTCACCGGTAATGCTGAAACACCTAATGTGATGATCTTTTCTGAGCCAGCGATGGATGAATCGCGTGCGCTCTCCTACTTACTTCGTGGCCGCGCACCGGATTCCTCCGGTGGCGGAGTGGACAGCGCGCTCACCACGGCGCTGATAGGGATGTCATTAGGACGCACCGGTGGTGCCGTGGGCTCCATAGGTGAAGCTTTCGGAATCGACGATTTAACCCTCGACACCGCCGGCGCAGGCGACGATAGCCAAGTAGCCGTCAGCGGCCAACTGACTGACGATTTAAGAATCAGTTACGGTGTGGGAATTTTCTCACCAATTGCAGAACTAACCTTACGCTATACGTTGTGGCGTAATCTTTATCTTCAGGCCGTATCGGGTACCAATCAGGCGGTGGATTTGATCTACACCTTTACCCGTTCCGGTGATCCAACCATCTTAAAGCAGCAATGAGCGAGGACGATATGTCGCTATTTTCAAGTGCTAGTTCAAGTGCCAGCCGGGTACTGCCTGGCCGCGATGTCCCGATTAAAACCAGCGATGTCCATACGATCAGCGGGCACTCGCTGCATCCGCCGTTTCCAGACGGGCACGAGGAGATCGTGTTGGGCATGGGCTGCTTCTGGGGTGTCGAGCGCCTTTTCTGGCAGTTGCCAGGTGTTTATGTCACGGCGGCGGGGTATGCCGGTGGTGAAACCCCCAACCCGACGTATGAAGAGACCTGCACGGGCCGTACCGGCCATACGGAAGTCGTGAGAGTGATTTACGACCCTCAGCAGGTCGAGCTTGAGTCGCTACTGCAAGTCTTTTGGGAGCAGCACGACCCAACCCAAGGAAACCGCCAGGGTAACGACATTGGCTCGCAGTACCGCTCCGCTATTTTCACCACGACCCAAGCGCAGCTTGCCACCGCGGAACAGAGCGCAGCGGCTTATCAGCAGGCGCTCGACAAAGCGGGCAGGGGCCCAATCACCACTGAAATAAAACCACTAGACACGTTTTATTATGCAGAGGCTTATCATCAGCAGTACCTCGATAAAAACCCGCATGGCTATTGCGGCTTAAAAGGCACTGGGGTGACATGCCCGATAGGCTAACGACTAATGATGAACCTGCTCACCCACAGGACGCCACTATGCTGAAGCGTGAACACCGAACATGGGCTTTTCAACGTCACGCACTGGGCGCTGGCTTGGCATTAATGCTTTGTGTGCCGCCGGTCTTGGCGGGCGAAGAGGCTAATCAAGAGAGTAATGTAGAAAGTAGTGAAGAGAGCCATGGCGCATTGGAGATGCCTGAGTCCGTGGGCGATACACCCTTCACCAGCGAACGTGAAGCGGTGATGTGGCGCCAGCAAGAGCTCAAAGATATTGAAAGCCTGGTTCGTCAACTACGTTTTGACTTGGTTAACAATCAAGATGTCGAGGCTGCTGCCCCACGCTTAGCTGAACTACAGGAACGTGCCCGTGGCCAGCAGCTTCTTCCCGCTTTTATAAAAGGGACTCATGGCAGCGGTTCGGACGCGCGTTCCACGCTATGGGAGGAGTGGGATGAGTTTGCCGCGGGCTTTACGGATCTTGAAACGAAGATCGACCAGTTGGTTGACGTCGCTGAGCAGGGTGATGTCCGCCAGACGGCCAAAGCGCTTTCTGAGGTGGGGGCCAGTTGTAAGAGCTGCCATCGCGCCTACCGCTACGACTAGGTCTCGGTAGGCGCTCAATAATGAGGCTTAATCGCCTGGTTGTAGGCGATCGATGCGGTAAAGCGTTTCGACTTGCTCTAACCCACTGATGGTGCAATTAAGGTCTTTCACGCGACCATCACTTAAACCATAAACCCAGCCGTGAACGGAGATTTCTTGGCCTCGCTGCCAGGCGCGCTGCAGAATCTTGGTGCGGCATAAACTGTTCACCTGGGCTTTGACGTTGAGCTCGCACATACGGTCAATTTGGTCTTCCAAAGGAAGGTGGCCGAGCGTGTCGCGATGACGATTATACTGCTCACGCACCGAATGCAGCCAATAGTCGACGACGCCACATTCGCCGCCCATCATGGCGGCCTTGATGCCGCCACAACCATAGTGCCCAACGATCATGATATGGCTAACTTTAAGCACATCCACGGCATACTGAACCACCGAAAGGGCATTCATATCCGTGTGGTGGAGCAGGTTTGCTACATTACGATGAACGAAAACTTCCCCGGGTGGCAGCGCAATAATTTGATTGGCAGGTACACGACTATCGGAACAGCCAATCCATAGATAGTCGGGGTTCTGCTGACTTGAGAGACGTTTAAAATAGTCGGGATCCTCTTCGCACATGCGCTCAGCCCAGGCGCGATTGTTATCGAGTAGCGTCGCAATAGGGTCAGCCATAAAGTCTCCAGCTAAGTTTAATAGAGTTAAGCCACTGATCGAGAAGCAGAATAATAAATCTTGGCAAGTATAAAGGATTGGACAGTATAAAATAGCAGCAAATGGTTTTAACCTCCCTCAGCGGCCAGGTCAATAACCCTACTTTAACTCCACAGGAGCAAACGATGGCAGACGTTTCTGAATACGAATATGACCTCCTGGTGATTGGTGCAGGCTCGGGTGGTGTGCGTGCAGCCCGCATGGCTGCGGCCACGGGCGCCAAGGTCGCCATTGCCGAAGATAGGTACCTGGGCGGCACTTGTGTCAACGTAGGGTGTGTGCCAAAAAAACTTTACTCTTACGCGGCCCATTTTCACGACAGTTTTGACGATTCCGCCGGTTTTGGCTGGCAGTTGCCCGGGCCTGCCAGCTTTGATTGGGCGACCTTGCGTGACAATAAAATCAGTGAAATCAAACGCCTCAATGGTATCTACCAGCGCATGCTGGAGGGAGCAGGGGTAACGCTCTTGAATGCACGAGCGCGGCTAACCGATGCGCATACGGTTGCGCTAAGTGGCGAGCATGGCGACTCATCGGTAACCGCTAAAAAAATCCTGCTGGCGACCGGCGGTTGGCCCTGGGTGCCGGATTTTCCGGGCAGTGAGCATGCTTTAGACTCCAACCAGATTTTTGATTTGGACACCTTTCCCAAGCGCTTTCTCGTCCTGGGTGGCGGTTATATCGCCGTTGAGTTTTCCAGCATCTTTAATGGGCTCGGCAGCGAGACACACCTGATTTACCGGGGCGAGCTCTTTTTGAAAGGCTTTGATCAGCAGGTGCGCGAGTTCACCTGTGCGGAAATGGAGAGAAAAGGGGTCAACCTCCATTTCAATACCAACATCGAGCGTATCGAAGCCACCCAGGATGCCTACAACGTCCATCTCACCGATGGGCAGGTGATGGAAGTCGATGTCGTGTTGGCGGCCACCGGGCGTAAAGCCAATATTCGTGATTTAGGGCTTGAGGCCCTAGGTTTGGGGCTGGATGAGGCGGGTAAAATTCCGGTTAACGACCGGTTCGAAACGGTGCTGCCTTCCGTATTGGCGCTTGGTGATTTAACCGTGGGGCCAGAGTTAACCCCTGTGGCCCTGGCGGAAGCGATGCAGTTAGTGGATATCCACTTCTCTGACACCATTCCTCAGCCGTTGGATTACATTACCATTCCCACCGCGGTATTTTGCCATCCCAATATCGGTACGGTAGGGCTTTCCGAAGAGGCCGCGCGGGAGAAGTACGCTAATATTCGTGTTTACAGCACTAACTTCCGCGCCATGAAGCACACCCTCTCAGGGAGCCAAGAGCGCACCTTGATGAAATTGGTGGTAGATGATGCCTCCGATGTGGTCGTTGGTGCCCATATGGTGGGCGATGACGCGGGTGAGATCATTCAAGGCATCGCCATTGCGGTAAGAGCGGGACTGACCAAGCGCGATTTTGACCGCACCGTGGGTATTCACCCAACAGGAGCGGAGGAGTTTGTCACCATGCGCGCGCTCACGCGGCGCTAACTAACCATCTGTTCTATTTCCAGAAAAGGCGTGCCATTGGTACGCCTTTTTTTGTCGTCAAGTTGCGCTATTCTAAAACAGTTACGGTGGCCCTTTAGGTATGAGCAGGCTGCGTAAAACAGTCTTTTCATAACAAAATATTATGGAAATCAGGGTGGTGAATAATATGATTTTTGAATTGCTCATAATCAGCTGTTATAATGATCCTCAAATTCGCTACAGCGAAGCATAACTATGAGTACGCCGATACAACCGTTTACCCCCTCTGCTGATTTAGCACGCCCTACAGTGGCCGATGCGGTCGTTGGGCACGCTGAAATGCCGCTTTTTATTCGTAAACCTAATGCGGATGATGGCTGGGGCGTTTACGAGCTTATCAAAGCCTGCCCGCCACTGGACGTCAATTCTGCCTACGCTTACCTATTATTAGCCACGCAGTTTCGTGACACCTGTGCAGTGGCTACCAATGAAGAAGGTGAGGTCGTGGGTTTCGTATCGGGCTATGTAAAAGACAATGCGCCGGATACCTACTTTCTATGGCAGGTGGCCGTTGGTGAAAAAGCCCGCGGCACGGGTTTAGCGCGTCGCTTGGTCGAGGCGATCATGTCACGCCCAGAGCTCGATGACGTGCACCATCTTGAAACCACGATCACCCCAGACAACTTAGCCTCATGGGGCTTGTTTCGCCGCTTGGCAGCGCGTTGGCACGCACCGCTCAATAGCCGCGAATACTTCTCTACCGAACAGCTCGGCGGCGAGCATGATCCGGAAAACCTGGTCCGTATCGGTCCGTTCCAAACCGACCGCATCTAATACCTATCACGGCGTTAGTAACGCAATGGCTAGCCGTTTTCCCGCTTATGTTGCGCCGGGCTAAAACGCCTAATAGCAAAATGATCAACTAAGGAGGTCGCAATGCAGACCCAGACGCTTGAACGCATGGAATCCAATGTACGTACTTATTCTCGTTCATTTCCGGTGGTATTTACCAAGGCGCAAAATGCGCGCCTGACCGATGAGAACGGCCGTGAGTACATTGATTTCCTCGCCGGCGCGGGCACCCTCAATTACGGCCACAACAACCCGCACATGAAGCAGGCAATGATTGACTATCTGTCTACGGACGGTGTCGTTCATGGGCTGGACATGTGGACCAATGCCAAGCGTGACTATCTCGAGACGCTCGAAGAGGTCATCTTCAAGCCACGCGGGCTCGACTATAAAGTGCACCTGCCTGGCCCAACGGGCACCAACGCGGTTGAAGCCGCGATACGTTTGGCCCGTGTGGCGAAAGGCCGCCATAACATTGTCACGTTTACCAACGGCTTTCATGGCGTAACCATGGGTGCGTTGGCGACGACCGGTAACCGTAAGTTCCGTGAAGCCACGGGCGGCATACCCACTCAGGGCGCTAGCTTTTTACCCTATGATGGCTACATGGGCGAGCACACCGACACGCTCGATTACTTTGAAAAGCTGCTGGGCGATAAATCCGGCGGCTTGGATATACCTGCCGGTGTGATTATTGAAACCGTGCAAGGCGAGGGCGGTATTAACGTTGCGGGTCTGGAGTGGCTTAAGCGCCTGGAAGGTATCTGCCGCGCTCACGATATTCTGCTGATTATCGACGATATCCAGGCAGGCTGTGGTCGTACCGGCAAGTTCTTCAGTTTCGAGCATGCGGGCATCACACCCGACATTATCACCAACTCGAAGTCACTCTCTGGCTTTGGTTTGCCGTTCGCCCATGTCCTGATGCGCCCGGAGTTGGATCAATGGAAGCCGGGGCAATATAACGGTACCTTCCGTGGTTTCAGCTTAGCGATGGTGACCGCCACGGCCGCTTTGAAAAAATACTGGTCCAACGACACCTTTGAGCGTGATGTTCAGCGCAAAGGGCGTATTGTAGAAGAGCGTTTCCAAAAGCTTGCAGCACTCCTCACGGAAAGCGGCATGCCGGCTACCGAACGTGGCCGTGGTCTAATGCGCGGTATTGACGTTGTTTCTGGCGATATCGCAGACAAGATTACCAGCAAAGCTTTCGAGCATGGCTTGGTGATCGAGACCAGTGGCCAAGACGGCGAAGTCGTTAAATGCCTGTGCCCGCTAACCATTAGTGATGCTGATTTGCTGGAAGGCTTGGATATTCTGGAAATGTGCGTGAAGGCTGTTGCCAGCGAGTAATTTGACGTTAGGATAAAGCGTGGGATCACGCCTGATTCGTTAGGGAAACCGCGGCTGGTAATCGCTAGTCGCTATGCTATGGAGTACTTCTATGATCGTTCGTAACCTCGAAGAAGCACGCAAAACAGAACGCCTAGTGACTGCTGAAAACGGTAACTGGGATAGCACACGCCTGGTTTTGGCTAACGACAACGCAGGTTTCTCGTTCCATATAACCCGTATTTTCCCCGGTACCGAGACTCACATTCATTACAAAAATCACTACGAAGCAGTGTTTTGCTATGAAGGTGAAGGCGAAGTAGAAACGCTGGCCGATGGCAAAATCTGGCCGATCAAAGCAGGCGATATTTACCTGCTAGATCAGCATGATGAGCATCTGCTGCGCGGTAAAGAGAAAGGCATGACGGTTGCTTGTGTCTTCACGCCCCCCATTACGGGCAACGAAGTACACCAGGAAGACGGCTCTTACGCAGCACCTGAGTGATACTGGGTGACGAAATACCTGACAGCGTCAGCCTAGAATGAAAAAAGCAGCCTGCAGAATAGCGGGCTGCTTTTTTAGTTGGAAAGCTATTACGAGGCTAACGGCGATTGGGCAGGCTAGCGATGCTGCAAAAAAGTGGATCAATCATTCGCTTTTTCAAAGACGAGCGTGATCTCACCCAACGTAAAACCGAATTTGCGCATGGCCGTCTTGTTGATCAAGCGGCCATCCGGTTGAAGATACATCCAGTCATCCATAGTGAACGTGATCATACGACCATCAATAGCAATCTCAAGTGGATAACGCATGTGGAAAGCATGCCCGTATTGACGGGCTTCAACCTGGCCCTCAACATCGCTAGCAGTGCCGACCCAACGGTGGTCGTCAATGCGCTTAAATGTCCATACACGACGATCGGTTTCACCGTCTGAAAACACGAAAGACTCATCCAGCGTAAGCGTGTCGTCTTCGTAGGTTCCTTCGATCTCCACGGTGAAACGGCGCTGTACTTCACCCGAATAGTCTTGAACCATACCCCAGGCTCTGGTGGTTCCGGTAAAGTACTCGGCGATATCCAGACGAGGCTCTGAGCCAGCGTACTCTTCGATATCAACACCGGCGCAGCCCGTGAGTAGAAACAGCAGGGTGAAAAAACTAATACGCAGAAAGGAGAACATGGCATATTTCCTATATTCAGAATGGGCATAGATACAACTACGGTAAAACATTTCACTAGCATAGGGCAGCTAACCACTTGTCGCTACTCAATCTTCAATGGGTTCGCTTAATATATATTATGTTAAATCAAGTAAACTGAGTGCTTGAAAAACATTGATGGCGTTGGACACTCGTCGCCCATCTCCTTATTATTCCCCCCACCTATTGTCCAAGGATATCTCTCGTTATGCGCCCAGGTGTTTTGTGGCTTATAGCTGGCTTGTCGCTTTCTATTGCAGGCTGTGCAGCAACCCAGCCAGAAACGAATGAACCGCCTCCACTAAGCGAAGCGTCTTTTAATAATCGTATCCTTGAATTAGAGACTCAACTGGCACAGCAATGTGACACTCACTCAGAGATTCAGTCACGCCAGCTCGACCAACAGCAGGTGCTCACAGCCGACGTGCGTGAAGTGGGCAGCTTGTTACGTTCATTGCGCCAAGACGTTCAGCAGTTAGAAGCGCGTGGTGACGAACCGGTCATTATCCGTGAAGAGTGTGAAGTGGATGAAACGCTAAGCACCAAAACGCTGCTGGGTCGAAGTGAATGGGTCGGCCTGCCCAGCTTGGGTACTTACCTGAAAGCGCGTGTCGATTCTGGCGCCAATACTTCATCGCTTTCTGCGGCAGACATTACGCGCTTTGAGCGCGACGGCGAAGACTGGGTGCGCTTCAAGCTAGCGCTCAACGATGACGATGTGGCCGTTGAATCCCAGCGCGATGAATGGGTGGAAGCGCCGATCGTGCGTCGGGTGCGTATTGTTCAAGCATCGGGCGAAGAGTCACGGCCGGTCATTTCCCTATTGATGACGCTTGGCCCTATCCGTGAAAACGTCGAATTTACGCTTAATGACCGCTCCCATTTGGATTACCCGGTACTGCTTGGCCGGCGTTTTTTGATGGATATAGCCGTCATTGATGTGGCCGACACTTACCTGCATGACCGCCCCGAGTTTCCTGGTGGCGAGCCAGCCGATCAAGCTGCTGAAGACGAAGCGGCCGATCAAGACGATACAGAAGAGTAACTGCTCTCCCCTGGCGCTATACGCTGAAAGGAATCTCCATGTCACGGTTAATGTTTTATATTATTGTCGGCTTGCTATTGGTGGCGGGTGTGGCCACCAGCGTACATCGCCATGTCCAGTTTGAAATTCCCTGGTTACCCGGTGAGCAGCGTCAGGTTTGGGAAATCGAAGCAGGCATCACTTTTAATGCGCAAGATGGCCCTGTACAGGTCGACTTGGCGCTGCCCTCTCATCAGGCGGGTTATCGCGTTTTAACCGAAAACACTGCATCGTCAGGCTATGGCCTAGCCTATCAAGCGGACGAGCTTGGCCGCACGGCGCAATGGACGATCCGTGAGGCAGCAGGCAGCCAAACGCTTTATTACTCCGTGCAAATGCTGGTATCGCAAGATGCCCGTTCGCCGGTGCAAACACCGCCTCAAATGTCGCCTGCGACCCCCTGGGAAAGCCCTTACGAAACGGCGGCTAGTCAGCTAATCGAACAAGCCTGGGCGCGCAGCGCTAACAATGCGACGTTTGCCCGCGAGTTAATCCGTGATGTGAACGGTGAGCGGCAAGAAGAAAACGCCCGGCTTCTGCTTTCCCAAGAGAACCCGGCAGCCCTGGTGGTGCGCTTGTTAAACCAAGCGGGCGTGTCCGCGCGCGAAGTAAGTGGCCTGCTGCTGGAGGATGGACGCCGTCGACAAACGCTGAGTAGCTGGATTCAAGTCTTTGACGAATCGGGGGAACAGTGGGCTATTTTCAACCCCTTAACCGGCGAACAGGGTAAGCCTGATAATCTGCTGCTGTGGGAAACCGGCGGTCGCGCCGTTCTGGAAGTTCAGGGCGGCACCAATTCGCGGGTGACGTTCTCGATGATGACCCATGACCAGCCAGCCTCGGCGGCGGTACGTAACCACTATTCTGAAGACACCCTACTCAACTTCTCTATTCACAGCCTGCCGCTGGAAGAGCAGGCGCTGTTCCAAACCATCCTGTTGATTCCGATTGGCGCGTTGATGGTGGTTTTCTTGCGTGTCTTGGTGGGCATCAAGACCTCCGGCACGTTTATGCCGGTATTGATCGCCCTCGCCTTCATTCAAACCACCCTGCCCACCGGCCTGATCGGCTTTCTATTGATCGTCGCGGTTGGCCTGATTATCCGTAACTATCTCTCTTACTTGAATTTACTACTGGTGGCTAGGGTGTCCGCGGTCATCATTACGGTGATAGCGATCATCTCCATCTTTACCGTGCTGGCCTATCGTATGGGGCTGAGTGCTGGCTTAACGATTACCTTCTTCCCGATGATCATTCTGGCCTGGACCATCGAACGGATGTCGATTTTGTGGGAAGAGGAAGGCCCCAAGCAGGTACTCATACAGGGTGGCGGCAGTTTGATTACCGCTATCTTGGCTTACTTGGCAATGAACAATCCTTGGGTACGCCATATCACGTTCAACTTCCTGGGCGTTCAGTTGATATTGATGGCATTGATCCTGCTGTTGGGTAACTACACCGGGTACCGCCTACTGGAGCTGCGTCGCTTTAAGCCCATCACTGATGATGAGAAACCCTCATGAGCTGGTTGAAAAACTGGACCTGGCCCACGCGCCTGCGCGACAAGGGCATCATCGGTATGAATCGGCGCAATATCCGCTACATTGGCCGTTACAATAGCCGCCGACTCTATCCACTCGTGGACGATAAGCTAAAAACCAAGCTGCTTGCCCAGCAGTATGGGATTACATCGCCAGAGCTGATCGGCACGGTGACCACCCAATTTGGGGTGAAGCACATCGGCGAGATGCTTACCGGTCATGCCGGCTTTGTGATAAAGCCTGCGAAAGGCAGTGGCGGTAAGGGCATCCTGGTCATTGAAAAGGTGGAAGATAACGCCTTTATCAAACCAAGCGGTGCCCAACTGTCGATTACCGATGTCGAGCGGCATGTCTCAAATATTCTGTCGGGCCTCTACTCACTGGGCGGCTCGCCAGATGTGGCGGTGATTGAGACACTGATCAATTTTGATGAAAGCTTGATGGATTACACCTACGAGGGGGTTCCCGATATCAGGGTTATCGTCTTCAAGGGCTACCCAGTCATGGCGATGATGCGCTTATCCACCGCCGCCTCTGACGGCAAGGCAAACTTACATCAGGGGGCCGTTGGGGTAGGTTTAAACATTGCGACGGGAGCTGCCCTGCGCGCCGTTCAGTTTGACCGCCCCTGCTTTAGCCACCCGGATACAGGCCACGATTTAGCGAGCTTAGTGGTGCCGCAATGGGACACCCTGCTGAACTTGGCGGCAGGCTGTTACGAGATGACGGGGCTGGGCTATTTAGGCACCGACATGGTGCTGGATCGCAAGCATGGGCCCATGCTTCTCGAACTTAATGCGCGCCCCGGTCTCGCCATTCAGATGACCAATGGTGAAGGGTTACGCCGTCGCCTAGACCTCATTGAACGTCAACCGGACGGCGTGCCTGCCAAACAGCGTGTTGCCTTTGCCCAGCATCACTTTGCCCGTCAAAGTGAGTTGGTAGAAAGCCCTGACACCGCCTCCTCCAGCGCGTAGACTGGTTGCGTGTAGGTAAGCGCCTAGGGCTGGCCAGCAGCAATGGTAGGCCAGAATCTAGGCTAATAATGTCCAATGAGTTGCCCATGACCCAAGCGAATACACTACTGCAGCAGGCGGAGTCTCAATGCCATATTCGAGGCGTTCGTTTCACCCCTATACGCAGGCGCGTATTAGAGCTAATTGCCGAAAATGGGGGTGGGCTAAAAGCGTACGATCTGCTCGACAAGCTGTCGACGGAACATGCGGCTGCTCGGCCACCGACGGTTTACCGGGCGCTTGAATTCTTGATTGATCAAGGCTTAGTGCACCGCATTGAATCCCAGAACGCCTATGTGGCGTGTGCGTGTCCTGAGCACGCTCATGGTTTCCAGCTTCTGATATGCCGTCACTGCGGTTATGTCGAAGAGCTACATTTAGACGAGATCAGTGACCAGTTGGCGGCACTGGCAAAAAGCCAAGGATTCAATGTTGAGCGCCAAACCATCGAGCTTCAAGGGCTCTGTCAGGATTGTCGAGCAAACTGAAGCACCGAATAGCGAGCGAGTAGCGTTTATATGTCCCGTTTTGATGAAGTAGCACCCAACGCCCTTTTTAAGCAGCTTGAGCGTGCAACCCCCGCGGATAGCTTGCCCGCTTTATCAACCCTGTTGGCAGCCGTTCGTTTTAATGCCGATGGTTTGATCCCAGCCATTGCCCAGCAGCATGACTCCAAAGAAGTGTTGATGATGGCGTGGATGAACCGGCAGGCACTCGAAGAAACGCTAACCACCCAACGGGTGTGCTATTACTCACGGTCAAGAGGCAAACTCTGGCGTAAAGGCGAATCATCGGGTCAGCAACAGCTGCTTATCTCAGCGGCGTTTGATTGCGACGGCGACACCCTTCTGCTTCAGGTGGATCAGACAGGCCCCGCCTGCCATACCGGGCGGCGTAGCTGTTTCTATGTGCAGGTGGGTCATGAGCAAACAGCAATTACCAGCACGCCCCTGATCGATCCCGCTGAGCTCTACGGCCAAAAAGCGTCGTCCTAACCGTGAAGCACTTCGCCGCAAGCTGTTGGCTAACAGCCCTCACATCAGCATTGCGCTGGCTGCTGACGAAGGTGATGATCGGTTGCGTTAAAACCTACCAATATACGATCAGCCCCCTGTTAGGGCCGCGCTGCCGGTTCTGGCCAAGCTGTTCGTCCTACACCATTGAAGCCATACAGGTGCATGGGCCGTTAAAGGGCGGCTGGATGGCTATCAAGCGAATCGTAAAGTGCCATCCCGGCAACCCGGGGGGGATGGATCCCGTACCGGGTGGTCGCAGCGAGCAGCTCTACCGTGAAGATCAGGAAGCGCCCCCGCCCGACGGCTGCAACGACCACCTCTCCCTTTAGTGCTGCTGAGCCACGTGGTAGATTTTTTCCAACATGGCATGCAGGCCATTACTACGTGTGGGCGAAAGGTGCTTATCCAATCCCAAGTCGGCTAAAAAGTGCGGTTCGGTAGCGCGAATTTCAGCCGCCGTGCGGTCGCTGTAGATACGCAGCAGTACCGCTATCAGCCCGGACACGATAGCGGCATCGGAGGTTGCTTTGAAAATCAGCTTGTCGCCCTCCTCTTCATGCCGCATCCATACGTTTGACTGGCAGCCCTGGATTTTAAACTCTTCACTTTTCCAGTCGTCGGGGAAATCAGGTAGCTGTTTACCCATATCGATAATGTATTGATAACGATCCATCCAGTTATCGAATATCTCGAAATCTTCAATTAGCTCTTGCTGGGCCTGTTCGGCGCCGGAAGTGCTCATGGCGTTTCCTTCTAGGTTGATCAATGACGTTGGTCATTCTCTATGACGAATGCAATGACCCTATTATAACGACTCAGTCGTGGCTTGAGGGGTTATCAGGCGGCGAATTGCCTAAACGATGGCGTTGCTGTTCGCCGTGCCACTCGATGTCCTCGTTATGTAGGTATCTTGATGTGGTTTCAAGGCGCGCATGGCGAGCGGACTCGGCCAGATAGCGCAGGCTAACGCCCGATTGAGCCTGATGCGTTATCGAGGTGTGCCGTAACCAGTGTGGGGTTGCCTGGCGCAGCGTGTTGATATGCGATGACGCACCGCCCTGCGCTTCAAGCGCCAAGGCTGCCTGTTGAAACGTTGCCCTGATCAGCCTGTATAGTTGATTGTCGCCCAACCCGCGCTGACCATCCAGGGCGCGCAGCGCCGGAGCCGTGCGTTCCCGCTCATCAGGCTGATCCGGCAAGCCTAGCGTTTCTCGCCATTGCAGCAGGCTATCCAGCATATCGCCGGGCAGAGGAATTCTCGCCACCTTACTGCCCTTGCCTACCACGCTCCACCACCAGCGCCCTTCGCTGCGCTGAAAGTCGCCCATATTGGCCGCCGCCATTTCACTAATCCGCGGGGCAAGCAAATAGGCGAACGCAAAGATAAAGCGTCGCCGTGCCTGCTCAAACTGCGCCCGACTACCCGCCTCTGCTGGCAGCGGCTCATTGAGCCACTGCCATAGCCATGCCCACAGATCACTCTCCAGGTAGCGCTCAATGCGCGGCGTTTGATTGTTCAAGCGGCGTGATTTGTCCCGCATCAGCCGAAACGGGTTGTGACTCACCCATCCAGCCTCTACTAGCCAGGCAAACATTCCTTGCAGAATGACCAAGCTCTGGCGGCGACTGGATGGCGATAAAGGCCCACGAAAAGGCCGCCACGCTGGATGAGACCGAGGTTTGGATGGCCCGACCCACTGCTCTCTTGGTTGTGGGTCAGTGAGAAACTGCTCAAATCGGCGCAGCAGCTCTCGGTCGACTGCTGCAAGCGTTAACCCTTGCTGCGTTAACCAAAGCAGCAGCCGCTCGGCTTCCCGGCGATACGCTTTCCAGGTCTGTGGGCTATCCGCATACTCGTCCAGCCATGCCATGACTGCCTGAACATCGTTGTGCGCTTTTATTCTAACGTTAAGCTGCCCGCCTTCAGTCGGGCGCTCCAACAAAGACGCACCACCACCGGGTGTCAGTGTTTTAGGCATTGCTAACGGCTCGATGAGGCATCTCGTGATGACCTATTGGTTGTCTACTTATTCGTTGTCTGCCTGTTTCTGGCTTACCTGTTTTTTTGAACACCATGCTTTTAGCCCCTTCCCCGCTCACCCATCGCTTACAGCACAATAGGGCCTGTTGACGTTTTGAGGG
>NZ_DFBS01000048.1:4574-12447 GCF_002366715.1 Halomonas sp. UBA3074 | reverse complement strand
CCTGGTTTTTCGGGGGGATTACCCTGTCAGCGATTGATGCTTGAACGTGTCGGGAAGCTGTCAGTTTTCGTCTGAGAGACGTTTCCCTGTTCTTTGTTGATCAACGTATATCTCGGACTGGGAAACGTCTTAAAACGCTTCTTTTGAACTTCCCTATAAGTCTCGAAAAATCACTCAAAAATGTGAGGTTAGCGTGAAGTTGTTTTGGCTGATTGACAGGATAGTGCGCATAAGAAAACCCCCGTGTGATGGGGGGTTAGCGTAGTTGCGGGTCACAAACCAAAACGTCTCACTTGTTCTTATACTTGGAAACCAAACGTCACATTTTGCCCTCTGCAAAGCATCACGAAACGGCAGATTTTACCCCTGGTAAATCGCCATCGCAGCACGCTTAAAACGACACTAACTTTCCGTTTCACACCAGTCTTCATTGGAAAATAATGTCCTTGTCAATTAATTAACTAAGGAGCAATGCGATGTTGAACGGTATTAGCGTGTCTGATTTTGTCGTGAAGCGGCAGAAACAACTCGGCTTGGCCAATGCAGATTTGGCCAATGCGCTCGGCTACAGCAACCATAACGTCATCACCATGATCAGGCGTGGAAAAACCAAGCTGCCACTAGATAAGGTTCGACCGTTAGCGAATGTGCTGGATGTCGACGTAGCTTGGTTTTTCAGAATGGTGATGAGCGAGTATGTTCCCGATTCTTTGGCCGCTATTGAGCAATGTCTCGGCACGTTTACTTCTCAAAATGAACGAAATTTGCTTGAGGTTTGGCGGCATGCCACCAACAGAAGTGATCCTGAAATAAGTAACGATTTAAGCAGGGGGATTATGAGCGTTATGCGGCTAATGTAGGGGGGTTAACAGCCCTTGGTGCAGTAGGCGGCAATACTTACACCGAAGCCGGCCCCTCAGCTTCGGTGTTCATTCACTTTGCCGCTTAAAAATGAACTGCGCTTATGCCTGTTTTCTTTTGAAATGATCGCCACGATATTGACGATAATTCCACATCGGGGTATTGGACGGCCTCTACCACTGACTGTAAAAACCCTAACTCCTTACCTCGCCCATACTTAGATGTCATTATCGAGCTGGTATGCCCCAAAATCCACCGGGAGTCTTCATCCCGCAAGAGTTCACCGCTAGGTAGCTTTCCACGACGGGCAGCATCGGCAAAAGTGTGGCGAAAAGAGTGAAAAGACACGCTTGAGCCATCTGGGCGTTGGTCGGGACGACAGGAGATGCCACATCTGTCTAAGTAGCCATAGCGAAAGCGCGGCTTGCCATGTCTATCGACTCCATTTGGGCCACCCTTGAACCACTCGGTGATTACCTTACCTTTTCCTGGCGCGCCACGGAGATATTGATCAAAGAGACCCGTAGGGCGTAAAGAATGCTTTCGTCTCTGGTCGACGTAATCCAATAGGCCAATCTTAACTAGGGCTGAATGGATAGGAACCCGGCGCCTAGAACCCTTGGTCTTAAGCTCTTTGCCGCTGTCCTTAGATGAGCTTTCGGTGGTGATGTCGAAAAACCAAACGCCATCCTCATGCTTGATGTCATCTAATTCGAGTTGAATAATTTCACCTAATCTAGCACCCGAAAGCAGGGCGATCAGTGGTGTCCAGAATTTAGCACAATCGTAAGACGTATCACGATTTTTGAAGCGGGTAGTGAAGTTATCGCCATAGCTTAAGCCGGGAAATATCAGTTTCAACTCGTCGCTACTAAAGGGGTGCTTATCGACTTCACTGGCACTGCGTCTTTGCTTTGTATCTACGACACTAGCTGGGTTGTTATCAATCCAGCCGTATTTCCGAGCGTGCTCTAAAATGTTTTTCAAAACAAGCAAGCGGCTTTTTGTCGCCTGGGAGCCTGTTGTGTTCCTATCATGCGGTGACCGGCACATTGTCGCTGCGATCTTGGCATCCACGTTTTTAGGATAGTTCCGACAGTGCTGCTCAGCTTCACGGCATGCGCTGATGTCGATTTCATGAATATAGGTCTCCTGAAAGTAATGCTTCCAGAACAAGACATTACGAGATTCTTTATCGAAGGAGCTTAAGCGCAGTGTTTTGTCGTATTCTCGGTTCCGCTTATACAGCTCTATATAGTCATCAGCCGCTTCGGAAAATAGCTTCTGATCGACAACGTCCGTATGTGCCAATGGATGAGCCTGGTGCGGGAATGTTGTGTTGCCCATGCGCCGATCGAGGTCATCTCTAAGCTTGATTATGATATCAAGCTCTTTTTCTGGGCAGCCAGTATCTACTTCTATCGTTTGGCCACGATAGGAGTCTTTGATGAAATGGAGCACTAGTCCCTTAAGCTCTAATGGCTTTGTGGGAGGGTGTTGCATCGGAATTGGTATGTTTTTAAAAATATGAAAGGTAGGAGCGGGAGATTTTTGCAGCTTCTTATAAGACTTCAGAGCTGCCAGCACCCCATAGTGAATATTAATGTCGTTCAATGACTTACCATTCCTCAAGGCATCATAGACAACCTGAAAGCTGAGCCAAATTTCCATAGCGCGACGCTTGGCTGTGACTTTACAGGGGGTTTTCAAACTAAGCCTAAATTCCCGCTTGCCGCCAAAGTGGCTGCGAAGAGCGAGAGGAATGATTACACGAGCATAAAATATGGAGTTGTGACGATTTCTTGAGAGGTAGCTTCCGTATGCCATTTCTTGATTCCGAATGTCACACCTAAGTGTCACACCTTCGGTTGGCAATGCGCTTGATCGCGCTGAAAGCTATGATCCGTAAGGGTTGGATCAAATCTTGGTGCGGATGGGGAGACTCGAACTCCCACACCTTACGGCACTAGAACCTAAATCTAGCGTGTCTACCAATTCCACCACATCCGCTAAGACGAGACGTATAGTATCAACTTTGTGATAGAAGTCAATAATGAAATCAACATTAATACCTTAACAGAGGAGGCGGCATGGATTTAAAGCACTGGCGGCAACGTGGGAGCCATTGGTTAAAGCAAGCCATGCCGGGTTATTGTGCTTTTTGCCTTGCACCGGCCTTAGCGGGGCAGGGGTGGTGCTTAGCCTGCCTGAAAACGCTGCCCTGGAACCGACAGGCCTGCCGCCAATGTGGTGAGCCAGTGTCCCACGAAACACCTTTGTGCGGCCACTGCCTGATTGAGCCCCCGGCCTTTTCTGCGACCCAAGCGGGGCTTCGGTATCTGGAGCCCATCAAAGAACTCGTTCATGATTTTAAATTCCATGCCTCTCCCCGGGCGGGCACACTACTCGCTGAATTAATGTTGATAACGCCACCCACTGACTTAGGAGATGCCCTCTTATCAGTTCCTATGCACCCAGCACATGCACGTACGCGAGGATTTAATCAATCGCATTGGTTAGCTGAGAAGCTCAGTCGCCAGGTGGATGTTCCTTTGGTGTCGGCCAAACGGATAAAAGATTCGCCCTCCCAGCGCACGCTGAACCGCCGCCAACGGGCTGCCAACCTGGCGGGCGCTTTTGTGTTTGAAGCAACGCCCCCAGCGCATGTGTTAATCATCGATGATGTGGTGACCACCGGCTCGACGGGGCATGCCCTGGCGCAAGCTGCGCTGGACGCGGGCGCTGAGCGAGTGGATATTTGGGCGGCGGCGCGGACACCGCTGGGTAAGGATTGATAGAATGACGCTCTATTGACGCTATAGCCTTTTCGCCACCACAGGAGTGACCGATGTCACACCCGTTCAGCTCTCTTTCGCCCGACCTGGTGATGTCCGCAATTGAGTCGCTCGATGTTTGGCCCGCCGGTGAGCCCTTTGCGCTGAATAGCTATGAAAACCGTGTACTACTGTTTCGTGATGATGACGCTAAAAATTGGGTCGTTAAGTTTTATCGCCCTGAGCGCTGGTCAGACGCGGCTATTCAAGAGGAGCATGACTTTTTACAGGAGCTTGCCAATCAGCAGGTGCCCGTCGTTGCCCCATGGCGTAATCAGGCTGGTGAGTCGCTACACTCCTTTAAGGCTTATCGATTTGCGCTGTTTCCTCATTGCCCAGGCCAAGCGCCCGAATTAGATAACCCTTCGCACTTATTTGCCATGGGAGAGGTATTGGGGCGCTTGCATAGTGTGTCGTCCAAACAAACTTTTCAGCACCGTCCACGGTTAGAAATGGCGAGTGGCATCATGGATGCCCAGCAGCGTGTGCTTGATAGCCAGTGGATGAATGGTCATCAGCGCCGAGCCTATGCGCGTGTGATTGAAAAGGTGCAACAGCATCTTATACAACATAACGTTCCCGCCACTAACATGATTCGCTGTCACGGCGATTGCCATCTAGGCAATGTGCTAGGTCGTGATGAGGATTTTACGCTGGTTGATTTTGACGATTGCATTATGGCGCCTGCCATCCAGGATATTTGGATGCTACTGCCGACCGATGACCCTCAAGGCTGGCGCTCCTACTTGAATGAAATTACCGAAGGGTATGAACAAGCCTGCCCATTTCCCAATGAACAAATGTCGCTAATCGAGCCGTTGAGAAGTTACCGTTTGATCAGGCATTCAGCTTGGCTGGTATCACGCTGGGACGACCCTGCCTTTCCGCGGGCTTTTCCCTGGCTGGCAGACAGTGGCTATTGGAATCAGCATATCCGCCAGTTAGAGCAGCAGTGTCTTCAGTTGGATAACCCCCGTTGGTTAGCGTAAATGGGGGCTGTTTAGTCGGGCACCGCTTCTTCGCGAGGAACGGGGTTGGCGATGCCTTCTCCATTCGCTTGACGTCGTTGCGCATTCAACTCTGCAGAGGGGTTGTCGAGTTCTTCAATCGCGACAGATGCATCCAGCGTAAGAAGGAACGTTTGACCCGGTGAAAGCGTGCACGGCGAGTTTTCGCAAGCGATGCCGTATTGCCCGTCTTCTGCATAGGCGCTGGCACTAAATTCACCGGTGAAAATATCACTATCGGCATCGTGTGTTTCAATACACGTGGCTTCTTGCGTGGTTACGCGAATTCGCTCATCGACCAAATGGGCATTCCCGACGATGACACAATACTCAGGCAGTGAATGCGAGGAACCCGCTGCTTGCGTCGGGTGGAGCAAAATATCGTTGAGGCGGGCTTGGTTTGGTTTAAATGTCAGCGTTTCCACGACTTCAACGCCAACGGTCGCGTCGTTAGGTAAAGAAAGTGTTGCTTCTGTGGCAGAGGCAAGTAGCGGTGTAGCGAAAAAAGGCGCCGCGATGGCGGTTAACCAAAAAGGTGCTGGCTTAAATGACATGGCGAACTCTCAACGTTAGTGCCCCTAACAAAGGCAATCAATAATAACGATTTATCATAGCACAGGGCCCTAGGTTGCAAAGTGAGCGCCGCGGCGCTCTGCCGCAGTTAGAGAGGCTATGAGTAGGCAGATGCGGTAAAATAAACGCAATAGTTGATATTTATTGTGCAGTTTTTGTTAAAAGTATACCTTTTGTACAATGTGGGGAGAGGGCGCATAGATGAGCGCCCTTTAATAACGATTTCTACTTTTTATGCGCAAAGGATTAGAGACCTGGGTGGCCGCTAGGGCGCCAATGCGCATAGCTTTATGATGAGGCTTAATATGTCCGATGATATCGCTGAGCACTATCGCCAAATAATTTCAGCACTGGGTGAAGATCCTAACCGTGAAGGGCTTCGAGACACGCCAAAACGTGCAGCCAAAGCTATGCAGTTTTTAAATGCAGGCTACACTCAATCGTTGGACGAGATTATTAATGGGGCGGTATTTGAATCGCAAACGGATGAAATGGTACTGGTGAAAGATATCGAGCTCTATTCGATGTGTGAACACCATTTACTGCCTTTTATTGGCAAATGCCATATTGCCTACCTACCCAATGGCAAAGTGCTGGGACTGTCAAAATTTGCGCGCATCGTCGATATGTTTGCCCGTCGTATGCAGATTCAGGAGAATTTAACCCGCGAAATTGCCGATGCTGTGCAGGAAGTAACCCAGGCCAAGGGTGTTGCGGTCGTCATTGAAGCGCGCCATCTCTGCATGATGATGCGCGGTGTAGAGAAGCAGAATTCGAGCATGACATCATCAGTAATGTTGGGTGGCTTTCGTAGTAATCAGGCGACACGGCATGAATTTTTGATGCTGATTAACTGAAGTTTTTTGTCATTATTGGCTGATGAGGCACGCGGTAAACTTGGTCTAAAGGGGTGTTTCGTCTTAGCATGAAGGCGTTATTGAGCCTATAAGGCCATCATTTTGGTCAGGAGTCAGTCATGGAAGCGCTTAAAGAAACACAGCTGTATTGCCCCTTTGCCTATATAGACGGCAGTTGGGTGGCGGCCGATAGCGGCGAGCAAATCACCGTATTGAACCCGGCGACCGGTGAAGCCATTGGTGATATTCCCCGCTTGGGAAAAGCGGAGACCGAAAGAGCCATTGATGCGGCGGATGCTGCCTTACCGGCATGGCGTGCTCTTACCGCTCAAGAGCGAGCGGATCTGTTATTAAAATGGCATGACCTGATGATGGAGCATCAGCAGGATCTCGCCATGTTGATGACCTACGAGCAGGGTAAACCGCTTAAAGAAGCCGCGGGTGAAATTGCCTATGCGGCCAGCTTCATCCGCTGGTTCGCTGAAGAAGCGCGTCGGGTTTACGGCGAAACCATCCCCGCGGCCAAAGCTAACCAGCGCATTGTAGTGACCAAACAGCCTGTAGGCGTGGTGGGGGCGATTACTCCCTGGAACTTCCCTGCGGCGATGATTACCCGTAAGGCAGGTGCGGCGCTGGCGGCTGGCTGCACAATCGTGGTTAAACCGGCAAGCCAAACGCCGTTTTCAGCCACTGCGTTAGCCCTGTTGGCCGAACGCGCCGGTATTCCACGTGGCGTTTTCAATGTCGTGCCCGGCAGCGCGAGCGAAATTGCTGAAGCCATGACCCAATCGCCTAAAGTGCGCAAAATTACCTTCACCGGCTCTACCGAGGTGGGGCGCAAGCTAATGGCGCAGGCGGCTGAGCATGTACAGAAAATTTCCCTAGAGCTTGGCGGCAATGCTCCGTTTATTGTATTTGAAGACGCGGATTTAGACGCGGCGGTAGAAGGGGCAATGGCCGCTAAGTTCCGCAATGCCGGGCAAACCTGTGTCTGCACGAATCGCTTTTTAGTGCAGTCCAGCGTGATCAACGCTTTTTGTGAAAAGCTCGCGGTTGCCATGAACAGTGAGTTGCACGTCGGTGATGGCACCAAACCGAATATTAATATCGGCCCGCTCATCGACGAAAATGGCGTCAAGAAAGTCAGTGAGCACGTGCAGGATGCCATCGATCATGGCGCCGAATTACTGCTAGGCGGCCATCCGCACCCGTTGGGCGGTAATTTCTTTACGCCAACACTGATCAGCTTTGCCACGGATAAAATGAAAGTGGCCCATGAGGAAACCTTTGGCCCCCTCGCCGCTGTCTTCCCGTTTGACGATGAAGAAACCGCGATCGAAATGGCCAACGATACTCAGTACGGCTTAGCCTCTTACTTCTATTCCCGTGATCTTTCACGTGTATGGCGCGTGGCCGAAGCGCTGGAGTATGGCATGGTGGGTATCAATACGGGCGCTATTTCCAATGCGGCGGCACCGTTTGGGGGCGTCAAAGCCTCGGGGTTGGGTCGTGAAGGTGGTCATCAGGGGTTAGAAGAGTACTTGGAAACCAAGTATCTCTGCATTGATTTGGGCTAACGTCCTGCCTAACCTTTATAAAAGCTAGAAGTCCCATAAAGTCGAAAGCCCCATCAGCATGCTGATGGGGCTTTTTGGTTTGGGAGCTATTCACTCCCCATGCGGTCGCTTCTCTTAGTGGCGGAAGTGGCGCATGCCGGTAAAGACCATGGCCAATCCGGCCT
>NZ_DFBS01000048.1:358-4435 GCF_002366715.1 Halomonas sp. UBA3074 | reverse complement strand
GCGGCTCATTTGGCCAGCGCCGACGCCCACGGTTTGTCCTTCTTTGGCATACACAATGGCGTTGGATTTAACGAATTTGGCGACTCGCCAAGCAAAGGCTAAATCACGTAGCTCTTGCTCGCTAGGGGCGCGCTGGCTAACTACCGTCAGGTCATCACGGGTGACCATTCCATCGTCACGCTCCTGAACCAATAATCCGCCGTTAACACGTTTGAAGTCCAGCGCAGGCTGCTGTTCGCCTGGCCAATGAGCGCTGACGTCCAGCAAACGCACGTTTTGCTTATTCGCCACGATGGCAGCGGCTTCATCGCTGACCCCAGGGGCGATAATCACCTCGACAAACTGGCGGTCGATAATCGCCTGGGCGGTTTCGGCGTCCAGCGGGGTGTTGAAGGCGATAATGCCGCCAAACGCGCTGGTAGGGTCGGTGGCAAAGGCTTTGTCGTAAGCGGCTAAGGCGGTATCGCCAATGGCGACACCGCAAGGGTTCGCATGCTTAACAATCACGCAAGCCGTTTCGGTAAAGGCTTTTACGCACTCAAAGGCAGCGTCGGTATCGGCCACGTTGTTATACGAGAGCGGTTTGCCCTGAAGCATGTTAGCGGTAGCAACGCTAGGCTCGGTTGCCCGTGGGTCAACGTAAAAGGCTGCCTGCTGATGGGGGTTTTCGCCATAGCGCATGTCCTGCTTTTTATCGAGCTGCAGGTTAAAGGTGCGAGGGAAGGCCGCATCGGCGGTATTGACTTGACGCCCAAGGTAGTCAGCAATTGCGCCATCGTACCCGGCGGTGTGTTCGAATGCTTTAACCGCTAAATCAAAGCGCGTGGCACTACTTACCTGGCCGTCTTGGGCAGCCAGCTCGCCCAGCACTCGCGCGTAGTCACTGCTATTGACCACGATAGTCGTGTAGGCATGATTTTTGGCGCAGGCGCGCACCATGGTAGGGCCGCCGATATCGATATTCTCGATGGCATCTTCGAGCGTGCAATCGGGCTTGGCGACCGTGGCGGCAAAGGGGTAAAGATTGACGACCACCATGTCGATCGGCGTGATGTCGTTTTCCGCCATGACCGCGTCATCCTGGCCGCGCCGGGCCAAAATCCCCCCATGAATTTTCGGGTGTAGCGTTTTCACCCGGCCATCCATAATTTCGGGAAAACCGGTGTGCTCAGACACTTCTTTTACTGCAATGGCATTCTCTTGCAGCAGGCGAAATGTGCCCCCTGTCGAAAGAAGCTCGACACCGTGCTCAGTCAGGCCGCGGGCGAATTCTACAATGCCGGTTTTGTCAGAAACGCTCAGAAGGGCGCGGCGGACGGGCGTTGCGCTGCTGTCATTCGAGGAGGGGTTATCAGCCATGAGAGAGTTATCAGCCATTAGAGTGCTCGTGTGCAGAGTCGAGAATTAAAAAACGACAACGCCCCAGCGTTATGGGGCGTCACCTTCGATAAGTCCGTATTGCTTGAGTTTTTTGCGTAGCGTGCCACGGTTCAAACCCAGCACATCCGCGGCACGGGTCTGGTTGCCGTCGGTGTGCTCTAAGACGCAGGCCAGTAACGGCGCCTCGACTTCGGCCATTACCATGGCGTAGAGGTCGCTGGCCTGACTGCCATCCAAGTGTTCAAAGTAGCGGCGCATGGCCGTTTCAACCGCTTCACGCAGCGGTTGCGGCGGTGTATTGGCAGTGGGGTCTGCGAGCGTGCCCGCTAAATGGGAGACGCTATCGCTGGAGCCAATATCACTGGCATAGCTATCGCTTGAATAAGTATCGCTAGAGAGAAGATCGCGTTCGGTCATGCAGCATGGCTTCCTTTGGCTAGCAAACGTATGGCGGCGCCGGGGGCCATCACGTCATTGATCCAATCAAATTGCGTTTCAGGTGACGCTAACGCATTGAACTGCTGCTTAAGCGCACGCTGCTGAGGCGGCGTAAAGCGGGTGTCATCGCTTAGGTACCAGCCGACGTGCTTGCGCGCAATACGGACACCCATGGTCGTGCCATAAAACGCATGCAACGCCTCGACATGCTCGTGAAGCACTTCGTGCCGCTCCATAAGGCTAGGGAGTGGCATGCGCTCGCCATGTTCAAGATAGTGGTTAATCTGTTGAAAAATCCACGGGTTGCCTTGCGCACCACGGCCTACCATGACGGCATCAGCGCCGGTATAAGCGAGTACCTCGGCGGCTTTTTCCGGGCTTGTTATGTCGCCGTTGGCGATCACCGGTATCGAGAGGTGAGATTTTATCTCAGCAATCGTGTCGTACTCTGCCTGTCCAGTATAGCGCTGCTGGCGGTGTCGGCCATGTACGGCGAGTGACTGAATACCTGCAGCCTCAGCAAGCCTAGCAACACGCAGCGCATTGTTGGACTCGGCACACCAGCCGGTGCGGATTTTCAGCGTGACAGGGATGTCGACGGCGGCCACCACTGCATCGAGAATCTCGGCAACCAAGCGCTCATCGCGAAGTAACGCCGACCCAGCGGCTTTGTTACATACTTTCTTAGCCGGGCAGCCCATATTGATATCAATAATCTGCGCGCCTAGCTCGGCGTTCAAGCGTGCCGCCTGGGCGAGCATTTCGGCATCACCACCGGCAATTTGCACTACGCGTGGGTCTGGCTCGCCGCGATGATCCATGCGTAGCTGCGACTTGCGCGTGTGCCACAGGCTCGGGTCTGCCGTGACCATTTCGCCCACTACCCAGCCAGCACCCAGCCGCCGGCAAAGCTGGCGAAAAGGCCGGTCGGTGACGCCGGCCATCGGCGCGAGCATTACCCGGTTAGGTAATGCATGCGTGCCAATGGTGGCAGGCGCATGGGAGGCTAGTGCATTGGCTACAGTCATGGCATTAGGCTTTATGTGTGCTGGGCTGGCGGCGAGTAGGCGTTTCAAGGAGGCGTATGATACGCCTACTCGGTGGTAGGGTGAAGGCCGATTGCCGCTTTAACGCGGACGTAAGCCACTTAGCCGCACCCATCCTTCCCGTGTTACCGGCTCATCCATCGCGATTCCTTGGGCCGCGTAAGCGTCGTAAACATCGTCGGCTTGATTGGCCAAAATGCCCGATAGCGCAACGCGACCCCCAGGAGCCACGTGACCGGCAATCATGGGCGCCAGCTCGACAAGTGGGCCTGCGAGGATATTTGCCGTCACAATGGGGTAATTGCCCCCATCGCTTAACTGCTCAGGGTAGTGGAGCGTTAGCTCGGATGCTTCGATGCCGTTGCGCTCTGCGTTGTCGCGGCTAGCCTGCAGCGCCTGTGGATCAATATCTGTGGCATCGGCATGAATGGCCCCCAGTTTGAGTGCCGCAATGGCGAGAATGCCTGACCCGCAGCCTACGTCTAAAACGCTTTGCTGTGCCAAGTGACCAGCGACCGCCAGTTCATCCAGCCATTCCAGGCACAGCGCCGTGGTGGGGTGCGTGCCCGTGCCAAAGGCCAGGCCAGGGTCGAGAATCAAGTTAACGGCGTCGGCTTCGGGTGGTTCATGCCAGCTAGGCACGATCCACAGGCGCTGGCCCATGCGCAGCGGTGTGAAGTCGTCCATCCACTCGCGCTCCCAATCCCGGTCAGCCAGCAGCTCATATTCGATGGTAGGGCAAGATTCGCCGGGCATCTGCTCGGACCAAGCTGACTCTATACGCGCCAGCATACTGTCAATGCCCTCTAGGTCATCGTAAAGGCCCGTCAGAATGGTGTCTTCCCACAGAGGCGTGGTGCCTCGTTCGGGCTCAAACACCGGGTCGTCGTGGGCATCCTGAAGGCCAATGGCTGTTGCACCTTCATCAAGCAGCAGCTCTTCGAGCAGCTCCGCTTGTTCGGGGGCAACATGGGCTTTGAGTTGAAGCCAGGGCATTGAGAGTCTCCGCAAGGCGAATTAAAACGGCAGCGGGGTGGACATAGCCACCCCGCAGAGCTTTACCGGTTGCACTGTAAAGGACGGTGCGCTGGAAAGGGTGAGACAGCCGTACTAGCTGCTGAGCTTCTTTTCCAGGTAGTGAATGTTGACACCACCTTGACGGAAGTAGCTGTCGCGAACCAAATCTTTTTGCAGGTCGATATTGGTTTTAATA
>NZ_DFBS01000048.1:0-304 GCF_002366715.1 Halomonas sp. UBA3074 | reverse complement strand
GATCAGCTTGCCAATCAATGAATCATAGTGCGGCGGTACGGTATAGCCGGTATACAGGTGAGAGTCCATGCGAACGCCCAAACCACCCGGTGCGTGAAACAGCGTTACCTTACCGGGAGACGGCATAAAGGTACGCGAGTCTTCGGCGTTAATGCGGCACTCAAAGGCATGGCCATTGAGTTTTATATCTTCTTGGCGAATCGACAACGGCAATCCCGAAGCAATGCGCAGCTGCTCCTTGACGATATCCACGCCAGTGACCATTTCGGTGACCGGGTGCTCGACCTGAACGCGAGTGTTCATC
>NZ_DFBS01000041.1 GCF_002366715.1 Halomonas sp. UBA3074 | reverse complement strand
CTACCTACAGCCGCGTACCGAAATCGCCGTGGCCGCCAGCGAAGTTGGAGAATTTGGCGTGGGCGAAGGGCTTAACTCCGTTCGTGTCGGTATGCGTCTGGGCTATCAGGTAACCCGCCGCTTCGCCCCCTACATCGGTGCTTATTGGGAGAAAGAGTACGGCGACACGGCGGATCTCACCCGCGCCAGTGGCGACAACACGGAAGACACTGGAGTGGTGGCCGGTGTTAGAATGATGTTCTAACAACTCTGGTAATGGGTAACTTTTAACGTCACCAATTGGTGACGTTTTTTTTATTGTTTTTATTTTTAAATGTACCCAACGTCATAACCCAGTTCTTCCACAGAGCCGGAGAATCCGGCATAAAGATCAAGCTCATAGCTGGTGCCGTCACCAAAATCGACATTGGAACCCCAGCCACCGGCGTAGAAGCCCGACGCATGCTCATAATCCAACCCTCCCTGGACAGCCGCAGCCCCGTCTGTCTGGGTGACGCCCCGGAACAGATAGTTGCTGCTGGCGCTCACATTTGAGCTGACGTCAGCGCTAACAATGGCGGGCGCAGCCTGAAGTGCTGCAAGCAAAGTGATACTGATAAATCCGGATTTGGTGAAAAACTGCTTCTTCATAATGGATACCTTCGGTTGGGTTTCATTGCTCCAAATATGATCAGCAAAAGTCTTGCCACATCTTATTTATTCTTTTTTATCATAATTATAGAGACAAATCGGCACATTCTGAGCTTGCCCCCGAAAAACGACCGCAACACCTAGCGCCCCAGAACCTGTCACCGGCCCGGACCAGCGCCCTGTTTTGATGCATTCTCTGTAACCATTCTGTAATCTTTGCCAAATAGACTTTAATCGCGCTTCAACACACACAAGCAAACCGAAAAAGGTGAGACAGATCATGAGCAAGAAATATTTGGGCTTGGCTTTGGCGATTTCTGCCGCTTCTGCTGCACAGGCCGGAAACGTTACGACCAGCGGCGAAGACCTTGTGATCGATACCGACAGCGGTATCAAAGTGAAAGTGTCGGATAACTCTGCGTCTTTTCAGCTCGGCGGGCGCATTCAGTGGGATTACGACGCCACGCAGTCTGACGACAACGGTGTTGACACTACCGATTTCGATGTGCGCCGGGCACGCCTCTACGCCAAGGGCCACTTTGGCGACTGGGCGTACAAGACCCAGTTCAACGTCGCTGAAAGTGATGGCGCCGACGGCGGTACTGCTGAAGACCTGTACATTCGTTACATGGGATTTGGCTCAGCTGCAACCGTGACTATCGGTAAACAGAAAGAGCCATTCGGCCTGGAAGAATTAACGAGCTCAAAAGACATCTCAGCGCTTGAGCGATCTGCCATGACCGAGCGTTATGCCCCCGGTCGCAGCGGCGGCATCCAGCTCAGTGGCAAAGGCGGCAACTGGACCTACGGTATCGGCTACTTCGAGGCAGACGGCAATGGCAGCGACGACTTCAATAACACGGCAGTAACCGCACGGGGCACGGTTGCACCGATTCAAACGAACAATATGGTTGTTCATCTTGGTGCGGGTTATACCACGCGTGATGCCGACACTCAGGCCGATGAGGTCGATACGTTTAATCTGGAGCTCGCCGGCGCTTTCGGGCCCTTCCATGCCCAGGCCGAATATTTCGATTCCGAGGAAGGCCAGGTGGATGTTGATGGCTATTACGTACAGCTTGGCTGGATCATCACCGGCGAAAGCCGTCCTTACAAAGCCGGAGCATTCAAGCGGGTAAAACCGGCATCACCCAAAGGGGCCTGGGAAGTTGTTGCCCGCTTTGAGGATGGTGACGGAAAATACAGTGATGTGGGGCTGGCCACGACCGACGGTGAGCAAACAACACTGGGCGTTAACTATTACGCCAACAAGAATGTTCGACTTGGAATGAGCTACATGGATGGCGAAGAAGCCAATGGCGCTAGCGGAGATGAAGTGCGTGCGAGGTTACAATATGCATTTTGACCGCATGGAGGTCGCTTGAATGAGTTTGCGGCTTGATATAGTTCTTGAGAGTTAATGAAATACTCAGGTTTTGGGCAGATATTAATGGGTAAGCGGATTAAATGGTTGATCTTACCTTTGCATGAGAGTGAGACAGACCGGCATCTCATCGGATTATCTGGTTGATGCTTCACCTACTGCTGGTGCATGTTTCCTTCGCTAATTCCAGCAAGAACCCCACACGCCTCAACTTCCCGGTCATCGTTGCAACTCGCTCTCAGTGAAACGAGTTGTTTCTCAAGCGCTTGCAGAGCGGTTATCTGCGACCGCACATGAGAGATGTGATCATCGAGCAAGGCGTTGACGGCGGTACAAGGCTGATGAGGGTCGTCCTGATAGCTCTGTAGTTCGTGAATCTCAGCCAGTGACAGGCCTAGGATTCTGCAGCGACGGATGAAGGCCAGCCGCTCACCATGCTTCTCGGTATAGACACGGTAACCGTTGTCCTGCCGATCAGGCGGCGGCAACAAGCCTTGCTGTTCATAGAAGCGGATCGTCTGTGTTTCGACCCCTACCAACTGCGCCAACTGACCAATACGCATCAGCCTCCTCCCCAACGGATTCTTTACTCTATTGACCTTATAGTAGCTTTATAGTTTTAAATGGTACCACAACATTGTTCAAGTGGAGTCGTATCATGAACAAATCCTGTGGTGGCGGCGCCTGTGGCGGTGATGCAACGTCCGCGGCGGATACCGATATACAGGCCTCCTCCGAAGCGCCGGGGAGATGGGTCAGCGTTTATGCCGTGCCGAAGATGGACTGTCCATCAGAAGAGCGAATGATTCGCCTAGCCCTGAACGGCTTTGAGGAGATTCGGGCGCTGTCCTTCGACTTGTCGAACCGCCGGCTGAAGGTCGTGCATGACGGCGAGGTCGAGCCCGTCACCTCGAAACTGAAGACCTTGGGGCTAGGCGCCTCGCTTCAGGAAACCGTCGCTGCAAATCCGGAGACCATCAAGGCCGCCGAGTTTTCGGCAGCTTCTGCTAAGCAAGAATCCGGGACCCTGCGCTGGTTGCTCGGCATCAATGCACTTCTGTTCGTGGTGGAAATGACTGCCGGTCTGATCGCCCAGTCCACCGGCCTGATTGGAGAATCCCTGGACAATTTTGCCGATGCGGCGGTGTACGGGCTTGCCCTTTATGCGGTTGGACATAGCGTGAAAATGCAGGTACGTGCCGCGCATCTTGCTGGTGTACTGCAACTGATCTTGGCTGTGGGCGTGCTCGTAGAGGTGGTGAGACGCTTTGTATTCGGTAGTGAGCCTGAATCGCTGGTGATGATGGCTATCGCATTCGTCGCATTGATTGCCAATACCAGTTGTCTGCTGCTCATATCCAAACATCGGGAAGGCGGGGCGCACATGAAGGCAAGCTGGATATTCTCGGCCAACGACGTGGTGATCAACCTGGGGGTCATCACCGCCGGCGCCCTGGTCGCGTGGACCGGTTCCAATTATCCGGATCTGATTATCGGCACCATCGCGGGGGGCATTGTACTTAACGGTGCCAGACGCATTTTGGCGTTGAAGGGTTAAATAATGCTCATTATTGGCAAAAAGCTCTCGCCGTATGCCCTGTTGTCCATATCGGGCCTGCTGGCAGCGTCTGATCAGGCTGTAAAGTGGCTGGTGCAGCAATCAATGGCCTATGGCGAGTCTATTTCAGTGACCCCGTTCTTTAACTGGGTGCACGTATGGAACACCGGTGCCGCATTCAGTCTTTTTGCGAATGGTGGAGGCTGGCAGCGCTACTTTTTTATCGGAATCGCGGTGGTGGTCTCGATTTTTCTGATCAAGCTTATCCTTGAAAATCGTCATAAAGGAGAAGCCATCGCTTACAGTCTTATCCTCGGTGGCGCCATGGGCAACCTGATTGACCGGGTCTTTCGCGGCTATGTTGTGGATTCCTTTGATTTCTATTGGCGAGACTGGCATTGGCCGGCCTTCAACCTGGCTGATATTGCAATTGTCCTCGGTGCCTTACTTTTCGTTTCCGGCAGCTTGTTGGGTAAAAAAACAAACACCAATGCCGAGCCGGATGGATCTGACTGACACCTACGCCTATACAACACCATGACCGAACTTCCCGACAACATCCTTCACCTGCCGCAATACCAAGTACTGGGCTGCAAATCAACCGACGACGAAATGCACTTCCAGGTGGACGTGCCCGATCCGATCGCCTGCGAGGAATGCGGCGTGCAGGGTGAGTTCGTGCGGTTCGGCAAGCGTGATGTTCCCCATCGTGATCTGCCCATCCAAGGCAAGCGGGTCACTCTCTGGGTGGTCCGCCGCCGATACACCTGCCGGGCCTGCAAGACAACATTCAGGCCCCAGCTACCGGAGGTGGTGGACGGATTCCGTATGACACTGCGGCTGCATGAGTACGTGGAGAAGGAATCCTTCAACCACCCCTACACCTTTGTGGCGGCACAGAGACCGGCCTGGACGAGAAGACGGTGCGCGACATCTTCAACGCCCGCGCCGAGTTCCTGGGGCGCTGGCACCGCTTCGAGACGCCCCGCATCCTGGGCATTGACGAGCTATACCTGAACAAGCGCTACCGCTGCATCCTGACCAACATCGAGGAGCGAACCCTGCTCGACCTGCTGGCCACCCGCCGCCAGGACGTGGTGACCAATTACCTGATGAAGCTGAAAGACCGGCAGAAGGTCGAGATCGTCAGCATGGACATGTGGAACCCCTACCGGGCAGCGGTCAAGGCTGTGCTGCCCCAGGCCCGTATCGTGGTCGATAAGTTCCATGTGGTGCGCATGGCCAACGATGCCCTAGAGAGAGTGCGCAAGGGCCTCAGAAAGGAGCTGAAACCGTCCCAGAGCCGGACTCTCAAGGGAGACCGGAAAATCCTGCTGAAACGCGCTCACGAAGTCTCAGACCGGGAGCGCCTCATCATGGAGACCTGGACAGGCGCGTTCCCGCAACTGCTGGCCGCCTACGAGCACAAGGAGCGCTTCTACGGCATCTGGGACGCCACCACACGGCTCCAGGCAGAAGCCGCCCTGGACGAGTGGATAGCCACCATCCCGAAGGGCCAAAAGGAAGTCTGGAGCGATCTGGTCAGGGCAGTGGGAAACTGGCGCGAAGAGACCATGACCTACTTCGAGACGGACATGCCCGTCACCAACGCTTACACGGAGTCCATCAACCGACTGGCCAAGGACAAGAACCGTGAAGGGCGCGGTTACTCCTTCGAGGTGATGCGGGCACGAATGCTCTACACCACGAAGCACAAGAAGAAGGCACCGACTGCGAAGGTCTCTCCTTTCTACAAGAAAACCATCGGTTACGGACTGCCGGACTTCGCAGAGGAACTCAACTACGGAGTCGATCTATCAACCATCTGAGGGTGGTATCAGATTGATGGGGTGAAGGTGCCCCATCAACCATTAAATCCGTATACCCTTTTAAATTCAGCTTCATTTCAAAAACCACAGCTAATATAAACAAATCATCAACCACTGGAGTAATTATCATGAAAGTTAACCAATTATCTTTGGAGCGCTTGTAGCCAGCATTCTTTCAACACCTGTATTGGCTAACTTCGGCAATACAACCCAGGATCTGCCCCTACTTGAAAGAGGCGTCTCTTCTACACAGATTCTTGCTCAGGGGCAATCCAAACGTTTCAATATTAACATTGAACAAGCGACTACCCTACAAGTGACGAGTGAGCATTTTCCCGGCATAAGGAGCTATGGTAACCGCATTTCAGCAGTTCTTTACAATGAGTCTGGACAACGAGTAGCAGAAGCGTCCAGTCCACAAGGCCACTTCAACCTTGTCCATCAGTTGCAACCTGGGAATTATCAACTCGAAGTTACAGGAAGATCAGGGGGTGGCAGTAACGCAAATGATGATAACCGTTATAAGCTGCACGTTGTCTACTAACCTTTATTGGCAAATATGCTGAGGTTACAGAAGGTCAGCCATGAGCTGGCCTTTTTTATGAAAAATTGATACCCCGGCAGGCAAATTCAGCTTTAATTCAGGAATCTTCGCTAATTTGATATTGCCGCAATCGGCCTAAAAAAAAGACAATTCACAAAGAGGTGTCATCATGTGGAATAACAAGAAGATTCCCTTGGTCAGCATGACGGTTATGGCCTTGGCAATTGGCTCGACGTATGTTTCGGCCCTGGAAACCGAAGTGGGAGAGACCACCGTGGGGCTTTATGGCTACGTCAGGCTGAACATGGCTTACAACTTCGATCGGGATGCCGGATCGGCTAACGAAGGTTACTTTGCTGAAGCCGCAGGATCGGAAGATGAGAGAGATGTAGGGGATCAGTTTCAAGTCACCGCGACACAAAGCCGCATCGGCTTTCAGACCAGTACGCCTGTCGAGGGGAGCACGCTAGACACCGTTATCGAAGGGGACTTCTGGTCCTACAACGATGATAATACGCGCTTCAGACTACGGCATGCTTATGGGTCCTGGAATGGCATCCTTGCCGGACAGACCTGGTCGAATTACAACACCTTCGTCGCCGCCACACCCACACTGGATTTCTTCGGCACGGCGGGAAGCAATGGCTATGGGACGCGCCTGGCCCAGTTGCGCTACAGCATGGGAGGGTTCTCGATAGCTGCGGAGGATCCAAAGGCACAGCTGGCGGAGAACATTGATGGCTCCGTGCCAGACGAGGATTTGCTACCGGATAATGACGATGCCGTATCATCGATACCCGCACTGAGCCTGCGCTATGAAAATAGCATGGGTGAGTTTTCCTACTCCATCGCCGGCATCGCCCGACAGCTGAAGTACGATACCGGCAGCGAGAAGGATACGGAAATGGGCTATGGGGCCTTCGCCGCAGGCGCCTATCATGCTGGGCCGGTGACCTTGAGAGCAATCGTGAACGCCAGCGAGGGGGCGAATAGTTACCTCTATCTGTCTGGCGATTACTTTAACGGTGCCGATGCCTACGTTGATACCAACGGCAAACTGCAAACGCTATCTGGCGACGGCGGAGCCGTTGGGCTTTCTTATCAAATATCGCCGCAGTATTCATTGAACGCGTCTCATGGCTATACCGATGTCGATTTAGGCGACACTACCGTGGGTGGAAATGCAGGTAGAAAGAACAAGAATACATTTCTTAATCTGATGTGGACTCCCAACGAGCGTTTGATGTATGGAATTGAGTACGGCTATTTCGAAACGGAGTTGACCGATGACCGTGAAGAAGATGCGAGCCGTGTGATGGTTGCCGCCCAATATAGTTTCTAGGATAGATGAGTTAGTAGTATAGCAGAGAAGCTGTTTCGATCTTTTAGCTTGGGCGTATGCCCAAGCTTTTTTATTTACACCAGGCACAGCGTATAAAAACATGAACTGGGTCATTTTTTTATACGCCCTATTAAGGGAGGATTCAGGTAAAAGCCTCACAATGGCATTGTAACAAAACAGAAAGGAAGGTTTTCATAAAGCTCAAGCTTGTATTCGATGCTGCAGCTATCGTGATGGTTATGTAAACATCCCAGTTTCAGTTGCACCGCTGACTAGGGTTCTCCGAGCATTGGTGTTTCGCCAGGTATTCCCATGGCGCCAGGTCTTCCAGTGAATCGTGGGGACGTTCATCGTTGTATTCCGTCATCCACGATTCGGTCAGTTGTCGGACTTAGGTAAGGTTCCGGAAGACATACATGTTCAGGATCTCATTCCGGTAAGTCCGATTGAACGCTCAACATACGAGTTCTGAGTCGGGGTGCCAGGTTTGATGAACTCCAGCTTGATATCGTGTTGTTCAGCCCAATCAGCCAGGGCGATCGAGATGAATTCCGGCCGTTATCCATGCGTAGTTTGGCCGGGTAGCCTCGCCAGACGATAATGCGTTCCAGGACCCTTATAACCCTCGGTGCTGGCAGGTTAGGTCAATCTCGATAGCCAATATCTCCCGGTTAAAGTCCTCCACCACGTTGAACTTCCGAAACCGGCGGCCACAGAACAGGCTGTCTCTCATGAAATCCATGGGCCAGCACTGATTAACGGTGGCTGGCACGCTCAATGGCTCCGGGTTCCGTGTCGGAAGTCATTTCTTGCCCCGTCGCCGTTTATTCAGGTTGAGTGCGCAATACAGTCAATGGACCCGCTTGTGATTCCATCCATGACCCCATCGTCGCAGCAACTTGAACAGTTTGCTGAAGCCGTAGGCGGAATAGCGCTCAGTCGCGCTTTGAAGCGCTCCAACCACTGGGTCATCCCGAGATGTGTCCGGACGATAACGGTACACAGAGCCACTGATGCCAGCGATTCGGTAAGCTCTACGGGTGCTGACACCATGTGCTTGCTTGAGGTAATCAACCAGCTCTCGTCGAACGGCTGAATTTACAGCTTTTTTTGATGACATCCTTCAGCAGCTTGTGATCCAGGCTCAGCTCAGCATACATCTGCTTCAGCCGGCGGCTTTCTTCTTCAAGTTCCTTAAGGCGCTTCACATCAGAGGCTTCCATGCCACCGTACTTGGATTTCCAATTGTAGTAGGTCGCATCGGAGATGCCGTACTCCCGGCAGACTTCCTTGACTAGGCGACCGCCCTCGACCTCTTTCAGGATTTTGACGATCTGTGCCTCGCTGTACCGTGACTTCTTCATGCCGTTCTCCGTTTGTCTCATTGTAGGCTGGAGAACTCTAATCACGCATGTACTGATTTTAGGGGATGGTTACAATTACTACTCCTGCTTTTGCAGAACTCGGCCACTCCGAGGGTCAAGATAAACTGCTAAAGGAGGAGATAACTGCGGCGACATCTTAACCAGCGCCTTTCCTCATGAGTACGAATTAAACCTCGACAGCAGCTCTATCGTAAGAATCGAAAGCGATCACTTTCCGACATCAACAGGCACTTCTTTGAGGATGAAAACACAGCTTGTGGATCTCAATCCTGACTTCAATCAATAAGCTCAGCACCTGCGGTATCCAGAGCGCCTGAGTATTCCCCCAGGAACACCTGCGCCGGTGTCCGATAGCCGAGCCGTTTTCGGGGGCGGTCATTCAGTTTGCTGACCACCTTGCGCAGCTCGCCATCGTGACCTGTCGGAAGTAGGTTCCATTGGGAAAGTACTGCCGTATCAGGCCATTCGTGTTCTCGTTGGTCCGACGCTGCCCGGAGCAGTAAGGATCACAGAAATACGTTGCTGCCGTCACGGCCTTGGACACGGCTTCATGGACGGCGAACTCCGAGCCATTATCCAGCGTGATGGTCTGGCCAGCGCCCCGACGAGGCTTCAGCAGGCGGATCATGGCCGCTTTCATCAGCTCCGCCGAGCCCCTGGGCAGCCTTGCCGCCAGCAGGTACTCGCTGCGACGCTCGACCAGCGTGACCAGGCCTGAATGCTTGTGCCCCTGGAGTACGGTGTCGCCCTCCCAATGGCCGATAAAGCGCCGGTTTTCGACCTCAGCGAGGCGGTGCTCGATGCCTATCCGGTTAGGGATCTTGCCAAGCCCTGAGCTCTTGGCCTGAGTGCGATGCTTGCTGCGACGTTTGGGCTGACGCAGATGCTGCCAGAGATCGCCGCCCTGCGCCTTGTCATCCCAGATTAAGTAATAGATCCACTGATGGCTGACACCGACGCCTGCCAGGGGCGCGATGAAGCCGCTGATCTGCTTTGGGCTCCACTCCTCATACAGCCTGCCGACAACGGCAGTGATCATGCTCGGCAGGTGCTTCGTCCACTTCCAGGCGGTACGACGCCGCTGATCACTGAGCACCTGAGCCTGCTCGGGATCGTAGCCACAAGAGGTGGCGTTACGGCGCAGCTCAAGGCTGACGGTGCTGTTATGGATGCCAAGCTCTCCGGCGATCTGCCGCTGGCTCAGGTCATGGCGGGCGTAGATCTGTTATCGTTGGATCTGGGTCAGCTATCGGTATCCCATGCTCTTCTTCACTTTGGTCGGTGAGCCGAGAAGGGTACCGGCGCTGGTCCTCCTACCTCTACCGTGCTGTCCAAAGTGCTGCGTTTATTCTATGAACCCAGGATGTTCTAACAACTCTGGTAATGGGTAACTTTTAACGTCACCAATTGGTGGCGTTTTTTTATTGTTTTTATTTTTAAATTCAGCTTCATTTCAAAAACCACAGCTAATATAAACAAGTCATCAACCACTGGAGTAATTATCATGAAAATTAAAGCAATTATTTTTGGCGCAACGGTAGCGACTATACTATCTACACCTGTCTTGGCTAGCCAAGGCAACACCTCTCAAGGCGTTCCGACGCTTGAAAGAGGCGTATCTTCTACACAGATTCTTGCTCAGGGGCAATCCAAACGTTTCAATATCAATATTGAACAAGCGACTACCCTACAAGTGACGAGTGAGCATTTTCCCGGCATAAGGAGCTATGGTAACCGCATTTCAGCAGTTCTTTACAATGAGTCTGGACAACGAGTAGCAGAAGCGTCCAGTCCACAAGGCCACTTCAACCTTGTCCATCAGTTGCAACCTGGGAATTATCAACTCGAAGTTACAGGAAGATCAGGGGGTGGCAGTAACGCAAATGATGATAACCGTTATGAGTTACATGTTGACTATTAATATATAGTCACTAATTTAAGATACAGGGCCAGCCTTTATGCTGGCCCTTTTATTTAACATATATTTTTATCATTGAAGAAACCTATTCGTAACCGTAGCTAGAATTTTAAAATAAATGAGCAGGCTATACTTGCCTTTGTGTAGCACAAAGGTTCTATATTTTTAGCAAATACCATATTCTTAGCGAAGGAAAAACAATACCAACGTCAACATCCACTGCCTCTGCACAGGTTTACCGGATGAAAACCGTCGAGCATATGTGCCCGTTCGGTTTGAAAACGGTTGATCTACTCAAGCGTAAAGGCTTCACAGTTGACGATAACTTGTTGGCCTCACGGGAAGAAATTGACGCGTTTAAAGAACAGGAAAATGCGACACAACGCCTCAAGTATATCTTGGCGATGAACGTATCGGCGGCTATGAAGAACTCCGCGAGCACCTGGGGATGAGCGTTCCTTACGCTAAGTCCATTACCTATCGTCCGGTGCTGGCGATTTTCGCCACCGCGCTATTGATCGGCTTTGCCTTTAGCTGGGCTGCCCAAGGCTCCCTGTTCACCACTCGTATGCCAGAGTACGCCGTTGCCACTGCGATGGTGCTCTTGGGTCTGCAAAAGCTTCAAGACGTAGAAAGCTTCAGCACCATGTTTCTCAACTACGATCTGCTTGCCCAGCGCCATGTCCCCTATAGCTATGTTTACCCTTACGCTGAAACGCTGGCGGGGCTACTGATGTTAGCGGGTACCCTTATCTGGCTGGCCGCGCCACTGGCGCTTTTCGTCGGTACCGTGGGACTGTGGATGCCGCTTCGAATGCTGCTCGGATGAGTAAGCCTATTTTCGCCAAACACTTGATCGGGATCATGTCTTCATTCTGCGTTGTTCAGGTTGCGTTCAGAATCGTCACCCATGCTGTAGGTAAGGTAACTTCATTCATTTCTATCCGAAACAGCGAGGGTAGTCGCTGTCGATATTGAAGAGGTAGCTTTTTTTATGGCGAAACAGGACAGAACGCCACAGTATAAAGAAGGCAGTCTTTCGCTGGTCGGTGCCGTTGCATTAGGCACAGGCGTGATGATTGGGGCTGGTATCTTTGCGTTAACCGGCCAGATGGCCGAAATGACCGGTTATCTTTTTCCTCTCGCTTTTTTGGCCGCTGCGGTGATCGTTTCTTTCAGCGCTTATTCTTACGTAAAGATGTCCAATGCCTACCCATCGGCGGGCGGCATCGGCATGTACCTTCAGAAAGCATACGGCCCAACACTCCCCACCGCTTTTCATGCGCTTTTGATGTATTTTTTTATGGTGATCGCGCAGAGCTTTCTGGCGAGAACCTTTGGCTCGTACACCTTGGAATTAGGGGATCGCTCCTTTTATGCCCCTCTATTAGGTGTTGGTTTACTACTAGCGGCCTTCTTGGTCAATTTATCCGCCAACAAGCTAATTGAGACGGTTGCCTCGGTACTCGGGTTCGTCAAAATAGGCGGTATTGTTGTGTTTGGTGTTGTCGGTGTGTTTGTTGCCGATTCTCTCGAAATGGGGGCAAGCAGCGAAGCACCTTCGCCTACAATCGCAGGTTTTTTTAGGCGCAACGGCACTGGGCATTTTAGCCTTTAAAGACTTCACGACTATTACTAACATCGGTTCGGAGCTTAAGAACCCCAAACGGAATGTCGGTAGAGCGATTATGATCTCAATTGCCTTATGCATGGTGATCTATGCGCTTGTCGGCTTTGCCGCTCCAGCAACCTTTCCTTATCAGAAATTATTGAAACACAAGATTATTCGCTGGCCGCTGCGGCTCGGCCCGCGCTTGGTGAAGCGGCGGTTGCCTTTACTGTGATACTCGCCATGCTGGCTACCGCCGGTGGGATTATCGCCAGCGTCTTTGCCGTTTCGCGCATGCTTGCGATGCTGACGGAAATGAAACTGGTACCGCACCGTCATTTTCACATGCCCGGCAGCCTGCAAAAGCACACGTTGGTATACACCATTGTATTCGGTTTGGTGCTCACGGCCTTCTTTGACCTGAGCCGTATCGCAGCACTCGGCATTATTCTTTATTTGATCATGGATATCGCTATTCACTGGGGTGTGCTGCGGCATCTTAAAGAGAGCGTGAGCGCCAACCCTATCATACTGGTCATTGCCATACTGCTGGACGCCATTGTGTTGCTGGGCTTTATTTGGGTAAAAGCCACCTCAGACCCTTTTGTTCTTATGATTGCAGGCGTAGTAATGGCGATCATTTTGCTAGGTGAGTGGATGTTCCTCGCCAAACGCGGCACATCAGACGATAGCGAGCATTCTCACCACGCTCATTAACATTAATAGCGCTATAGGAGCTATCCCATGGAAGTCAGAACGTTTGGTGATTTGATTGATTGGACGCGTCAGCTACATGAACATCTCGCTAGTTGCCTAGCCCACTGCGCCACCGAGCATGAAGAAGAGCGTGCTCAAATGCTGCTCAATTATTTAGCTGCTCACGAAGCAGAAATGCAGCGTGTTGTTGCACGCTTTGAGCAACAAGCCGACACAAAGGCATTAAAAACATATGTATATGACTATCTAGAGCATAAACCTATCCGTACGCATCGGACCTGCGATGCTCCTTACGCCGAGTTGAGTTTTGACGATATTTGTCACGAGATTTTCGACTTCCATGAGCAAGCAATCAGTCTTTATCGCAGCTTGGCTGGCAAAGCGGAAATCCCTGAGACCAAAGAGTTGGTGGATGCACTTTTGGATTTAGAAGAACACGAAGCCATGCGCCTTGTTCGCCAAACAGGACGAATGAAAGATGTCTGAAGACTATTTCGAAACAAATGAGAAATACCCTGTTTGCAGCATTGCAGACTTTCGAGAAACTGAACATCAGTTACCTTGAGGTGTATTTCTCTTTTGCTTGCCTTTTGAACTATCACTGCTTTCATTCCCACGTCGGGTTCCTCTGAATAAGGGATACTCATTTTTCTTTGAAGGTATCCCTCTGAGCTTTGTGCTCCACACCATCAATAACAACCGTTTCTGGATAGACTAGCTTATCAAAATCGAAATCCATGCAACCTCCTTACTGAGCATGCATGACAGATATTAGGCCGCCGGCTAGGTTTCCTGCCGCAGGGAGTAATGCTAGGCCGAGAACTGTTCATATTTTTTGCAGCATCTGCTTCTCCAGGTCTTTACCTGATCGTCGCTGGTCTTTTTGCGCTAAAAACACGCCGAACAGCTTTTACTCGCTGGCCAAGTCCCGAACGGGCGCACTATCAAGAAGCACTGAAGAGGCATTGCCTATTCTGTTTCGCACCTATACCAGCCTAGATACCCGGCGTTCAAACCCTGTTGAAGAGAAAAGTGTAGCTCTGCTGTAATGAGCTCTCCTGGCTCCGCTGATTCTGGTTCTTCTTCATCCGAAAACACCCTCATCGTCAACCCTTCTGCGGTGAGCATGAGGCCTTGCTTCAAGTTTTCATAATCAGGATTGTGGTCTGCTGATAACTCCACTAGACGACCATGAATCTTGGTAACTGCGCGGGCACCCTGGCCTTGATCCGTGTTGTCGATAGCGAGAATCGGCGGGCTTTCTGCGGTATACCGATAGGCGCAATACGCAGCGTCTCCCAGCACCTTTTCGATTTCGGCTTCTTGCATCGTTTGGGGATCGATCGCCGGTATATCAGGCGAGTTGACGGCCTCCTGCGCTCCAACCACTTCGGGAGACGGCCCTTGCATCATCGGATTTTCCACTCCTTCGCCAGGGGCAGGATCGCCACAACCGGCGAGAAAAGCGGTGCCCAGCGTTACTGTCGAAAGGATAAGGATCTGACGAGGGCGGTTCTGTGAAGGAATAAACATCAGTCGGCCCTCTCCAAATCGCGTATGAGATATTTCATTTCCGCAATTTCGCGACGCTGTGCCTCAATAATTTCATCGGCGAGCTTACGCACACGCGGATCGGAAATTTGTGCTCGCTCGCTGGTTAAGATCGCGATCGAATGGTGAGGAATCATTGCCTTCATATACTCGTCATCGCCCACGGTAGCCTGGCTGCGGACGAGCCATAATGCGGCGGTGAAAAGCAGAGCGCTGCCCACAAAAATGGCGATATTGATCAGTTTCTTCTGATACATATTGAGCATAAAGCTCAGCATTATCACCGCCATCACAGCGCCCATCACAAGTGCCATCCATGCTCTGGTTTCGCTCCAGAAGACATGCTCATAGGCGTACGTATTGAGATACATCACCCCGTACATAATGACCGTAGAGGTAGCGATCATCGCGCCGAAACGCCAATAAGACATGTTCATAGCGTTTCCCTTTAGTGTCCATGATCTGTTGAACTGCCCGTTTCAAAGCTTGCGTACTCATCTTCCGTCATGCCGGGTAGGCGCATGACAAACGCAGTGATGTTCCAGATTTCATCATCACTGTGAGTAGGTCCGAACGCAGGCATACCACTCATTCGTATCCCATGTTTAGCCAACCAGAATACTTCGCGGGGCTCCCATTCGGAGATGGTATCGGTCAGATGTGGCGGCTCTGGCAGCATGCCTCTAGCCCACTCACTCTGTCGAACTCCCGGGCCGCCGTGGCAATGTTGACACATCGACTTGTAGTCGGTCGCTCCGGCAGTCACCATCTCATCATTCATTGAAGGAGTCGTGATGGCTTCTGCCCTGTCTGCTACAGAATTTTTCATCGTTGTCATCAGCGTCCAGCGTACAAGGGGCTGATGGCCTTGAGTCGCCGCGATGTTGTAGGTGCCGGAATAAGCCACCCAAACGACGACAAGGAGTAAAATCAGAACGAGTATTGCAAGCCCGAAGGCTGCTCCCAGCGCTAAATGCTTAGTTTTCGGCTGCATTGCGGCACCTCGCTTGTTCCTAGAAAGGAAGCGTTGATTCACCTCTCATCACGTGATTTGTTCAGAGTAGTAAGGTTTTACTGGCATGCCAAATTTAAACAATAAGATGGTCTGTTTTGCTGAACTTGTCTGAGCGAGCGTCTACCCAGGCTGCCGATCAGTGCCAGGCCGCTCCGTAAGACTATGGTTGGAACGCCACGCCTTATGTCAGATCGGCTCAATGAGTATGGATGCGAATCCGCCCCCCGGTGTACGAAAATTCGTGGTTTGGCCTTGGTACAGGCGTGCCGCAGCCAGAATCAGATTGCCACGATAGGTATATAGCCGTACGTCTACCTTGAGCATTTCCCGCTCGCCATCGACCAGAACCAGTCGCTCCGAGGGAGGCACGTACGCCTGAGCGATATAGTCACTTTCGAGTATCTGGGAAAATGTGCGTTTGGTAAGTTTGCTGCCTCGATAAGCGCCCTTGCTGCCATAACCTGCCACTGGTTTAAAAAACCACAGCCGTCGCTGTTGCCAAAGCTCATCTGCGTTACTGGCGGCAACCCTAACGGTGCGCGGAACGCCGCAGCGAAGCAGCTCGGCGTTCTCTGGGCTCAACCCCCAATCCTGAAGAATGGAAGGATCAGACCATTCGGCTAAATTGCGCTTGTCTGCAAAGAGTGCGTGTGCGAATGGGTTTGGGGTTATGACAGCGCCTCCGTCCAGCCAAGCCGAGCGCAGTGCGGCATGCTCTGGCACCTCCAGAGCGAAGTCCACTAAGCGGTTGTAAACCATGTCGATTCGCTCGCCGCCGCTGTATAACGCACCCAACTCATATCTGAGATCAGAGGGAGAGACTATGTGGGCATCGATACCATTATCCCGAAACAGCTGCTGTGCCAGTCGGAACTCAGGATAGAGGTACTGCTCGATAGGCTGGTCATCGACGATCGCTATGCTTTTCGGTCGTCCACTGCCCCGCTGGGCGCGCCATTCACTCTCGAACTGGGCGATGACCGCAGTATCAAAGTTTTCGGCCCAGGCCACCCGAGTAGCCCCGCTGCAGCATTGCAGTTGGGCACGTGCAAGCTCAGCATTGAGGAACGCGCCCCCCGCATTGGTGTTGACTTCGATGAGAAGCGGACCCTCCCCACCGAGGTGAAAATCATAGCCCATGAAGGCGCCTACGGGGCCAGGATTGGCTCGGGCGCTCTGAGGAGCTCTGGAAAACACACGGTGATGAAAGTCGGGGAGCTTGGCCGCAGCTTCCAGAGCTCCGACAATGGCCAGCATTCGATCCAGATCTTGGCTGGGAACAAAAACCGCAACATCTGAAAAGAAGTGATGCCAGACTGAACTGGAAAGCATGTCGTTCGCATTACTTCCCAACTGATTAGCTAGACTACGAACCACTTCTGGCCGATCGAGAGTGACGCAGACGCAGTGCTGGTTCAGCTTTTTCGCCTTCGTTTGTGCTGGGGAATAATTGGTGTCTTGCAAGAGAATACCCTCCGTGTCTATATATCGCCGATCTCCAACCCATGAATATTTCGGCTGAAATCTCCATTGCATCTTGTAGTAAAGGCAAGTTGGTAGAACAGGAGGCCTATGCTTCTTAAAAATACCTGAGCTATTAATGTTCGGCTACAACTTGCTAAAAAGACGAAAGATCTCCCCCCTCTTTAGCCTGGTCAACGATAGGATAGTAAATTTCGGAGCTACGACCTCGTCAATTTACGAGTACGGGATATAGCCCATGATGCGTGTATGCCCTCACGAGCCATTGGACGCAGCAAAAAAAGCAAAGACCTGAACAGTTCGAAATAACCGAGCAAACCCCTATCTCAGTTATGGACTGGATACAGCTTGCTCAACTCAGAAATAGAGACTTCTTGTTTCCCAGCCGAATCAACAGCGCAAAGCATCTCTCCACGCGCCAATATGTCCATATTGTGAAAGCCTGGGTCACCGAAATAGGTTTAGATGCCTCAATCTATGGCACGCACATAATGCGCCGCACCAAAGCTTCGCTTATATACCGTCGCACGAAAAACTTGAGGACAGTGCAGCTGCTCCTGGGTTACACGAAGCTGGAAAGCATCGTCCGATATATTGGGATTGAAATAGATAATGCGTTGGATGTGGCAGAACAAACAGAAGTTTGATATAGACAAACGACGGCCTATTTCGGGCCGTCGTTGCCCGGCCAGAAGCGATCTTTTAGTTAAAGCTGACATAATGGCTCATCATTAGATGAAAACCTTATTCGAACACTTACATTGACCGCTTAGACAAACCCTTCAAACCCCAAATACTAGACCAAACAGTGTCTAGAATACCTGGTCCGATTCAGCTAGACCGCTCCTGTTGAGATGGCCGTTATCTACTATGCTGCTCTCAGTTGTCACATACATGCATGTTAGGAGCCTGCCATGACCGCACAATCCCGAGACAGTATCGACAATATCTGGGGTGATAGAACGCCCTACGTTGGCAAATGGCCCGATCGCCCTGATTATCAGCTTGCCGACGAGCCTGAGCGCTGGGTGCAATCGGCCTGTGTATTGTGCTCGAACGGATGTGGGTTAGACATCGGCGTCAAGGAAGGAAAAATCGTCGGCGTGCGCGGTCGCACCGATGACCGGGTCAACCGAGGTCGGCTCGGGCCGAAGGGGTTGCATGGCTGGATTGCCAACCACAGCGATAATCGGCTCACTCAGCCGTTGATTCGCCGTGACAGCGGCCAACTGGAACCGGCTAGCTGGGACGAAGCGATGGAGCTGATCGTGCGCCGCTCAAAAGAGATTTATGAGCAGTACACGGCTAATGCAATAGGCTTCTATACGTCGGGCCAGCTATTTCTGGAGGAGTACTATACCCTCGCCGTGATCGGTAAGGCTGGCCTCGGCACACCTCATATGGACGGTAATACCCGATTATGCACTGCAACCGCTGCGGCAGCGTTGAAGGAAAGCTTCGGCTCGGACGGTCAGCCGGGAAGCTATACCGATCTGGATATGACCGAGGGGATTCTTCACGTTGGCCATAACATTTCCAATACCCAGACTGTGTTGTGGATGCGGATTCTCGACCGGCTAAGTGGACCCAACCCGCCCAAGCTGGTGGTAATCGATCCGCGGCGTACAGCCACTGCGGCCAAGGCGGACGTTCACCTGGCGCCACGGGTCGGCACCAACGTGCCGCTGCTCAACGGCCTGCTCCACCTGATTATTGAAGCGGGGCATATCGACCAGGACTTCATCGACAATCACACGATGGACTTCGACAAGCTCAGGCAAACGGTGGCGAAGTATTCGCCGGAGCGTGTCGAAGAACTGACTGACGTGCCGGTAGCTGACCTGCGTGCTGCTGCCACCATTCTCGGTGAGGTTAAAAGCTTGGTCTCTACTGTCTTGCAGGGCGTCTATCAGTCTAACCAGGCAACGGCCGCTGCGGTTCAGGTCAACAACATTAACCTCATCCGTGGCCTGATCGGGAAGCCTGGCAGCGGTGTATTACAAATGAATGGCCAACCCACGGCACAGAACACGCGCGAGTGCGGTGCCGACGGCGACTTGCCGGCCTTTCGTAACTGGGAAAACCCGGACCATGTCCAGCAACTGGCGGATCTGTGGAACATAGAAAAAGAACAGCTCCCCGCCTGGAAACCGCCGACCCATGCATTGGAGATCTTCCGCTACGCGGAAAAAGGTACTTTAAAGATGCTCTGGATCTCGGCCACCAATCCCGCCGTGTCGCTGCCGGACCTACATCGAGTACGCGCGATGCTCGCTCGCAAAGATCTCTTCGTGGTGGCTCAAGATGGTTTTCATACCGAGACGACCCTTCTGGCCGATGTCGTGCTGCCGGCAGCGATCTGGGGCGAGAAAACAGGCTGCTTCACGAACGTCGACCGGACAGTGCATATTTCGCATAAGGCCATCGAGCCCCCCGGCGAGGCGCGAGCCGACCTCGATATCTGGCTTGATTATGCACGCCGCATGGATTTTCGAGACAAGGATGGCGAGCCGTTGATCAAGTGGAACACGCCCGAGGAAGCGTTTGATGCGTGGCGCGAATGTACGCGGGGCCAACTCTGCGACTACACGGGCATGAGCTATGAGAAACTAAGCGGCGGCTCCGGTATCCAGTGGCCGTGCAATGAGCAGTATCCGCACGGGCGCGAACACCTCTATTCCGACTATGTTTTCCGTACATTCTACGACACAGCGGAGAACTTCGGTCATGACCTGGACACCGGTGCGGCCGTCACGCCCAAAACGTTTAAAGCGCTGAACCCCGCTGGCCGCGCTCTTTTGAAGGGCGCCGACTACGTTGTTCCTCACGAAATAGTCGATGAGGACTATCCGTTGCACTTGACCACCGGAAGAGTGGTGTTCCAATTCCACACGCGAACCAAGACTGCCCATTCTCGCGAGCTGAACGAAGCTGCGCCGGATGCCTTTATCCAGCTTAATGGCGAAGATGCAGAGCGCCTGGGGATCGAAGAAAGAGACATGTTGCAGATTGAGAGCCGGCGCGGGTGGGCCTACGCTCCAGCGCGTATTGGTGATATCGAGCCAGGCCATGTGTTCATGCCGTTTCACTATGGCTACTGGGACAATGACGAGCGGCCTCGAGCAGTCAACGAGATGACGCTGTATGAGTGGGATCCGGTGAGCAAACAGCCGTATTTCAAGTACGCCGCGGTGCGTTTGCGAAAGATGCAACCGGGCGAGCCCTTCGAGATGGATGATCCGATGCGCGACGAGCATTTAAAGGAGGCTTCGGAGAACCCCAGGGCGCATGTGGCCGATTACCTCGGTCTGCTCGACGATAGCTCGCGCGCCACTGCTCAGGCGCTGTTCGCCGTGGCGGAAAAGCATAAAGCCGAGCCGGACATTGGCGCGATATGCAAAATGCTAGCGCGCTTCTCACAAGAGCATTCCGAAGACTTGCAACCATGCATCCAGCGCTACGGCGAAACTCAGGAAAAGGAGGCAGATAAGCTGCTTGAGGTGCTTCAGCCGAGCCACCATAAGGGCCCTCTTTCGCTACTGCGTGATTTGCATGATTGCTGGTTGCTGGCACAGGAATCGCATATATCGATCGTTGTGTTGAAGCAAGCTACGCAGGCGCTGCGCGACGACGAAATGATGGAGCTATTGCAGCGCATGTCGGAGCATAACAGTCGGCAATTGGCCTGGCTGAAGACGCGAATCAAGCAGACCGCTCCGCAAAGTCTGATAGTGCCAAGTTGATGGGCGAGGATACGAAGAATGGAAAGCCATTTGGCGGACCGGAGTGGTTCTGGTCCCCGGTCACCGCTGCATTCACGACGCTATTGATCGGGGGTGTAGCGGTCATTGCCGGTCAACCCTGGCTATTCCCCAGCCTGGGTCCGAGCATTTTCCTGCATGTGCACAAGCCCAACCTAGAGTCGGCCAGGCTTTACAACACGGTGATGGGGCATTTGATTGGCGTGGCCGCAGGCGCAGTCGGTGTTCTACTGACCGGGGCGAGCCAGGCCCCATCGGTGCTGTCGAGCCAGACCATGCCCCTGTCGCGCGTCGGTGCATCGGCCATCGCGATGGGAATTTGCCTGCTCGTTCAGCAGCTACTTAAGGCCTCGCACCCGCCGGCTGCGGCCACAGCTCTGCTGATCGCCTTAGGCGGTTTCAAGCTGGTACCTTCCGATATGCTCGCCATTGCGGTTGGGGTCGGGCTGATCGTCTTGATCGGTGAGCCGTTGCGACGCGCACGTGCTGGAATTTTGTTTGGTGATAAGCGTAATAAATAGTTTGATCTGAGCGGGTTGCGGCGGGCTCCGTGAGGCTAATAGACTGTGAACACGGAAAACTAATCGTCGATTTACAGCGGTTTCCGTCACTCAATGGAGGGTACGCCACTCGACAATCTGCGCAGCAAGGCTTTTTCTTGCGCTAGCACAGCGAAGAACTCTATCCATAGGGCAGCTTTGGCAGACGGTGACAGAAAGCTAGATACCGATACCCTGTCGATGGCTGCCTGGAAGCTCAGGCGGTTTTTTGTAGTGTTTCCTATATTCTCTTTGTAAGGATCCTGGACGGGGGGAATGACAATGCGGAGTCAAGTAGGTGAACAAGCGATGACACCTTGATGCTGGACAGCGTACGGTTACCTATATATATGAATAGCGGTTTTTTAGCGGTATGTGGAGGATTAAGCACATATCTTATTGGCAGGTGGTAAAAGCTGAACTAGCCTCAAAGATAGTGGACTTGTTGCTTGCTAAAAAAGTGGCCGCGACTCAGGAAGAGACCAGGGCAAGGAGCTTACAATGGATATAGCGAGGAACGCGCACGAATACGGCGATATTCATTTGGATATCCTCACCTTAGACGCCAAAGGTATCACCGCCAGAGAGGACGCTTTGGCCATCGAAGAGGCGTTGGAAATCCGCCTATCGGGTGCCGAACCTGTTATCACTATGCGAACACCAGGCCACGATCGAGAACTGGCCGCCGGATTAATGCTAAGCGAGGGGCTCGCGCGTACTAAGGATGACTTTGAAGTTATCGACCATCTAGTCGGGCAGCCCAATGTACTGCAAGTAGTGCTTAAGCGCTTTAATGCCACTAAGGCCGAACGCTTGGAGCGTTCATCTCTCTCTAACAGCGCCTGTGGCGTATGCGGTAAGAAAAAGCTGAATCTTGAGGCTATGCAGGGGCTGCCACCTTTAGCATTTTCCAATCAGTTGAGTCGACAACTGCTCTCTTCGTTGCCAGCAGAGCTACACAAGCATCAAACACTCTTCGAGCAAACCGGCGGGTTACACGCCGCTGCCCTGTTTGATACCAGTGGGCAACTACTGGTATTACGAGAAGATGTTGGACGTCATAATGCGGTGGACAAATTGAATGGATGGGCAGTATTGAATAATCAGCTGCCGCTTTCTGATCGCATCATGCTACTAAGTGGACGAGCTAGTTTCGAGCTCATTCAGAAATGTATCATGGCGCGGGTGTCGGTTGTATGCGCGATTTCCGCCCCCAGCAGTTATGCGGTGCGGCTGGCAAGAGAGTTCGGTATAACACTGGTAGGATTTCTGCGCGAGGGTCGTTTTAATATTTACTCAGGCTCGGAGCGGATTCTCGGACCCTCTTATGTGTTGCCCAATAGTGCCGTCAACAAACGCTCAGCCTAGTCTGGGCACTCATTTACCAGCGTGTTCGTGGTTTATGGTCCCTCTGTCGCCTTGCCGGTAAAGTCGGTGACTGGCTTGTCGATAGGCTTGTCGAGCCGCTCGGAAAAAGCTCTTAACCCCGCCAGTAGTGGCTGGATGGCATGCCAGAGTTCATCGTCGTGCAGCAGCTTATACAGACCGCGGATACCTGGTGCTTCTTTGTTGTCAGTTTCTTCAGCGGTCTTTGCGTCACTCTTTTCACTACTCTTTTCATTACCATGATAGCTGCTGACCTCGCCCATCCCCTCCTTAATCGCGAACATCACTTGGTAAAAACGATCCGGGGGGATGGAGGACAAGGTCATCGCCATGATCGAGATATTTTGAATAGCGTTGAGAGACCCTTCTTTACTCAGTCCGTTAACCAAGATACGAATAATATCGGAATTGGCGGCCACCATATCGTTAGTAAAGCGCAGCACCCCATGCTCATGTAGGGTCTGAAGCAGGGTCTCTAACTCTTCGTGAGCATCAGGGCCTATCTTTGGCGGCGTCACGTCCTGGGAGATTCGTTCGGCCATTACATTTTCCTCGGATTGGTTTGCTGGGCGGGCGGTAACCGATAATCTTCTTGCATCCACTTGACCTCAACCGCTACGCCTTGATTAGGCGTGCGCCGCCCGAAGCGATAGTTAGTACTGGGTAGTGGCGGTTCTGTGCGCTTGTCGAGCACCTCAAGTTTGACGGCTGTCTCCTTGTAGGCCGGCGTTTGTACAACGGGGTCGTTATGTTCGCCCGTTAGGGCGTTCACTCCCGGCTTGCCGAAATGGATTGGCATGAACAGGGTCTTGCCAGCCACACGGTCAGTAATTAACGCTGGGAAATCGATACTGCCGCGTCGTGAAGTAATCCGTACCCAAGTGCCTTCCTTGATGCCCCGCTCGGCGGCAAGTTCAGGGCTAACTTCGACAAAGCCATGCGGGGCCTGATCCCAGATGCCTTGCGAGCGGCCTGTCTGATTGGCCCCTTGGAATTGTTCAAGTATCCGACCATTATCGAGTGATAAATCATATTCCGCATCGGTAGCTTCTTCAGGCTCCTTCCACTCCATCGGGAAAAGGTTGGCCTTGCCGTCTTCTGTATGAAATCCATCGGTATACAGAAGGGGTGTATCAGTACCATCCGCAGCTACTGGCCACGACAGGGATTTCCAGCCCTCCAGGCGTTCGTAGGTGACGCCAGCGAACATCGGCGAGATAGAGGCGCACTCTTGCATAATCTGAGAAGGGTGTGTGTAACCCCAATCATGGCCCATACGAGCGGCCAAGTCGGTAAGGATACGCCAATCAGGACGACTGTCACCAAGTGGTGGCAGCACTTCATAGAAGCGTTGGATACGCCGTTCCGTATTGACAAATGTTCCGTCTTTTTCAACGCTAGGGCAGGCGGGCAGCACTACATCAGCAAACTCCGCAGTACGGCTTAAAAAGATATCCTGCACCACCATAAAATCAAGATTTTCAAAGGCGGAATGTACGTTATGAGTATTGGCATCGGAAAAAGCAGTTTCCTCGCCAATCACATACATCGCTTTGATATCGCCCTGGTCGGCCGATTGCACCATGAGGAAATTGCCTTCACCGACCTCATTAGAGAGCTGGCTCGGATCGACGCCCCAGCCTTTAGCCCAGCGCTGTCGTGCGCTCTCATCGGTGACTTTATCATAGCCGGGGTACATATTGCGTAGGCAGCCAAAATCGCTCGCACCCTGCACATTATTATGGCCACGCATAGGGTAACCGCCAGTGCCGGGCTTGCCATAATTACCTGTTACCAGTAGTAAGTTGGAAAGTGCAGTACTAGTATCCGAGCCGTGGGAGTGCTGGGTGATTCCCATCGCCCACAGCAGGCAGACGTTTTTTGCCCGGCCAATCATTTCGGCGGTGTTGATTAGCTCCTGCTTGGAAATCCCTGTCTTGAATTCGGCGAAATCCAAGGTGAATGGCTCCAATGAGCGGCGGTACTCCTCCACGTTATTGACCCATCTTCCCAGAAAATCCAGGTCCGCTAAGTGGTTATCGAACATATAACGCGACAGAGCCGAAGCCCAAATAAGGTCAGTGCTGGCATTGGGGCGTAGAAAAATATCAGCGCGTTCGGCCATCTCGTGCTTGCGTGGGTCCATGACGATCAATTTTTGGCCGCGTAGTTTTTGCGCAGCTTTAATCTTTGAAGCAATCACAGGATGGTTTTCGGCCGTATTGCTACCCACTAACACGACCACCTCAGCTTGCTCAATATCTTTGATGGTACCGGCGTCTCCACCGTAGCCGACAGTGCGAAACAAGCCTTTAGTGGCGGGGTTTTGGCAATAGCGCGAGGAGTTATCGACACTGTTAGTGCCGATGATCAAACGAGCGATTTTCTGAGTTAGGTAAGCTTCTTCATTGCTGGCCTTACTTGAGCCAATAAAACCCAGACTGTTAGAACCATGCGTGTCGCGGACTTCAAGCAACCTGCGAGCTACGAGATCTAATGCTTCCTCCCAACTGGCTTCACGAAAGCGGCCATTCTCACGGATCAGTGGAGTGGTCAGTCGTTTCTCGCTATTAACGAAATCCCAGGCAAATTTACCTTTAATACAGGTAGAAATACCGTTGGCAGGAGCGTCAGGGGAAGGTTGAACCTTGAGGATATGACGATCGCGCGTCCACATTTCAAATGAGCAACCGACGCCACAATAGGTACAGACTGTTTTAGTGCGTTTGATGCCGGGCTGGCGCCAAGCTGAATCTATTTCCGAAATCCCTGTGATGGGCTTAGCGCTGATGGTCGTTTCGATTTTCTTGACGATTTCGATCATCGGCCGTTTAAGTGACCATGGCATGGAGGTAAGCGGACCCGCATGCTCATCCATGCTATTTTCCATCAGTGCGTTGCAAGGGCAAACAGTGACGCAATGTCCACAATGAACGCAGCTTGAATCATTGATTTCCTTGCCGCCATCCCAAAGTACGCGAGGGTTTTCACTGGCGTAGTCAATGCTTAAGGTTTCATTGACTTCGATGTTCTGACACGCTTCGACACAACGGCCACACAGAATGCATTGGTCAGGATCGTAGGTATAAAACGGACTAGTAGTGTCTTTAGCATGCGGTTTAGGTTGAAACTCATAACGTTGAATGGGGATATCCATTTCCACCACTGCGTTATGCAGGCTGCAATCGCCATTATTGTTTTCACATACCGTACAGTACAGCTCATGCTTGCTAAGCAGGCGATCCATTCCTTCGTGGCGTGCTGCAACAGCCTGTGGATCACGGCTGGAAATTTGCATCCCTTCTTGGGTACGCAGCGCGCAGCCTCGTTTTAGCTCTCCATTGACTTCGACCCAGCAGGCATCGCAGGTTTCAATCGCCCCTAGCGAGGGATGATAACAAACACTTGGCAAAGCGATGCCATGACCTTCTAGAAAGTCGATCAATGGCTCATCGGCGATGCCTCTTATTTCTTCTCCATCGAAAATGATCGTGCACGGCTGGCTCATATGGGCATTCCTCCATGAATTCTTTATTTTTAATATGCAGCTCTACCTCTGTGTCGATTCGCATACATAACTTGAAACATAGTCAAGAAGCCTTGGGTTGCACAAGTTTAACCAAGGGATTGAATGTATATTAAGGGCACGTCTTGTGGGTTATTCCAGGTCAGTAGCGCTATTATCACCTAGGCTTGGTAGGACACATTAGGAAAGGAAGCGAGGGACAAAAATGAAATCGGCAGTTGTCGTTACGGGTGTCAACCGCGGTGTAGGTTTGGTGCTCGCAGAACACTATTTTGATGCTGGATGGCGAGTGTTCGGTGCCTGCCGCCAGTCGTCGGAAGAACTAGATCGCGAGGCCGATCAGGTGAATGAGGGCATTGATGACACCCGGCCTGGCGACGTCGCCCGGCTGGTCGAGGCGCTTAATGGCCAAGAGGTAGATCTATTAATTAACAACGCGGACTGCTTCGCGATGAGTTACTAGGTGGTGTTGATTTCGATAGTATCCGCGAGCAGATAGAAATCACCGTCTATGCGCCACAGCGAGTAGTGGAAGCGCTACTACCAAATCTTAAAAAGGGTAGCAAGTTCGCTAATATCACTAGCCACATGGGCTCACTAGCGGATAACGACTCCGGTGGGTGCTAGGTTACCGAGCCTCTAAAGCTGCTTTCAATGCGTTTGGTAAATCGTTGGCGATGGACTTGAGGTCGTTGGGTATTGCCGTGGCTCACCTTCATCCCAGCTATGTGAAAACACGCATGGTTAATTCTGGTGGATTGATCAGTCCACAAGAGGCTGCATTGGGCATTGCCGCACGTATTGAAGCGCTGACACTAGATAACAATGGTGGGTTATGGCATAGCAATGGGGAGTCACTCCCTTGGTAAAGGCGGGCGCGATGAACGTGAACGTTATATTCTCGCGTGGGCTACCTAGCGCGCGAGGCCTGTAGCATGTGATTAATGTTTTTGATCAGCCACCCGTGTCCGTGGACAAATGACGTCTACCGACACTCCTTGCCGATTGAGTACACAGCTTAACCGGCTCCTCGTATGGGCATCGGTGCTGTCGAGCCAGACCATGCCCCTGTCGCGCGTCGTCGCATCGGCCATCGCGATGGGAATTTGCCTGCTCGTTCAGCAGCTACTTAAGGCCTCGCACCCGCCGGCTGCGGCCACAGCTTTGCTGATCGCCTTAGGCGGTTTCAAGCTGATACCTTCCGATATGCTCGCCATTGCGGTTGGGGTCGGGCTGATCGTCTTGATCGGTGAGCCGTTGCGGCGCGCGCGTGTTGGAATTTTATTTGGTAAAAAGCATAACGATTAGTCTGGTCTGAACGAGCCGGGGCGGGCTCCGTGAAGCTAATAGGCCGTGAACGCGGGAAGCCGGCCGTCGGTTTACAGCGGTTTCCGTCACTGATGGAGGGTACGCTAGTCGACAATTTGCGCAGCAAGGCTTTTTCTTGCGCTAGCACAGCGAAGAACTCTATTCATAGGGCAGCTTTGGCAGACGGTGACAAAAAGCTAGATACCAATTCCCTGACGATGACTACCTGCAAGCTCAGGCGGTTTTTTGTAGTGTTTCCCTAGTGCTAATAAGTAAGCGTAGTGCTCGAAAAAAGCCACGGTACCTTGCCCTCGGGACCGACATCGGGATCTGGTCAGAAGCAGCAACCCCGATGTGATATAACCAGGCTAATGAATATCTTGCTGAGCTTGAGGCGTTAGCCGAGCAGGCAGGCAACTTGTTACTGATTGGCGTCCCGATATGCGAAGCGGAGGGTCGTATCTAAAATGTGGTGGTGAGCCTCTCCCATCTCTCAGGCTTCTACTACAAACGCACTTGGTGCCATTAGGTGAATATGTTCCGTTTCGAGACTTCTTGGGTTCGGTCCCCGACGTGCTCGGGGCGGCCATGTTTGTTTTCATACCGGGAAGGCAAGCACACGTTCTTAATGCATCAGAGGCGCCCTTAGGGGTCTTCATCTCCTACGAAGCGGTCTTGGTGCCGAAGTCACAGAACTTCTGTCCGAAGCGCAGTTACTAGTAAATGTCAGCAACAATGCTTGGTTCGGCCCTCACCTGCCCTTCCAGATGTCACGCATGCGTGCCATCGAAACCGGCCGAGAACTGCTAAGTACCACGACCACCGGCATCACTGCAGCTATCTGCTACGAAGGAATGGTCCTTAAGCGCGCCCCTCAATTCAAGGTGGCTACCCTCAGCGCCGAAGTGACACCGCGAACTGGCGCGACCCCTTATGTGTACTCCCGGGATTGGCCTGTCCTTGGCCTTCCCTATCAGCGCTTAATGTGGAGTTGTAGTGGCCGCGCTATCAGTGTCCCCTAGGCACGCGTCAGGTAGTGGACGCTAAACAAGCTATTCGCATCGGTCCAGGACGAGAGCGCCTCAAATCCCGCACGTCCCGCCAACGCCTGAAACCCCTCGAGCGTGTATTTATACGAGTTTTCAGTGTGGATTGTCTCGCCTTCCAGAAAACTGAAGCGCTCCCCTTCAATAGTGACGACTTGAGGTAACTGACTGACCAGATGCATCTCAATACGAGAGTGTGCTTCGTTGAAGAACGCATGATGGACAAAATTGGCGGGATCGATTTTAGCGTGCAGCTCATGCCGTAGCCGTTCCAATAGATTTAGGTTGAATGCTGCCGTCACACCCGCTGCATCGTTGTAGGCGGCTTCAAGGGTCGGCTTATCCTTAACCAAGTCGACTCCTACCAACAATCCGCTGCCGGTGGGTAACAAAGAATGCAGTCCACGAAGAAAATCTTCAGCGGCTTGGGGGTCGAAATTACCGATACTTGAACCAGGAAAAAAACCGACCGGTCTTTCGCAGCATAGCCCGTCCGGTAAGGCCATATTGCAACAGAAATCGGCACAGGCGGCATGCACTTCAAGCCATGGGTAATCCGCCGCTAGTCGTCGTGTACTGTCGAGCAGAAAATCCCGCGAGATGTCGATTCCCAGGTAACTGCTAGGACGCATGGCTTCCAGTAGAAGTCGTACCTTACGGCTCGCCCCGCTGCCAAGCTCGATCAACGTCGCTTCATGCCCGGCTATCTCGGCTATATCATCGGCGGCCTCCGCGAGGATCGCCTCCTCGGTCCGTGTCGGGTAGTATTCTGGCTGCTCACAAATTTGATCAAATAACTCAGAACCACGCTGATCATAAAAGAACTTTGGCGAGGCGAACTTTTGATCGGCTCTGAATCCCGTCAGTATCTCATCGCGAAGCGATGTTGAGGCTGGGGACGGGTGCAAGTCGTGGAATTGTACGGCCAGGCTCATGATTAGCTCTCCTTAGCAAGACGGAATCCGGAAAATGCCCAACGGGCATGAGGTGGGAAAAAATTACGATAGGTCGTGCGGATATGGTCTTCCGGGGTGGCACAACAGCCACCTCGAAGCACCATCTGCCCCGACATAAACTTGCCGTTGTATTCACCTAAGCTGCCCGGCAACTTGCGAAATCCTGGATAGGGCCGATAGGCGCTGCCGGTCCACTCCCAAACATCACCGAACATCTGCCTCGGCCCCTCGCTGGATCCGCCGGGGGCAGCCGCGACCGGCTGAAGATGGCCTTGTTCGACGAAGTTGCCATGCAGGGGGACATGTTGAGCCACCGCCTCCCACTCGGCCTCAGTAGGTAGGCGTGCGCCGGCCCATTGGGCATAGGCATCGGCCTCGTAGAAGCTGACATGGCAAACCGGCGCATTCACGTCCACTGGCACCAGCCCGCTTAACGTATAGTGATGCCAGACGCCGTCCCGCTCGACCCAGTAAAGTGGCGCCTTCCAGCCTTCCGCCTTGACCGTGGCCCAGCCATCCGACAGCCAATAGTCAGGTTTGTCGTATCCCCCCGCCTGCATGAACGTGAGAAATTCACCATTGGTAACCGGACGGTCAGCGATCTGGAAAGCCTCAATGAATTGACGATGACGCCCCATTTCGTTGTCGTAGGCAAAACGGCTATCGTTGGCATCATGACCTATCTGCCGCACGCCGGCTGGATAAGCGTGCCAACCGAGTTCACCGACCTCATGGGCGGGTGCCGACACAAGATCACCTCGATAGACTGGGCAGAGCGGGTTCTGGGCCAGGATATGCTTTATGTCCATGAATAGCAGTTCCTGATGTTGCTGCTCGTGAGGCAACCCAAGCTCCAGACGATGGAGAATCTCCTGCAGGTGTTCTTGCGGAGGGTCGTTGAGCAATTCTTCCATGGCCTGATTAATGTGCGCGCGATAGCGATAGACGTCATCCACTGTGGGGCGCGAAATCATGCCGCGTTCAGGACGAGGAAACGGCGTACCGTGGGTCTCATAGTAAGAGTTGAAAAGGTAATCGTATGCGGGGTCGAGGGTCTGGTAGCTGGGGTGAAACGGCTTGAGGATGAAGGCTTCGAAGAACCAGCTGACATGGGCGATGTGCCATTTCGGGGGACTGACGTCCGGCATGCTCTGCACCATGTAATCTTCTTTATGCAGAGGTTCGCAAATTGCGTCGGTGGCGGCACGAACCCGCTGGTACGCACGCAGCCACTCCTTGGTATGAATGCTATCGATTGTTTCGATAGTTAAATCTTGAATAGGTGACATAAATAACTCCCTCTAAGTATTACTCCGTTTAGCTTGATTCGGCAGGCCAGGCCTAACGCACAAAGCCTATCGAATCCGTGAACTCCATTAGCATTTCTGCACCAAGCCCACCGACAATCAACAGCAAGCCAGACACGATCATGGTGGTTCGTGCCCACTGGCCCACCAGTACATGCACAGTGGGTCGGGTATCGCTAAACATCATCCGCGCCACGATGCGCAGGTAATAGAACAGCGAGACAACGGTGTTGGCGGCAGCCACGAATGCCAGCCAAGCGTATCCCCCCTCAATCGTGACGCTGAACAACATGAGTTTGCCAAAAAAACCGATCAGCGGCGGGATACCCACTAAAGAAAGTAGCGAAGCGATTAGTATCGTTGTGGCAATAGGTGCCTGTCTGGCTAGCCCCTGATAGCTCTCCAGTGCAGTGCGCCCTCTCAGATAGGTGACCACAGCGAAAGCCGCCAAGTTAGCAATGGCGTAGCTGGCCAAAAAGAACACCAGCGCCGGTAGAGCCTGGTCGCTTGTTCCCATTACCACGATCGCCATCAAGGCATAGCCGGACTGGGAAACCGATGACCAACCCAGCAGGCGCCGTACATCTGTCTGTCGAAGGGCAGCCACGTTACCCAGCGTCATGGTCGTGACCGAGATCAGAGCCACAATCGCTCGCCAGGCGACATCCGGCGGCATTAATGACACGAAACGGGCCAATGCGACGGCAGCGCCAATCTTGGGAATTACGGTCAAGAAGGCTGCCACCGGTGCCGGGGAACCTTGGGCTACATCCGGCATCCAGGCGTGGGCCGGAAAAGCCGCCAGCTTGAAGGACAAGCCCAGTATGATAGAGGCAGTGGCGATGGTTAGCGCCAGGCTGTCGTGACCTACGGAAAGTTTTTGTGCGATTTCTGGATAGCCTGTGTTACCAGTCAGGCCGAACAACACGACAACGCCTATCGTCAGTAAAGTGTTGGTCAAGGCTCCCATCAGAAAATACTTCATGCCAGCTTCCAGGGCGGGTGCCCAGGTGCGGTGATAGGCAGCCAGCGGATAGCTGGCCACCGACGACAGCAACACACCGACGACCAGTTCCATGGTGTCACTGGCTGACGCCATCATGATCACACCCAACAGCGCGAACAACATCAATGCGTAATACTCGGCATGGCGGCGATCGGTCTGCATCCACTCAGGGGACATGGCAATAACCAGCGCGCCGGCAATCAACACGACTAGTTTGCTGGAGAGTGCCATGCCGTCCAGGGCCCACACACCCGAGAACGTCAGCCTCGGCGGTCCATCCCACTGCGTAAAGGTCAACCCAATACAAAGCCCAATCGTGAGCAACGCCAGTACAGCCGCCCAGACATGCTGGTGTTGTCGGGCGAAAGCCGCGAACAATACGATAATCACAGCACCGAGCGTCAGGCTGATTTCCGGCAACACATCACCAATAGGCATCAGCGGGCTCCTACCAACAGCGTTGCTGAAGCCTCTATGAGGGTCAGCAGGAACTGCGGCGCAATACCAATGATCACGAAGCCTGCCGACAGCACCCCGAGCACACCCCACTCAGCTGGGCGTAGATCGTCAAACTTCGCCCATCGCTGCGGCATCGCCCCGAAGAACAGTTTTTGCAGCATCTGCAGAAACAACGCTGCCGTGATCAGAATGCCCAGCACACCAATGACAGCGAGCCAAGGGTAGACGGCAAAGGTGCCGGCAAAGATATGGAACTCCGCCACGAAGCCGGCCAGACCAGGAAGCCCCAGGCTGGCAAACGAGGCGAGTATGGCGAACGTTGCCAATAGCGGTGCCTGTCGGAGCAGCCCACCATAGCTATCCAAATCGTATTCCTCGGTGCGCTGCCAGAACGAGCCGCAGATCAGAAACAGCGCCCCGGTAATCAGTCCGTGTGCCACCATCTCTACCGTGGCCCCTATCAGTGCCATCTCGCGGGCATATACCGCATCCTGGAACAAGGCGCCAGCCACGGCGATCCCTAGCACCGTGTAGCCCATATGATTGATAGAGGTATAGGCAATGCGTCGTTTCAAATTTCCCTGGCCAAATGCCACGAGGGCACCATAGAGAATAGAAACCACAGCAAAGAGAGCGATAATCAGAGCGTAGCGGGCAAAGGTCTCCCCCATCATTGAGTACGGAATCCTCAGAATCCCGTAGGTGCCCATCTTGAGCAGCACCCCGGCGAGAACTGCCGAGGCCGGTCCGGGAGCGTCGACATGCGCTTGGGGCAACCAGGTATGCACGGGCACGATGGGAGTCTTGATGGCGAAGCCGAGCATGAGGGCGAGAAATATGAGGCCAGCAGACACACCCGCTCCCGCCAATGGCTGCTGCTCGATCAGCACTCGCATGTCAAAGGTGTGTGGCTCGACTGATAGATAAAGCCCGATGAATGCCAGCAACAACAGTAGCGAACCACAGAAAGTGTAAAGAAAGAACTTGAATGCTGAATGCTGGGCCTGACCGTGCCCCCAGCGGCCGATCAGGAAAAACATCCCCACCAGGCTCAGGTCGAAAAAGACATAGAAGAGCAGCAGGTCCAATGAGAGGAAGACGCCAAGCGACACGGACTGCAGAAAGAGCATCCAAGCGTAGTACTGCCGAGGCTGGTTCTGCGTGTTAATGGGATAGGCAATACTGGCAGCGAAGACCAAGGAACTCATCGTCGCGATAGCCAGCGCGATGCCGTCTACGCCTAGCCGGTATGCCATGCCCAGGCTGGGTACCCAAGGCACCTCTTCGACAAATTGAAATAGTGCGCCTTGGGTATCGAACTGCAGCCAAGCCCAGGCCAGCAGTAATACAGGCAATAGGGAAACCCCCACAGCAAACAGGCGAGCCGTGGTCTCTGTCCAACGGCGTGAAACGGCGAGTACGAGAGCTCCCAGCATGGGAAGGCCCAAGGTTGCGGTGAGAATCAAAGGAGTGCTCCTATGCCCAAGATTATAAAAATTACGGCGAACCCTGCCGCGATACCGGTGTAGTAATGATGCGTCTGTCCGGTATGGGCCTGCCGCGCTACTTGGCCCGCCCAGTCAACGCCTCTCGCTAGTAGGCTCGTTGCGCCATCGAATGCCCCTTCGCCACGTCGATCACTGACCTTGGCCAGCCACACGCCAAAACGGGCGCTGGCGCGGATGCCAGCATCTACAGCTCGATCGTCGAAGCGTGCCAGGCCATGGCTGAAGGATATCGCAGCACTTACTCCGCGGCCCCGTAATCCAGCATCCACTACGCGATCATCGAAACGTGCCAGGCCATGGCTGAACCTCATGAAGGTAGAAATCCCCCGCTCTGCCAGAGCTGGCAGGCCAAACCAGTTCGCCATAGCAGCATGCGTCTCGCTCTGTCGGCTCTGATTCGACCCCTCTCGGCGCACCGCCCAAAACCCAGCGCCAATGCCTAGCGCCACCAGCAGTAGCGACAGGATCAGTTCCCACAGTTTGGTTTGGGGAAGCTGGATCGATAGCAGGTTAGCAAGGTCGTTTCCCACACCGGGCCACCAGAGCAGAGATAGCACTAGCGTGCCTGCCGAAAGCAGGTAGAGCGAGCCGGCCTCAACCGAGGAGTGCCCTGGCTGTGATGGGGCAGTTTTCGTGGGGCCATGCAGACCTCGTCCAAATGCGAGCAACTGAAAGCGTGTTGCATACAACGCGCTGAGCCCACCAGCGATGGCGGCGATCACGGCCAGCCAGGACGCCTGATGGCCAGCAGCAGTAATGATCTTCTCCTTGCTCCAGGATGCCCCCAGCGGGATAACCCCTGCCAGCGCCAGACTGGCCACCATGGTCGCCACTGCAATCCCCGGAAGCAGTCGCCCGAGGCGCATCGTATTTAGCGAGTAGCTGCCGACATGACGTTCGGCAATGCCGGCTGCTAGGAACAAAGCCGCTTTCGTGAAGGCGTGTGTGACGAAGTGCACCAGGGCGACACCGGGAAAGCCTGCCCCTACCGCTAACCACATCAGGCCATACTGAGCCGATGTCGAGGCGGCCAGCAGCTTCTTGGCATGCCTTTGCAGATAGGCCACGACCCCCCCTGCCAGGGCGGTGGCCAAGCCTAACGTGATGGCAACCGGCCCAAACCAGGCAACGGCAGCCATCTCCGCATGCAGCCGAATCACCAGATAGATACCTGCGGCGACCATGGTCGCCGCGTGGAGTAATGCCGACACCGGTGTTGGCCCGGACATGGCGGCAAACAACCATGGCGAGAAGGGAACCTGGGCGGACTTGGCCGCTGCAGCCAACACGGCGCCGGCAACAAACACATCCAGTAGCCACCCATCGAGTTGGGACAGGTCAGCAAAGGCAAACGAGCCAGTGCCGGCAAACGCTGCCGCCGCTGCAATGTACAGCCCCAGATCCCCGAAGCGAGTGACCAGGAACGCCCAGGCGGCATCCCGCAGGTTGTCGCCCTCTTGCCACTCGTGGGCAATCAGTGCCCATGAACAGGCCCCGACCAGCTCCCAGGCGATCAGCAGGGTCACCAGATCCTCAGCCAGCACGAGAAGCTCCATCGCCCCGACAAATGCCGTCAGCAGAGCGACCAACCTGACGGGTGGACGCGTTGGCACGCCCTCACTGACGGGCTCAGACTCATGGTAGGCGCTATAGGCTATGATCAGTGTAGCGATCAGTGGCACGACGATGGCAAATACAGCGCTCGCTGGTGTCATCCCAACCGACAGGACGATCCGTGAGCTCCAGCGATAGGCACCACCCCAGTCCCCCATGAGCGCCACACTCGCGAGCAGCAGGGTAACGACAGCGACTGCCGCCCCCATCAGGCCCAACACGGCTCGACCACTATCCCTAGCGGACAAGCGCTTGCCAAGCCAATACATCCCGGGGGCGGCAAGCAGTGGGAAAAGAGGAACAAACCACAACATCAGTGCTTCAACCCGGTCAGTGACTCGGTCATGTCGGCCTGCTTACCGCGGAAGACGGCTACTACCAAAGCAAATCCCATGGCCATCTCAATGGCCATCACCGCCATAACAATGATCGTCAGCAGTTGCCCTTCTGGCGCCCCAGCCCCGCTAAAGGCCCAGAACGCCACCGCGGCGAGCATGACGCCATTGAGGATCAGTTCCAGTCCCATCATCAGCATCACGAACGATTGCTGGGAAAGCGCACCATAAATCCCGATGCCAATCAGTGCCGCTGCCAATAGCAAAAGTGTGGTTAGTGTCATGCAAGCCTCCCTGCCTATCTGTCTGCTTGGTCAGTGGTGATGATGGTGTTGATGACCACCACTCTCTTCCTCTTCGTCCTCCTCGAGCTTACCCGCCGGGTCGCCACCCGGCTCCAGCCCCGGCGGTAGCGAACCCACTGCAGCCGCCCCATAGCGGCCCCGATGACTCGACAACACCACCACGCCGATCATGGTGGTTAAAAGCACGATGCCCGCCGACTCGAAGATCAGCATCGAGTCACCAAGCATCTCATTGCCTAGGGATCTAACTGGCTCAAGGTCTGCCGAGACCGGCTGGTCAGGAAAGGCAGCCAATAGCGCCATGGCGCCCAATACCAGGAAGCCGACAATCCCCGCCCCGATAGCGATACGTTCCTGGTGAACCATATTCATCGGGTTAAGGCCGGCAGGATTCATCATGAACATGACCATGAACAGCGCCATGACCGTCATCTCCACAGCCATCATGAAGAACATCGCCACGCCCAGGTATTCCGCTGCCAGCAGAATCATGATCACGCCTACGGCGATGAACGACACCAGCAGGAAAAAGGAGGCGCGTACCATGGAATCGGTACGAAACACTCGCCATCCGGTGACCACCGCGAGCGTGGCCAATGATAGAAACGTGATATCAATGCCAATGCCGTGATTCATAGCAGCGCCCCTATGCCAGCCCACACCAGGTCGATAAACGACAGTGGTAACAGCACCACCCACATCAAGGTGACGCAGCGCTCAGGGGCAATACGCGGCAGTACCCGTCCAAGCAATAGCAACACGAGTAGCACTGCCAGCATCTTGATGGCCATCCATAACGGACCGGGTAGCCAAGGTCCCATCCAGCCACCTAAAAAAGCACTTGCTGCCACACCACTGAAAGCAACCAACATGGCCGCCCGAGCCACATCCCAGACCAGCCGAGGTGGCCCAGAGATCTCAGAAGCCGTTCCTCCAGCCAGGTCCTTCGAATCAGCAAGGTTGAGCGGGCCCCAGAAGGTCATGCCTAGGCCGACAATCAGGAACAATGGCAACCCCAGCGGTTGGCGTATGACATTCCACAGCGCTTCTTGCGAGGCGACCACTTGGGTGAACTGTAGCGATTCGGCCGGCAATGCCACGCCAATTAGCACAAACATGCTGATCAGGATGTAAGAGAGCCCTAGCGCCACATAACGGTAGCCGCCGATGAGTGCCAGCAGCGCGTTTGCCGACCAGCCATGCAAGAAGATAACCACTGTCGCTAATGCTTCCACGCTGCCCCACAGCACCACGCTGGTGACCAAGTCAGTGGCGACCAGCGACTCCGACCACGGCACCACGGCCAGTCCGATTGCAGCCAACGCCAAATACAGTGCCGGCGCCAGCCGCCAGGCCTGCCAGTCCGGTGCTTCGGTGGCATTGGCGTGTTGGGTCATCAGCCAAGCCCCTCGGGCCATGGGAGCAAGCCAGACACGGCCTGCCTGAGGGGCGCCGAATGCACCGGCAATAAGCCGATCAAGCACCGCCACGACGTAGGCGCCGACAGTCAGCATGAACATCACCATCAGTACAGGCAGGAACAGCTCACTTAACAACATTACCCGAACCTCCCTGCACTGCCCGTGACTCACCAGGCGACTGTGTTCCGCCCCCTCTATCGGCTACCGCCGCTATATCCAGACTAGCAATAGTAGCCAGTGCATCGCCCCACTCCAGGCCTGGTAAGATCTCGTCAAGAATCGCGCTAGCATCTTCGGGAGGCTGTTCGTCCCACGGCCCCCGTGGCGTCTCGATGCAATCCACATCGTTCGTGTACACCTCATCCCGTTCGGCCTGGCGTGCCAACATTAAGGATTGTTCGACTTCGTCCAAGATTTGCTTCCAACGGGCCGAGACTCCTCCTCCGTTCTGGCATACGGGGGAAAACCCTAGACGGCGATAACCGGCATCGTGTGAACGCAAATCATCAGCCAGCCCGGCAGCACGAGCGGCAGGCCCGCCAAACTGTCGGGCCTGCTCGGTATTGAGCAAACCACCGCCTACAGCAGCCAGATGAAAGAAGCCACTGCGAACCAGGCGTCGACGTAGCCCATCTAGCGTGCTTGATGTCGACAAACCGTGTGCCAGGCGCAAGGAACTTAGGCTGAGTGCTTCCAGCCCAGCAAGATGCAGCGCATGGTACAGGCGCTGCAGATGATGACGGGCCCGTGCGAGCTCAATCTCGGCGATGGGGACGGGGTGCTTCCGAGCGTTGAAAAACACCGCGTCGAGGCGTTGCGGATACGGCTCCAACTGCGTTTCCCATGACTGAACCAGATCCCCCTGCAACGTAACCTCCGCTGCCATGCCGGGCGGAAATGCCATGAAGAACGGCCCGAGCCGAAAAGTCAGCGAATCCAGCGTCAAACCATCGCTGATATCTTCCTGCATATTCATGGCCATGGGCCGCCCGTAGGGCACTCCACCCATCATGCCTTCGCCACCTTGGCCGAAGTCTCCTTCACCTTTCCAAGGATTGGGCGGTCTATCCGACAAGATGCGGCATCCACTGTCACGCTGGCCTGTCATCAGTTCACGATGTGCTTTGGTTAGGGCCGCAGGTAAATCGGTGAGATCATCGATCCGATCCACGTTTTCAAGATGAGGCCACGGTTCGTTACGAAACCACAGCGTAGTGAAAGGATCAGGCAACTGATCGTGAACACGACGTAGAGGCTCTAATCTATCAGCCGGAACCTCCCCCGCAATCAGCAACACACTGGCGTGGCGTGGCGAATCGACCAGTTCGATTTCCGGCGATAGCGCGAGGTACCGCAGCGCTTTATCGCCCTGCTTGCCCAGCACAGGAAATACGGGAGCCCGCTTATGCGAAGCGAGTTTCCGTAGCCAGTTCACTGCCACTTGAATACCCCCTCACGCCAGGCGTAAACAATGCCAACCGACAGGATGGCCAGGAACATGCCCATCTCCATTACTGCCATCATGCCCTTCTCTACGAAGACAACCGCCCATGGATACATGAACATCATCTCCATTTCGAAGGCGATCAGCAGCAGCGTCATGGGATAATAGCGGACGTGATAGCGGCTCCAGGCGTGGCTATCTGGCGTACCACCGCCTAGAAAAGGCGCGCGCTGCGGGTAGGTGGCTATCGGCTGGTGGCGCATAGGCAGCCACTGCACTAGCAGGCCGGCGCCTAAGCTCAGTAATAAAACAATAAGCAGAGTCAACAGTTCCATGCGAATCCCTCGCGTCATTAGCCAGCAAATCCTTGCCGTAAATTACAACGTAGCAGGCTGAAGCAGCGCATTTATACAAGTGTAGATATCAAACCTGAATGCAAACTGAATATGCTGCCTAAAACATGGTGCAAAAAGTAATAAACCGCAAGGTGGGTGCAGGCTCTGAGTGCAACGCTACCTAATAGATGGCGGGTGAGCATTCATGGTGTTTAGACCAGCGCCTCAACTGGCCACCTGAAGTCAAGGCGCTTCCTATTCAACTGGTAATACAATGTCCTCTTGGGTGTGGCGCGGCAGTTCCGCCCCTTTCGCCTGTGTTAAGCCGTCGATGTTTTTATTGCTACCGCGTTGTCATAGGCTGTGTGGATCACAAAAGTAGATAGCAACACTCGTTGCCTCGATAATTATGCATGCCGTTGTTGTCCAATCAGTTGGCAGGCGCTGCACCGGTTTCCAGAGAAGCACATTCAGTTCGTATCTACACCGTGTTTGCCATGAACTACATGGCGCTGTGACAACATGGACTGGCACAGTTGAGGTGTCTGTTTATAACTACTAGGAAGATGAACTGCAGACCGCTACTCATCAAGCTCGGTGTGCTTGCGCCCATGACTGGGGCCGGTATTTCTATTCTCAAAGCGAGTAACCCCGGGATGAACCTCCCCGGTTATTCTGGAGACCGGTTTGTTTGAGTCAGGCTGCTTCACCCGACTCCTCCAGTTGACGACAATACGTCCTTTCTCGTTCTGCTGGTGAAACGTTTCCGATGGGTTCCTGTAGTCGGCGATTGTTGAACCAGTCAACCCATTCCAGCCTGGCATACTCAACGGTATCCAGCCCCTTCCATGGGCCACGATGGTGAATCACCTCCGTTTTGAATAGGCCGATGATGGTCTCGGTCAGTGCATTGTCGTAGGAGTCGCCGGTGGTGCCGACTGAGGCATCGATACCCTCGTCAGCCATACGCTCTGTATAGCGAATCGAGGGATATTGCTTCCCCGATCACTATGATGGATCAACCCTCGTATGTGTTTTTGTGCCCACAGAGCTAGCTCCAGGGCGTCCAGTACCTGTCCCGTTTTCATCGACGTCGCTACACGCCAACTCACGATACATCGTGCGTAAACATCGATAACGAACGCAACATAAACGAAGCCAGACCAGGTGGCGACGTAGGTAAAATCGGCCACCCAAAGCTTATTAGGGCGCATGAGCCGTTCTACGGTGCAGCGAGCAACATTAACGTGGAGTTGCCGCCAGACCTTACGAGCACCGTAAACGCAGAAATCTTCCTCCCATACCCGATGAATCTCAGCCGTAAGAAACGCATCCTGCCGATATCGCTCTGCTCGTCGTTCAGGATCGGCTTCAAAGTGCCTTGTGGTGGTAATACTTCGATGGGGCGATTGGCAGCTGACTACAAATCGATTCGACCCCGAACTGAGCACGATGCTCGTCGATAAATGACACCATCAATTGGGTTTGCGGTCGAGCTCCGCCTGGGCGAAAAAAGCAACCGCCTTACGGAGAATTTCCTTGGCACGCTTCAATTCGGTGTTTTCACGCTCTAGCTGCTTGAGTCGTTCATGTTCAGACAGGTTAACCGAGCTGTTTTCCTGCGTGAGTTCTGTGCGTTTGCACCAGGCTCTCAAGGTCTCTGGTGTGCAGCCTAACTTACTAGCAATGGAGCAGATTGCTGCCCACTTGGATAGGTATTCCCATTGCTGTTCAATGACTAATCGAACACCCCGCTCCCGGACTTCCGGGGAATATCGTTTTGGTGAGTTAATGACGCCATCCTCTCAAGATATGGAGTCTCCGGTAAAGCCGGGGCGGTTCACATGTACAGTTGTGGTTAGTGGGAATGAAACTGTTCGCTATCGGCTGAATTGTTGCGCTTGGCAAGAAATAGCCATTCGCCGATGAGCAGCACGGCCATCAATCCGGCGGCAACGATAAGTACCAGTGGATCTGAAGTGGCTTTTACCCAAACAAAGCCACTCAATACGAGGACATCTAGCAGAATGGCAATGCTTGGAATAACCGCGTTAGCGCCCACACTTTTCCTGAGATGGCGCAGCACTCCCCAATGGATAGCGATATCCATGATCAAGTAAAAAATAATGCCGAGCGCCGCGATACGGCTAAGATCAAAAAACGCAGTCAAGATTAAGCCAAACACAATGGTGTACACCAACGTGTGCTTTTGCAGGCTACCTGGCATATGGAAGTGGCGGTGTGGAACCAATTTCATTTCAGTCAGCATGGCTAGCATGCGTGATACGGCGAAAACACTGGCGATGATCCCGCCTGCTGTGGCTAGCATGGCTAAAACAACGGTAAAGCCAACGGCAGCTTCACCAAGTGCGGGCCGAGCCGCTGCCGCCAGCGAATAGTCTTGAGTTTCGATAATCTCAGACAAGGAAAGATTGCTGGCCACCGCAAAGCCCACAAGCGCATAGATGACTACACATAGCGCGATGGAGATCATGATGGCCTTGCCCAGGTTGCGCTTTGGGTTTTTCAGCTCCGAGCCACTATTGGTAATGGTCGTAAAACCTTTGAAAGCCAAAATACCTAGCGCCGTCGCGCCCAAGAAGCCTGAGAGGGTTGGGGATGGCGCATCCCCGCCAGTACCCATGTCGATAGAATCTGCAATAAAAACACCGACAACACCAAACACGATGATGCCGCCAATTTTGATGAAGCCCAGCACCGAGGCAACTGTTTCAATCAACTTGTTGGTGGATAAATTGATCAAAAAAGCCGCGAGCAATAAGCCCACACCGAGTAGTGGCACAAACACAGCGCGATCACCCAGGTCAAATAGCTCCAGCGTGTAAGAACCGAAAGTTCTCGCCAAAAAGCTCTGCGCAATCACCATGGAAAAATACATCAATAGCGCATGGAAAGCGGTGGGGAGCGTTGAGCCATACGCTTTTTGCAAATACATGCCAATCCCCCCGGCAGATGGGTAAGTATTGGACATTTTGACGTAAGAGTAAGCGCTGAAAGAGACAATGACCGCGGCAGCCAAAAAGGCTAGGGGAAATAGAGGGCCGGTCATTTCCGCCATCTGTCCAGTTAACGCAAAGATTCCTGCGCCGATCATTACTCCAGTGCCAAGTGCTACGGCACCGATTAGTGAGAGGCTTCCTTCTTCGTAATGTGGCGTTCTATCCTGGTCAGCCATGCAAACACTCCTATGGATTAAGCCTAAGGCGTGCGTGTTCACCGCCTTAGGCCAGTGTGGGATAAGTTCAACACCAAGTGTGGTTGAGTTAGCTGAACGTAACCTGAATATGGTTCAGTCATTTAACTGACCTATATCATGGTTTGGCGTAAGAGTACGGGTCTTACCCCAACAACATCCGCAACGGCATCCACAGTCCCATAGCGATCATCACGAGGTTTTCGGTTAGTGACACAAAACCCAACGGCACATTGCTGTTACCACCGACGCAGGCGCACTTCAGCTCACGCTTATCGATATACACGGCTTTAAACACGGAAACCGCCCCCACCGTACCGACAAATAGCGCCAGTGGGGCTGCCAGCCAAATCAATGCTCCGGCCAGCATTAAAATGCCTGCAAGTGTCTCGGCGTAGGGGTAAAAATAGCTGTAGGGCACGTAGCGCTGGGCCAAAAGGTCGTAATTCAAAAACATACTGCTGAAACTTTCGACATCTTGCAGTTTCTGCAAGCCCAGCAGCACCATCGCCGTAGCAACGGCGAACTCCGGCATGCGTGCAGTAAACAGTGTGCCTTGGGTCGCCCAGCTAATCGCCAAGCCTATCAGCAGCGCAGTAGCAAAAATGGCAATCACCGGCCGGTAAGTGGTTTCTTTTGCATTGGGAACGCTCATTCCCAGATGTTTGCGCAGCTCTTCATAGCCACCGATACGTTGGTCACCGATATACACCTGGGGCGTCGTGTCGACGTTTTCCTGTTTTTTGAAAGCATCGATTTCATCACGAGACGTTAAGGTATGATCGTCGACCTTAAAGCCTTTACGCTTGAGTAGATCAACCGTTTTCAAACCGAACGGGCACATATGCTCGACGGTTTTCATCCGGTAAACCTGTGCAGAGGCAGTGGATGTTGACGTTGGCATTGATTTTCCTTCGTTAAGAACATGGTATTTACTAAAAATATAGAACCTTTGTGCTACATACAGGCAAGTATAGCCTGCTCATTTATTTTAAAATTCTAGCTACGGTTACGAATAGGTTTCTGCAACGATAGAAATATATGTTAAATAAAAAGGCCAGCATAAAGGCTGGCCCTGTATCTTAAATTAGTGACTATATATTAATAGTCAACATGTAACTCATAGCGGTTATTGTCATTTTCTTTAGTACCTCCCAGTGCATTGCCTGTCACTTCAAGTTGATAATTGCCTGGCTGCAGTTGGCGGACCATTTCAAAATGGCCACGTGGGCTGGATGCTTCTGCTACCTGCTGTCCCGCTGCATTATAAAGCACCGCGGAGATACGGTTTCCAGTGCTGGTTGCGCCTGGAAAGTGCTCGCTTGCCACCTTCAGCGTAGTCGCTTGTTCAATGTTAATATTGAAACGTTTGGATTGCCCCTGAGCAAGAATCTGTGTAGAAGAGACGCCTCTTTCAAGTAGCGGCAGATCCTGGGTTGTATTGCCGAAGTTAGCCAATACAGGTGTTGAAAGAATGCTGGCTACAAGCGCTCCAAAGAGAATTGATTTAACTTTCATGATAATTACTCCAGTGGTTGATGATTTGTTTATATTAGCTGTGGTTTTTGAAACGAAGCTGAATTTAAAAATAAAAACAATAAAAAAAACGCCACCAATTGGTGACGTTAAAAGTTACCCATTACCAGAGTTGTTAGAACATCATTCTAACACCGGCCACCACTCCAGTGTCTTCCGTGTTGTCGCCACTGGCGCGGGTGAGATCCGCCGTGTCGCCGTACTCTTTCTCCCAATAAGCACCGATGTAGGGGGCGAAGCGGCGGGTCACCTCATAACCTAGACGCATACCCACACGCACGGAGTTTAGCCCTTGGCCCACCCCAAACTCCTCGACTTCGCTAGCAGCAACGGCAATTTCGGTACGCGGCTGTAGGTAG
>NZ_DFBS01000038.1:50769-65821 GCF_002366715.1 Halomonas sp. UBA3074 | reverse complement strand
GCTGCGCTCCTCGCAATGACAGAGCGCGATGCTTCAGAATGACAGCGCCTCTTTAAGCAGTGCAGTTCAAATTGAGCCTTAGGTCGTAATCTGCTAGTCTGTCGACCCATCCTGGCGTGGCTTTCTGCCGTGCCTTCTGATCACGTTTCGACAGGTTATCCATGACACGATATATCTTCGTGACCGGCGGCGTTGTGTCCTCTCTTGGCAAGGGCATCGCCTCCGCCTCGCTGGCGGCGATTTTAGAGGCCCGCGGCCTTAAGGTCACCATGCTCAAGCTCGACCCGTACATCAACGTAGACCCGGGCACCATGAGTCCCTTCCAGCACGGTGAGGTGTTCGTCACAGAAGATGGCGCTGAAACCGATCTGGATNNGGATCTCGGCCATTACGAGCGCTTTATTCGCACCAAAATGACCCAGCGCAATAATTTCACCACCGGCCGCGTTTACGAGCACGTACTGCGTAAAGAGCGTCGTGGAGATTACCTTGGCGGTACCGTTCAGGTCATTCCGCACATCACCGACGAAATTAAGCAGCGCGTTTACGCGGGCGGCGAAGGGTTCGATGTGGCGCTGGTCGAAATCGGCGGCACCGTCGGCGATATCGAATCACTGCCTTTCCTGGAATCGATCCGCCAGATTCGCAGTGAGCAGGGCGCCAACCGCGCACTGTTTATGCACCTGACCCTGGTGCCCTACATCAAGACGGCGGGTGAAACCAAAACCAAGCCGACTCAGCACAGTGTCAAAGAGCTTCGCTCTATCGGTATTCAGCCGGATATTCTGATTTGCCGCAGCGAAGTGGAGCTGGAAGAGAGCGAGCGTCGCAAAATCGCCCTGTTCACCAACGTCGAAGAGCGTGCCGTCGTGCCGTTGCAGGATGCCGATACGATCTATCGCATTCCGCTGATGCTGCACGAGCACGGCCTGGACGAGATCGTTTGCGACAAGCTGCGTTTGGAAGCTCCCGAGGCCGATCTCTCTGAGTGGGTGAAGGTACTGGACTCCAAGCTCAACCCGCTCAAATCCGTTAGCATCGCCATGGTCGGTAAATACATGGAGCTGCTGGATGCCTATAAGTCGCTCAATGAAGCGCTGATTCACGCTGGCATCCAAGGGCGCATCAAGGTCAACGTCGACTATATCGATTCTGAAGACATCGAGCGTCACGGTACCGAGCGCTTGGCGGGTAAAGATGCGATTCTTGTGCCCGGCGGTTTTGGCGAGCGCGGCGTAGAGGGCAAGATTATGACGGCCCAATTCGCGCGTGAAAATAACGTTCCCTATCTAGGCATCTGCCTGGGCATGCAGGTCGCCGTGATTGAGTTTGCCCGCAATGTGGCTGGCTGGAAGGACGCCAACTCCACTGAGTTCACTCACGATACCCAGCACCCGGTGGTGGGCTTGATTACCGAGTGGCTGAACCCGGAAGGCAAAATCGAGTTGCGTGACGCCGCGTCTGATTTGGGCGGCACCATGCGCTTGGGTGGGCAGGTTTGTCATCTGGCATCCGGCACCAAAGCGCGCGAAGCCTATGGGTCTGACGAGATTGTCGAGCGCCATCGCCACCGTTTCGAGGTCAATAACCAGTTCATCGATGAGCTTGAAAAAGCCGGGCTGGTGATTTCGGGTAAGAGCGTTGACCAATCTCTGGTCGAGGTTATCGAGTTGGCGGATCACCCGTGGTATGTGGCGTGTCAGTTCCATCCGGAATTCACTTCCACCCCGCGTGATGGTCACCCACTCTTCTCAGGGTTTGTGAACGCTGCGTTGGAGCATAAAACAGCGCGTAATCGCGCCCATGCGCATTCGCAGGAATAAGAGGGCAATAGCATGGCTTCTCAAGACCGTTCTCAAGAGCCGTCTCAAGATGGATCGCAAGAGCGTCATATCAACGTTGCCGGCTTAACCGCCGGCAATTCGTTACCGCTCATGCTGCTAGGCGGCATGAACGTGCTGGAGTCGGCTGAGCTGGCTGACGAAGTCGCGCAAGCCTACGTCACGGTAACGAAAAAACTGGGTATGCCGTACGTTTTCAAAGCCAGCTTTGATAAAGCCAACCGTAGCTCTATCCACTCCTATCGCGGCCCGGGTATCGAAAAGGGACTGCAGATCCTGGCCGATATCAAAGCCCGCCATAACGTGCCGATCATCACCGATGTGCACGAACCCTGGCAGGCCGAGGCGGCGGCGGAAGTGGCTGATATTATTCAGTTGCCGGCTTTTCTGGCCCGCCAAACCGACTTGGTGGTCGCCATGGCCAAAACCGGTGCGGTCATCAATATCAAGAAGCCGCAGTTTTTGGCACCCCACGAAATGCGCCATATCCTGAGCAAGTTCCAGGAAGCGGGTAACGACCAACTGATGCTCTGCGAGCGCGGCTCAAGCTTTGGCTATAACAATCTGATTGTTGATATGCTGGGCTTTGGTGACATGAAGCAAACCGGGTATCCGGTATTTTTCGATGTCACGCATGCGCTTCAGCGCCCTGGCGGCCGTGCCGACAGTGCAGATGGCCGTCGTGCCCAGGTAGTTGAGTTAGCACGTGCAGGCGTGGCCGTTGGCCTTGCAGGGCTGTTTTTAGAGGCTCACCCTGACCCTGATAACGCCAAGTGCGATGGCCCCTGTGCGCTACCGCTGGACCAGTTAGAGCCGTTTCTAACCCAGCTTGCCCAGTTGGATGCGCTGGTAAAAGGGTTTGAGCCGCTGACCATTCGTTAAAGGATGGCGTTCGCTGCCGTGGATGACTGATTAGGGCGTTATATTAATAATTTTATCTGACTTACCGTTAAGGAAACTGCCATGACCAAAATTGTTGCTATCAGTGCGTTGGAAGTGCTGGATTCACGTGGTAACCCGACCGTACAGGCAAACGTTCGCCTGGCCAGTGGTGCTGTTGGTGAAGCCTGTGCCCCAAGCGGCGCCTCTACCGGCTCACGTGAAGCGCTAGAGCTTCGCGACGGGGATAAGTCGCGTTACTTGGGTAAGGGCGTACTGAAAGCAGTCGAGGCGGTCAATGGCAAGATTCGTGACGCATTGTTGGGCGTGGATGCGCGTGATCAGCGCGGTTTAGACGATGCCATGCTGGCGCTGGACGGTACGGACAATAAAGCCAACCTGGGTGCCAACGCGATTCTGGCGGTTTCCCTGGCCGCCGCTAAAGCCGCTGCCAATGCCAAAGGCGTGCCGCTTTATGCGCACATTGCCGAACTCTACGGTCAGCCTGGCCAGTACAGCATGCCGGTACCGATGATGAACATCATCAACGGCGGCGAGCATGCGGATAACAATGTCGATATCCAAGAGTTTATGGTGCAGCCGGTAGGCGCGCCTAATTTCCGTGAAGGGCTACGCATGGGCGCGGAAATATTCCATTCGCTGAAGAAAGTGCTTTCAGCAAAAGGCCTTTCCACCTCTGTCGGTGACGAGGGCGGCTTTGCACCTGACTTGGCGTCTAACGCTGATGCACTGGCCGTTATTAAACAGGCCGTGGCAGATGCTGGTTACGTATTGGGTAAAGACGTTACGCTGGCCCTGGACTGTGCTTCTTCAGAGTTCTACAAAGACGGTCAATACAATCTTGCTGGCGAAGGTAAGAGCTACGATGCCGAAGGCTTTACCGATTATCTTGCAGGCCTGTGCGCTGAATATCCGATTGTCTCCATCGAAGACGGCATGGACGAATCCGATTGGGCGGGCTGGAAAGCGCTTACCGATAAGCTGGGCGATAAAGTACAGCTGGTGGGTGACGATCTATTCGTGACCAATACCAAGATTCTCAAGCGCGGTATCGATGAGCAGATCGGTAACTCCATCCTGATCAAGTTCAACCAGATTGGCTCGCTCTCCGAGACGCTGGACGCGATCAAGATGGCGCAGGATGCAGGCTTCACGGCGGTCATTTCTCACCGCTCAGGTGAAACCGAAGACACCACCATTGCCGATTTGGCGGTGGGTACCTGTGCTGGGCAGATCAAAACGGGGTCACTGTGTCGCTCTGATCGCGTCGCCAAGTACAATCGTTTATTGGTGATTGAGGCCGAGCTAGAAAACGTCACTTACCCGGGCTTAAAGGCCATCAAGGGGCAGTAAATGCCCAACGTTGGATTAGTTTTGTAAGAGATGTCTCAAGTTTTTGTAAGAGATCTCTTACAAATGCCGACAACAATCGCTAGGTTTGGGGTAAGAAAAAACGAAATTTTCCACTAATTTAACTTCAAGTTATTGTTTTTAAATAGAATGGTGGGGGAAAGGCGAGTCGCTAAGACTCGCCTTTTTGCATTTGGGGATTGTTGAGAAGCTGCCGTGTTCTGCGACAATGAACTCAGGACAAGGGGAGGCAAGGACGCTTCAGACAGGATGCAACGGGATGAAGGTCGAATGCGCCGGGTGATACAGTGAGGTGAGCCCCGGCAGGGAAGTCATTTGAGGAGGTTGAACCAGGGAGTGGTCAGAGGAAGTGCTTGGAGCGGGCGGCCTACGGGCCGCCTTTTTTTGTCTAACATTTACCATCGGCTTTTGTGCAGACATAAAAAAACCAGCGCCCGCTGTTCTAGTCAGAAGCGCTGGTTTTTAAGCGAAGCACCGATCAGCCAGCGCTTAGCGCTCTAGCTTCTCCAGCTTGCCTGGTTTGCCATCCCACTCTTCGGCGTCAGGCATCGGATCCTTTCTTTCGGCAATATTGGGCCACACTTCCGACATCTCAGCGTTGATCTCAATAAAGGCCTCTTGCCCATCCGGCAGCTCATCCTCGGAGAAGATCGCTTCGGCCGGGCACTCGGGTTCACATAACGCGCAGTCAATGCATTCGTCAGGGTGAATGACCAGGAAGTTTGGGCCTTCATAGAAACAGTCGACCGGGCACACTTCCACACAGTCGGTGTATTTGCACTGGATGCAGTTCTCGGTAACGACAAACGTCATCTTGCTATCCCTCTTGCAGGGCCGGGTAACTCCCGGCCATGGTCAATCGTGAATGGTTATAAATCAGCCGTTTTTTATAAGCTAAAAGTTTGAGCGACATTCTAGAGGTGTGCATACCTTGCGGCAAGCGCCATATGATTCCAGTTGGTAGCAATGCCAGTAGAGGTGTCCGCGGGAGCACTACTTTCGACATCTGACCGCCATGGATGGCGGAAATGCCGGAATTGTTGGGAACATTTTCCGGCCCTGTCGAAAGACCCTCGCTTCAACCTGTACTGGCACCTGAATCTCACGTATAGCCTTTCATTCTATAAGCACCATTAGATCAGGTCTCGCCACTGATACAACAGCGCTAGCGCTTCCCGCGGCGTTAAGTCATCCATATCGACATTTTCCAACGCTTCAACCACCGGGTGAGGCGCCGCCGCGAACAGGTCGTTTTGCTGGGGCGTGGTCCGCGGTGCCTGCGCTGTATTGTCCACGTCGCGCTGTTCAAGGCTCATTAGCTTCTCCCGGGCGCGCTTAATGACATGGCCCGGCACGCCCGCTAACTGCGCAACCTGCAAACCGTAGCTCTGGCTGGCGGGGCCTGCCTCAATGCGGTGCATGAACACGATCGTGTCGCCATGTTCGGTGGCGGTTAAATGGATGTTAGCCACGCCTTCCATATGATCAGGTAGGGCCGTCATTTCAAAATAGTGGGTGGCAAACAGGGTAAGCGCGCGCCCCTTGGCAAGATGTTCCGCACTTGCCCAGGCCAGCGACAAGCCATCGAATGTACTGGTACCGCGGCCAATTTCATCCATCAGGATCAAGCTTTGCTGGGTGGCATTGTGGAGAATATTCGCGGTTTCGGTCATCTCGACCATAAACGTGGAGCGCCCGCCCGCCAAATCATCTGAAGAGCCTATGCGGGTGAATATTCGATCCAGCGGGCCGATCTCAGCGGCATCGGCGGGAACAAAGCTACCGCAGTGGGCCAATAGGGCGATCAACGCTGTCTGGCGCATGTAGGTCGATTTACCGCCCATGTTAGGCCCGGTAATGATCAACATGTGCTGGTCAGGGTTGAGCGTTACATCGTTGGGTACAAAGGGCGTTTCGCTTACCTGTTCAACGACCGGATGACGCCCCGCGTCGATACGAATGCCAGTGGTTTCGCTAAGCGTTGGGCGTACCCAGCCGAGTGCCTCGGCCCGCTCGGCAAAGGCGCACAGTACATCCAGCTCCGCCAATGCTTGTGAGGTGCTCTGCAGCGCGTGAAGATTGGTGTTGAGCTCTCCCAGCAGGCGATCATACAGCCACTTTTCACGGGTCAGCGCGCGGGATTTGGCCGACAGCGCCTTGTCTTCAAACTCCTTGAGTTCAGGAATGATGAAGCGTTCAGCGTTTTTAAGCGTTTGACGGCGAATATAGTCAGCGGGCGCCTGCTGTGCCTGGGAGCGGGGCAGCTCGATAAAATAGCCATGTACCCGGTTGTAGCCCACCTTGAGATTGGCAAGCCCCGTACGCTCGCGTTCACGAATCTCTAGCTTAATCAGGTAGTCGCCAGCGTTCTCGGCCATGCCGCGGTGTTCGTCGAGTTCGGCATCAAAGCCATCGGCGATGACCCCGCCATCACGGATCACCACGGGCGGGTTCTCGACCAGGGCACGGCTCAGCGTGTCGGCGATTTCTGGGTAAGGGCGAATATGCGGGCGCAGGTTGTCCAGTGCGCTACCGCTCTCTACTTCGCTCAGTTGCTGCTCAAGGGCGGGGAGGGTCACCAAGGCGTCACGCAGGCGAGCCAGATCCCGCGGGCGAGCGCTATACAGTGCGACCCGGGCCAGAATGCGTTCGATGTCGCCCACATCGCTCAAGGTGTCGCGCAGCGACATGTAAGCGGCATCCAGGCTTAACAGCGCCACGCCCGCATGGCGGTTTTGAACGAGCTCACGCTGGCGCAACGGGCGATTGAGCCAGCGTTTGAGTAGCCGTGAGCCCATGGCGGTGGCGCAGGTGTCCAGCACGCTGGCCAGCGTATTGTCGGCGCTGCCGCCAAGATTGATATCGATTTCCAGATTGCGCCGGCTGGCCGCATCGATGACCACCGCATCGTCGCGATTCTCCACGCTAATAGCAGTCACGTGGGGCAGCCGCGAGCGCTGGGTATCCCGGGCGTAATCGATCAGTACACCGGCGGCGACCAGCGCGCTGGTAAGATGCGCGCAGCCAAAGCCCCGTAAGTCCTGGACTTCAAACTGGTCGCAGAGACTGCGGGTAGCGCTTTCCAGGTCGAATAGCCATTCGCCCTGGCGGCGCAGGCTGCGCTTTTGCGACCACGCATCGGGCAGCGTCAGGCTTTCGGGCACTAGCAGCTCAGCCGGGGAGAGGCGCGTCAACTCGGCGAGCATTTCGGCTTCGCTCTCCACTTCCAGTACATTGAAGCGGCCACTCGAGAGTTCCAGCCAAGCAAGGCCCCAGCTATCGTTACCCGGAGAGACGGCTACCAGTACATTGTCACGGCGTGCATCCAGCAGCGCTTCATCGTGCAGCGTGCCAGGGGTGACGATGCGCACGACCTGGCGATCGACGGGCCCCTTGCTGGTAGCGGGGTCACCAATCTGTTCGCAGATCGCGACCGATTCGCCACCCGCGACCAAGCGCGCCAAATAACCTTCGGCGCTATGGTAAGGTACGCCCGCCATCGGGATGGGTTTGCCTCCCGACTGACCACGCTGGGTGAGGGTAATGTCCAGCAGTGCCGCGGCGCGTTTGGCGTCATCAAAAAATAGCTCATAAAAATCCCCCATTCGGTAAAACAGTAGTACCTCGGGGTGCTCGCGTTTGATCTTTAAATACTGCGTGATCATTGGCGTGTTAGGGGGAATGGCCTGTGACATGGGCGTCCTGATTGAGCGTGGCGTAAGCCATCGCGGCTTACGGCCTGTTCGTTGGAGATATTCTTTATATATGTTCTTTATAGAAGTGCTTTACGACATTTCTTTGAGAAAGCTAAACACAGTATTCTACGCTGAACAGACGACTCACTTGAAGGAGCGACCCTAGTGCCTAGCGTATCTAGCCTGAAAAATCTTGATTTGACGCTGCTAGCGCAGCGCCTGGGCCGGCTTTGTCAGCAGTTAGACGTGGAGGTGACGGCGGCTGAGTCGTGTACGGGCGGTGGTATCGCCAGCGCGATTACCGGTGTGGCGGGTAGCTCTGCTTACTTTACAACCGGCTATGTCACCTATGCGAATGCGGCGAAGACTCGCCTGCTCGGCGTGCCAGAAGGCGTACTGGCCGAACATGGCGCGGTGAGTGAGGCAGTGGTGAAGGCAATGGTGCAGGGCGCCTGCCGGGAAAGTGGTGCCAGCTTGGGTGTTGCCGTTAGCGGTGTGGCCGGGCCGGATGGCGGTAGCGCTGAAAAACCTGTGGGAACCGTTTGGCTCGCTTGGGGAGCTGCAGGCGAACAGCAGGCCGAGTGTTTTCATTTCCCTGGTGACCGCCAGGCGGTGCGTGAGCAGGCCGTGCGTCAGGCGCTGGCAGGGCTGGTGGCACGCCTGGATGCGCAGGTAAAGGCAGGCAAGCAGGCGTAGGGTAGGAAAATAGTTAAGAGAAAGCGTGAACAAGGATTTGTTTACGGCGCAATCTTTGGCATACTACTGGGTAATTATACAGCTTGTTATGAGGAATCTCTGAATGGCTCAGGATGACAACCGCACTAAAGCGCTAAACGCTGCACTCACCCAGATCGACCGTCAGTTCGGCAAGGGCACCGTCATGCGCCTAGGCGACGCACCGCGTGTGGTCATGCCGTCGGTCTCTACGGGTTCGTTGGGGCTGGATATCGCACTCGGCATCGGCGGCCTGCCGTTTGGCCGTGTTTGCGAAATCTTTGGCCCAGAATCGTCGGGTAAAACGACGCTGACGCTTTCGGTGATTGCTCAGGCGCAAAAGCAGGGTAAAGTGTGCGCTTTCGTCGATGCCGAGCACGCCCTTGATCCAAGCTACGCAGAAAAACTGGGCGTAAACCTGGATGACCTGCTGGTGTCCCAGCCGGATACCGGTGAACAAGCGCTGGAAATCACCGACATGCTGGTTCGTTCCGGCGGCGTTGACGTGATCGTTATCGACTCGGTCGCGGCATTGACCCCTCGCGCTGAAATCGAAGGCGAAATGGGCGACTCCCACGTCGGTCTGCAGGCGCGTTTGATGTCACAAGCGCTGCGTAAGATCACCGGTAATATCAAAAACGCCAACTGTTTAGTGATCTTCATTAACCAGATCCGTATGAAGATCGGCGTCATGTTCGGCAGCCCGGAAACCACGACCGGCGGTAACGCACTCAAGTTCTACGCCAGTGTGCGCCTGGATATTCGCCGCACCGGCTCGGTGAAAGTGGGCGATGAAGTCACTGGTAACGAAACCCGCGTGAAAGTAGTCAAAAACAAGGTGGCGCCGCCGTTCCGTCAGGCTGAATTCCAGATCCTTTACGGTAAGGGTATTTACCATGCCGGTGAGGTGATCGACCTGGGTGTGCAGTGTAACTTGGTCGACAAAGCCGGTGCCTGGTACAGCTATAAAGGTAAGAAAATAGGTCAGGGCAAGGCGAATGCTGCTCAGTATCTTGAAGAGCATCCGGACATTATGGTCGAGATTGAAACGCAGATTCGTGAACAGCTGCTGGCCAAGCCTGACCCCAAAAAAGAAGAAGCACCTGCTGAAGCACCCGCTGACGCAGAGGCGGGTGATGATGATCTGCTGTAAGTCGATCTTCGCTAAGGCAAGCTGATGGCATTTGGCTTACAACGCGATGCGACGCCGCGTGACATCGCCATTGGCTTGCTGGCTCGGCGCGAGTACTCTCGCGCCGAGTTAGCCCAGCGCTTGAGGAAAAAAGCGTTTGATGAGGCGGCAATCGATGAGTGTTTAACTGCCCTGGTTGAGCAGGGACTTCAGTCCGATGCACGATTTGCGGCTAGTTTTGTGCGGTCACGCCTACTACGTGGCCAAGGGGTGATTCGCATTAAAGGTGAATTGCGTCAACGCGGTGTTGATCAGGAGACGCTGAATGTCGCTTTTGCCGAAGTGGAGGAGAGCGAGCAGGTCGACTGGTTTGAATTAGCGCGTGAGACGTTAGCAAGACGTTTTGATACGCCCGGCGACAACCCCAAAGAGCGCGCTAGGCGTGAACGTTTTCTCGCCAATCGTGGCTTCGATTTTGAACAAATCCGTTACGCACTCTCCTGTCTGTAATACGTTTTCCCCCGCCCGCTATGCTCTCCTTTCTGTTTGTTAAAATGACGCTGATGACGTTTCTGGTAGCGCTTTAATGGGCAACTTTCCCCGATTGTTTGCCTTTGTGCCACTAAGTGCGGCTTTAGTCGTTTGACAACTGCGCTATAATGGCCCCTTTGCGACCCCTGAGGGTAGCGTCGACAGCGCCCTGGGACATCACGCTTTCTTGTTACGGATACCCTATGAAAAGCGCAGAGATTAGACAGGCCTTTCTCACTTTCTTTGAAGAGCAGGAGCATACGATAGTACCTACCAGCTCTTTAGTGCCGGGTAATGACCCGACGCTGCTGTTTACCAATGCTGGCATGGTGCCGTTCAAAGATGTGTTTCTAGGTCGTGACCCTCGCCCTTACGTACGCGCAACCTCTGCGCAACGCTGCGTGCGTGCAGGTGGTAAGCACAACGACTTGGATAACGTTGGTTATACCGCCCGCCACCACACCTTCTTTGAAATGTTGGGCAACTTCAGCTTTGGGGATTACTTCAAGCGCGATGCCATTCGTTTTGCCTGGGTGTTTTTAACCGAAACCCTGGGGCTGCCCAAAGAGAAGCTGTGGGTAACGGTGCATATCAGCGATGATGAGGCCGAACGGATCTGGAAAGATGAGATTGGCATCGATCCTGAGCGCTTTTCCAAGCTGGACGAAGATAATTTCTGGCAGATGGGCGATACCGGGCCTTGTGGCCCCAGCTCGGAAATCTTCTTTGATCACGGCCCTGACGTATGGGGTGGCCCGCCAGGCAGCCCGGAAGAGGATGGCGATCGTTACATCGAAATCTGGAACTTGGTGTTTATGCAGTTTGACCGCGATGCGCAAGGCACGCTCAACCCGCTGCCCAAGCCCTCTATCGATACCGGCATGGGGCTAGAGCGTGTCGCCGCCGTGATGCAGGGCGTTCACTCTAACTACGAAATCGACTTGTTCCAGAATTTGCTGGCCGCCGCCGCCAAAGCCACTGGCCACCCGGACACCGCCACGCCATCGCTGCGTGTGATTGCCGACCATATCCGTTCCTGTGCCTTCCTGATTGCCGACGGTGTGCTGCCTTCCAATGAAGGGCGCGGCTACGTACTGCGGCGGATTATTCGCCGGGCCATACGCCACGGCCATAAGCTGGGCGCGGTAGAGCCGTTCTTCCACAAGCTGGTGGACGCGCTGGATGCAGAGATGGGCGACGCTTATCCGGAGCTGCGTGAAGCGCGCGCTCAAATAGCGCGAGTGCTGTTGAAGGAAGAAGAGCAGTTTGCACGCACGCTGGATCATGGCATGGGGCTGCTGAATGCAGCGCTAGCCGAGCTCGATGGCAAGGTCCTGTCAGGCGAAACGGTCTTCAAGCTTTACGATACCTACGGATTTCCGTTCGATCTCACTGCCGATGTGTGTCGCGAGCGCGGTGTGACGCTCGACGAAGCAGGCTTTCAGCAGGCATTGGAGGCCCAGCGCGAGCGTGCTCGGGCGGCTAGCCAATTTGGCGCCGACTACAGCGCTTCCATCGAATTGGAAGGTGAGACGGCTTTCACTGGCTATGATCGCCTGGAAGATCAAGCCAAAGTAGCCGCGCTGGTCGACAGCGAAGGCAACGAACTGGCTGCCTTGGAAGCCGGGCAGAAGGGCGTTGTGGTACTGAACCGTACGCCATTTTACGGTGAGTCCGGCGGCCAAGTGGGCGATACCGGCTACCTGTATGTGGACGGCGGTCGTTTCCAGGTGACGGATACCCAAAAGCAGAGCGGGCATCATCTACACCAAGGCATCATGGTAGAAGGCTCGCTCAGCGTGGGTGCCAGCGTGCGCGGCGAAGTAGATGCCAGCCTGCGTACCGCCACCATCCGCAATCACTCCGCCACGCACCTGCTGCATAAAGCGCTGCGCATGGTGCTGGGTGACCACGTTCAGCAGAAAGGCTCGCTGGTCAATGCTGAGCGTCTGCGCTTTGACTTCAGCCACTTCGAGCCAATGACCGCCGAGCAGTTAGCGGAAGTCGAGCGGCTGGTCAATGAGCAGATTCTGGCGAATGCGCCGACGAAAATCGAGCAGATGAGCCTGGATCAAGCCAAAGCAAAAGGTGCAGCCGCGCTGTTTGAGGCCAAATACGCTGAAAACGTGCGCGTGCTGACCATCGGAGCCGACGACTTCTCTATCGAGCTTTGTGGCGGCACCCATGTGTCGCGCAGTGGTGACATTGGCTGCTGCCATGTCATCAGTGAAGTCGGCATTGCCTCCGGTGTCCGCCGTATTGAAGCGATTACCGGAGAAAACGCGCTTCGCTATTTCCGCGAGCAGGAAGCGAGTCTGGGCCGATTGGGCGAACGCTTGAAAACCAAGCCTGAGCAAGTAGAGGCGCGGGTAGAGTCGCTGGTAGAGCGTAACCGCAGCCTGGAAAAAGAGCTTGAGCAGCTCAAAGCCAAGCTCGCTAGCGCAGCGGGTAGTGACATGCTTAGCCAGGCGCAAGAGATCCAGGGGGTTAAGCTGTTAGCAACCCAGCTGGAAGGCGTCTCGGGTAAAGACCTGCGCGGGGTACTTGACCAGCTTAAGAACAAGCTCGGTTCCGGGGTAATCATCCTTGGCGTCGCCGACGCCGCAGCTGGCAAAGTAAGCCTGATTGCTGGGGTGACCCAAGACCTGACCGATAGAGTGAAAGCGGGCGAGCTAGTGAACCACGTTGCTTCCCAAGTGGGCGGTAAGGGTGGTGGCCGCGCAGATATGGCCCAGGCTGGTGGTAGTCAGCCTGACGCCTTGCCGGGTGCGTTGAACAGCGTGCCGGTATGGTTGGAAAACGTACTTAGCTAAACCTTTGGGCCGATGGCATGATTGTCATCGGCCTTATTTATTTAAAAATGATGACAACTTCACCCTCCATTCCCGAACGCATAGGAAAAACGGCATATGGCACTATACGTACAGAAGTTCGGCGGCACTTCGGTGGGCTCTGTCGAGCGTATCAAGGCCGTAGCGGAAAAGGTCAAGGGCTTCCGCGACCAAGGCCACCAGGTAGTGGTCGTGGTTTCCGCCATGAGCGGCGAAACGAATCGCCTAACGGACATGGCGCAGGCACTCAATGAGGAACCCGCCCCGCGCGAGATGGATATGCTGCTGTCGACTGGCGAGCAGGTAACGATCTCGCTACTCGCCATGGCATTGCAGCAAATTGGCGTGCCAGCCACTTCCCACACGGGTGCTCAGGTCGGTATCCATACCGACAGCGCCTACACCAAGGCACGTATTCAGCGCATCGAAACCGACGACCTAAAATCTGACCTGGAAGCAGGTCAAGTGGTGGTCGTGGCCGGTTTCCAAGGGGTCGATGAAGACGGCAACATCACTACGCTGGGCCGTGGTGGCTCTGATACCACTGGGGTGGCCCTTGCCGCCGCACTGGGCGCCGATGAGTGCCAGATCTATACCGATGTGGACGGCGTATACACCACCGACCCACGGGTATGTTCCAAAGCGCAGCGTCTTGAGCGCATTACCGTAGAAGAGATGCTGGAACTTGCCAGTCTAGGCTCTAAGGTGCTGCAGATCCGCGCGGTAGAGTTTGCCGGTAAGTACAACGTGCCCCTGCGGGTGCTGTCGAGCTTTGAAGATGGCCCCGGTACCCTAATTGTTGCAGAAGCTGACCAAGACGAGGACGCTATGGAAGAACCACTGATCTCCGGTATTGCCTTTACCAAGAACGAAGCCAAGCTGACCCTGCTCAACACGCCAGATGTGCCAGGCGTTGCTTCACGCATTCTTGGCCCGATTGCCGATGCCAATATCGAAGTCGATATGATCGTGCAAAACGTTGCTCCGGCCGGTGACTACACCGATTTCACCTTCACGGTGGCCAAAGGCGATTACAAGGCAACGAAAAAGCTGCTGGAAGAGACGGTCATTCCCGATCTGGGCGGCGGGGAGCTGCGTGGCGACGACAATATTGCTAAGGTATCTTTAGTTGGTGTCGGTATGCGCTCGCACGCGGGTGTGGCGTCTAAGATGTTCCGCGTTTTGGCCGATGAAAACGTCAATATTCGTATGGTCTCGACCTCTGAGATTAAAATTTCGGTCGTCATTGATGAGAAACATATGGAACTTGCCGTTAATGCATTACACAAAGCTTTTGGTTTAGATAAGGCAGATATCGAATCTGAATAACATTTATGCCTTAAACCTTCTACGCTGAAGGGGTACTTGCTGCCGTGTGGTGGTGAGCTTTCTTCAACGGGAGGTTAAGGTGTCATGGAGCCGGAGTCGTTGGTGACAGGCAGCACTATGGCGCATAATGGCCTGGTGTTGCCTCCGGCTGACATATCCCGTTGCATAAACGTCTGAAAAGGAGATCAGCCATGCTCATCCTAACTCGCCGTGTTGGCGAAACCCTGATGATCGGTGATGAAATCACCGTCACCGTACTAGGTGTAAAAGGCAATCAAGTGCGTATTGGTGTTAATGCGCCGAAGGATGTCGCAGTGCACCGTGAAGAGATTTATCAGCGCATTCAGCGTGAAAGAAATAGTGAAAACGAAGTGGAATGAGACTTGCGGGCTTGCATGATGACACGATGCCTAAGACGTAAGCTTAACTGTAAGATATGGCCGGTGCGAAAAAAATCTGTAGAGGGCTAGACAAAAGAACCCCAAATCGGTAATATTCGCGCCGTGCCGTTAAGGAGAGGTGGCCGAGTGGCTGAAGGCGCTCCCCTGCTAAGGGAGTATAGGGTTTATAGCCCTATCGAGGGTTCGAATCCCTCTCTCTCCGCCAATCGCACGGCCAGTTAGTACTTTATTAATGAGAGTTTTTGTTAATAAAAGTTTTGTTAAAAAGTACATGGTCACAAGGTATGCGCCCGTAGCTCAGCTGGAT
>NZ_DFBS01000038.1:0-50682 GCF_002366715.1 Halomonas sp. UBA3074 | reverse complement strand
GTTCGAATCCTCCCGGGCGCGCCAGATTCCAAAACCCGCTCTCTCAACGAGAGCGGGTTTTCTGTTTCCAGCCTGATAGTTATTGACCTAGCCTGAAGGTTCTTAATCTAGCCTGACTGCCTCTTTTCCAGCCTGACCGGTATATGCTCGCGCTCCGGTCTTGCGATCGTGTGTAGCGCCCCCGCTTTGCGGTAGGGCGCTTTTTTTTGGCTATAAGCTCATAGAGCGTTACGAAAAGGGGCGCTAAGCCAGGGTGGCGTACTGCTCATCAACCACAAGACTCTCGAGCATAAGGTCCAATTCGGTAATGCGCTTCACCCGCTGAAAGTTCTGCTCGGCTTCGGCGCTGCCTTGGCGCATTTGGGCAAGCCACTGTTTTACCAAAGAGACGACAACGCGGTCAGGCAGCTGTTGGCGCTGTAGAGCGGCGTACTCTTTGAGCACATTGGCGCGCATCGCCCAGCTGCTCTCAGGCAAGCGTTCGCCGGTCTTGAGCCAATGGCGGATGCGTGGGGCAAGCCAAGGGTCTGCCAAGGCGCTGCGCCCAAGCATCACGTCTTGGCATCCCGAGAGCGTGCGAGCTTTCCAATAGTCCTCTAACGTCCAGATATCGCCATTGGCCACCACGGGAATGCTCACCTGACGGCGAATCTTGCCAATCCATTCCCAGTGCGCGGGTGGGCGGTAGCCCTCATCGCGGGTGCGCGCATGCACGACCAGCTGCGCTGCACCGCCCGCTTCCGTGGCTTGGCCGCAGGCAACCGCTAAGCGGCGATTGGCAAAGCCGAGACGAATCTTGGCGGTCACCGGGATCTGACCTTCCAGAGCGTCGTGGACGGCCTTGACGGCTTTGTACACGCGGTCTGGCTGGCGAAGCAATGAAGCACCGCCATCATGGCGGTTAACCAGTTTGGCCGGACAGCCAAAATTGAGATCAACGCTGACGGCGCCGAGTTTGAGCGCTTGGCGAGCGTTGGCTGCCAGGGCGTCAGGGTCGGAGCCAAGTAACTGTAAATGCACGGGAATGCCGCTTGGGGTGGCCACAGGCGGTTGCATAAGCTCCGGGCAATGCTTATAAAACACTCTTGGTGGCAGGCGCGCATCGACGACGCGGACAAACTCGGTCACCGTCCAATCGAAGCCTGCGTGGCGTGTCAGCAAGTCCCGCGTCAAGGCGTCGATAACGCCTTCCATCGGGGCTAGGCCGATTCTGCCGTTTTGTAGTAAATTAACAACCATGACTTCCACTATCGCGCCATTGCATTCTATTCTGGGTGTGGCAGGTTAGTGCATTCCCCTTACTGCGCCAAGCGCCTTTCACCGTATTGGCGCCGTGAGATGCGCAAAAATGGTACTTGAGCTGTGCTTCAAGACACCAAGCCGCAAGGAGACCGCTTTATGCAGGATCTAGAACTTTTGCAAGATGGGCTGGCGTTGATGGCGCTCGGCATGGGTGTAGTGTTTGTTTTTCTTACAATTTTGGTCATTAGCGTTACGCTGATGTCGAAGCTGATTGGGCGTTATCAACCCGCTCCTGTGGCGGTTGAAACCGGCAAAAAAGCGTCGTCATCTTCGGTTTCCTCCGCTCATGATGACGAGGTCATGGCGGTCATTAGCGCTGCCGTGCATCGCTACCGTTCAGCTCGGCGTCGCTAACTTTCTCAATTTTTTTCATTTCAGCCCTCTTTTGGTTATTTTTTTGTTATTTTTACTACAAACCTAACAACTCTCTACGGTGAGCCAAGACCATGAATGAAACAAAACGCCCTTTAGGCATCACGGATGTTGTGCTACGCGATGCCCACCAATCGCTGTTTGCCACCCGAATGCGCCTGGACGATATGTTGCCGATCGCTGAAAAACTGGATCGCGTTGGCTACTGGTCGTTGGAAACCTGGGGCGGAGCGACCTATGACGCCTGTATTCGTTATTTGGGCGAAGACCCGTGGGAGCGCATTCGTGCCCTGAAAGAGGCAATGCCCAATACGCCCCAAGCGATGCTGCTTCGCGGTCAGAACCTGCTGGGCTACCGGCACTATGCCGATGACGTCGTCGATAAGTTCGTCGAGCGGGCGAAAATCAATGGGGTGGATGTTTTCCGTGTGTTTGATGCGATGAACGATCCGCGCAACCTCGAACGCGCCATTCAAGCTGTGCGTAATGTGGAAGGCCATGCGCAAGGCACGATTTCCTATACCGTCAGCCCGGTGCATACCCTGGATAGCTGGGTCGATCTCGCCAAAACCATTGCCGGTTTAGGTGCAGATTCATTGGCTATCAAGGATATGGCGGGGCTGCTTACGCCTTATACCGCCTTCGATTTGGTAACGCGGCTCAAAAAAGAGCTGTCGATTCCGGTGCACCTGCACTGCCACGCCACCACCGGCCTTTCCACCTCGACCATCTTGAAGGCGGTGGAAGCCGGTATCGATAACGTCGATACCTCGATTTCCTCCATGTCGATGACCTATGGTCACAGCCCGACGGAGTCCGTCGTGGCCATGTTGAAAGACACCGGGCGTGATACCGGGCTGGATCTTGAGCTGCTGGAAGATATTGCCGGTTATTTCCGCGAAGTGCGCAAAAAGTACGCTGCTTTTGAAGGTTCGCTGCGTGGTATCGATTCGCGCATCCTGATTGCCCAGGTGCCGGGCGGCATGCTGACCAACATGGAAGGCCAGCTAAAGGAGCAGGGCGCAGGCGATAAGCTGGACGACGTGCTGAATGAAATTCCTCGTGTGCGTGAAGACTTGGGCTTTATTCCGCTGGTAACGCCGACCTCACAAATTGTCGGCACCCAGGCCGTCATGAACGTGATGATGGGCGAGCGTTACAAGTCTATTTCCAAAGAAGTGCAAGCGCTGCTCAAGGGTGAATACGGCGCGGCGCCTGCGCCATTTAACGCCGAGCTGCAAAAGCGCGTGTTGGAAGGCGGCGAGCCGATTACCTGCCGCCCGGCGGATAATCTCTCGCCGGAGATGGAAAAGCTGGCCACAGAGTTAAAAGAGAAGGCCAGCGCTGACGGTATCCGCTTGGCCGAAGGTGAGCGCGAAGTAGATGACGTGCTGACCTATGCACTGTTTCCCCAGATTGGCCTGAAATTCCTCAAGAACCGTGACAATCCAGAGGCCTTTGAGCCTGCCCCGCAGGTGGCTGAGGCGAGTGCCGAAAAAGCGCCTGCTCCAGCAGAGAGCCGCGCGCCCGTCGCCAGCAGGGGGCCAGAAACCTACACCGTTAAACTTAACGGCAAGGCGTATGTGGTGGAGGTCTCAGAAGGTGGGGAACTTGGCGAGGTGCAGGAGCAGGTATCTGCGAGCGCCAGCGCACCCCAAGAGGAGGCCCCGGCGCCCAGTGGAGAAAGTATCGATGCCCCCTTGGCGGGCAACATATTCAAGGTCAATGTGCGCCCTGGCGAGCAGGTCGCTGAAGGGGATGTCGTGATTATCCTGGAAGCGATGAAAATGGAAACCGAAGTGCGCGCCAGCAGTGCAGGCACGGTGTCTAAGGTTAACGTCAGCGAGGGCGACAGCGTCGCCGTGGGCGACACGTTGATCGAGCTCTAAGGGCCCAGTAATGGATAAATTAGTCACTTTGTGGGAAGGCTCTGGGCTATACAACCTTGAGCTTGGTCAGGCGGCCATGATCCTTGTGGGTCTACTGCTGCTCTATCTGGCCATCTATAAAAAGTTTGAGCCGCTGCTGCTAGTGCCGATCGGTTTCGGCGGCATTCTTGCCAATATTCCTGAAGCGGGGCTGGCGATTTCAGCCCTCGACCAGGCGATTGAGGTGGCGAAACCGGCGGTGCTGCAGCAGATAGCGGCAGCGCTGGGCGCGACGCTGGATCCGTTAGCGAATGCGGAAGCGTGGCGGGAATCGTTAAAAGTGATAGCCCACGATGGTGTTGCGCCGGATCAGGTGCGTGCGGCACGAGATATCGCCATTGGCGTTGGTTACAGCAATGGCATGCTGTACAACTTCTATAAAGTGGCGATTGGGTCGGGCATTGCACCGCTCATTATCTTTATGGGCGTTGGGGCCATGACGGACTTTGGTCCGCTGTTGGCCAATCCGCGCACGCTGTTTTTGGGTGCGGCCGCTCAGTTTGGTATTTTTGCCACGCTGTTTGGTGCTGTGGCGCTCACTTCGATGGGCATCATGGATTTTTCGCTCAATCAGGCGGCCGCTATCGGGATTATTGGTGGGGCAGACGGCCCGACCTCTATCTATGTTTCCAGCGTGTTGGCACCTGAATTGCTGGGCGCGATTGCCGTGGCCGCTTACGCCTACATGGCATTGGTGCCGCTGATACAGCCACCAATCATGCGTCTTTTAACCACCGATAAAGAGCGCCAAATCAAGATGACGCAGCTACGGCCGGTCTCCAAGTTGGAGAAGGTCGTCTTCCCCTTGATGCTGTTGATTCTGGTCGCGCTGTTTCTACCGGATGCCGCCCCTCTGTTGGGTATGTTCTGCTTCGGTAACTTGATGCGTGAATGTGGTGTAGTCGAGCGCTTGTCGGATACTTCGCAAAATGCGCTGATCAATATCGTCACCATTATCCTTGGCTTGTCGGTGGGCTCTAAGCTGATGGCCGAAAGCTTTCTGGCGTTTGAAACGCTGGGCATACTCGGGCTGGGCATTGTTGCCTTTGGTATCGGCACCGCGGCGGGCGTGTTGATGGCGAAACTGATGAACTTGGTCAGCAAAATGCCCATTAATCCGCTCATTGGGGCCGCAGGCGTATCGGCGGTGCCGATGGCCGCTCGGGTTGCTAACAAGGTGGGGTTGGAGTCTAACCCGCATAACTTCCTGTTGATGCATGCCATGGGGCCCAATGTGGCAGGTGTTATTGGGTCTGCGGTGGCAGCGGGCGTGATGATTAAATATCTAGGCTAGTCATTTCCTGATTGTCATTGCGAACGAAGCGCGGCGATCCCGGTTTTGTGTTCCACCGCAAAACCAGATTGCCGCCTCGCAGGCTCTTCGCAATGACCGTGGATGTCATTGCGAACGAAGTGAAGCAATCTATGGTGAGTACTCAAAGTTGGTACGAGATTGCCGCGTCGCAAGCTCTTCGCAATGACTTATGGGCCCCTTCAGTCCTTCTGCATCATGTCGTTGGTGCAGATAGAATTTCAACAGCGCCCTTCAAGCGGTTTTCTAGCGGGGCAAGGTCAAACGGGCAGTCTCTTGGCCAGCCAATGGTCAGGCGGACGCCGTCGCCATCATAGTCCGCTTGTTCAATGGGAATGTCGCCTTCTTCGCACCAAGCGCGGGCAATGGCTTCGTTGGCAAAGCTCAGCCGCAAGGTGTAACGGTCGCGTTCCACCACTTCCTGGGTTGGTAGCGTTTCGAGCGCATGGCTAACGGCCTGCGCATAAGCGCGGGCCAGACCGCCGGTGCCTAACTTGGTGCCGCCAAAATAGCGAATCACCACGCAACCAATATGGCCGAGTTGGCTGCCTTGTAGCACTTGGTACATGGGCCGCCCTGCGGTACCGCCAGGTTCGCCGTCATCCGAAAAACCAATCTGATTCTGCTCACCGGGCGGTCCGGCTATATAGGCGGTGCAGTGATGGCTCGCATTGGGGTGCGCGGCTTTAGCCGCTGCCAGCATATGGCTGAATGCATCGATCGCTGCGGCGTGGCAAATCCAGGTGATGAATTGGCTCTTTTCTACTTCTATCTCAGACGTGTGCCAGGAAGAGGGGGAAAGCTCTGGAACCCGATAGCGCATTAATGCTCCGTGACAGTTGGCTTACTGTTCAGGCAAGCTCTTGGATGAGGTTCAACACCCATCACCATGCCCAATACCTGAATATCACGGTTGTGCAAAAATAGCGCTGGCTGCACGGCATCTTCCGGCCAAAGTTCAACGCCAAAGCGGCTGATCGAAAGGTGCTTCAAGGCTATTGTTTGCTGGTTGATTTCGGCAACGGCGGTTTCTGTTTGAGCATCGTGTTGATAGCGCCGAATAATAATGACATCGCCGTCGAACAGGTTGCAATCACACAGTGCGTTACCGCGAATTTTAAGCGCGTAGGTATTACGGCGTGTAACGCTGGGTGCCATGGCGAAAGCCTGCGGTACTGGTTGTCTATGGCCGAAGGTCGCGGTGGGTGCTGCCATCGATATCGTCATTGAGAAGTCTCCAGTGCTGAGCTCGCCAGAACATGTCTTTTCATACAGTGGTTTTAGTATAGACCTGTTTTTGCATACAGTGCTAGCAGTAATTAGTCGTAATGCTGATAGCGGTAGATCACGCTGCGACCCAGCGCCGCATAGAGTGAGTGGCGAGAAACGGCCTTTCCGTGTAGAGTTCGACCCGAAATCAATGTGCCTGGAGAGACTCTTGAGCCTGTGTCTACAAGCCCGACAGCTGTCCTGCGAACGTGATGATCGCTCTCTTTTTACGGGGCTGGATCTCGATATTCGCAGCGGCGAGATCGTGCGTATTGAAGGGCCGAACGGCAGCGGTAAAACCAGCCTGTTAAAAATCCTCTCTGGGCAGCTCAGCGACTATCAAGGCGAATTGTTCTGGAATGGCGCACCCATGAAGCGCGTGCGTGAACATTTTCTCGCTAATTTACTCTATCTAGGGCATGCGCCAGGCATAAAAGCAGGCCTTTCCCCGTTGGAAAATTTGGCCTGGTATCAGGCACTCAGTGGCGAGCAAAATGTAGGTGGCCACAGTGAGGATCAACGGCTGGACGCCCTTGAACAGGTGGGGCTGGCAGGCTTTGAAGATGTGCCCGCCGGGCAACTCTCGGCGGGGCAGCAGCGCCGGGTGGCGCTGGCGCGGTTAACCCTGTCGCCGCGGGCGCTGTGGATACTGGATGAGCCTTTTACTGCGATTGATCGCCACGGCGTCGCCGCGCTTGAACGGCAACTGACGATGCATGCAGAGGCGGGTGGCTGTGTCATTGTCACCACCCACCATGCGTTAACCGCCTCACCGCTGCTAAGGCGCATAGCGCTAGGGTAGAAGGAGACAGCGTTGCACAGTACTTCACACAGCGCTTCAGACAGCTCTTCAGATGGCGCTGCACGTAGCGCTTCACAACGTTCTGCACACGGATCGTCGCCTAGCGCTTTAGAAAGCGCTTTACAGGAAGCAGGGGCCGTTAAAGAGGCACAGGCGTGGCCGCTGCTTGAACACCAGGGTGGGCTGATGTTGGCCGTGAAGGCCACCTTAGTGCGTGATCTAACGCTGCTGCTGAGACGGCGTGGCGAAGTGCTCAACCCGCTGGTGTTTTTTGCGCTGGTGATCACGCTGTTCCCGATTGCGATTTCGCCGGACCCCGAGCTGTTGGCAGTTATCGCACCCGGCTTGCTGTGGGTGGCCGCCTTGCTAGCCGCGCTGCTGTCGTTAGACAGTCTGTTTCGCAGTGATTATGACGATGGCAGCCTGGAGCAACTGCTATTGGCGACGCAGCCGCTGGCCGCGCTGAGCTTAGCCAAAGTGGCTGTCCATTGGCTGCTCACGGGGTTGCCTTTGGCGCTGATGGCGCCCCTGTTAGGCATTATGCTCGCCCTGCCTGCGGGTAGCTACGCGGTGTTGGCGCTGTCGCTGGCGCTGGGTACAGCCAGCTTGAGCCTGATTGGCGCCATTGGCGCAGCGTTGACGGTCGGCTTGGCGAGAGGTGGCGTACTGCTTTCACTGCTGATACTGCCGCTGTATATCCCGGTGCTCATTTTTGGCGCAGGCGCGGTACAGGCCGCTATTTTAGGTGACGGTGTTGCCGCGCACCTGGCTATTCTAGGGGCGCTGCTCGCCGCTGCGCTCATGTTGGCGCCGTGGGCGATTGCCGCATCGCTGCGTATCAGTATTAACGGTTAAGGACAGGACACGCTATGTGGGCCTTTATACATAAACTGGGATCACCCAAGTGGTTCTATGGCATCAGTGCCAAATTACAGCCCTGGTTTTGGGCGGCAGCGGCGCTTCTGCTGCTGGTGGGTTCGCTGTGGGGCCTCGTGTTTGCGCCAGCGGATTACCAGCAGGGCAATAGCTTTCGGATTATTTATGTCCACGTGCCTGCGGCGTTTTTAGCCCAATCCATTTTTATCTCCATGGCAGTGTCTGGGCTGGTGTTTATGGTCTGGAAAATTAAAGTGGCCGATATGGCCGCGGCGGTCATGGCCCCGCTGGGCGCTGCCATGACCATTGTGGCGCTGTTTTCCGGGGCGGTATGGGGCGTGCCTACGTGGGGTACGTGGTGGATGTGGGACGCACGGCTCACCTCCATGCTGATTCTGCTGTTTCTTTATTTAGGCGTCATTGCGCTGCGCGGCGCGTTCTCCAGCCGTGATAGCGCGTCTCGGGCGGCCTCGGTGCTCGCTATGGTGGGGGTCATCAATATTCCCATCATCAAATACTCGGTGGATTGGTGGTACACCCTGCACCAACCCGCCTCGTTTACGTTAACCTCGCGGCCAACAATGCCCACCGAGATGTGGCTGCCGCTGGTCATTATGGTGCTGGGTTTTTACAGCTTTTTTATTGCTTTAACGCTGATGCGCACGCGCAGCGAGATCCTGCGCCGAGAAGCCAGCAAGCGCTGGGTGCAAGACCTGGTTAATGGTCAAACGGTGCACGTTCAGGCAGAGGAGACGCGCTAATGGCATTTACTTCATTTACCGAATTTCTTGCCATGGGCGGGCACGCTCCTTATGTCTGGTCCGCCTGGGGAGTAACTGCTCTGCTGCTGGTGGCCACCGTTTGGCATGCACGCGTTGAGCAGCGTCAGTTATTGAATGGCATAAAGCGTCGGGCGCGGCGCGCAAATAGCTTGAGAGGTAACGCCCAATGACCCCTAAACGTAAACAGAAACTCTTCGTCATTATGGGTTTGGTGTCGTTAACCGCGATTGCTGTCGGGTTAACGCTTTATGCGCTGCGTGCCAATATCAATCTGTTTTTTAGCCCAGTACAAATCGCTCAAGGCGACGCCCCTATAGAACGCCAGATCCGCGCGGGCGGCATGGTGAAAGAGGGCTCGGTTTCCCGTGACCCTGAAAGCCTCGACGTTGAGTTTACCGTGACCGATTACGTCGATGACCTAGAGGTCTACTACAGTGGCATCCTGCCCGACCTGTTCCGTGAAGGCCAAGGCGTGGTGGTGGTGGGTGAGCTGCAGGCCGATGGCCGGTTATATGCCGATAAGGTGCTTGCCCGCCACGATGAAAACTACATGCCCCCGGAGGTAGCGCAGGCGTTGGAAGAAGCTGGCTATTCGCCAGCTGACTACCAGGCCAAAGCCGCCGAGGTTGGCCAACGCCTGGATGAAGAGGGCGTCCCCGAGGCAAGCGAATACTAGTTAATGCAACACCAGGGTTGGCAACTCAGCCTCATGCGGAGCACACATGTTCATCAAATTGATCCCTGAAATTGGCCATTTTGCGCTTATCATTGCGCTGTTAATGGCAATGGTGCAGGCAGTGATGCCACTGGCAGGCGCAGCGACTCGCCGCCCCCTGTGGATGGCTTATGGCCAGCCCATGGCGGCCGGGCAGTTTCTATTTATCGCCATTGCTTATGCCTGCTTGACCGCCAGCTACATGCTGGATGACTTCAGCGTGGCAAACGTGGCCAATAACTCCAATTCGCTCCTGCCGTGGTACTACAAATTCAGCGCGGTGTGGGGCAATCATGAGGGCTCTGTCCTGTTATGGAGCCTGATGCTGGCGGGCTGGGGCTTTGCGGCCAGTCTGTTCACCGGCAACCTGCCGCGGGACATGGTCGCGCGGGTGATGGGCGTGATGGGGATGGTGTGCGTTGGCTTCTTACTGTTTATCCTGATCACCTCCAATCCGTTTGAGCGCCTGCTCCCCGATATGCCGCAGGATGGCGCTGACCTTAACCCACTGCTGCAAGATTTCGGCTTAGTTGTTCACCCGCCGATGCTCTATATGGGCTATGTGGGCTTTTCGGTGGTCTTTGCGTTTGCGATTGCCGCGCTGATGGGCGGGCGTTTGGATGCGGCCTGGACCCGCTGGGCGCGGCCCTGGACCAACCTGGCCTGGGCGTTTTTGACCGTCGGTATCGCGCTGGGGAGCTGGTGGGCCTATTACGAGCTGGGCTGGGGCGGCTGGTGGTTCTGGGACCCGGTCGAAAATGCTTCGCTATTGCCCTGGCTGACCGGCACTGCATTGGTTCACTCGCTGGCGGTCACCGAAAAGCGCGGCTCGTTTAAAAGCTGGACCGTGCTGCTGGCGATCTCGACCTTTTCGCTTTCACTAATGGGTACCTTCCTGGTGCGCTCAGGGGTGCTGACCTCGGTGCACGCGTTTGCCAACGATCCTGCCCGCGGCTTCTTTATTCTGATGCTGCTGGCGATCACGGTCACACTGTCGCTGCTGGTGTTTGCGCTGCGCGCCCCCCGGGTCAGCCATAAAGTGGGCTTTAACTGGCTCTCCCGCGATGCGCTGCTGCTGGTGAATAATATCTTCCTGGTAATTATGACCGTGACCGTGCTGCTCGGTACCGTCTATCCGCTGATTCTCGACTCCTTGGGGCTGGGTAAAATCAGTGTGGGCCCACCCTATTTCAATGCGCTATTTGTCCCGCTCACCGTGGTGATGTGTATTTTTATGGGGCTTGGTTCGGTTACCCGCTGGAAGAGCATGGCGGCGCGGGATTTACTCCGCAAGCTATGGTTGGCGGGCGTGGCTGCGCTGGTGCTGGGCGTATTAATGCCGCTGCTTTATCGCGGAGAGTGGAATCTCTTCGTCTCCCTCGGCATTGTCTCTGCGCTCTGGATTGTGCTGCCGATGGTGCGCGATGTATTTGATAAAACCCGCCACGCCAGCTCGTTTGTCGCTGGCGTGCGCAAGCTCTCGCTCTCTTATTGGGGCATGGTATTAGGCCACATTGGGGTGGCCGTCACGATCGTGGGTGTGGCGGTGGTTTCCAACTACAACATCGAACGCAACGTGCGCATGTCGCCGGGTACCACGGTAGACGTCGCCGGCTATCAGTTCTCCATGCGCGAGCTGACCGAGCGCCGCGGACCTAACTTTCTCGCCGATACCTCGATTATCGAGGTGCAGCGTGGCGATTCCGGTAGCCGCTTTATCATGCGCCCTGAAAAGCGCCTTTATCTAGCGACAGGCATGCCGATGACCCAGGTGGCCCTGCGGCCGGGGCTGTTCCGTGATCTGTATGTGGCCATGGGCGAAGACCTGGGCGACGGCAGTTGGGCGATGCGCGTGCAGTACAAACCGTTTGTTCGCTGGCTGTGGCTCGGTGCACTGCTAATGGCGTCCGGCGGGCTGTTGGCGGTACTCGACAAGCGCTACCGTCGTGCTGCCGTCCACAGTAGCGCGTCGAGCATGAAGAGTAATAGCGATACACCCAGGGAGGCCACGGCATGAAGCGACGGCTTTTACTATTACTTCTACCGGTGGGTTTCTTAGGCTTGGCACTGTTTTTCTACCATGGCCTGTCACTGGATCCCTCGCAGCGCGATTCGGCGTTGATGGCGCGCGAGTTTCCGGCCTTCGAGGCGACCACGCTGCGCGATGAAGCTCAGCAGGTCGATCAGTCGCTGCTCAAGGGGGAGGTCACACTGGTTAACGTATGGGGTGAATGGTGCCCCGCCTGCAAACAGGAAATGCCTCAGCTGTTGGAACTGGCGGACCACGATATCCGCATGATTGGGGTTAATTACCGCGATACCCGCGAAAAAGGCCTAGAGTTTCTAAGCGAATTTGGCGACCCGTTTGAGACCAATATTTTTGATCCGGAAGGCGCATTAGGCTTTGATCTTGGCGTCTATGGCGCTCCGGAAACCTTTTTGGTCGATGCCGACGGCGTGATTCGCTACCACCATAAAGGCTATGTCTCGCCGGAAGACGTACGCGAACGGATATTGCCGGAGGTGGAAAAATGGCGTTGATGCGTATCATCGCGGCACTAATGCTGCTGGTTATGGCGTCAGGCGCCGTGGGAGCGGGTATCGAGTTACGCGAGTTTGACGATCCCGTCATGGAGCAGCGCTACCGCGACTTGACCTCCTCAATGCGCTGTCCGCTATGTGAAAACCAAGCCATTGATGATTCCGACGCCCCTATTTCGGCGGATATGCGCGAGCGGGTCTATCAACTGCTGCAAGACGGGCAATCGGACATCGAAATCGTTAACCATATGGTGCAGCGGTTTGGTGAATATATTCTCTATAACCCGCGATTAGAGAGTCGCACCTACCTGCTTTGGGGGCTGCCTATTGCGCTGGTATTGCTAGGCGCGCTGGTGGTGGTCTTGATGATTCGCGCCCGCCGACATGCTTCTGCCAAAGCGCTCAGCGTCGAAGAGCGTCGCCGCATAGAGGCGCTGATTAACCGAAAGGGGTCTTCATGACGCTGCTCTGGATTGCGATTGCCGTTTTACTGCTTCCCGCGTTATGGCTCTTGGTCCTACCGCTAAGAAACGCGCGCCGATTACATGACCAACAGCATGCGTTTGAAACCAATGATACTTCTGCCGAGCAAAACGTAGCGATATTCAAACGTCGGCTAAGTTCATTAGAAGCCGCGCGGGCGCGTGGCGATATTGGTGCCGAGCGCTTTGAAGAGGACCGCCTGGAGCTCGAGCGGAGCCTGCTGGAAGACACCGCTGCCCGCGAGCGTCGGCCGCTCAAAGCGGCGGGCGCAGGGCGCTTTGCTGTCCCGGTGGTCATGGTGGCCATGGTTGTCGTCAGCGTACTCTGGTATCAGCAAGAGGGTGCCGAGGGTGACCTTGTACTGCTGTCGGTACAGCAAGCGGTGCAGAACGACCCTGACGGTTCGCTGGCGCTGTATATCGAACGCATGGAGGAGCAGGCCGAGCGCCAGCCGGATAACCCTAACGTATGGAGCTTGCTATTCCCTGCCTATCGCGAAACCGGTCAATTGCCCGAGGCGGTGGATGCGCTTGAGCGTTTGATTGGTATTGAAGGGCGTATTCCGCCGCTGCTGGCTCAGCTGGCGCAGATTCGTTTCTTTATGGCCGAGCGTGAACTCACCGCTGAGGTGCAGGCGCTGGTTGATGAAACCCTGGCGCAAGACCCGCGCCAACCCACCGTATTGGGTTTGCTTGGGGTTAACGCCTTTGATAACGGCGATTACGAGCAGGCGATTGATCACTGGCGTCGGGCGATTGCCAACATCGACGATCCCAATACGGTTACCTCACTACGCGAAGGCATTCGCGTGGCTCAGGAGCGCCTGGGTATCGAGCCTGAACAAACCACCGCCGAGAGCAGTGGCATTCGCGTGCGGGTCTCGCTGGATGAAGCCCTCGCTGAACGCGTTGACGGCGATGACACGGTGTTCATTACTGCGCGTGATTTGGAAGGTGAGCTACCGCCGCTAGCCGTCGTGCAGGCACAGGTGGCTGAGCTTCCCATGACCGTGGTGCTAGACAACAGCGTGGCCATGTCGCCACAGGCGCAAATCTCTCAGGTACGTGAGGCGCGTTTAGTGGTGCGCGTTTCGCCTTCTGGCCAAGCCATGCCCCAGCCGGGGGATTTGTTTGGCGACTTGGAAAGCGTCAGCGTTGGGCCAATCTCAGACGATGAAGCCGCCGAGGTGGTGATTAACCGTGTTTTTGAGTAGCCCCATTGTTAACCGCTCTGCATTGACGCCGCTATGCGTTTAACCTCGATACGCTTAGTCGGCTTCAAGTCCTTTGTGGATCCTGTCACGGTCCCTTTCGATGGCAACATGACGGCCATCGTGGGCCCGAACGGCTGTGGTAAATCGAATATCATTGATGCCGTGCGCTGGGTAATGGGGGAGTCCTCCGCCAAAACCCTGCGCGGCGAATCGATGGCGGACGTTATTTTCAACGGCTCCACCGGCCGAAAACCCATCAGCCAGGCCTCCATCGAGCTCAAATTCGATAACCGCGACGGCGGTATGGGCGGCGTTTACGCGCAGTATGCCGAAATCGTCGTCAGGCGCTTGGTGACCCGCGACGGACAATCCAACTACTTCTTCAACGGCCAAAAGTGCCGTCGGCGGGATATCGCCGACCTGTTTATGGGCACCGGGCTGGGCCCGCGCTCCTACGCGATTATCGGCCAGGGCATGATTTCGCGGCTGATCGAAGCCCGCCCCGACGACCTGCGCTCGACCTTGGAAGAAGCCGCGGGTATCTCCAAATACAAAGAGCGCCGACGAGAAACCGAAAATCGCATGCGGCGCACTCAGGAGAACCTGGAGCGCCTGGACGATATTCGTGAAGAGCTGGATAAACAGCTGGAGCGCCTAAAGCGTCAGGCCGAAGCCGCCAAGCGCTACCAGGAGCTGAAAGAGCAAGAGTATCGACTCAAGGGCGAGCTGGCGCTGCTGCGGGGCCGCACCCTGCGGGCAGAGCAATCGCACCAGGAAAGCCGCGTTCGCGAGTTGGAAATCGCGGTAGAAAAAGACGTCTTCGGGGTGCGTCAGTGCGAAACCCGCTTGGAACAAGCCCGCGAGCAGCACGACGAACTTTCGGAAGTGTTGGATCGCCACCAGCAGCAGTTCTTTGAGACGACTACGCGTATTGCTCGCTTAGAGCAGGATCAAGCCCACCGCCGTAGCCGCGAAACGCAGCTGGCCAGCGACATCGCCACCGCCAAGCGTGACCTGGACGAACAGCGCCGGGTGAGCGAAGGCGATCAGACGCGATTAGCCGCCATTGATGAGCGCTTTGATGACCTGCTCCCCGAGCACGAAGCGTTGGAGGAGCAGCTCGAAAGCCTGGAACAGGCGCTAGCCGATGCCTCTCCCGCGCTGGAAGCCGCCGAACAGCAGTGGAACGATGCGGAGACTCGCTGGCGGGATGCCAGTCGCGATGCGGACCGCTCCCAGGATCAACTGCGTGACCTAGAGCAGCGTATCCAGCGCCTGCAGGCGGAAAATCAGCGCCGTCGCCAGCAGCGCAGCGAGGTCGCCGATCTTACTGGGCTGCGCGAAGAGCATGACATATGTGACGCGCAGTTAGCCGCTGCTCAGCAGCAGGCGGACAGCTTTCAAACCCAGCGCGACCAGTGGCAGCAGCGCTATAGCGACGCCAAAGCGGCCTACCAGCAGGCCACCCAGACCCGCGATCAACAGCGCGCTGAACTCAGCCAGCGCCAAGGGGAGTTGGCCTCGCTGCAGGCGCTGATCGACGCGGCGCTGGCAGACCACGACCCAGCACTAGGTACGACCCTTGAAGCGCATGGCCTGACAGAGGCACCGCAGCTTGGCGAAGAGCTCCAGGTCGAGCCCGGTTGGGAAGCGCTTACTTCCTGGCTACTCGCCCCCTGGCTCAATGCCCGGCTCGTCACCCCTCAACAGTTGGCCGCCTTGCCTGAGGCTTTGGCGACCGACTGGCGCTTGATTGATAAAACGCCACCCGCCACATCTACATCAGGGCAGCGGCTGGACAGCCTCGTCAAAGGCGCGGGTGCGCTAGGCGAGTGGTTAGCAAGCATTCACTACACGCAAACGACAGCAGAAGCGGAGGCACAGGTCGCCCACCTTGCTCCCGGCGAAAGTGTGGTGAGCCAGGAGGGCGTATGGCTGGGGCGCGGTTGGCTACAGCAGCAGGCCAACGGTGAGGGCATCGACGGGCTACTGCTGACCCGCCGCCGTTTCGCCGAGCTGAATGCGCAGCGCGAGCGTGAAGAAGAGGCGTTGGCGCTGGCCGAGGAGCAGTGCGACGTCGCTAGCGAAGCGATCGAAACCCTGGACCAGGAGCGCGAACAGCAGGCCGAACAAGAGCGCGCTCATGCCGCCAGTTTGCAGCAGTTAGCGGTTAAAGAGCGCAGCCTGGCGCAGCGGTTGGAGCACTTGGAAAGCCGCGCCACGGAGCTGGATGAAGAGCTTGCCCAGTTACAAGCGGATGAAGCAGAGTTAGCACTTACTCTTGATGAACAACGCTCCCGCTGGCATGTAGCGATGGAGCAGCTAGAGCGCGCAGCCGAAGCACGGGAAGCCAACGCCGAGCAGCGCAACCGCCAGCGTGAGGCGCGTGACCAGTTGACACAACAGCACGCCCCACTCAAGGCCCAGCAGCAGGCGTTGGCATTAGAACGCGAACGCTTAAGCGCCGAGCGCGATAGCCTGCGCTCCCAGCAGGCGCGCTCCAGTGACGTCGAGGAGCGCCTCTCACTGCGTATTGCTGAACTGGAAGAAGCGCGAGAAATGTTGGTCGAGCCTGACGAGCTGGCGGGGGAAGAACTCGAAGAGTTGCTCCATCAGCGTGAGCAGCAGGAAGGGCGCTTGAATGCAACGCGCCAGCAGGCCCAGGCACTGGCAGAGCAACTGCGTAATGACGAATTGGCTCGCCAGCAACACGAGCGCAATCTTGAGCAGAGCCGCGAGCAGCTACAGCAGCGGCGTATGGACGTACAAGCGCTGGCACTTAAAGCAGCCACCCAGGACGAGCAGCTAACGGAGCTTGGCCATAACGTCGAGACCCTCGCCGAACAGCTGCCCCAGGAAGCCACGGAAACCCATTGGCAGGAGCGCTTGGAAAGTACCACCGACAAGATTCGCCGCTTGGGGGCGATCAACCTCGCTGCCATCGAGGAGTACGACCAACAAGCCGAGCGGCGCAATTACCTGGAGGCACAGCACGCCGAGCTCACCGAAGCGTTGGAAACCCTTGAACGGGCGATTAAGCGTATCGACCAGGAAACCCGGGTGCGCTTCCGTGAGACCTTTGATCAGGTCAATAGCGGGCTGCAGGCGCTGTTTCCGCGTGTGTTCGGCGGCGGCGCGGCGTGGCTAACGTTGACCGGGGATGACCTGCTGGAAACCGGCGTGGCGATTATGGCCCGCCCACCGGGCAAGAAAAACAGCACCATTCATCTGCTTTCAGGCGGTGAAAAGGCGCTTACCGCGCTGTCGCTGGTGTTTGCTATTTTTCAGCTCAACCCCGCACCCTTCTGTATGCTGGACGAAGTAGACGCCCCGCTAGATGACGCCAACGTAGGGCGTTACGCCAAACTGGTGAAAGAGATGTCCGAGAACGTGCAGTTCATCTACATCACCCACAACAAGATCGCCATGGAAGCCGCCGAGCGCCTGATGGGGGTCACCATGCAAGAGCCCGGCGTTTCACGGCTAGTCTCGGTGGGTATTGAAGAAGCAGCGGCGCTGGTCGATTAAGCGCCTTCGCCGCTTACCCTTAGTTCATCACTTTCGGCCTTAACTTTCGCTCTTAACTTTCACCCAGCTCGCGCATGACGGCATAAAGTTTAGACTTGGCTTCAAAACCCACGCCGGGAATGTCTGGCAACCCGACGTAGCCATTCTCCACCTGAATACCATCTGCAAATCCGCCAAAGGGCTGGAAAACGTCCGGGTAGGATTCATTACCGCCTAGCTGTAAGCCTGCGGCGATATTCAGCGACATTTGGTGGCCGCCATGGGGAACCACGCGGCGCGAGGACCAACCCAGTTCGTCCATGACCTGCAGCGTGCGCATATACTCCACCAAGCCGTAGGAGAGCGCGCAATCGAACTGCAGGTAGTCGCGGTCGGCGCGCATACCGCCATGGCGGAGCAGGTTCCGCGCATCCTGATGTGAGAACAGGTTCTCGCCGGTCGCCATGGGCAGCTCGTAGTGGTTGGCAAGCTCCGCCTGTAGGGCGTAGTCGAGCGGGTCACCGGCTTCTTCGTACCAGAACAGGTTGTAAGGCTTGAGCGCTTCGGCGTAGGCGATCGCGGTGGCTTGGTCAAAACGGCCATTGGCATCCACGGCTAGCCGGCTACCATCACCGACTACCTTAATAACGGCTTCGATGCGGCGTAAGTCCTCTTCAAGCGGCGCGGCGCCAATCTTCATTTTGACCACGTGATAGCCACGATCCAGGTAGCTACGCATTTCATCTTGAAGCTTGCTGTGATCTTTGCCGGGGTAGTAGTAGCCTCCCGCCGCGTAGACCCAGACTTTATCGTCCGCCTGCCCGTGACGGTAGCGATCAGCCAGCAGCCGATAGAGTGGTTTGCCTTCAATTTTGGCGACCGCATCCCACACGGCCATGTCGATTGTGCCTACCGCTACGGAGCGCTCGCCGTGGCCGCCGGGCTTTTCGTTTGCCATCAAAGTCTTCCAGATGGCAAAAGGGTCCAGGTTGTCATTGGCCTCATCGATCAGGCTTTCCGGGGCGGCCTCGCTGATACGATCGAGAAAACGGTCACGCATCAAGGCGCCCTGACCGTAGCGTCCATTGGAGTTAAAACCGTAACCAATCACAGGCTTACCGTCGCGAATGACGTCGGTGATGACGGCCACCACCGAGCAGGTCATCTTGGAAAAGTCGATATAAGCGTTGGCAATGGGCGAGGCGATGGAAACGGTTTTTTCGCGGATTTCAACGATGCGCATGGGGTACTCCTTAAACAGTGATGGCAGCACATTAAGCGTGACAATTCGGCGCTACCAATGCTATTACTGCGCCACCCCATGCTGAAACGGCATTGCCCATGGAACTTGTTTGGCTCGAAGATTTTATCGCCTTGGCAGAACACGGCAGTTTTGTGCGCGCCGCCGAAGCACGCCACATTACCCAGCCTGCATTTAGCCGGCGCATTCGCTCGCTGGAGCAGTGGATGGGCGTTAGCCTGTTTGTGCGCACGCCCCAAGGCACCTCACTCACCGAAGCCGGGGCTCATATCCACACGCGTGCATTCGAAGCGACCAGCCGGCTTTATCGGCTGCGCGCAGAAGCACAAGAGGCGGCAGGCAAAGCGGCGAAAACCCTGCAGTTCGCCGCCACCCACTCGCTCTCCTTTACGTTTTTTCCGCGTTGGATTCGTCAGGTGGAGAGCGGTGCTCCGATTGAGGCCATTCAGCTCCACTCAGACAGCATGCTTGGCTGCGAGCAGTTGCTGGTGCACGGCGAGGTTCCCTTTCTGCTTTGTCACCGACACCCAGAGGTGCCGTCGCCACTGGCCAAGGAACATTTCATCAGCCAGCAAGTCGGCAATGATACCCTTATTGCCTTAGTCGGAAGCGCATTAGACAGGCCTGATGCCGCTCACCCACTTCCCTATCTGGCCTATACCGAAGCCTCAGGGCTGGGGCGCATTGTGGCGCATCGTTTCCATGGTAATCGCGAGCAGTTAGCGCTTAAGCCGCAGTTCAGTAGCCACTTGGCAGCCGTGCTGATGTCGATGGCGCTAGAAGGAAAAGGCCTTGCCTGGCTGCCAAAAAGCCTTGCAGAGCAAGAGATTAGCGATGGGCGATTAGTACGAGCACTGGATGAGCAGTGGGATATTACCGTACAAATTCATCTTGTCCGGCCAATAGCCCCGTTAAGCGTTGCTGCCGAAAACTTTTGGGAGCGCGTATCGAATCAACGCCCAAGCCATTAACCAAGAGCGATTAATGTTAGTCTGAAAGCGTAAAAATATGTTCTTAAGCGCTCATGTTAACTATATTACCCCTATCAAAAGCGCGCTTGAGAAGGCTAAGCGATTTATCGAGGAGTTAGGTAACGGTAGCTGAGGCGCTTGTCAAAACGGCTTTTCTTGCTACTTTGTTTCCTTTATAAAGCTACTTATAAATGTTAACGCTAAACGCGTAGCACTTTTGTTTGAAGTTGAGGTCATATTTTCTTGGCTTAGCAGCGCCAAAAAATTGTGGAGACGTGAAAATCGCGTTAAATGCCGCAAAAATTGGCCATTTTCATAACAATCGCGCTATGCTTGGTCTTATTGATGGCATGCATTTATTTAATAGCCGTTACCTATATTCAGATTCAGGCATGAATTTTTAGACACAGTGCCTTAGCAACCGGCAAGATGACCATGGAACGTTCGACATGGAACTAAGAGAGTGGCTAATCATTTTAGGGCTGGCGTTGGTATCGCTCATCGTTATAGACGGTGCGCGAAGACTTCAACGTCAGCGTCGTGTACCCCGTCTGGACCAGACGGAGAGAGATCTTTCAAGCAGCACGCTTGAAGATCCCGATGAGGCTGCTAAAGCAGCGGAAATCAATTGGGAACTTCCCAATGGGGGAGCCCGCGTTGTTAAGCCCGCTGACTATAGTGGCTTAGGTAATAAACCCAAGCTAGAACGTCAAGAGCATCCTGGCCCATCCAGGGTGCTTTCTGAGTTTAGGCGTTCGGCGTCAGCCAAAGCAGCTAAGCGTAAAGCGGATAAAGCAGAAGTCGCTGCTCATAAGCAAGCCGTGGCAAATGAAAAAACGCCGCGTCCGGAAGTTGCCCAATCCACGGTGGCGCCCTCCATGCCGTCTGAGCATGAGCGACGCGAGCCCAGTATTTCGATGGCGAGTACGGCTGCACCGCAACCACACCCCGAACAACATGTGACTGCCTCTACGTCAGCGCCCTCTGTCTCCACTCCCAGCGAGCAGCAAGTAGGTTTAACAGAACCTTCGTCGGTCGCCACTGCCAATGAAACTACCGCAGCGGCAACTGAAACGCCTGCGAGCCCATCGCCCGCAGCCTCTTCTGACCCCGGTTCCATCAGCACGCGGGATACCGATGCTGACACCACTGCTCAGCCGTCTTATGAAGCGGAGCCGGTACTGCGCGCCGAGCCCGAAGACGCCGTGTTTGCCAAGCATGCCAATGAACACTCCCCCAAACGCCGCCAGCTGCGCTCCGATACCGTCGGTGAGTACGATGAGCTGGACGATGATGAAGTGGATGAGTATCGGTTAGTCGATTTTGAAGGCATGGGGCGTTCGTTTAAGCGGCGCTTGATTGAGCGACGCAAAGAGAATCAGCGCAAAAAGGCTGAAAAAGCCGCGCGCGATAAAGCCTTGGCGCAGCAGAAAGCCGAGCGTAAAGCATTGGAAGCCGAGCAGCGGCGCGAAGCGAAAGAAGCCGCCGATGCTGAGCGTGCTCGCGTAGCCCAAGAGCAGGCGCAGGCACGTGAAGCCGCCGCCAGTGCAGCGGCAGCGGAAAGGCTCGCCGCCCAACAGCGTATGGATGATCAGTCGCGTGAAGAGGCCCGTTATGAAGCGCCGGGTTATGAAGCGGACTATCATCGCGAAGTGGCCGAAAGCGACGGTTATCTCAGCGATACAGGCTATGACCTCGACGAAACTGAATATGGTGAAACGGGGTTTGATACAACAGAGGGGCATGGCGACAACGAAAGAGTTCGTATTCATCCCACGTTAGAAAAAGCCCTGCGTCACGATGTCAGCGGCGAACACGCCAAAGAGACGCTATCCAGCGCGGAAGAAGTCGTGGTGATTAGCGTGCTTTCTCGCGATCCGGAAGGTTTCGACGGTAGCAAGCTGCTCGAACTGATGATGGTATGTGGCTTGCGCTATAGCCGTGAAATGGGCATTTTTCACCGCTTTGAAACGGAAAGCGATGACAGCGAGCTGCAGTTTTCCATGGTCAATGTCGTCAAGCCCGGTACCTTCCCCATTGAAGAGATGGGCGAGTTCATGACGCCAGGCATTACCTTGTTGATGCCGCTGCCGGGTGCGCTCGATAGCGCCGCCGCGTTCGAGGCAATGGTCGAGACCGCTATGGTCGTGGTGCGTCATATGGGCGGCGAATTGAAGGATGAAAACCGCAGCGTGATGACCGCACAAACCATTGAGTTTGCCCGTCAACGCGTGCGTGAATTTGAACGTCGCCATCGCCTGCACCGGCACATGCAAGCCCGCTAATTCATGCTGGCTGTCCAACACCCGCCTTCTTGCCAGAAGGCGGGTGTTTTTGTTCAATACGCGTTAATTTTGCAGTCGTTTACTGTTCGCGTTCACTCTATTTTTTAACTGCTTAGGTTTGGCCTTGTCGCTGCCAAGTATTGGAACCCATTCTAATGAGCAAGTCTGATTCTCAGCCTGTGGAAGAGATTACCCAACTGCGTGCCGCCCTGGACGAGGCCAACTACCGTTACTACGTGCTGGACGACCCTACCCTCACCGATGCCGACTATGACCGGAAGCTGCAGCGCCTCAAACAGTTGGAAGCCGATCACCCAGGATTGATCACCAGCGATTCACCTACCCAGCGTGTCGGCGCCGCCCCAGCGGATGGCTTTCCCTCAGTGGCTCACGCCATTCCGATGCTGTCGTTGGATAACGCCTTTAGCCGCGACGACATTCATGCCTTTGCCGAACGGGTAGCTGAGCGCCTGGAGTGCACGGCAGACGAGGTGGAATTTACCTGCGAGCCCAAATTGGATGGTGCGGCGGTGTCCCTGGTGTATGAACAGGGCGTATTAGTGAGTGGCGCGACCCGAGGCGATGGGCGCACCGGTGAAGGCATTACCTCTAATCTGCGCACACTGCGCTCGGTGCCGCTAAAGCTGATGGGCAAAAGCGCTCCCGAACTGCTGGAAGTCCGGGGCGAAGTGATCATGCGCCATCAAGGCTTCGAGGCGCTGAACGAGCGCGCGCGGGAAGAGGGCAGCAAGGTATTTGCCAACCCACGCAACGCGGCTGCTGGCAGCCTGCGCCAGCTCGACCCACGCATTACCGCGAAGCGCCCGCTGGAGTTTCATGCTTATCAGGCCGCACGTTTGGAGCCTGATTTAGGCGATACCACGCACAGCGAATTAATGACGCGGCTGTCCTCCTTGGGGTTTCGTGCCAGTGCAGAGCTAAAAGTCGTTACAGGCCCCGAGGCGGTCGCCGATTACTGTGAGCAGCTGGGCGAAAAGCGAGATGCGCTGGGCTTTGATATCGACGGTGTCGTCATCAAGGTGAACGACCTGCGTTACCAGCGTGAGCTGGGCTTTGTGGCTCGCGCGCCGCGCTGGGCGGTGGCGTTCAAGTACCCTGCCCAGGAAGAGGTCACCACCCTAAACGATGTCGAGTTTCAGGTCGGTCGCACCGGCGCGATTACGCCGGTGGCGCGGCTCGAGCCGGTCACGGTCGCTGGCGTGACGGTCTCCAATGCCACGCTGCACAATGCCGATGAGATCACTCGGCTGGACGTTATGATCGGTGATACGGTCTCTATTCGCCGCGCTGGCGACGTTATCCCTCAGGTCGTCAGAGTGCATGTGGAGCAACGGCCTGCCGATGCCAGAGCCATTGTTTTTCCTGAGCACTGCCCGGTGTGCGGTTCGGATATTGAGCGCATCGACGGCGAAGCGGTCGCCCGTTGTTCCGGTGGCCTGTATTGTGCCGCTCAGCGCAAAGAGGCCTTGAAGCACTTTGCCAGCCGCAAGGCGCTGGATATTGACGGCCTGGGCGAGAAGCTGATCGTGCAACTGGTCGACCTGGATTGGGTGAAAACCCCAGCCGACCTGTTTCATCTCAGCGTTGAGCAGCTCAAAAGCCTGCCGCGCATGGGGGAGAAGTCAGCCACTAATCTGGTCAATTCCCATGAGAAAGCCAAATCGACGACCCTGGCACGGTTTATCTATTCGCTGGGTATTCGCGAAGTAGGCGAAGCCACCGCGGCTAACCTGGCCAGCCATTTTGGCACGCTCGAAGCCGTTCAAGCGGCCGAGCTGGCAGCGCTGGAGGCGGTGAACGATGTCGGCCCGATTGTCGCGGCCCATGTACATACCTTTTTCCGCCAGCCCCACAACCAGGAAACCATTGCTGCGTTGATCGATGCCGGCGTGACCTGGCAGGAAGCCGCGGTTACCCAAGGGCCGACGCCGCTGGAAGGACAAACCTGGGTGTTGACCGGTTCGCTGGAAAGCATGACGCGGGATGAGGGTAAGGCACGCCTGCAGGCGTTAGGGGCCAAGGTTGCAGGCAGCGTATCGAAAAAAACCACCTGCTTAGTCGCGGGTGAAGCGGCAGGCAGCAAGTTGACCAAAGCCGAGCAGATGGGCGTGGACGTTGTCGACGAAGCCACTTTTATTCAACGTTTGGCAGAGTGGGAGCAGGGTGAATGAGTCGTTTTATAGAAGTACCCGCCAGAATGTTGCCGCCGGAAACCCTCGATGCCTTGCTAGAGGCGTTTGTGACACGCCAGGGTTACGACACCACGGATACCACGGGTGAAGGCATGCACGGCTGGGTAGCCGAGCTAAAAAAGCAGCTAGAGCTTAATGAGCTAATCATCGCCCACGACCTTGAGCTTGAGATGACCGAGGTCATGACCCTGGCACGGTGGCGCTCGTTTGGTCGCGATATCGCCGATGACGAGGAAGAGGGTGATTTTTAGCTTCTCCTCGCGATGATATTTAGCGGAAGCATCAAGTCTTGTCGTTGCGAGGAGCGCAGCGACGCGGCAATCTCAAGCTGGCCTATTAAGCGTTTTCGCCCCGGATAATCGCGCTAATAATGCGCCGCCCGGGGTGAAGGTGATCGACAAGCGGCGCTTCCAGCGGCATCGGTTCATCGCACATGCGTGAGGCAATCACTTCGGCGCATAGGGGAGCACTGGCCAACCCGCGCGAGCCATGTGCGGCGGATATCCACAGGCCCGAATAGTGCGCGCCGGGTGTGTCGGGCACGCGAGTGGCATCCTTGCTCAGCAGGGCGTAATCTGCCCGCCACGCCTCTGCCACCGGCACTGGCCCTGCGTAAGGGGTTTTATCGGGGCTGGCTGCACGTACCGCCGTGCGGCCTTGTAGGTGTTCAGGCGTCAACTCAATACCGGCTTGTTCCAATTCTGTTACCAGCGTGGGCAACGTCTGACGCAGCTCATCAATATTGCGCTGGTGATCCTCCGCCGTCACATCGGTTGTGGCGTTATTGGGCACAAAGCTGGCGCCGAAGGTCAGCACGCCGTCCAACGCTGGGGCGACATAGCCGCCCGCGCAAATCATCCGTTTGGGTCCCGATACCGTAGCAGGCAAATTCATTTCGCTAATCTGGCCGCGCACCGACTGCAGCGGTAGCTCAGCCGTTTGCGCAAAGCGATTGGCCAAATGGGCGCTGGCAATCACCACCTGGTCCGCCTCAAATGTGCTGCCATCGGTAACACTAAGCTGCCAGCCACCCTCGCGCTGGGTCAGTGAGGTAACGTCGCCTTGCTGCACGCTAACGCCTGGCTGGCTAAGCAAGTGCTCACACAGTGCCTTCGGGCGTACCCAGCCCGCCTGTGGATAATAAAGCCCGTGGGGGGCTTCAATGCTTATGGCTGCCGTAGCGGTTAGCGCCGGATTCACCAGGGCGGTGACAACGTTACTGGGCAGTGGGTGGTGTTCCATAAAACGCTGCTGGCGCCGGGCCTCTTTATCGCTGCTCGCCAGTTGCACCACGCCGCTGGGTTGCCATAGGGGGTGGGAGGCGTTCTGCTGCGCCAGCCAGCGCTGGCTATACAGTAATCCCGCAAGATAAACACGGCTCTGGTGATTGGTCTCCGCGGCGAGCTTTACATACAGCGCCCCTTGGCGATTGCCCGAACCGCCCGCGCCAGGGGCTTCGCGCTCAAACACCGTTACCTTAATGCCACGTTTAGCCAGCGCGGCTGCCACGCTGCTTCCCGCCAGACCTGCGCCGACTATGGCTACGTGCTTCACAGCCGCTACCGGCGGTGGCGTAAACCAGGGCGTTGCCTGGCGTCGCAGATCCACCGGCGGCGTTTCGATACTGCCCGCGAGCATTTCCCGCTTGCGGCCATAGCCCGGTACTTTCTTCCAGCTAAAGCCTGCTGCTTTCAAGCCCCGTTTGACGATACCCGCACAGGTAAAGGTGGCAAACGTCGCGCCGGGGCGCGAGCGCTCGGCCATGGCATTGAACAGCGCTGGCTGCCACATGTCGGGGTTTTTGGAAGGCGCAAAACCGTCTAAAAACCAAGCGTCGACCTGACCATCGAGTTGCGTCAGGCGTTCGGTAGTATCGCCGAAATGCAGATCAAGGGTAACGCGCTCGGTTAAGTGCAGGCGGTGGATACCGCTGACGGCAGCAGGCCATTGATCGCACAACACGCGCGCATAAGCCGCTAGCGAAGGCCAGGCCGCCAGGGCCTGTTCGAGTGCTTCTCGTGCAAGCGGAAACTTCTCTGTGGATATCAGGTGCAGCCTTGCGGTGGGCGCTGCATGTTGCTCGAAACAGGCCCAGGCGCAGAGCATATTGAGCCCTGTGCCAAAGCCGGTTTCGCCAATCACAAAGGGCCGTGTGGCTTCCCATGCGGCAAAGCGTTGAGGAAGGTGGTTGGCACCGAGAAAGACATGCTCGGTCTCAGCACGCCCATCTCCTCGGGTGAAATAGACGTCATCAAATGCTGCCGAATGGGGCGCGCCCTCGTTCCAGGTAAGCAGTGGCGTCGTTAACGCCGCGAGGGCAGGCAAAGCATTGGAACGTTGGGTCACGCAGATATCCGTCTAAGTAAAAAGCTGGTTAAAAATTGATCAATTTGTCGCCGCTGGCGCTGGCTCTGGCTTAGCGCAAAGCGTCCGCCGGGTTTGCACAGAGTTTTCCACAGGCTCTGTGAAAAAGCGGGCGGACCCTCCACACTCGCCTATTGGGGTCAAGGCAAAACTTTTTTGAACGGCTTAACAATTACCTTGGCATAGACCCCTGCAATCATGTATGGGTCGGCGTCGGCCCATGCGTTGGCGTCTTCCAGACTTTCGAATTCGGCCACGACCAAGCTGCCGGAAAAGCCCGCATCGCCGGGGTTTTCAGCGTCGATGGCAGGGTGGGGGCCCGCCAATACCACGCGGCCTTCATCACGTAGCGCTTCCAAACGGGCAAGGTGATCAGGCCGAGCGGCCAAGCGGCGCTCTAAGCTGTTGGGCACGTCTTCACTGATAATCGCATACAGCATTGGGGATAACTCCTTGAAAACAAGAGGGATGAAAAGCGACCGTTAATTGACCGCGCTAGCAGATGCGCGCACCATATCTTACCTATTACGCGTTCTTTATTCACAGCTGAAAAAGCGCATTCTGGCAAACTGCTCACACGGCGTCATTTATGTCCCGACTTCCAACTACCTTTGATGCCGATCAGCGCTACCCGGTTGATTTGCACATGCACTCCACCGCTTCTGATGGTGCGCTATCGCCCACGGAACTGGTAGCGCTGTGCGCTGCGCGCGGGCTGACGCATATGTCGCTTACCGATCACGATACCATGGATGGGATCGATGAAGCGGCCCACGCGGCACAGCACGCAGGCCTGTGTTTGATTCCTGGCTGTGAGTTATCCACACGCTGGCAGGGCGTCAATATCCATGTCGTGGCGCTCATGCCCGGCGGCTTGCAGGGGCCTATGGTGGAAGGCCTGATTCAACAGCGTGAAGCGCGGATCCAGCGTGCGGAAGTCATCGCCGAACGGCTGGAGAAAGTCGGCTTAACCAATGCGCTGGAAAAAGCGCGCCTCCACGCAGGTAGCGACCGCCCACTAGGCCGCCCGGATTTCGCCCGTGCTCTGGTGGAAGACGGGGTGGTGCCCGATTGGGCGAGCGCTTTTAAGCGCTACCTGGGTAGCGGCAAGAAGGGCGATGTCAAAGCCCACTGGCCGGAAATCAGCCAAGCGGTGAGCTGGATTGTCGACTCCGGCGGCGTCGCCGTGATCGCCCATCCATTGCGCCATGGGCTTACCCGACGCAAGCGTGGCCTGCTAATGGATACTTTTCAGGCAGCGGGCGGGCAAGCGGTCGAACTGGTGAGCGGGCAGCAGAATCCGGATAGTACCCGCGATCTGGCGCGTCAGTTAGTGGAGCGTGGCCTTTACGCCTCTATGGGCAGCGATTTTCACTTCCCCGGCAGCCATGCGGCCCCCGGTAGTATGAGTTTGGTACCGCGCACGGCGGCGCCCCCGATATGGCAGCATCCACGCCTGGAACATCTGCGCGATGCCGCCCCCGGTCAGTTAGCGGTCGGCTAAAGCATCCGCCGCCTAAGTAGTCGCCGGCATAAGTTATCAACAGCCAAGGTCAGCTATGCTGTAGGTACGCGCTAAGCGAGTGAGCTTTCAAAGGAGCAGTTTTATGAGCCAATATTTTCAGATTCACCCGGAAAACCCTCAAAAACGCCTCATTGATCAGGCGATTATGATCATTCGTAAAGGCGGTGTCGTTGCCTACCCCACTGACTCAGGGTACGCCTTGGGTTGTCACCTGGGGGAGAAGAAAGCCATCGAGAAGATCAAGTGGCTGCGCTCTCTGGACGATAAGCACAACTTTACCCTGGTATGTTCCGACCTATCGCAAATCGGCACCTACGCCAAGGTAGATAATGACGTTTTCCGCTTGTTGAAAGCGCATACGCCAGGGCCTTACACCTATATTTTGGATGCGACCTCCGAAGTGCCGCGCTTACTGCTACACCCCAAGCGTCGCTCCATCGGCGTGCGCGTGCCGGATCATCGCATTACCCACGCGCTGCTGGCCGCGTTGGGCGAGCCATTGATGAGCGTCACGCTGATTCCGGTAGGTGATGATCTGCCCATGAACGACCCAGAAGAGATCCGCGAGCGTTTTGGCGCCCATCTGGACGCCATTATCGACGGCGGCGCCTGCCATCTAGACCCCACCAGCGTTATCGACCTGCGTGAACTACCGCCCACCATCATCCGCGAAGGGCGCGGTGATATCGCGCCCTTCCAGGCTTAGGGTGAGGCGCAAGCTAGTCAGAAGCTGGCTCTTCTTTCTCGTCTTTCTTGCGTGGGTCTTCGCTGTCTTCGTCTAGCCAAGTACCGCAGCGTAGGCAGTAGCGGGCACGTTTTTCATGGCGTTCGTGCCCGCAGCCGGGGCAGGCTTCTTCGGAGTAACGCTCTTCACGAATCGAGCGAATTACCTGCGCGGAGAATACCCCGGTGGGTACGGCGATGATCGAGTAACCGAGCAGCATCAAAATCACCGTAATGGATTTACCCAGCGGCGTGGCGGGGACGATGTCGCCGTAGCCGACCGTGGTCATGCTGACGATGGCCCAATACATCGACATGGGGATGCTGGTAAAGCCCGCCTCGGGAGATTCGATGGTATACATCAAGGCCGCGAACAGCGTGATGACCATCAGGATGGCGCTAAAAAATAGCAGTATCTGACGCATGCTGCGCTTGAGCGCATCTAACAATAGGCGCGCCTCGCCGACAAAATCCATCAAGCGAAGAATGCGGAAAATACGCAGCACACGCAGTAAGCGAACAATCACCAACCCATGGGCGCCCGGCACCAGAAGCACGAGCCAAGAGGGCAGAATGGCAATTAAATCCACGACGCCATAAAAGCTTCTTAAATACAGCAGTGGCCTTTCCAGGCAGTAGATGCGCAGCGCCAGCTCGATGGTAAATAGCAGCGTAAAGGTCCATTCAAGGTAGAAAAAAATATGCCCGTAACGCTCGGCATAAATTTCGACACTGCCCAGCATGATGACCACAACACTGAGCAAAATCGCCCCAATCAGTGCGATATCGAAGGCTTTGGCACCCGGCGTGTCAGATTCGAAAATGATATGGAATAGGCGGGTACGTAGCCCTTCGGCGCCAGGGGTTAAGTGTAAATTCATTGCATCATCCTGAAAGGGGGGCTCAATACGATCCTTAAAAACAGTCCTTAATGTTACTTATCGCTAGCGTAGCGCGGTTTGATACGCCAGGCGATGGGCGAGTGCCAACGCAGCGTGACCGTATGCCGAACTGGGTTGGCCCTGGGCATCTAAGCCGCCAGGTAGCGCTTGCGCATACGGGCGGGTAGTCGCATCCAGGGCAGTATGCTTGGCCAAAGTCGCTAACGCCTGCTGGGCATCGGTCAGAAAGCCTGCCTGCTGACTGTCGTGGTAGGCGTCCAGTGCCAGAGTGGCGCGATGCAGCCACTGCGCCGGGGAGTGCGCTTCAGGCAGTGGCCAGTGCTGTGTGCTGAGGGCGTTGCCACGCGCCGCTTTGCTGCTATCGGAAGGGCGAAGCGGCACCTGCTCTGAAAGCGTCAATGCCAATGCCCAGAGCGCCTCCGGGTCACCCTCCTTCAATTCGAGTTCCACCTCTCGAATAGGCGTGCGATAGCCGCCGCTCCTGATTTCACCCTCATCGAGAACCAGTTCGATATGCCCACGCTGGGGAGTGGACGTATCGATGAGCTGCCAACTGCGGCGTGTAAAGTCGGTGCTCAGCTGAGGGGCGAGGGAGCTCAATGCCTTGCCAAGCTCGCCTTGAAAAGGGGGAAGTTCAGCGAGGGCGGCTAGGTCTAGCGCGTCGCCAGGCACCTGCCACTCCCACTCTGCCCGTTGCGAAAGCCCGCCACCGCCCTGGCCAGCGGTTTTCACCGTTTGCAGAACGGTGCCATCTACTTTGCGCAGGCGTAGCGCAATGCGTGCCTTGGCCAAATCACCTTCTGGCGTATCGAAGTAAGTATTCGTCAGCGTTTGCTGGCGCGCCGATGTCGAGCCAAGGTGAGGGTGCGCGCGCAGCGCTGCAGGCCCATTAAGCGCCAGGGCAAGCTTCAATTCCACTTCCATGGGATGGGTATTTTTCATGACACTTGCCACCTCGTTACCGTGACATTTAAATGAATATTTGGTTACATTTATGAACTTTTCATGACGGCGGCGGGCGCACTCTTTATACTGGCGCCGCCATTTCCAGGCTTCCCGAAAACAGGCTAAAAGGCATTATGGTTACCTCCAATCCTTTTTCTTCGATGTTTGGCCGCTCGCCATTCCAGCCGTTATTGGCCCATATCGTCAAGGCGAATGAATGTGCCGACCAGCTGTTGCCGTTTTTTGAAGCAACGCTTGCCAACGACTGGGACAAAGCAGCCGAGCTGCGCGAAAACGTCACCCGTTTAGAGCATGACGCCGATACGCTGAAAACAGAGCTGCGGTTGAACTTGCCCAATACCATGTTCCTGCCGGTCTCGCGCTCTGACCTACTCGACCTGATCAGCGTACAGGACAAAATCGCCAATAAGACGCGCGACATTACCGGCATTATGCTGGGCCGTAAAATGCGCGTGCCGGACGAGCTGGCGGATCCTATGCGCGATTACATCCGTACCAGCGTTGCTTGCGTTGCCCAGGCCCGTCAGGCATTGGAAGAACTCAAGGATCTGCTTGAGTCCGGCTTTGGCAAAAACGTCTCAGACGTCATGCAGAATATGATCCGTGAGCTGCACACCCTTGAGCATCAAGCCGATGATCAGCAGGTGACGATCCGTCGCCAGCTCTTCGCGCTCGAGAGCCAGCTGCCGCCAGTAGACGTAATCTTCCTCTACAAGATCATTGAATGGGTTGGTGAACTATCCGATCGCGCCGAGCGCGTGGGTAGCCGCCTGCAGATCCTGACTGCCCGCTAAGGGGACCTTTCATGCAGATTATTGCCCAGCACGGTGACATCTTCATTATCCTGGCCTGTTTGTTTGGCTTCTTCATGGCCTGGGGCGTGGGGGCCAATGACGTCGCCAATGCCATGGGGACCTCGGTGGGGTCGAAAGCGATCACCATCAAACAAGCCATCCTGATTGCCGTTGTTTTTGAATTCCTCGGTGCCTGGTTGGCTGGCGGCGAAGTGACCAACACGATCCGCAAAGGGATTATCGATCCTGAGTTGTTGCAGGATGACCCGCAGCTGCTGGTATACGGCATGCTGGCAGCGCTGCTAGCCGCTGGCACCTGGCTGCTGGTGGCGTCCATGAAAGGCTGGCCGGTTTCCACGACCCATTCGATTGTCGGCGCGATCGTAGGCTTTGCGGTCGCAGGTCTAGGCCCTGCTACGGTGGACTGGGGCGCGGTAGGCACGATTGCCGCTAGCTGGGTGGTCTCCCCCTTGTTGGCAGGCACCATTGGTTTCGTCCTGTTCAAATCGGTACACCACCTGATCTTCGAGGATGCCAACCCGTTCACGGCCGCCAAACGCTACGTGCCCGGCTATGTATTTCTGGTCGGTTTCATCGTTGCTATGGTCACGCTGACCAAAGGGTTATCCCACGTGGGGCTGGATCTAACCTTCAATCAGAGCCTGCTACTGTCGATACTGCTGGGCCTGGTGATTATGGGCATCGGCTTGATTTTGCAGCGTCGTATCAAGTTTGAGCACAATGCGAACGATCACTTTGGCTATGCCAACGTTGAGCGTGTGTTCGGCGTGCTGATGATTTTTACCGCCTGTGCCATGGCCTTTGCCCACGGCTCAAACGACGTAGCGAATGCGGTTGGCCCGCTGGCTGCTGTCATCAGCGTGGTGCAAACCGGCGGTGAAATTGGCGGCTCAGCGCTGGTACCCTGGTGGGTGCTGGTACTCGGCGGCGGCGGCATCGTGGTAGGCCTTGTTACCTACGGCCATAAAGTCATCGCCACGGTGGGTACGGGCATTACCGAACTCACGCCCAGCCGCGGTTTTGCCGCTACGCTGGCGGCAGCCACGACAGTCGTGTTGGCCTCGGGCACCGGTCTGCCGATTTCCACCACCCACACCCTGGTGGGTGCGATTTTAGGTGTTGGTCTTGCACGTGGCATGGCAGCTCTCAACCTGCGTGTTATCGGTACAATTGCAGCGTCGTGGCTGATTACACTGCCCGCAGGGGCAGGTCTCGCGATTCTGTTCTTCTTTATGTTTAAAGGCATGTTCGGCTAATAAATAGCTAGCAACCAAGCAGTACGCCAACGCTCGAACGCATTAAGAACCACCCAAGCAATAAAATAACAGCGGCATCTTCATGTTTATCTGCATTAGATCGCGCAGATTTGCATTAGAAGGTGCCGCTGTTTTTTGTGCTCTGGTAAAGTACCCCATTGGACGTGGACAACGTCTGATGTTTCTTTCACCTGCTGCCGGAGAGCGGCCCTTGGATACGCGCTTCCCCTTTGTTGATTGGTTTCGTAACGCTTCCCCCTATATTAATGCGCACCGGGGGCGAACCTTCGTCATCTTAATTGAGGGCGAAGCGATGGCGTCTGGCCGAGGGGAGCAGCTGATTCAAGATTTGGCCCTACTGCATACCTTGGGCGTTCGGTTGGTCGTGGTGTTTGGCATTCGCCCCCAGGTGCACGAAGCGCTCACCGCGGCGGGCGTTGAACCCACCCGAATCGACGGCCGCTGGGTAGCGGATCGCGCGGTGATGGCCCACGTAGAGCAGGTCGCCGCCCATCAGCGGCTTTGGCTGGAAGCGCGGCTGTCGCTCGGCCTACCCAGCACGCCGCTGCATGGTGTGGAACTGAGCGTGATCTCCGGCAACCTGGTGACTGCCAAGCCGCTGGGCGTGCGTGAAGGCGTCGATTTCGACCACAGTGGCGAAGTACGCCGTGTGCGGGCCAGTGCGATTCAGGGATTGCTGGAAAAAGGTTCGCTGGTGCTGCTGCCGCCGCTGGGTTTCTCCAGTACCGGCGAAGTGTTCGATCTGGACGCCTCTGAAGTCGCTCAACACGCCGCCGTGGCGTTAAAAGCCGACAAGCTTATTCTGCTCGGTGAGTCCGAAGGGCTGGAGGACGAGCACGGCGCGCTACTGCGCCAACTCTCCCCGGCGGAAGCCGAACCACGGTTAACCCACGCCGTGCCGGGCAGCGAGTTAGCCCGCCACCTGCAGGCTGCCTGCACCGCCGCGCGGGAAGGTGTGGCGCGTACGCATCTACTTTCCTGGCACAACCACGATGCTCTGCTAGGGGAGTTGTTCACCCGTGACGGCGTGGGCACCATGATTACCCAGCACCGCTACGAACAGCTGCGCCCCGCCACACTCAACGATGTGGCGGGTTTGCTGGAGCTGCTGGAACCGTTAGAGCGGCGGGGCATGCTGGTCGCGCGTTCCCGCGAGCGCCTGGAGCACGAGATCGATGACTATATGGTAATCGAGCGCGACGGCATGGTGATCGGCTGCGCCGCGCTGCATGTATTTACGGATACCAGCATTGCTGAATTGGCTTGCGTGGCAGTGCACGACAGCTACCGCGGCGGCGAGCGCGGCGAGCGCCTAGTGGAAGCCATGGAGCGCCGTGCTCGTCAGCGTGGGTTGGACGAAATGTTCGTGCTCACTACCCACACCGCCCACTGGTTTGTAGAGCGCGGCTTCCGTGCTGCCAGCCTGGAAGACCTGCCGCCGCTAAAACGCGAAACCTATAACCACGCCCGTAAATCGAAGGTGTTGGTCAAGCAATTAGCGTAATGCGCTTATTCACAGCGCTGGAATAGCTGGTTGGATTAACGGGTTTGATTAACTCGCTTCACGCGGCATCAGCGAAAACAGCGCTGGCTGTTGCCGCGCTTCTTGTTGAACAGCGTCATCGATCGGTGTGTCGTAGGTGTTGAGCAGATAGCCCAGCACCGAGTAGAAACCCACCATGGCGATCAGGTCGATCATGGCCTTGCGCCCGATCGCCTCTGCAAGTTCTGCTTCCTGCGCCTTAGCCAGCATGCGCTCATCGAATAACGCATCCACAGCGCTGACGATAAGACCGTCAAGACCTTCGGGCGTACCGCGAATAGCTGTAATGCGCTGTTCGGAGAACCCCAGGGCGAGCGACCGGCTCACATGATGGGCCCACTCGTAGGCGGACCCCATACGTAGAGCCGCGCGTAATATCACCACTTCGGTCAGTTCCGGGCCTAACGAATTCTCCTTCACAACGTGCTGGCGCAAGGGTGCCCACGCGCTCAGCAGAGCCGGGTGGTGGGCCATGGTGCGATAGACGTTGAGTGCGCCAGCAAAGCCTTCGCGTAAATCAGCGTTCTCTTCAGGCCAGTCAGCGTCGGAAATAGGCGGGCAGGGTGAAGGTGTCATGGGTTAGCTCCACGTTATTTAGATAGCTGTTGTGTTGTTACTCGGCGATAGCGGCGTCGATGGATTCAGCAATACGCTCAATGATCAGATCGACTTCGTCAGGCGCAATGATATAGGGCGGGGCCAGCAGGATATGATCGCCATGAATACCATCAATGGTGCCGCCCATCGGGTAGCTGATCAGGCCGCGCGCCATGGCCTGGCGTTTGATCTTAGCGTGAATCTTTCGAGCCGTATCGAAAGGCGTTTTACTGTCTCTATCTGCCACAATCTCGATACCGCGAAACAAGCCCCTGCCGCGAATGTCGCCTATATGGAGTGATGCGCCAAGCGCTGCTTCAAGGCCGCTCTGCAGTCTCATGCCCATTTTATTAACGTTTGCCAGCGTCTCCGGCCGGGCAATGATCTCGACCACTTTGTTGGCGGCCGCGGCAGCGACAGGGTGGCCCAAATAGGTATGGCCATGCTGAAAAAGCCCAGACCCATTGGCGAAACTGGCGTAGAGGTTGGCCGATAGCATCACCGCGCCGATCGGCTGGTAGCCCCCACCCAACCCCTTGGCGATCGTGACGATATCCGGCGTTACCCCATCTTGCTCGCAGGCGAAGACGGTGCCGGTTCTTCCCATGCCGCACATCACTTCGTCGAGAATCAGCAATACGCCGTATTTATCGCAAATCGCACGCACGCGTTTGAAGTAATCCGCCTCAGAAGCCACCGCCCCTAAGGTGGCGCCGACCACGGGCTCGGCAACGAAGGCCATCACTTCTTCAGGGCCAAGTTCGAGAATTTTTGCCTCAAGCTCTTCGGCAAGCCGTGCCGCGTAGGCCTCGGGCGATTCATCGCTGCCCTTATCGCGATACGCATAACAAGGCGATACATGGTGGGTTTCTGGCAGAATGGGCTGAAACTGCTGGCGCCGCATGGCATTGCCGCCGGTGGCCAACGCGCCAATGGTATTGCCGTGGTAGCTCTGGCGTCTGGCGATGATGTGACGCCGCTGGGGCTGATTGATCTCGACAAAGTACTGCCGGGCCATTTTCAATGCCGCTTCAACGGCTTCTGACCCACCCGATACCAGGTAGACGTAATCCAGCCCGTCCGGGGCCAAATCCACCAATTTCTCGGCAAGCGCTTCGGCGGCATCGGTAGTGAAGAAGGATGTGTGGGCGTAACAGAGGCTATCGATCTGTGAGCGCATGGCCGCCAGCACTTCCGGGTGGGCGTGACCGACGCTGGTGACCGCAGCACCTCCCGAGCCATCCAGATAGCGGCGCCCCGCCGTATCTGTGATATAGACCCCCTCGGCTGATGCAGCATGGGGCAGCTGCGCGCCGATACTGCGGTGAAGAATACGCGTCATAGCCTCTTTCCCTCATGATCAAAACGGTGAGCAGCTCACATGACAATGAGATTGGCACACTCACAAATAGATTTGCAACAAATAAATCATTTAAATATAGTGCGAAACATATAGATCATTTCTTCGCAGAACCGACCCCCCTTTCTTCACAGAGCCCACCACTATGTCGCCAAGCGATTCGCTGAGAGAGCAGATGATTGCCCAGTACGATGCCATGTCTGCACAGCTGCAGCAGGCCGCTCGCTACGTGCTTGAGCATCCAGAGGACGTGGCGCTGGTGTCCATGCGCGAAGTGGCTCGCCATGCCGATGTGCAACCCGCCACCATGACGCGGCTGGCCAAATTCCTGGGGCTGCCAGGGTACGACGAACTGCGGGCGCAGCATGCCGCGGCGTTACGTCAGGGAGGCGATGGCTTCGCGGCCAAGGTTCGACAGCGTGTTAATGAAGGCAGTGAAAGGGGAGCCAGCGATACCGCCTCGCATATGCTTCAGGGGCTAAGTGCCCAGCTTGCTAAGCTGTGTGAGCCCGATTCGCTGCGGCGGCTGGAAGCCACCGCCGATAGGTTAACGTCAGCGAGAAAGGTGTACGTGCTGGGTTTACGTTCCAGCCATGCCGTTGCCTGGCACTTCCATTACGTGATGACCCTGCTAGGCGAGCGTTCGGTGCACCTGGAGGGGCCTGGAGGAACCGGCGGAGACGCGTTAATTCGCGCTACCTCTGAGGATGTCTTGCTGGTTATCTCTATCAAACCGTATGCAACCGGGGCGCTGGAACTGGCCCAGTTGGCAAAAGCGCAGGGGGTGGGCATTGTTTCCATTACCGATAGCGAAGTGTCGCCGCTGGCCGCGCTGTCAGAGCAGGTTGTTCTGTGCCCCACAGAAAGCGATAGCTTTTTCCATACGCTAACCCCCGCACTAGCCATCTCCGAAGTGCTGTGCAGCTTATTGGCGGCGTTCGATCGGCCCAAAACGCTAGAAGCCTTACAGCAAGCGGATAAACACCTCTTGCATCTCATTACCTATGCGACGGCTATCCCTCGGCGACGGTGAGAAGCTTGGCCAGTCAGTCATATTGATCTGGGTTGATCATTACTTAAGCCGACCAGCGTTTTGTCATTCATGCAACAGATCAAGCACTTCGCTATGGGCGGCCATGGTGATTCCCTTTGCGCTGTATAATCACTTCCAATCCCATTAGATCCAAAACATCGAGTACTTTTTGTAGCTGCAGGGTTGGCTTGCCGCGCTCAAGGTCGACGATAAAGCGGTTGCCTGTACCCGCAAGCCCGGCAATATCACTTTGCAGCAATGATTGATCACGCCGGGTTTGTTGAACTAGCTTGCCAAGCTCTTCACTGCTGCGAATACGTTTTGCACTCTCTATCTGGGAGGTCATAGCGACTGTCCGATAAAATTACCGTACGGTAATGATAGACCATATTTGTGATCAAAACGCTATGATTATTCCCGATCGGTAACTTTCAGTGATTAGAGAGGCTTTCTGGAAAGAAATATTACCGAACGGGAATATTTCGGTGGTCAATGATTTTATACGAAACGCATTAACGGGGCGGCTCAAGGCCGCCCCGTTAAAGTGTGCGCTATATCTGAATAACAAACGCTTAGGTGTTTAAAATCACGCCACCATTGAGGTGCATGGTCTGGCCGCTCATGTAGGAAGACTCTTCGCTGGCCAGATAGACATACGCAGGGCCCATTTCGCTGGGCTGGCCAGCGCGATTCATCGGCACCTGACCGCCGAATGAGGCTACTTTTTCATCCTCAAAGCTGGCCGGAATCAGCGGGGTCCACACAGGCCCTGGCGCCACGGCGTTGACGCGAATACCACGATCCATCAGCGACATCGCCAGCGAGCGCACTAACCCCTGAATAGCGCCTTTGGTGGCGGTGTAATCGATCAGCGTCGCGTTGCCCTTAAAGGCGTTGATAGAGGATGTGCAGATGATCGTATCGCCCTTGTCGAGATGCGGCAGGGCAGATTTGGTCAGGTAGAAGTGGCTGAAAATATTGGTCTGAAAGGTGCGCAGCAGTTGATCATCGGGGATCTCGGTAATGTCGTCCCAATCGTACTGCTCGGCGGCATTGTTGATCACAATATTAATCTTGCCGAAGTGATCGAGCGTGCGCTTAACAATATCGCAGCAAAACTCGGGTTCCGCCACATCGCCTTTCAATACCAAGCAGCGGCGGCCTTCCGCTTCGACCAAGCGTTTGGTCTCTTCGGCGTCGCTATCTTCGTCCAGATAGGCAATCGTGCAATCCGCCCCTTCGCGAGCATAGTGAACGGCCACGGCACGACCAATGCCGCTGTCACCGCCGGTAATAATCGCGACTTTGTCTAACAGCTTGTCAGTGCCGCGGTAGCTATCACGAATATACTCGGGCTCTGGGCGCATCGCGTACTCATCGCCCGGCTGCTTATCTTGATGCTGGGGAGGCTGTTTTTGATCACTCATGTGCGGTCACTCCATTGTTAGCACGGATGTGTGTCGTTTAACGTTGATAACGCATCACGCCATTAACCAGCGAATATCCGTTCCTCGAATATTCACAGCCTTCAAGGTAGACCAAAGGCGTAGAAACTAGCAAGCCGCGCTAAAAGACCTGACTTTCTTATATTTCAGTACGTTATGATTATTTCAATAACATGCGTTAAATTGAAAAGATAAATTGTAAAACAAATAACCTATGTTAAGGAAAGTGTCGGTTTTCTAATTGGCGCCGCTCAGCAATTGACATTAATAGAAAGCACACTATGTTTTAAGGGCAGGGTTTTAAGAGCATGGTTTTAAAAGCACGTATTAATAGGTACGTGTTTTAAAAGTGCTGTTTAATAATGCTTTGTTTTAAATGCTGTGTTTTAACGTTTAACGGTGGTTAATCTGTTAGGGAGGGTGATTTCGCTAGCTTTAAATGCTTATTCTTTCCTAAGTGCATCATTTTATTAACTATCGTGGCGATAATGAAGTGCACTTAATAGATGTGTAGTGATGCTGATTGTGTTTCACCACGGATGCTGAAAAGTGATACGACAAGGAGGAAGTGACAGATGACCGATCAAGGAAAGCAGCCCAACCGCTCAACGGAGTCGCTTAAACAGCAAGGGCGCGACACGGCCCATGAAGTCAGCGATGCGGCCCATCACCAAGCTGAAAGCTACTTCAATCAACAGCGTGATAACGCGGCAGAACAGTCCCACAAATTCACCAGCGTTTTGCAAAAAATGGCTGATGAATTCGATAACCAGCAGCAGCCTTACTTCTCCAAACAAGCGAGAAAGTTTGCTGATACCACCGAACGGTTTTCCAGCTCATTGCGCGATAAAGATTTACGCACGGTATGCAATGAAGCGCAAAGCTTTAGCCGTCGTGAGCCCGCGTTGTTTGTCGGCGGCTTGATTGCTGCTGGTTTTTTAGCGACCCGCTTTCTGCGTAGTTCCGGCCAGCACTCGCATAGTGGTGATGCAAATTCAGGCTATTCACACACGCCCGATGAGCGCTCAACGGGGCTTCCAATGCAGGAAAATGTTCCCGCCGGGCAAGCGTCACCGGCTAGCCAGGCATCGAGCCTTTCAGGCAGCGCCGTGGCCGGTAACGGGGCAGTGGGTTCGTCAGGTCGAGAAAATGGAATGCCCTAACGCTAGGGCCAGGGAGGCATAGAATGGATTCGGATAACAAACCCACGTCGCAAAGCTCATCGGTCGGTTCGCTGCTCTCGACAGTGATGCAGGAAATCAGCTCGCTGGTGCGCAACGAGGCCGCACTCGCCAAGACCGAGATGACCGAGAAAACCCACCAAGCGATGGGCGCGATTGCTTCGATTGCAATGGCCGGTGCGGTTTTGCTGGGCGGCTTTTTGACCCTGTTAGCAGCGCTGGTCTTTCTGCTCAACGAAGTGCTCCCGGCGGATACCACGCCTTGGCTCTCTGCCTTAATCGTCGGTGTCGTCGTGACGATTATTGGTGTGATTATGCTAAAAGCGGGCCAGAAGAAACTACAGGCGCGCAACCTGATGCCCAGCCGTACGATGCATAGCCTGCAGAGCGACAAAACCACGGCGAAGCAGCATCAGCACAACGTCAAGGAGGAGTTGAAATGACGGATCATGACCATCAGCGCAGTCCTGAAGAGATTGAAAAGGATATCAATCAATCGCGCGAGCGCCTTGATTCAACCCTGCATGAAATCGAAGAGCGCTTCTCTCCTCAGCAGTTGTTGAATACCTCCTATGAGTATATTCGCCATGGGGGCGCTAACGAGTTTGTCTCTAATTTAAGCACCACCATTAAGCAGAATCCCTTGCCGTTCCTGCTCACCAGTGCCGGTATCGGCTGGCTAATGCTGGCTCAGCGCCAACCGAATACGTCACGCGACCATCAGCAGTACGCCTCGGATATGGACCAGCGTTTCTACACCGGTGGGCAGTCCTCTCATGGGGCTAGCAGTGACCATGGCACGCCGGGCGTGCCTGTGCACGAAGGCACGCATCCTAACGGTGGCGCGCCCGCTTATAGCAGCACGCCTTCCGGCGTAGCCGGTGGTTCAGAGAGCCATAGCGATGGTAAAGGCCGCATGAGCCGGGCGAAAGAGGGCGCCAGCAGCATGAAAGATGGCGCTAAAGGCAAAGCCCAGCACTTAGGCCAAAAAGCCAGAGACACCGCCCAGCAATGGGGCAGCAAGGCACACCAAATGGGGGATAATATGCGCAACTCTTCATCCCATCTTCAGCATGGCGCGCAGGACCGCATGCACAATATGGGGCATCGTGCTCACCAATCTGGAAGCCAAGCCTCCGATTTTGTTCAGGATCACCCCTTGGTAGTGGGCGCACTTGGGTTTGCGCTGGGGGCGGCCCTGGGCGGCATTTTCCCCGCCACCAAGAAAGAGGATGAGTACATGGGCGAGTACCGCGACCGCGTTATGCATAAGGCTGCCGAAACCGGGCAAGCGCAAGCGGACAAGGCTCAGCATACGATCCATGAAAAAGCCGAATCTGCTAAGGGCGATTCCCATCGCGCTAATGATGCGAACGTAAACGCCCCACAGCATCAGGAAGCGGGAGTTGCAGGCTCACCCACCCCAACGCCCACAACGGAGCGCTCTGCACCTGAGAGCCATGACCAGAAACATGACCATCAGAAACATAGCCAGGGCTTGGCGGGGTCGAGCACACCTTCCGGCAACACCCAAGGGTCGGGGACTAACCACACGCCCTAACATTGCTGATATGGCTGATAAAAAATGAGTGAAAGCAGTGGCCGCTTAATGCGGCCACTGCTTTTTAGCAGGGACGGTTTAGCAAGACCGGTTTGGCTAGAACAGTCGGCATAAAAAGCCAGCACAAAAGCCGCTAACAGCGCTAATCGATAGCTGCAAACCATAAGCATTATTGGGATTCCCAATACGGTCCGTTTAATACGCTATTAATTATCCAACTGTCTGTTTTTAAATGGTTATATTTAAAATGGTGATTGGTTGGACGCCGCGCAGCTGCATTGCAAGTTAGTTAGTAACAGCTACAGTAAAAGCAGCTTGGATAGGAGGTGAGATTGATAGCCCTCATTCTTGCGTTTATCACGCTATTCAAGGAGCCCGGTTGGCTGAGATAGCCAGGGCAATAAGGAAACCCAGACCCTCACCATAAGGAAAAAGCGATGACTCAAGCCTCCGAGCACGACAAAAAAGCGCCTAAAGACCGCGACGATCACCACGACGATGCCAATCCAATGCCGGATACCCATCACGTTAATCCCGATTCCGACAGCCAGAAATCAAAGGATGACCAGAAAAAAGGTCACTGAATACGCTTTGAGCGCTGCTGATAACAGCGCTGATACCGCTAAGGCGCTACTGATGAGTAGCGCCTTTTTCATTTAACGCTAAACCTCGATGTTGATAGACGACGTTGATACGGAAACGTCACCTAACGAGGTAGGCAGCAACTGCCCCAATGAGGAGTAGAGGGCGTCAGAAGAGGAGGCCGCAACCGCTTGATCCGTCTTTTCCATGGCTTCTTCCGCTTTCTTTAGCTCACGACGAGCTTCCTTGTCTTCTTCACTCAGCCGAATCTTGAGTTCGTTAACCGCTTCGCGAAGCGCTTTCTGGGCGTCAGTCAGTACGCCGCGTAGTGCATGTTCACTAGCGCTAGCGCCATTGGATTTCGAGCGGTTGTCTTCATTCTGAATGGGGCTGGGTAGGCTAGGTAATAAGCCGAGCTCGCTGGATTCATCGCCTTCAGGCTCGCCCGCTGCTTTTTCAGCCTCTTGTTCCGCCTCTTCCTCTGCTGTTTGCGCATTGGCCTCGGCTTGCTGCGCGTCACTCGACACCGTTGCCTCAGCGCTCTCATCGCCACCCGCTTGGGCCGCAGCTGAATCGGCCCCGCTGGCTTGAGCGACTGTTGTTGGCGCTGCTGCTGTTGGAACCATTGAAGGGATAGCGGTCATGCCAGCACCGCCGCCACCTTGATTGCTCAATAGTTTAGCCGCACCGGCAAGTTCACGGGCGATGCTCTTGAGCTCCTTGGCCATGTTTTTAAGCTGTTCAGGAGAGGCGAAGGCCATCATGGCTTTCAGCATTTCAATCCGCTGCCGCAGGAAGCCCACTTTATCGGTAGCCTGCTGCTGGGAGGCTTCCTTTGGAGAAGGTAAAGACGCCAAGCTCTCCAACGCTTCCTGCTGCTTTTTAAGACGTTTAGTGAACGGGTCGTCTTCAGCGGGCTTGCTCTGTTGAGGGGCGACACGGGTAGGCGTTAAAAACTGTGGCTTATCCTGGCGCTGGTTAATCAGTGTAAATAACGAAAATCCTATCTTCATGGCGATGGCCTCTTCTCATTGTTATAAGGTATCGGCCATTTGGCTTAGGTCTTTAGACGCCGCTTAACTTCCACGCTTAGCCTGCCTTCACCTAGCTTCAGCTTTAGCTTCTGACCCGGCTGGGTATCTTCCGCACGCCGAATCACCTGGCCCTGCTCATCCTGAGCAATCGCATAGCCACGCCCCAACACCGCCAGCGGGCTGACTGCATTGAGCTCTCGTGCAGCACTGGTTAAGCGTGCCTGACGGTTTTCGAGCTGGCGCTTCATGGCGGTGCCCAAGCGGCGCTGAAGCTGGCTCACCCGCTCGCTTTCTGCACGATGCAAGCGCGTCATATCCTGGCTGGCCAAGCGTCTATTCAACTGCGCTACCTGGGCTTTCTGCAGGCTGAGCGTTTGCTGCATGGCGCGATTCAAACGCTGATCAAGGGCGGTTAAGTGCTGGCGCTGGCGATTGAGCTGCTCGCCGGGGTGGCGCAGCTTGGCGCGCAGGGTATCCAGGCGCTGGCTGTCGCGCTCTAACCGTGCCTGCATCGCCCGCTGCAGGCGGCTGTGTTGATGTTCTAGCTGGCGCTTGAGGGTGTTCTGATCCGGCACTAAGCGTTCGGCCGCGGCAGAAGGCGTGGGCGCACGCATATCCGCGGCGAAATCCGCCAGCGTAATATCCACCTCGTGACCCACCGCCGACATCACCGGTAGCCGGGAGTGAAAAATCGCCCGCGCTAGGTGCTCATTGTTGAAGGCCCATAAATCTTCCAGGCTACCGCCGCCGCGGGTGATCAAGATCACATCGCGCTCGGGGTCTAATCGCGCCTGACGGTTAAGCAACGCCAGCGCCGAGATCATCGCAGGCGCCGCTTCTGCGCCCTGCACTGGTACCGGAATCAGCGTTACGTCCGCCAGCGGCCAGCGTGCTTCCAGCACCGCCAACACATCGCGAATGGCCGCCCCGGTAGCGGAGCTCAAGATCAGCAGTTTACGGGGCGGGAAGGGCAGCGGGCGGGCGTTGGCAAACACGCCTTCGCCTTCCAACTGCGCCTTCAAGCGCTCAAACGCCGCCAGCAGTTCCCCCAGCCCCGCAGCCTGCACGGCCTCGGCAATCAGTTGGTAGTCACCGCGGGGCTCGAACAGCGACACACGCCCACGCAGCTTGACCTGATCGCCATCGCGCATGGGTGCCGAGACAAACCGCGCCCGCTGACGAAACAGCGCACAGCGAATCTGCGCGCGGTCATCCTTCAAGGTGAAATAGACATGCCCAGAGGCCGGGCGGGAAACGTTAGAGAGCTCGCCCTCTACCCACACTTCGCCCACATCGCGTTCAAGCGTTTGCTTGGCGCGCTGGTTGAGTTGGCTGACGGAGAGTGCCTGGGGAGTGGGGGAGGCCATAGGGTTATGCCCGCTCTATTAAGAAACGTTTTAACGCCGCAGGGTCGGGCACGCCCTGAATCACTTCGCCATCGATCACCAGCGTTGGTACCGACTGAATACGTGCCTCATCCACCGCGTGGCGCTGCGCCGCTTGGTGCTGCTCGCGGTAACGGCCTTCGGCCAGGGCATTCAGCACCGCTTGGCGCTCCAGGCCTACCGACTCACCAATATCCGCCAGTATCTCGGGGTCGCCAATATCGCGCTCCTGCTGGAAGAACGCTTTCAAGGCCGCCATGGAATAGGGGTGGCCCACTCCCTGCTCTTCGGCCATGGCAAACACTTCAAAGGCTTTATCGGTACGCGGCTGCGGGGAAATATTGGGCAGCGTGATGGGCACGCCGAGCTTTTCCGCCATGGGGTAAACCGAATCGCGCCATACCTGGGGCAGGTAAGGGTCTTCTACCTTTAAGGTAGGCACCGGGGCAGGGCGCAGCTCAAAAGGCCGCCAGCGGATTTCCACATCCAGGCCGTCAGTTGCTTGAACAATCGCCTCTTCCGCCAGCAGGCAGAAGGGGCAAACATAGTCGGTATATACAATGATTTCCTGAGGCAACAGAACGCCCTCCGCGTCGTAAAATGTCTAGTCAGCAGCCTAACATTAAACGTCATTAGCAATTGGTATAAGCACAACAGCCTGACTGCATTGCTGGAGCACCCCTCAAAACGCTATAATAGGCGATTAACCTTTCACGCCCCACTTCCTCTCAATCAGGGTGTTGCCGCTATGCTACGTATGGCCCAAGAAGCACTTACGTTCGATGACGTTCTTCTCGTTCCCGGCTTCTCCGATGTCCTCCCCAAGGATGTCAGCCTCAAAACCCGCCTGACCCGCAATCTCTCGCTCAATATTCCCTTGCTTTCTGCCGCGATGGACACCGTTACCGAAGCGCGCCTAGCGATTGCGATGGCTCAGGAAGGCGGCATTGGCATCATCCATAAAAGCATGACCATGACCCAGCAAGCCGCTGAGGTGCGCAAGGTCAAAAAGCACGAAAGCGTGATTGTGAAAGACCCGGTCACCGTGAGCCCCAAGGCCAAACTCGAAGATTTGCTTGCCATGGCGCGGGAGTACGGCTTCTCCGGCTTCCCCGTGGTAGAAGGCGAAACCCTGGTCGGCATCGTGACCGAGCGCGACATGCGCTTCCAGCCTAACCACGGCGACAGTGTAGAAGCGATCATGACGCCGCGCGACCGGCTGATTACCGTCAAAGAAGGCACCGATCTCGAAACCAGCAAAGCCAAAATGCGCGAACACCGCATCGAGAAAATGCTGATCGTCGATGACGAGTTCCACCTGCGCGGCTTGGTCACCTTCCAGGATATCGAAAAAGCCCGCACCTACCCGATGGCCGCGAAAGACAGCGACGGCCGTTTACTAGTAGGCGCCGCGGTCGGCACCGGCCCGGAAACCCCGGATCGCGTCGCGGCACTCGCCGAAGCTGGCGTGGATGTGATTATCGTCGATACCGCCCACGGCCACTCCCAAGGCGTGATTGATCGCGTCCGCTGGATCAAACAGAACTTCCCGGCCATCCAGGTGATTGGCGGCAACATCGCCACCGGCGCCGCTGCCAAAGCACTGGCCGAAGCGGGTGCGGATGCCGTGAAAGTCGGCATCGGCCCTGGCTCGATCTGCACCACGCGCATCGTCGCCGGTGTTGGCGTACCGCAAATCACCGCGGTTTCCAACGTGGCCGAAGCGCTCAAAGAGTTCGACATTCCGCTGATTGCCGATGGCGGCGTGCGCTACTCCGGCGATTTGGCCAAAGCGATTGCCGCGGGCGCCAGTGCCGTGATGGTCGGTGGCCTGCTGGCCGGTACCGAAGAAGCGCCGGGTGAAGTCGAGCTTTACCAGGGCCGTACCTACAAAGCCTACCGTGGCATGGGCTCCATGGGTGCCATGTCCCAGAACCAAGGCAGCGCCGACCGCTACTTCCAGGATAAAAGCGAAGGCGCCGAGAAGCTGGTGCCGGAAGGTATCGAAGGCCGCGTTCCCTATAAAGGCATGATGAGCGCCATCGTTCACCAGCTGATGGGCGGCCTGCGCGCTTCCATGGGCTACACCGGTTGCCGCGATATTCAGGAAATGCGCACCAAGCCGGAATTCGTACAGATTACCGGCGCTGGCTTTAACGAATCCCACGTCCACAACGTGCAGATCACCAAAGAAGCTCCCAACTACCGGGTGAGCTAACCAGCAAGATGAGTTATATGGCGCGGCGGGCATTGCCCCGCCGCTTGCTTTTTGGCCTTACCAGCGGCACCCACACCGCTTAACCGAGACCCCGCCATGAGTGACATTCACGCCCACAAGATTTTGATTCTCGACTTCGGCTCGCAGTACACCCAACTGATCGCCCGCCGCGTTCGCGAGATCGGCGTTTATTCCGAAGTCCGCGCGTTTGATATCACCGAAGAAGAGATACGCGAGTACAACCCCAACGGCATTATCATGGCCGGTGGGCCGGAATCCGTGACGGAACTGGACTCCCCGCGTGCGCCGCAGTGCGTGTTTGAAATGGGCCTGCCGGTGTTTGGTATCTGCTACGGCATGCAGACCATGGCCGAGCAGTTGGGCGGTAAGGTAGAAGGCTCCAACCAGCGTGAGTTTGGCTACGCGCAGATTCAGATCGACGAAGATAACGCGCTGTTCAAAGACATCAAAGACCACGTAGACGCGAAAAGCGGCAAAACCCTGCTGGACGTATGGATGAGCCACGGCGACAAGGTCGCCGAAGCGCCCGCCGAGTTCACTGTGACCGCCTCCACGCCGAGCTGCCCGATTGCCGCCATGGCCTGGGAAGAGAAGCAGTTTTACGGCGTTCAGTTCCACCCGGAAGTCACCCACACCCTGCAGGGCCAGCGCATTCTCGAGCACTTCGTGCTGGATATCTGTAAAGCCGAAAAGCTGTGGACGCCCGCGCAAATCATCGAAGACCAGGTACAGCGCGTGCGCGAGCAAGTGGGCGACCGCCACGTACTGCTTGGCCTTTCCGGCGGTGTGGACTCCTCTGTGGTTGCTGCGTTGCTGCACAAAGCGATTGGCACCCAACTGACCTGCGTGTTCGTCGATAACGGCCTGCTGCGTAAAGCGGAAGGCGACCAGGTCATGGAAACCTTCGCCAAGCACATGGGTGTGAAAGTGATCCGCGTAGACGCCGAAGACCTGTTCCTCGGCAAGCTGAAAGGCGAGAAAGACCCGGAAGCCAAGCGCAAAATCATCGGCAACACCTTCATCGACGTATTCGATGAAGAAGCCAGCAAGATCGACGGCGTCGAGTTCCTGGCCCAGGGCACCATCTACCCGGACGTGATCGAATCCGCCGCCTCTAAAACCGGCAAAGCGCACGTGATCAAATCCCACCACAACGTCGGTGGCCTGCCGGAAACCATGAAGCTCAAGCTGGTAGAGCCGCTGCGCGAACTGTTCAAAGACGAAGTGCGCAAACTCGGCCTAGAACTCGGCCTGCCCTACGACATGGTCTACCGCCACCCGTTCCCTGGCCCCGGCCTGGGCGTGCGTATCCTGGGCGAAGTGAAGAAAGAGTACGCCGACATCCTCCGGGACGCCGACGCCATCTTCATCGAAGAGCTACGCGCCTCTGGCTGGTACGAAAAGACCAGTCAAGCCTTCGCCGTGTTCCTGCCGGTGAAATCAGTAGGCGTAGTCGGCGACGGCCGCCGCTACGAATGGGTCATCGCCCTACGCGCGGTAGAAACCATCGACTTCATGACCGCCCGCTGGGCACACCTGCCCTACGAGCTGCTGGAGAAGGTTTCCAACCGGATTATCAATGAGTTGGAGGGGGTTTCGCGGGTGACTTATGATGTAAGTAGTAAGCCGCCTGCTACTATTGAGTGGGAGTGAATTTTAGTATGATGTATAGAAAATCCCGCCAGTTTTGGCGGGATTTTTCGTAATTGCGTCGGGTATTTTAGACAAATTTTAACTTTTACTGGCCGCTCATTGATTAGCATGAATTATGATTGTGGTATGTGATTCTTGCATAAAGTGAATAGATCGCTAAGTGATGCTAGCTCGGATTGGTACCATATGTTTTCTTGGTGTAGACTCATATGACTCTTTAGCTTTAGACGAATACGTCTAGTCGGGTGCTTAGCCAGACTCTAAGTTATTGAACGACATCGTGGTTGCGATAGGCTCGCAACCTGATTTCGTTCCTCAATCAGGTTGCGAGCCTATCGCTTCCTTTGGTAAAGAGCTAAGCTCAAGAGCGATGCTCTTGGGCTTTTTTATGGAAGCTAGAATGAGTGTGATAGAGCGGCTAGCAACAGAACTACAAAAGCCCGAAAAAGAAATAATTCTTTTTTTAAAAAATGCGCCTAAAAAATATAAAGTATTTACGATACCTAAGAGAACTTCAGGGCATAGGGTTATCGCCCAGCCCTCAAAAGAGTTAAAAGAGTATCAGCGGACGTTTCTTAAATTTCAAGAACTACCTGTCCATAAAGTGGCAATGGCTTATCGTAAAGGTTTTAGCATTAAAGATAATGCAAATGCTCATACAAAAAATCGCTACTTGCTTAATTTAGATTTAGAAGATTTCTTTAATTCAATCACCAGTAATTTGTTTTGGAAAGTTTGGTCATCAATAATTGAACTGCCTTCACCGAATGACAAAATAGCGCTAGAAAAGCTCCTTTTTTGGTGTCCTAGTAAAAGAAGCGGAGGAAGTTTAGTGTTAAGTATTGGTGCTCCTAGCTCTCCTCTTGTTTCAAATTTTTTTATGTATGAATTTGATTGTGTAGTACATGATTGGTGCATTAAACATAAAGTTGTATATACTCGTTATGCTGATGATTTAACTTTTTCAACTAACCAAAAAGATTTTCTTTTTACAGTTCCTGTTTTTATTAAAGATAAATTATTAAAGATATTTGGTAGCGCAATAAAGATTAATAAGAAAAAGACAAGGTTTTCTTCCATGGCTCATAATCGACACGTTACAGGGATTACTATTAGTAATAAGGGCCAGCTTTCTCTAGGGAGGGAGAGGAAAAGGTATATAAAACACTTAGTCCATCAGTACTCTTTAAGAAAACTTGATAGTGATGTTTATGGGCATCTTAGAGGACTTTTGGCTTTTGCGCATCATGTTGAACCTATGTTTATAAAATCTCTAAAAGATAAATATTCTCAAAGTTTATTGCTTGAGATAATTGAGGGTTAAGGTTATGTCTGATTATCTAAAAGAACATTCCAAGACTATTAGGTATCTTGTTAAAAATGCTGAAAAAGGAGTTTTAGAGGCACAGTTTCAACTATATGAATACTATGATTTAGGTAAATATGTAGATAAAGATGAGAAGTTGGCTGATAGATATTTTGCTATGTATGTTAATTCTTTAAGTAGCAAAAAAATACATTTAGAGTCTCTTAAGATGTGGATGTTTAGGCGTTTTCATTCCATTGATATAAGTTTCGATGAAAAAATGACTGTTATTATAGGCGATAATGGGGCTGGCAAAACTAGTTTTGCTGATGCGATAGCCAAAACGTTTTCATGGTTTAATAATAATATTGAAAAGGATGATGTTAACGGAAGATTATTAATTGAAGATGACGTCAATAGTGCTTCGACTGATTTTTCTGAAGTGATTAGCTTTTTTAGTCTCGGAAAAAAAAATAGGTTTGAAGCTGCTCTCGCTCGCCCGGTTATTGGCTACACAGGAAGTAAGTCGAATGATGTTAGCATTATTAAAAGATTTGGAAGAATGTACCGAAAAGCTGCATGTGATAAAAGAATAATCATCCCCCTTTTAGCATTTTATTCGGTTGATCGTTCTAATATTTCTCTTAAAAAGCCTTCGCTTGAAAAAGCGTTTGATGACAAAGAAAGAAATAGATTTTACGCTTTAAAAGATGCTTTAGATGGTAGTGGGAAGCTGGATAATTTTTCTGAACTTTATATTGAATTGGTTAATTTGGCTTCTGGAAAAGATACAAAAGAAATCAGAGATTTAAGGGAACAGATATCATTGCTTGAACGATCAATTTATGGAGTTTACGAAAATAAAACTCCACCTGATAATGATCCTTTTATAGCGAAATTAAATGATAAAAAAGAAGAGCTGTCAATTTTCCTGAAATCATTGTCTTTAACTAAATATCAAAAACACTTGAATTTTGTAAATAAAGCGATTGAAAGCCTAGTACCTTCTGTGAAGAACCTAAGAGTCGATAGGAGTTTAGGTAGGCCTAGAATAATAGTAGATAATTTTGGTGTTAGCGTCAATATTACGCAACTATCTCAAGGACAAAAAGTACTGGTCGCTTTAACAGGCGACTTAGCACGCCGTTTAGTAATTTTAAACCCTGAAGTAGATAATCCATTGGAAGCTCATGGAATAGTAGTTATTGATGAGGTTGAGTTACACTTGCACCCCAGATGGCAACAAGACATATTGATAGGGCTTCAAAAAACTTTTCCTCACCTTCAATTTATAGTTACTACTCATAGCCCACAGGTTCTGTCTACTGTCGATAAAAAGCTTGGCCGCAGAAACTGAGT